>JABSRP010000050.1 GCA_013215145.1 Pseudobacteriovorax sp.
TAGATGAACAATTACTGATGACTGGAAGCTAATATTTGAGAGCCGCTAAGTGTGCGCTTGCAAAGCGGGGCAAGACATATGAAAAGGCGCTCACGCAACCTTTTGGTCATTGGTTTATTGACCACTAGTATCGCTACAGTCTCTTGCAAGCAGGAAGAAAAAGAAGAATCCAGTGGAAAATCTCAGGCCGTGGATGCCACAGCTGTCTCTAGTTTTTCAAATTATGCATCTCAAGCCGATGCTTTGACATTAGAAGATATCGAAAGCAGTTCTATTCAATTTGATATCATATCATTCCTTAGCAACAACGAGAGCTCGGAAACCAACGTTGAACCAGATGACTACGTTCCCCAATGTGACGATATTGAATTAGAGGAAGCCTACAGCTTAGATATTCAAGGTAATACGATTTCTTACTCAGTTTCTGATTTTTCTGTTTCAGATGCCTGTCTTCAGTCATTGAAAGATGATTTCAAAGATAGCCAAGAATTTCTGAATGGAAGTAGATTTCTTTTCATTACGAAATCAGTCACGTCTTCAGGCGTCATAACTTGTGAAAATGATTTAACTGGATTCACTTTTGAAGACGATTTTCCATCAAAGTGCGGAAATCAGGTCTCCGAATTTTTCCGCTACGACGGATTAACGATAGCCATTAGCTTCAGTGAAGATGGGTCTATTTTGTCGGAGACTAACGACAATTTCTCGTCACTGACAGCGACTCCTCAAGGAGGACCCTGCCTTAAACCAACTAATCTAGCTGGATATCAAGGAGACTGCGTCAGAGGTCTGTACGCTGATTATCAATCTGTATTTGGTTCTGGACTTGACGAGAGGACAAAAACCTACAGATTAGGGACATTTTCAGGAGTTACGGGAAATTTTGATCAGGAAAACTATGATAATGGTTCCGTTGAATTCACTTACCACAATCTAAAAGGCTCAGCTCAATTCAATCAAGGCGGTGAGCCAACCGTTACCATTACCGATGGGACAGATA
Organism: Pseudobacteriovorax sp.; assembly: GCA_013215145.1. Lineage (GTDB taxonomy): Bacteria > Bdellovibrionota_B > Oligoflexia > Oligoflexales > Oligoflexaceae > DT-89. The sequence continues at coordinate 1,001 of JABSRP010000050.1, forward strand.
GCGTTGACGTCAAACGACCAAGCTTTCTTCGCATCCAAAAATTCCAATCCAAACACTTTAAGAATCAAAAACCATTCTAGGAAAATAAAGTTGTGCTCCATATCGGAGCACAACTATCGTCTTTTCATATGCCGAGCAAAAATATCCTAGTTAGTTTAGGATCGGTCTAGTGCTTTATTATGCTTTCTCAGCCAATCTTCTTTGATTTCGTACCAATGAATAGAGTTATGACGTTTTAATATCCAGTGATTCTCATCGGGGTAATAAACTAGTTTCGTCGGCACATCGAGTTTCTTGAGGACATTGTAATTCTCGAGGGCATGACTTACAGGCACACGATAGTCTTTCTGACCATGAATAATGAGAGTGGGTGTTTTAAACTTCGCTGCATGCCAATGAGGAGATTGCTCAAGGAAACTATACTGATCGTCCCAATACGGACCTCGTAGATTTTTACCAACGCCGTAGTCGGCCCCTACTTGGGTAAATGAATTAAACACTCCTGCATGATTGATCAAGGTTGTGAAGGGATGCTCAGCTCCGAGTAATGTGGTCGCCAAATACCCTCCATAACTACCACCTCCGGCGGCCATCCTTTTTTTATCAACCCATGGTTTTGAACCTAAGAACTCAGCCGCTTTGATTGTATCTCGATAGGGTAGCGTCCGCCAGTCTTTCACGATTGATGCCGCGAACTCCTGCCCAAAACCCGTGGATCCATGAAAGTTATACCACGCTACTACATAGCCCCAAGATGCAAAGGTTTGAGAATTCCAGCGAAAATGAAATTGATCATTGATAGCTCCATGAGGGCCGCCATGCATGAGAAGATATACGGGCCATTTTTTCTTTGGATCAAAATTAGGTGGGTAATTGATCCACATCTGGATATCACGTCCATTTGATCCTTTATACGTGACGCTTTCCACCTTTCCCAACTCTGTATTTTCGAGCTGAGCTTTATTTTGACGACTCAAAAGCTTCGGCACTAGGGCGCCACCGTTGGCATCCAAGCTAACCAATCGATTTGGAAATGACAGACTCTGTTGCAACGCTATCATGCGACTACCATCGCTATTCATGACTAAAGAACTGTAAGAATACTTTTCAGTAAAGGCTTTCGGAACGTCATCTGTCAGAGGAATTTGGAAAACCTTAACGCGACCTTGATCTTCAACAGTACTCCACAGATCTTTCGCTTTAGCCCCCCATAAGAGTCCAGAAGGACTGCGGTCCCAGGATTTTGCGACTTGTCTTGTTTTTTTAGTTTTTGGATCATATATTTGGATGCGACGTTTGTCTGCGTAAAACCCTAGCATACGAGATTGCAAAAAGGCAATCTGTCCGTCGGGCCCAAACTTTGGCGATGAATCATTTGCCGGGTTTTCGGGGGTTATATTAACAAACGCCTTTGACTTGCCATCATAGTAAATTAAATCAGTGCTTGTACCAAGATCATGTTGCGTATCGTAGGCAAAGATATAGCTCATCCCATCTGGGGAGACATCGTAGGTAGACCCTACACTCATGTTAAACTGTGGTAAACTGAAGCCACTACCCGGAGTCAATGGAGTTAGCCTTCGACTCTTCAGCTCAACCGAGAATAAGTGAGTCTCGACATCGTCATCTAGCCACCTATCCCAATAGCGCACAAATGGTTTCTCGTAGACCTGTGCCGTGACCTTAGAACCCTTTTTTGTTTCCTTGAATGTTTTATAATCATCCAGAGATAGGCCACGCTTAACATTCGTACTAAACATAATCTTGTCACTATTAGGATACCACTTAAAGCTAGATATACCGTCAGGGACATCGGTCAACTGAACTGCTTTACTGCCAGATCGCGACTGTAAAAATATTTGCAGTTTTTCTTCCTTCGTTGATCTCGAGAGGTAAGCGATCGACTTTCCATCAGGGCTAAAACGAGCATGGGAAACAAAAGGTCCTTGGAGGTACAAGGTTTCTTGCCCGTTTTCGATATCTACCGACCAAATTTCTGATTGAAAGTGTTCGTCAGTGTCTCTCCAATACTTGACGTTGAATAATGCGGTTTTTCCATCGGGAGAGATGGAAGGGTCCGAAATGCGCTTGAGCTCCCAAAGCCTTTCGGGACTAAGAGTTACTTTGGCTATGGCCGCTGAAGACAGCAATGCCAAAAAAGCCGCAACAATTTTGTTCATCATTTAAGAGTCCCCCTTTTCAAAAAAATTTATCCAGCATGGCAGTTTTTATCACTCTTAGGTCGACGACAACAGCCATACTATGTGTCACAGAGTGTTTTGTTTCGCTTCGGGATGAACGTCTTTCGGTGTTCGATTCAAATTAGCGACGAAAATATGATTGTTTTTGTGATGATTTTTTTTCAGGATTTTCTAGCAGGCAGCGCTTACTAACAAGTAACATAGGAAAAGACCTTTATTCTTTGTAACAATTCGGATCGTTAGAACGAATTACCTAATTGAAAACCCGGCGCGGAGCGCTATTACCATTTACCAAACCTAAGGAGTACCTATGTCTTTGGGAAAAGAAATCAATGACTACATCGCTTCTTTTAATCAAAACGTTCCAAGCGAAAAACGTGCGATTATGGAACAAGCAACGGCAGAATTATCCGCTAGCGATATGTTAACGAAGGTCATCAAAACTGGGGATAAGGCTCCAGACTTCGTCCTTAAAGACCAAAACGGTAAAGAGCAACGGCTATCTGAAATTAGCACTGGCCCCAAAATTCTGACCTTTTATCGCGGTGGCTGGTGCCCTTACTGCAACTTAGAACTTAAGGCCTATCAAAGAGCTCTCGCTGATATTAAGGAACTGGGTGCCACCCTAATTGCTGTAACCCCCGAGACTCCTGATCACAGTTTGAGTACCATCGAAAAAAACAATCTCGAATTCCTAGTACTGTCTGATCCAGGCTTACAAATTGCAGAGTCTTATGGACTAGTATTTAGTTTTCCAGACAGTCTTAAGAAATTATACCTTGAGTTTGGTCTTGACGTCGGTGCGGCCAATGGTATGGATGATTGGAAGCTACCTTTGGCGTCGACACTTATCTTAGCTAGTGACCTCTCGGTCATTCGTGATTTTCATGATACTGACTACCGGAAAAGGCTGGATCCTTCTGATGTCCTAGAAACCTTAAGGCATTATAAGGCTTAACCATATGATTTTGGAGCATTCTTTTAGTGTCATCACAATCCCATGAATACTCTGTATTCAGGACAAAGCTTGACTTGCAAGCTCACAGACTGAGCTTGCAAGTTTTTTTCTATAAGATAGCTAAGTTTATCGTTTCGCGTAGGTAAATTGCTTAGCACCAAGCTCGAAACGGTCGTTTACCATAATCTTCGACCAGGTATTCACAAAGTCTCTCATGAATTTCTCTTTTCCGTCATCGGCACCATAGACTTCGGCAATGGTTCTCAACTCCGCGTTAGAGCCAAAGACAAGATCTACGGGAGTAGCGGTCCACCTGAGTTTATTAGTTTTTCGATCATAGGCTTCATAGATTCCTGGATCCTTCTTTGACTTACGCCACTCAACTGACATATCCATCAGACTAACAAAATAATCTGTGCTTAAGGTACCTGGCTTATCAGTGAATATTCCATGTTTGATGCCCATGGCATTGGCCCCTAGAGACCTCATACCACCAATCAAAACCGTCATTTCTGGTACGGTCAAGCCTAGTAAGGCTGCTTTTTCAACTAGCATAAATGTGGGCGAAGAGTTATAGGCTGCCTTTGGATTGAAGTAATTTCGAAAGGCATCCGCATGGGGTTCTAGTGCTGCAAACGATGCAACATCTGTCTCTTTTTGACCAGCATCCATACGACCCGGCTTGAAGGGGACCTCTATCTTAAATCCACCATCCAAAGCGGCTTTTTCAATTGCTGCTGCTCCCCCCAATACTATCAAATCAGCCATGGAAATTGGGGTCCTCTTATTTGATTGATTCCATTCTTTCTGGACGTTTTCAAGTGCAGCCAAAACCTTCTTCAATTCCGTAGGATTATTTACGGTCCAATTGATTTGAGGTTCGAGACGAATGCGAGCGCCATTGGCACCACCTCGCATATCAGTCGCCCTAAAGCTAGACGCTGATGCCCATGCCACCCGCACTAACTCCGGAACGGTTAGGCCAGTGTCAAGAATCTCTTCTTTCAAATCCTTAATATCACCCTCATCTACTAAATCGTGATTTAGAGTCGGGATCGGATCTTGCCAGGCAAAGGTCTCTTTCGGAATGTCGCTACCTAAATACCGAGCTCTTGGACCCATATCTCGATGGGTAAGTTTGAACCAAGCCTGAGCAAATGCACGTTCAAATTCTTGGGGGTTCTTTAAAAATCGCTCGGATATTTTTTTATAGCTCGGATCCATCTTTAGTGAAAGATCAGTGGTGAGCATCACTATGGGATTACGCTTTCCTTTGACATGGGCATCGGCCACCATTTTATCGGTACCTTTTGCCTTAGGCACCCATTGAATAGCCCCAGCAGGACTCTTAACCTGCTTCCATTCATAGGCAAACAAATTTGTCAGGTATAACATCGACCATTGAGTCGGTGCTTGAGTCCATGCTCCCTCTAGGCCGCTAGTTACGGTGTCTTTACCCTTGCCAGTAACACATTTATTTTTCCAACCCAATCCTTGCTGCTCCAAAGGCGCTGCTGCTGGTTCGGCGGCCAAACATTCCCCCTTATGAGCGCCGTGACTCTTGCCAAAGGTATGACCACCTGCAATGAGAGCCACAGTTTCTTCATCATTCATCGCCATGCGACCAAATGTCTGACGGATCTCATAGGCAGCGGCGATAGGGTCACCGTTACCATTAGGGCCCTCGGGGTTGACATAGATTAATCCCATACGTGCTGCAGCTAAAGGCCCCTTGAGATTTCTCTTTTTATTGGCCCCAACATCATGACGTTCGGAAGCTAGAAAGGCTTTTTCGGGGCCCCAATAAACTAAATCAGGTTCCCAGTCATCAGTCCGACCACCGGCAAATCCAAGGGTCTTAAAGCCCATGGATTCCATTGCAACATTGCCCGTTAGTACCATGAGATCAGCCCAAGAAAGTGACTTGCCGTACTTTTTCTTTACGGGCCAAAGTAGGCGTCGGGCCTTATCGAGGTTGGTGTTATCAGGCCAGCTATTCAGTGGTTCGAAGCGCAACTGCCCTCCAGCAGCTCCCCCTCGGCCATCGGCTGTTCGGTAGGTACCAGCAGCATGCCAAGCCATTCGAATAAACAAGGGTCCGTAATTTCCCCAGTCAGCGGGCCACCAGTCCTGAGACGCCGTCATCAGCGCTTTAATATCGTTCTTAACGGCAGCAAGATCGAGCTTTTCAAATGCCTGTCCATAGTTAAAATTTCGATCCATAGGATTCGAGTTGGGAGACTGTTGACGTAGAGGCTGAAGATTGAGCTGATTCGGCCACCAAAACTGGTTGGTCCGAGCCTCACCATTTTGAATATCAGCCTTAACTGGTGTCCGGTTTGCATCCCAAATACCAAGCGTCCCAGTAAGACCAATGACAGCTAGCCAACTAGCTAGATGGAGTTTCATATCCCCCCCCTTTCGCATTTTTATCCATGAGATTTCAGTTAGAGGCAATTAGACTTGCATGTATTGCCATCAAATTCAAATCCTTAAATACGGTGCGAAATCTATAAATTTAAAATGAAGGTAAAGCTTGTCAAAAGAGATATGGATGATTACCCAATGTAGAATTCCAATGAAATGTAAGTCGCATAGTCGATTTTTGGCGACACAAAACCCTGCAATCAAGCTACATGAATAGGTTCATCGCAAGACAGGTTTGTCTCGATACTTTTTGTGGCGGTTTAGAAAAATCACTTTCTTAATAAATAAGTGGCAAATTTATATGAGATTTATTTTTTTAAGTTGGGAGGGGAGGCCACCTTTAGAAAAGGTGGCCTAAGACATTTAGAGGCTATGTTAACTCTTTAGGTATACGTTTGATCTCAGTGGATCTAATTTTGTGTCGCGGGGGGTGGCTCAATTTGAAACTGACGAATCGTCCGCCAAGCAAGGTCACCAAACTGGATACCTCTTAACTCTACCAATACAGATGACCCCGTGTTCGGTACCGAAACATTGATCACTGAAGTTCCCCAAGGCCGCTTCGGACGAATGCTATCAATTCTTTCGCCAGCAACATAAACCTCTACGCGATCGGTTTGCGTGACGGTGGCTTGTGCTGTTAGTTGCGTACCTATCGTAACCGGAACCGTAAAACCCAGCCATGCATCAGAGAAATCTTCGAAGTTAGTGCCAGCTATATTCTCTTCGAAGGATACAGAACTAGTCTTGTCGAAAGATAGATATCGTAAATCATTCGCTATCCGCTTCAGTTGACCGTTCCCGTTTTCCTGAACATCGCGAACAGTTGGTCGAGCGCGTCGATCAGCAAGAACACCACGATCTTCGATAAGACGATTTTGGTTTTTTCCGGTCCGAACCGTCTGTAACCAGGCCAAGCTGATGTTTTGTCCTCCAGGAAGGACCTCTACTCCAGATTCTGGCACCTGATCGAGCCCCAAAGAACCAACGAAAAACCCATTATGATTGACGACGGTGGCACCACCGGCGCCAGTTAGCAAGTCTTCTCCCCAAATGGTAGCATCTGTAAAGTCCTGCATTAGACCCGTAAAGAGATCGCAAGCCGAATAGCATGCAGCATTCGTTAGAACAGCTACGGGTTTGAAATAAGCTTGACCAATCCAGTTATTTGCAAAAAACTGACTGGTAATCTGGGTGGTATTTGCAAAAGTCGCGTCGGAAGAGGCGTTATCGTAGCTCTCCTTAAATGCAGGCCCCCTAGCCTCAAGGTTGGAGATTATCAACTCGTTAAGAGGCGAAAGAATAGGCCTATATCCATAGGGAGTGACTTCATTTTGGGTAAACAGTTGAATAAGGGCCTCGGCGTACACGACAGCACCACCACCATTATTGCGAACATCAATGATCAAACCTTCGGTATCTTTTAGTTCGTTCACCAATAAACCAGCGATGGTTAGATAACCATCAACGATGGAGGTGGAAGGTATCATTCCAGTAATATTCAGGTAGCCGTAAGTCTTTCCCCTCTGATCAAAAGTACCCCAAAAAATCGTTTCATCATTTGTTGGGTTTACGATCAACTCATTTTGAGATTCACTCATTGGAGATCGCTGGTTATAGAATTGATTGAATTCTTGTTGAAAGACATTTTCAGACACCACCTCACCAAAAGAATCATTAATGGTCGACGTTGTGGCAACATCGTCAGTATCATCCTCAAGGCCAAGGCATTCTGCATTTCCTCGAGTCACCCAAGGCAGGGTTAAGCGGTAGATTTCCCCGGTAGTTGATCTTTTAAACGTAAAGGTCTGCTCATCTGCTTCAGGAACAACGCCTCGTCTCAATGATTTGAACGTTATCGCCTGTAGCCCCCGTAGAAACCCACCAAAATTATTAGCACCGCCACCATCGTTGATAATACGTTTCACGGCCGCATCGAGTCTAACATCACCAACAAAAAGGAGCTCATCGCCCACTGAGACTTGGCTCATCTCTGGAACCAAATCAATTTGTGTTACGGTAGATACAACAGCGCGCCTATCCCTTCCCGAAGAATAAACTTCCCTTAAGCTAAATAATTGTCCAACAACAAAACATCCATATGGTGCCGGTTTTGAATAGCTCAGGTGCAAGTCTCTTTGAGAGCTAAAAATATCTCCAATACGCTCGTGAAGATCGGCGTCATCAAGACGAGTTGCGATCTTAGATACGTCTTCGATGCGTCGAACCGCATCGACATCTTCGCCATAAAAAACTATTTTCGATTCTCTATTCGCATAACTGCTAAGCATCAAGGCTGCCTGATCGGCAACACGTTGCTTCTCTTCCCCAGTATAATTGGGGTAGACAATAAACTTCCTGGAATCTTTGAGTAATTGACGATCCGCTGGTGAGCTAGGTGTTGTTTCTTGCGCAACAACCGTAAGGCCAAAAAACATCGCCCAAGATGATAAAATGAGTTTTTTCATAAATTCCTCGCATGGATAACTAGTCGGGTATGTATTTATTCGATTAGCAAATTACCTCAGGCGAATAAACAACTTTATTATGTCTATCTTTTTCACCTAAAAATATAATGAGAGTATTAGGAAAGTTACTATGAATAGAAATTTTGATCTTTGTGCATAACTGCTGGAAGATATAAGTAGATTAAGCATCTGTGACTTTTATCATGTGTGTTAAACAATCTATTACTGCCACAAAATGCTTCTGAACAAATCAGATCCCTGATTATTTTTCATTGTGAATCTTTGGAAATCTTCTTATTTCTTCCTATTAAACACATGAAATAAATTAATTGAGATCACGTCCAAACTCACTTGTTGGTTTGGCTTTCAACCTCTATTGAAACACCCCGATGGGAGCATGACTGGTTGCCAATGCTTCTAAGAAAACAGCTAAATAGAGTTTTTTACTAATGATTGGAAAACTCTGCCCATTGCAATGACAGATAGATGAGGGTTGATATTGGTTTGATTTCGCACAATCACAAAAGACTTGATATGTTGGATTTCGTTCCGTAATTCAATTTTTTTTTAAAAATCAATAAATGCAAGTACTTGCATTTAAGACCCTCCCCTGGGAAAATAAGCTATAGACAAACCAAAGGAAGTTTTTAGCTTCTTTCTACCTTGGGGAAGGACATATACTTTGCTGGAACGAGCACAAAAGCGTTTCTTTTCCGAAGGCGAAAAAATATTTACACAAGGTGAAACTGGCGACTGCGCCTACATTATCGAAAGTGGCCGGGTAGAGGTCTCAGTTACCTCAGACGCCGAGACTGCAGTACTTACAACTCTCGGAGTAGGAGAGATTTTCGGTGAGATGTCTGTTCTCGATGGTTCCCCTCGTTCCGCGTCAGCAACAGCCATGGAGCCCTGTATCTTAATTATCGTATCGAGTGAAGCCTTATCGGAAAGGTTTCAAGCCGCCGATCCAGTGGTCAGGTTACTGATAAACGTCCTTCTTAAACATGTTAGATTCTCAAACCAGTCTCAAGTCAAGGGCCTGATCAATCTTAAGGCATCTGATGCGAAAGTTATAGCAAGCGAAGATAAAGAACAGCAAAAGTTAGATGCTTTAGAGCGCCTAAAACTGGAAGCAGATCTTAAGCAAGGTCTCGACGAAAAAGAGTTTCAACTTCATTTTCAGCCAATTGTTTCTATGGAGACATGTAAGATTGTGGGGTTCGAAGCTTTGATTCGATGGAACTGCCCTACAAGAGGGATGGTGAGGCCCGATGTATTTATGGAAATCGCTGAAGAGACGAGTTTAATCGTACCAATTGGAAAATGGGTGATAGAAAAAGCCTGTGAATGCTTGGCCAAATTTGAGGGAGCACTTTCTAAGGGTAATATTAAAAACAAAATCTTTATGAGTATTAATATTTCTGGTCGCCAGTTTCATGATGTTAACTTCATGAATCATCTTGAGGCGACAGTAGCGAATTATTCCCTTTCACCAAAAAATATTAAACTTGAAGTAACTGAAAGGTGTTTGATGGAGGGAACCACAGCCCTTCAGGCAATTAAGATGTCGCGGGCCGAAGGTTTTTTGGTGGCCTTAGATGATTTTGGAACTGGATACTCAAGTCTAAGCTACTTCAATCAATTTGATATTGATGTTCTGAAGATAGACCAGTCTTTTGTTCGAAGTATGAAGTCAGGAAAAAAAATGCGGGTTGTCACTCAGGCAATCGCTAGTATGGCCTCTGGTATGGAGCTCAGTTCTATTGCTGAAGGAATCGAAACGGACGAGGATTATCAAAGCTTGAAACGCATGGGCTGCGACTATGGTCAAGGCTACCTATTTTCTAAACCATTGCCTTTTGATAACGCCTATCAATACCTAATCAATGACCTAAGATCATCAGATCGCGCTGTGTAACCGGCGATCGATGACTGCGCCACTGTTAAATTGACTTTGTTTTAATAAGACTCTTAGTTTGTGCTTAATCCGGTTGAGCACATTCAACCGGATTAAGCTATAGTTTAAGACTATCCCCTCAGCTCTGCTCGGAGCTGTTTCGCAGCAGATACCATATGAGTTAGCGACGGGATAACCTCATCCCAATGCCTGGTTTTTAATCCACAATCTGGATTTACCCAGAGGTTCCGCGGATCGATAACACCTTTGGCTTTATCCATTAGGTTAGCCATCTCTAGAGTGGGAGGAACCCTTGGCGAGTGGATATCATATACTCCCGGCCCGATCTCATTAGGATACTTAAAGTCTACGAAGGCTTCTAACAGCTCCATATTGGATCGGCTTGTCTCAATGGTAATGACGTCAGCATCCATGTCGGCAATTGAGTGTATGATGTCATTAAATTCAGAGTAGCACATGTGAGTGTGAATCTGTGTCTCATCTTTGACGCCACAGGCACTTAAGCGAAACGCCTTCACGGCCCAATCTAGATAGTCTTTCCATTCGCTATGATGCAAAGGAAGTCCCTCTCTAAATGCTGGCTCGTCAATTTGAATTGCCGCAATACCGGCAGTTTCTAGATCAACCACCTCATCACGGATCGCTAGACCAATTTGAAAAGCGGTTTCCGATCGTGGTTGGTCATCGCGGACAAAGCTCCATTGCAAGATGGTGACTGGACCTGTTAGCATGCCCTTTACCGGCCTTGTTGTTAGAGACTGGGCATACTGAGACCAATACACGGTCATTGGTTTTGGTCGGCTCACATCACCAAAAATCACTGGTGGCTTCACATAGCGAGATCCATAACTCTGCACCCAACCATGGCTAGTGAAGGCAAAACCCTCTAAGCACTCACCAAAGTATTCCACCATATCGTTTCGTTCAAACTCACCATGAACCAGCATATCAATACCGGCCTCGTCCTGGAATGAAACGCATTTGCGGGTTTCTTCTTTTAAAAAGTTTTGATATTCCGCTTCACTCAACTCATTCTTCTTGAATTTTGCCCTAGCCTGACGAATCTCTTTTGTCTGAGGGAAAGAGCCAATGGTTGTCGTAGGAAAATCTGGCAGATTGAGTTTATCCCTCTGCTTACTCTGCCTTTCGTTAAATTCCGACTTACGATTAAGGTCACTATCTTGCATTTTGGCTAGTCTGGACTTAACTAGTGAATTATGAATGCGCTTACTATGTTTCCGAGAGGTTATGGCTTGCTGATTTGCAGCTAAGAATGCTAGGTCACTTTCACCATTGAGATGCTGGCCTAAAAACACTACTTCACGAAGTTTTTCGTCAGCGAAGGAAAGCCAATTCTTCAACTCGTCATCCAACTTGGCCTCATTATTTAGGGTAACTGGACTATGGAGTAACGAGCAGCTTGGCGCCACCCATACACGATCTTTTCCTAGCTTAACGGTTGCTTTTTCTAAAATCTCAATGGAAGATTCAAGATTATTTTTCCAAATATTGCGCCCGTCAATCACTCCCAGTGATAGAATTTTATCTTCTGGGAAAGCGTCTACCACCCTTTCTAAATCATCTCGTCCGCGAACCATATCGAAGTGTAAGGCATCAACTGGTAGAGACAGATAGGTGTCTAGATAATTTCGGATGCCACTAAAGTAACTGGTTACAAGAAGCTTAGTGGAGCCCTTTACTTTAGATAGACGATCGTAGGAGGCTTTTATCGCCTGTAATTGCTTATCATCCAAATCTGTGGAAAACACTGGTTCGTCGAGCTGTATCCATTCAGCCCCAGACTGGCTCAGTTTGGTTAAAATCTCTTCGTAAACACTTAACAAACTATCTAACAAAGTGAACTGGTCAAAGTCTGGGTTCTCTGCATCTTGGACCTTTCCTAGTGAAAGATAGCTAACGGGACCGAGTAAAACTGGTTTTGCATTGATACCTAGAGCCTTAGCCTCTTCGAATTCATCAAAGACCTTTGAACTACTTAGGGCGAAACTAGTATCGGCTTTAAATTCGGGAACAATGTAATGATAATTCGTATCAAACCACTTAGTCATTTCACTCGCGAACGTAGAGACCTTCCCAGTCTGACAGTCCTTTTCACCAGTAACCAGAGAGGCGCCGCCTTCAGTCCCACGTGCCACCGTAAAAACGGTATTCACATCAGTCATCCCGCCTGCCCACCGAAATCGGGGGGGAATATTTCCCAACAGGCAGCTCATATCCAAGGTTTGGTCGTAAAAGGAAAAATCATTCACCGGAATCAAATCAATTCCAGCGTCTTTCTGTTTTAACCAGTTTACGCGTCGGATGTCTTTGCCTTGCTGGATAAGCTCGTCTACAGAGATCTCGCCTTTCCAGTATTTCTCCGTCACTCGCTTTAGTTCACGATGCTCGCCAATGCGCGGGTACCCAAGATTATGTGATTTGCTCATATTCTACCTCGTACAAAAGGATTATCTAGTTCGTTAGATTTCCATCATATCGATTTCATTTCATGAACAAAAATGATAAATATTACGGCATTCATGAGTTTTACTCATAATTAAAACAAGGATAGTCAATATGGCAAGAATTGAGCGGATGCATCTAGAGATTGTTCGCGCGATACATACACAAGGGTCCGTAACATCAGCAGCCGACAGTCTACATGTCACTCAATCGGCTTTGAGCCATTCGATTCGTAAACTTGAGGACAACTTCAATCTCAAGATATGGCGGCGAGATGGCAAACAAATGCACCTCACGCAAGGTGGCGAGCATCTGCTCTCTATCGCTAACAGGGTCCTGCCACAATTGGAAAGGGCCGAAGCGCAACTCCAACAATTTGCCAAGGGCGAACGGGGCACTCTCCGCGTAGGTATGGAATGTCACCCTTGCTATCAGTGGCTTCTAAAAGTCGCTAGCCCATTCCTCAGGTCTTGGCCAAATGTAGATCTTGATGTGAACCAAAAGTTTGCCTTCGGAGGAGTTGAGGCTTTGTATAATCAAGATATCGATGTGTTGATCACACCTGATCCCCTAAAAAAGTTAAAAGGACTAGTCTTCGAGCCCGTCTTTGATTATGAGCAAGTTTTAGTCGTCAACGATTCCCACCCTCTCCATAACCAGGATCATATTGTCCCGAAACAACTTGCCAATGAGGTTCTTATCACATATCCCGTTCCCGTAGAACGCCTCGATGTTTTTAGCTTATTTCTAACACCTTCTGGCATTCTACCCAAACAGCATAAGCTCATGGAAACTACCGAAATGATGCTGCAAATGGTCGCCTGCGGCAGAGGAGTCGCTGCCTTACCTAGGTGGTTGGTTATTGAACAGCAAGATCATTTCCCCTTAGTTCCTGTTAAATTGGGCAAGCACGGCATTAAGAAAAAGCTTCATCTTGGAATGCGTAAGCGGGATATAGACATAGATTATATTGCTTCGTTTATTGAGCTTTCTCGTTTGATTCAGATTTGATGTGTTAACCAACCTCGTCAAAAACGACATCTTGATATTCCCTGTAGTAAAATACTGTAGCCCCAGGATCGTCCCTGATCTGTTGCTGTGGTTTGGAAAGACTAAAGGATTTATACAATCCTTTAACGTCCTCAGGTAACGAATGAAAAACCTCATCTTGAAGGATCACCACAGTGCATTCCCCTATATTTTGGAATAACAGTCGTCTAGCTGATTCATAGCGAGTTGCAAGAACAATCCCTCGCCCAAACAAATCATAGCGTACGACTTGTGCTTTGGAAAAGTATCCCTCTACCGGTCCTCTTGCGATCCCAACGGCACAATGAATCGAACGAGGGTATCCGGCTTCTACCATCACTTTCCGAAACTCCTCGACAAAGCGCTCAGCTAAGAGCACCGCACTGTGGGATTGTCGAGATTCATCCGGCGACAAAAAAGGAAATCCCACGCTGCATAAAAATCCGTCGCCCATTTCTTTAATGATAAAGCCATTGGCAAGTAGGTTCTCGCCATCATAGTTACCTGCTGCAATATGGCGACATCGACCAAAGAACTTCTCGAGGCTATCTTTAAAGCCGGGAAACAATGCCTTAGAACTAGCAACGACATCAAATGCGATGACTGTAGCAGTTTTTTCAGCAATAGGCATCGTAGACTCTAGCTCACGTCCCGACCTAATCATATTAAGTTGATGGGGAAAGTAGGTTTTGGCGAGTTGGGCGTAACTGTGTCTTAGTTCTTGGTAATTGCGGATACGCTCGTTTTCCGAGCTGTATACTTTATAACCAAGAGCGACAAGCATCAGTACATTTTCCAAACCACTAGCATAAAAAATGAGATGATTCTGATCAGCTAGCATAGGGAAATGTCCCGCCCAAATAGCCATTTGTGTTGCAGCTCCTGACAAAAAAACGCCATAGGAAATGATATAAATCAAACAGTGTATTTCTCTTTCTCGGTAGAAGGCATAACTAGCAATGCATAGGGATGCAATAGCAGCGACAAAGTTTAGGGGAAAGAAAATAGGGGGGCCGGCCGTCGGACTGATCCAGGTTATCATGATAACACCTGCTGACAAAGCAATAACCCCGACATGAAAGAATCGACCCCAACGTAAGCCTGGACGCCTTAGATTCAAAAATTCAATGCTAAAGAGGCTACTAAAAATCGCGACAATAGAGCCTAACACTATCGTCCACTCTGCCAGATGAATACCTCCGACAATGGACCATTTGGTCGTTGCCGCGATAGCAAAACTGAGAATATAAAGTAGATAGTAGATATATACGATCGATTTATAGGCAAATAGTAGCATAAGATTGAAGAAAATCGTCATAACAAAGACAGCTTGCAACACTGCCCAGTTACGCTCAGAGGAGCGGATTTTTTCTGTGATCAGCTCACGATCGAGATAAAACGACCAACTTTGTTTCTGGGAACCATTAACGAATCGCTTGATAAATACTCTCGTCTGTTTTCCAGGTGCTAGTTGAATGGGGACGATACGGCTATGAATACTATCTTCAGAGGCTAGTGTTGACCTGGTTCCAGTCTCAACATAAACACTTAATTCCTCGGCGGAGTTTACTTGGTCGAATAAGTATATCGTTTGCGTGGTGGGGAACGGATTATTAAAGTCATAGCGGACCCAGAGATCGGGCTGCAGCATACCGAAGTTAAGGAATTCCGAATGCCCAGGCTTAAATTTCTCTTCGAACTGCGTGCTCTTCACAGCCGCATAAGTCTCGTCTCCTAAATACCAATAACTATCCTCGCCAAATCCTCGACCATCAAAGTCCTCCGACGAGATATCAATGACTTTCGCAAAGGATATTTGCGAAAGTCCGAAAATGAAGCATATAAAAATAAAGTGGGACATGACTTCTCAAAACCGTTCTTTTGTGAGTTAAGCATCGGTAAATCTTCGAAAAAATTGAGTAGTCGATAATCAGGTAGCTTGAGCGATCAAATTCGAAATAGGACGCTTTTTTGATTTTGAGACATTTCATTATTTACTCCAGTGATTTTAGATAGCTAAGTAACTCGATGGGAAATATTCTCTTGCCATTTACCATTTTGAACTATAGTACTTTCACTGCATTGATCCTTACCGACTCTACCCAAAGGTCA
Source organism: Pseudobacteriovorax sp. (assembly GCA_013215145.1). Taxonomy (GTDB): domain Bacteria; phylum Bdellovibrionota_B; class Oligoflexia; order Oligoflexales; family Oligoflexaceae; genus DT-89. The sequence continues at coordinate 16,577 of JABSRP010000050.1, forward strand.
CTGGATTATTTGAAAAGCTAGGAACTTTTTCTTTTTCAAGGACTATTAAAATGACTAATGTTTCAAGGATGTCGCTGACCTGCTCCGCAATCATCTCTTTCGCGGCTATGATTCTAAGCTCCTGCTCTAGCACAAAAAAGACCGTATACCGCCCCATCGTAGATACCGGTTCTAATGTTTCGCCAGTACTAACGGAAACCTCAGCTGGTCATCAGAACAAATCTTCCACCACTATTAAAAATTACACAAAGATCGAAGGGGCGTTAAGTCCAAAGCAAATCATGAAGTCTTTGGAGGAAAAACGTAGCGAGATGAATCATTGTTTTTCCTTGATGAAGGACAAAGAGATGACGAAAAACTACTTACCAGAATCCAAAACCAGAAAGCGCTACAAATACAAGGATCAAATCACGGATCCCATCGACGGCGTCAACGGCTACCTGCGTAGAAACGAGGGAATGGTGAAAAGCCGTCCCCAAGGTGAAGTAGCGGTTAGCTTTGAGATAAGAGCGAATGGTCAAGTAGTAGGCTCCCGTATTTCTCGGTCTGAATTTGACCATCCTCGTTTTGAGCACTGTATCACCAGCATTGTTGAAAATACGAAGTTTCAGGCGAGTAGTGGTAATACGAAAGTTATCGGCTACGAAATTTGGTTTGGCTATCGGGCAGAAACCAAACCAAAGTGATGATGGAGCGCCTTAAAATCGATCTAGACTTTGAAGGTTTCCTATCATGACAGCGGTCAGCAGTTTAATCGCCGTCTCCCGCCAAATCATCATCGTTATCATGACCGTGATCATGATCGTTATCCAATAGGCATTCCTCGATGCTCGAATAGGGGAGAGGATTTGAACAACCGGTTACAGTCACAAAATGACAGTTATTTGTCCTCTCGCTATAAATTGCTCCGATGAACTGAGCCTGACATATGACCTCGCTTCCTGTAGAAAAATCGGGTCTTGCCATGAGTGAGGAACTCATCAAAGTTGCTAATAATAAGATGCTTTTTTTCATAAAATACGTCTCCCTTATTTAGTTTTAGACTCGAGCCCAAAACAACCTGTGAAAATGGTTTATACGAAACAAAGATAGCTTTGCCTCGCATCCAGAATAAGACTTATGATTAGCTGAAATATTTCATTTATTTTTTAGACAATGGGAACATCGCAAATGGAGTTCAGATTGCTTTGCATGGCTGATATCCATGGCAGCCGCACCTTAGAATCATGGATCTTTGACTTGCTAAACTAAAATGAATGCTAGCTAACTATCTATCAGCAACTGAGCTCTTTGGATCTCGGTTTCCAATCGTTCGCGTTCATAAGAATCTTTATGAGACTCTAGGGCTTGTTTTAGAATACTCAAACCTTCTGTAACTTCATTTTTAGCTATATACAGTCGTCCTGTTCGTAAGGCATAATCTTCTTTCGACAAATTCAGCATATCATCAGTGTAAGCGGAGAAAAACGTCTCAAACTTAGAGAGGTCTTGAATCGCCCAATAGTATTCTGATCTGGAGAGATTAAAAAGCTTCCTGCCTCGTGTGTATTCTCCTAGCTGAGAAAATTCTTCGAACTTATCGAGATACTCTTTGGCTTTGGCAAAGTTCTTTTCTGCCATATAAATTAAAAACAATACTTGAGCACTGATCGCCATTGCGACAAAAGGCTTTTCTCCTTCTACTTTTTGATAAAAAGAAAGAGATTTAACGTGGGCATCTGCGGCCTCTGTGTAACGCTCAAGTCGCCAGAAGACTGATCCAATGTTACCCATAGCCGTAGCCTGAGCCATAGGAATGTTATGACAGTAACCATAAAAATTATCTTCGTGTACTTGCAGGGCTTCTTCCAATCGATCTAGTTTTGCAAGAACAATACCTTTATTCATAAAGGCCTTACTCATAACGATAGGATCACCAATAGCCTCACCTATTTTTAGAGCCTTTTCTGCAAAATACAAGGCATCCTCACACATGGACTGCTGCCATTTACTGACGGAAAGATAGTTATAAAGTGTACCGAGCAAGCTCTGGGGCAGATGAGATTGGATTGTGGCCTTGATCAAACTTTCCAAAAGCGGAAACTTATCTTTCGCAGAGACCAATTCGAAAAGCTTTTCCTGCTCCATAAGTTTTGCAGCCTCACCGAGTTCTTTGCTACTGGCAAATTCTTCAATCTCGTCAAGATGTATCATGTGCTCCATCGGACATTCCAAAATTCCCGCAAGGCTTTTGGCATTGACTCTTTGCGCCCATTTTACTCTTCCATTCACCCATCTTGACAGTGTTTTTCGGTCAACTTTGATTTGTTCGGCAATCCACCAAAGTTTAAGGTCTAGTTCCTTAATCCTTACTTTTAAAAATTCATGATTTAGATGGACTAAGTTTGTGGCTCGATTCATATTTTAACTCAAAAAATCAGATTGGTTTATTCTCTCGGTGCCCGAGTCAGTTAATCATTGGGACGCTTTCATTTAGGCTATAAATCGTTATGAATCATGATGATATTTCACGGGAACATTATCTAAGTCACTGTAGAAATCACAAAGAATGGATTTAGAGTCAAAGCTCCTATCCCATTCTATATGTCGTCCAATCTTCAGTTTTTTGATATCTGGGTTCATCAGTTGATTCGCATCATTCGATCCAAAGGACCTATCGATATGATTTAATAACAAACCAATCAAATTTCCGTGGCTGGAAAGCAATAAGTTATGGTTTCCATTTGCCTCTAAGCCATTCAAAAAATCAACTATTCGTTTCTGTGCCTCTTGGCAACTTTCACCATCCTCAAGGCAAAAAGAAAAGTCTTCCCAAGATTTCTCGAAGACTTTCAAAAATTCCTCCTTGGCCATGAATTTATGGGTAACATGACATTCTCTAAGCTCGTCATGGATCTCACATGGAATATCATGCTTATCGATAAATGGCTTAATCGTATCTAGACAGCGTTTGTACGGACTTGAATATACTTTATCAATAGACAATGACTCGAGTACGGATACAAGTTGTCCGGCTTGCCTATCCCCTTTTGGACTTAAAGGCCAATTTTCGGTGGATACATCAAACTGGGGATAGGATTGCGCGTGCCTTAATAAATAGATAATCATTGCAGTATGTTTTTCTCGTGATTGTGATTTGGGTTTCTGACGATCACTTTATCGAGGGCAGCTAACATCCGAGGTTTAGACTGCCCTCACCAAAACTAATCCCACTGATCTTTTTCATTGTAAGGTGACTCTTCGCCAAACCACATGACTGGGTTTACATACCTAAGGCCGGTTTCCAACTGTGAAATCTGCTTCATATTAGTTTCGGTCAAAACCAACTGACTTGCTGAAAGATTTTCAGCTAAACGTTCGGCATTAGTAGATTTTGGGATGACTGATGTCCCACGCTGAACAGCCCAAGCAATAAGAACACGAGCGGGCGTCGTTTGATGTTCGTTGGCGATAGCAGCAATGGTATCGTTATCCAGAATTGGTTTTTCATCCGGACGTTTTAATACGTCTGGCCGATCGTTAGAGCCGAGAGGAGAATACGCTGTCAGATGAATATTTTGCTTTTGACAAAAATCAAACAGTTCCCTTTGGGGTAAGAAGGGATGTAATTCTACCTGATTGACAGCTGGGGCACAGCCACTACTGTCAATAATTTCCTGCAATCTGCGAGCAGAAAAATTAGACACACCAACCGACCGAGAAAGACCCTTTTCTTGCAATGACAAAAGAGCACCCCATGTTTCACTAAGAGGAACGTCCTCGAGGCTCAGAAACCCATTCGCATTTTCGGGGGCCATGACATCCGAACGAAAGGCAATAGGCCAATGCATCAAATATAGATCCAGATAGTCAAGATTAAGCTGCTCTAAGGTAAACTTACAGGCTTCGAGGACTCGCTCAGATTCATGGCTATTATTCCACAGTTTCGATGTGATCCATAAATCGTCACGACTACATATGCCATCAGAGATGCTATCGCTGATCGCCCGCCCAATCTCAGCCTCATTGCCATAAATATGCGCACAATCAATATGACGATAACCAATGTCAAGAGCCTTCCGGACCGCCTGATAAGCTTCCCCTTCTTCAGTAGACTTCCAGGTACCCAGACCTATAGCCGGTAATTTTCTGCCGTCATTTAAGACTATTGTCTTCATTAGAACCTCCCATTATGGCTATTCAGACATATGTAACATCGCATAACATGGCAGATTTAACTGCCAGGGTCTAGCCGAAACATCAGGCAATGCAAGTGATGGCTTATTACTTCGAGATCTCAAGAAAACAGTTGTCTTTTGAAGAACATTCCTCACCAATCAAGACCGACTCACCTTTTTTCTTAAAGTAAGCCGACAGAGCTTTCGCTAAGAGGTTCAACCGAACTTTTAGGATTTCCTCCGAGGCTGACTCAGTAAATACAAGCATAGATTTACAGGAGATCTTATCACAACTGGACTGTATACCTTTCAATCTAGGTAAATAATCTTGGTCACTGAGATTTTTGACTGCAGTACCAACAAACCATTGAAAACCCTCTTTTGTTTTGGCTTCCTCTAAATCCAAAGTTATTTTTTCCGCCAGAATTTCACCAATCCATTCCATGTCCTTCAACTCACTTTTAATCGTATTTACCTGATCATCTGTTAAGAGAATCAACTCAATTTCGAATCTCCTGTCCTTTATCGTCGCCTCCGTCACATTCCTTCGCTTTAAGTCGTGAAATAGTAGTAAATCTGTATACCAGTTGTTCAGTATTTGAATCTCCTGCGTGTTTAAATCATTTTTAGTCTCAAGACTTAATTTGCAGCGTCGAAGATCACAGGAATTTGCATGAACTCTCAAAACTTTATGATTTAAGTAAGATAAGACTGCCATAAACTGCATGTCCATGACCTCCTGACGTTTTGCTAATGGGGCATACAAAAGAAAAAAGTCAGGTCCAAACTGAGACTGACTTTCGGTAAACCTTTCGGATTGATACTGTGTTTGTACATAGTTTACTATGGTCTCTATTTGCCTTCGTATACCTTTATTGTCCTTTGTCACAGCAAACGAACTAAAATCATTTGACAGAAATAGGACCATAACTCCAATCAGTAACAAAATTATTTTTTTCATCTTTCTCTCATCTTGCGTAAAATGTTTTTATCCACGATTTTTTGTGATATCAGTAAACAGATGAACTAAAGATGAAAAAAGAAAACGATGATAGAACGGGTTCTTAGGATATGAAATAGGAGTCTCAGATGAAACCAAAACAACCGACATTAGTAGTCATCGATATGCAAGTCGAATTTATTGATAAATATAGAGAGCGTCTTGAGGATCTGGACGAGAGCATTGAAATGATCAACTATGCAATCGACACATTTCGTAGAAGCAATTTCCCCATAATCTTTGTCAAAGATATTGAAAATCGTCAGGCTACAGATCACGAAGCGGCGATAATTCCTCAACTAAAGTTTGTATCCGGCGACTTGATTGCGCATAAAGTTCACGGCAATAGCTTTCGGAGTGAAGAGTTTTTAAAACTCATAAAAGATTTGGAAAGCGATTTTTTCGTCTTCTGCGGATTCAAATCCGAAGGCTGTGTATTGGCGACTGCTATGGGTGCCAATGACCAAGATCTTTCTCACTGTATTTTGCGGGGATCTATTCTTAGCCCTGATAAAGAAAAGACACGTTTTGTCGAGAGTCTTAATCCTATGATTAGCTACGAGCTCCTTCCATTACTTTTAGAGTCCTAGAGTTACAAAAAATCTCATAAATCTCCATCATTGTTAGGAAAAAACGCAGTAAGAGCTCTTTTTGATATATACTATTGGCTATAGAGTCGAAGAAAATTTTCCCTCCTGCTCGCAGTGACTTAACATCGATGCGTCATATATCTATTGTTTATCAAAATAACTACATGTTAGCGTCGGTTAGTGAGTTTCCAAGGGGAAGGGGTTTTCATGGAAATTTTTGAATTTTTAGCTGAACAGGCGATAAACAAGGCTTTAGAAGAAGGACAATTTAAAAACCTCAAAGGTAGTGGTGAGATCATAGATTTCAAACAAGGTGATGTCATGACCGAATACCTCGCCAAATCAGGCGCCCTTCCCAAAGAAGTTATGCTCATGAAAAAACTTAGTGATCTTAAAGAAAATAATGGCAGCCGAAAAGTCATTCGCGAACTTGAGCTAGAAATTAATATTCTGAAAGAAAAGCGATTAAGCTAAGCTTTCCAATCCGATTTGACAAATGGTCAAGCTTGATTCGATGAATTAAGGTAGCGTCTTTCAGTAAAACCTGACAACTATTGACCTAGGAGAGACTTGTGAAGGAAAAAAGCGTAAACCTAAAAGAAACTTTTAAGAAATTCGATGAAAGCTGGTCTCCCAAAGTTGTAGCAGAACTTAATGACTATCAGTTCAAAGTCGCCTGGTTTGAGGGAGAATTTGTGTGGCACGATCATTCTGAAACAGACGAAGCCTTTCTAGTGCTCGAGGGGCACATCTTGATCCATCTTGAAAGCGAAACAGTTAGTCTAAGTGAAGGCGAACTGTATATTGTCAAAAAAGGCTTGCGGCACAAACCTGAAGCACCAGTAAAGTCTAAAGTATTGCTATTCGAACCCAAAGGAGTCATAAACACTGGGAATGAACAAAGCGACTTACAAGCAGAAAACGATATTTGGATTTGACACTAGTCCATTAACGCGCCAAATTAACACTATCCTTTTCCAAAGCCAACCAAAACAAGCAAACCACCTACTTATTAGGCCTAGCATTTATCAAAATGACATGTGCCTTACAATCGAAATTCATAGTAGTAAAGAGAGTAAATATTTGTGATAGAAAATTCGGGGCTACAATCCTGACCCAGTCAAACCAAAGGAGATTTTTACCATGATCCTCAACACAATGAAAAATTTGTGGAAAGTTTTTGAGTATGGCTCAAAAGCCTTCATCTACACTTTTGTTCTGATACTATTGGTGGCCCTGATTGCTGTCCCCTTATCGAAAGATAAGATTGCGATCGAAGATGGTTCCTATTTAGTCCTGAACCCTAAAGGAGCCATCGTAGAGCAGTTGGATCACAAAAGTCCTTTCGATAGCCTAGGCAGTCAAATGGGTTCAGACCAGGATAGTCAGACTCTACTGTCCGATATTGTAGAAAGCATAGAACGGGCAAAAGACGATGAACGGATCACAGGGATATATATAGATCCTCGAAAAATGACTGCTGCTTCTCTCACTCAATTACAGGTGATTCGAACAGCGATGGAACAATTCAAGGCCTCTGGTAAAGCAACTGTTAGCTACGCTGGAGCATTATCCCAATCGCAGTATTATTTAGCCTCTCTTGCCGATGACGTGATGATCAATCCATTTGGAGCGGTCGTACTCGAAGGCTATGGTCGTTTCCGCCTCTATATGAAGGATATGCTCGATAAGCTAGGCGTGAATTTTCATATATTCAAAGTAGGAACCTTCAAATCAGCCATCGAACCTTTCATCCGCAACACTATGTCTGACGAAGCAAAACTGGCTAATAAAGAGTATTTGGATGATATCTGGGCGAGATTTCGCGAGGATATTTCCTCAGCACGTAAGATCGAAGCTCAGGCTGTTGACTCCTATATAGAATCTATGGTGGAGCTCTCTAAAGAAAACAAGGGTGATTTAGCTCAGATCGCTCTTAATGCAGGCTTAGTCGATAAAGTCATAGATCGAGTAGCATTTCGAAATCTTATGATTGAAAAGACGGGTAAGAATGAAAAAGGAGATAACTTTAAATATATCACCCTCAATCAGTATGCGAAGGCTACCAATACTCCCAGAATACCTAACGACAAACCAAAGATTGCTGTAATTACAGCTAAAGGTACAATTGTTGATGGTAATCAAAAAGAAGGGCAAATCGGAGGCGACACCTTCGCGCAAATCATTAGAAGAGCCAGAAACCACGAAAACGTCAAAGCGATCGTTATGCGCGTCGATAGCCCTGGTGGCAGCGCCTACGCCTCAGAAGTCATTCGCCAAGAGCTGCTAGCCACCCAAGCCGCTGGGAAGCCCGTCGTAATTTCTATGGGAACCCTTGCCGCCTCTGGAGGGTATTGGATTGCTGCCGATGCAGATAAAATTATAGCGATGGATACTACTATTACGGGCTCTATAGGGATTTTTGGCATGTTTCCTACATTGGAAAAACCCTTTGCTGAGTTAGGCTTGACCAAGGATGGGGTGGGGTCTCATTGGATAACCGGGTCTATGGAAATCGGGCTTCCTATGAAGGAAGAGGTTAGTCAGATTATTCAGCTTTCTGTGGAAAAAGGCTACGATCGGTTTTTGGATGTTGTTAGTCATGGGCGAGATATGGATCGAAATGCCGTCGATAAAATTGCGCAGGGTAGAGTTTGGTCGGGTAAAAAAGCGTTAGAAATTGGCCTTGTAGATGACATTGGTGATCTTGATGCTGCGATACTTTCGGCTGCTCAACTGGCGAAACTAACAGACTACGAGAGCATCCCGTTTCAAAGGGAGCGTAGTAAAAAAGAGCAGTTGGTGGAACAAATCATGAACTCCGCCAGTGCTAAGTGGTTCGCTGAATTCGTGACATCCGATGAACAGAAGCTATATTCAAGATTGTTGTCTAAAATCGCAAGTAAACTTGAAATTTTAACTCAATTCAACGATCCCAAACATGTCTATGCTCACTGTTTCTGTGACATTGACTAATTGGAAAACAAAGATCAAATATCGGACCTTTGCTCAGCTTTTCAAGCTGAGCTTATCTTACTGAGTCTAGATTTTCGGTTTCAAGAATACTTGGGGGACTCCATCCTCGGGTTGAGTCACAGTAATCTCTCTTCCATTTAAAAAATCATCACCTCTAGGAATATACCCAAATAGCTCAACAGAGTCCTTGTGCTCTTCAGTTTCGTAACTAACAGAGAGTCTACCTGTTGTACTATTTTGAGAGTCTAACCATCGATGTATAAACTTCATGGAGAGCTCGAAGCTCTCATTGCTATGTCCTGGTATGTCGAGCTTATGCAAAACTAGATCATCATTCAATCTGATCGAACCATGAAAAGACCTATCACTCTGATTCACAACAGTTACAGTTAAACCTGACGAAGTGCCACTAGATTCCCGAAGCCAGTGCAGAGCGGCTAAGGCAATAATAGAGAACAAACCTAAAGCAATCAGTAGACGTTTCATTAGACCCTCCCGCATTCCTGTGTAAATATACTAGGTAGTTAAAGATTACCGCCAAATCTTTTAGATCTGCGGTATTCTCAAACTGTGGTATGACTATGGATGGAGCCAGATGAGTTTATCCTGAGAAAGCTTCTCTTTTACGCGCTCCACCAAGTCCTCATCACTAGTGGTGATAATAGTATCAGTCCAAACTGACCAACAATCTCGACCTTGCTCGTTATTATGCAAGTCCATAGCCTTGTGTTCTCGCTCGCTGTATCCATCGGCAGCCGTTTGATTGAGCTCATCTTCAGTCTTGTCTTCATGGGCAGTTGCAAAATCCTCTGCCCAAGACTTACTAATGTATCGACTCATGATGGCATTCCAGATAGCGTGTCTAAAAGCATCGGAAGGGTCGCCTAGGCCGTTGCGTCCCTGATGAGTCTGAGTCAATTCGTAAGCTAAGTCTTTTGTCATGTAGGTTAGAGCAGCATTTGCGGGATGCGTCGCTACAAGAATCTGTTCGGCAGTAGTCAGGTTTTGCCACTGATCATAAACGCTAGAGACTGAGTTACGGGCATGACCTCGCGCGCGATTCATATGCTTAAGCCGTTGACCAATAATCATTACAAGCTGTCTGTCGCTCATCTCCGGATTTCCTGCCTTTAAGGCTTCGATCTCTATAATAACCTGAATCATAGGATTCGTCTTCGGCAGAGCGTCGAAGTCTGGATGCTGAAGAACTTCAGATACTGTTAATGCTTCCGCCGATGCGATACTTCGCTCAACGCCAACTTCGTCGGAGTATTGCTCTTCTGCAAAAGATGCATGGGCCAACCCACTGCAAAGTAGTACTAGTGAAATTTTATGTGAAATTGCTCTCATATTAGTTCCCCCAAGAATGTCATATCTTTTTCTATCAAGACAGTGACGCGAGGAGCCGAGAAAGATTGCACCCTTAGAAAGAGTTTTTTCAAGGGGCTTTAAGACTAGGTTCGCTTTTAGATTTGAACGACTCTCACTCAAAACAAAAAGAAACCATAAGTCCACTATTTTATATATGAAATCAATACTTTATGAATATTCGATAGGCTCAGAAACCCTATCCTAGAATCATCGCTCCAGATCCTGAATGATATCCATCAAGTCCTCACCATCGTCGGTGATTTCTAGATCGCTCTGACTTTGTTTCATCGTTTGCTTGCCTGATCTCGTTTTCTTAGTAGCAAGTTTCCAAAGATCCTTCTGACCCGATTCAATCGTTTCTGAGCTTTCTGCGGGAGGCTCACTCGGCTTTGGATAATGAAAGTTAGTCTTGGCATCAAGCCAATCCTGATACCACTTAAATGTCAAAGAACCATTGTCTCGGCCACTTGCCAGGGTATCTTGGATTTTAACCAACTGATTCGAGTGCAACACACTTTTCGTAGCGGTATTTGGAATAAGAATTTCACAGAGCGGTACGCGCATTTTTCTTTCTGGGAGGTATACAAGCTTCTGGCTTATGACCGCCTTAAGGCAACCCGCTAACTGATGTAAAACTCCCTCTTGCTGCTCGCTCTGACACAGTGAGGTCATACGTTGGAGGGCTTCCGTACAGTTCGAACCATGGAGGGTCCCAAGGACCAAATGCCCCGTATCAGCAGCCCTTAAGGTAGCCCGAGCGGTATCTCCGTCTCTTATCTCACCAACCATGATCACATCTGGATCTTCCCGTAAGGCATCGCGCACTCCATCAAAAAACGTATCAACACTGATCCCAACTTCTCGCTGGCGAATCATAGATTTAATTGGTTTCATAACATATTCAATGGGATTTTCGATGGTAATGATATTGAGACTTTCTCTTAGATTCATCTCATGCACCAAAGCCGCAAGAGTAGTTGATTTTCCTGAGCCGGTAGATCCACAGACAAGAATAAGACCCTGGCGATGAGTGGAGATCTCCTTAAATATCGGATGAAGATTCATGGAATCAATACTTACCTGATGATCGTAGAGGATACGAATGGCAAGACTCACTCCTCGTAGAGAGAAAAAAATGTTCAAGCGACAACGAAGACCACCAATAATTTCCGAAAGATCAATGGACTTGCGCTCTTGCAAGTACTCCCAACGATCTGGCCCTAACAAACCGATCACCCATTCGTTGAGTTTAGTTGCTGTGATGGCTTCATCGAGAAACGTAATCTTTCCGTCTACCCGTAAAGCAGGCGGGAGCCCACAATCCAAATGCACATCACTTGCGCCTTTTTGTCTTGCTGATCTGATGATAGTGCTTAGACTTGCATTATGATGACTCATGACGACTCCTCAAAAATCCAGACTTTCGTAACAGTTTCTGTACTATACCAAAATCTTCTTAAAAGGGATATGAGAGGACCAAAGACCTAGATGCGGTCCACCTTAGCTTGCGGAGGAAACGATTTTAGCTTTTTTTGAAGACTTTGCCTATGTATACCTAGTTGTCGAGCTGCCTTTGAAATATTGCCTCCACAACTACTTAATACAAACTCAATGTAGTCACGTTCATAGCGGGCAAGGGTGGGTGCTTCGATGGGAACATCTTCCAGACTCTCCGCATTAGTGTTGAGAGCGGTAAGGATCTGACTCATAGTCGCAGGCTTATGAATGAACTGGTCAGCACCGCTCTTGATCGCTTTTACAGCGGCAGTTACTGTACCAAAACCAGTCAGCACCAAGATACGACAGTTAGGCAGGTGCTTTCTCAATACGGGAATCAAAGGTAAACTCGTACCCTTTTCTAGCTGTAAATCAATCACCGCGAAATCAAAATTCCTGGCACTAAGACCATAATATTGGCTTATTTTTGCGATGGAAGAGGTATGGTAATGTAGTCTTTTAAAACTGCTTTCAAGGGTGATTCTGAATTGATCATCATCATCTAGAATAAGAATGCTTTGCATCATATTTCCCGCCTAAAAAATCAAACTGACCTTTGCCCCACCTAGCGAAGATGTGGATACTATAAGATTACCACCCAAATGAAACGCTAAATGAGATGCCGTAAAAAGTCCCAGACCTACACCATCCGTTTTGTCAGTTAAGAAAGGACTCCCAATTTGCTCACGAATTTCGTCAGAAAATCCAGAGCCGTTATCCTCCACCGTTATTTCAATGCCACCGTTGGACTTCTCTAGAACTGTCAATTGAATCTTGCCGTGATCTTTGTCCACCGCTGCCCGGGCGTTATCTAGCAAATCGAGAAGCGTTCGAATAAATAGTATCTTAGGCAGAGGTTTATAAAACGCCTTTTCCGGAATTTTTACTTCAAGCTGCAAATGAGGCCAAAGATGGGAGCACCAACTTCGCGCCGTACTACTGACTAATTTTGGTATATCAGTATTGATAAACTGTTGCTGTTCGTCCATTGAGGTATCTGAAAACACCCTTCTGAGTCTCTCACCACAGCCCACTAAGCTAGACTCAATATCATCGAAAACCTTTATCTTTTCTTCTGACAACTCGTGTGAACGCAAATCATCCAACTTAAGGACTGCATGATTGAGTGGAGTAGCTAGCTCATGACAAAGGTTTGCGGCAATGAGACCGCTCGCCCGCAATTGATCAACTCTACCCATCTGAATTCGTAAACTATAGAGAGATTCCTTATAGCGGGACATAGTCTCCGAAAACCATTGGGTGATCATCAATATGGTCGAACCAATCATGAGATATATCATAAAATAAGTAATCATCCGCGGAGCAAAAGGATTTGAAATCGTTCGCCCGAACACCAAACTTAATAGTAATGCGGCCCATATTACGAAGGCAATACTAAATGGTCTTCTTACACTCAAACCAACAATCGCAAAATGCAAGAAACAAAGATTAATAAGTGGATTGTTAAAGCCCGAAGACAAATCCAAGAAATAGGTAAAAAACACAAAATCAATGCATAAATGAGCGAAGAGGGTCCATTCTGAGACTGACTTTTGATGGGGGTATAGCTTCCAAGTCGCGAAGTTAGTGCATAGGAGTAGCAGGGCTCCAAATAGTATCCAGGGTATGTACTGCCCCAGAATAAACCCTTGACTGTAACCAACAGGAATCACAATGAGCTGTCCTAAGGCTGCTATCCAACGCAGACGAATGAGCCAGTTTAGTTTTGTTCCGTGATCGCGAACAACTTGCCCAACATCAAGATCGAATATTTGTTCGTCAGGTCGGTTTAGTGTTTCCAATTTAACTCCGTCTATCAATATCCCAAGGAATAGTTAGCACCTAAAAACATTGGTCTTTTTAAAAATTGACGATTTTTACTGCATGGTAAAAGCCAGACATCACCTTTATATATAACAAAAGGTATTCTAGAGGGAACCCATGTTCGAAACACTACTTAGTCTCTCAGGTCTTAGCGCTATTCTCACACTGATTGGAATATTGGTGGTAGCCTATATTTTTTATAACCACGGTATGAGCATCTCCAATCGATCGGGTATGGTAATTTTCGATGGTGATGACCAAGTCCACTCTGAGTCTATCGACAAAAAAACAGCAAAACGATGGCAGCATCTGGATGAATCAACGAGAGGCCACGTCATTTATTTGCTTTTTATGGCAACTATCTGGCTTTTAGCAGGCTCCGTGGCGGGGATGATCGCCTCAATCAAACTTCATCATCCAAATTTTTTAACCCAATACGAGTTCCTAACATTTGGTCGAGTGCGCACCTTTCATTTAAACTCGGTCGCCTATGGTTGGCTTTCACTTGGTGTTATAGGGATCGCTACTTGGCTCTTACCCAGACTCGTTCATGCATCAATTTCAGGCAGTCGATTCATATTCGTAGGTGGGGTTTTGTGGAATATAGCCATAGCTGGAGGTTTGGGTGCCATACTCCTGGGATTCTCAGAAGGTGTTGAATGGTTAGAAATGCCGTTCTGGTCAGACCTGACGATTGCGATCGCGGGAGGACTCATCGCCATTCCTGCACTGCATTCCATCAACAGGTCAAAGGTCAGGCATCTTTATGTCTCAGTCTGGTATATATTGGCGGCTCTACTTTGGTTTCCCATTCTTTTTCTGATTGGCAATATGACCAAATTTCATCAGGGAGTAGAGCATGCTTTAGTCAATTGGTGGTTTGCTCATAATGCCCTTGGCTTATGGTTTACTCCGATGAGTCTCGGCATCGCCTACTATATTATTCCCAAAGCCATCGGTCGACCTATTTACTCCTATAGCCTTTCATTTTTGGGTTTTTGGACTCTAGCCCTGTTTTACAGTAATGTCGGAGTCCATCATCTCATTGGGGGACCTGTTCCAAACTACGTGGTCACCATCTCGATTATTATGAGCATGATGATGTTTGTTCCCGTGATCGCAGTGGCTGTGAATCACCATATGACAGCATTCAAGCACCTGGCTATCGTGAAGGAGCAAACCGCCCTTCGCTTTATCGTGCTGGGAGCAATAATGTATACCCTCGCTAGCGTACAAGGAAGCCTACACTCTCTTAGATCTTTAAGCCAAATAACCCATTTTACTCATTATACCGTTTCCCATGCTCATCTAGGGGCTTATGGTTTTGCCTCATTTATTCTTTTCGGAGCAGCCTACTTCGTAATCCCCAAAGTTCTTCAAACCAATTGGCCTCATAGAAAGCTGATCTCACTGCATTTCTACTTGGCCATCATTGGTATTGTTATCTACGTTGTGTTCTTAGGGATCGGTGGCTGGCTTCAAGGTCAAAAGATGCTAGACCCCAACGCCGCTTTTATGGAATCAACCTTGGTTACGATCCCGTATCTCCAAGGAAGAACCGTCGGCGGTCTTCTTCTTTTCATCGGTCATGCGATCTTTTTCCTACACTTCATCCTAATACTCTTGAAGTATAAAAACACTATGCGAGGTAAGCATGAATAAAACCCTCGTGACCATTGGTGCCATTATAATTCTAGCACTTTCAGGAATAGTATTGGTGGTCATTCCACATTTTTCAATATTGAGACAGATAGATCACACCAACATTCCTCCAGTATTGAGTGAGCAGGCTCAAAGAGGAAGAGCTGTATACATCGATCTTGGTTGTGTCTATTGTCACTCACAGCAACCCCGACACAAAAATTTTGGCCCAGATTATCTCCGAGGCTGGGGGCATCAACCGGAAGCTAAAGACTATTTTGGGCAAAATCCTCATCAATTAGGAACCATGCGCACGGGTCCTGATTTGTTCAACATAGGTGATCGGAATCCGTCACTCCAATGGCATCTTGTCCACCTTTATCAACCACAGCTCGTCGTACCATGGAGTATTATGCCTGCTTTCCCTTTTCTGTTTGAAGAAAAAACAGCTCCAGAGGAAGGAGACGTGATCTTAAAATTAGCAGATATGGGTATTGAGCGAGAGAACACGGTGGTAGCTAGTCAACGCGCGCTAGATTTAGTGGTTTATTTACGGGAGTTAAAACAAAAGGAGAAACCTGATGAAGACTAAAGTGGAGAGTGGGATTTTAGAGGACGAGTATGCTATCCCAGAAGAAAACTCCGGCCGATTCCCATCGCTTTTCATTGCCATGGTAGGATTCCTCATCGGATGGGCTCTGACCTACTGCTACTACAACCTAGGTGATTTTGCATCTTTGAAAGACAACACCCTGCTTATTGAAATCTGTGAAAAAGGGTCCCAATCATGAACACTACTTGTTTCAAAGTTTTTCTTTTTATATTTGGTCTTTTAATAGGAAACAGACTAGTATTTGGCTCTGGTGAAAGGCTATATATGGAAAAAATGTGTCACACCTGTCATGGGGTGAAAGGCAATAGGCCCATGGCACCTAACTGGCCTAAATTGTGTGGACAGACCAAGCAATACTTACAAGAACAAGCCATCTATATCCGAGATGGAAAACGTGCAACGCCTATGGCAGCCTCAATGAAGGCCCTCGTCAGCACCGTGACTGACGAAGAACTCATGAAAATAGCGACTTATCTCGAACAAGCCTGTGCCATAGACGAAAAACCATAATCACTCTTTGACTCTTCCATCATGTTGATAAGCATCATGCCTCTTCTCTATCGTGTATTTTTTGTGTTGGGGCCAACCTACTGGCGATTTCTCCCAATCTTCTTGCCGACCATAGGGGGTCAAATCCAAATAGGTCCAGTGACTACCTAAATGCTCCACACCCCTAGCCGTCGTGAAGTAGGTACGATAGACTTTACGGTCATTGCAGATAAATACACTGACTCCATGATTTTCCCCGGACGCAACGGTTGCGCCAAAATCTGAATTGAAACTAGATCCTTGTGAGGATACCCAATCCAAAGTCCAGCCCATACGTTTTTTATAAGACAAAAGTTTACTGAGCGGAGCCTTACTCACCAATACCAAAGATACGCTACGAACATGTAAGTGTGCCGGATGAGACATGGCGTCTACTACCCATGAACAACCATCGCATCCTTGCTCCCAATCGGTATCAAACATGAAGTGGTAAACGATGAGCTGCTTTCGTCCATCAAATAGATCTAGTAGCGTCTTCTCACCATTTTCGGTTTCAAACCTATAAGTACTATCAACTTCGTACATAGGTAGCAAACGCCTCTTAGCGTTAATTTGGTCTTTTATTCTTGTATGCTCTTTTTCCAACCTAGTTATTTCGGCTAGATGTTGTTGCCAGTCCTCATGGCTGGTAACGGGGGGTAGAGGTGTATTCTTCATAAGATATCCCTGCGTTCGATTAAATTTTTTCAGTACACGCCATATCTGGCTGCACCTTGTGAGGTTTTATCCATCTATCTAGTAGGGTAGCATGGGGACACTATACAACGTTTATTATCGAACAATACAGGAGATATCATGATTGCCAATGTATTAGTTACTGTTTCTATAATGGTAGGTCTTGGATTTTCAAGCACCTTCGTACATGCTAAAAATGCTGTAGCGAAAGAAACCAAGATTGAATTGGCCTGGGGAGAATCCATCGTAGAGTATGAGATTGATGCGGAAACCTACCTTTCTAGATGGGTTCCGAGCATGAAGCCTAGTGACGAAACCCTATTGATGTTTCCTAACTGGTTAGGACCCGATACGCAAGCCTCGGTAGATAAAGCGCGTAAGCTGGCATTGCGTGGCTACAATGTGTTTCTAGTAGATGTCTACGGTGTTAGTACCCGCCCACAAAATCCTGAGGAAGCTGCCGCAGCATCGGGAGCCTTACGAGGTGACCGTGATCAGTTACGACTCAGAGCACAGGTTGCACTTAGCCAGCTTAAATCAACCAACAAGGGAACCGACACTATCACAGCCATTGGATTCTGTTTTGGGGGCACGGCAAGTTTAGAATTGGCTAGAGATGGCGCTGAACTAAATGGCTTTGTCTCCTTCCACGGGAATTTAGATAGTCCTAATCCTGACGACGCCAAAAATATTAAAGCGCCAGTATTAATTTTGAATGGCTTTGATGATCCTATTGTGCCTCAAGCTCAAATTCGCGCTTTTGAAGCAGAAATGACTAATGCTGGAGTTGATTGGACACTCATCAACTACAGCCAAACAGTTCACTCATTTACGGATCCCACGGCTAATACACCTGGATTTGCTGAGTATAATCCTCGTTCGGCAAGACGGGCCTTTGCTGCTATGGATCAGTTTATTGAAGATATTAATTGATTGTTAAAGTAGCTTTAAAGCCAATCTTTATTGTTTGAAGACTGTAGGCCTATGGGTTTAAATTATCGATATGATAGCAGTTGCTGCTAATGAGATGGCAATTGCTTTAGTTAGATCTTGCGCCGCTTTTCCAGCCAACTCACCTTGAGTAATTTTCTCTATTTGGGTTTTATATTTGTTTGTAGATCCCTGCCTTCAAATTATTGGTAAATGAGCGGCTAAATGCGACCGCTCTACTGTTTGAAAAATATCTTCATTTCATTCCATATACCGAAACTTCCAAAGATACGATTTACCAATTGCATCGTCTACTCCATCAAGTTTCCAGCCATTAACTGAAATTCCGCGCAAAACGAATTTTGAAATAGGAATGATACTTGGATCCGTGACAAGAGAGTCGAAATGAATTCGACTGTACATGGCTTCACGATCTTTTTGGTGTTTTAAACTAGCATACTTATCAAGCCATGATTCCTTATTCATATCCTTAGGGACGAAAGTTCTTTTTGACAAGAGCTGACTCATCTGAAGTGTCGATTCCTTAGGTTCAACATAAATAGCCGATAGTTCCAGATGTGGTTTTTTATTTTTTTCATAGCTTTTACCGCCCTTGGATTCTTCAATAACGACTATGTGTTTTTTGTAGCGTTCAAAGATTTTGCTTATAGCACCCCAACCATGGGGAACCCCCACAAGAATGAACAAATCGTCTGGCCAATTATTTGGCAGCTTTTTATCGATAGCTTCTCGCTCTTTGTATTGCTTCGGATTCAAACCACCAAAGCTCTCATTTGGGATGATAGTTGAGGTAAACCTTCCAATTTTCCGTTTTACAAATTTATTCTCCATTTCTTCGCGCATCAACCTAGAGATGATCTGACGCTGATAAGCAGATAAGACGTTACGTCCCTTTTCAGTAAATTGATAAAAGCGAATTTTTGTCTGAGGCGATCGGTGAAACGAAGGTTTTGGTGCGTTTTTTTTCAGAAATTCAAACTGGCCACCTAAGCTGACAAAGGTTGGGATCATATCAACACCACCTGAAATAATTAGTTTATTTGAAATCCAATCATTTTCGTCAGGCAGATACTCATCTTTTACGAAGCTGATATGGTGAGGAGCATATTTATTAGCATCGTTCCAGTAGCTTTTATTTCTGTGTAGATAGTATACTTTAGACTTAATGTCTGCATAGTATCTGCCAGTGGTTTCTGACAAATCACGAATTGACTTTCTATCTTTGGATAATGCTGTTAATGGCACAATGCCGTAAAACGGATCTGCAAGATATACCGATCCGGTTTGAATTTTCCGATCTCAAGCTTGCATAATAGAAAAGTTATCAGTTAATAGAGATTCGAGTTCAGAACGATATTTTCGGATGCCGCGAAAGAACTCCGACAAAGCTTTCCTAAATTCTGCGATTGTATCGTAATGCTCATTAGCCATGATTTTTATCTTCATAAATTTCCACAGCCGTTCAATAGGGTTTAAATTTGGTGAGTACGGTGGAAGATAGAGCAACTTGATATTCAACTGTGTTGCCAACTTGCGTACTGCTCCAGATCGGTTGTAGGGCGCATTGTCCAGAACCAAGTAGAGGTTATGCTCGTCCGGGTTTTTCCGGCGGATTGCACGAAGAAGATCGCATATTGAGCGTTGATTTACAGTATCACAGGTTCTCGCAATAATATCCAAGCTGGCTAGTTCGACAGCCCCGTTTATGTTGACCCGCTGCCTACCAGAGTTGGTTTTAATGGAAAACTCTTCGCCTTTCTTGATCCAGCCAGATGCCAGTATTGGATTCAACATTGGGTGAGTCGAATCTGCGAAGTACACAGGACCGTGGACCTTAGCGCCACGATATCGCCTTAGGAACTGACGCTGACTGTCGGCATCCGCCTTTGCTGGGACTCCCTTAGGTTTCTTGTAAGAAAAGCCTAGGCGATGAAGTAGGCTAGTCATACCACCAATTGTGTAGCCGACGCCGAAACGCTGCTCAACTAGCTCAATGACAGCTTTAGTTGTAGGAAAAACTTGCGATGCTAGCTCTTCAGATAACTCCGCTAGCTGTTGTTCATCGAGTAGAGCAACTCTACCGATGTAGTGGTCATTCACCAGCTTCTCAATCCCACCTTCCTCATAACGTCGCCGCCAGTTTCGAACTGTCCCCTCATCTAGGAAGAGAAATCGGGCGATATCAACGAGGGTCTCGCCACCGTCGATTAGAAGTATCACGCGAATCCGATCAGCGTAGCGTTTGTTGTTCTCATGCGACAGCTCGGCTAGGAGTTCCTGTCGCTGATTTTGTCTGAGGAATCTTTTCATGGTTGGATGATCTAACAAAATCAATAGTTTGCAAAGTACTTTCTTTTAGTCCGGAAAACTCAAACCGGATCGGTATATTTAGTGACCCTGGATTGGGTTTAGATTCACTAGAGGCTCTTGAAATTGCTTCCGAATTGTCACGAGTTTATAATGTGAGCTTCGATGGAGTTAAGCCTGAAATATTTCAGAGTGTAGAAACACTTGCGGATTTTATACTACTAAAAAACAAGTCGAATGAATTAGCAGTCAACTAACTTGTTCAAATATTTCAATAGATTTTTTCACCCATTCACTGGAAGTAATATATCCAATGAGTCTCGAATCAACCGATATTACGATAGATTTTGTTCCCGAACTTAACCCTGAATGCAAGGTTGTGCCACTAGATACAAAATACGAAGGTGGCCGATTTTTATTAACAATCGGCAGCCGTCGACATATAGTCAATCGAAAGGTAGAACATTTTCTTAGTTTAATTGACGGATCTAATTCGATTGCAGATATCACCCAAGAGTTAAATGCTACTCCGGGCAACGATTTTTTAGTCACAAATTCGGATACAATAAAGTTATTAAAAAAGGTTGTCATCGAAAACGGGATGCTTAATTCAATCGAGCATTCAGATAAAATTTTGAAAAAATCGAAACCTTCCAGTGAAGAGTTAAAGAAAATTTCATTGCTAGGATCAAAACAAATCGCTTATTTTTCGTCTTTTTTGAAAATAGCATTCTTGCCCCAAATCGTATTTTGCGTCATGTTTTTAGGTTTTATTTCCAGGGTAATATTCTACTTCGCTGTGATGGAACCTTCATACATAGATCCAGATCTTATTTTTTCACAGTTTGCCATTTTTCTACTTATTTCGATCATATCATTATTTTTTCATGAGTTTGGACACGCCTCGGCATTGCATTATTACAAAATAAAGGATTTCACCATTGGTGTCGGAATATACTTGTTTATGCCGGTCATGTACGCCGACGTTTCGAGGGCCTGGGAATTGAAGAGAGGGCAAAGGTGCGTTGTTAATCTAGGAGGAGTATATTTTGACCTCATCATTTCGTTGATTCTTTTCGTATTTGCCTATTACTCCGATTCGATGATTCTTCTTTTAGCTATTCTTTTTATAGACATTAAGACTATCTATAATCTAATCCCGTTTATTAAAACTGATGGCTATTGGGTGTTCTCGGACGCTACAGGAATTCCAAATCTACAAAAGAACTCGCATAGGCTTATGATCGACTTTCCGCAAGCTATTTTTAAAGGTAGATCATTTCATTTTCCGAGTGATATGAGTCTTACTTCAAGAGTCATACTATCTGTATACACGTTTCTAAAATCTGTATTCTACATCTATCTAGTATACATACTAAGTGAGATTTCGTTTTGGATGTTGATCGACATTTTCAATTGGATGACACCAATTCTTACGGGGTCAGAAAAAATGCTAGAAAAAATTCGATTTTCTTCTTTAGAATTCGCTGATATTTGGATGTTTTTTGCGAAGGCATTGATCCTACAATTCACGATCACAAGTATTTATAAAATTGTGCGGGCAACTGCATTGCAATTGAGGTTAAGGAATTGAAAACTCAATATGTTCCTTCACGACATATTACTGTCGAGTCTAATAACGACGATTTTACCATCTTAATGAATCGGATAAATAATAAACGAGTCAAAATTGAAAACCAGATTTATAATTATTTCTTTAAAGATAGAGATAATAAATCGAACCTTAAACTCTGCGAATTAGAAAGAGATTCAAAGATATATAGTCTAGTTTTAACTCTAATAGAAAACTCCTTCCTAGTTGATGATAGTAAAGATGAATATTTTGAATTTTTACAAAAACAAACAACTGAATCCGTAAAACCCAGTTTTATGCAATGTCCTAAGTTCAATGATTCCAAATCTTACGATTACGTATTCATTGGCATACCATATTCATCAAATCGTAAAGTAGGTGTTGGTCCACATTCTGCACCCAAGGCAATTAGAAATAGGTCGAGTCAAATAGATGTTTCCGATAGTAGGGGGACATTTGATAACGCTCGTGGAGTAGAGCTTTTTAAAAAAAATAAACTCGCCGATATCGGGAATGTAGTGATTCACCCGGGAGAATCACAAGAACAGGTCTTCAATAGGATTACTAAATCGATAGACAGAATCCGAAATGCAGGCGCTACTCCAGTTATAATAGGAGGGGATCATTCTATCTCCTATCCATCAATTCGTTCATTTTCTGCAATAAAACCATATCTAATACATTTCGATGCGCATAGTGATTTAGGTGATTACGTTCCCTACTCTGGCCTTCATCACGGAAATTTTCTCTCTAGGGTCATGCAAGAAAATCTAATCTCGGGTATTTCTTCAATTGGAGTCCGCGGTATTACAAATAGTAAACCATTTAAGCACTGTATTGGACCGGATGTAGCAATAGAAAAAATCATAGATATACTTTCAAAAGAAATCAAGCCGCAGCAGCCTGTATATATGACTGTTGATATGGATTCAATCTGTTCTTCCCAGTTTCCATTTGTTCTATATCCAGAGTCTTTGGGACTATCGCTTAAAAAGTTAACAATACTTGCAAAGAGTATTGCCAAGGACTTTAACATAGTAGGTTTTGATATAGTCGAGTACGTAGATACCAACGACTTTAATGGTGTAGGTAGTAATATGGTTTTTAATCTTCTTGTTGATATTTTAGGAGCTAATTCTGATGTTTAAAATGACTATCTTAAGCCCCTTAGGCATCTGTGTAAAAGATATTGTATCACGGACAAAATACTTTTATTCAAAAATACTCCAAAAGAACACCTTTGACCGATTAGTGAATCATATTCAATGTAACCTAATGGTTGGCTTTTCCAAGAGTATTACAAGTAAACAGGCTAGTAAAATAGCCAAAACAGTCATTCTTAATCGATGTCGAATGGATGTCGAGGATTACTTACTTGACAATTGGGGAATGTTCAAATTTTTTGGAAAAACAAGAGGAGCTCATGAAAAAATCGGGAGTATAAATAGTCTTAGAGTTTCAAGCGTTGCCAAGAACGCACGGAAATATCCTTTTAAGAATGAAAAGCTAATTGATCAAGCCATGAGTTTAAAGAAAGGTCTTGTGATTTGTGCTTTTCATTCAGGTCACTATAGAAATTTACCTCCATTCCTGATGTCGCTAGGGTATAAAGTTAATCTACTAGTTGACAAAACCGTATATACTAATTCGTCAGATTGCCTTAGTCGTCCTTTTTTCTTGGATGAATCTGGTCAGATAACAAGATGCAAAGTTATTGATGTTCAGGAAAGTGGGGTAGGATTTAAGCTGATAGAAACTTTGCGCAAAGGTGAAATAGTTCTATTTTTTCTCGATGGCAATAAAGGTTCGGGTGACATATCTAGAAATACGATGCCTATTTCCTTTTTGGATCAAAAAATCAATGTAAAGGCTGGAGCAATTCAAATTGCTTTAATGAATGAAGCGCCAATTATCAACGCGAACATGTGGTTTTCTAAATTTGGTGTTGCTCATTATCACTTTTCGAATGTTGACTTAACTAATCTAGAAGGAAGTTTACGTAATAGGAGCAAGTTGGTTATTAATTATCTATATGATGATTTTCAGAAAAGATTAACTAAATTTCCAGAGCTTTGGGATGAATGGCCTATTGGTCATTTTCAATGGCATAGGAACAAAAGAAGTCAGACAAAATTATGTGAGAAAAAGGTTGATAGAATAGACAAGATTTTATCTGATAATTGGAAATGTGAAAAATTAAAGATACGTCTTAATACTAAGAAAGTTTTTTTTCTTTTCGGAAAAACAAAAACGGTATTGGTAGAGCGAGAAAACTCTCGTTTTTCTTATCTTCCAGATTTTTTAGTTTTAGATATTAAAGAGCTAGCAAGTGATAGGTGGGCTAATTTTCAAAAGTTAAAGGCTGAGTGGAAAAAAAATCACTGCGAAGAAAAAATAAAGTTAGAGTTAAAGATACTGGTAGCTTTGGATTATATAGATTTAGAAACCTAGGATCTGTTTTTGATTAACTTATAGTTGGTTTTTCGTTAATCATTAAAATGAACATTACTAAACCAATGGCTCACGAATATTTCTGATTTCTTTAGATTATCATATTTATTTTGACAAAACACTAGATTGATAAGGGTCTGTACATTGAAAGTATATATTAGTTCGGTTTTCATTACACTTAATATCTTGGTGATGCCTTTAAGCTATGCCGATGACAATCTTGAAAAAGTTAAGCACTATTTTAATAATAGTGAAACAACTTATGATGATAGTAATACGGCGATTGTAATATTAGAAACTCTAATTCCATCTAGCAAAGAGCAAGAAACGATTATAAATGTGTTCATTGGTAGTTTTCATACGAGAAAAGCAAGAGAATCATGGCTACCATGGAAAAAAATAAACCTTTGCATAAAAGGGTTGGCAATGATTGATAAAGCCATTGCAGAGGACGAGGAAAATCTTGAGGCCAGATTCATTCGATTGCAAGTTAATTGGGAACTACCCACATTTTTTAATAGGAGTGCTATGATTCGAGAGGATATCTCATTCATAGTTGATTCTCAAACTAAACAGCTATCAGACAGAAGTAGATATATCCATATGTTATTGAGTATTGCAAATTTCTATCGTTCTACTAACTCTCAGGCTGAGCTAGCGAGAGTTAATACAATGATTAATGCAGCTAAGACGAACTCGCAACAACCAATCGATATTTCAAAATTAAGGAAAGCCGTAGGAAATAGTAGAAAGAATAGTGCTTATAAAATAAATGTTTCCAAAAAGGTTAAAATTTGGTTCACATCAAAATTTGAAAAAATAAGAGGATATTTGAAAGATATTTGAAAATGTGAACTTTCAGATAGTGCATTTTATTAAGATCGCATTATATCATTAGTTTAGTAAGGAAATGCTTTCTGCCAAAACACAGCATTCTGAACAGAAAGATTGGCTTACTAATAGTTCTTTAGGACTTTAAAATGAACCTGATGAACTTAAAATGATCGAAAAATTTCTGTGCACTTAGAGCAGGAATTAAATAGAAATTCAATCGTTGGATTTCAAAATTAAATCTTAAATGGAGTTTTAAAATGGAAAAGAAGCAAGAAATGGAAAACCTAGAATCAAAGCTATTCGAAGATGTTGAATTCGAAGTTCTCGAGGATCGTGAAGAGTTCGGTAGTGGTCGTTGTAATGTTGGAAGCAACAATGAAGCTTAATAGTTCTAAGGTTAACATTCTCAAATTTATTTGAGAATAAGTTTTCCAAGTCCGGATCACTCTTATTTGGGTGATTCGGATTTTTTAATTTAGATTCACGGAATTAATTCAATAGAATGTGATTAATATGAAGGCAGCTATTCAGTAGATTCTTGTGTAAAAGAATTCTCGATCGATTAACCAAGAGGCAGTGTAATTGCTCTTCACATTTGTAAATATGTTTCTGTTTAGACAAATTTATGTTCTAAAGCAAACTCGAATTATCTTGAATGGGGTTCCTATACTTTGAATTTTAATGAAAATATTGAAAGAGATAATAGGTCTCTGGTTACAGGAATCGGGGTGGTTTGTTCTGCCGGTATTGGGAAAGAACAATTACTTGAATCAATCGTTTCTGGAAAATCTGGTATAGGACCAATAAAGCGTTTTGATACCGCCGGTTGTGAAAGTCACAATGCAGGGGTTGTTGATTATTTAAAGCTTCCTTTCTATGATTATGATAGAGATCTCTGCGTTAATTTCGCAATCAATGCGGTCGAGGAGGCGCTCGAGGATGCAGGCCTTGATCGAAAAAAAATTCAATCATCTAAAGTCGCTCTTTGTTTAGGCATTGCAAATTCTGGTATAGATTCTTTAGAAAAATTATTGCAAAAAGGGTTGAATTCAAATAGATCATATTCTCAATACCCAGCACATCGAATAACTGACGAAATTAGGGAATACTTCGGAATTGGTGGACCATGTTTCACTTTTACTTCAGCATGTACTGCCAGTAGTGCTGCAATCGGCTTTTCAGTGGATCTCGTAGAATCTGGTGAATATGATATTGTTGTCGCTGGAGGTAGTGATGCCCTTGCATTGGCAATATATGCTGGATTTCAATCCCTAAAATCTGTGTCGGATTCAATTTGTTCACCTTATGACAAGAAGATCGGATTAAGCCTTGGTGAAGGGGCAGGCATACTTGTAATAGAAAGCGAGAGTAGCGCAACAAACAGAGTCAAAAAACCAGTGTGTAGATTAATTTCCTCTGGCTCAAGCCTGGATGCTTTCCATATAACTTCTCCTGATCCGACAGGTGACGGGGTTGCTAGATCTCTGATAAGTACCATGAATAGTGGGAGTTTGAATAGGAGCGAAGTAGGCTATATTAATACCCATGGAACAGGTACGCAAGCAAATGATGGAGCAGAGTTAAGAGGACTAAAAAAGGTTTTCTCGATCAAAAATGAGTTTACGATTCCTGTATCAAGTTCGAAGTCGTATTTTGGTCATACTTTGGGTGCGGCAGGTGCAATTGAACTAATTTCTTCTATTCTATGTCTGAGAAAGAATATTCTCCCCTCCACGCTAAATAGCGAAGAGATAAGATTAGATTGTCAAAATTTCAATATCGTCACTAGAGGAATAGTTAAATCGAACGCAAAAGATTTTGTAACTACAAATTCGGCTTTTGGTGGTCATAATACAAGTATCTTGGCTACTATTAGAGATAGCAAAGCACTAAATTGCTTTTATGAATTGAAAAAGCGAGTTTATATTGTCGGCATGGCTAGAGTTAGTGATTCTCAAGGTATCTCTGTGGAGCATAGTTGGGATATAAGAAATGATAACAAACCACAAATTCCATTTAAACTAAAAAATGAACTTCCTAGGCTCTACAAAAGACGTATGAGCTCAATTAATCAATTCGCAATTGGTTCAGTCTTCTATGCTTTGAAGGATTCTGATTGTTGCCTTAGTTCTATAGATCCATCCAAATTTGGGGTGTATTTTTCGACGTCTTTAGGTTCAAGTAATGTTCAACAAAATTATCTTAAAGATTTGTACTCCAAAGGTCCAAAATTTATAAAATGTGTACAGTTTCCAGAAATGGTCCTAAACTCTACTCTCGGACAAATTGCAGCAACATTTGGTTTTAAAGGCTGTGGTGCCAATTTAAGTGATGGTGGTTCGGAGTCTTTAAAGGCAACTTGGGTAGCATTGTATGATTTGCAAAAAGGAAAGATTAATGGAGCAGTCGTTACATCGGCCGAGGACGAAAGTGAATTGTCAAATAAGATATACAACTCCCTAAGTCAGTCGGAACAGATAGAACCTATAAAAGTTCATAACTCCTCTACTTCAACAATATTGGTTAATGAAGCTGGGCTAGATGATGCTCAAGAAGTCTACGCTGAAATCTTAAACTTTTTCTCAATCTGTTTAAATGATTCCAATGAACCAGGTGAGTTGGTTCAACTAGTTAATGAAAGAGGAGAAAAACTTGACTTTATCATCACTTCCTGTTCGAAAAAGTCAATTAAGGTAAAACTTAATAAGTTTCTAATAAACAGTTTCAAAGATGTGCAGCTAATATCATGCGATCAAAATATGAAGAATAATGTGGTAATACCTTCACACGATTGCCTGAATCTGGCAGCATATTTAGTTTCTAATAGAGAAAATAAATTTGATAAAAAGTTTCATACAGGAATGACTATTTCTATAGGTACTAATGGAACACTTACAGGTTGTATCGTAAAAAAATACACAAAAATAGAAGCGCCATAGTTTTCATTTAAAACATCAAGGTTGATTAGGATTCGATTCAGCCGGAATTTTTCAGGATAGTTGACGCGTAGAACTACGCTGCTTTTTTGTTACCTGACTTCCCTGTCCTTTGCAAGCAGTTCAGTAAAACTTCGTCGATGTGACCCCAATTTCGAGTCGCCCCACTCCATCTATCCGGCCGCAGGCTCTTCGCTTTCTCGTACACATCGCGACGCTTTCTGAGGATTTCGGCATCTTCACCGCGATGACGTGAGGCTGGCGTTACGAAGTTGATGCCACTGTGCAGATGATCTTCGTTGTACCATTGTACAAACTCAGAAACCCACGTCAACGCCTCTTCCGTCGACGCGAATGGCTTCGTCGGATACCGAGGGCAATACTTTACCGTCTTGAATAGAGCCTCTGAGAAGGCATTATCGTTGCTTACGGACGGTCTACTGAATGACGGCATCACACCTAGCCGCTGCAGTGTCGCAAGCATCGTCGCGCCTTTCATCGGTCCACCGTTATCGCTATGTAGAGTGAGCCGGGCAGGGTCGATACCCTCGGCCTTGCAGATGTCGGCGATCAATTTCGAAGAGTGATCGGCATGCTGGTCGTCATGCACCGCATAACCAACAATTTTGCGTCTGTAGATGTCCATGAAGAGGTAAAGGTAGTAAAACAACCCTGTGACAGTTGATTTCAAATACGTGATGTCCCAGCTGTAAACTTGGTTGGGTCCGGTAGCAGCAAGCTCTTTCGGCTTCTTCCGTGTGGCCGGCTTTGACTTGCCTCGGTGCGCATCCAGACTTGCTGCTTTGAGCACCCGATAGAAACTCGATTCAGACGCTACGTAGATACCGCTGTCAGCTAATAATGGCACAATCTGAGAGGGGTGCCCATTCCGACTTGATTTGACCCTAGCTTGCTGGTTTGTTTGATCCACTTCATCGGAGCGAAGCGACGTAGCTCAACTTAAGAGACTTTCAGTTTATCTCGGTACGATCCTCCTTTAAGTTTAATCGTCATACTTGGCTTGGTCAGGCGGTCATTTATAGCTTCGGCTATGACTGGATCTTCGAAGAGTTTGCTCCACCCTCGTGGATCGACTTGGCTAGTAACCATGACTGTTCCCTTTCGATATCTATCTTCCAATATATCCATCAGTATAGTTGCTTCTTCGTGGGTGTAGGCTCTTAGCCCAAAGTCATCTAAGATTATTACTGGGGTGCGACTGAGTTTTTTTATTAGGTTAAGGTACTTGCCTGACGCCTTAGCTGCATTAACCTCCTCAAAGAAGAGGTTAACAGAATAGAATTGAGTAGTTATTCCTTCGGCGCAGAGTCGTTTGCCTAGAGACATAGCAAGATGGGTTTTACCTTCGCCTGTCCTACCAAGAATTATAAGATTTTCCATGTTTTTATGGAAGCCCAGCAGGGAAAGCTGTTTCATCTTGGTTTTGTTGATTCCCCTTTCGTAGGAATCGTCCCA
>JABSRP010000051.1 GCA_013215145.1 Pseudobacteriovorax sp.
TGGTCATGGCCATGTGGGAAACAGTAATATTCCTCATAAAAAAAGCCGCGGCACAGTATGAAAAGTAATAATCCCATTTCCGTATAAACGTACCATCAAAACCAAGTTCCTTGACAGCCTCTTTTTGATCAAGAAATGCTTGCTGCCACAATTTAAGTGTCTTTCCGTAGTCACGGCTGTAGTCCTGGCACTCAATTAAAAAATAATCGTCGTGCTTGTTGGCTTCCTCCATGATGACTTTAAGAGATGGCAACAAAGAACCTGGAAAGATGTGTTTTTGAATAAAATCGATACCATTCTTGAGTTTTTCGTAGCGAGTATCAGCACATAAAATCACTTGATGGGCCATGACTCCAGATGGTCGTAGCCATTGGTTAGCTCTCTCAAAAAATACTTGAAGGAACTCACCCCCTACTGCTTCAAGCATTTCCACCGTAAACACGCGATCAAAGCTTCCTGTCAGTTCTCGATAGTCTTTCAATAAGACAGTGATCCGATCTTCAAGCCCCAATTTCGAAACTTTTTCCTTAGCGTGAGCAAACTGCTCCTTCGAAATGGTTATGGTTGTGACCTTACAATCGTAGTTTTGAGCTAAATAACACGAAAAGGCACCCCACCCAGTACCAACTTCCAAAACGTCAAGACCATCAGTCATGCGTCCAGCTTTGGCAAGGGCGGCGAACTTGTTATACTGCGACTGCTCTAAGGTATCCTCATCGGAGAGAAATACCCCACTTGAGTAGGTCATAGTTGGGTCGAGGAAGAGTGAAAAAAAATCATTTCCTAGATCGTAATGATCATGGATATTTTTTTCTGAACCTTCGACCGTATTTTTTCGAAGAGCATGACCAAGTCGATTACCAATTTCTTGGACATTGACAATTTTTGCTACGGAGACTTCAGAACCGGACATCGATGGGCTATTTTTTTGATTTTGAATGAACCACGAGATCACGTTATCAATCGACGGAGTATCCCAAAGGCCTTCCATATAAGTTTCGGCCAAGCCAATATCGCCACCAAAAACAAGCCGACGGAAAAAATCAGGATCGTTGACATGGATGACAGCTTCGATTCCTGGCTCATTGCCAAATTCTAGATAAACATCGCGATTAACGTCCTTAATCAGCAAATTACCCTTCGTCATTTTGGAAAAATAACGATCGACAATTTTTACAAAAAATGGGTAAGACACACGATCGAGGCTACGGAACGTGCTTGGAATGATGTTTTCTATCATAGTAGTCCCTCTGCTTGTGAGGCTCGCTAGTCTTCCTAATGAAAGGGATCCGCTTTAAGTAAAGCCTCAGAGCTTCATAATGTATACCGCCAATTACCTTAGCAGTTACATGAGGGTTTTGCACAAGGCTTTTTAATAAATTGACGTTAGAAAGCTTCAATTTATGGCCTTGTAATCGAGCATCTAAGAGTGTTTTAGCATTTTTGTGCGACGCAACTCCGAAGGAAATCTCCTTATCTTTCACCGACAGAGTAAACGTGAATTCCGTATCAAGCGGCAAAAATGGCGAGACATAAAAGTCTTTCGGAAGGGTGGCTTTAACGAAACCGTTCTCATTGATTTGGCCAAGGGGGAACATTTTAGCCTCACCAAATGTATTATCGACTTCGACGGTGGCAAACCAATCTTGACCAATTTGGTAAAGAAAAATGCTTATTGGATTAAAGGAATATCCAAATGTCCGGGGATGAGCGATCAGAAACAATTGAGAGACGTCCCGTTTTTCTCCTGTCGACTGCAACCACAAACGAAAATTCTCAGCAATCGACGCGCCACCGAACTGAAGAAAATCACGGTAGCGAAACGAAAAAACGTTGGGCGACTCTGCCGACAGCAAGGTCAGTTGTCTTAAGTCCTTCTTAAGATTATTAAGATTCAAACAAAGGTAAAATACTCGGTAAGAAAACTCATGTTTTTGGCCGAATCTCTTGTGGCTCACATTAGCTTTTAAAATAGCATTATCGATCACCAAGGTTCCCGCCCTAGTAAGTGACGAGAGAGATCCACAGCAGCGGAAAATCCGTCTTCATGAAAACCATAGCGAAAATAAGCTCCGCAAAAATATAGCGGATCGTCGCTTTCATTGAGCTGGGAAAGCTTGCTCTGGGCCTGAACCGCAGCATCGTCAAACAAAGGATGCTCGTAATGAATTTCCCTTAGTACATGACGGTCCTTGACCTTTCCTGGATCGTTAAGCGAGACGAAATAGTTTTGCTTAGTGGCAAGTTTTTGCAAGCGATTCATCCAGTAGATGGTCGTTGGCGACTGAATTTTCCCACGGCTGGCGTCCATACGATAGTTCCAGGACGACCAGACACCCTTACGCTGAGGCATAACATCAGAGTCTGTATGGAGATAGACGTGGTTATATTGGTACTTAAACTTTGAGAGCAGATCACGTTGCAGGGGATTCGGTTTGTCAATCAATTCTAGAGCTTGATCGCCGTGGCAAGCAAAGACTACTTTGTCATAAACCTCTTTACGACCGTCACGTAGAACAACATTCGGCTTACCATTTTCATCGATGGTGACGGCGCTTATTTTTTGGTTAAGTTTTATTTTTTCTTTGTAGCCCGCCGTAATGAGCTTCTTATACTCCTCACTCCCACCTTTTGGAGTATACCACTGATGCTGGGTATTAAGCCCTAAAAAGCCGTGATTATGAAAGAACCTCAGCAGACTTTTTGCTGGAAAATCTCCCATTTTGTCTGGTGGAGTTGACCAAACCGAACCACTCATGGGAACTAGATACTTATGATAGAACTCGTCGCCAAATTCCTTGTAACTGACATAATCTGCGATAGATATATGATCGAACCGCGAGTCTTCGAGGTCTTTAGGAGCCTCCTCATTGAATCGATTAATGGTCAAAAGCAGCTTAATAAACTTTACGTTGAAGACATTACGCCTCTGCCTAAAAAGACCATTCAGCCCTGTACCAGAGTATTCTAAATTGGCATCTACATCACGGACACTGAAACTCATGCAGGTTTTTTGAGTGGGAACGTTAAGTCGATCGAATAGCTTGATAAGATTAGGATAGGTTACATGGTTGTAAACCATGAAACCGGTATCGATAGGGATTTCCCCTTTTTTTTCTTCTACGTAGACCGTGTTGGTGTGACCACCAACGTAGTCTGACTTTTCGTATAGGGTTAGATCATAGTCGTCGTTTAGAAAATATGCTGTGCCCATTCCGGCAATGCCGGTTCCTATGATAGCTAACCGTTCCAAATATCACCCCTTGGTTTTGGCCCTCTCTAACAAGTGATCGACATTGACTCCTTTAGCATCTGTAATCAATCCGATTTTGTGAAAGACCATAAGAATATAATAAGAAATATCTATCTCCCACCAGGTGAACCCTTGCCTCACGGAGCGAGGATAGAAATGATGATTATTGTGCCATCCTTCGCCAAGTGTCAAGAGGGCGACAAACCAGTTGTTGCGGCTATCATCTTTTGTGTTAAACCGGCGACTACCAAAAACGTGAGTGAGAGAGTTGACGAAAAAGGTTCCGTGCCACAGAGCAACAGTGCTAACTAGACCACCCCACAAGACCCCTTGCCATCCCCAAATTGCATAAAGTGCCAAGCCATAGATGGCTGGTGGTACGAGATAATACTTATCAAGCCATCGAAGTTCAGGGAATTTTGTTAAGTCATCGACCGTGGGTAAATCGACGTTTTTATGAGAACGGTTGAACACCCATCCCATATGAGACTCGTAAAAGCCCTTAGTGACTGGCGAATGAATATCTAATTCCGTATCACTATGGCGATGATGATGACGATGAATGGCAGCCCACCAGATAGGCCCCCTCTGGATCGAAGCGGTACCGATAAACCCTAAAATAAATTGAAAAATACGGTTTGTTTTAAAGGCTTTATGAGAAAAGTAGCGATGGAAGCCAGCGGTGATTCCGAACATCCTAAGGTAATAGGATGCCACCGCAAGACCCACCCAATACCAAGAGAATTCAGCACTAAACAGTGCGAGCACAAGGATCAAATGTACCAAAAGCAGATGCAGTCCAGCGGGTTTCATAGTTTTTAAACTCACGCGAGTCCTCCGAAAACTAGTTTGTAAGATTTGCCGCAAAATGCTGGAAATAATCCAATACTATTCTGCAGTTCGTGTCGATAGAAGAAAAGGTCTGCCCAAAATTCAGCACGTCATAAATGACATTCTGACAGCATGAATGTATCAAATATCCTAGACCTTGCCTACAGACGCGCGAAACTGTGACACAAACGTGACAAACCAACAAGCCGTTTTCCCAGAGACAACCCTCTGGGAAAAGCATGCCCAGCTACTGATTATTTACTAACCGATCTATCCGATTGGACGACAATAGGAATGTTGCTGTGACCAATACCCGTTCTTCTGTACGGATCCAAACTCATCAGTATAACTGGCGCCTGACATTTTTGATCAACGCTAAGCGCGTGACCATGAAAGTCTCGGATTTGTCGGAGGGTGGGTTACGTGTGCATGGCGACAGTGACGTTGGTGACGATGTTTACGTCGGGCAAATCATTAGTGAAATATCTTGTGATGTATCAGGGGAGTTGTTCGGGCCTTTTGAGGGACAAATCAGCCGCGCAACATACTACGGCAACGAGGATCTTATCTCATTTGTCATGATTCCCACAAACAAATCAGGGCTGCTGCTACTCAGACGGATGTATCAAACACTCTTTCCCGACATCAATTTAAACCCTTCATCACCTGATAGTGCTCCTCAGATCCCCTATTTGCATGATAGTTCCCCTTCAGGCTCGCAAAAACGTTTGAACTTTCTACGACGACAAACCCAAAAATCGCTTCAATATTTAGCTATGGGAGCCACAGAAAACACCCTCAGCTCGCAGTCTGTGGATTACCGCATCGGAGGCATGGAGAAACCACTCGGTGTAGCCGGCCCTCTTACCATCAACGGAGAACATGTTGCGAGCTCTCTTTATGCTCCCATGGGATTGAGTTGCCCTGGTTCATCTGACTTTCTACAACAAGTCTTTCGGCTGATAAATACCATAGGAGGGGTAACAACTTCCGTCGTCAAAAAAGAAAGATGCACTCAGATCACTTACGAGCTCGACTCCATTGAAAGCGCCATCGCCTTAGAAAAGTGGGCTGATAAACATCTTAAAAGGCTGGCATCTGAGGTCTTTAACTTCAATGGCATGGAAACCATTGACTATAAAGGGTCTATTGATCATCATGTTTTCCAAATCGAACTTACAATCGGTCTCAAAACTCAGGTAGAAGAGTTTAAAATTCATGGGGCTACACGTAAGCTCTCTAGTCTCGTTGCGGGTGAATATCTCAGAGTCCACGGAGGCTCGATAGAGGTCATGAGCCTAGCCTTGGTGAATCAAGTCGCTAAAGATGGCTATAATTTAACTCCTCTTACTAGAATACAGGTTTTTGGTCGTATTGAAATTCCCAAGCTAATCCTCTCACAGGAATTAGGAATCTCGGCAGAGAAGATTCTCACTAACCACCAGCAGGTGAGCCGAACCAATGCGAGACACTACAGCTATTTTGATTGGATCATTCGGGGAATCTCCCAGGTGACTGGGCAAAGTATCGACAGCTCTTTATGTAAAGATATACAAACTTCCCTGACCGAAACCGACGAAACACTGATCCTCACAGCTTTAATGCAGTCAATGCCATTAGATACAAGCTCTGATTCACTACTGTACTCGCAGCGTTCTTGTTTGGATTTGCTAGATTGTAACGACACATTCAAGGAGCCACGACTTGCCGAGATCCTTGTTGGTTTTGGAGTTGCTGCACTACTTACAGAGATTTTAGGGAATGCGACCACCAGCCCAAAAGGCTACCACTTAGCTCCAGAATCACCACTAAACCTCAGTGATGTTTCTCTCATTAAATCAAAAATCCAGGAGTTCTATGCCCAGACCGTGGATGTGCTTCCCTTAAACTCAACATTTGAGCCAGAGGACCTGCACCGAAGCCACAGTTATCGGATCCAAGTAAGCACAGCCGAATCCTCAGAGCCCGATTATTTTTTAATCTCTTCGCTTTCCGATGACGGTGTCTGCTACCGAAACTTTTTAGCAACATGCGATAGCTTCAATCCAAAGCTCAGAAAACTCATCTACGATCCCTCAGTCATCGTCGCCTATGAGGGATTTAAAAGACAGTGGCTACCTTTTGTTGAATTGCCACAAGATCTGGCCAGTACCTTACTGCCTCCTCACGCAAAAATTCAACTCACAGACGTTGCTATAATCTGCCAGGACCTAAAGGGCAGTGAAAATCATAAGGTCGTAGACCAAATTGAAATGTTGGCCCAGCTAAAAGCCTCGCTTCCCATGAACACATTCTCTTTCGCTATGCGAACTGAAGCCCAAGTGATAAACCAACACCTGATGCTTTGGTTGCACATGCTCCAGACTAGCGAAAAAGCTTGGTCTACCTTTTATCCCAAGCCTTTGCTCGGGGCCCAAAAGCGTTATTTAGCGACAATGGACCGGTGGCTCAAACGATTTTTTGAACAGACAATGTCGGTTTCGATCACTGATACCAGCGGCATGCGATTTACCAAACATGGCTGCCAAATCCAGAGTTGGGATCAGTTGAGCTATTTGCCGGCTCCTATTGATTTTATCGACTTGATTGTGCATAACCCCAGCTCCTGCCGCGATCATCATATTCCTCAGTTGATTCAGCTTTATCAAGACAGTTACCATGAAGCTCTTGGAAAGTCAGGAGGTCAGCCTTTTGACTGGGAGGATTGGCAGGCTTGTATGTACTATTACTCTGCCATCATATTTCCCATGCGCAGCCTTTATCGTTACGAAATGTACCAAACGAGCGGCGGTCACTATCACGATAATTTATATGCACTTTTAACGTATTTGGAAAAGTAAGTGGTCATATAGACCTTGCCCTAGTTCATTCTATCGAAAAACCTATTGCTGAGCGTTGCCCCATACTAGAGAATGAACGGAGTCGAGACTTAGAGGCAAGGGGATGACATGGCAAAAAAAGACAGACAAGTAGGTCGACTAAGCAGTTGGCTGTTCATACTTCCGTCGATAGTAAAAAAAAATCGCGGCAAAGTACTTTTGAGCATCGTCTTACTTGTGATGGCGTCGGCTACCTTTCTTCCACGATTCACTCTCAATCAATCGCCAACAGCATTTTTCGACGAAGATAATCAAGAGTTAATGACCTATAAATGGTTTAAATACCTTTTTGGCTCTGACGAGTCGGTGGTTGTCATGCTTAAGCCCGATAATGGTGACGTCTTTAGCATTTCATTTTTAGAAAAACTACGAACTCTTGAGACTAACTTGTCAAATGCACGGCAAAAACCAAATTCCAGCCTGGATAGAATCACCAGAGTTCGCTCGATTATATCAGCTGATGAACTGATAGGGACCGACAATAGCTTAACATCAGGCGCATTCATTGGAGACAAGACTCTAACTCAAGACCTCGTCGATACGCTAAGAACCAAGGCCATGAGCCATCCCACTTGGCCAGGGGCCTTTTTTTCCAAGGACGGAAACTGGGCCATGATGATTATCCAAACGTCTTATGGCTCTCGCGTTGCTGAGCCAGTAGAGCAGGAATCGCATCAAAACACCACTGCGAATGTTAGTTCCGGCTTTGATTTTGATGATGAGAATGGTGGCGATGGCGAGAGTTTATTGTCTGTTACGGTGGACGATGTTCCTGAGATGGAAGAAAGTCCCATGGCACAGTATGTGCCCTTTATGGATGAGCTCTTTCTGGTTCTGGATCAAAGCGGATTTACCCTGAATGAAAATGTGTTCCTTGCCGGCAACCCTAGGCTACTCGGTTTTTTCGGTGCTATTATTATCCGTGAAATTGGTATGACGGGTTTCCTTGCTGTTTTGGTCATGTGGGTTGTACTGACGATCACCTTCCGATCACCATCGGCATTTATATGGCCTACCCTAAATTTTCTGCTAAGCTTAATCATCCTATTCGGCTTGGTTGGCCTCACGGCCGTAGAGATGACCTTTATGGTCAATATCATTATCTTTCTCCTACTATCAGTGACCATCGCCACTTCGATTCACATCATGTCGAGCTATACCCATCTAGTTGCCCAGGGACAGCAACTTGAAGCGGCCTTACAAACAACATACAAAAAGGTTGGCTCTGCCATTGTACTAGCCGGGATTACAACAGCCCTTGGTCTGGTATCTCTTTGTTTCGTACCGATTCCTGCAATCCGAAATTTTGCGATTTTTGGAGCTATTGGGGTCATCATTAGTCTCTGCCTCAACCTAATTCTCTGGCCCGTTCTGCTGAGCTATTGGGCTCCAAAAATCAAAGTCGATCATGAAAAAACCAGCCTATTAGATCGATGGCTTAAGAACCAATATAGGCGGACCCTGAGATTTCGCTACCCCATCTACGCTGTTTTTATAGCATTAGCTGTCACCTCCGCTTTAGGAATGAATCACCTGCTAATCAACTCGAATTATGTTGAGATGATTCGCGAGGGGCATGGCTTTAAGGAAGCCTATCACCTCATTGACTCTCAATTTGGCGGCACCTCTACTATGGAGATCCTGATCGATACCGGCACACAGGAAGGAGTCAAATCAAGTCGTCTGTTAAAGGATGTAGAAAGCCTATCAAACAAACTTAAAGAAACGTTTCCATTAATTACCAATATCAACGATCTCACCGATGTCACCAAACAATCATACAAGAGCCTAAACGAGGAGTCTGCTGACTTTTACAAAATACCTGATGATGATAGTGTCTTGTCCCAAGTACTGTTTAGCTTTGAGTCTGCCGACCCAGATTCGAGACGCCTACTTGTGGACGATAACTGGCAGATTTTGAGAATAGCCGTAGCTATGAAGACGACAGGTTCCTACCATTTTGAGGAGATGATGGCTAAGCTAGAGCCTATCGTGGAGAGTCGTATTTCTCAACCTGAGGGACGTCAGTACCAAATCAGCTATAGTGGTAATATCCCCCTCATGATGGGACTTGTTCAACTGATATCAGTATCGCAAATCCAATCCTTTGCCATTGCTTTAGTGGTGATTTGTGGCGTCATGTTTCTTGTATTCAAAAGTTTCAGACTCGGAATCATAGCGACCATACCGAACCTATTCCCACTCCTGGTGGTTATGGGTTACGCTGGTTGGGCGGGGATTCCTCTTGATTCCGATACGTTGCTCGTGGTTCCCATTGCCATGGGAATCGCAGTAGACGACACCATTCATTTTTTGCTGCACTTTCGTAGTGAGATCGATGAAGGCGTTCCCTTTGACGAGGCAATTGATAACTCTATCAGAAAAGTTGGTCGAGCCATGTTTTTTACAACCGTGGTTTTATCTCTAGGTTTCTCGGTGTATCTGACTTCTATATATAAACCTCTAAATAACTTTGGAGTTATGTCAGCTCTCGCTGTCAGTTCTGCATTGCTTGCTGATATTTTTTTACTTCCTCCCTTGCTAAGATTTATTTTTAAACTTAAAGGATCTCAAGTGAGAACCATTGGATTTATCACCATTATCGGTCTAGGGACCTTGAGTACTGTAGATCAAGCTCAAGCCAATACAAACATAAAAACGGGTAAGGACGTTGCAAAACTCATGCTGGATCGCGACCAAGGCAACTCACAGCTAAGCAGAACAACTATCATTAGCTGTACTTTTAAAGAGGTGAATTCCGTTCGAAAATGCTCGTCTTCAAAACGGAAAAAACAATTTACTGCTGTATCAAAATTACTAAGTGACGGCCAGTTTCGTAAGACGTTAAATCTGATCACGAGCCCTTCTAGTGACATAGGGATTGCGTTTCTGCAACAGGACTTTGAAAAAGAGAAACAGGACTCTCTACAATGGAACTATCTACCGGCTCTACGTAAAGTCAAGCAGATTATAAGCGCCAATCAAAACGAACCGCGAACTGGAACATTATTCGGTTCAGAGATCGCTTACGAAGACATTGAAAAGACCTTTCTAGATGACTATACCTACAAATTATTAGGAGAAGAGGACATACGGGGCTTTAAAACTTGGAAACTATCTTCCATCCCTAACAAAGACAGAAAGCCACTCACGTCTTACAAACGTAATATTATCTGGGTCGATAAGAAAAGCTATATTCCCGTTCAAACGGAGCATTATGATCTAAGCGACAAGCTAAAGAAGAGCTTTCACACCTTAAAAGTCGAAATCATCGATAACATTCATACTTCGACTCGGATGGTAGTGGTCAACCACAGCTCAAATCGCATGACTATGCTGCAATCCAAAGGTATCAAAATGAATATTAAGATTCCTGACGGATTACTAGAAGAACGGTCACTCATTGATAAAGGCTTTAGGGATAAATTATTGAGTCAAATTTCAAATTGAGTATCCCCATGAAATATCTATTTTTCATTTTTGTATGGTTAACACTCTTAGTACCACAAAGGCTGCATGCACAAAGCTTTGACTTTGACGAGGAGGAAACTGACAGCAACGAAACGTCATCTGATTTTAGTTTCCCTCTGAAATTCAAGGTATCGGCAAAAGAGAGCCAACAAATTGAACCAGGACGTTCCATATTCCGCGGTTTGTCTATTTATGAAGTTTTCGACTATACCCGGCAAGGCTTCCGCTTGCGGATCGAAGGGACTGGCAACTTCAACAATGCCTTTCGTTCGGAGGACGACCCAGATGAAGTGATAGACAAACATGAGTTGGAATTCATTCCTCGAGAACTGTTTCTAAGCAAAACCCTTGGCAATGCAAGTGTTTCCTTGGGGCGACAGATCAAAAGCCTTGGCTCTCTCGATTTACTCTCCCAACTTGATATCGCTGCCCCCCAAGATAGCACTCAGCTTTTTTTCGTTGACCCAGAGCAATCGAGAATTGGTCAGGATCTTCTCGCAGTAGCCTACTTTACCGAAACATGGCAGCTTTGGTTCGGCTACGCTCCCAAACCTTTGAGCAATCGCGAACCCGAAGCTGGCCATCCCTACGGTTTACCCTCAGGACTCGTCACAGGGCAAAAAAACCAGGCAGAAGGTCCGGATTGGTATCTGGAGATCAAACAAAAACACAGTTTTGGTGAATTCAGTATTCTTGTCGCAAAAACGCATCGTAAAGACTCACTACTAGTCACTGGACGAGACTTCTCCATCAATCTCGAACATCCGGACTATCAACTTGTGGGATTGGGATACTTGGTGCCTTTGGGCTCCATCTTGCTGAAAACAGAATGGGCTCGTTCCTTTGATTTTCCCGATTGGGAGCCAGGTGTTTCAAGTTTTTCAGGTGATCGCAGTATCGTTGATTTTTATGGCATTGGTTTCGATTGGTTTCACGATGTTTGGGGTCAGTTGATTATCGAATTCTCAGATAGCAGTAGTCGAAGTAAAAGTAATCGAAATTGGATTGTAGATCGCCAAAGAGCTGCCATTAGTTGGTCCAATAGATTTATACACGATCAGCTAACACTTGGGTTTACAGGACTAGTCTTTGAAGAGATCAAAAACCGACTGGGGCGGATAGATGTGAATTTTGAATTAACCGAGGATCTTAGTCTCGATTTTAAGCTAACGTCCATCGCCATCGAGTCAAATGATCCCTTTTATGCAGGAGATCTAGAATCATTTGACCGCTTTGACGTCGGCATTAGCTGGTCAGGAGACTTTCAACGCCTCTAAAAGTCATATCATCGAGCTACGAGAAACTGCTGGTTATCACCTTCAGATGCCCAACAGACCTGTTGATCAAACATCACTTGATGCCACTTTCCAGATTTCTTGAAGCTTCTAACTCGCTGCCCGCGCTCGAGAACAAGTTTTACATTATATTCAGTACCAGGCCCAACTCTACAATTGAGCTTGCTAGCCAAGACTTCAAGGTCAGAGGATGACGGTGCTTCATCTTCCGCCCTGGGACTCTCAGGTTCAGGCTTAGTACCTTCAGATTGAGCTAAATTATTTCGTTTCTTACTTACATATCCAGACAAATTGCACTTTGTCGTCGACAGAATACCATAGGCTTTACCTTTAGCCTCTAGCGTTTTGATACAGCCATTCGGAGCTTCTCCGTCATAGATAACAATATGACCAGCACCATTTTTCCGCCGAACTAGAAAATCACCTGGCTCTAATTCTGACCGATTGATCGTCGTCCATTCAGCAGATTGTTTGATAAACGAAGCTGTGGTTAACCGACCACGACTGATAGACTCTTTTGGATTCATTTCTTTCGGCAGTCGTAGTACTTTTTGAGCAAAACCAGAGCAATCTGCTCCTTTCCAATTCTTATTTTCTGGATCCCACTGGGTTCCCCCCCAGACATAACTACTACCAATAGCCGCTCTCGCCATCGAAAGAATACTCTCACGGGACACAGATGGAGCTTTCGATGAGGCTAGACTCTGTTGCGACAAACTAGAACTATCATCTAGTGTTTTGTCTGAGGGTTGTGATGTCTCCTGACCACAAGCTATCGTAAGACTTAAACTCATCAACAAAACTATCGATTTAGTCCGCGTTGTAAATGATTCTTTTAACATATCTATTTTCTTCATTACTCTGCAGCTCCCTCATCCTTAACACCGTTATAACTCAAAAGATTCACTTGCTTAATTTCGATGGAATGCTCCAGGCTTTGAAAAAATATCAAATTTCCCTGAGCATCAATTTGATAATTACGATCATGTTCATAAACGTTACGAGGATCTATACTATAGCTATTGATCATAAGTCCGCGTGCATCAAAGACTTCAAAAATATGCTGACTAAACAGTTCCAGTTGACCAAATTCATTGACCAGCTCAATTTGATCAATAAAGTGTAAGTAAAGGTTTTGATCCGAGTCTGTCACTGAGTTTACGATACTGCTATAAGGTCTTTTTAGGTTTAAAGCGCTATATAGATTACCATCTGCATCACTTAATTCAATGTTATAATGACCCTCAGATACTT
Source organism: Pseudobacteriovorax sp. (assembly GCA_013215145.1). Taxonomy (GTDB): domain Bacteria; phylum Bdellovibrionota_B; class Oligoflexia; order Oligoflexales; family Oligoflexaceae; genus DT-89. Next base: position 12,984 of record JABSRP010000051.1, read on the forward strand.
TTGTTAGAGCTGCATACTGATTAGGATGGGAAAGGGGGATACCAGGAACTTTGGTAAGCTGTCCTGCTTCATCAACAAGATAGTATTCCTGACCAACGGCTACATGAAGATTCTGCTCTGCATCCACATATATTTTTTCAGGAGTATCGTTCTGAGGCGTTGATAAAGAAATCGTAGACATGGATTCAGATTCCTGATCATAGATGTGAATCTGATTTTTACCATGTCCATCTAAAAGATAAATATTCTCCCCGACTGCCATGTCTAAGATTTGCGAACTTCCCAGATGGACCGCCTTTTCGAGCCTACCACCGGCCTTTAGCTCCTTGACCATTTGGTTGGCTTGATCCAGAACAAACTTGCGATCACGGGAACTGCTTAGGGTAATGGGACCTTGGTAACTATTAGCGGCAACACCTAATTGATTATCCGAACCTCCAATCGCAAAACTACCCAGTTCCTTCATGGAGTAGTGCACGCTTACTGTTTTCATTGAGGACTCTTGTTTCGTCTGTTTTTGATGAACTTGTGAAACATCAGCTACAGCAGACTTTTTACGACCTTTTTTAAGACTAGGTTCTAAGTGTTTCTCTAAGACATCTAACGACTTCGATGAGTCCCCTTGAATTGCGAGAGAGATTTTGTCCGATAAAACAAAACCTAATGCCATCACAAAAATCACAGGAAGAGAATAAGAGAGAACTTTCATAACCAACCTCAAAACAACCATTCGTAGCAACAGTAACAGCGACCAGACTTCTATGAGCAATTGCTGTTCCGAGATTCAGAAAACATGAAGACTTAGCTTTGATGTTTGTTTTTGGTTGAAATAATTGAACAAACTTGGATGCAAGCAGTAAATTTGGCCATCAAAGCTTTGTTGAGGCCAAAGACAGTGTCAAATATCTAGACAGTGATAGCACAAGTTCCTTACGAAATTCGCAAGATCGTCAGCCCAAGCCTAAATTTACGAAGGTATAATTATCTGCGCCTAGGTCGGGGTCGTCGCTTCTTTCGTTGATTTTTGTCATCGTGGTCGTCTTCAACGCGCGGTGTTTTACGGGTCCCTTCATTGATTAGTTTTTCGGGCTGCTCATCGCCGTTGCGATTGCGCTCTATACCTTCAACTTCGTCATCGTATACTTCCACAGGAAGGGGACGATCTAAGCTCAAAAGGTAGGCCCGGATCATAAATTTAACTGCCTCTGGTTTTGTTCCATTGGTTAAAAAGCGTTCTGACCAACCATCTTCTTCAGCCCAACTGCGTCTCGCTACTAACTCCCAAGGATCTAAACCTGGTGATTCAGCCCCTGGCGCGACTTCAATGGAATAACCTCCTGCCTGCTCCTGGCGGTTATGGCAGTCACTGCAAAGCAGCCCGTCTGACCTGACTACGACGCTACTCCTAACGATATCGGCAAGGCTAATACCTTCCATCGCCTCGATGCCATTTGTTCCCTCGTAGGCATCCATGGCAAACTTTTCTTCCCAGGTCAGACTATACCCCTCAGGAATCGCATCAGCACTAGAGCTTTTATATTCAGGGTGGCTTGGCTGCGAACCCAAGCATCCCACTTGCAAGAATCCCAACAGGACAGCGACAACAATGAAGCGCATGATTTATGTTTCTCCGGCAAACGTCTTTTTTCAAAGTGTTTGGTAATCTGCAAGTTTCGAACCATTGTTGAAAGCAAATATACGATCAATTAAGGCCCGAAAGTCATTACAAAAATGATTCTTACCCGATTCTTACCAGAAACCGATTCGGGATTTAAAGCTTTGACATTGCCTTTGTTTTCGACACTAACAGTTAGATCGTTTTATATCCCAGTTTGATAGAGCCATATTTTTTTCGAGAGTTTGCAATAATTCCTCAGCTCAGTCATCTTTCTTTCGTAAACAGTGTGTCGAACCCTAGCAAAGGAAAAAAATATGAAAAACTTATACTTACCATCGCAGCACTATTAGCATCAGGACTTGCTTCCGCAGGAGAGGCTGGCCGAACTGACTCAGGAAAAATCGTATCCATAACAGCCCATGAAGGTGGAGTTGCTTTTGTGATTGAGGGATTTAATGGAAAGTGTAATCAATGGTCGGGTAGAGCAAACCACACATCCGGAGATTTACGTCGCTCAAACCCCAACTATAATGCCATGGTATCATTAGTTTATTCATTGCAGGCGCAGAATAAAGCCGTCTCCCTATACTGTCCTGAAGCCAACAATTCTGAAGTGAAAGAAATCACTTATCGCTAGACTATAGAGAGCCTCTACCGGGAGGCTCTAACCTCGCCTTAGAAACACATCCCCCCCTATTAGCCAAATTTCTAAGCCCATTGATTATAGTAATTTTATTAATACCAAAGACTGTGGGATGATCCGTCCGAGGCACCATTCCGCCTCCCATGAATCAAGGCCATACCATGTCAATCATCTGGTTAGTAGCTATATTGTTTGGACTTATTCACCCGGCGAGCAAGCTGATTCTCGAGACCGGCATTGGTCTCACTACGTTTTTGCTAGCTTTTTTTATTATTCGACTTGCCATAGCTATGGGGTACAAATGGATGAGAGGGGGCCAGCGGTCGCTGTCTCCGCTGCCACTACCCTATTTGCTTTTACTTGGCTTAAGCGGGGCCATCATACACTTTTTTGAGTTTAAGGCCATAGCCCTTGGTACGGATCCTCATTTGGTGACCACCATTATGTTTGCCTATCCTGTTTGGTTGGTCTTATGGAATATCTTTAGCCCATCACAATGCACAGCAAAAACTCGTCAAATTTTAATCGGGTTACTGTTCTCCCTGGGCCTGTTGACAAGTACCTGGCCATATCTCATACAAGGCCAGTCCTGGCAGCTCAGTTACCCAATGCTAGCAGGACTTGGAATTTGTCTATGGATATTCCTAGCTAATAAACTACGCTCAATGGGTCACAGCTCGCTTGATATCTCCATATATTTCGATGCTGCATCCCTCATGATACTTTTCAGTCTTTTGTGGCCACAGCTCCGTAGTGAATGGGGTAGCTTTGTTGATTGGATTGATACAAGAAATACGCTGTGGTTAGTGCTTTTTTCCCTGGGCTGTGGACTCATTCCAAATCTACTAATGTACCATGCGAGTGCTAAAATATCCGCCTCAACGATAGCTTATGTCGTGTCCTTAGAGCCAATTTTTGCAACAGCATTTACTCTGCTTTTTTTTAGTGGCATCCACCTAAATATCCATACGCTGCTCGGTATGGCACTAATTCTTGCCGCCCATTTTACTAGAATCGGTTTACCGCTTCAATGGCACAAATGGAAATATCCCATCAAACGATTTTATAACCCTAAAGGAGAATTCTCATGAAAAAACAATTTAAGGCAACTTTGATCGCGCTGACAAGTCTATTAATGGGACAGGCTTCCGCCGCTTACGATTGTGAGCAACCTGCAACGGAAATGTCCGGCTTTCACAACATGGTTGTGTTCGGCAAACCCGGAACTCAGCTTTACGCCTATCATTTACCCTTATTTCCTGGCCAGATCAATGGAGCGCGCGGGCACGTCTTGATGCACACCTATCAAGCTATATGGCCCATTACACTCGACGATGATTCAGCAAAGTCTTATGAACAAACCTTCGCTCAGAGGCAAAGCGCAGCAGATATGTTCCCATTTTTTTCTTTAAGTCCTAGGGGAGAGCGATTCAAGGTTCCCGATATGATTTGCGATCCGGAATTCAAAACCGATGTTTTGCTTGCTTATGGCCATGTTGAAGGGAACCCACAATTTCCGCGCCCAGAAGCCATAACATCAGGACTTAGTCAGATCACAGTTTCGGCTCCGACTACATTTGCCATTAAGTTTGACAAAGGAGTCAAAAATGATCTGACTTACCTTCTATTTGGCAAGGACGACTCCTATTACTTAGTTCACCACTTGAATAACAACGAAAATAGCTACGATCAAATCATAGCAGTTAGCTTCGGTGATGAGGCCAAGGCAAAGCTGGGAGCTTTAATCGAGGCAAAAGAAGTTGTTATCCCCATCAATAAGGACCAGATCGAAGAAAGAATCGATGCTAACGCCAGCACAAATCATAATAAATATAAAATCAAAGCTCTATCAGGAGGTAAAGTAGCGGTGACTTTTGGTGATGATACTTTAGAAGCCACCATCATCGAGGAGATTTACTTTAACGAGAACGCCGATCTCAAGGTAAATTAGTTTTTCCCTAGTCTGTGTTTTTTCCAATAAGTTTGGATCAGTGTTCGCGCCTCGACTCGCGTCATATCAAAATCACAGTCCCCTGGTCCTAGCTGGCAAGGGGACTCCAAAGCCTTTCTTGGCATCCATTTCCACCAAAAAGCTCCTACCACTTTGCTCCGTGGATACTCTTGCAAAAATTGCAAGGTCCCTTCAATCAAGCTGCGACGTAAGACGATATCTGGCCTCTGTCCTCGTTCTAAGGACTTCCATGGCACCATATTTCCATCTGGCCGGAGATCATAGCCAACCTCTGTGAAAACGATAGGCTTCGCTGGCAGCTTTTTTTCAATGGTAGCCATCACTTTTTGCCAGGCAGATTTAACCTCAGAAGGCGTCTTCTTAGAGCTGAGCGGCAGAGGATAGTAGGCTTGGATACCGATATAATCTAGATGCTGCCAAAAAGGAACTTGTTCCACCTCATCCCAATTTGCACTATAAATTAGCTTACCCTTATACACTTTCCTAACGGCTTTAATAATATCGATCCATTCGTTGCGATGACTAGTTTTTTTATACTCAACTCCTATAGATAGCAACTCGACGTTATATCTTTGACTTAGTTGAGCGATAGATACGATAAACGTTTTGTAAGTTGAAAAAAATCTCGACCACTCAGCTTTCGTTTAAAACGTGATATCTCCCCGCCAAGAGAATCTCCCCCAATAGGCCAAATGAGGTTTCATAAAAAAACTAAGCCCGCGAGATCTTACTTTTTTTATCGCTTCAGGCAAAACCTTATGCCAACGGTCTCTATGAAATCTGACGGAACCGTCTTTTTCAACGCCAGCATAGGGATGAATAGCCACCCAGTTGACTCCGTCTTTTACAAGAGTGTCCACGGACTGATCCATATCACTCGTCGCCCAAATCCCTCCCCAGCGTGGGCAGGAGACTGTCATGCCTCGCATAAATGCATCGGCTAAAAGAGAATTGCTAATCAGCAATAGTAGCAGACAAGAAGCAAGCCAAGACGCGTTTATCCCTTCTAAGACTTTATGGCAAAAAAACTTAGGGACAAGTATTGAAATCCAAGCGGAAGGTTGAACCATTGTCACTATTCACTTCCATGGTAAGCTGATTATTTTCATCAACAATATCGAGCATTGTCAGGGTATCGGATACCTCAATCCCTAGGTCTTCGTTTCTATGAGAGATTTGGATGGCAGGTTTCACAGAATTCGGATCCCGAGAGACATAGCTGCAATAAAACTGCTTCATGTCAAGAAAATTACCATAAGTTGCGGAAAATCCTGTATCACAGTAGCCATCTTCACAGGTCAAAATGTACTCGATTCTATTTTGGCTATAGGGATACCTATCCTCGGGAGGATGATGAGCTAGAAAGGGCTGACTACCAAAGAAAATGGCGACAGCATTTAACACTTTAAACCCATCAATCTCTGTCGGCATCGACTCCTGCTCAAATCGAAAGGCTGGTCTGCTCGCAGAAAGGTATCCGATTTTTTTGTATGTCTTAGCTATAGCAAATCCCTTTTTGATTCCTGATAAGGGTAACAAGTAAAAATTATTATCCGAGGTTATTTTTTCGGCATCGATCGCCTCTAGACAAATATTCTCATTATCCAACTTCAGAGGCTCAAACTGCTTAGCCCCCCGAAAGAAGAAGAGAGGTGGTTTGTCATCACAGATAGCGAGATCCACAGCTGTTGGAGGTATGGCAGGGTTTTCCTTTTCTTTGGGGCAGTCATCACCAGAGCAAGGCTGACCTTCTGATCCACCAAGAGGTGGCGGAGCGGGATTATCCACACCATCACTTTTGCATGCCCCTAGGGACAATAATAGAAGAACGGACAAAATCAAAGAAGAAGCAAACATATATCACCTGCTTAACGTATGCTCTCGATCATTCACAGCTTGCTTTTGAGGATAACACAAAATCCTCAAGGATTTAACAGGTGTCTTTAGAAGGCACTCGGGATATGCTTCTCGTTGACTTGGTGATGGAATCGGATATCGATTTGATCGCCCTCTTTTACTAGAGTCTTGTCAATCATAATGAGTTGATTGGAATGAAAGTACTTCCAATTATCAACAGGTAACAACTCACCATTGACGATAACCTCCATAAACTCGTCCACCTTGGGAGCCTTCTCCATATAAACAAGATTGAAGACGCTTTGATCGGTGACAAAACTGGAAAGCGATTCGAGTGTCAAAGCGAAGTCCTCATCAATGGAAGCCGAGACACCGCCAGTCTCTGAAACCAACGTATTCCAGCGAACGGTATTGAGGCCAGCGCTGGTTATGGCAAAAAACTTGATCTCCTCTTTGCCAAGGGCCTCTTTATAGTAGGACAGGTACTCTAGAGCTGTGGCGGCGTTGTCTTCATCACTGACCGTACCTGTTTCCACCGTCTCGGGCTCGCTAGCGGCGGGACTTGTGGCCGAATGATCTAATTCATCAGACAGATAGACGACCACGGTCTGAGCGAATTCTCTATGGTAGGGTCTGCCACTTTCAGGCCCGAAGCGTTCGATATGTCTCTTTAAATTCCATAGCCCCATTTCATCACCAGAGCCCTCGCTACCAATCTGCACCGCTGCTTGAAAGTCTGCAACGAATGCAGCCGAATCAGTCGCCATAGCTGCAGCTGTCAGGTTCGTGTGAGAGTTATTCATGAGTCCGTCAGGACATCGCCCTCCCGACTGGCTGGTACTAATCACCGAAAAGTGGAAGTCCAGATCCGTGCCCTCAAAGCTTTGTATAAACTTCGTGAAGTTAGCGGACATCGCCTCTTGATAGGGGCTCATAGACCCAGAATCGTCAATCACGTAGATGACATCGACATATTTTTTCGTCGATAAGCTAGCTGCAAAGGATTCGCTAGTAAACTCGTACTGAGGCATCGAATCCCTTCTGGTGTTTCGATCCTGACAGCCCTGCAAAAATCCTAGTGTGATGACTACTGATAAAAATTTGAACACGCCATCAATTCCAAAATAATTCCCGACAGAATCTATTCGGAAGTCCATCAACAAAACCAAAGAAAGGCATAAAAATCATAACATTTTAGTTAGTTACAGATTTTTTTAAAACCCTTCACACGGTCCAAAAAAAGGAAATCTGCCAACTAAGGATCAAGCAATGGCCCTGTAGTCGTCTGCCAAAACACGTTTTCTACAAACGCCAGTTTCAGGATCGATATGAATGAGATGAAGCCAGTGATTTTCGATCAAATCTCGAACCATCTTATGCCTCTCAATAATGTCTTCGATGGCTCCTCGAGGTGCTTCAATGAACACAGATAGCCTCAGAGGCTCGTGAATGAAATCTGTGCCGTCGTGAACTGATTGTAGTGGAAGACCGATTCTTAGATCACCACCGTTGCCCTCAACAACACCGGTTTCGTTTGTCAAATTATGCAGGAGTTTATTGCCCGATCCAAAATACCGAGGCACCACAACGGAACTGTAATATTGCATATTGATCCAATTGGTGACAATCATCAGCGCTGTCATGATAAGCTCTAGTAACTTGAAGCCTTCGTCTTTTTCCCAAACATAATTATGTAAAAACATACGACTAGCAAAGTTGGAGTCTTTGCTGCGCTCGCGAGGGGCCACCACAAAAGACGCATTACCACTTAATCCCCACTCAGGCCTAACCTCAGACCAATTTTTTGGGCGCCGAAAGGTGGACTCATCTAGAGTAGGTGATAGGGTCCTCTGCCTTTCCTGTCTGGTTTTCTCCGAAGCCACTTTCATGACCCTGCGGAATTTTTTCACATCTGGACCGAGGTGCTCGGGAACATCATCCTCATCCAGTAAGAAGACGCGATCCGTCACCGTTTCATGCAATGCCGATGCAAAAAAAGTCTCGTCTGGAATCATAATACCTCTCTTGGCCAGCCCCTCCCTTACAGCTTTCGCATTCAGCATACTGGCGAGAAACCGAGCATTAGTATCGCCTGAGTGGCCACCGCAGGCACCGCAGTCTAAAGCTGAAGCCATGGCATTGTTGGTGGTATCGGCTCCGTGTCCTACTAATACTACCAGTCTTCCAAAATTATTATGAAGACCAATAAAATCCAAAACCGTGGCAGCTCTGTCCACCATGTCGTCTACCGTGAGTTCGTCAGAGGGACTCCCCCCCCAGGCCTTCAGCAATTTTGGACGGGTATGACTTTGGCTAAAGCGACTAGGAATCGGGTCATGATTAATTTTCTTAATGAAGGTCTTCCAGGATTTTTTCAGCATGGCAAAGACGGAGATCAGACCAAAAAACTCAACAAATAAGAATGAGGAAAATGGCGCTTTCCGCATATTGCGAAAGAAGCTTTTGACCATTTGCTCATCGGTTTTTGGACAGTGTTTATGATCATGATGATGGTGGGAAAGGGAATCGTCATCCACCCCAGTATCGTATCGTTCCTCGACGATATAGCCTGGAGTCAGCAAAACAGGAAGATTTTGCTTCGGCTTTGTTTCGTCGAGAGGCTGATACTCGATTGGCATCGCAAAAAAACCAGCAAACCCTAAGGTTTGGTAGCTGTTGTCTTCGTTTTCGATATGCCGACGAATCATCTCCGAACGCACATCAATACAAAAAATCATTTGTACCTCACCGCTCTGATAATGACTCACCTTACCTCGACTCAATTTTCCTACTGTTTTAGCTTGATAAGCATACTCCCATGCTGTTTGCCAGACAAACGCCAGATCATGCTCTTGTTGATTGGCCCTAGACGATGCCTCAAAGTTGGCAAGATAGGATTTCCACTTTTGCATACGATCAGGAAACTTTAGTAAAAAATCGCGGCTAAGGGCCACCTCATACATAGAAACGGCGGTGATTATGCCGCTCAACCAAAACCCAGCGATAAACATCACATGGGTTAAGACAACCAGAATGATAAAGCTAAGATTTTGGACCGAGAGGCGATGAAGCAAAGGAATTTGATCCGAAAGTAGTTGGGCAAATAAATATTCCATAGTCAAATACCCTATTAGGGCAGCGATCATGGCCAGTCCAATCTGTGATAAGCAATTAACGATGGAGTAATCTTTCGTCGCAGTAACACTCAAGTTTTGGACGAGCCCAAAAGCCATGATCAATCCATAGGCCGTAGCAACAAAATAGCTACCGCCAAATACAAAGATCGAAACCAAAAGAATGAACATGCTCGCGAGACTCATCGCAATTAAATTTACATAAGACATGGGTTTTAATTTTAAACCAATTTTTTTAGACTCACGGACCAAGAATCCTGTAGAAAGAAAAGCATAAGCCTTGTAAAAGCTATGAGCTATTATATGGAATAGGGCGATACTATAGGCTCCCAATCCACAGGCAAATATCATCATACCCATCTGACTAATAGTAGAATAGGCAAGCTTTTGCTTGATGCTATTTTGAGTCATCATACATAGGGCACCAAAAAGCGCAGACAAGGTACCCACCAACATGAGTGCATAATGAGCCACTGCGCTGTATTGCAAAAGAGGGCTCAACCGAATGATCAAAAAACCACCAGCATTGATGATACCCGCATGCATTAAAGCCGATACTGGCGACGGCGTTTCCATCGTTTCAGGGAGCCAAAAGTGAAAGGGAAATTGCGCAGACTTCACCAAAGCCCCAAGTACAAATAGACCTGAAACGAGGGAGAGCTCATCAGCCTGAGATGAGTCTGTTGCCAAACTATTTGCTGCAGCAAAAATACTAGACAGATCCAAGGTCCCGAATAGTCGAAAAGTAAGGACAATCGCAATCAGAATAGATAGATCGCCGATGCCACTCACCACAAGTTTTTTAAAAGCCGCCTTTCGTGCTGCGTTACGATCGTCATAAAAGAGCAATAAGCGATAGAGAGAGTAGCTGGTCACCAACCACATCAGGTAATACATCAGCAAATTGCCAGATAACACTACCAAAGAAATCGAAACCACAATCGTCAATAGCATCCTGTAGAAATAGATTTGTCGCTTTTCACCATCCAAATGACGTGAGCAATAACGACCAATAACAAGACCAAGTAAGGTCACCATTGAGAAGATAAGTGTCGAGAGAGAATCAAACTTCAGCGAGATCAGATCAAGCCCGCCGAATAGGGGAAGAACCACAAGCTTAAGCTGCTGATCACCGACGGCGTGGGTGACATATAGAGCTATTAGGGAGAGGATACACAATGACCCAATGGCAAAGTTTGTGGTTATTATGCCCCATGATGAACGCTTCAAAGCCTCACTCCTTAAAGGGACTTCCAAAATTTGAGAAAGAGTTTACGCGAAAGAAAATACACGACATGATTTTCGTATACAAGGAATAAGTTCTTATGCGATAGTCGTGTTTTCTCTGATTCCTACAGAAAACGCTAAAGGGATCTATGTAAGCAGCGCTAGTATCGGTCGTTCAGACTACAAAAAGGAAACATTGTACCGACAATAGGCAACCCTTTTGTGGCTGACTGATCAAAATCACAAAGAGGAAACTGACAACATCATGCAAACAGCCAACGGCCACCACTGGACCTTCCTGACCAATCATACCCATGTCTTGATTTGTCTGGCACGATACCCTGATATGCTTCTTAAAGACGTTGCTCATGAAGTCGGAATTACCGAGCGAGCCGTCCAAAGGATCGTTGCCGAGCTGGTCGAAGCAGGATTTATCTCGAGAAGTAAGCATGGTCGTTGTAATCACTACGAGCTTAACCTAAGACAATCCTTGAGACACCCCGTTGAAAAAAACTGCGATGTTGCCGGTTTAATAGAGCTGATCAAATAAAACTAACGGTCGAGCTTGGGACATCTTTGCAAAACTAGTATTAGGATCTCGCCGGTTTGAAGATCATTTGCATTGTTTCAAACCCGATCAGTATATCTTAGCAGAGTTTTGAAGGTATAATAGCAAACAGAATTCGAGGCCAAAATTTCTATTTGGGAGACTTTGATATGTTTCGCATGATCATGTGCTGTTTTTTGATCCTATCATGCCGGACACCATCAACTCCTAAAGATGAAACAGCCCAACTCAGTCAAGATCAGTCACGAGTGGGCGATATTGCACTGAACAGCGGGTTCAGCCAGGCTCAAAGTCAGTCAAAGGAGTTGACCAGTATTCAGCTGTCCCGACTGCAGCAGATCAGTCATAAGGTATACGAACATCAGAGCACAACCTCAACCGGAGGCAACGCCAGGTACTGGGACGTCGTCATCGAACTGAGCCATATCCCCTCCAAACGCACAGCCGAACTCGCTACACTAGCAGAATTATTTGGAGAGACTCCCGATATTTCCGCTGAGCAATCCAGCATCAACCTCACGAAATTTCTTCCAAAAAGCATGCGTTTTACTATCAATAAAAGTTTTGACGAGCAAAACATTTCAAAATACGGTTTGCTCGGGAGCAGCGATCTCAATCGAGATCCCATCCTCGATAACTTCGTGATTCGTTCCACTATCAAGGCTATGACAAACTGCTGGACGACAGCCTACGAAGTCCTCAGAGGTGCCGATGATGGATTTATGACGTTTTTTGCGTCTGATGCAGCAATCATGAAGTACATCTCATATCCAGGGGCCCCTGATGCGCAGTTTAATTCTGACGACAGTGATTATAGTCGATTCATAAAGGAACTTAGTTGGCAAGAAGCCTGTGTCCCATCGTCTCGAAGATCTTGCCCACAGGATGATATGGTAGCCAAACGCAATCAGAGCTTGCTGCCGGGTGACCTTCTTTTAATTTACCGAAACCCTTCGGCTATTGAACATGCAGCCATATATATTGACAACGACTTTTACTTTGAGCGAACTGGAGCAAAGGGTAAAAACTACCTCTATCGTTTGGTACCTTTTGCCGAAATTGCCTCTTTTTACAGTGACCCTGCAAGCGTATTCAGGTTTCGCCGGTTTGTTGATAAAACCCCCTTGCCCGATCCCCTGGACAGTTTCGGTCGTGATCATGACTTCGAAACCCAAATCAGCGAGATGCTACCCGTTAACCTAAGTCACAGATTCCGCCCCGCCTACCAACCCGAGGTGGGCGATGCCCGCGACTTAGGGATCTACGAATATCGACTTCATACCTACACTGACTGAGGCCTTGGAGGGAGATCAAGATACAGAGATAGACATAACCGCTGCTTGCAAACGGTAAGTGAGGATTATCTTGCCTTTATAACCTCCTTCAGCAATATTGAGCTCGGTGGCTCTTACACACCCCATAAATCAACCATTGTTTAAAAAAGAGAGGCTATGAAAGCTCCTATTTTATTACTGATAATTTGCAATTTGGCGTCCTGTTCTAGCACGTCTGTTAAGGTTTTTTCGACTGACAATGAATTAGAAGTGATTGAAAATCACCCCATCCCTTTTTCCTGGAAAGATTTTCGTGATCATAAATCATCTTCAGATCAGGCGTTTAGCTGTGTTTACCATCAGTTTGACTTTATCGTAAATGCCAAAGGTGAAGTCGTTGACCCTAAACTATCGAAATCAACCCATCCCGCATGGGAAGGCAAAAGTCTTGAGGCAATTAAGACCTGGAAGTTTTCTAACCTTGCCCAGACGAAAAAAAGTCGTGTCGGTTTGATATATAAGGCAGATGGTAAGGTTGCTGCTGTCATATTATCACCTCAATACGATTTGACACAGGGTCGGAAACTATTATCTGAGATTGCAAAAGACCCGTCAAAAACCTATGACTACTCTTCTAAGCCTATCAAGAGTCCCATAGTAAAAATGCCAAGAAAGGCATTGCGACTTGGTATTTCCGGCAATGTGCTGGCCGAGTTCGATATCCTAAAAGATGGGACCACGGCAAACCATAAGATACTAGGAGCCTATCCACAGGGGCTTTTTGAAGAGGTCTCACTAGAAAGCTTAAAGCAATTTAGGTATGACAATCGAGATGAGGTTCGGCGCAAACGACTTCAGCTTAGCTATCATTCGAGGGGAGAGACTGACTGCGTTTTTTGATTGTGGGATTGGGTATTCTATGGTCTTGCGCCAATTTTTTTTCAATTGAGCCTATCAAAACATTGCGCCTCGAAGAGCCACTTACAGGTTGACAGATTTTTGGGATCGGATCCATAAGTTTTGATAGCCTCAATGGAAAAAACAATGGCGCAAGACCATCGATCATAAGTACGTTATTCCACAGCGCTTTTTGTGGTGGTGAAAAAATTAGAACCTACTGAAGCCAACAACGGACTCGTATAAGCAACTTTGCTGTCTTATGATCTCAGCTCAAGTACACTGGCGTCTACTGTAGTTTTTGAATCTCTCTGCGGCCAAAGGCGATCCGCTCTATCGCTACTTGCTCCGATTTAACATCAGGTCTTAAATGTTTTTCTGCGGTTTTAAAAGACGATTCAGCGTCCTCCCACAAACCCAATTTAATCTGTTCCAACCCAAGGCGCACCGTTGCTGTGGCTGTGGTGGGATCGTCATGACCATAGTGCTCTTTGCTGAGCTCTACGACCTTAATATAAGTTTTTATAGCGTCTTCGTATTTTTCCATACGGGAGTGAGCATTCGCTAATCGCTGTAGTAAGGAGATATAAACACTAGGTTTCACCTCTGGAACGACCTTCGGATCGTTTAATATACTGTTGACGGTTTTGATCGCAAGCTCTGGCTGACCGGTTTGTACGTAGGCTTCAGCAAGATTTGTATTCATGGCGACGACTAAGGAGTGTTTTTTTCCAAAGCGCTGGGTCGCCATGGGAATCGCTTCTTCATAAGTTTTGATAGCTTCGTTCAACTTGCCTGATTGCAGCTGCATCATACTAATGTTGTTTTTTAGAGTTATGTAATGAATATTTTCTTTGCCGAAGTGCTTTTCTCTCAGGACTAATCCCTTCCTAAGGATTTCGAGAGACTGGGCAAACTCACCTTTATAACCATAAATCATACCAAGAGTGGTCAACCCACTGAGAGTCATCGAGTGCGCTTCGCCTAAGGTTTTTTCATAAATGGCAAGAGCCTCGTTCTGGTACCGAATGGACTTCTCGTAATCGCTGAGCATAAGTGAAATCGCAGCGAGGCTATTCTTAAGTCGCCCAACTTTTGGGTGTTCTGAACCTAAGTTCTCCATTGTAATTGCCAAGGCTTTTTCACAGGTTTCCCTTGATTCCTTATAGAGATCTTTTTTTCGCTGGGCTGTACATATTTCAGTCATCGCATCGGCTACTTGCTGAGACTCGGGACCGTGTTCCTTATTGTGATACTCCAAGCCCTTCTGAAACAACGCAAGAGCTTCGTCAGTACGAGACATTCTCCGGTAAACTTTATCAAGAGCAAATCCTATGTCGACAGTCGTTTCATGCTGAGCTCCAGCCAAATCACCAGCATCCTGTAGCGACTGCTCTAATAGTGATAAGGCTTCTTGATGCCGACCTTTTTTATCTATCACCAGCGCTAGGTCACTTAAGATTTTTTGCTTTTCAAGCACCGAGGCATCTGCAATGGTTTTGTGGAGATTCAGTGCTTTTTGCAGACTTTCTTCGGCTTCGTTCGGAAGCCCCATGTTGCGATAAACCACACCAAAAGCATGGTACAAGGTCATTTTTATATCGTCTTGGTTGCCAAACTCATCGGCAAGGGTACCAATTCCTTGATCGATGATCTCCCTTGCTGTCAGCTCTTTTCCACGCCCTTCTAAAGGATCAGCGGCAGAGAACAAGTTCACAAGAAAATGAGAGACCTCCTGATTTCTCTTGATTTGCATTTTGAGGTCATTGCGATCTTTCAAATAGAATCCGAATGTAGACAGCAAAAATAACGCCACTAGAGCCGTCGCTGCTTTATTACGAAGAACCAGTTTTTTGAGATGATAAACTTTCGATTCTTTATGCGCTAATACAGGATAACCAGCCAGATAGTTATCAAGATCCTCTTTTAACTGAAGCACAGAGGAGTAGCGACGATTGGGATTTTTCCGCAGGGACATCAAGACTATATTATCCAAGTCGCCTTTAATCTTTCGACGGATAGTTCGAATACTGACGGTCACCTGAGGCCTTCGTTTACCTTCGGCAGTCGGACTCAACTCGGTAGCATCATCCTGAGTTAGCAGACTAGCGTTTGATAACAATGCGCGACTTGGCGGCTTAGGTTCAGAGCTCAGAATTTGACTCGCCAAATGCCTCTCTGTATGCTTTTCGTAAGGGCTGAGTCCCGTAAGGATTTCATAGAATAAAACACCTAACGAGTAAATATCGGTAGATGTCGTAAGAACTTCACCATTTACCTGCTCAGGACTAGCATAGCGCGGAGTCATGGGTCTCTGCCCCTGCTCACGAGTTGCTGCGCTATCATCACCGATAAACTTTGCAATACCGAAATCTAAAATCTTAGGCTCGCCCTCATCATTCACCATGATGTTACTGGGTTTAATATCTCGATGGATAATAAGCTTTTGATGGGCAAAGTGAATGGCATGGCAGACTTTCGAGAATAGCTGTACACGATCATCAACCGATAACTCATGGTGCCGGCAGTACTGATCAATTGCCATACCTTCTATCTTTTCCAAAACGAAATAAGGCTGACCTGTGCCTTTGAGAGTTCCTGCATCAAGCAATCTTGCAATATTGGGGTGCTCAAGACTAGCCAGTATCCGACGTTCTAGATCGAACCGCTTCATAAGTTGTTCGTGATTGGTACCTGCTTTTATAAACTTGATGGCAACATCTTTTTCAAAATGGCCATCAGCCCGACGCCCAGCATAAACTAAGCCCATGCTACCTTGGCCTAACTCACCAGTAATTTCATAAGGGCCGACTCGAGTCCCTATCAATGCACACCTCATCGCAAGCGTTAGCAACAGGTTAACCTGCCAAATCGACCAGTTTTTAACATATTAAGAGTAGATGTTCAACAGCTGTTTTAATGCACTGGAAGTCATAAGACAAAACACAATAATGACAAGAGCTTATAAGCTCCATACCTAAGGGACAGTGCCGCAGATTTTGAACTTGTTAAAGGCAAGGCGCATTTCCCCAGATCGCCGGGTAATAATCTGTTCAGGGGATGCTGAGACCTCTAAACAAGACATAATATGCTTGCGCGCTCGATAAACCTGGATATTCAAATGTGCTGGATCAAGATTCATCTGAGAGGCTAAGACACTGACATCAACCCAACCTTGCTGATGGGGAGGAAGTTGATTTTCTAGATCGGTCTGCTTGGCTTTTGCGAGGAGCAGCAGAAGATAGTTGTGATTGCGGACACCAAACTCAATACGTTGGCCACCCAGCTGACCCACAATTTCGATACTCTCCAAGTCGGAACTGGGGTAGAACTCGAAGCTAATATTGTCAATGGGATTTTGCCCTTTAACAGCGATTTGAGTTAGCTCGCTAGTCATAGGATTAAAAAACAACCAGCTTTGGCCGTCGACATCGATATGATTGCCCGTCTCCACTAGCTGCGACACACCATCCTTCTCCTTAAACCAGTTTTGGTCTTTATAATACAAGGAGACCAACGGATTCTCTTCGCTCGGTAATACGTGAAAGGGATCAACTTTCATGGGCTTTTGCTGGCGCTTGCGATCAATCAGCAAGGTCCAAGGGGGATCTAGTTCAAGAACTTTAAACACATTCTGATCACCCTCTTCAAATCCAATGGTATCACCATTCTTTAAGGCTGTTCGTTGCCCACCGGAAATTTGCCGATTGCTTAGCCAACTACCATTGCGGCTATGATCACAGAAGTCCCATTGGCTGCCGGTCCACTCAATAGAGGCATGCACCCTCGAGACCTGACGTCCTTCCACCTGGTTATCCACGGCAGATTGAAGCCGTCCAAACAGATGCTTTACTTTGAGGTAGATGATTTCATTGGTTTTTAGATCGATTAAGCTTGCCATAGACCCATCGTGGTATCATTGGAACAGTTCAAAAACAAGATGTTTCCGTCTACATTATCCGGTCAACGTATTGCAATCAAAGTATACGATTTTTTTTCCTAAACCGCGACCTATACTGAGGACATTTCATATACTATATTTATTTAGAGACTTGTCAAAGGTGATCAGCTCTGCCACTGGCATTTTTTAGCGAGTCTGATAGCCTCCGTTCTACCTTAATCCCCAATCAACAAGATCCAAATGCACAGGATATGCTCAGGCCTTGCTTTTAATTTTAATTAACCACTGCAGTCGCAGGTAATTTCTTGCCATTGGAAACCATAGGATTTGGTCATATTGAGCAACTTTTTTGTAATGCTCGGTAAGCTCCATGTAATGTCGTGTAATAGGATTGTAATGTCCGGTAATGTTCTTGTAATGCCATGTAATATCCTGAAATCTTTCGTAATATCGAGTAAGCGCGTGTAATGCCGTGTAATAGCATTACACGCATGGCTTGTGTCATATTCCAGTCAGTCCTGAGGGACAACGACCAAAACCAAGACGACTATTAAGGATACAACGCGATGCAAGCACAAACTTTGAATGAAAGATTTTTCGACTACGAAAACATGATTTATAAGGTCATTAGAGGTTTTTCCTTCAGCCAAGAAGATGCCGAAGATATCTTTCAAGATGTTTACATGCACTCAGTAAACAACGTAGAAGCGCTAAAAGACATCTCTTGCCTTGGAGGGTGGCTAAAAACCATCACAAAAAACCACTGCCTAAACATTCTACGAAAGAACAATAAGGCCGTAAAAACCGACGAAATCGAGGTTTATGTGAAAGATCATGCCAAACTTGATGGATCATCGGTCACTTTCGAAGAGAGCCCTTACGACCCCAGAGAGGTCGAGTTAAGTTGGGAGCACATGAAATGCATCCTTGCCACAATTCGTTGCCGCAAAAACGCTAGAGTAGTCGATATGTTTTACATGGAATCGAAGAAAACCCGCGTTATTGCCGAAGAGCTGGACATGAGTCAGAACACAGTTCTATCTCACCTTAGACGCTTTCGCATGATTATGAAAGAATCTTTGAAAACATTGCTGGACGAGGGTGATTTATAACCCTCAGGGCCCAGTCCAAAAAAAAGAAGACAACCCAGGTAAACCCAGGTTGCCTAGCCACTAACAAAAGCACTTAACGACTTTGCTACCAGCGGAGAGTTGCTAAATATAAATCCTTGCTTTCAGCTATATCTGCATTGAAGAAAATGACCTCACCGTCACGCCTGAGAACCTCCTCAACGATATCGTCGATGACACAGTCATCTAAGTGAGACTGCTGCCGTTCCGAGGTCTCCAATAATCCTTTCTCGCGATCGTATCGCCCCCAAACCTGGGTTTTCGGATCCACAACGAGCTGTTCGATCCTAGATTCGATGGCCGCCTTGGCTATGTCCTCCAAAGAGGTCGTTATTAATCCTTTTCCTGGCTCTTTTAACAGAGATACTGCCTTTTTTTGCGCCGACTCTTCTAGCTCTTTACTAAGAGCAGGTGCCAACTTGCCTACCATCTCAGAAAGGCTAGAGTACAACAAGGATTCGAAGAAGATTTGTTTTTGGATACCTTCAGTCAACTCCGACTTGATTTTGGCTCGTAGTCGCTGAGGTCCTAGAATTGCTAGCCTGTGGTGGCGCAGATTGTAGGCCTTGTGGATTTTCTTCAACGAGTCTTTGATAAACCCATCGACAACATCTTTATGACGCTTTCTTTGCCCGACAAAACCACTGCGCTTGTCTTGGTTGTCCTCAGGCGACTGGTGCATCGTTTCTAAGAACTCAACATCAGTTCCCGAAAGCTTAAGAAGACTCACTTGCTCGGTAGTCGCCATGATGATGTAGCAGTTCGCTCGCATGGCAAAGCAATTCACCAGCGGTTTGATATGAAAACTGTCTGCGACAACGGTAAGCTCTACTGGCTCTAAGGCTAACAAAGAGTAATAAAAGTCTTCATTTGATTTGAAAAATGCGATCCCTTTGCACAGTTCCGGAATTTTAACGTGCTCGCCCAAAGTCAGAATTTCGGTTAGGAATTCATCACACTCATGGGGTAAAAGGTCTTCGGACAAAAGAACTTTGGCTTCGGCAATACGCTGCTGAATCATGGTCTGACGAATACCCCGGGTTTGTCTTGATCGCAGAGGAAGGTATATGGAAACGTGAGGCCCTTTGCGTTTTTCGCTAGAGATTCGGGAAATCGACTTTAGGCTTTTCGCCTGGTAATCTAATGCCTTCATGCACGCCTCCTCAAAACTGATCCGACAACGCATAGATGTTACGGCAAACCGCAAGCTCTTGTTAAATAGATATATTAAGATAGATGCATCTATAAAAACGAAATCATAATTATCACTTTATTTCAGTAACTTATGGACGATAACTATCAAGGAGCTTACGAACGATTGGGTTATTAACGAGTCGATGGGCTGTAATTAGCCACAGATTTTCATGACAGATAGGAGTGGTCCCAAGGGTTAAAAGTTCCCCCGTTTCCAACTCTTCTTTCACCGATATCTCAGGTAAAACAGTAAAACCATGCCCATCAAGAACAAACATTTTTTGCAGCTCAATATCGTCGACTTCGGCAACCACCATGGGCTGGACATGCTTGATCTTAAAATGCTCCATAACCTCGCGCCTTAGGGGTGAGTGTTCCCCCGGCATGATCATGGGCTTTGCATTTAGCGACCTAGGGAAACCTTCTTTCAAGTGAGAAAAACCGGGGGAGGTGACAAATATTACACGGAGTTCGCCAATGAGTTTGGCATGGAATCGAGACATTTTCCCCTGAGTTAAGGGTTTATCATTAGCTAGAATGACATCGATTTCGTGGTTCAGAAGGCGTTCGCACAGAGCCGCTAAAGACTCCTCTGCTACAGTGACTTTTGACTCGTAATTTTCGCTAATATTCTTAAAGATATCCCTAACTAGTATCTTGGGGATCGAATCCATCACCCCAAGGCGTAGCGACGTCCTTAATGAGTCTTCAAACTGGCCCAAACTCTCGCGCAGCTCGTTTCCCAAAGAAAAAATTTCATGGGCGTAGTCAAAAACCCTTTTTCCCACATCATTGAGTACAAGCTTGCGATTAGTCCTCTCGAATAGTTTATATCCCACGACGTCTTCGAACTGTTTCAGCTGAGCACTTAACGTGGACTGCGCCAGCCGTAACTTTTTGGTCGCTTCCGTGACACTACCTTCTGTAGCAATGACATAAAAATAATAAAGATGATGATAATTCAGCCACTGCATATATATCCATTTCCGCTAGGTAGATTGGCAGCTAAATCTTCGCTGCAATGGGAGACCTGTTCTCCATGGTCGCGACCTGCTTGATAACCCGCGACATGGGAAATCTAAGCTGAAAATCTGTAACTTTCAATGCCAATACCACTGCATGGTCAAAAAGATCTGGAAATCGTTCCTGATCGAAAGACGTGGGTGTGGCATCGAACTTGGCCAACTGAATGCGCCCTTTACCAGAAAATGTATACAGATAGAGCATTTGATGGAGAAGTTCACCGAAGGTGCGAAAATAAGGTGAGACCAAGCCCAGATGGAGGGGGATCTTGGGGCCAAAAGGCTTCAATCGATAAGACGCGAAGCTACTCGCCTTGCTTGCGACAGTCACCGTTTCTTCGCTGCCATTACGGGTCAAAGAAAACGAAGCCATCTCTTTCGGAATTCCCCAATTTCTGCGGCCATTCCAGGTGCTATCCACGCTATCGACATATATTTTGGTGATAGAGAGGTGACGACCTACCTCAGGAAAGTTCAAAAAACCAGGGATAAACAGTAACTCTCGATAAGGCCCCACAGGAGAGCTCTGATAGTCGACAAACATCGAGACATTGATAAGATTCAAATAGCTAGGAATAAGCCCAGTAGGAATCTCGGCAGAACGTAAGTTTGCCTTTTTTTTACCAAACGATAAGATGATATGCCCTTGCCCCGTCAAAGACCATGGCGCTGGCGCTACCTTACCTGGCGCTCTGCTTTCATGACTTATATCCCAGGTATCATTCATATTAGACCCCTACTTTAATGAAAGGTTTCTTTGATAGAAAAACAGATGTCGTGAAACGCGCGAGCCGCCAGAGGAATGGCACCCGCCAAACCTAAAAATCCGTGAACCAATTTTTGGTATTGTTTATAGGTTACATCACAGCCTGAATCCCGAAGACGATCTGCAAACAGCCTTCCCTCATCCCTTAAAGGATCCATTTCTGCTGTGAAAATCAAACATTTTGGAAAGTCCTCGCCATAATGGGCCATCATGGGCGATAGGTCTGGATGTTGCCATTGATGAGTTTGGGGTGCATAGGCATGCACAAAGCGCCTCATGAGAACCTTACTTAGCAAAAGCCCCTTGTCCAGGGTCTTCCAAGAAGGGCTATCCAGACCCAAGTCGAGACTAGGATAAACCAGACCAATGAATTTTGGTTTAAGGGTCCCCGCTGCGGTCAACCTACGAGACAGATTGAGAGCTAGGTTAGCGCCAGCACTATCTCCCACAATGGCAAGATTCTCGGTGTCTAAGTGCAACCATTCACGACAGTGTAAAAGCCAACGCCAAGCATCATAGCAGTCATTGGGCGCAGCCGGAAAAGGATGCTCAGGGCTCAGTCGGTAACCCACCGCTACTACCTGAGCACCTGTTTTAGCACTAAGCTGACGTAAGACACCATCGTAGGTGTTGATCCCTCCAATGGACCAACCACCTCCATGAATATAAAATATGGTCCGACGCCTGGGACTTAGGGTTTTAGGACGGTAAATTCTCATTGGTATCGCATGTCCGGCTTTGCAGGGGATACGCTGATTGATGATGTCTTCTATGGAAACATGCCTTGGACCGAGTAGGGTTTGACTTAAAAAATAGTGGCGACGCATCATAGCAAATGACATCGCCTCCATCCTGATCATATCGCGATCGAGCCGACACAATAAACTTAGCTTCTGGTCGAGCTCGGGATACTGCCTCTCCAGATTTGGCAAGAGCACTTCAGGTAAACTCAATGGTAGTTTAATGATGCGGTTCATGGCCATTACCATAAGCCGCAGCACGCCATTGCCTGGACCTTCAAGCATACTGTTCAGATCCTGCCCTATGCTCGTCTTGTTGAGAGTCACTCGCGATCATAATTTGAGGTTTCCCTTGGGCCAATGATCCTCGCTTTAAACCCGCCTTAAGATCCTGTCGCAAATCGTAGGTGTATTCTTGGCAATTGATCTGGATTGTGTGACGTTTTGAAGCAACGTAGCGACTTTTCATTTCCTCATGCTCCCGCTTAACTGTGGCAGCCATAGTTTGACTGTCTGGCAAATGATAGCTACCTTTTAAGTACTTAGCCATCCATTCAGCTTGGATTTCTGCTATGGGCATAATCGAACATAGAGGCTGAATTAAGCCAAGAAACATAAGATTTGGAGATTCAGGAGAAACCATCCGCTTGTACAAAGCTATATCATTACTTTTTGCATTAACATAAGGCGTCTTAAAAAACGGAAAGCTAATTTTATAACCAGTGGCATAAATCAGAATATCAATATCTTCTTGAGACCCGTCATCGAATGTGACCTTTCCCCCTTCCAAACGCGAAATATTTGGTTTAGGAACCACATCACCATTACCCAAGCGAATATGAATCTCATCAGAGATGGTAGGATGTGTTTGGCCAAAGCTATGCTTCACTTTTGGCAAGCCGAATTGGTCGGGCTCCCCAACGATGCGTTTCACTCTTTGGTGAACATACCAGAAACCAATTTTTTCAAAGGCTTTAGCCGGGATAAACGATTCAAAGAAAGCTGGCTTATCACCTGGATGCCTCAGAAAAATATCGAGGGGTTTACCACCAAAGTACTTGGGAAGGATGTGTGTTCCCCGCCGGACCGAGAGAAAAACCTTATTCGCATTCCCCGGATGCCCTAGCTCACAGGCAATATCCATGGCTGAGTTACCCATGCCGACAATACAAACATTTTTACCTTTGAAGTCTAGGGGATCTGTTGGATCGATATAGTGGTGACTGTGAATAACCTCGCCATCAAAATGTCCAGGAAATCCAGGCTCAGGCATCTGCGGATCCCAATGATGGCCATTGGCTACGACAAGAGCATCATAAGTATTTTTTGTGCCATTATCCAATTCGATTTCCCAACGTCCCGACTCAAGCTTTTCAGCATTGACGACAGTAGTATTTAGCGTGATGCGTTTTTTGAGATCAAAGGTATCGACAAAATCGTCGAAGTACTCCTTGATTCTCGAATGATGAGGAAAGTCTGGGTAATCGTCAGGCATAGGAAAGCACTTAAATTCCATCTGACGTTTACTGGTATTGATATGGAGAGATCGGTAAGCTGAGGACATACCATTTTTATTTTTAAAAACCCAGTTACCACCTATCTGATCACTAGTCTCAAAGCAATCAAAGGGAATCCCTTCGTCTTGAAAAATTTTGCTTGCCACCATTCCTGAAGATCCGCCCCCAATGATACAGACCTTTGGCATGTTATGAATCATGACTCCCCCTTTACATTTATGTTCCCACTTGAGAGTCCGCCATAGCCTTACTTGGTATAAAGCTCATAGCCCTTTCTGCAAGTGCTGTTATGGTTAGTGAAGGATTGACTCCTGGATTGGCACTCACCGCCGACCCGTCGATAACAAATAATCCAGGGTATCCAAAAATCTCATGCTTAGCGTCGATGACTCCCTCTCCGGCGTCTTTACCCATACAGCTTCCTCCTAATATATGCGCGGTGGAAGGTATGGAAAAAAGCGTTTCCGTCATCAGATTTGTAACCACGCCATCAACTTTTTCGGCGTATCGCTCGGCTAGATCCGTCGCTTGAGGAATGTAAGCCTTAGGCCTAACTCCATCAACTAATTTTGTTTTCAAACCTAACCAGAGACCAGATTTCAGTCCGGGAGCTTCGGCGAAAGCCATCGTCCCCTCAAGACTTCTCATATAGAGCAGGATTTGGCTACTTTTAGCAAAATCTCTTACACCAATAGCCTTGATCCATCGAAGGGGTTGCCGAAATGCGCTCCTTGTTGCCATTACAATGCGACCCAAGACTTTCGGACCGGGTGCGTGCGGCGCTAATAAAATGCGGAAAAACCCTGACCCCGCTCCATAGCGGACAGGTTCCAAGTGGCTATGTTCATCGGTATTCAGGATTGAGCTGATAGCCACGCCAGTGGAAAAGTTACGTCGCTTCTGCGTGGATACTACCCCAAGAATGGCCTCGTTGTTGGTTCGCACCCCTAATCCTAAGGTTTTGGATAGGTTCGGTAGACCTTTCGGCTCCTGCTTCATTCTCATCAGAAGAGGAACTGTCCCTAGGACGCCGCCGGCAAAGACCACCTTATCGCAAAGTATCTCTTTGGTTTCGTAGCGGAGCCACCTCTTGTAAACTTTGTATCGCACGATATATTTCCCATCTGTTTGAGGCTCTACGGCCACAACAGTGGAATTCGGTTTAATGGTAGCGCCGTGCTGCTCGGCTAAATATAGATAGTTCTTATCCAGAGTATTTTTTGCACCAACGCGACAACCCGTCATGCAATGACCGCAAAAATTACAGCCTGTACGCTTTGGGCCTTGCCCTAAAAAATAGGGATCATCGACTGTTTGATTGGGTTTTCCAAAATAAATACCAACCTTGGTGGGCTCGAATGCCTCGGGTTTCCCGATATCTTTGGCAATGGACTGTAAGATCCCATCACCATCGGTCATATGAGGATTCTGGGTAGCACCAAGCATGGTTTCTGCCGTCGTGTAGTGAGGACCGAGCTCCTCCTCCCAATCTGCTAGGTGAGCCCAGGACTTAGCCCGAAAAAACGGCGTCTTTGGTTTTGGTAGAGTGTTTCCGTAAACCAGAGACCCTCCGCCGACGCCAACCCCTGAAAAGATCGTAATATGCCTAAAAAAAGACATATTGAATGCCCCTCGCCAATTCAGCCAGGGCATCCACAACCACCTCTTTAGATTCCAGTTAGTTTTTGGGAAGTCTTTCGGGGCAAAGCGCTGACCTCTTTCGAGTACAGCCACAGAATACCCTTTTTCGCTTAGCCTGAGAGCAGAGACACTGCCACCAAATCCTGATCCAATCACGACAAAATCATAAGTTTGCATGACAGCCCCCGATACGTAGCTGAAAATCAGCCGAAGATTCCTTGTTTTTGTAGATCGCTCATCTTCTGCTGAGAGTACCCTAATTCTCGTTGCAGTACGATATCATTATGTGCCCCAAGAGGGCACCCAGCATGGCCCATGGTTGTCCGAGTTTTAGAAAACTTAAATGGGCTGCCGATCTGCCGTCTCTGATTACCAGCCTCATCATCAACGCAAACGATCATATCGCGAGCCTTAAAATGTGGGTCGGCAGCGACCTCAGAAAAGTTTTGAACCGCACTCACACAAGCATCAACCCTAGAAAATAGCTCGAGCCAGTGAGCTAGAGGGTGCTGCGAAATGTCATAGGCTATCTCAGATTTCAGGGTAGCTATGTCTGAGGCCGGAAGTTTGGGATCGGCCAGCTTTGGCAACCAGTCTTCTTTGCCTAGGGTTCCTAAAAAAGCAGCCACAAACTTCGGTTCCAGTCCGCCGAAGGCTAAGTAACGGCCATCAAAACAGCGGTAGTAATCGTAGAGTGAGGAGCCATTCAATTCCAGAGATTCAAAATCAGGATCTTGTTCAGATTCCAAAAACCCAGGACCAAACAGAGCATTTAAGGCAAGCGTCGCATCGGTGATAGCAATATCACAGTGCTGACCCTCACCGGTAGCTTGCCTGTGGATGACCGCTGCTAACATAGCAATGACGCTATGACAAGAGCCACCGGCTAAATCTGCCACCTGCAAACCTTGGGGCGCAGGCCCCGAATCTTTCCGTCCTGTGTAGCTCGAAACACCAGACAAGGCCATATAATTGATATCATGACCCGCAGTTTTTGCTCGAGGACCGTCCTGACCGAAGCCAGTCATAGAACAATAGATCAATTGCGGAAATCGCTGCGATAGCTCTTCATACCCTAATCCGAGTTTTTTCATAACACCAGGACGAAACCCTTCAAATAGGATGTCGTAACCAGCATTTTCTATCAGCTCCACGACGAGGTCTTTTGCTGCAGGGATACTCAAATCAATCCCTAAAGACCGCTTACCCCGATTCAACTGAGCATGAGCACTTGAGCTACCATGGTATTGAGGCCGCATCAAACGCAATAGGTCGAGACGCTTAGGCGCTTCAATCCTTAGCACATCTGCCCCCATATCAGCCAACATCATGGTAGCAAAGGGACCGGGTAACAACCCGGTAAAATCTAAAATTTTTAAACCTGATAAAGGACCAGACATACAGCGACTCCTAGAGGTCCATGGCCTTCGCCACAACAGTTTTCATAATTTCGTTCGTCCCAGCATAGATCTTGCCGATGCGAGCCACAGTATACATGTTGCTAATGGGATACTCTTTCATATAACCATAACCACCATGAAGCTGAAGGCACTCATCAGCTACTTTATAGGCTAAATCTGTAGTCCAGTATTTTGCACCACAGACGACATCAGCTGTGAGCTCGCCCTTATTTTGGCCTTCTATTAGACGATCGACGAATATCCGACCAATCTGAGTCTCCGTTTCCATTTCCGCCAGTTTAAACTGGGTATTTTGAAACTTTGAAATTGGTTTTCCAAAAGCCTGCCGTTCCTTGACGTATTTGACTGTTTCCTTGATGGCAGTTTCGGCAATCGCAACGGAGCTGACGCATAAGGAAAGTCGTTCTGTGGCCAATTGTTCCTTAAGGTAGAGCATGCCCTTACCAGGATGTCCCACCACATTTTCCTTGGGGACTCGTACATTCTTAAAGAAAAGCTCTCCAGTATCCTGGGAATGCATGCCAATCTTTTCCAGTTTTTCGCCGCGGGAAAAACCCTCCTGCCCCCTTTCAACAATAAACAGTCCCATAGCGTGGGGGTTGTTGGGGTCGGTCTTAGCCGCGACGATCACCGCATCACAAAGAAGCGCATTTGAGATAAAGGTCTTTGATCCATTCAGCACCCAGTGATCTCCATCGAGTTTGGCTGTCGACTTCAACCCTGCAAGGTCACTACCAGCATCCGGCTCAGTCATAGCCACCGCGAGTATGGTTTCACCAGAGACGATTTTTGGTATCAGTCGCTGCTTCATCTCTTCTGAGCCGTAATCAATAATATATGGTGCCACAATGGAATTATGGAGCGGCAGCATTAGTCCTGCCTCATTTGCGTACGCAAGCTCTTCCATAATGATCGCCTGATACGCATAATCTGTCAGACCAAGACCACCGTAGGCTTCCGGAGCTTGAGGAACAAGAAAGCCCAACTCACCACAGCGACGCCAAACTTCCCTGGGAACGATGCCTTCCTTATCCCATTCCGCTTGAAACGGGACAACTTCATTGGCCAAAAATTTTCTCAACTCGTCGCGAAACATCAAGTGGTCGCTAGAATATACTGTTCTTTGAATAGGCATTTAAATTTTCCTTTCTTAAAACGTTTCTTGAGACTCTGCTTTTGTTAGTAGCAATGCCGGCGGTTGAAACCGATCACCATAGGCTTTCTGCAGCTCCATGGCTCTTTCGGCAAAATTTCTTAGTCCTATATGGTTCACAAACTGAAGGGCACCACCACTCCATGGAGCAAAGCCAAAACCAAATATAGAACCAATATTCCCGTCACTAACAGATCTTAAAACGCCTTCTTCAAGGCAGCGTATGGTTTCGATAGCCTGGGCATATAGGAGACGATCCTTAATGTCAGCGAAAGGAATCTCAGCATCAGCCTTTTTATAAGTCTTAGCCAAACCCGACCAAAGATGTTTTTTGGCATCTTTTGGATAGTCGTAAAACCCTGCCCCAGCCTTTCGTCCTTCGCGTCCCTCAGCAACCATAGCTTTAATCACTGTTTCTGCTGGATGAACGGGTCTCTCAAGTCCTTTAGCCTGAAAGTCTTTTTCTGTCTGAGCCATAATGTGAGTCATGAGTGAGAGGCTAACCTCATCGCTCACTGCAAGAGGACCAACAGGCATGCCGGCCATCAAGGAGGCGCGCTCGATACTTGCAGCGGCAATACCCTCCCCAATCATAGCAATACCCTCGTTGGTAAAGGTCCCGAAGACTCTAGAGGTAAAGAAGCCGCGGCTATCATTAACGACGATAGGGTTTTTTTTAATTTGTCGGACAAAGTCAAAGGCCTTAGCTAGAGTTTCGTCGGAGGTCTTTTCTCCAACGATAATCTCCACCAGCTGCATTTTATCGACGGGTGAGAAAAAATGGAGGCCAATAAAGCTTGTCGCATCCTTAGAGGCCCCCGCAAGACCAGTGATTGGTAGGGTTGAAGTATTTGAGGCAAAAAACCCCTTATCATTCAGATAGGTTTCCGACTCTTGGGTTACCGATGCCTTAAGCTTGCGATCTTCATACACTGCTTCAATGATCAGATCACATCCTGCCAAGTTTGCCACATCTGCTGTAGGTGTAATCCGAGATAGCAATGCCGCCGCTTCTTCAGCCGTCGTCTGACCACGCTTCATGCGCTTGGCAGTAAGATTTTCGCTATACCCCTTTCCTTTTTCTGCTTGTTCTTGGGATACATCTTTTAGAATTGCTTCAATCCCATTCTTCGCAGCCGCATAGGCGATTCCTGCACCCATCATGCCGGCACCTAGAATACCGACTTTGTTAGCAACAAAAACGGGAAAATCCGTTGGCCGACTGGCTCCCTTATTAGTGGCATTAAGATCAAAAAAGAAGGTTTTGATCATATTATGGCTGATAGGGTTTTCCACCAGCTCCATAAAATATTCTGTTTCGATGGTTAAGGCCGTAGTAAAGTCAACATTGAGTCCCTCAACAGCTGCCTTTAGTATCGCCTCAGGTGCAGGATAACATCCTTTCGTTTTCGACGTTAAAAACGCAGGCCCTGCCGGTAATTTCATAGCCAGCTTGGGAGCACTTGGGGTACCACCAGGAATCCGATAGCCTTTCTCCATCCATGGCTGTGCCGCGACGGGGTGACTGTTAATCCACTCTTTGGCCGCAGCCTTGAGCTCGCTGACAGTGCTGACGACTTTGTGGATTAAACCCATAGAGGCTAGGGTTTGGGCATCATGCTCTTTTCCCTCTGTCAAAAGACCAAGAGCTGCTTCCATTCCCAGTAGGCGCGTGGTACGTACGACTCCGCCACCACCAGGCAACAAACCTAACTTGACTTCAGGCAGTCCGAAGCGATGCTTTTTATCCTGAATCGCAATACGGTGGTGGCAGGCAAGGGCAATCTCCCAACCACCACCCAAAGCAGAACCATTAAGAGCTGCTACAAGAGGAACTCCTAACGTCTCCATTTCCAAAAGCTGGCCCTTGAATGAATCAATAGACGCACGCATCTCCTGTTTTTTGTCGGAGGTATAGTTCAAGAGTTCTTCTAGATCTGCTCCAGCAAAAAATGTACTTTTATCTGAGGTCAGTATGATACCTTTTAATCGATTTTTGTCGGACTTTAGCCTTTGCACTGTGCTTGCCAAATCCCTGCGAAATCTTGCATCGAGTTTATTGACGGGAACATCATCTCGGGTCATGGTTAATAAGGCGATGCCATCGGAATCTAATGTGTATTTGATACAGGTCATGGGTTTCTCCGTTCCTAAGATTAATGAGTATCAGATTCGTTCGATAATGGTCGCGACACCCATGCCACCACCCACGCAGAGCGTTGCCAGTCCATAGCGCTTCGACTGCCGCTCCAGCTCATCCACCAGAGTATTCACAATCATAGCGCCAGTGGCACCAAGGGGATGACCCATGGCTATAGCTCCCCCATTGACATTAATTTTTGCTGGGTCAACGTCAAGATCCTTTATAAACTTCAATACGACTGAGGCAAATGCTTCATTGACCTCAAACAGATCAATATCAGCTAGCTGCAAGCCAGCCTTATCCAGAGCTTTTTGCGTGGCCGGCGCCGGACCTGTTAGCATGATGGTGGGTTCAGTGGAAACCGTTGCTGCAGAGACAATACGAGCCCTTGGCTTCATACCAAGCTGGGTTCCAACGGATTCATTACCGATGACGAGGAGTGCAGCACCATCCACAATGCCAGAGGAGTTGCCTGGACTATGAACGTGTTGAATGGCCTCAACGGAATGATAGCGATTAAGCGCCACTTCATTAAAGCCAACCGCCCCCATTTGGGCAAATGAAGGCTTCAAACCAGCAAGGCTTTCTAGACTACTGTCACCTCTAACAATCTCGTCCTTAGCAAGGAGGAGCTTTCCTGTGCGATCGGTAACAGGGATCATAGATTTGTCAAAACGCCCTTCAGCTTGAGCTTTTGCAGCTTTTTGGTGGGAGGTTAAAGCAAACTGATCGAGGTCATCACGAGTAAATCCTTCAATGGTAGCAATCAAATCTGCACTCACTCCCTGGGGAACGAAGCTAGCTTTAAAATTGCACTCGGGATCCATAGCCCATGCGCCTCCGTCAGAGCCCATGGGCACATGAGACATCGACTCAACACCACCACAAATCATCAGCTCGCTAAAATTAGCCTTCACCTTAGCGCTGGCCATATTTATCGCTTCCAATCCTGACGCGCAGAAGCGATTGAGGGTCACACCAGCAACAGCTTCGTCCCAGTCTGCTAGCAAGGCAGCTGTTTTCGCAATATTCCCCCCTTGCTCACCCACGGCAGAAACACAGCCGAGGATCACATCTTCCACCAAGCTCGTGTCTGATAATCCTCGCTCTTCTAGTTTATTCAAAAGATCAGCCACTAAACTAACGGGCTTTTTACTATATAAGGCACCTGTTGCTTTACCTTTTCCGCGCGGCGTGCGCACGGCATCATAAATAAATGCTTCATGTGACATGGATGAATTCCTTCAATACTAATCAAATTTTATAAAACTATACTGGGAGTTTGGCGTTGGCTCAATGACCCAAGATGACATTAATACTTGCCGAAGTGATCACGTAACTTTCTTTTAGAAAGTCTCGACTAATGAATTTTACGAGTACAATTTCTTTAGGTTAGCTAAGAGATAGGCCTGTAAAGCAAAATAAGTTTCCTAATCAAATTGATTAACTTGAAATAGTGGCACACTTATTCCTAAGAGCCACCTCTTGCAGCCGAGTCTTTGATAAACGTGAGCGGCGTCACACCTTTCCAACGCTTAAACGCTCGGTAAAATGCGGAGGGATCCGAAAACCCTGTCGCCTGGCATAACTCCTCGATTGTGGCTCTCTTTTCCAAATGCGCAAGAGCTAGATCACGTCGCAAATTATCACGAATCTCTTGAAAACTAGTCCCTTCCTTTCGCAGTCGACGTCGCAAGGTAGGAGCCGAAAGGCCAAGTCGCTCGGCCATCTGAATACCTGAAGACGTAAAACTCAGATCACTCTGGTATAGCTCTGCGCGAACACGAGACGATAGACTGTCCGACATGGAGAGGCGGAAAATAAGCGCGAGAGGAGACCGACCTAAAAATCGTCTGAGAGATCGCTCACTTTGGACAATGGGAAGCTCTAGACAATAAGAGGGAAATTCGATAAAGCTTGTTTTAGAACCATATTCTACGGGGCAAAAAAATAAGTCTGAGTTGCTCTCACGGAAACGGGGAGAATCATATTGTAAGCCCACCCGTTTTAAATGGATCTGTACGCCGCCAAGCCAAGAGGCAAAACGGTGCCAAACAGCTAAAAGCACTTCAATAATAAAGTCAGGAGTCACAAGTGAATGCACTTTAGTTAGATGAAGCCTTGCTATGTCACCTTGAATTTCAAACACAAATCGAAAATTTTCTGTGATCAGCTCGTAGAATTTCACACTGCGTTCAAAAAATACTCGTAAACTATCTCCATGGATCATGGTGAGGCTCATAAGATAAAAGGTACCAGGCTTGGCTGACTGAGAAAAAAATCCCATATACTCATCCTGGGTTTCCATCCAAACACGCTGAATCAATTGGGAGTACTTTAATGAGTCTATAAAAAGGCTTTGATCTTTTAATATAACAGGATCGATATCTAACGACTGCAGCCAAGAACGCACGGGATACCCCTGATATATCGCTCCCTCCAGCGCTGCTCGTACATATTGCCCTGAAACTTTAACATGCATAAAGGCCCCAGTGTCCAAGTGGTTTTTTGCATCCTAGCGCGCACACAAAATCTTTTGAAGTCTTATCTGCTATGCCTTTCAGATATTTAATTTCTCTAAACTGTCACCGATAATGCTTGTTGAATGTCTAGTCATTTCCTATGATCCCAAAAGAATCTAGCCTATCGATCATCGATTCCCTTGTGGGACATCTATTCACATGAGGTCGTTATATGACTATTGTTAATCCCATTACGCCATTAGAAGCCTTCTATAAACGAGTGGAAAGCACTCCGAACAAAGTCTACCTACGACAACCAAGAGGAGCCAGGTGGCAAGAGTTCACTTGGGTCGAGACACAAGACATTGTTCGAAAACTCGCTCAAAAATTAAAGGACTTAGGAATCAATCCTGGTGATCGTGTCGCAATTTTAGCGAAGAACTCAGCCTTTTGGTTTATGTCTGATCTTGCCATCATGATGGTCGGAGCTGTTAGCGTGCCCCTCTATCCCACGCAAACAGATGAGTCGATGACCTATGTATTAAATCACAGTGAAGCCAAAGCCATTTTCCTTGGAAAGCTTGATCGACCTATGGCATCCGGCGTCATGTCCGATGAAATCATCAAAATTAATATGCCCGGAAGTAAATATGAATCGGCCGATCAACAAGCTTCATATACTAGAAGATCATACACGCAAAGAAGGAACAATCGATCTAAAGGTTG
>JABSRP010000052.1 GCA_013215145.1 Pseudobacteriovorax sp.
TCGGTACAACAAGCACTATGGGGTGGAAGTCTTTGGTCTCGTAGCTACTTTGCTGGATCATGTGGCGGCGCACCTATCCATTCCGAAAGAACTGCTCTCTCGGAATTGTTTAGCTTCAGTTTGTACTTGAAATACTGCATGGCTTGCTCTTACATTGCATCTGACAACAAAATTATATCTGGTGTAAGTATATGTCAAGCGACTTAAGAACCAGAAGACACTGCACATTCTTAATGCATGTCCATTTGGTGTTTGTAGCCAAGTACCGCCGAAAAGTCTTCACAAAACCTATACTGAATGATCTTGAACAGATCTTCTCAAAGGTATGTAGCGATTTTGAAAGTGAGCTGGTTGAGTTTGATGGGGAACATGACCATGTTCACCTCCTTGTCAATTATCCACCGAAGGTTTCCGTCTCCAAATTGGTCAACAGCTTGAAAGGAGCTTCTTCGCAAAGAATTAGGAAAAAGGGTTATCCATCGGTACAACAAGCACTATGGGGTGGAAGTCTTTGGTCTCGTAGCTACTTTGCTGGATCATGTGGCGGCGCACCTATTGATGTCATTAAGAAGTATATCGAGGAACAGAATAATCCTAACTGAAGATTTGCTCACCTCCGCTAACGCTTCGGATCACAAACGCCTATCCATCCTGCACCTGAAGGAGCAGGTTTTTCGGCGATTTCCGATAAATAGTTAATCTCTCAAAACGCTTACCGAATCCGGCGAAAGAGCAACAAGGCAGATCGCAAGTAATCTTGCAGCTGATGAAAATCGTTTTGGGAGTCAGAATCATGACAAGAAACTTAAAGCTTGGGGCCGTCGGTCTCTTTATTTTATCCCAAGGAGTCGGATGCGGTAGCAGCGACGACGATAGTGGCGGCGGAGCGGCTTCCTCAACGTACTATGCTTACTCTAGGCTAAATATCACACAAAACTTTGAGGCGGCAACTCCAAAAGGCTTCAAACCTGCAGCATCCACCGGACTTCTTTACGAAGACAACCGCGAAACCAAATGCCTCAAAGCAGGTGTGAGAGACTCCCTTGAATATGAAATATGTAAGCTGTCCTACGAAGTACGGCAACGATTTTTTCAACCCTCAGGCAAGAGTATCAACGAGAATCTCGACTCCTTCGAAGGCGGCATGAATGCCAACCTTTACCGGGCAGGAGGTGGCTACATACCATGCCTCGATCCAAATTATACCAGCGGTAGCAACGTTATCTTCTCCGATGCCACAGAAGGTGAGGCTGTAGCTTACAACGAAACTAACGTAAGCTATGCCATCCCTGATGGTGGATCTGGTATCGCAACAGGATTGGATCTGACCTTTAGCTGCGGCTACGGTGGAGTGGATGGCAATAACAACAATAACGCGCAAGCTTTCGGTAAAAGCGGCAGTGTTTGGTCTTTGGTTTTCGATAACGACGCTGGACGCACCTCCATTGGAACCTTATCCGAAGACGGAAGCATCGATCTTTGGTTCGGCTATGGTAACCGAACGGTAGACGGCCCTGAAGATGAAGTCGTAGACGATTCAACAGACACGCCTTACATCTTCGACGGTGGCGCCACCATTGCTAATATCAAGGTCCTACCAGATCAAGGACTCGTAGCTATGGCAGTCGTTGGCGAATACGGCGGAGAATGCGGCACAAGGATGGTTATGAACCAATCCGCCCTTTATTTAAAGGCTGATATCAACCGCTATGGAGCATGCTTCGAAGGCGATGTTTACGATCAGTATGTATTAGACAACAATATAAATGAGGATAACACAGGCCTATTTCGGGCGGAGTGGGAAAACGCAGAATTGTGTCTTGTCGTGAGCGATAGCCTTCCTCAAATTTCCGATGCTGGCCTTCAGCATTGTATCGATGCAGGATTGGTCACATATGCCGAAGATGGCACGACTATCGCTGATCCTTTTACTGCCATTGACCTTCCCAACTTGAGTGCTAAAGGAGATCGCGCCCCGGCAGGTGCTCAAAAGGTTCGCGGTTGGATGGCGGGACAATTCCATCAAGGGTTTGATCTTTCTGCAGTCCCTGCGTTTGGCTGGGAGTTGATTAACGAAGGTCAGACCTTTGCTCAAGTAGAGGGCTACGAAGTCTCAAGTTATGCCTTTTCCTTACCGGACTCGGTAAACTCGGAACCCATTAAAGTAAAGGCTGCCTGCAACGCGGACGCGACAACACGGACGGCGGAGTTCAGCCAAACCTATCAGCTAACAGTAGCCGAAATCATCGCCAACTCAGGTTCCGATGACGATGTCGTAACTAAAACGGTCAATGCTCTCAATGGCGCTATGCTAGCGGTCGATGACGCAGCGCCAACATTCAATGTCAATATTGGTGGGGTGGTGGGCGTCACTCATCGCTCGCTTATCTCAGGAAGCGTAACCCTAGCCGCCGATGGCACAACGATTGGTAGTGGAACCTACGAGGGAACCACTGAGGGCACGTCAAACGTCGCGGAAGTGTCAGTCGCCTTAAGCGACGTTCCAACACTCTCCCAGACCTCAACACTTTCTGTGACGATCGCTGGTTCGCTCGAACTCTCTTGCAATAGCGCAACAGCACAAGAGCGGACAGCGGCGGCCACGATCGGTATGCCGATGCTAGTTTACTATGCAGTCCCTCAAAACTAAGATCCTACAGATATTCGTATTAGCAAGAACGATTTAACGACGACTCGTTAAATCGTTCACAGCATAAGCTTCGCCAGATTAAAGCAATTGCATCAGAATTCAAATTCTGAATCCTGTTTCGTTTTTTGATACACAATGGGGTTGCCGAGAGTGCCGAAGAGAACCATCCCCCCTCCACCCAATCCTCGGCAGTAGGGGACCGACTAAGCCTTGCTATCTCGGATGACAATCGAGACAGGCCCAAACTCATCGATGACATCATTTTTGAAAGCGTGGATCTCCAAACCATCTACACAGTAAGTCCCAACTACATTGGCAAACTTAGTGACCTTGTATGTAAAATTAGAATGTAGCCAACGACAAGACTGACTTCCTTGGTCAGCTGGCTCAGCCGTCTGAGAGATTGTCGCAAGCCTTGCCCCTTCGTTTTCCGTTGACTGTGACTTCTGCCGTTGCGAGACAATCACCGTATCGAGGGTCCTTAGCCAAATAGGTGTAAGACTCAGAAAAAAGTACGTCTCCCCGAGCCAGAGACCCAATAAATAAACTAGTTAGTATCAGGAAATGTTTCATAGAGATGCCTTTCTAGTCGAATCCTCATGGTGATTCGGTTCTATCAGGCATATTTTGGTCTGCCAAATCACATAAACTGATAGGGGTATGTCTTTTCTTAATTCTGCAAAGTTTCACCCAGTGACAGCAAATCCTAGAAAAGATATAAACAGCTGAATTTAAAAACTTAATATAATATTCATGCAATTCAACAAAAAGAATATTGACGATTAACCTTCTGAAATTTAGATTCATATATAATTTTTATTTATATATGAGGCCGTAAGCCATGGATGAGTTTCATCTAACCCTTCTCCCTGGTGCTCTTGAGATCGAAAGCAAGCATGTCTCGTTTTATAACGAATGCTTTTCTTACTGGAAAAGGATCTGGAGCCATATATTAGTTGATGACCCAATGTTCAGTGACTCTTTTCGCCGCCAAAATATTATTTGCGCACTTTCCTCCGAAGCAGGTGTGGTTGGCCTCATTGCTTGCAGTTTTTTTAGGGGTAAGGATCATTCGACATTTGACACTCAGTATTTTCATCCCTTCGTCAAAGCTGGATTTCAGCCCAAAAGCAATACTAGCTTGATGTCAATCGAGTACTTGTCCGTTGATAAGAGCTTGCGCAAGGGAAACTTAGGCTTTTCTCTTGGCTCTGTCCTTCTGGGTATTGGCATGAAGGTCTACGAGAGTTCCAAGATGGATTTTTGCTTAGGGACGGCTCGATCTAAAATTAACGTGGACAAAATGTGCTATAGCTTCGGCTTCAAGCCGGAGGGAACCTGCATGAAAGCTGGTCACCCCTGCACTCTGATTGTAAATAATCAATCGCAGCTGACGAGACACCCCGATAAACAAGTAGATTTTCTGGTTCAAGACCTCTGGAAAGAGCGAATCAATCTCACAAATTATACCTATTTAGACGCAA
Source organism: Pseudobacteriovorax sp. (assembly GCA_013215145.1). Taxonomy (GTDB): domain Bacteria; phylum Bdellovibrionota_B; class Oligoflexia; order Oligoflexales; family Oligoflexaceae; genus DT-89. The sequence goes on from JABSRP010000052.1 coordinate 4,135, forward strand.
CTGATGGAGTTGACTATGCTGCAATCAACTATGGACCAAGCATTCGAAACAGTACAGAAAGACCTAAGCGATATCGCGAGCCATTTGCCTTGGGAGGACCCTAAGATTTACCAGCGGTGGCTGATTCAAACCTATGAATACGCTGTACACTCAACGCGTATCTTGGCTTTGGCTGGCGGCTTTATGCCCCTAAACAAAACACGGTTATCAAATCGGTTTATCAAACACTCCGCCGAGGAGAAAGGGCACGAGCTTCTACTCGAAAGTGATGCTCGCAATCTTGGCTTCGATATCACGACTGCCACCCCTACGCCTGCAGCAAAAGCCTTTCATCAAAGCCTGTACTATTGGTTAGGGCATGGCTCGAGCTTAGGACTTATGGGCTGGGTTCTTGCGCTCGAGGGATTTGCTGTCCGCAACGTGCCCGCAGTCTATAAGCGATGCTCACTGGCTTATGGTCCGCGAGCGACCTCGTTTTTGAGGGTTCATTCGGAAGAAGATCCCGATCACTTGGAAAAAGCCTTTGAGGCTCTGCGAGACTTTAACCAGGAAGATACCGAGCTCATTACCAAGACGCTTCAACAATACGGCGCGACCTACGGCAATATATTGAAGGATATGGAAAACGATTTGCTATGGGACGAGTTTCCACGTCCCAGTATGGGAAGCGAAAGTATGAGGACTTATATTCATTGACATCTATGACCAAGTAACACTCAAGTGAGTTCGGAAAAGGACTCACTAAATATTTTTCTTTGCTCATCCATTAACTTATCAATCATCTCTTTTTGAGTGACATCGAAAACCTTACTGAGCACAGCCAATTGAGAAAACGAGGGCGCACAGCGGCCATTTTCCCAATTGCTAATCATTTGAGGTGTTGACAGACCGAGGATATCGGCAAGTTCCCTTTGGGTAAGACCTTTGTTTTCCCGTAATTCCTGTAGCCAGCTACCGATACTTGGGGAATAAGGAACAGAGATCTTTCGTTTCACCATTTCGATATACCTCATATAAAAAAGTTACGAATCGATCCTCGTTGACGCATGGCCTCATCCTATCACAACCAAAAAGTTTTCCAAATGATTGCCTACCGCTTCTGTTTTTTTGGTATATATTTGAGAGTAACAGATAATTTGCAAAATTCAAAAAGCTCATGACTAAGCCTTTATAAACTGATACAACCAAGAGTATTTCTATATATACTCAATGACATAGCCGATGGCAAAGATTGCCTGATAAGTTGAGGTCTATTATGCTCCATCATCAACGGGAAAAAAAATCAACCACTGTTGGCAACAACCTGAAACGTAAGTTCTTATCATTGCTTGACGATTCGGACGCCCTATTTGCTAAATTTGACTTTTCCTACCGACTCAATTCTATTGAAGCGATGAATCAATTTGAGCAATTGCCACGTTTCCAAAAAAAAGAGATTATTGCACAACTCATTCACTACAACGAGAGTCTAAAAAACACGCCTTTTCTAAAGGGCCAAACGCCCTCAGAGCAGCAAATGCTATGGCAGGCACTAGGTGAGTTTGAACTAAGAACCCCCGAAAACATTTACGCAGCCGTAAGCGACGAGTCTCAAATTGAGATTTATGACCTGCAGAACATTCAGATATGGCGTAACTTTAATGTGTTAAAGATTTGCTCCTATACCCTAGCAGATATCTTATGCTTCACTTGGGAAGAACGCTATCATCGCGAAGACGCGTACTCGTCGATGATCCTAGAGCGTGTCGGTGAGGCCTTGCAAGGAAAGTACTCAGATATTTCGACCGTGCCTTATCACCATGTTCAGGAAAAGTTTTCCTGCGCCAAGTACTTGCTCGGCGTCAAGCATCGGTCCTTCTTCCCCTTATTTACCCCGCGGGGTGATGTCAACGCGTTTTGCGTAGTATCAGAAGTTGATGTTTTGTCATCTCACGCATAACTTAGTATTTTACACTTGCTCTATACGAGACGGCTCTGGTATCAGTCTATATAATTTTTGTATATACAAAAAGACGGTTTTTATTTTGACAAAAACCTACAAACCTACACCATAAAACATATGAATCGCGAGGCAACCGTTGAAAAAAATCGCTCTACTAATCGACGATGAACCAGACTTATTAGACATGCTCAAAACGGAAATCGAAGACTGTGGCATCGCCACGTTAACAGCCGGAAACAGCGAAACGGCTCAAAACCTGCTAGAAAAGCATACAGATTCCATCTCTGTCGTCTTGTCAGATGTTTATATGGGTGGCGGATCGGGCCTAGATATATTGAACCACATGCAGAATCACGACAGCCTCAAACGTATACCATTTTTTATTATGTCTGCTGGACCTGCATCACAGTTTGAAAGCGCTCAACTCTCACAACTCGAAGGCTACATTGAGAAACCCTTTGATGTTGAGGCCGTCGTCAACATCGTAAAAAAGTTTTGTTGAATCATCCCCCATACAGAGCTCGGCAAAATGGAATCGTTTCCAAAAACACCGCCTGCCGGAAGCAAAACAGCTTTTGGTAGGCAACAATAAAGACAACTCTCGTATTTAGCCTCTTCATGGTTATTGACAATCCACCGCAAGCAGAACCAAATAGCAAGGTCAATGATATCCCATTAGCCAACGAATCAAGGAATCATCATGCCAGATCTACCGATTATTGCCGACATCAAACCGAAAAAAGTGAGCTTGGAAAAAGGAGCTGACTACTATTTTTGCACCTGCGGAAAATCATCGAACCAGCCTTTTTGTAACGGATCTCACAAAGGGACCTCGTTTGTCCCAAAGAAATTTTCCTCCGCCGAAGGTGGCGACGCCTATCTTTGTCAATGCAAACAGAGTAAAAACAAACCTTACTGCGACGGCACTCACAAGAGTCTTAAGCAAGAGCAGATCGGAAAACCAGCAGCGAGCGGACAGCAGGACGAGGCCACGAGCACACCGGAAGAGCCTCATGTTGCCTATATCCACGAACTTGCTAAAAATGGATTGAGCGACCTTGGCCACCATGGCGAAATGGGCGCCATGGGAGTCCCCGCCAAGGATCTACCTAAGTGGGACGATATCCAGTTTGTAACCGCACAGCTGGCACGCAAACCTTTGCTCGATGATGCCGCCATAGCAACTCAAGTCGTGATTGGTCCCAAAGCAGCCAAGCCATTGACCCTGAACATCCCACTATTTGTTTCTGATATGAGCTTCGGCGCTCTATCGGAAGAGGCTAAAATTGCGTTAGCCAAAGGCGCAGAAGGCGCAGGAACTGGCATTTGTTCTGGTGAAGGCGGCATGCTCCCCGAGGAACAGCAAAGCAATTCTCGCTACTTTTACGAATTAGCATCGGCTAAGTTCGGCTACTCGGAAGACAAGATTAAAGGCGTTCAGGCCTCTCATTTTAAAGGCGGCCAAGGAGCCAAAACGGGAACAGGTGGACACTTACCAGGAAGCAAAGTTAAAGGGAAGATCTCCGAAGTTCGGCAGATCGCTGAAGGTCAAGACGCAATTTCTCCCTCTACATTTACCGACCTACATACCTCCGAAGATTTCAAAGCCTTTGCCGACCGGGTCCGCGACGTCACTGGAGGGATCCCCATCGGTTTCAAAATCTCAGCTCAGCACATAGAACGGGATATTGAGTTTGCTGTCGCAGCAAGCGCTGATTATATCATTCTTGATGGGCGTGGAGGAGGAACCGGTGCTGCACCCTTGATTTTTCGCGATCATATATCCGTCCCAACCATACCCGCTCTCGCCAGAGCAAGGCATCATCTCGATAGTCAGGGCTACGATCATGTGAGCCTTGTGATTACCGGCGGCCTCAGAACCCCCACAGACTTCGCCAAAGCTCTGGCACTTGGTGCGGATGCCATCGCCCTTTCGAATGCAGCCATGCAAGCAATAGGTTGTGTGGGAGCGCGTATGTGCAACACAAACAATTGTCCGGCCGGGATCGCTACCCAAAAACCGGAGTTGAGGAAAAAACTTGTGGTGGATGACGCTGCAAAACGCTTAACACGCTTTTTCGAAGCCTCAGTGGATCTCATGAAGATTATGGCTAGGGCCTGCGGTCACGATCATCTAAAAGACTTGTGTAAAGATGATCTTGTGACTTGGAAAAAAGAGATGACTGAGCTTTCTGGCGTGACCTACGCAGGTCTATCTCGTTTTACTTAAACAGCAAAACACCTCTATCCTTGAGGCGTTTTGGTCAATTAAACCGTAATAAGGTTTAATCTATAATTTCAGGGGCATCGTCACCCTCTTCATCGGCAGCTTCGTCACCGAAGGAGTCGATAGCACTCTGACACTCCTCACTGGTAAGCAGGCTTTCGAGTTCTGCTTTAAACTCTTCCGTCAACTCTGGACGCCCTCCTTCCCTTAAACTAGCTTGCGCTCCTCGCTGCCTCTTTGGACCTTGGTCACCATTTTGCCTTTTTCCACGATTCCATTGAGATCTCTCTGGCAGGCAGGCAGTCTTTACTGGCTCAAAACTCTCTTTACCAGCAGACCACTCCTCCTCATTTTCGGCAATACACGCCTGCATCTCCTCTTTTGCAGCTTTGATCAAATCTATATTTGCCTCTTTCACCGCCTTAGCGGCTTCGATTTTTTCGTCTTCGCTCAACGATTCATCATCAAAAATCTCAGTTAATTGAGTTCTAATGCTGTCTCGTAGCTCTTCGTCTCTCTCACAGATTTGATCTAACTCCGCCTTGATCTCATCTTTGATGGCTTTGACTTGCGCCATGACCGCAGCTGCATCTTCAGAAAGCTCTGAGTCATCAGTTTCTTCAGCTTCTATATCAACACCATCATCGGTCAGGCCAAACTCATTCAACAATTCTGTAAACTCGCTAGAGTCTTGATCCTCGCTTGCAAGCTCGTCCAATTGCTCTGCGGTTCCACAAGATACGAATAACCAAGCACTTAACATGATTGTCATTTTATACTTCAACATAGGTTTCTCCTGGGTTTTAGGTTTCATCCAAAGCACGATTCCTGCGCCTTACAATACACTCTTCGGAAGATAATTTTTGCACTTTAGAAAAATTTTAAAATTATTGATTTTATTCGTTTTTATTCAAAATAAGATACATTTAGTATATTTTTTTGCACTCTTTATACCTATATCAATCTAATATTACTATGTTTTATAGAATAGGAAATATAGATAGACATATTGCTATAATGACAAGTGCATATTTATGTCATTTTTTAAATAAACTATTTTTCAATCTGTTGTTTTTACTATATTAAATTATTTTTCTAAAGTGCATTTTTATTTTGTCGAAGAGTATATAAAGGGTGCAAAATGGAGCGCAAATCATTGCTAAAAAAGTCTCAAATCAGTGAAATATGCAAAAACATCCGCATAGAAGACTATCTTAGTTACAGAGACTATCTCTCTGAAGTTTTTAGCAAGATTCAGGCAGACTACCCCAGCTATACCTATAAAGACTTTGCAGAGCAATTGGGATATGCGCGCGAAAACAATACTATCCGACTAGCTATCAAAGGCAGAAGAGCTATCAGCAACAAAAGCTGTGACGCTATTTCAGAAGGATTAGGCTTAGGTGCAAAGGCAAAAAAATACTTTCACTTGCTGGTTCATTTTTCCAACGAAAAAGTTCCCAACAAACGAGATTCTTATCTCAAGGACCTAGGTGAAGCCAAAAAGAAAGCTGTCAGGCAGACGCTAAGCGAAGATCAGATTGAATACTTCTCATCGTGGTACAACCCTATCATTCGTGAGCTGTTAGCCATTTCATCCAGCGCGACGACCCCGGAGGCCATACAGGAGAGTCTAAATTTCCCTCTGCGATTAGGTGAGATTAAAAAAAGCCTGGAGCTACTCGAGCGTATCGGTGCCATCCGGTACGATAAGCGAGAAAAACGATATCGCCCCTCAAGACAAAACATGGTCACAGATCAAGAAATCGATTCTCTATCTATCATTCGATATCATCAAAAAATGATCGAAATGGGCAAAGAGTCTTTAATGTCCGTTGCACCAGAAAAGCGTTCCATCAACTCAATAACGGCATGCATTCCAAAAGAGGCCATTCAGGATATCAAAAAAAAGATCGATAAACTTTTGGATGAAGCTCTTGCTATGGAAGCCGATCTCCCCAGCAGTGAGGTGTTCCAACTAAACATACAGTTTTTTCCATTTACCTCCCAATCAAAGAAGGATGAACCATGAAATCGCTCCTTCCTCTTTTTCTATATATCCTGTTCATTGCCTGCGGTACCAAAGTAGGCAACCCCGATCAGCCGACTGACCATTCCAGCAGCGCCCAACTGCCAAGCTTGGACTATAGTCTTGATGAGACGGATGATCTATCACTGCTTAACTACGATTTTCACGGAGGGGACAATAAAGCGTCATATATGCGACAAGGATCATCACGCCCCGTACAAATGCTAGTTCTCATGGACCGGGTGAATCGCATCGTTCGAGAAACCAAAAATATACTAGATACCTTAACTGACGAGGAGGTCTCGGGCATCGGCCGCCATCGCAGACATGGGCCTTCAGCTAATTTATCTGTGGAGATCACAAATCTAATGGACCACCCGGATTTTGACTTTAAGGCGATTATATGCCAAGGAGAAACTCTGTTTATGGAAATATTTTGGGATGAGTCAGAGTCAAATATAAACTTTATCCATAATTTTAGGACTCAGTCGCTAAGCAACCAACCAAGTCAAAACATCCTTTCTGAAGTCAGCATCAAAGAAAGACCCGATGATACGCAGATCATGCTGTGGTCTCAGGGACAACCCTGGGTCGCTTCAGACCTAGAAACCGATGGCACTATACTCACGGAAGCAGTCATGGCTCATACATACAGCCGCAATGAGTTTTCACTGCAAGCGGTCAAAGACTGGAACACCGAGGTTGTCGAGCCAGACGCAATGACCAATGCTGATGAATATCTTGTGGGTACGATGATGCCGACTGCTACCAGAGAGTTTCTCGAATATCGCAAGGACCACCCGAACTGTATGGGGTTTGACGAGACCCTCACGCAACCTGGTTGGTGCCTCGGCGGCACCGTCAGTCGCAAACAACCCTCGCAGTACAGCTCCGATGAAAGAGATGAGGCATGGATCAAACGTCTTAGTGCAAATGGCATATTGTCCGTTTCTGAGTTGAAACAACCAAGTTTCTCTAGCGATGAGCGGGCTTGTCTTGCTATGGTTGAATGATTGATAGACTCATGAGAACCGCATCGACTCCAAAGGGAATAAACGAGGCGAAAGCAAGACAGCAATCATAGAAAGGGTCCTACGCTTGACTCACTCAACGCTCAAACTCAATTTTCTAGGGGCTGCAGATACAGTTACTGGCAGCTGCTGCCTTTTAAAGCATAATTCACAGAGGATCCTAATCGACTGTGGTCTTTTCCAAGGCCCTAAAGCCATGCGAGAAAGGAACAGACGCACCTTTCCCACTGACCCAAGCACTATCGATGGTGTGATTCTAACTCATGCGCACTTGGACCATTCTGGATTTCTTCCTCGCCTTGTCAAAGAGGGGTTTTCTGGGCCAATATACTGCTCCAAAGGAACATTTGACTTAGTATCGGTACTATTAAAAGACGCAGCTCATTTGGAAGAAGAATTTGCTCGTTATGCAAATGAGACTGGCTACTCGTCACACAAACCAGCCATCCCCCTTTTCACAAGGCACGATGTCGATCAGGTCACTCCACTTCTTCACCCTCTTGACAGGCACCATTGGACAAATCTAAGCGACTCACTAAGCTTTCGGCTCCTTCGCGCGGGACACATTCCCGGCGCTAGTATGGTGGAAGTTGCCCTTGCCGGCGAGAAACCACGTCGCTTGGTTTTTTCAGGAGATTTGGGAAACGACAGACTCACCACGATGAAGGAGCCGGAGCCACTTCCCGACTGCGAGGTGTTGATTCTGGAATCCACCTATGGTGATAGGCTACAAAATCGCGTGGACCCGCAAGAGGAACTCGCCGCTGTCATCAAAGACACCTACAAAAACAAAGGTGTTCTCGTAGTACCGGCATTCGCCGTGGGTCGATCGCAAGAAATGATCTATCTTATCAAACTTTTAGAAGACAAGGGGATGATCCCTTCGATGCCAGTGGTTTTAGACAGCCCCATGGCGATCGAAGCGACAAAAACATTTTTAGCCCATCCAGAGGATCATTCCTTAGACCAAACCTCCTCCCAAACCCCCCTTTATCCCAAGAAGTTCGAGACCTCTATCACTGCTGACGATTCCATGCTTCACACAATGGGCGATGGCCCCAAGATTGTGATCTCAGCAGCTGGAATGTTAAGTGGTGGACGAATCCTCCACCATCTCAAGCATCGCCTACCGGATGAAACGAATACAGTTTTATTTACTGGATACCAAGCCGTGGGTAGCAAGGGACGCTATCTTCAAGAAAATGCAAGCTCTCTTGGCAATATTAGGATCCACGGTAAGGAAGTCTCCATAGAAGCTAAGATCATTACCTTGGACTGCCTCTCCTCACACCAGGATTATCAAGATATACTCGAATACCTCGGGAGGTCAGCGAAGAAACCAAAAAAAATAATTCTAAACCATGGGAGCGAAGCGGCTCAGTTAGCCCTAGCGAAGAGAATTCAAGACGCCTATGGTATCGATGTTTCCTGCGCAATTAATAGACGCGAGTATTCGCTTTTTTAGTCTTTTGCAAAGATCGTCCATAAGGGGGTTTGATGCGATTCAAGCCCCTGAAGTGCCTCCACTAGTATTGTAAAACTCACAAATCAATTCATACAGACTAAACTAAACTACCGGAACTTTAACGACCGAACATCTCAAAATTTTATGCAACCTTTCACGCGATCTTTCGTCTGCATAGCTGGAAGAATAGTCATTAGCATCAATGTAGTCTTATTCGATTAAATTTTATCAATGGCCGGAGTTCCAGTTTGATAACCATGTCTCACCTATGGATCCAAGTCCTAAAAATTTTATCTATTTTACTCAGCCTTGCGCTCAATGATAGCGCCTTAGGTATGCCAAGTGCCTCAATGGTAGTTGGGGGAACTGTCATTAGCCCGAAATTTGAGTCGGACCAAAGCCTTGCGGTCTATGAGCTAAATATTGAAAACGGTAGATTTAATGTTCATTGTACTGGAGTCGCCTGGCAAGCCAACACACTACTCACAAGTGCGCACTGTATCGACCAAAAAGAGCACTCAAAGATTTCTGTTAAAGTTACTGATCTTTATGGGAAGAAAAAGTCTTACAAACCTACTCAAATTAGAATACATCCTGAGTTTAATCCGGAAAAAACATTTAGCAAGTATGATCTAGCGTTACTAACCTTTGACGAGAGTATATTCTCATTTCAAGCCGAATTCATAGGTTCTGACTACATGTCTCGAAAGGGTGATGAGGTCACGGTCATTGGGTTTGGTGGGAATCAATATGTATTGGATGAAGAGGAGATCGCTTTCCGAGGCCGTGGAATCAAGCGGTCTGGGCAAAACTCTATAATGCTAGCGTGGCCGGATGGGCGTTTTTTATTAAAGGGATCTGTATTCAAAGAAACAGGTCTTGGGATCTTTGAAGAAGCCGTCAGTGCCGATGGAGATTCAGGCGCTCCTGTTTTCAATACGCAAGGTCAAGTGATTGGAATCATCGTAGCTGGGTCGATTCAAGCTACAGAAACAGATAAGCCGATAGCCCGAAGTTATGTGACCCATATTTCCCTAGACACCATTTTAGATATATCACTTTCGCCAGAGATAGACTTTGGTGAGACACCCTAACTAAGGAGAATAATCATGTTGAGGTTTTTAAAACAGTCTATTTTGTTTACTGCGAGCATTGTTGGAATCAATGCTTTTGCACAAACAAACCTAGACAGAAATTTTGATCCACTTTCGGATCAAGATATTAGAGATGAGCTTGAAGAGTTATGCTATGAGCTTGAGTCAGTTCAAGACATCGCTATTTGCCTTGCTGAGATTGATGATGATTCTACCATTGTCCCTCACAATCGCGGCGGTTCCGGTGGAAACTGCATGTTCGCAGCGCACTGCGACAATGATTAATTCTATCGAAATTTAGACATTGAAGGGAGCGGACGTGGGACGATTGATATTTATTTTGTTACTTTTATCTCAGGTTTCTTGGGCAAAAAGTGTTGAACATAAGTTCTTCCAAATGAAATCATACTATCCCTTTTCCTACGACCCTCTTGATGCTGATCTTATTAACAATATGTATGTGGCGAAGTTACGTAATCTTTCGCCAATTGAATTAGATCATAATAATAATTTTAGAAGTCAAGTACTAGAATCCTTTAACTACGATTATGCCAATGCAAGTATGAAATGGGTGGTTAACACCCATCTGAAATTTTCGAACGGAGAAAGCCTAACCCCAGACGATATCATTCTCAGTATAAAAAGAATGGCTTTTACAAGGCCCAAATTTCCTGTACTTGGAGACATCAAGGGAATCGCGAAGTGGGCTAAGGAAGGTAATTTTTCTAAACCGATTGATGGCCTTCGTAAAGAAGGTAATCTTATTGAGATCACATTTCGCAAAAAAATTGCTAATCCTTTTTTCCAGTTTACCTTACCTATTTTTTCTATTCTTCCGCAGTCTTGCTTCGAAAAAAACTCTCCTAAAATGACTTGTAAAAAACCACCAGCATTGGGTTACTATGATTTCATAGGATATCCCAAGATTCAAAAAGTTAAAAACAGGGGCCACTATCCAGATATCGGCTTCAAACTAAGACCTGGATTTGATCAAGTTCACGGCTATCCCATGCCAAAAATAATCTTGCTGGTCTACCGAAGTACAAATAGGATAAAAGAAATCCTACAAGAAATGGATGAATTCGCTGTTCTTGAAACATCCAACATCAGGCTAAGTGATAAGGTTCTTAATGACTACAGAAAAGAGGTGAATATTAAACGTATGCCTCTGACGTCGCTAAACTATATCGTGCTAAATCCAAGTATGAAGCCATTTGACGATAGAGATTGCCGCAAGCTATTTATCGATGCCTTTCGCAAGAACTATGCTGCGGTTTCTAACAAGATTGATACCGCTACCATAAGCTTTCCCTCTGAGTTAATGCCGGGCTATTTGTTAAACTCCGACTTGGAAAAAGCTTTTCGATATTCAGACAAGAAAAACTACAGGCGTCGTTGTTTGACTCAGTTTAGTCAGACTAAATTACCTTACAGAAAATTAAGACCAGGACGAACAGACTTTTTCTGGGACAAGATTGCAGCAGATACGTTGAGTTCTCTAAACTCATCTACCGATGGGTTTTATGGAAAAAGCTCTGTAACCGATGGTTATAGCGTCTTCAGCAAGGATGAGACGGCCTTTATCCCAGCGGTAGTTGAGTTTTGGCCAGTTGATTTGGTAGCTGGATTCAAAATGTTTTTCACTCCAGGCATGCACTCGATTCTAAAATATGTAACCAACGACCAATCTCTACAGAATATCGTAGACCGCCTATTTGTCGAAACTGATCCAAAGGAGTCGAAGAAAATTTTTGCCGAACTTAACCTGTTTTTGAATCAACAGGCACTGATTGTGCCACTATCTCACTACGGGTTAGTTTATATCTCGAAAAACTCGCATTTAACGAAGACAGTGATTTCCACTGGCGAACCATCGCCTTGGCATCTATTTAAACGGCAGTAATTGAGATGCAAAGTTCTAGGCTAAGGATCCAAGCAATAAGGCACTCAGGAGCGTTTAGCGTTCATGCGAATGGCAGTAGATCAATCGCAGGTAAAAAAGTTATTATTTCCACTGGTGGGACCGCAAAAAATTTATCCTTAGCCAAGAATAAAGCTATTTCTGAATATGTAGAAAGGCTATTTTTCTATGAAAAGTTAGCTTTAAAAAACAAAGAAATTGACACAACTGGATTAGCATGTAGAGCATTCGGTTTATCCAGCCTTTGGGAATTGAGAGCGATAGTTAGGGCTGCAACATCCGAGTACCTGGAAAGATATGCTATACATACGTGGTGGTCTCAAACTTATATCCGTCATGTCCTAGAGCCCGTAAATTCGGATAACTATCAGATTTTTTTGAAGAGTTTAATCGATCTAGACATGAAGAACAGCTTCGAAAAACTTGACCTAATTCGCATACCTCTGAACAATAAGTCAGTTGTTTTTTTAGCTATAGGCTACCTTCCAGATTCGGGATTCGTAATAGGAAGCTCGGCAGGCTCGTTGAAGGATAAAGAGTCAATTTTATTTCAAGCTGTCGTTGAGCAAATGCGGCACTGGCATATATTTAAAACTAATCAAAATATTGGCGACACCCCATACATCACGAAAATACAAAGCTTTGCTAAGGGAAGATTTGACCAAGCTTTGATAAAGCGACTATCAGTTATAGGCGAACAAACAATAATAGCGCCAAAGCTAAAACGTCAATACTATTATGCAAGATATTTTCAACGTCTATATCTTCTTTGTCGAGTTTATCAGAAGAATTTCATCGATTTTATATCCGATGAGGATAGTCTATGCTTATAAAACAAGTCATAGTGCTATCGAGATTATTTTCCTCGTTTTTATTACTGGTTACAACTTTGTTAGTAGCTATGGGTGTTTATCTGACATTTATAGTTTACAACAGCACTGAATATGTAGAAACCTGGGCAAACAACCAACAGACATCTATTGAACAAGGTAATCTGTTTCATGCTCTCTCCTCTCTTGAAAGAGAGGTTGGCGACTCCTCTGATTTTATCGGGCTTCGTTTTGTCAAGCAAAATGAAAATAAGATCACCGATTTAGCTGCTTTTGGTCAATTCTTCCTTATCGATATCAATGACCTTAAAGATCTGAATCAAAATATATCATATGAAATTTCTGGAATTTATAAAATCAAGGTATTTTTCAGGTTTTCTCACAGCAAAAACTTGAAGTTGGTATTTCTATTTTCCTATGTAGGAGTTTTTTATTTTGCCTTATTGGTTTGGGTAGTAATCAATTTTCTCTCTTTCTTGGGATATTCAGTTTTCCATCTCGTCGCAAAAAAAGAGGAGCAACGACGCATCGAGCTTGTCAGCCTGGTTTTTTCGACTCTATTGGAAAATGAATCTGTAGAATATGCAGAGGTCCCCAAAGGCTTCGGAAAAAACTGGGTTTCTATTAGCAAAACATTTGAAAGACTGAAGGAGGAGCTTTCAACAGCTGCAGCCAATAGATCTATTGTACAAACCACACAAATGCTCGCTCATGATGTTCGCAAACCATTCTCTATGATCAAGGCCCTGATTTCATTGATCAACGAACAAGCATCTGCAGAAGAGGTTAAGATCATTTTGAACGAGAACATTCCTATTGTTTCACGTGCCATCTCTTCTGTAGAAGCTATGATTCAAGACGTGATGGAAATTGGATCAGCATCAGATTTGATGATCGAAAGAATCCCAATTGATCAATTAATTCATCAAAACCTGCAGTCTGTTTTCCAATTCCGCTCCGATCTTGATATTCAGTTAAGCTATGATTTTGAAAAAAATTTTATAACTTTAGTAGATCTCAATAAATATAACCGTGTCATAGGAAATATTCTAAGTAATGCCATAGAACATATGAATGGAACTGGCAAAATTTGGTTTCGAGCAAAGATTGATGATAATAGTTTTATGTCTTTCTCCATTGGTAACTCCGACACCCACATTCCTGAAGAAGATCAAACAAAGCTCTTCGATGCATTTTATACAAAAGGAAAAAAAGGCGGTACTGGCCTGGGACTTGCCATAGTCAAAAAAATAGTAGAATCGCATGGCGGCTCGATTCAGTGCCGTTCATCCAAAATCTTCGGCACAGAGTTCTCTTTAAAAATCCCAATAGACCCCACAGAATCAAACGACACTATTGATTTACCACTTCATTCTCAAACACTAAAAGCTAATGACAGTGCTATTGTCACAGAAAAACAAAGAGATGCACCTAAACTTACCGACAATGTTAAAAATGGAATATCGAAGGTATTTATCATTGATGATGAAAATATTTATATCGATACCATAGCTTCACAAATCAAAAATCTACAAATTGCTGCTAAGATTTTTCGATTCAATGATCATTCTAATCTTTATCAATCGATTCATATTGAAAAACCTCATTTGATCATTCTAGATGTGGACCTTAAGCTTGGCAGCCTCAATGGCTTTGATATTTGTCGAAGGATTCGAGAAAAAGGATATACTGGTATTCTGTGTATTCATTCAAATCGAGGCCTCCTTGAATACCAACCTAAAGCGATAGAGGCAGGGGCAGACTATTTTCTCCCCAAACCGGTGAGCCGGACAGAGTTGCTATTACTTTTACAAAAGTGTGGCGAGCTCAAAGAGACAGCACAAAAAAAGCAAATTTTGGTATTCGAAGATGAAGCCATTTTTAGACGTCAGTGGAAACGAGCTGCCGGCAATAGGAATATTCAAACCTTTGAAAACTGGAATGATTTTCATAGCAACCATATCGATAAAGTCGACTGGAAAAAACTAGATTTTGTCGTCACAGATTATTACCTAACAAACGGAGAGACCGGTATTGATATCGTCGATAAGATTCGAGCTATGGGTTGGAAAGGAGAAATCTACCTAAGCTCAAATATTGCTGAACTACCAAAACACGTGCGAAGTCTTTTCGCTGGTATATTTGGTAAGGATCCAAAGACAATCCTCGCTAAAATCGACTCCCTAAAATTGCAGACTAACAATACTTGAAATCAACTTTAACCCAACAAAAAAAAACAGAGTACACTTTACCGCAGAAAGGACCTTGATTTGAATCACCTCTGATTTTTATGGGAAAATATCCCTTTAGTTCTAAAACTTACGAGTCATAGTATCTACCATACCCCACATTATACAGGGCTGACGAAGTGTTTTAGATCTAAAGGGATATTTTCCCATAAAAATCAGAGGCGATTCAACTACCAGCTAGTAAACTCCAACTCTTCACCAAAAAACAGCGCAAAATCTTCTATAAAAATAACCATTTGCCATTACTGAGCATAAGTTGCAACATCTCGGATTTTTGTGGAAGTTATCTTCTTGGATATAAAACTTACGAGTTTGAGACTCTACCAAACTACACCTAAAACAGGGCTGACGAAGTGTTTTATATCCAAGAAGATAACTTCCACAAAAATCCGAGATGTTGCAACTACAGACTACCAACTGCTAGATATGAGCGAAGACTGGACTAGTAAATGCGTAACTCTTGAGGCTATTCATACCCTTCAAGAGTCTCGCATAAAAAAGCCCTATCTCACTGTTCTCATAGCATCTAAAAGCTCATCATTATTAATTAATTGCGCTGCCTCAAATAGAATAAAGTCATCACCACGAGACAACTGGTGTCTCATGACCGTAATAATCTCATCATTCGACAACAAACGCCCATTGGCAAATCCAGCTATCCCAATCCCGGTCAATTGTCCCCGAAAACCTCTGGGAGCCTGAAAGCACTCTTGGGATTTCAAAATCGCTTCTGCTGTGCTCCGATAGCATTGAATAATCATTCTATCCACGGGCCAATTCTGCCAAGCAGCTAAATAGGCGTTTTCGGCGAAGGGCTGCGGAAGATGACTCATTTCAAAAATCTTGCCAGGATGGTTTCTTTTGAAATCAGCAATCATGGCTAGAACAAATCGATCCAGTTTTTGTTTGTACGCGTTAGCTTGACTAGCAAAAATTCTAGCTTCACTTAGGTATTCGATACCATCGTCGACATGAACGCGATCGACTCCGGGATAGGCCATCACATCACTGAGAGCGGTAAAAATCATCTGCCGCACATCGCTGCGATCAAGGTTTAGCGTGGGAAACGATTCATCTATAGAGATGGCCTCGATCATGTCCGGGTTTTCATTAGCGAAGGCATACTTCACCTGCAAGGAGCGTTCAAACCAAGGAACAACTCGCATTCCAGGAGCCAGCTGTCGGGTTAGTTGTAAAAATCGGCCGAAAACATCTCCCTGGGAGTCGCAGTATGGCATAGAATCGGTTTTAAAGTAGGCACAGGAATAGCGAGAGACCACCGGATAAAGTGTATTAAGACCGGCACGCCTGGCATTCGTGATCACCTCTCTCATACTACGCTCGCTAGCAAGCCACAGATGACTAATCCACACACCCTTGATGGGCCCTTGGACTTCAGCAGGAGGAGGAACAACTACGGGCGGATTTGATGGTGGTGGTAATGGAGGTAGCACTGGCGACGGCTGCGGCGTAGGCTGGCTTTGCTCTGTAATCGTATAGTTAGCATTGGTACCTACTAGCCAACCACTTTTAAAGCTTCCACATTCCGTTGGTAATCGATTGGCGAAAAGCTTGACGTCTCCCTGCGCATTGCTGCGATGAGAAAACACCTCGAAGGAACTTCCCGCAGGGATCACACATAGCTCCGAGCGTGCCGATTCTTGCGCCCACAACTGGGTATCTCTTTGAAACGCGAATTGGGCCTGCCCTACCGCAACATTTGCCTCTAAGCCTAAGATACCAATCACAGCCCATTCGATGGACTTGCCGCATAGTCTTTTTATATTCATCTAATTTTCCTAAGTAAACGATTGCACGTGTTTGTGTCGCTACGCACTTTCATATAAATAAACTGCGTTATATGTCTTTTTGTAGGTAATAAGGGCGAAAACAAGCTGTCATTGCTTTACCTTAACCATTTAGGGCTAGCATTCTTGGAAAAAGAACGATCACTTTGACCAATTGGCCAAGAAAATCTTGTTCACCGCGAGCACAGTAGGTTTCCCTTGACTGTTGGATGTGATAGGTTCCGGCAAATTTAGCGAAAAGGAGATCACATTTTGAGCCAATTTGTCAGATTATGCTATGGGGCTATATTGACCCTAGGAGCCAGCACTTACTCGCAGGCACTGATGAGTCAGCCCCTATCACTTAACAGTGACGAAAGCGCCGAGCTTGTCTCAGCATTCCAAACATCCTGCGCCCCTTGCCATAGCCAATATGGTGGTGGCAGCGAGGAGCAGGTACTCAACACTATCATTAGCTCAGCTGATCGCGTCACCCCGAGACTCGCCAGCCAAAGCCGTCCGATGCCACCAGCCAATGCTCCGACTGCGATGCAGCTGACGACAGAAGAAAAGCGTCGACTCATAGGGCTGATCGAGAAAGCTACTGCCGACAGCAGCAACCCTCCCATCGAAACCGACCTTCCTCTTGATGAACTAACGTTACCTAAGGGCTTTAAGATTGAAGTCATTGCCGAAATTCCTAGCGCCAGATCCATGACATATGCCGCTGATGGAATTTTGTATGTGGGCACCGGCGGACTTTCTAATCCCGATACCAAGGTTTATGGCATTCCCTACATTCCAGGTCAGTCAAACCCGACTCAGCCGGTGATGCTAGCCACAGGTTTGGATAATCCCAACGGAGTGACGGTTATTGGCAACGATTTGTATGTAGCCGAACGCACTAAGATTAGCCGCTACCGCAACGCGGCTACCGCTGTTCGCTCTGGCAGTCGCCTCTCAAGCCGAGAAACAGTTTTCGACCAATTTCCCAATGCCCGCTCCCATTCTTGGAAGTACCTAAGAGCTAGCACCGACGGAGAATTGTTTGTGGCCCAGGGAGCCCCTTGCAATATATGTGATCCCGAAAGTTCCGCCACAACTGCTGGCGAGTATCTGCGACTGTTTGCCATCAACCCCAATACTGGCGTCCGACGTGAGGTTGCTACTGGTATCCGCAACACGGTTGGATTCGACTGGGACCCCGTGACAGCTGATTTATGGTTCACCGACAATGGTCGCGATCAAATGGGTGACGATCTACCGCCGGATGAGCTGAACCGTATTTCCGCGACTAATCAGCACTTTGGCTACCCCTATTGCCACGGCACAGGTATCCGAGACCCTCAGTTTGGTCGCAGATCTGACTGTAGCGCCTCCGGCCCTTACGTATCACCCATGATAGATCTACCAGCACACGTGGCGGCACTGGGTATGCGATTCTACCGTGGTGATATGTTTCCTAGCGTTCCTAGTGCTCGCAGTGTGTTTATCGCCGAGCATGGGTCTTGGAATCGATCAGTACCCGATGGTTACCGCGTATCTCGAGTGATCGTCAGCGCCGATGGAGAAAGAGCGTTATCCTACGAGTCTTTCGTCAGCGGATGGCTAAATGCTGATGGATCGCGATGGGGCCGACCGGTGGACATCGAAAACCTTCCCGACGGTTCCATCTTAATTTCAGACGACTATGCAGGGGTGATTTACCGCCTGTATTATGCCCTGTAGTAAGATAAAACAGAACGTGCTGGGATCCTTTGACCGGATTTCCGCCGAAAAACCGACATTAGGTTCTCCTCATTGATTCAACAGAACAATAAAGGTAAAGCTTTGACATTTACACTAGACGAAAAACTAGCCGAAGACTGCATCTTACTTGGTGAGATGAATTTGTGCTCACTATTGTTGATGAACGATCAGCGATTTCCTTGGTTTATTTTGGTTCCAAGAGTTTCCGGAGCTGAAGAGCTTTTTGAACTGAATCGTGACGATCAGATCAGCCTCCAAATCGAGAGTAATCTGCTCGATCAAGCCCTTAAGAATACTCTAAACCCCACTACCTTAAATGTAGGTAGCCTAGGTAATGTTGTCAGGCAGCTGCATATTCATCATATTGCCCGATTTGAAAGCGATGACTGCTGGCCCGATCCAGTGTGGGGCCAACAGGGGGGACGCCCTTACACCGAATCGTCGCAAAAAAAATTGACCCAACCCATCTTAGAGGCATTAGGGCGACACATTAGACCTCCCGTCGCCCTAGCTTAGATGAATTTAAGGCACAACGCTGACATCGGAAAACGGCTTGGCTCATGATGTTTTGGGTGCAAATCGTTTTCTGAATTGACATGATACTTTCCTAAGCCCTAGTTAAATGCTCTTCAAGGAGGGATTTAATACGATCAGGCATCTCCATATGAAGGTGATGTCCACCCTCCATCTGCACGGCAGTAACATCTTTAAAATAAGACAACCTTTGCTCCATTTTTTTGTGATAGTGGGAAAAAACGCCGCCATCAGCCCGGATCGATAGTACCGGACAAGCTACCGAAGAAAGAAAACTCTTCACCTGATCCTCGTTAAAGGCATACAAGCTCGGCAGCTGAAGCAAAGGATCATATCCCCAAGAGTAAGAGCCGTCGGGTGATTCTAGCAGATGATGACTCACGATCATCCGGGCATGATCAAGGCCTAGACCTGAGACCTTTGCCCATTTTTCTGCCGCCTCGTCCAACCCAGCAAAGGATCGAGTGGGTCGATTGAGCCAAACGTCTCTGGCCTCGACTCGCTTTTGGAATCGACTAGCCAGGCCATCTTCGTCTTTAGCTACAGGCCCAACCGATTCGATCATCGTCAAAGTTTTCAGTCGCTTAGAAAACGCTCCCGCAAAAAGGCAAGCAACTATCCCACCCATCGAGTGCCCCACTAGGTGGAATTGTTCGATACCGAGGTCTCGGGTTAGCTGATATAGAGTCTGGCAGTGGGTAAACAGATCGTAGCCAAAACGCCCTTGCAGGTGATGGGAGCGGCCATGACCAAGAAAGTCCATAGCTAAAAATCGATGGGTCTGCGAACCCAATTCCGATAAAGGCTGATAAGATCCGACATTATCTAGCCATCCATGAAGGCATAGTACGGGTTCCCCCTGAGGATGCCCCCAAGTTCTCAATTGAATCGTAAGCTGGGAATCGGATAAGGAATGCCGAAATTCTTCAATAGTCAATGGTATCAGGTCCTTTAGACTTAGGTGTATAAGGACCTCAATTTATCAGCTCGCTTTGGGTTTTAACAGAACCTTTGCAAGCTTTTTCATGCCGATAGGTTTTTTAAGAAAGTGATCTGCACCACGGGATTTTGCTTCCCACTCGACCCCCTGACCTGAGATAGCAATCACCTGCTCGACGTGCTGCCTTTTTGCCAAGTCGATCATCTCGTAGCCACTTCGTTCTTGCATAAATATATCGGTGATAACAATATCAAAGGATTCGCGATCTAACATCTGACTCGCCTCGGCAATGGACTCCGGCAGCTTAACATCGTAACCGCCTTCTTTAA
This sequence comes from Pseudobacteriovorax sp., assembly GCA_013215145.1. Taxonomy (GTDB): domain Bacteria; phylum Bdellovibrionota_B; class Oligoflexia; order Oligoflexales; family Oligoflexaceae; genus DT-89. The sequence goes on from JABSRP010000052.1 coordinate 24,262, forward strand.
GCAGAGTTGCCAATGACTCAGCAAGATCGTGCTCATCATCCATCAATAAAACGCGTCGCGAGCTCACCTTAGCCTCCCCCATAGTACAAAACTCCCAAAACCTTCATCATGTATTCAACAGATGGACACGATAAAGATGATTACGCCGTCCTTCGATGCAAATTTCTTTATCAAATCTCATGCCTATCCTTTGAGCAGCGCCAATATCGGTCGACTGGTAAGGTTTGATCATAGAAATCAGATCGTGAATCGTTGTTTCCTTTTTCATATGTTGGACATAGGCCGAAGCGGCTTCTTCAGCATAACCCTTGCCGGCAAACTTAGGCAAAATTCTATAATCTAATTCATGTTCGACACAGTCTTCCACTGTAGATGGCAGAACCCCACAGTAACCGACAAATTCAGAGTCTGCGTTGAGTATCGCCTTCACACCAATTTCGCCTGGAATTTTCTTATCAAGCCAAAATCGAAATAGTTCACGGGCTTCCTCATCGGAAAGAGGTCCGTTGAAGTCATACTTCATGACAGAAACATCTGTAAGGATTTTGACAAAGGACTCTTCAAATTCGAGCGAAATAGGCACCATGGTAAGCCGATGCGATTTAATGATCATAGAACTGCTCCCCCTGCTTGATAACGATGCTATCGTCAAACCCTAAGGATACTTGTCTATTTCCTATACCTATTTGTTTTGCTTGGATTTAAAGGGGAGGATTAAAAGGATCAAAGAAATCTTAGGTTCCAGTATTGCAGAACTCCTGAGTACTCTACCACCAAGGTAGCTTCCATGGTTTCTGTCTCTAGTGGGACTACCAAATCAGACAGCCAAAGACCACCATTGGCAGATCTTTGTTGCAGTGCCGCCGCATAAGTCAGGGCAGAGCTTCTGATGGCCTCGCCGTAACTATCTAAAACAGCTAGACATCCGTTAGGGTCAGTGGGACTGCAGCTGAGCTGATTGGCGACAGATGAAGGAACCATAGCATACCGCCCTGCCCCAAGTGGCATGCCGAAACACAGACCATCCCCGTCGGGGCCGTCAGACATTTTTTCCCGACAAGTTAATGAAACGCCGAAAGAAATCGAGTTTGATCCGACGGCATCTGCACCCACCCTCTCTAAAAACAAAGGCTCTTTAATCGATTCCCCATCCCCGTAAGAAAAACTCACCGTTGGCAACAACGACCTGTCTTCTAAGATAATGGAGCGAAATTGATGCTCTTGAAAAGCCACTTTAGGGCTCGTTAGTAGAGGACTATTCAATTGGGCTGCTACGATGATCTCCCGGCGGTGGGTCGGCTGAGACTCGGAATGAAAGCTAACGATTTCATTGGTTCCAAACCGCCGCAGATCAGCCTCTTTAGCTGTCAGGATGACACCAGCCACATCAAGTGAGTCAAGTTTTATCAAGCAGTTACGATCATGCTTCTCTAGTTTGACACTAGAACCTGTTTCGAATCGCTCAGTTAGCCCCGAGTTACAGCCCGTTAGGGTTGCCTGCCAGCTTGGGTTTTCGCCGCCGGATAAGACAACTTGAATGTCCGCCACCAGATCGCTTTCGGGCTGAAAGTCCTGCGATACCGGCGCTTCTGTCTCTTCCACGTCAGCTAGCTGAGGGCTACAGGCGGCCAACAAGGTTAAATAGACAATATTTTTTCCGAGCTTCTTCATACAGTCCGCATCTGCTCGTTTCATTGAATTTACTGAAGAAACTGGTATATCTCTAAAGGTACTTACGAAATCAGACTGTAATTTTTGGGTATATGACTGGTAGCAACCATCTTTTACCGACGGATAAGGAAAGGTTACTTTATGAAAGGGATTTCTGCCATTGCTCTACCATTACTTATGCTATCAAGCACCGTCATGGGGCAGCAGCATCCGCCAACAAGTGACTGGTTTCCCGATTGGGATATGGTATCAAGGGGATGGTCTCTACGACCCATTGTATCCTACGAAAAACGGACGCAAAGAGGTCGCGATTATTCCATAAGTGCACAATCCATAGAATTCGGTGCCAATCTGCAACTCAACGATTTTAGAGTACTCAAAGACATCAACCCGGGTTTTAGTTTCCGGCCCGGGTTTGGTTATACTTGGGGAGGCAGCGAACTCGATATTAAATCGCCTGATGGCAACAGCTCCGCCGAAAGTGGCTACAACCGTAATTGGTTCGAGGTGGAAACAAATTTTTACTATCATTTTTTTCGCCATAATTTAACCTTTGTCAAAGGGAAGATTTTATATGACGAAACCTTTGCAGATATCGACCAACTCACCCTGAACAACGACTTCGGCGTTCTACTCAAACCTTTTTGGTCAAGCCATGTCTCAGTCCATTACAGCGTATTAACGAATCGGGAAAACTCGATAGACCTGGAAACAGTGACTGATTATTGGTTTTACCAGAACTTTCAACTGCGCCCTTTAAAGACTCGGATACAAGTGGGCCCTGGTATTTCTTATTTAACGTCAAAAGTCCTCTTAGAGGATATTGAGCTTACCGAAAAAACACGACAATCCTATCTCCTAGCGCGCATGGCCTTAAATGTATTTTGGAAGCTAGGCCTGAATGCACGGGCGGAATACACCTATGCAGTTAGCGGTGAAAGCTCGGTAACCAACAGCTACTTTGGAGAAAGGCCTAACTCTGATCTGAATACGCCTCAACCAAACTTCAACTTGGCCGAAGACACCTTACAAACCTTAGTCTTTTTCGGATTACGCAACCTCATCGGAGGGTTTGGCTTAGGTTATCAGATTTCCCAAATTACCGTAAATGCCACCGGCTCAAGTGATACGGAAACGCAGACCACTGAGGGCTTTGGCTTTATTTATCAAAACAGCTGGTGATAAAAAAAGGATATGATGATGGAAAACAATAACGAAACACGAGACGAGTCATACTGGCGAGAAAAACTGACGCCAGAGGAGTATCACATTTTACGAGAAAAGGGGACCGAGAGGCCGTTTTCTGGAGAGTACAACGAGGTGTTCGCAAAAGGGGTCTGGCGCTGCAAGGCCTGCGGCACTGCACTTTTTGACGGAGATACAAAATTCGCCACGTCTTGCGGATGGCCTGCCTTCCACAGTGCCAAAAAAGGCCAAATTGACGAGCACGAAGACCTTAGCCACGGGATGAGACGCACTGAGGTCACTTGCCATAATTGTCAGTCGCATCTAGGCCATGTTTTTAACGATGGGCCCCCACCGTCAGGTCTGAGGTATTGTATCAATTCGCTTTGCCTCATCTTAGATGAGGACGACTCCCTCTAAAAACTAGATCGTGACCGCGGATGGACCATGTTTAGTCTGTAGGATTTCGCGCAAAATTTCGGACACAGCTCAGGAAATCCTATTTTTATAGCTCAAACTAGGGGTTTTCAGTAGCTGGTTTGACAGGAAGATCTAATTTTCATCGTAAATACCGAAAACCATGGGTATAGCCGGGTGGATATGCTAGGTATAGCTCTCGATCGAAATGCGTCAGCCATAATACTCTAGGATTAATTATGGAATCAGTAAAGACAGTGATAGGCATAGGCTGTTCAGCCGGTGGCCTCGAAATCTTGAGACATATCGTTGGTAGCCTAAAACCGCTAGGCGAATCCTGTGTGGTGATTGTCCAGCACATGGCAGCCAGTTCCAAAAGCATGCTCACAGATATCCTCGCTCGCGATACCAGTATACCCATTCACAGAGCGACAGATGGCCTACCGCTGATGCCTGGAAACATTTATGTATCCATTCCTAACGCTGATCTAACGATTCAGGCCGGACACTTTAAGCTTGTCTCGCTCGAGCATCGCGTGGGTCCCAAACCATCCATCGATAAGCTTTTTACCTCACTGGCAGAAAACTACGGTGAGCATGTTCTAGGGATCATCTTAAGCGGCACGGGAACAGACGGCTCCTACGGTATCAAGTCGGTGAAGGTTGCTGGTGGTTTGACGGTGGCCCAAAAACCAGGAACGGCGAAATACGACGGCATGCCTTTGTCAGCGTTAGCTACAGGCTTGGTAGACTTTATCTGGGACCCAGATAAAATTGTGAGTGAATTAAATCAAATCAATCAGCTGATGACGGGAAAGAATATTCTGGAGTCACCAAAAGATGACTCTCCTGATCGCAGATCAGCTTACGAACGCATTTTCGATCATATGCGCCTTAAAACCAAGGTGGATTTCTCTCAGTACAAACCAAAATCACTTGAGCGACGGATCAATCGGCGCGTCCTGGCTACGGAAAGCAAATCCTTGGACGACTATGCGGATTATCTGGAATCTCAGGATAACGAGTGGCGTTCGCTCTTTCATACGATTCTCATCTCTGTGACCAGTTTTTTCCGCGACGACGACGAATTCAAAGCCGTCCGTAAAGCCATGGTGGACTACGTACAAAAAAATAGAGAGACAAACTCTCTTAGGATTTGGAGTGCGGGCTGTTCTAGCGGAGAGGAACCTTACAGCCTCCTGATCATGCTTCTAGAAATCCTAGAAGAGCTTAATCTGCAAGATAAGATTCAGGTCCAAGTATTTGCCACGGACATTCAAGACGAAGTCATGGCTGAAGGACGAAAAGGATTCTTCTCGGCAGCAGCTGTCGAATCCATCGACACCCAGCTTATCGATAAATATTTCGATCGATCAGAAAGTGGTTACGTGATCAAAAAGCGTATTCGCGAGTTAGTCCTCTTTGCGAAGCATGATCTAGCGAAAAACCCTCCTTTTTTAAGGATCGACTTAATTGTCTGCCGCAACGTGTTCATTTACTTCGAGCCAGAGGTCCAAGAGCGGATCATTCAGGTTTTTCATTACGCTTTAAACCCATCTGGCATACTGTTTATGGGAAAAAGTGAGTCCATCGCGGCCAATCAATCCACCTTCCATCACACAGATCAGAGTGCGAAGGTTTTTATTAAAAATAATAAATCATCGCCTCACAGCGTAACGTTCTCTGCCTTTACGAAAAAAACACAGGTCAAACCCAGTAGCAGCTCTCACAGCAAGCAATTTAGCTATTTCGAAAATTTAAAAGAGATTGTTGGTGTCCTCTTCCCTAATTCTTTTATGGTGGATGAAAACTTTCAAGTAGTCTCAGTATACGGCATTGCAAGGCAGTTGGTGCATTTTCCCGAAGGGACATTTACGTTAAGCTTCGAGAATCTTTTGATCAGCACCTACAAAAACAAAATATTAACTCTGTTAAGCCGCTGTCGCAGAGCCGAGAATAAGGCTGAGTTCGAACAGCGAAATGAGACTGTCATCAAGGATTTACTTAACCCTGAGGACAATACCAAAGCCCATTATCGCGTTAGCATAAAGTCCTTCGCAAAGTTTGAGCGCACGACCTATATTATTCACCTTTCCGAAATCAAGGAGAGATCGGAAGTGGCGCAGACTGAGGCGCGGTCAACATTAAGTGATCAAACGGTTTCTGAGCTAGAGCTAGAGCTCAACGCAACCAGGGAGCATCTGCAAACGGTCATTGAGGATCAGGAGACAGCCAACGAAGAGCTACAGGCGTTGAACGAAGAGATGCAATCGGCCAATGAAGAGCTTCAGTCCACCAACGAAGAGCTCGAAACGTCCAATGAAGAGCTTCAATCCACCAACGAAGAGCTCACCACAGTCAATGAAGAGCTTAATACAAAAACTGTACAGCTGAACGAATTGTATGCCTATCTGCAAGATATCCAAGATGGGATTCCTGTTCCTACGATTGTCATTGACGAGGGGTTCTGCCTAAAACGATACAATCCTGCCGCCAAAAAGCTACTGGGAATTCAATCCAACTGGACGAACAAAAACCTTAGATACCTCGATGTCGAGCTTGATCTAACCGTGGTTTGGGTCACCATCGAGGATAGTGTGAAACGACACAAATCCTTAGGCGGATTTATTGATACGGGTGAGCGCCAGCTGTCTTTCTACAGTCACCCTATTTTCACCAGTGATGGGGTGATTAATGCTGTTGTCGTCACATTTGTCGAGACCACAAGCCTTAGCTCGGAACTAGCGGACGCTAAGGACAAACTAAAGCTTCTGGAAACCATACTTAACGACTTGCCCGTTAAGGTATCTGCGAAAAATGCGAGAGGAAACTATGTATTTGCCAACGATGCCTTTGCCAAAGCCTTGAAGAAGGCCAAGGATGAGATTGTTGGAAATAATGACGAGGCGGTACTAGGGCTAGAGGCCGGTCAACGCGTTCGTAGTCTAGATTTCGAGGCCCTTAAGCAAAAGGCTCCTCTTTACAATGAGGAGCAGTCTATCGATGACAAGGGGCAAAGGCAGATTTTTCAAAATATTCGGGTACCCAGCAATCCACACAACCTAGAACCAGGAGCTATATCGAGTATCTCCGTAGATATCAGTCATCGCGATTTTTCGGAAAGACAGCTGCGAAACTTTGAGACTCTCATTCGCAACAATCACGATAGTTTTTTGGTCTTCGAACGAAGAAAACACAGCTATGTGCTCGTTTTTGGGGAAAATCTCATCAGCGAACTTATTGGCGAAGACATCGGCATCACACCGCACATTGATCTGGCTAATTGCATGGAAAAACTTTGCCATAAGTTAGACCCTAAAGATATTGCCAGCCTTACCAACAACCTCGTATCGAAGAGTCTTTTTAATATGTCCTTCGAACGACTGAAGCTGCCTAATATTATCAAGCATTACACCATGCGGTCTATTTTGCTCGACGATCATGATCCCCATCAGCTGCTGATTACCATAAGTGATATGACTAGCGAGGTGGATAAGCGCCACCTCTTGCAGGTTCAACAAGATGAGCTGCTTAAAACAGCAAAAATGGCTTCACTTGGCGAAATGGCAGCTGGCATCGCTCACGAGCTAAAAACCCCGCTTAATACGATTCAAGGTTACGTCGATTTGATCAACACCTTAGCGGACCAAGGGAGCGATCTATCTCCACCCATGAGATCAGCAGTTCAGAACATTGAAGACACCGTGTCACGTATTTCTGAAATCATTGTCGGATTGAAATCCATCACAAAAAATCGTGATCGCGATTCATTCCAACCATTTAGTCTTTTAGAAATCATCAACGAAGTGATCAAAATTTGCTCTTTCCATCTGAAAAATAAGGGCATAAAGCTGGAAGTAGACGTCTCTGAAGAGATCTTTATTGATTGCCGTCCCACGCAGATCTCTCAGGTTCTGATCAACCTAATCAATAACAGCGCCGATGCGATTGAAAACCAGACCAGAGGCAGATGGATCCAGCTCAAATCTGAGATCAAAGGCAACGAGCTTGAATTATCGATTAAGGACAGTGGTTCGGGAATTGCGGAGGCCGTCGCAAACCAAATCATGACGCCATTTTTTACGACCAAGCCAGAAGGGACTGGTTTAGGGCTTAGTTTATCGCGCAATATTCTAAAAGCCCATGGAGGTGAGCTAACTTACGTTCGCGAAGAGCCTTCAACGACATTTAAGATAAATTTACCAGTTTTTGTTGGACAGTAGATGCATCTTGGCCTTATAGCTTGTAGGAGGCTCTGAGAGCCCAAACGAAAGGACTAGAGTAATGCCCCAGTCAAAAAACCTTATGATCGTAGAAGATTCAGAGGAGCTCGTGGAAGTCTGGAAGACTCTTTTTCGAGCCACGACAGATTACCGTATTCGCTGCTGTCATTCCGGCAATGCTGCACGAGAGGCTATTATGGAAGGCTACGAGCCATCTCTTGTGGTGACGGATTACTATTTGGGTGACAGTACTGGTCTAGAGCTTTATGACTACATGTCAAAAAAACTGCCAGCAACCAAATTCGTTATGGTGACCGGCAATCATGAAGACGAGGAGATGCTCAGGCTTCAGAAAGACGGACAAATGTCACTCCTTTTGAAACCTGTAAAGTTTGAAGTGCTCAGGCAGGCCGTTTCAGAAGCACTAAATTAAGCTGGCAGGGTTTGCCTTTTTCTGGGCGAACAGCCACTCCCAAATGTCCTGATTTAAATAAGTAGCCGTCCAACAATCGTGATTCTGCCCATCAAAGATGGTCCACTTAACGTCCCAGCGATTGAGTTTCAATAGCTTCATTCCATTTAAAAACGTTTTTTCACGAACAACTGGATCAGCGCCACCAAGGGTCGCCCAGACGGGGGGCTTGATGCCTGCGGCTGGGGACGACATATAAACATTCGCATTAGCTGCGACGGGAACAGCAGCGGCGAATACATCCGGATATTGAGTAATCAATTTCCAAACAGCCATACCTCCAGAACTTATCCCCGTGATATAGATGCGTCTGCGATCGATCGCGTACAAATCCAGGGTCTCTCTGAGTGCCGTCATCACTTTTTCAATATCCCAAGGCCCGGGCTTGTGTTTAAGAACGGACAAAAGGATAAACGGAGGCAAATCGAGTAGCTTATGACTCGATACGAGCCGCGGAGGCGCCTGAAGGCGGAACAGGTTGTCCCCTTGGGTCTCTCCATGCAAGAAGACGATCAGAGGGCTCTCCTCCCCCTTGTCAACATTGCCCGATAGCGACACCATATAGGGGAGATCTTCCACCTGACTCGAGCAATCGTGACAGACTCGTTCGTTAAAGCTAGGGAATCGCCCCGTCCTAGAGATTTCGGGTAGGTGGATAATATCTTCTGCCTCGACCCAATGATTATGCCCTAGATTAACTCTACGACACATGGAGCATATATCAATCGACTCAGCCGTCCGGCTAGCGTTCACATCTAGCAGACTTAAGGGAGAACGCGATATGGATTGGTCAAGCCTTGTGGTTATCGCTAGATAGCCATTACCTTGATGCTCTACTTCCAGACTCATCATCCGGCGCATAGATGGGGAGTCACAGCGAAACGGCAACGAAAAGGGTTGCTCGGTCTTACGAACTTTTTGAAAAATCCAACGATAAACGGATTTTAGCTCTTCCGACGAGAAAAAATCCCAGATGCGTCTACCGATGACGTCTGACTCGGCTGCCACTCCTTGGCCTGAGTTCGTCGTGGCAAAAGCCACCCACTCCTCATTGAGGGATACAAGTCTATCTTTTGAATCGATTAAATATCTCACGCAAGTCGGGCTCCTTAGAATATCAGTTCTAGCCCAAAGTCAAGACCAAAGCGAGCCTTAAACCGCTCTTCACGGCCCCAGTATACGATGGGCGTTACGGAACAATGAAGGACATTCTTAAGTAACCGGTAGTATAACTCACTTGCTGCAACATATCGTGACGCTTGGTAAAGGGGGCGATTATTGGCCTCTAAAATCAACGAGTGCCTGGTAAACATCCGTGTTGAATGCTGAATTTGCCAAATCGGTCCATGGTTGGTCTCGACAGTATTATTGCCATCTGAGTATTGTTGCTCATTGACGAGCTCAAAGTGATGGGTTTCGCTATAGTTCCAGCGAAGGCCTAAAGACAGGAATTGCCCGGTCCCGTCTTTGATATTGGCAAACAAATGAATTTCTGGTTTGAATTCGAACGCACCAAAGCGAGATTTAGACGAAAACTTGAGGCGATATTTGGTTTCAAACTCTTTTGTGTATTGGAAACGAGGCTGAAATTCGGTTTTAATCCTACCGATGGTCTGAGCAATGTTGACAAAGGTACTAATGGAATCTACAGGAACCTGCTCATCCGCACGGTTACGCCCAATGCCTTCGGAAGTCTCATCATCGTCGTTTGTCGCGAAGGCGAGCTGCCATTTTTTCTGAGTATGGGGCAAGTGAATTTTTGCCGATAGCTTTGGCGCGTAAGTGGGTTTCTTGTTTTCTCTCCAAATGACCCGATTATCGATAGTGACTCTAGTTTGGTTTGGTCGGTCCGAGTACTTTTCATTAGCAAGATAGACATCTAAAGACTCTGCCCAATGATCGATCTTATCAGAGATCCAGCGATTCTGCTCCACCACATTTTTTTCCACGGGACCTAGGATATCCGCCCGCAAAAAACTCGGGCTCACTAGAAGATATAGCAATAGAAACAACGTAGCTTTCAATCGCCTGAACCTAAATAAATATTCAATTTGTGGGATAAATACTCTATAGTTTTTTCATGGTTTATATCATCGTGTCTACTATTTTGAGTGCGAGCGTACAAAGTTCGTCCTTTACCCTTGAACGAGGGGTCATAAGGGCTGCGACTGGTACGTATGTTCATAAAACAGTACCCCTACCAGGTGTTCCGGACTACCTCACCGAACCCAAGGTGTCGGCAGCTCTTATTGTTGAGGGTGGGCTCGACCCAAGTGGAAGCCTCGAGATAGGCTTGTTTCCCACACAAAAGACCTTTCTATTTAGATCCAATGACGGCCGTTGGCTCTCCGTTGAAGCTCAAAAAATGAACATCACAACAGCTTATCGCTATTACATCAACCAAAGCATATCTTTTTCTCTCGGTATCCTTACATCTTATAGTATGGGGGATGGCATTGTCGAACGAGAATCCGCTCAGGGGATCGGTCTACGCGATTTTGATACGGAAATTGCATTATCTCCAGCGATCTATATGATGGATGCATCTGCTCAGTTAAAGGTTTGGCAAGAGGGTGCGCTAGCCGCATTTATCGATTTTCGCTATTCGAGCCGTCTAAAAAAACAGACCAAGGTCAGCTATGACCAGTACAGCATCATTGGTGGATTCAAGTACCAACTGCCCAAAAAAGATGGCTCATAATCGCCTCACTTAGCACAGTTAATAGAAAGTATGGTTAAAAAGCCTCAAGGACGTAAAGATAAAATTGTGGACCATGGCGACCAACTCCAATATCGGCCCTTAGATTTATTTTTTGTTTTGCCGTGATTTGGTAGCGGACACCACCACCAAATGAAGGCAAAACATCGTTTTTAACAAGATCAGAGATTGATTCAGCGACATTACCAGCACCAGCAAATGTAACAAACGAAAAGCGCTTATGGAAACGATAACGGCCCTCGGTCTCGAACACCGACAATGCAGTGTCACGGTAACGCCCCTTAAAATACCCTCTTAAGAGATCGTGTCCACCAAGCTTTGCCAGTTGGTAGAAAGGGACCTCTCCACTGTAAGCCTTGAGAAAAAATCGCGATGCTAATGTCCATCGTTTCGATAGCTTTTGATATAACCGCGTATGAATCAGAGAATAATTAAAGGGGTACCGACTCCCCAATCCCTCATCAAATCGCCAGTGAGCGAACTGCATCCTATAGCCACCCTCAGGATAGAACGGGTCATCTGTGGTTTCCTTTTCTAAACTAACCCCAAAGCCAAGCTGTTTTCCCCCATGAAATCCCACCAGCCCTCTGGGATCGATAGTCGAGGATCGCTGATCTACCAACTCAAACGAGTCATCACGCCACTTAATTTGCACCCCCAAGCCCCAGTTTTGCGTAACAGGAAAAATGAACCCACCTTGTCCAAGCACGCGCTGCTCTTTAATGACTTGCTCATCATCTTGTTTGGTTTCATCCCCAATACCATAAAACTTCTGTGGAAAATCAAGTATTTCAGCATAAACTACATAATCAATGGAAGAGTCCGGTAGGGACTGGCGTGTACCTAATGCCCAGAGAAATTGTTTTTTCTCGGTGTACATAAGCCCCGTTATCACTGGTTCAGCCTTTTTGGCAAAACTCGAGGGTACATAAATCGCAACACCACCCAGGGCCAACCCTGTCTCGGGCGTCGAAAAGATAACCGGTAGAGCGCCTAGCTCAGTATCTATTTCCGCTGCCTGCTTTTTGTCGTCTTCGGTCACAGGACTGCCGAGCCCAAGTGAGTTGGCTAGTAAGACAAATATAAGGAAGTAGTTACGCATGGTGCCCCCAACTCAAGCCCTATCGGTGCGCATGGGCCCAACTTTACGAAGGGTCCCTACTTCCTACGTCATCGAAATGAATCAGGGTTTCAAGAACTAAAACCCTTGCGACAGCCGAGGGGTGGGCTTGGTAGAAAGGCAATTCTGAAAAGCCGCTTCGAGATCCGCCCAAAGATCTTCGAGACTTTCAATACCAACCGAAAGGCGCAGTAAGCGATCGGAGATACCAGCAGTTTTTCGGGCCTCTGCAGGCATCGCAGCATGAGTCATGGAAGCCGGATGAGCAATCAAACTCTCAACCCCACCAAGAGATTCAGCAAGAGAAAATAGCTGCAATTGTCCGACGAACTGCTCGATGTCGCAAGCTTCGTCCAGCTCAAAACTAATCATCCCTCCAGGTAGTAGATGCTGGGTCTTGGCCAATTGCTCTTCTCGTGGCGATCCAAACCCTGGGTAATATACCTGATCGACAAGACTGCTCTCTCTAAGCCTGTGGGCAATAGCATTAGCGTTGCGACAATGCTCTTTAAATCGCAACTCAAGGGTACGAATTCCCCTCAAGGTAAGGTAACTATCAAAAGGGCTCCCAGTAATTCCGAGGCAATTAGCCAACCAAGCTATCTGTTCGTAGTCTCCGGGATCTTTGGCAATAACAGTCCCTCCAACGACATCGGAGTGTCCATTGATGTATTTTGTGGTGGAGTGGATCACATAATCAGCTCCTAATGAAAGCGGCTGCTGGCCATGTGGCGTCAGAAACGTATTATCCACCACGACTTTTGTTTCGGGACCGCATCGATTTGCCACAGATTGGATATCGATCAAGCGAAGCAGTGGGTTACTTGGCGTTTCCACCCAACAAAGTTTGGGCTTTTTATCAAGAGCCTCTTTCAGAGCTGGCTCGTTGGAATAGTCCACAAACTGACAATCAATAATTCCTTTCTCCCTTAAAAAGTTCAGAAGTCGATAGGTGCCGCCATAGCAGTCATGACTAGCGACAACCAAATCACCTTGCTTGAGTGTGTTGACCAGCAAGGTGACCGCAGACATTCCGGTAGAGGTGATCACCGCACCAGCACCGCCTTCAAGCTTTGCCAAGATATCCGCGGTATGACTCCGCGTCGGATTACCGGACCTGGTATAGTCGTACTGCCTTTTTTCGCCAAACTTTTTAAACGAAAACGTCGAACTCAAATGCACAGGAGGCATGACAGCTCCGTGGTGCTGGTCGGTATCAACGGCATGTCTAGCGGCAAGGGTTTGCTTCGAGAAACTCATAAGGACTCCGAAAGTAAAGTTTTAAACAATCTTGATAACAGCACTGATTCTTTCAAAAAGCTGTCATGACCGTAGGGTGAATCGAATAAATAGAGCTCGCCTCTTGTTTTACAGGCAAGTTCGGACAAGAGGTGTGGAGGTACTAGCGTATCCTGCTCAAAACCAATCACCGAGTGTTTGAAGCGCTGCGGATCAACATTGATGTCATGAGTTAGGATGGACTTTGCCAGCAACCGTCGTGATGTGAGGCTGCGACCAGACGCAAACTCGCGGCCATGATGATTTAGATAGGCAATGACTTCATCACGACCCGAGAACCTTTCTTCAAATTCGTTAGAGGTTCGATAAGTAGTCATAGCTAAGCCCCTCGAGAGCTCAGCCAAGCGTTTTTGAATTCCAGGAAGCTCTTTTAGAGAGGCGTGTTCGGAAAGGTCCAGTAGCTCGTTTTGAAGATAGCGATAGGCATAGCCCATGGCATGAGATTTATGAGCCCCCGAGATGGATATAAGATGCTGAATCAAATGCGGAAAGCAATCCCCAAAAGCTAGATTAACCATGGCCCCGTACGAGGCACCAACCATAGCGTAAACCTCACGGTAGCCAATATGATCAATGATAGCCTTAAGGAGGCGAGCCTGATCTCGGGTGGAGACCTGACAATGATCTGGCCAAGCGCCATCTTTTGGACCGAAAGTATCGCCATCATTTCCCAGATAATCCCAGCCGAGGATGCAATAATCAGCAGTGTTTAGCGCCTTATCATATCCAACAAGCTCCTTCCACCAAGGTTTGTAACTGCCTGCATATTCAGTGATTCCTCGATGTGACGAAACACCACCAGAGACAGCGATAAGAGGGTTCTTGGGATTCCCATGCAACCGATAGGCAACATCAAAATCCTCTAAAACAGTGCCATCACTCAGGACAAATTCACGAATGTGGAAGATACAGTCTTCGTAGGATTGGTCATGAACAGATCTGCTTGCGATTGGACTCACAAAAAAACTCCCTATATAAACGGGAGTTTGGAATTGACTTCATGCACGTCATCTTCCGGGATACTCCCGCAGGATTTGGCACCTTTCTGATATCTCTATCAGGGTTGCCCCGACGTCTTCGGGCCTGTCCCTCAGTCGGTCTTGATGATAGGTATTATGAAAAACTAAATTAGTCCTGCGGTCAAGAGATTCACGAAAAAAAAATTTCATGAGGTTTCCTAAAGGAAGGATTTGCCTGTTTCGCAACGCTAACACAACGAAGAGCTCATGACACAAAAAGACCACCGTGGACTTTATATAAATTGAAGGACAAGCGGATGCAACACGGGCTGAAAGCTCTGATTAGCTCATCCATTCCCTAGTATCGTTACAACAACACGATCCATCTTAGGCGGTCTTCTTAGGAAAAAATGAATTGACCAAGTAGCCGACTGCTGAAAGATTGGCTCAAGACCATTGACAACGAAAATATTTGGAGACCTTTATGAAGACTTTCGTCAAAGCGAGTCTATTGCTTGCATCAACTGTTGGTATGACCTCCGGCTGCGGAGTGTCCGAGCAGGAATCAGACCTAAAAATTCGCGGTGGTACTGAGGTTAGTGACAATGAACTGTCGGCAGTGCGAACCTCAACGGTGGCGCTAACAACTAGCTTCACGGCAGACGGATCTGGAGATTCCATCCTATCACAAGGAAAGTCTTTTTGTTCAGGAACCATCATTGGTGTCAGAACCATAGTAACGGCAGCTCATTGTATTCAGGCTTTAGAGGGCAGAACCACTAAGGGAGATAACATCTTCCCAAATGCAAGCGATTACCTTGTGCATTTTGGGACCAAAGTATCTGAAACAGGCACATACATCAGAGCAGCAAAAGTCATTCCTCATCCGGACTGGGACCCGGGGCAAACCCTTTCCCCGATCCCCACCAGAGCTCCCAATGATATTGGGCTGATCATCCTTTCGGAAGATATTCCGGATACTATGGCTATCGCGCCAATCGCCGATCCGGAACTTGAAGTGAGAAACGAAGACGCATATCTCGCAGGATACGGTGTTTCCCGAAGCCGCAATTCGAATGACACAGGTATCCTAAGAACCTTGACAAGCACGTTTACAGGCGAACGAAATAATATCGCTCGGGTCTCTCATGGAGGATTCCTCAAAGGTATCTGTGCAGGTGATTCTGGTGGTCCTGCTTATGTCTTAGTTGATGGCGAGCTTCAGCTTGTAGGAGCAGCGTCAACAGGAATTGAGGTCCCCTTAGTAGGTTGTGTGGGATCAGGCAGTAACTCAACTGACGTGAGATTCTACAAAGATTGGATCGAAGCAAATAGCGAGATCTAATATAGCTTGAGGTGCCTGGCGAGGCATGCCAGGTGCTTTTTTCTCCTTGCTTTCTCCATTTTCGTGCCATAATTAAGGTTAAACGAATTTGGAGACGCTTCGATGACAGGCTGCGCAGCTACTTTCAAAAAAATTCTATTCACATGGTTCTTGCTAACGACTCTTCCCTTATATGCATCAGTAGATCGCAACTGTTTACGAACTCATCTTATTGAAGCCATAGATATCAATAGCGAGCGTTTAAAGCACTATAGCGCAGCAACCAATGGACGATCAGAATCCATTTCTAGACAGCTGATATGGTCAGAACGTGGATTGATTCTATTGTCACCATTGATTGATTGGACGGCTCTGTACTGGCAGAGTTCGGGCATACCTGTGGCCTGCGATGATTACATTCCCATGGCGCAGACTCCTGACTTCCAGATCACCGATCACAGCTATGATTTACGTACTAGGATTTCCCTCACGGCCGACTCCCTAAGAGCTCGCATCGACGACGCCTGGGAAAAAAGTGACGAGGCCGCAGTCCAAGTCATCGATGAAATCATAGAGACCCTCAACTCGCAGAAGCACTTCAATTGCATGACACGTCATTTGCTTGAATCCGTAGCAAGGAGCCTGACTCTCAAACCCAAATATATTTCCGCTGCCCAAGCCAAGGACCTCTATTCGCCATCCTTCTTTATGGATGTGTTAATAGGTCTGCAAATACAGGGAATTGGCTTTGCCCTTGATCTGGACAAGGCAGCGGCACCGATTCAGGCACAGGGGATTCCCATCATCTGTAACGATGTCCCTCATATACCCAAACCAGTGTCGGGGTCGCTATGACCTAAAACTCAGAGGTATAATCTAAGACGTGTCGGCTCAAGCTATCAACAGATTCCGCACTTTGAATACTTGCGATAACCTTTGGTCGCGACCCACTATCCCAATCGAACTCCAAAAGCCCAAAATTTTTCTCTCCGACAATGTCACCCACGCGGTAAATTTCCGGCAGTCTGACACCAACAGAGTGTGTGAGTCCAGAAGACATAATTTCATAGAGGGCTTTTCCTCCCGGAAGCGGACGTCTGATGATTTCGGCCATATGACGATCACCGGTAAGCACTAAAATATCCTGGTCCAGTTGAGCTAAAATCTCATAAAGCCGACGTCTTTCCTCTGGATACTGATTCCAACCCTCAAGCCCTAAGCCAGTGATCCGTGACGTTAGATGTATACCCGTGCCAATGATAATAAAGTCGGCGGTGGATGCAAAAAGGGTTTCCTCCAACCATTGCCACTGCAACTCACCTAAAAGACCACCTTGGCCAGGCCTTTCTTTAAAGTAGCGCACATCAAGAGAGACGATATCTATCTTCTGACCTTCTGGCCCCCAAGATTCCAAGCGAAAAATCCCTTCTTGCTCACGAATGGGATCAAAAGGATCCTTGCCAAGGAAATCCCAAAACACTTGCTGACTCCCGCCTTTTTCCTCGTAGTCAATCCCTACATTGTTACCTCCATAGTCATGATCATCCCAAACTCCCGAAATCCGCGCCAGCTTACCTAGGCGCTGATAATCAGGATGATTTAAGATTTTCTGGTACTGATCAGCCCTTTCATTAGGGCTCGCATATTCAGCATAGATGTTATCACCGAGCCAATACCATAGGTCTGGCTGGCTACTAGCAATGTAGCGCCAATGGAATTGATTGCGACTTTGCCGGTTGCATGAACCAAATGCCATGCGTCGCAGTGGACGACTAGAAATATTTGGAGTCATAGATGATGCCGTTGAGGATAACGTCAACTGAGGAATTGACGTAGCAAACGCCATGGCCGTCGCACCGCGGAAAAAATCTCGTCTTTGCATATTTGACCTATTAAAAATGGTTTCAGATGGTGAGTTTAGTATATAGATTTGTCGCCATGTTGAATCAACTAATCATAAAGAATCGTTAAAATTAAAAATGCTAAACAACAGCAACTATAAATGTTCTGTGATGACACTAACTCCTTGACCCTATACGTCAGCATGGTAGATAAAAATTTTCGACCATCAATACCGAGGGAATCCCATGTTACGTCGCGCCATATCTTTAGCAGCACTATCCATCATGACTCCGGCATTTAGCACTCAGGCCGCAGAGCTCTATGAAAAAGACCTAGCCATTATCATCAGCCATCAGGCGGATAAACCCATAACCATTTCACACAAAAATGAGCCCATTTTTAAGCAAGCATGGTTAGAAAAAGTTCAAGATGCGTACCGACGCACTTCAGTGGGTGATACACTTCGATACGAAAATTGGACTTCTGACTGGCGCCTGGTCTCTTTGAGGCTGGTACCTTGCTCACCCATAGGCAATAGCATCCTTGCCGACCAGGACATATTCTGTTGGCCCGAACTTAGACAGGTGTGGCAACCTGTAATGGAAAACTTCAAGGGACGAGTGATACGTCACGATTATTGGGCCGATGATCGCGCTATTCATGTTCTTTATGATGTGTTTGGTACAGATCGTCAAAGGCAAGTGCAAGCGCTTTCCAGCGTCAAGGAGCAATTAGATTCTGATCCATCGGGACAGTCGATTGCCGCTACGACCTTGCAAGAGTTTCTATCTTTGCGCGACCAAGTGGTTCAGCAGTATCTCAGCGACATAGAGGGGTTGCGCACAGGAGGCTACCCGGAAGCTGCTTATCAAGGACACGGACTACGTCCCGAATACAATCACTATAAAATAGAAAGTGATTGGCAACAGAAACTTATGGGATTTTTAACCAACTATAGTCCTACTCGACAAATAAAAGCTTTAACCTCATTTTCTCTTCCTGAAGGTAGAGAACCAGCGCAAATTGACGAGTGGGTTTTTCTTTCCTTTGTCGGGGAAAACGGTAAAATCAAACAGGAGTCCATTGAAGTACTGGATCGATTGACAGGAAAAAGAATTATCAGCATAGGCACAAGCGAACAAGTATCGATGCGCAGAGATGATCCTATACTTTATGATTTCTACGTAGATAATCCCCAGGACCAAGAAATGTTAAGATCATCTCTCCTGTTATTTGAGACTGATAGAGCCTTTCTGCGAGATAAAATAGCTGACCGCAGGCAACACCTTGTTCCCAACACCACCTGCGGGACCTGCACAAGTTTAATGATCTTAATTTCAACTTTCATAACTTCTCTTACTTTGAAGAGTTAGACATCGAAATAGCTCCGCGAACGAAAAAAGATACGGAGCTTGACATTAATTGGGCGAAACGTTTTTCTTCATCGCAGTAACTCTAAGGCGGCGGAATGATGCTTCTCGGACCTGAGAAGCCTCGCATACTTTTCTCGAAGTTCGCTGCGCTGATGCTTGAGGGTCTTCCTGGTAGACCTTGCAATGTTTCTTTCGACATTTTCATGAGCTAGTTTTTCTCAAGCCCTTTCTAGTTAGAGTCTATCTTTCGAAGAAAGTGCTTTTGAGCCCCTACTTCTAGCTTTTATGCCATCTAAGGCTACTTCTAGTTTTGTGACTCTAGTGGCTAGTATTCTTAATTTGCTTCACGTCATCGATGATCCGTTTAAGAGCAGACTTAGAAAGTGTTGAAAGTTGAGTCCTGGCCTCAAGGTCGGCTTTGGCAATGAATCGAATGCGCGATACCCACTGGGGGGGGCGGTCCCCCACTTTTCGCAAATCTCAGCCGTGCTCATTTTTGAGTGGCGAATTTGGTTTGCTATGTCGATATAGTAATTTGCGGTAGAAGCCATAAAATCCCCTAGGGGAGAAAAGCTCATCTTATATATATTATTATAGACTTAAAAGATAATATTGAAAACAGTCAGATTTATTCCTACGTTAAAAAGTATAAAAAGTGTGCAGCTTGAAGACCTTGAAAACTGGCAATGTGTTGGTTTTATTTTTTTAGACAACAAACAGATGTTTAGTGATCACCTGGAGATGCTTCCTAATCATCACGTCAATAACTCGCTTCTCACTTTAACGAGTACTCAAAAAACTGTTCCCTTCCGAAAATTGAGGGTTATTAGAATGTCAATTAGGTCTCGGGGTCAAGTTGGTTTTGAAATTTAGTTTGATTTTAGATAATTGCTACTGACTTGCAGAACTGCTACAGGACGGGCTTTGGCCTTCCTACTCGACATTTTTGCATCAACTGCTTCCCCTTCCTTCATAAATTAACGCTGTAATCACACGCTATGTTACTGATAATTAAACGGTTACGGCTCTTTTTTGTTTTCTGTTTATTTTATTTGATCGCGAACCGATCTGGAAAAGGCGGCTGGCAGTAAGTGAGGGATCATGAAAATAATTTTTATATGGATGATTTGCCTGGGGCTCATCGCCTGCTCCGGTATGGACTTTGAAGCATCCGAGAGGGTAGACTCAACGCAGTCCGGTGAGCTGAATGGAGAAATTCCCCTACCAACAAATGGGGAAGAGGAAAGCAGCGACGATGCGAGCATCGTTGCCGAACCTGTATCTGTCGGTGGAGCTTTCTTAGCTTGTCGTTATGAAAATGCAAAAAGTGATAGCGAACACCAGGTTGGCTGTGAAGTGAGAAATGGGGAAGATAAGAGCCTTGCCGGGCTCGTTGAAGTAGACTTTAGCCTGACGGGCGGGGGGCCTATTAATCATCTCTTAGAATTAGAGGATGTCTATCCCTTTAAGCTCCAAATCCTGGGGCGGGATCTTGGGAATCCGATGCAAAGTATCCAGGCCGCAGTGAAAGGTCAGGAAGGTGGCCAAGAAAAAACCGTTACCGCAGAGCTGCCAGTCAATGAGGTTGAACAAATTCCAGAGCCAAGCTTACTAGCTGGCTTTAGTCTGGGTGTCATGACGATTCAGGATATGCCTGTTGTGGGCAATTCGGGAGCCGTCAAACTTCCGGGTGATCGTTGTCTTGTATCCACCGAAGATGCCTTCTCAGGAGGTACGAAAATAAAAGCAGAAACTTGCCAGAGTGATTCTGACCAGCAGGTATTTTTCCTAAACGATCTTGGGGGAGGGGAGTTTAGTATCCAAGATGACGAAAATAACTGCTTCGATATACCGCTGGAAAATGGCGTTTATCTACCTCGGGTGAATGTATTTCAAAACTGTCATCTCAGCATTAATCAACGTTTTGCTATTAAAGAGAAGAATGGCTTCAAAACTCTGGTATCTTTAGCGGGAGGAGAACGCTGCTTTGGAATCGACCCAGCGAGCAAAACCGATATCCTTTTGCAGGAATGTGAGGATTTGTAATGGTCGGACGGAAACCTAACAATCTCCGAGTGGAAGTGACAATATTGCCTAGGAAGTGGAATCCTTGCAAGT
>JABSRP010000053.1 GCA_013215145.1 Pseudobacteriovorax sp.
CTTGCAAGGATTCCACTTCCTAGGCAATATTGTCACTTCCACTCGGAGATTGTTAGGTTTCCGTCCGACCATTACAATTGATTGGGCCTCCTATGAGTACAAGACGATTTGAGAAACTCGATTTGATGGCCTCCCCTATGAAAGACATATTAAACCGCAAACTATTGCAATTTGGAGGGTATGTTTTTAGAAAATTTTATAAGTATTTAATCTAAAATTTATTATTGAGCGAGTGATTCAATCAGATTATTTCAACTGGGTATAGTTTAACGCACCTGAGGAATATAGTGTGCCCGATTTGAAGCTATAGTGTCCCCAAATTGAAGCAAATCAAATTTTTCTTGTAAATGACGGAGGAAACCATGTCTGAGAGCGAGGGTTTGAATAAGTCAGATTTAAAAAGATAGCTATTTCATAAACTTGGCTGTTGTCGTTAAAAAATTCGCAGGGTTCATTAATGTAAACTTTGCCCCTAAGATCAAGCTTTTTGCCGAAAGCTCTCTGGGATAATCTTGCTCGTCGTAATCGTCGGTACTTTAGGGACGAAAGGCCAGGTTTCCAGGTACAGGGTAGTAGTGAGTCAATGTCGACTACTGGTTATCCGCTTGCATACCGGACCAGAATATCATCAAGATATGTTCAACGATTAATACCGTATAGCGCGCAAGTCATTATAAAACTATAGGATCCAGATAGAACCACAAGTCAAAGGTGATGGTTTTCGTTTAAAGAGTTTTCGAAAAAACGAGGTCTATGTGCGAGTTAACTCGCTAGGAAGACTGAACATCCAACTTGTATTATGGTCCTCTCAATACACTAAAATAGAAGTGCCTTTGTTGTTAAAACCCATTTCCATCCAGCGATACATGAAATAGTAGCTCAAAACTAAAACAGATATACCGCTGGAGAAATAGATTGACTTCTTACGTTACAATAGTGTCACATTGTAAAACCTGCAGTAACTTCCACCAGACTCAGAGACAACGTCATAGTTTATATAGACTTTTGATCCACTCGCTTTAGCTGTCAATAGAGTTGAAAGAATGGCTTTTTTACCTTCTTCAGACGAATCTTTATAGAAGTGGAATCCGTCCCTCGATGCAGGACACTTGCCGGAGTCTTCAGAGATAAAGTAGTTTGCGCCCCATTTAGCATGAACGGCGATTTCTTTTACTTTAACGGTAGCAGCTGCACCAAATGCACTTCCGTTAAGTATAAGAGAAAGGAGAGCAAGCCCAAGTAGTTTTTTCATTTTTAGTTTCCTATTTTTAAATTCATTTTGTTAACGTAAAGAGGAGAAATAAGTTTGAAATTTATTGCAGAATTTCTTAAGAGAAACGTAATTTCTTCATTAACATATTTGATTAACAGTAAAAAAATCTATAGACTAGGAGCTAACACCCTGATTCACGAGGGATTTTATCTCTATCTGCGCTGAGAACTCCCCTAATAGAGACTGCTTACAATAACTAGAATAAATATGTTGCGTTGCCGTGGCTTACGGATTTACCTCACCCTGGATAACTCTTAAAAAAATCTATTTTATATCAATGATATCATATGGTTAACGATCATAGTCGCAACGTTATTTTACCCACTAAACTTCCTCATATCCTCTAACTATCGTCCGTAACCGCCAATAAATATCCACTTAAACTCAAACACGATTGGTTTTTCCTTCCTTTAAACCCCTAGCAATCAAACCATTTCCAAGATATTCCTTACTGTGGTTCGTTAAAAAAGATGCTTGAAGCCTAAAAAAAACTAATAACTGGAGTGATCAAACATGAGTTTTGAAATGGTAGTGGGATTGAATGTAAAAGATGATGCCTTATATGCTTCATACAGGGATGCAATGACCCCCATTTTAGTTAAGTTTGGTGGTGGATTTCGATATGATTTTGTAGTCTCACAGGTTTTAAAAAATGATGAAAGAAGACCTATCAATCGAGTTTTTACAATTCACTTCGAAAACAAGGACAGCATGGAAAAATTTTTCTCAGATCCAGAATACGTTAGTGCAAAAGAAATGTTCTTCGAGAAGTCAGTCGGAGATACCACCATCATTTCGCAGTACGAAAGATAGTAGTCAAATGCCATGTTCACAGTTCAAGGAGAATCCTTGGGCTCCACTGCCCTACCATCAGACAAATTTCTGCAGAAAAAAATATGAAAATTACAATTGCTATATCGAAAGGCTAACCTGCTTCGTCGAATTGATGTAAGTCAGATTTTGTCTTGGAAACCAAATCGCTGATCTCACCCGATAGTTTTGTAGACCGACCTGCTAGCTGCTTAACTTCAGAAGCTACTACAGCAAACCCTTTACCAGCTTCCCCGGCTCGTGCAGCTTCAATGGTTGCATTTAAAGCCAATAGGTTCGTTTGACCTGCTACCTTGACAATTGATTTCGAGGATTTTTCGACGTTTTCTAACACGTCGCTGACTATTCTTCGCGACTCGATGATGGCTAAATTTTTTTCCGTTTGATCATTGAAAATCCCGATCACATAGGCTAGTTCACCATAACCATCTGGTATAGCCTGCAAGGTTCCTGTTGCATAAACTGTTTCATTATCACCACAGGAAACTTTCAAATCAATTTTCTGACTTTTGCCTTGAATGGCATGTTCCCATTGTTTCTTATCAAAGACTTGGGAAGCGTTTAAAATGGGTTCTGACATGTGATCGCTAGAGATTTTGAATGTTTCCTTGGCTAATTGGTTGCTTCTCCTCAGTTTTCCAGAAATATCCCACTCCATAACTAGGCTTGAATTTTCAATAGACTCTATTTTCTTGCTTGATTCAATCGACAAGTTTTTAGTTGATGAAATATTAGCCTGTATCGAAATAAATCTTTCAACGTCACCGTGCTGGTTTAAAATAGGATTAACAGATAATGAAATCCAATAGGCTTCCTTACTTTTAGTGTAATTTAGAATCTCCGTATAGAAAGGTTTTTTATTTTCCAAATTCGCTCTAATATCACTAATTGTATTTTTATCTGTCAAAGGACCTTGGAGTAGAGTTCCAGGCTTATTGCCCTTAGCATCCTCGAAAGTATAACCGGTTAATTTAGTAAAACCAGGATTGACATATTCAATCTGACCTTTTGGATCTGTTATCACAACACTATTGTCCGTCTCGTTGGCTACGAGCGATAGAATTTCAATTTTCTCTCTCTCTAAAATTTGCTGTGTTATGTCAACAGCATATTTTACAACTTTGAATGGCTTGCCAGAGGCGTCGTTTATTGGATTATAGGTTGCTTGAATCCAGACCTTTTTTCCATGATTTCCAACGCGTTCATATTCCCCCTCTTGGAAATGACCCTCCTTTAGATTATTCCAAAACTCTCTATATTCTCTTGAATTTGCATAATCAGGAGTCGCAAAGATTCTATGATGCTTGCCTTTGATTTCATCTAGTCTGTACCCCATACAAGCTAAAAAGTTTTCATTGGCATCAAGTATATTTCCCTCGAGGTCAAATTGGATCACAGCTTGGGATTTTCCTATCGCTTCAATCTGTCCCTCATAATCAGCACTTTTTAACTTATCATTGGTAATATCTGTTGCGTATTTAACAACTTTAAAGGGTTTACCTGATGGGTCACAAATAGGATTGTATGTGGCTCGAATCCAAACGCTTTCGCCATTTTTTCTAACCCTTTCAAATTCACCTTCGTGGTAATGCCCAGTTTTCAATTTTTCCCAAAATTCTTTATATTTCGTAGAATTTGCATAATCTGCTTTAGCAAAGATTTTGTGATGACGTCCTTTAATCTCACCTAATTGGTAACCCATGCAAGTTAGAAAATTGTCATTTGCTTCAAGTATATTTCCTTCGAGGTCAAATTGGATCACAGCTTGGGATTTTCCTATCGCTTCAATCTGTCCCTCATAATCAGCACTTTTTAACTTATCATTGGTAATATCTGTTGCGTATTTAACAACTTTAAAGGGTTTACCTGATGGGTCACAAATAGGATTGTATGTGGCTCGAATCCAAACGCTTTCGCCATTTTTTCTAACCCTTTCAAATTCACCTTCGTGGTAATGCCCAGTTTTCAATTTTTCCCAAAATTCTTTATATTTCGTAGAATTTGCATAATCTGCTTTAGCAAAGATTTTGTGATGACGTCCTTTAATCTCACCTAATTGGTAACCCATGCAAGTTAGAAAATTGTCATTTGCTTCAAGTATATTTCCTTCGAGGTCAAATTGGATCACAGCTTGGGATTTTCCTATCGCTTCAATCTGTCCCTCATAATCAGCACTTTTTAACTTATCATTGGTAATATCTGTTGCGTATTTAACAACTTTAAAGGGTTTACCTGATGGGTCACAAATAGGATTGTATGTGGCTCGAATCCAAACGCTTTCGCCATTTTTTCTAACCCTTTCAAATTCACCTTCGTGGTAATGCCCAGTTTTCAATTTTTCCCAAAATTCTTTATATTTCGTAGAATTTGCATAATCTGCTTTAGCAAAGATTTTGTGATGACGTCCTTTAATCTCACCTAATTGGTAACCCATGCAAGTTAGAAAATTGTCATTTGCTTCAAGTATATTTCCTTCGAGGTCAAATTGGATCACAGCTTGGGATTTTCCTATCGCTTCAATCTGTCCCTCATAATCAGCACTTTTTAACTTATCATTGGTAATATCTGTTGCGTATTTAACAACTTTAAAGGGTTTACCTGATGGGTCACAAATAGGATTGTATGTGGCTCGAATCCAAACGCTTTCGCCATTTTTTCTAACCCTTTCAAATTCACCTTCGTGGTAATGCCCAGTTTTCAATTTTTCCCAAAATTCTTTATATTTCCTAGAGTTTGCATAATCCGCTTTAGCAAAGATTTTGTGATGACGTCCTTTAATCTCATCTAATTGGTAACCCATGCAAGTTAAAAAATTGTCATTTGCTTCAAGTATATTGCCTTCGAGATCAAATTGAATCACAGCCTGAGATTTTCCAATGGCCTCGATTTGCCCTTCGTTGTCTGCCCGACGTTTTTTTTCCTCGGTGATATCAGTCGCATATTTTACTACCTTGTAAGGCTTTCCGGAGGCATCTTTGATGGGGTTATAGGTTGCCTGTATCCAAATGCTTTCGCCATTTTTACCGACTCGTTCAAATTCTCCTTCGTAATAGGTACCTGATTTGAGATTACGCCAAAAATCTTGATACTCTGGAGATCTAGCATAGTCTGGTTTTGCAAAGATTTTATGATGCTTACCCTTTATTTCGTCAATTGTAAAACCTACGGTCTTCAAAAAATTCTCGTTTGCATCCAAGATAATTCCATCAAGATTAAATTGAATCACTGCCTGAGACTTTCCTATAGCCTGGATTTGTCCCTCGAAATCGGCATTTTGCATCTTGTTTTTTGTAATGTCAGTAGCAATTTTTACAATCTTGTAAGGCTTCCCCAAATCGTCAAAAATAGGGTTATAACTAGCTCGAATCCAAACGCTTTGACCACTTTTTGAAAAGCGCTCAAACTCTCCTTCTTGGTATTTCCCGCTTTTTAGAATTTTCCAGAAGTTTTTATATTCTTCTGAATTGCGGTATTTTTCATTAACAAACATACTATGATGCTTCCCTTTTATCTCCTCTAAGCTGAATTCAACAGTTGTCAAAAAGTTCTCGTTCGCATCTAAAATATTCCCATCTAAATCAAACTGGATGACAGCAGACGATTTGATAACTGCTTCAAGAATTGCCTTAATATCATTTGAATTAAAATCCATGCGAACCTCCTAAGTTGCTAATCTAGGTTTTCGGAGAAAATAGAAAAAAATTAATATCCTGGATATTTTTTAATGCTTTTTCAGAGACATATAGAGATTTATAACTCTAACGAATAAGTCTTTTTGATGGAAGTGTCTATTTCCAAGAAGAAATTCTGAGTTTGGTACTAAGGGTGGGTTACCTTCGATTTCAACCTTTGCATAGCAAAAAGGAACTCACTCATTGCTATGCACGAAGACCTTATTCTATGCTGTCGCTTTCTTCTTCCGCCTTATCATCGTCTTGGTCTTCTTCTTCATTGTCATCGTCTTCGTTTTCTTCTTCGTCTTCATTATTTACAGTATCAAGGTCACAGTCACTCGAAGGTACTGTTTCATACTCGAATTCACCAATGGATGCGCTGTTAAGCTCAGTTTTGAGAACCTGTGCATTGCAGAAGGATTCGATTTCGACCTCTTCAACAGATGTCATGGCAACCTCAACACAATAAAGACCGTTCGGATTGCCTAAACTTACTTCGATTTCACCAGCGTTTTCTCCAGGGATTTTGATAAGTACAATTTCTGGTGTTTCGGTTGTCTGTGCATCTTCGATCTCTATTTCCTCTATGTTGTTAGGGACGATTGCCTCGATGATGCGATAGTCAAGGGCATCGCCGACCTTGAAGTCTTCTAAGTTTTCCATTGCTGAAAGGCACGAGCCGAGAGTCCCTGGAATGTCGCCTGTCTCAAGTAGGTTCTCCACTTGGATTTCGTTTAAAGCAGCCTCGCGATTAAACTGATCTGATCCTGTGAATTTGGTATCGTTAAGATTATCAGAATTACAGTTTGCTTGGCTCAAAAGACTAAGACTTAAAGTCAGTTTCAGTATTTGTTTCATAATGGATTCAAAGCAGGCTGCATGCTCAAATTTCAAAAAAAGAAGTAGAGCACAGCCTGAGTCTTCTTCAAGAACTCAAGCTTATTTCCTTTGACCCAGATACGAACCAATACCGCAAACTCAAAGAAGACTTTAGCTCACCGGTTGCGGTGCCTGGCCTTGGAGTGCGACAGTTTCATATGAAAATGATCCAACTATCGATGGAAGCGCTTCAAACTGTACCATCAGACAAACGCGATATATCAGCCGTTACGATAGCAACTTCCGCTGAGGGAAGAGAGTCGATTCGAAAAGAAATTGAGAATTTTAGGCGCTATTTGCTGTTTGTTGCTAGTCAGTACCCAGAGAAAGAGGAAGTACTTGAAATTAACTTTCAAATGTTTGACTTGACAAGAGAACCTAAAGGGAACGCTTCATGAAGACTTTACAGCTTATTATCGTTTTTCAGTTTTTGGTCTTGTCATGTGGTGTCAATACCGGCAATCCCTCAAATCCAACCCTAAGCGACAGTACATTTGTTTTGGGAATCCCTGAAGATGCCGAAGGTCGGACGATTCATCTTAATGTGCTGGGGATTTCTGTGATTGAGTCTGACGATGTCGATACCGAAGTATTTGACCAAACCAGTAGAGTCACTTCGGGGCAAACCAGTACCTTATTTTCGTCGGAGTCCATTGATTTCGACGATAGCCAGGCTATCGTAGTGATTCTAGATAAGGCGTCTCCGATTGAATTAACGGCTGCGGATGGCAGTTCCTTGGAATTGAATATCACTCCCATCGCAGAACTGATCACATGGCAGGTAGCTTGGCTGGGAGGCCTGGATACCGAGTATGCCATATATATCGATATTGCTAGTTCAACCCAGTCAGTACAGGAAGATGAAAAGGTCTGGAAATTTTCCTATGATTTCTTTTCGAGTATTTCCAGTCTTTCGGCTGCCCGAGATGTCGTCCAGACCTATTGGGCCGATGCTGATCTTGACAGCAATGCTTTGGTTTTTGATCCTGTGATAGAGGATCCCAATATTACGCCAGTCGATATCGACGATAAGTGTTCTGAATCAGCCGTTTGCGATGATTTTGACGAGGATGAAGGCGTTCTACAAGTTACCATTGGTTATGATAATGCCGATCAAATTTGTATTTACGAGAGTGATGAGGACAATATTGAAGGCGATACCAATTGCAGTGAAGCGGAGGCTTTAAACAATATCGGAGACGATAGACGTTTGGTTTCGGCAGTCGACGTGGGAGATTATCTCGTAGTTTTAAAATCTGGTACTCAGGTTCTGACCCAAACACCCGTAACTGTCGTCCGAGGTGTCGTGACGACAGTTGATATAAGTCCCTAAGTCCTAATTTTGCCCGAAATCTATGAATTGATTGGAATTTTTATGAAAGAAAAAATCTTTATTTTGGGATTGGCGTTGCTAGCGACTCATGAATTGGATGCTATGATCCATAAAGAATGGGAGCTTTTGATGCCTTTCTTGGAAAGTAAAACAGGTGAAGTGGTGTTCATACTTTTACATATACTCATCTTTTTTGCTAGTCATCACTATATTAGCCATCCTAACGAGCCAATTAGGTACCGTTTTAAAACTCTGATGTCCTGGTTTTTACTGCTACATGGATTAGCTCATTTTGTATTTAGCCTTTTCCATGAGGGCTACAGCTTTTCTCCCCCCATCGAGAGCATAACAGTCTATGGGGGAAGTTTATGTGGGTTGTTGTATTTGCTGCTTCCTGCGAAAACTGGACTTAAAACCTAAGTGACACGATGGATGAGGTCCAGCTGTCCGGACCAAGTAAGTCGCTATAGCCAGTGAGGTCTGTAGCATGTATTTTGCGGCGCTAAAATCTCATTGTCACTGTCATTTCGAATTGTCCCTGTGATACCCCAGTCGTTATTTTTGACCCTCAACTGAGTATCGTCCTTAAGGAATAATGCGATATTTGATTTCTCCACCCGATTATATAGGAGGCAGGCATTGACTCGTGCCATGAATATGGCTGCTAGATTATAGACATTAGGAGAGGTGCTCGAGATCATATTCTTCTGGACAGTGATTGCTTTAGGTGTTGACTGAGTCGTACTGTCTGCGGCTGCTGTTAGCTTAATACCAGAGACGTAGTAACGATCTCGCCATGGAAAAATTGCCTTATCAAGTACACAGTAATTATTTCTTATATATATCTCTTCACTAGTGGCGGGAAGTGTCCCTTTGATACATGTTGATGAGGTTTTGCCTGTGATCCTATTGTTCATGATCGTAATACGCCTAAGCTTGAGACCTTCGCCATTGGCACCTCCGTCAGCACCAAAGAAGATTCGAGTGACAGTGGCGTCATTTATCACGTTCCCATCGATGATGAGATCTTCTGTGATATTGTCGCGAATATCAGAAGTCGCTCCTGAGCGGGAAACCACAGTAATGCCGTTATCGTTGACAAAATCGAGGTGGTTATTGCGGATCAAGATACGAGATCCTGGTCTACCAACTTTTATACGGCCTCCGTGTGATAGCCGATTGCCCTCTATTAGTATATCTTTTGCTCTCAAGACAACGATATATTGTCTTTGCTGGGATCTTTCATGACTTTTGCGATTGGTGCTGTCGAAGAATTGATTGTCCCGTATGGTGATATGCTCGGCATGCTTCATTCTGATGACAGAGGCAAAGTTTTTCTTATCTCCATTCATATCGAATCCACAGTTTTCTATAGTTACCTGCTCTATAGGTCCATCTAGCTGTTTAGCCTTTACGAAAACCGGGTAACTGGTTCCTTGGGACTTTCTGAAGACTGCTTGAGTGGGGCTACTACAAAATACTGACATATGGCTGTGCAGTTCCAAACTACGAGATAAGACGTAAGTCCCGGCTGACACGTAAAGATGTTTCCCATTTTCTCTCGCTGTTTGCAGCCATTGACGGGCACAATTGGTGGCATCTTCCCTAGGTGTGCCTGAGCAAAAATCTCTAATATCCAGACGGTTAGATGGAATAAATGAGCTTTGATCTCCTACGGTATCGACCCACTGGGGTAACGCAAGCAACTGGGTCGAAGCCAAAATAAATCCAATAGTTAATAAAGCCTTGGGTTTCATACATCCTCCTTTTGTGCCTGTAGCTTAGCACCGAGCTAGGAGATTTATGATAAATTGTCGGCATGATGAGAACAATCTGTTCTCAAAACCTTGATTTGGAGATCACTGCGTAAAAGGTCTAGTGACGTGCCTCCGGAAGTCTCCGATTCTGATTAGTTTCTACTGAAGAACTCATCAAAGACCTCATCACTCCAGTAAGCGATGCCTTCGGCTTGATTGGGGGAGTGCCATGATTCTTCGGATTTATGGCTTGGATTGACACAAGCTACGGCTAGAAATAGTAGGCAGAGTGAGGCAAGTAAAAGACTTCGGTTGTTTGGACGTGTGTCTTTGAACGCTTCGATACGACTTCTCAGTTCACTTTTTCCCAGCTGGTGCCCTACAGTCAGCGGATTTAGCGAACCTTGTAAAAGGAGCTGGCAGTTTAATAGGGTAGCAGCGTATTTCTTACGTATTGTTTTGCCCAAGCAAACCTGTCGATCGCAGCTTATTTCCATGGATTTGTTTAGTTGTTTAGCTAGAAAAATCAAAAATGGAGAGAACCATAAAACACACTTTAGTACTTGCATATAGGCATTGAGCTGAATATCTCTCCGTTTAATATGGACATTCTCATGCTCTAGGACTAATGCTAGCCCTTCGTCATCTAAACTCTTCGTCAGTATTTGAGGAATGAAAATTCTTGGACTAAAGACTCCGTACGACATGGGAGATAGGTTTGATTTATGGGTGTATACTGGGATCCCCTTAAACTCGAATGCGCAGTGGGATGAAGCCTCTAGCTGTCGCATACGATTAAGGGCAAATACTAATTTCATTAGTAAGATGGATAGAATAATCGCATAGATTCCCCAGACGTAGATAAACATGGAGATTGTTGTCGGTTTCACTTCCCTTGACAATAACTTTGGCTCCATGATCTCTTCCATTGTACTAAAGATTAGTGAAGGATGATCCTTATTTGGGGTTCTGAAGGTTGGGGTCACAAAATCTTCTGTATCAGCTATTTGAGATATCTTCGATGTTGGGAAATCAAAACTAGGAATAAAAATCAGCAGAGGTAATGCTAGTAAACTGATTCTCAAGTAATGAAACAAACCATGGGCCGCTACTCTCCCTCGCAAGAAAAACCAACCTACACAAATGAGAAAGGGATAGATAAAGGCATAAAGGAAAAAAATCATCAATCTAACTCACCTAGAAGTTGACGAATGCGCTCGATTTCATCCGATGAAAGCTTCTGATTCTCGATCAAATTCAATGCAAGATCAAAAGCCTTCCCCTCATAGACATCTTCAATGAGATTTTCGGCTACAGAATTTTGATAGCTAAGACGGTCAATGCGAGCGGTAAAACGATGCTCTTTCTCTGAATTGTCCTTTTTTAGATAGTTTTTCTTGACAAGATTATTCACTGCAGTTTGTAGCGAAGTATAGGCAGGAGGCGGATCTAGCATATTCAAGATATCACGAACACTGGCTCGATCATGATCCCAAAAGAGCTTCATAATTTTTAATTCATGGTCCGTAAGATTTTTATTTATGGGGCGACTCATAGTGAACTCCCTCCGATGCTATATGCTAAAGAAAGCCGGATATTACCGGCTGAAAATTTCGATACTTCCTGCTCCTGTGGAAATATCCACGGGAACCTTGCCGTTTTTAAGCTTATAGCTTAGGCGTCGATCTACCGACTTGAGGAGCTTTTTGTCTCGATCAAATAATAGAACCTTACCAAACCCAGTAGACGCATCGAGGGATACGTCAGCAGATGATGGCAACTGAAGCACGATATTACCCCCACCTGTGCGTAAACGTATACCTTTTTTGATAGGTTGATCCATGGAAACATTCATAGAACCGCCGCCAGTTTCGGCTTTCAATTCACCAGCCACCTTTTCTAGGTTCATAGAACCGCCGTTGGTAGTGAATTTAAGCTTCCCTTCTGAACGCTCAGCATGAATAGAGCCTCCATTGGTCTCAACGTCGATATCTCCTGAGACGTCTTCCAGATGGAGCGAGCCACCACGAGACTTAACCACTGCTCTGCCTGAAATTTTTTCCATGTGAATAGAACCCCCGCGGGTCTCTCCTGCGACATTACCCCTTATATTTTCGATATGCAAAGATCCGCCGGCAGTTCTAATTTTGACTCCGGAGATTTTGGGGACCTCAAGTTGGTAGCGAACATTACCATTGCCGCCTTTGATCCTGGCACGAATGATGAGTTCTTTGCCTTTAGTGGAACTTTCCAGCGTAACATTGTCATCTGATACTCCCCAACCAGATACAGTTAATTTAACGTCTTTTCGGTCGCTTCCCTCAATAAAAATTGGTCCAGCATTGGTTTCAAAGTCAATCACTGGATTGACGGAAACCTTGAAAGTCCTTTCGATATCTTTGCTCAAAGCATTATCTGCGGCAAAAGTAATTAGTACAAAGCTCATCAGTAATTTCAGCATGTCATCCTCGATGGTTTAGTCGGATAAATCTCCTAGTTAACTAGTAGGTTGACTATCTACTAGTTAACTAGGAGATGTCAAGCGATAATGCCTATACGCAGATTCCAGTCGTTGAGTTGTTTCTTATGCATCTCCATGTTTCATCTTTTTCTCCGTGGAATATGGTTAAAATGAAAGTCCCCACCCATTTTTTTAGGGTGATGACTTGTGACCTTGAACTTACTACCCCCTGTTTAGGAGACCCCCATGAATAACTTTACGTACTATAACCCTGTCAAAATTGCATTTGGTTCGGGATCAATAGCACAGGTAGCGGATCTCATACCCTCTGATGTTGCGGTCATGATTCTCTATGGTGGTGGCAGTATTAAAAAGAATGGAGTTTACGATCAGGTCGTCTCAGCGCTCAAAAATCATCGTTGTGTTGAGTTTTCTGGTATCGAGGCGAATCCTACTTATGAAACTCTTATGCAGGCCGTAGAAAAAGCGCGAGCAGAAAATATCGGCTACCTATTGGCAGTGGGAGGCGGTTCGGTTCTGGATGGGACCAAGTTTGTAGCCGCAGCTATACCTTACAAGGGAGATGCCTGGGATATTCCCATGAGTCAGGCAAAAATCGATTCGGCAGTTCCTCTTGGGGCTGTATTGACACTTTCTGCAACAGGTTCAGAGATGAATTGCTTTTCAGTGGTTTCTCATAAGGAAAAGAAGTTAAAGAAAGGTTGGGCTAACGAGAAGGTCTATCCACAATTTTCGGTTTTAGACCCTAAGGTTACCTATTCCCTCCCGGATCGGCAGGTTCTAAATGGAGTTGTAGATCCCTTTGTTCATGTCACGGAGCAATATCTTACTTATCCCAGTCAGGCTATGGTCCAAGATAATTTTTCCGAGGGTGTGCTTCGCACATTAATCCATTATGGACCTAGAGCTCTTTCAGAAAAAGAAAACTATGAAGTGCGTTCAAATCTTATGTGGGCAGCGTCCAATGCCCTCAATGGACTCATTGGTAGTGGAGTCCCTCAAGACTGGGCCACTCATATGATTGGACATGAGCTTACTGTATTATATGGACTCGATCATGCGCAAACCCTTGCAGTGGTATTGCCAAGCTTGCTTAGATACAAAGTCGATAAGAAGGAGGAAAAGCTAGCTCAGTTTGCTGAGGCCGTTTGGAACATTAAAGATGGATCTCCACGTGAAAAGGCGCTTGGTGCTATTGATCGAACAGAACAATTCTTTAGAGATGTTGGGGTAAAAACCAAGCTTTCGGAATACTCCGTGGCTCAGGATGCTCCACAAGTAGTTGCCTCTCGACTGGACTCAGCAGCTTTAGGGGAGCACCGCGACATTAAGCGAGACGATATAGAGGCCATATTAAAAATGGCATTTTAACCGGAAGCCTCTGCCCCTTGCGGGCAGATTCTCACTATTCTAATATGATAGCATAGTGACCAATAGTCCCATAGCCAAGACCTTCGTATACCTTTCGTGCAGGTATGTTGCTTTCTCCAGTAAAAAGAATGTTTCGCGTATGACCATGAATTTCGATGCAATCGGCTAAGATATGCCGAATCAATCTTTTAGAAAGGCCGCGAGACCGATGCTCTCTTTTTGTGTAGACCCCTCCTAACTGTCCTCTGGTCTCAAACTTTCCATTGAGACTAGCTACAGCAAGCAATTCATCTGCAGACCAAAGTCCCCACCAGCAGTTTTCTTTAACCATGGACTCAAAAAGCCTTCTCCTCTCGTCTTCGGAGATGATTTCTTGAATCCCCGTATCTTGTAGAAAACCTTGTTGCAGAGGAGTCCACGCTTGAAAGTCATCTTTGGTCAATAGCCTAACGGATTCATCTCGAATTTCACCTTCTGGAATAAGGTTACGGTCATATAGGATTTCTTTTGATACATAGCTAGGCTGATAATCCGGATTCCGCTTGCAATAAGTATGGTATAAGGGCTCAATGCCGGTCCAATCGCCAATGAAGCCACCCACCACCCTTTGGGTTTCTTTGCAGAAGTCCAGGATTATGTTGGGGTCAATAGCCTGTGTGGATTGATAAAGTATGTTTTTACGATTGCCATGAGAGAAGACGGTAGTGATGCAATCGTTTTGATCTCTCAAGATAAAGTAATCGGAACTATTGAGATGGTCCCCACAACGAAAGCCGAAATTCGCGAGATTAGATAGTAAAAATTGTGCCTGGTCTGCATATCTTCGCAGAAAATCCATGGTCTCCGATGCGCTTTTTGCGGTTACGGCTTCGATCTTTATCATATTGCATTACCCTTTTAGCATTTTTGCAGTGCCCTTTGAGGTCTTTGCCAATTCGTCCTCGCTAAGTTCATAACTAGAATTTTGGTTGTCAATTGGCAAGGTCTATGTTCATCGAAATGTTTAAGACATCTATTTGACGACCAAATTTTTGACAACCGTCTACAATATCGACTGTTAGGGTAGTAGTCGAACCGATATTGGTAGGTTTGTATCTTAGGATAACCTTTTAGGGTTTTTTTCAGCCAAATCTATTTTTTTAGATCAGTTCCATCATGGAGTGGTCCTCTAAGCCCTTCTCAATCTCTTCGAATAGCTTTTGCCAGTTTGCGCTGCCGAGGTTTTTCTTGTCGATAGCCAAATGGTGGAATTTACTCGCCTTTGTTTGTCTCAATCTGAGAAAATCCATATGACTAAACTTTTCTTTTGATAGATGGTTTAGACTTTTATAGCAAACTAGTTCATCTCTGGGCCTGCAGGCGACCAAAGACTTTACCGGAAACTCGTTGCTATCAAGGGTGTCTCGGACAGCATCTAGAGACTCAAAAAGAGCCCTGTAGAAACTCATCGGTAGATGGTCGTGCCTTCTAATCCCGTCTGGGGAAAGGCTTTTTATCGATAGGCCGGGAAAAATTCTACTGGGCCATTTCAATAGTTTACTGCGTTTGCGGAGTGTGATGGCAGGTGCGATCATCACAGCATAAGAAAATGTCGATGATTGGGTTGAGAGTACATGATCCATAAATACCAAAGCACCTGTCGAAAAACCTAGAAAATAAGCGGGTAAGCTAGGTTGATTCTTACGGATATCAGCAACGCTTGATTCGAGACTATTGAAATTTTCTAGCCAAGAGTGCCGTGAGGGTTGGCTCCAGTCGCTAGTGTTTTCATGCCCCGCTAAGGTCAAGTTTAGAGTAATAAATCCAAGATCTTGAAGCTTTGTTCGAATATCTGTTAGGCAAGTCGCCTGATTATTCAAGCCGTGAGCTAAAGCAAAAATTCCTCTAGGGTGCTTTTTAGGAAACTGAATACAAACGTGACTCATGGGTTCTCCGCGTCAAAAAGAATCATCAGTAAAGCAGTGTCTGAAATCTATATCTAATTGAAATTATTGAACTGTTTTTGTTATTCCTCTAGTTCAAAGGCGACGTCAGTGATATTGCTTATATCTCTAACACACAGTCCAAATGCGCTAAACAGGAAATTTGGCTGCATTTGCCTTCTAGATTTTTTTTCTAGATGTCTTGTTTTTAGCAAGGTTAATGCCAGCGATTTATCTGTGACTGCAATTGATTAGAATCCTTATAAAATGACTGTGAAACTAAGAAAAAAGTGTTAGTTGTAGTGTTATAGGCTCCAAACATGGATTGGTTATCCATGATCGAGACGTATGGAACTCGTGTTAAAGCCTGCATACTGTTTAGGGAGAACTCTGGGTGCCGCATTTACAATACTCTGGATTAAATCTCAGTCGCGATGTTGACTTTACAACTATGGACCACCTTGGTGATAATGGTTGTTCCTGTGTTATTCTTCACGTCAAGAAGGATAAGATTCTTTGCGATATTGACGATGAAAACATCAGTCTCAGTTTGTCTTCCTACAATAAAGATTCTATTCAAGGAGAGATTTTGTTTCTCGGTGCTCTAGATGATCGCTATTATTTTGTCGAGGCGGGCACTGATGGTGTACAAAAAGATACTCAGAAGTATATGAGCATAAGGGCCGTGACTCAACAATTATCATCTTTTGAGTCGGCGCTGGCTGCCTATGCCAAAGGTTTGTTGGAGTGGCACGAAACTCACCGCTTCTGTCCGGCCTGTGGCAGTGCAAATACCTTACAACAATTCGGTGCTCTAAGAATCTGTACTAACGAAAGCTGTCGAAAAGAATCCTACCCAAGGATCAATCCAGCAGTCATCATGCTGGTAGAAGCGGAAGTGGGAGATCAGACCAAGGTTTTGTTGGCTCATCACAGACACTATCGCAAAGGGCATTATTCGACTCTTGCCGGATACCTTAGCCTGGGGGAATCTCTAGAGGATGCGGTGAGACGAGAGGTTTGGGAAGAGACTAGGGTGAGAGTCTCAAACGTCCAATACTGCGGATCTCAGCCCTGGTCTTTTTCAGGATCCATTATGATATTGTTTACAGCGAAAGCCGAAACCACTGCGATTGAGCCTGATGGTGTGGAAGTGATTGATGCTAGGTGGTTTAGTCGAAACGAAATTATTGAACGTAAACTATTCTCCTCACCGGATTCCGCATCGGGTTATCTGATTAAAGCGTGGCTTGAAAAAGATGCTGATGATTGTGAGGAGGCTTTGAAAGTTGACCCTAGCAAAGGCTAGGGTCATGACAATTGAGCGAGTCCTAGGCACCATTTACCTGCAATTGACATAAGAGATTCTATTAAAGAAAGTCTTAATGTTTGAGCCAAGAGTCAGGTGATTGGAAATATGAAATCCATCAAAGGCTTGAAGATCTTCGTCTGTGGAAAGTCTGATGGTTGATCCAAAAAGCTCCGAGCCACCAGAGCGTTCCTGCTGCTCATATATGAGCTCTCCTCTATCAAAGTCGTAGCGCACAGTTACGCTTCGGCTTATCTCAATGCTTTCTTCTGATGCAAACGGTAGTAAATCTTTTGGTATGCGAAGCTCTACAAGGGCAGGTCCAGCATCTATACCACCTATGGCACCAGCAAGTAGACCAGGTTTTTCCAATCCATCGAGGTTAATGATGATAAATCGATCGTTCTCACTAATCTCAGTTGAGCACTCCTCAGCGTTGGCAAAACTTAGCTGACTAACGAAAATTAAGGTAAGAAAATTAAAAAGTCTGTAGGTCATGAGCATTCTCCACTTAACGGGTTTGATATCGATAGGTATGTTTGCTATCCACGTTCCTCTTACGACAGTTCGAACGTTAGTTCAAACATTTAATAGACGTGTTCTGAAAAATATTGTATAATAAATACAAGCAGTTACATGAATTAAGTCAAAATATTTCAGTGATCTTATCTAGTAAAGATTAACTAGATGGTTCTTTAGGTAAACCATCCGCAGTTGAAATGATGAATTAATTTCGGTAATGAGCCCTTACAGCATTCTGCTCAATACTAAGCATCGAATGTCATGACGCTAGCAGTCGTGCAGAGAACATATATCAGCATGATGATCCTATCTATGCGTTGCTTGTTCAATCCTTTAGCGATGAATGACTCTATGAGCCAATAAATGTAGGAATCGGTTTGGTTAGTGAGTCCTCGCTTTTCTCTGATCAGCCAGTGAAGCTTTGTTAGGAGGCAAAATCCGGGATAGGTGAAATAGCCTATTCCAAACCAAGAGACAGCCACCAACCCTTGTACGATTAAATGATATTCATGAGTGGCTGGATGAGCCCATCCAGCAATACTAAATAGAATAAAGATACAGTGAAAGGCGTGAAGACTGTAATCCATGATCCTAAGCATTTTGCTTCCTCCAGGTTGATTCAATAAGCTCAGCAGAATTCATCACTTTGTCGAAAGCTTTTATGTACTGGGGAATCAACTCCTTATGGTCGATGAGCATAGGAATAGCGAGCATACTCTTACAGGTTGCCTCAGTAGTGGGTAGTGTCACAGAGCTGTAGTCTGGAATGTTACGATGTTCCAACCGAGAGAATTGATTGAAGGTACCCTCGGTAAAAAACGGCTGCTGATGCAGCAGTGGGTATCGTGGGACACCGATCATACATCCCTCTGCCTGAAGGGCAGCTTCTAATGCGCCTACGCTAATCAACTGTTCATCTTTCACTTGTGCTATAAGTTCGAAGAAAACTCTTTTATTTGGCCGAG
This sequence comes from Pseudobacteriovorax sp., assembly GCA_013215145.1. Lineage (GTDB taxonomy): Bacteria > Bdellovibrionota_B > Oligoflexia > Oligoflexales > Oligoflexaceae > DT-89. The sequence continues at coordinate 18,319 of JABSRP010000053.1, forward strand.
AGCTCTGACAAAAACTTAGTTGATACTTTTGTAGACCTTCTATTAGCATGTGACAGTTCATTTCTCTTTGTTTATTGGTATCATCTAAACGCGCTAGGCTGTTTTTTGCAATTAATGCTGAGATGGGAGCGATTCTGGTTTTTAACCCAAACCCCGTCCCCGCGAAACGTCTAGCAGGTGAATCTAGCTCAATAATGCGCGTAATGTCGCCAAGGCAGCAGGCTTTTTCGAAAAAACTATATTCATCACATAACAGGATTCCTCCTTCGCCGCCTGGAGCAAGTTTATCTCCTTGCAATGAAAGAACGCTAATATCTCCAAAGGAGCCACAGGGTTTTCCCTTATAGATAGCACCATGCGCATGAGATGCATCTTCAATCACTTTCAAATTATGACGTTTCGCTATATCCAGGATCTCATCAACTTGACAAGGCATACCCCAGAGATGAACCATGACGATGGCCCGGGTTTTTTCGGTAATCAATGACTCGATATGTTTTGGGTCTGGTCCGAGAGTCATCGTCTCTGACTCGCAGAAGACCGGAACGGCACCGAGCCATGTCATAGGAGAGGCGGAAGCCCAAAAAGTTGCAGCAGGTACGATCACCTCATCTCCTGGTTTTAGACCTATAGCAAAGAAACTAGCGAGAAGAGCAGCAGTACCATTGCAGTGAGCTAAACCGTAGCGTCTTTCTGTTTGCTGACAATAATCTTGTTCCAGTTGTCTAATAACCGGGTGCGTAGAAAGGTCCCCATGTTTCATCAGCTCTGCAACGTCTTCCCAATCCTGTTTTTGGTATTTAACTCTTGTTTGAAATTGATGAACTTGATGGATTTCTTTTTGTCCGCCAAGGATTGCTGGTAGCTGTTTCATAATTCTATCCTTTCATTCTCATAGTAATTGTCGACTTGTAATCATCTACTGAAGCTTTTGCTTCAGTTTGATTGTTATGCTTTAGCGTAAGCGCAATTCTGTATAGAACGCCCTCATGCTCAAAGTTTTCTCCAAAAGCTCCGTTGGGTACCCACTGAGCTAGATTAGTACGTCGCCTTAAGTAGTCCTCGAGTTCAAGGCACTGTGTTTGGTCGCGAGCCCATTGAGGATGGATCACAGTAAAACCTAAAATGTGGTCTGTGGGCGCGGTTTCTTCGGTTTTAAATGGTGGTGGTACTGGCTTTTCTTGTGCTTGCCTAATTAGCTTTTTAGCATGTTTAACGACACGTAGAGCGCCTTCACGACTACCGGTTATTTTTCCCCCATAGATAGTGATCCAAGGCTGGTCTTTCTGAGCATAAATAATGTGCTTTCGAGAAATCGCTAAGGAGGACTGAGGTAGTTTCTTTCCTTTTTTAACAGCAAGTGGCCGAATACCGACTCTGATCGAGACGATGTCTCGACGACTTTTCTTCTCGGAAAAGTGCTGATTATATTTTTGTAATAGCCAATCGATATCTGTTTTTGTTGCTGAGAAACCTTCGTTTATGGAATTGAGGTAGGTTTCCGTAGGACCCCACGTGGAGGTAGGGCCAAATGGAAGAAAGCAAAGGGTATCGCCATTTTCGCCCATTTCCACAACAATGGGATTCTGATGCTCCTTAGCTCTCTTAAAGTTAATGCTAACCCCTTTACTGAGAGCATGCTTATAAGGCGTCTGAACCTTTGCTAGATCGTTGATCGCATCAGCCCAGACACCCGCCGCATTTACGATAAGTTTGCATGGAATCTCCAAAATTTTATTGCTTTGCCGGTCACGGATTTTGACAACATGTCCAGTCTCCAGAGTTTTATGACTTATGAACTCGCAGTAATTAATGGCAATAGAGGTGTTTTGGTTGTTATGGATTTTCTCGTTTACATGGGATGCATCTGATGTGGAGAGAAAGCCCTCCTGAAATTTCAGAAACCTTTTTTTGTGTTGACCTTCGGTTAGGAGTGATTTACTCGGGCACTGACCTGTGATCTTGGGGATATCGCGCTTTAACCGGCTCATGATCCAGTAGAACAGAACTGCAACATACATGAACAGAGTAGGGACTTTGCTATCGCTGTCTCCAATAAAGTATATATCCCTAGCTATCACTGAGGATTTGGCATGTTTAATAAGATGATCCCTTGCTTTCGAAAGTTTCCAAACGGACTTTATATCGAACTGCTTTAAGTAAAGGAGTCCTCCCCAGATCATCATGGAGGACGCTTGACTTGTGCCGCTAGCGAAATCACTGCGATCAATCAGTAGAGTTCTGAACCCTCGAGTGGAAAGTTCCTGAAAGCAACTTGACCCTGAGATTCCCCCTCCTATGATGAGGACATCGAAGTCTGTGGATTCAATCCGTTTTATTCTTTGTTTGCGATCCATGGGCTTCTCCTGTTTCAATCACCACTCTGATAAGGACTTATCGCCGATTGGTATCGAAAATTGACATTTTATGATATAGTACTGAATAACGGTACTTTAGGGGGCGTGAGGTAGGTTGTGGCTGATCAAGTGGATCGTATCCTTTCGATATTAAAACGAATTATAAAGTCTAGAGGGAAAACCTATCGCGACATTGCTGAAGGTCTAGGGATTTCTGAAAGCAGCGTAAAACGGGTGTTTTCCCACCAGACTTTTTCCTTGGCTCGTATGGAAGAGGTTTGCAACCTGATAGGAATTTCGATTTACGAAGTTTGCCGCATCGCGGAAAGCATTCCTGGTCAATCAGTGAGTCATCTTCCCTACGAATTGGAAGATATTCTAATCAAGGATGTTAAGTTTGCTACGTTAACCTACCTATTGATTAACGAATGGCAAGTAAAACAGATATTAGCTGATTATCGATTCACAAAGGAAGAGGTACAAGGATACCTGAAAATTCTCGAGGACTATCAAATTTTAGAGCGGCATCCAAATTTTCGAATCCGCATGCTTGTCCCCAGGAGTGTCAGTTGGATTCCAGAAGGACCTCTAGAAAATCATTTTCGAGACTGGGTGAAAAAAGAGTTTTTGAATGATGCCTTTCAAGACGAAATGAGTTTATTCCGATTCTCTAGCGGCGAATTATCTGAACGATCTCAAAAAATTTTGCATAGAAAGATCAAGGAAACCATAGATTTATTTGACGAATTGGCCTCATTTGATGCATCTCTTGATCGTTCAGAAACAGAAAGCGTGGGAATGATAACCGCTATAAGACCGTGGTCGCTTCCTGCGTTTGAAGCATTGAAGCGTAACAGTACCTTGAAGGAAAACACATAAATTTTATGAAGGATCAAAAAAGTAGATGATAGGAGCCTTTAAATAGTCTTCCCCATACTTACAAATCGTGGAACCCTCATGATACAATATACCCGAACTCAATCAATTATTTGTATCCATTTTTTGGGTGGCTTTGATTTTTCCTATCTTAATACTGAGGAGTTAGAGAATTGAAACTGAAGTGGCTAACTACAAGAAACAGAGTCAAGCAAGCACTTTCGGGTGGTGTTTTAGGAATTACCTTGAGTCTTGGCTCAAGTTCAGCCCTCGCAGATACTGTCGAAGTCTTACATTGGTGGACCTCTGGGGGAGAGAAAGAGGCTGCAGATCAACTTAAGGCAAAAGTTGAGGCTGATGGTCACACCTGGAAGGACGCGATTATCACCGGAGGTGGCGGTGATAATGCTATGAAAGTTCTCAGGCAGCGTGCTGTTTCCGGCAATGCTCCATCGGTAGTACAGATGAAGGGACCAGCTATTCAAGAGTGGGGTACCTACCTTGTGGACGTGGATGCGGCAGCCAAAAAACTCTCCTTCGATAAAATTCTACCTACCGAGGTAAAATCGGTGATGAAACATAAGGGCAAATACGTCGCTGTCCCCGTTAATGTTCATAGGACCGATTGGGTTTGGGCCAATAAAAAGCTTGTCGAGCCAATTTTGGCAAAAGCTAAAAATCAAAAAGGGTTTGATCAAATTCTATTTGTCGGAAAAGAGCTTAAGAAAAAGGGGGTCCAGGCCTTCGCTCATGGAGGGCAACCATGGCAAGATGCTACTGCTTTCGAGGCCATATCTCTTAGTGTAGGTGGCCCAGAATTTTACCAAAAGGCTTTTGTCGACTTAGATCTTAAAACCCTAAAGGGACCCAAAATGAAGGATGTTTTTGAAAAAACGAGAGAGTATACCAAACTATTGGATCCAAATCGAAAGGGTCTAGACTGGGACAAGGCCACTAAACTTGTCATTGAAGGAAAGGCCGGGATGCAGTTGATGGGGGATTGGGCAAAAGGAGAGTTTCTGGTCGCAGGTCAAAAACCCGGTAAAGACTTTTTATGTTTTCCTGTTCCTACTGCTGGTCAAAGAGGTTTTTTGTTTAATATAGATAGTTTTACTTTCTTCAAGCAAAAATCGGGATCTGGAAAAGCGACCCAGGGTCAACTTTCCTTTGCTAAACAGATTTTGACTCCTGATTTCCAACAGTCCTTCAATCTAAAAAAAGGGTCGATCCCAGTAAGGGTTGACTCCAAAGTAGGTGCTTTCGATAAATGTGCTAAAGACTCATTTTCTGACTTCACAAATGACAAAGTACGTCGCTTGCCGAGTTTTGCTCATAAGATGGCTATGCAACCAGATGTTGAGTCTGCAGTTGTGGAAGTGATCACTGGATTTTTTAATAGCAATATGACTCCCGACTCTGCCGTGAAAAGACTGAGTTCTTCCGTCGAAGAAATCATCGAAGATTAGAATGGCTAAGCAATACGCCATAACGGCTATTTGGTCTGAGTGAATCTAACTCCTGCAATAGTTTTCATTTACAGTATCAGCAATTTACCAGCCTCATGGGTTTGAGGCTTCTGTTGTCCAAGCACGACAAAATCCAAAAAGACAGCAAATTGATTGCAATAAATTAGCTTTAGGGGGGTCCTTGACGAAAAGGGCTCTCGTTAACGAGCTTTGTTTCTTTTCATTAAGATAAGGAATAGGTCATGAGTTTTGATCAAGAGGCCTGTTTTCAAAATCTATCTTTAGTGTTTCGTCGATATCGCGGTTCTGGAGATAGTTTTGTCATAAATAATATTTTGTCAGAAGACGAAACGGATAAATCCGAAATTTTTTTTGACGATCAATTTCTACAAAAAAGCGATTGCTTGAAAGAGCGTCTACCAAAAATCCTGAAAACTCTATGCGATGATGATTGGTCGGGACCTTCCAGTGCTTGGGAAAAACTGTTTCGTTATCTTGTAATATTTCGGTTTTATGATTGGTCGATAGAGGAACGAGATGCTGTATTGTCGGCCATTCATCTCTGGATGATTGATCTTGATGAGAGTGGCGATCATGATACCTACGGGGTGATTTCTGATGCTGCTTTTAACACGGGTTTTGATCAGGTACTTTTTGGTGCTGATGATGAGGAGGGGCCGACTTGGAAAATTACTTTTCAGCTAAAAAGATCGAAGCTCTATATTCTCCTAAGGAACTTAGTTCCCATGAAACTAAAACAATCTGAGATTTTGATCAACGAGAGTACAATAAGGGTGCTGAAATGGCATGATTTAAGCGATTTAAAGCAGTTTTTTGAAAGTATCGGTTCAGATTTTCTTTGGATGTACTCTTTTACTGAACTTAATTTGTCATCCTTGCGATTGAAGAACTGTGAAACTCATGTGTCCGGCGGAAAAAAGCAAATTGAGTTTTCTATTTCACTGCCAAGGCATGAGGATCTTCAAATATCTACTGCAGTTTTAGAATCTTCGGCTGAGGCACTATGTGCCTCGCTCGAACTAGATGGTTACGAAGTCTTGCATAACTAGTTGCTCTGAAAAATTGCAGGAACAAGTTTCTTGGGAACGAAAACAGCAGCCGATCTCCCAGGGAGGGTAACAGTCAGCGATCCATTCATAGCTTTGATTTCTTTTTGGTTGGAGCGGCCAAGGATATCGACATATACCTCTCCATCATTGGCGTTATTCGAAAGCGAAAGTGTCACGGGAAAGCTTGGCGGTAAAAAACCATTGTTAAACACAACCACTGCGTTTTCATCATTGTGAGACCTTTCAAATGCCCAGACATTGGAGTTTTGAGGTCCGTTCTGTCGCCAAACCTCTCTATAAGAACCTATTTGAAGAGGGGTATAGTTCTGTCGAATTCTAAGCAAGTCTTTTACCAATGTAAAAATTTTATTGGGTTCTGGTAGGAATCCCTCGTATGTCCCTAGTCGTCCTTGCTCCGAAAAAGCCCATTCTGGCATAAATCGACGGTTATAAGGATCTCTCCCACCAAACATTCCAATCTCGTTTCCATAGTATATTTGTGGGACACCAGGGACTGTGAGCAGTGCGGTCAATGCCAGCAAATACCTCTCTTGTTTTTCCTCTAGTGATATACCCTGAGACATCTCTTCCAAAAATCTAGGAACATCATGATTGTCTAGCAGATTGATCATGTAACTAGCGCGCTCTTCTCCGTATCGAGTGATGGTTTCCGACATCCGTGCTGCGACTGCATCGACGGAACCACCGCGAGCAAAGGTATCAATAAATGCCCGCCTTAGGGGAAAGTTAAATAAGCCGTCAAATCCAGCCTCAAGGTAACGATCATATTTGTAAAACGATCCCTCATCTAAGAGTTCTCCAATCACATAAAGGGAGTTGTCCCTCGCAATCATGCCTGGGATCCATTGGTTTTTGAAATAGAGAGGATCCACGTGTTTGACGGTATCCATTCGGATGCCATCAATATCAAATCGATCAATCCATCTTTGATGTAAGTCCACGAGATAATCTCTGACATCCTTTCGGCGATGATCAAAGTCTGGTAAACCAGCGAGAGAGCAAAATATTTCAGGATCGCCTTGTGAGCTGCAACTGCTCGGTTCAGTAAACCATTCAGGTCTTTGGTGGAAGATAGTGGCCCCGTATCCTGCATGATTAACCACCATATCGAGCATCACTTTCATTCCTTGGGAATGGGACTGGTTGAGCAAATGATCAAATTCAAGGGCTGTCCCAAACCTTGGATCTAACTCTAGCTGGTAAGGGATTTTGAAGTCTGCCCAGTATCCAGGGAATCCGCAGTTTGCGCCAGCTTTCTCTGCGACACCTTTATACAGAGGAGTGATCCAAAGAGCGTCGGCACCCAAGTTGCTAATGTAGTCCAAACGTTGGGTGAGGCCGTCAATGTCTCCACCTTGATAGGCATGAATGTCATTGGCTTGGTTGCAGGTCTCAACCCCGTTTAGCGTATCATTACCTGGATTTCCGTTGCTAAAACGATCGACTACAGTAAAGTAGATCACTCGGCGTCTCCAGTCTGTCAGGGCATCCTCATCCCTTGGGCTTACTGAGACGGTGTTTACCTCTGCAACCTGTGCGAAATTCATAGGATAACTTGTCGTTAGGCCTGATACCGCTGCAATAAAGAATACTAGTTTTCTTGCGCTCATCATAAGGAATGTCTCCCTGAACATAGGTTTTCATTTGGCTGTGAAAAAGCTCCTACTCTCGTCTAGTTCATGATCGTTGGATTAGTCGAATGAATAATAGAAATCAGAAATATGAAATTTAATAATGAAAGGTATTTTGATCCTGTTATGTTTAATGTGCTGTCAAAACGTACAGGTCTGGTCCCTAGGAGGCTTTTGAGTCCGAGGCGATGGCTAGAGAAAGCCTTGTAAATTCTACTATATGATTGGGTAGGAAAATCTGAAAGGAAAAAGCGTAAGACCTACTATCTTTACTAGATTCGGCAAGACTCACATCGACTGATCCTCCCTCAACTTCGATAAACTCTTTCACAACATCTAAACCGACTCCACGTCCCGATAAATCCGAGACTTCGCTCTTAGTAGAGAACCCCGGGATAAAAATAGTCCTTGCTATCTCAAGTGGAGAAGAGAGATCAGCATGCCTCCGCTCGGACATCTTGGAGGTCCTTTCTTTGAGTTTGTGCAAGTCAAGACCTGAGCCATCGTCGGCATAGGTAAGCTGGATTCCGTTGTTAGACATGGTGACCGAGATTTCGATATTTCCCATCTCGTCTTTCCCTTTTTCTTTTCTGATATTCGGCGGCTCAATGCCGTGGTCCATACTATTGCGGAATAAATGGACAAAAACGTTTTGGATTAGCGTTGCGTACTCCATTTTAAGACTAACCTCATCACCTGAGTAGGTGATATTGGGCATTGGTTTGTCTAGGTTTTGGGCTATAGATTCGAGAGACTTTACAATATCTGTGAGAATATCTTCCAAGGATAGCTTGGTCATTTGAAATAATTTATCCCTCACGAGAAATAAATCTTGTTGGCTCTTTTCGGATTGAACGCTGTTGCTACTCTGATCGATCATCTGAAAGATTTCGGAGATTGCCAATTTCGACACCTGAATGCTGTTATCGTCGGACTGTGATTGATGGAGAGCCTCCTCTTTCAATCGCTGGTATTCATCTATTTCCTCGGATACTGCCTGGACTTCTGACAACATTTGCTCTCTATCCCATAGGGACGGTGTATCCCTAATTTGGGAAAATCTGTTTTCTGCATGGTGAGTTTTTTCGGCCAAAAAGCTGAACTTGTAAGTGCGAGCTAACCCCTTCAATGTATGCATGTTTCTAAAAATAAGGTTAATTCTTGACTCCCTATCCAGCCCTTCATTTTGAATAGAGTCGCGACATGAAGCCGTTAACTTGCGGCTGGTTTGGATGATATCTCGAAATTTTTCTGGCTTTACTTCGATGATCTCGTGGAGGTATTTTAGCTCGCTGGTTACTTTTTCGTTCTTTGCCCTTAATCGTCTGATTTCCGTGGAATCTCTGACTGCAACGATGATTTTTTCAATACTGGAATCATGTTCATCGATAATATAAGACCAATCGATATCGAGGTATTTTGCCTCATCACCACTCCCGATCGAAATTTCCTTGGGTAAAAGATGTTCGTTGGCCTCAAAGACAATAGCATCTTGTCCCACAACCGACTGAAGGGTAGCTTCCACCTGGTTCTTTTCATTGGTATCCAAACTACTATGGGCAAAGAGTAGATCCCTTAACAAAACTTTAGGCGATAGACGACCTGCTAAAATCACCTCAAGCTCACTAGAGTATTCAGGATCAATAGTGAGGTTATCATTTGAAATCGAAAAAATTCCTTGCCTGAGGGAGTCTAGAACGGATCTAATATGCCTAGTTTGGCTTGCTACTTTTCTATCTAAATTTTCAATATGTTCATTTAATTCTTTGTTCAATCCTTTGATGGTGGTCTCATCTTTTTCAACCTGAGCAAAAGCATTAGAAAAGCGCATGGCTATATTACTAGCTTGAAAAAGGATAAGTAGCATGAGCCCGTAAGATAGCAACCAAGATCCTTGGATATATGCCATAGAAACCAGAATATCGTATATTATACTAAAGAAAAAAATTGCTGCTCCAGCAATAGCTACCGAAGCCCCAATTTCTTTTTTGTAGGCAGCGCGGAACATTGTTGTGAATGAATAGATGACGCTGAGAATAATAATGAGATGAAAAAATGGCAGAAATTTCCCATAGGTTTCTTGCTCTCCTATAAGAACTATCATACAGCCGATGATACCTGCAAACCAAATAACCTTTCCACCCCGTGGAAAATATTTTGTGTAGCTGCTTTTCACGAAGGACATAAATAAGGGTCCACCAATGACGATGGCCAAAAATTCCAATTTTTTAAACCATTCGCTATCGATATTAGGAAAGTTACGAATTAAAAGGTTACCATCTGCGGTGCTGATGCGCCTCGATACAATTGCTATGCAAAACAACCCAAAGTATAAGGGAGCCTTACTCTTGGATCGTATCATAAATAGTATTAAATGGTATATTCCCATGATGGCAATAAAGCCAATTACGATGCCATTGAAATTGATTTCGTCGATGAACTCGTCAAAGAAAAAAGAGTTTTTGTGTAGAGACATAGGAGTCCAAAGCCCACCCGAATTGTGGTGAAAGGCAGAAACTTCAAGCCAAATCTTCGCAATACCCTTTTTATCGGACCTAATGGGGACGTAGGTCGCTCCTCGTCCAGCGGCAGATGTGGCTTTGCTTTTTCCCACCACGCCGCTGGAATCAATATACTTCCCATTGACGAAGATCCTCCAAGATGATCCCAGCTCGGGAACGCGTAGGTAAATAAGCCCTCTTGGTTTTTTTAGGTCTAGAAATAGTTCGTAGGTCGCGAAACCTTGTTTCTTTATAAAATTGTGTTGTTTTGAGAGTTTGTCCCACTTAGTAGGTATACGGACTTTGAGAGACTTTTGAATTTTCCGTGATTCACGGTTTAACTCCGATAGAAAAATTCCCCAGTAGAAATTCCATTCTGCATCGAGAGAGACTTTGCTTTCAGATATGTCTCCTATCGCGACTTGGTGTCTGGTTGATTTAGCCCAAGAATTGCTAACAGACCCTATAGCCAAGGTTAGAGTGAGTAAAAATACTGTCTTAGTTATATTCGGCAATCGCATTCCAAAAAAATATTTTTATAGTTTGTCTTTCGGCAATCGGAAAGTTAAAGCTATCTTTTAGCAAATTTTCCATGCGTAGCAAGAAAGGTTTCTTTCTGTTCTTTAATGCGATTTGGTTTGTAGATTAGCGCGAGAAATTTCGGGGGTATAACTACTATATACTTATGGCAAATAAGCCATAACTTTATCGTTTTATTAAGAGCGGCAGGGAAGTTTGAATTCTTGATGTATATCGTTTTGTGTAGCTATGAACTCCTTCTCTACGCGATGACCATCGAGACTCAAAAACAGTAGCCTGTGCTTTTTGCCATCTTCCAATCTTTCAGTCATCGTGACCCGATAATCGTGAGGTTCTACTTCTTTAATGACATGATTTTTATGATTTCGGAGTTCGAGCTTTGTTCGGAAAAGTGGGACCGTGTTGGCACAATTGAGCGGGCTTCTGATGGTAATGGTTATATCCACATGCTTGACTGCTCTGGCTATAACATTGGTCAAGCCTGCCTGGGATGTAATAGGTGTTGAGATGGGAGATGTGGGCAGTACATCATCTTTGTGAGCCCAGTAGCAACTGGTTTGAGCTGTGACAACTAATACTAGGCTCGCTACCGCAATTTGGGTTCTATGCTGAAAGGCTGGCATGTGTAAGTTATCATCCCTAATTGTCAGACTCGAAACGTCTTCTTATTATAGCAAACGTTGCCCTTATTCACTAAAACATAGCCAGATATGGCTTCGTGAATACTGACGTTTTGGCAATAAATTTATTGCGACAAAATTTTCAACAACGTGACGATAGAACACAAAATACTTCAGATTAGTCAGTGGTATCGATCTAAGTTTAAACAAGTAACTTTTTAAGTTTCTGACTTAATAAGGATTTTCGGAGTTTATGGATTCAAGCTCCTAAACTCAAACGATTAATTCTCATAGGCAAACCTTTACTACCGACAACTATCAGCAACCGAAGGTTACACGGTTTTGCTGCTAAATCGGATCAAAAAAGGAATTTGATATGAGGTCTTATTTACCATCTGGGATATTTTTCACCGTCCTAGTTAGTCTGACTCTATCTTGCGGGAGTAAAGATGAGGAAGACGGAGATGTTTCTGCTACGAGTGGAACAGAGTTTAACGAAGACGGTTTTCTGGACAGTGGCGTTGGAGTCCTTCGGATCGGAGTCAGTGCCGCCTCCGGAGAAACCGCCACAAGTGGACTTAGAGTTGCCGAACCCACAGATCCAAACGAAAAATACTATTTTGGCAAGCGCTCTCTGGGTGGCGGAGCCGATGAACTGACGATTTATATAACAAAAATGGTGCTCAAAGACAGCAGTGCCAGCGAAGAGGTTCCCATTTTTGTCAACCCAGATGGTAAACCGCTTAGGATTGTGGGAAATCGGGTAGATATGAGCAACTTTTTTACTGAAATTGGATGCTATAGCGAGGCAGGAGATGTCTTACCAGATCCATGTCCGTGCGGTGTCGATGTCGACGGTAATATTATCGAACAGGTTGATGCGTTAAATGATGATGGATCTGTCGCAACTGATCCCGAAACGGGTGAAGTCCTAAAAGCTTGTCCGCTAACGGAAACATCGGACACTGGCGAGCCACCAGTGGTTGAGAAGAATCCTATTGCGTTTATTAACGTGTCCCAGGTCGGTAGTTTCGATACCTTGAAGGTTAGTTATCGGAATGATGCTTTGGCATCGGGTTGCGTACAGGGGTACGTCCAAAGAGCTGACGTCCCTGATTCCGACGAAAATGCTCACAATGTGGTTGAGTGGGAGCGTTACTGTACCAAGTCGGCCCAAGGTTCCGATAAAACGGAAGCTGGTGAAAGCTTTGCAAGATCAACCTTTGCTGACGCGACAGGTACCGCCGAGGGAGAGCTTCAAACCATATATCTGACAGCACAATACACTGGAGAAAATCCTACCGCGAATGCAGATTATGAGATCACTGGCGGAATCACTATCACTGAAGATGATTCTAATAGCCCACAGATCACCATGCTTATCGATGTCGGTAGTCTTTTGCGATTTCATATCGATGACAATATCGAGGGACGTAAGCATAACGAGTTTGAGACATGGAACGGAGCCTTTTTCTATGTAAGACAATTTAGTGCCCAAAACTTTGTATTTGTCGGCGAAGCAGGCTCGATTCGTGGGTATACCTTGGAGTTAAATCTAAAAGAACAGAATGAAGATCTCTTGAATACTCCATCGGGAACCGCAGCTAATCCGTCGGCCTATGATGAGTGCGTTCTTACCAACAACGACTGCTCCTTTGTGGGTAAGGGAAGAATCTCTCTTATTTATGACAAAGACGGCAGCCCTTTGCTGTTTAACCTGACGACAATCGTTGGTAATTCCTGGGATTTTGCTACGCAAAGCCGAGAGGGAGCCGAAGCTGGACAGGCTATCTCCGCCGATGAAAGCCTTGCTGGAACGTATAAGCTTGAGTATGAAAATACAGACGGACAAGGAGATGTGTCGGATACTAAGATATATCAACTGGGTCTTGATGTGGATGTTGGTTCAAGTTTTACCTCCTATGGCTATCGATTTATTCAGACTTCTGCCGGAGAAACACGGATGTATAACTGGGGTAAGCTAGTAGGTACGAGAGAGTACTAGCGATAGGTCTGTTTTTTAGATGAACACATCAATTATGAATTGATTGCTCCCCATGTGAAGGGGAGCTGCCTCTATTTAAGTTCCTAGATACTATAACAAAAAATGATTTCTGCAAAACTTTATTCTATTATATTAAACAGACGTTTCTCGCTTACGTTACTAGACTTAAAAAATCTTGTTCAGAGTGTTAAGTGAATTTGACAAAATGTTCATTACCTCACGTAGATTTTTTGACATTTTTCCTGGAATTGTCAAGTTTTTGGGGATGAAATGTCTAAGGTTCAAACAGATTTGGTTACCAACCATATCATTTAAGGCACATACAGATGGTATATTATCTGCTTTAGAAAAGATACAACTGCCAAGAAAACATGACAATCAACGATTGTAGATAAAAGAGAGATGTCCAAAATTTCTTTCTAAGAAAGATCATCCTATCTCTTTAGTAATCTGCAGAATTGCTTGAATACGGAAACAAGTGATTGCTGATGATCTTGAATTTTTGGAACAAAAGTACAACAGACGTTAATTGAAAGGAAACTGTTATGATGATTCGAGCAAAGCACTTATTACTTGTAGTAGGAATTTTAGGAACAGCATGTAAATCAGAAAAACAAGATAAAACAAATTTTGATGCTAATGCTGCTGATGTAGTGGCTGAGGTTCAAGATCCAAATGCCGTTGATCCGGCCGTTGAAGATGTTAGCGAATCCGTTCAAGAGGCTGATGCTATCATCCCAGGACAGATAGAACTTGTAGATGATTTTAGTCCATTCTCCGAACAAATTGCTGCCACGGTTGCACAAGTGTCTGCAGATATAGATGGGAAAGATGTCGCCTACACTCTTGAATTTGATGAAGATGAGTTGGACGACGATGAAGATAACCTTTTCAGCCTATACTTTACGAGTTTAGTCCCATTCGCAATGACAACTACCGATCAACTAGCGGTGACAGCAAGTACCTGTATGAAGGATGCGCTAGATCCTACGGCGAAAGCAAAAGTAAACGGAGGATTAGTCTACATACAGCAGGAAGAGACGTCCTATCCTGAGGAATGCACCCAAATTGTGATTAAAGAAACTTTAGATAAACTAGGCGAAGTTGCTGGTAATCAGATTATAGAAGTCGAAGTCAAACGAAGCATGCAGAAATTTATCGAGTGTGAAAACGCTATTGAAGTTATACCCGGAATGAAGGTAGCTGAGATTGATGGGCTTTGCGGTCGCGTCAAAAACGAGACTCAGGTCTTTACTAGGCAGGTAAATCGTTTTGAAGTAACTCCTGAGGGTGTCATCATCCAATCTCTCAGTTCCGATACATATACCCAAGTTATTGTGGGTACTGCAGATAATACATGTAAGAAAGCCTTTGTTGAGGATAGTACTAACATCGTAGATTGCAAGACGATCGAAACTATCGAGCGCGATGGTGTTATCACAGAAAAGATCATCAGAAATTGGGCCAATATAGAGGGTGTGTCTCAAGTTCTTCTACCACAGTCAGGTATTTTAACTATGGAAGTTAACAATGTGACTGCAGAAATCGAGTTTGTTGGTGATGATTCCTACGATTTAGAGGTGGAAGGCGATGGTTTCGATGAAGAATTAGAAGTTTCCAATGAATTCCTTGCCGAATTAAACGGCTAGATTCCGCATAAAGGTGGTCTGCCTGAAGGGTAGACCACAGCTTATTCGACCTTATGTCTCTTACATAGCATCCACCCTTCAAAAACCGAGTCTATCTTCCCCTTTTCCGATTAAGAATGAATCCCCAGAAAATGAAACCCTTAGAGCTTTGATGGGCCGAGCGAAACTGTGTTTTTTAATATAGCCATATTGGCGTAAATGAAAAAAAATGCAATATCTCGTGTTATTTAGCGTCCTATTAGAGACAGTTCGCATAAATATAGATAGCAGCGATCTCAAATCTTGGAAGACATACTATAGGTATTCGTTTGGCAGTACCGCTTAGCATCAGAACTTTGATGAGCTGATAAAGTATGAAGATAGTTTTTCGGCTGTGTTTATAGGTGTTTGGCGCAATATAAGGGATCCGATTTCATGGTTTGATCCCCGTGTCCGAGATGAGGGAAAAGGAGAGTTATCGTGGACTTTTTGAGTTTAGCGTTTCGCTTACCAAGCTTGCCTTTCTCAATTCTGTTTGGACTTTCGATTCTCTATTGGGTGGGTACCATAGTCGGGTTTTTCGACTTAGATGGTTTGGACCTAGATTTCGAGATAGGCGACGTTTCAGCTTTGGGTAAGGTCTTAGACCTATTTGGAATTGGTAGAGTTCCAAGCTCTATTTGGCTGAGCTTTTTTGCCTTAAGCGCCCTAATCTTATCTATAAACCTTAATCACCTTGCCGATTCAGTGATTCCCACCTGGACCGATAGCATACGGCTAGTGGTATTTGGTATTCCGGTAGTGATTGTTTCCTCGTTGTTGGCAAGGCTACTGTCATCGCCTTTTGCTCCTCTCTTTCGAGGATTAAATCGACAAAAGGTGTTTTCGATTGAAGGAAAGACTGTACATGTCACTTCGAGCTCGGTGGACCAGAGTTTTGGAATAGCAGAGTTTCGTGATGGCGGCTCGCCCATTATATTAGATGTCCGCAGCATTGATGAGGAAACCCTTGTGAAGGATGATTTGGCTGTTGTGGTACGCCATGACAAAAAAAATAACACCTATTACATTCATAAACATATTACTTAGTAGAAGGTTTCAGGTATGGAAAATGTTTTTATTAATTCAGGAATTGTCATTTTTGCAAGTGTCAGCTTGTTTATCTTGGGAATCGTATTTTTCATAACGCGTTTCCTGAGAAAGGTTGAACCAGGAAAAGCTCTGATTATTATTAATCCGTTCAAAAAGAATATGGCTGTTAGCTTCACAGGAGGCGTCGTAATCCCTGTCATCCATCGTGCTGAGGTTATGGATATTTCGACCAAACAAGTTGTGGTTGAAAGGCGTGGAAAAGATGGTCTGATATGCAAAGATAATATTAGAGCTGATATTTCAGTTAACTTCTATATCAGAGTCAATAATACAGTAGAAGACGTGCGCAACGTTGCTCAAAGTATTGGAGTTGATCGAGCCTCCCAGAAAGAAACCTTGGATGAACTATTTCAGGCCAAATTTTCGGAAGCTTTGAAAACAGTAGGCAAGAAGACCGATTTCGAAGAGCTTTTTCAGGAACGCGCTTTGTTCAAAGAAAAAATTGTTCAGGAGATAGGGCAAAACCTCAATGGCTACAGTCTGGAAGATACAGCCATTGACTATCTCGAACAAACAGGTCTCGAATTTTTTGAGCCAAACAACATTCAAGATGCAGCCGGTATAAAAAAGATTATTGATATCACATTAGAGTTGAAAGAGCAGAAAGAAAAGCGTGAAACGGAAGCAACGGAGCGCATTCTTGAGCTAGACAGACAGAGGGCTGAGGCTAAGGCGCGTCAGGAAGCCGAAATCGCCATTCTCCAGGCGAGAGAAAATGCTGAGCAGGAAAAAATCATCCAAGAAGAAAGGCAAAAAGCCGAACTTGCAAAGATCCGCGTTGACGAGGAATTACGAATTGCAGCGGAAAATATGGAACGTCAGGTTGAAGTTGCTAAAAAAAGTAAGGAACGCACGGTTGCTGTTGAGACAGAGCGAGTTGAAAAAGAACGAGATCTTGAAAAGACTGACCGCGAAAAACTAGTTGCGCTTGCAGATATCGAAAAAGTGAGAGCGGTTGAAGATCAGAAGAAAACGATTCAAGAAATCATTAGACAGCGTGTGGCACTAGAACGATCAGTGGCTGAGGAAGAAGAAAAGACTAAGGATACGGTAGCATTGGCTACTGCTAACAGAAACAAAACAGTACAATTAACAGCGGCGGAGGCCAATGCTGAAGAAAAGTTAGTAACCGAAATTAAATCTGCTGAAGCCAAAGAAAAAGCAGCAAAATATGCAGCTAATGAAATGGCAATACGCGCGGAAGCTGAGCTTGCTACATCTAATCAGATCGCCGACGCAAAAAAAATCCTAGCCGAAGGGATCATTGCCGAATCTGCTGCGGTAGGTTTGTCTGAGGTGAAAGTAAAAGAAGCTGATGCTGATGCTGTTCGGAAGCTGGGAGAGGCCGAAGCTCATGCCTTGACCTTCAAGTCTAGAGCTGAAGCCGAGGCCATTCGGGAAAAAGGAACCTCTGAAGCGCAAATTATTGCTGATAAGGCCAAGGCTATGCATGATCTAGACGAGGTGGGAAGAGAGCACGAAGAGTTTAAAGCCAGGCTTAATGTCCAGCAAGAACTGGCTCTTGAAAAATTGACTGTTAGTCGCGATATAGCAAAAAATAATGCTCAGGTGATTAGTAAGGCTCTAGAAAATGCAAAGATTGACATCGTAGGAGGTGACCAAATATTCTTCGATAAACTAATTTCGGCAGTGAGTAATAGCAAGTCAATTGAAGCTCGTTTTCCAGAAGATGGAGTCTTAAATCAGGTCAAGGATGTTTTTTTATCTGATGGAAACGGTGAGTTGATGACCAAGCTAAGAGGAGTCATTGATACTCTTGGTGTTGGGTCAAAAGCAATGAAAGATTATAGTATCGCGGGACTACTTAATAAATTGCATAGTGAGACAAAGGATTCGTCGATTCAGGGTGTTATATCTGGACTTCTTAAAGATGCTGAGTCCGCTGGGATCAATGATCAGTCTTCGCAAATATTGTTTAATAAATAGGTATAGTAGTGACTATCAGTAATACGCTTACAGCTACGGGCGGCAACTTTGATATCATTAGAAAAAGACTGATAACACAAAGCAAAGCCCTTGAGACGATACTAACGGATCTCAATCTAAGACGTAAAGATACCTTTGGAACTATCGAAAACAAGATTCTTTCGTCGGATCGAGTTAATACACCTATCCCCTGTGTGGCTCGCGATATGGTAGCTCAGGGGGATACGTTACTTATGGCGTTTGAGGTCCATTTTGGATTAAAATCTTCGGTAAATGTTTCTGATATTTTTAGAACCTATCAATATATAGACGATAGATTTCAAGAGGTCGAAGCGACACTTATTGATGATGAACAGTTCTATCGCGATCTTTCCGATTTGACTAAATTCTACAAAGATTGCCGATTTGCTAGATTTTTGAAGAAAAAAACATTTTTGTACATGATCTTTCATGTGGGGCGCGGTAGAGATAAAAAAGTCTTCAAATGGGCCATTAATCCCGATGATAAACTAACTTATGTTGATAATAGATCAGATTTTGAAGTCGCTGATCCACCCCAATATAGTTTTGATTGGGAACGTATCACGCGCGATGATCATGTGTATATTGGTGAACCTCATATTAACGTTTCAGATCGACTGTTTGTTGACTGCTTGGGTGGATCGCTTACGATAAGGATCGAGGATAACACCGAAATCGGTCATACGATTCTTCAAGAATCTGTTGATGAAACGGATCAAACCTTAGACGATGCGGTTATCGAATACGCCGTATTGGATCATATTATTATTCTCAAGATACTTCCCTACCGAGAGCAAGATGCCCGATACTTTATATATAACGATAAAAACGAAACCATTAAAAAGGTAGAGGATCTAAAAAACTGTGGAATCGCACTGCCTGAAAACGATGGACTGATGTTTCCTAACGGTTATTATCTAAGGAATGGTACTTTCCGTTCGTTTTCGCTAGAACGAAGCGATATGAAGTTCCAACAGTGTTTAGAAAGCCTGAATGGAGAAGATCTACTTTATGCCTTTCATGACCACGAGATGGGCGAATATATCTTAATCCAATATAACCGTATTGAAAAAACGGTAGGTCAACCTATTACCTGTCATGGATATGCTATATTTGGTAACGGAAAGATGGTGGTTTTTGGGGCTTCGCAAGAACCTATGAAGAGTCATAGTATTCAAACATGGAGCACATCGTTTATCGAAGATGCTAGCGTCTTTGAAGCTTCTGATGAATCTTCTATGGCGCGCATAGGTAATAAAACATTGGTTGATGGTTTTTCTGACCTGTGGGAGATAACCAATTTAGCTAAAAAAGAAGAAAATACCTTAGCGGAATATAATGAATTATTGAGGTTCATCCGAGAGTCTCAGGATAGGCATTATTGGTTTAGTGAAGAAGAGTTTTCCCAAATAAAACAAAAATTAGCTGATCTTCTGTCCACTGCTACTTCTGCCGTCGATGAATTTGAAAAGGTGATTAGCGCAAAGAAAAAAAGTCATAAAGATTTTCAAGAGGCTGAGATCAATGTACAAAATCTTATTGATGCCATAAAGATAGAGGGATTCGAAACTATTGATCCCTTCATTGAAAAGATCACCGATCTTAGATTGCAATTGGGTGAGGTTCTCTCACTGGCGGAAAATCAGTTTGCAAATGCCGAAGGGTTGGAAGTTCTTGAGGGACGACTTAAAGCAGAGCTGGATCAGCTAACGAGCTCTTGTAGTCGATTTCTTATGAGCCAAAAAGCGGTTCAGCCATTTCATGATCGTTTGGAGCAGATCTTATTGTCTATGGAGTCCGTAGAACGCTCAAAAGATCTAGAAAATGTTGATGCTGAAATCGCGAAATATACTCTTCACCTAAATACATTAACGGATCTTATAAACGATTTGGCTACTTCCGATCCGAAGGATTCGGTTCAAATCATTGAACAATTATCTCAACTTATTGCCGGGTCAAATCAAGTTAAAGCAAAATTCAAATCTATTCGAACCAACCTGCTTCACGAGGAGTTAGGAACCGAGTACCAAGCGCAAATGACTCTTCTGTCGCAATCGGTTTCTAGTTACCTGGAGCAAGTTGAATCTCTAGAAGATTGTGATAACTTTCTTGATCGAGTTCTCGGCAATCTAGAATCACTAGAGGTTAAGTTTTCCGAATTTCCAGACTATCTAAATGATCTTGCTGAAAAACGTGATGAATATTTTTCCGTGTTTCAGTCAAAAAGGGTTCAAATACAAGAAGCCAGCAATAAAAAAATAATGGCAATGATGGACTCTGGAGCGCGTCTTTTGAAAAGTATAAAAAAGCGCTCGATCCACCTCGAAACGTGTCAACAGATTTCTACTTTTTTCGTCACCGACAGTATGGTTACCAGATTACAAACAGTTGCTGATGAGATGGCTAAACTAGGTGAGACGGTGAAAGCTGAGGATTTAAGGGGGCAGCTTAAAAAAATTAGGCAAGATGCCTTAAGGCAGCTGAAAGATAAACAGGATTTATTTCAACTTGGTGAAAATATCATAACTTTGGGTCAGCATAGTTTTCAAGTGAGTGACCTGTCGGTGGATCTCTCCATTATTGAGCGTAGCGATGGACCCAATATTCATATATCTAGTACTGATTTTTTTCAGGCTATTCCAGAAGGAAGTTTGAACTCTTCAAAAACTCTGTCTCAACAAACAGTCGTCAGTGAGACAAAAAAAGTATATCGATCGGTTTATCTCGCTTATTATTATGTGCAGAGTCTATATGCTGGCGAGAGGCCTTTAAATTTAAGTCAATTGCTCTCTAACTCAAGTAGTCTAGACGGTGTAGAGGATGAAGCCCTCGAAAAAGATATCCTTTCTTTTATGCAGAGTAGGTTAGACGAAGGCTATGAAAAAGGCGTACACGATAGAGATGGCTATAGAATTATCGGTCGTATACTTCCTATTCTCGCTCATGACCCTGTACAGAGATTTCATCCTGTAACACGAGCGCTAGGATTTTTATTCTCTAAATATGAGGAAAATGACAGTTTAAGCGTCATTCTTAAAAAAATCCAGTCTTGGTCTAAAATACAAAAACAAAATCTCGCTCGTAATCCAAAAAACGACTATATTGAAGAACTTCGTTGCGAAATCAAAAACTTTCTTTCGGCATCTAATTTGGATGATTATGTAGGCTATGATCATAAAGTAGCTCACTACCTAGCACATCAATTTTTGCTACAGGAAGATCACCGGGACCACTATTTTGCTAAAGAGTCCTACGAATTATATAATGAGTTTACCGAGTGGATCAAGCAAGGTGATCTGAAGGATAAAATCCTTTCACTGGTGGATGGGGTTGATCACTTAGGTGATAAAATTGCGATATTATTTGATTGGTTGCAACAATTTCAAAAGACATTTAACAGTGGAAAAGACGACTTTGTACTGGAATCAGTGATTATAGCTTTGGAATTACAATTTACGGCAGCAGATAATCAAAATTTCCAGATGAAAAGGCTAGTCAACAGTAGCATATTTAGTGTAGATGGACTCATTGGAACTCACGAAAACCTTGATCAAGGAAAACTTAATACTTATGTATTTGAATTATTTTCTCAGGTGGAAACCTATTTAGAAGATGGAAGAGACGCGTTTCTAAACTTCCAGATCGAAAAGCAAAATTTAATCAAACAATATCGGCAATCGTTTAAACTTGATCAGCTGCAACCGAAAATTCTTGGATCGTTTGTTCGCAATCAGTTAATTCAGGAATCATACCTGCCAAAAATTGGTGAAAACTTTGCAAAACAAATCGGAAGCTATGGAAATGATAAGCGTGTTGATCTGATGGGTCTGCTCCTTTTGATCTCACCCCCAGGCTACGGGAAGACCACATTAATGGAATATGTGGCTCAGAGGCTGGGTCTGATATTTTTAAAAATTAACGGCCCAGCGATTGGTCACAGTGTAACATCTTTGGACCCACAGGAGGCACCAAATGCGACGGCTCGGCTAGAAATTGAGCGTCTTAACTTTGGTTTCGAACTTGGGAATAATGTTATGATTTATATCGATGATATCCAACACTGCCACTCTGAGTTTCTTCAAAAATTTATTTCATTATGTGATGGCCAGAGGAAAATCGAGGGAGTTTGGCAAGGTAGTCCGAAGACCTATGACTTTCGAGGTAAGCGTATTGCAGTGGTCATGGCAGGAAACCCATATACCGAGACGGGTGAGGTCTTTCGTATCCCAGATATGTTATCAAACCGAGCCGATATATATAATTTAGGTGATATGCTAAGTGGTTCGGAGGATGCGTTTCTACGATCTTATATAGAAAACTGCCTTACCTCCCACCCTGTACTTGCGAAATTGACAAATATTGACCAAACAGAGACTCAAAAGCTCATCGAACTGACGGAAGAAAATCATGAGGACTTAGGGACTCTTGTAAAACGTTCCGTGTCTGAAGGTCATCAAGACTTAGCCAATATGCTAGTGAAGTGCGTATTCGTACGAAATATTGTTCAGACTGTTAATCAAAGCTACATAGCCTCGGCAGCACAGGATGACTCATTTCGGACCGAGCCAGGATTTCTGTTGCAAGGTAGTTATCGGGATATGAATAAAATCATGGGAGGGATTCAACCTGCTATGAATGAGTCGGAACTTTTGGATCGTGTGATCGATCATTATCGTTTTGAGTCGCAGTTGCTTACCAGTTCTGCAGAGTTCAATTTTTTACGATTCCTTGAACTCATCGATCGCTTGGACGATCGAGAGAAAGTCAGAATCGAAGAGATACGTGGCGAGTTTAGAAAAACTCAACGTCTATCTTCTGCAGGCAAAGATGGAATAGGGAATATTATAGGCCAATTGGATCAATTTAACGTAAAATTTGATGAACTAGTTAACGTCTATCGCAGTCGGATAAAACAACATGACTGAACATAACGAGCCCTTCTCCGTCGTCGAGACACTGAAAATTCTGCTATTACGCAAAGAATTTATTGTTTCAACGGCTCTTTTGGGTTTTTGTCTCAGCTCTGTTCTAGTATTCGGAGAATCGGCTTTTTTGAGCTTTGCCTTAGTCTCTGTTTTTTTATCTACTGCAATGATTGCAATTTTGAATCTGAAATTTCGTAGAGATATTCTTCTAGGTCGTGCCATTGTAGATAAAAGTAGGCTGGCCATAGAGCAGGAAAAAGAGTCATCAATCTACAATAAGATCATCGATGAATTGGAAACTTTTGAGTTGACGGCAAAGATGATACGAAAGTCTGTCAAGATAGAGTCTCAGGCACGATCTCAACGTTCCCATTTGCTTAGCTGTTTGGAGAAGAACTTAGTTAAGGGTGAATTAACCTACTATCGGTACCTTTCAGCTGCAGATGATGTTTTTGATCACATCACTCATAACCAAGAACAGCTCAAACGATACTATGAGCAGCTGGCAGACCTAGTTCGAGATAAAAGTACCGACTTAGGTACGCAACTAGTTCAGCCTATATTCCATGAGATTTCCTTACTTCACAGTAGTTGTGATGAGAGTATCTTAGCTTTATCTCATCTCATTGTTTCGCTGGAAAAGATGAATACAGGAAAGGATGAGTATGAAGTTTCGCTGAAGTTGGAAAGGCTCCGAGAGCTTGCAAACCAAGCACAACGATATGATAAAAAAGATCAGAGTTTCTAAAGGCGTTTAATATCTCTGAACAGATTGGAAAAATGAAAGCAAATATATCGGTCGCTATGCTAAAGGTATCCTAATAATTTTCCATTAACTATCTAATAAGTAGCTTTGACAGATTTGGTTTTTAGTCTTAGGCTGTTTTCTCTATATCGAGAGGAGAAAAAATGGCTAAATATATCGTAATATTGCTTCTTTTACTTACATTTGAGGTTTCAGCTTCTGAGACTAATCATTTTTGCGGAAAGCTGATTTATGTGGCAACTGCTAGTGACTCCAGGTCCGACTGGGTCAGCTCTTTGACTCTCGTAAACGATCGGATAGTCGATAATGTTGATACCGAAGAGAATGAGACTTTTTTAAAGGTGACCGACGACCTTGCCATTCAATCCTTAGAGAATCGACTAGATCTCGATTTCTATTCCTATGGATTTACATCACAGCTATTTTCCGAAAATCCTAAGTCTATCGCAGCCGAAAACCTTTTTTTCTGTTTAGATGGTTTCGAGAAGCGAGCGTGGCGAGGTTCTTGGACCGGGTCGTCAATAGAAAAAATTAGAATATGGCGCGATTTTATATTTGTGGATGAACTTAACTTGATAGATGAATCAAGGTAAGTTCATCGATCGCTTAGCTAGTTTTGTGAGCTAAAAATTCTTGACTTTATAGGTCTTTTTCTTCGCCAGCGCACAATACTTCGCTTTCAGCCTTTCGATAGTAACTGTATATGACGGTGGTTTCTGGTCCGCCATTCACAGAAACTTCTGTTGGCTGCTCGCAAACTTTATCGTATTTTGATTCATCGCAGGAACTAGCTTGAAATGTACCACCTAACAGTTGGCACTCTTGTGAAAAAGTCGCTGATGATGGGCTTATTTGATAACAGCTTTCAAGGTCACTATTGAATTCTACGGTTAAGCAGCTTCCACCAGCTGCAGCCTGGCTGCTATTGTCACTTTTATCTTCTTTTTCTGAACACGCTGACGCTACAAGCAATAAGCTTGCTACTAAGATTCGCTTCATGATTCCCTCTAATTTGTAACGTGCGGTCGCTTATCGGTAAAAAAGATATCTGGCTTGATGAAGAATCAAATTAGCCTTTGATTATCGTTAGTAATGAACGCCAATTTTTTTTGATCGTCTCTACCTCGTGACCTCTGTCTGCGGGATCATGATTTAAAGCCGATTCACCGGAAAATAGTCATCTTAATTAGAAGTTTATCGAATTTTGAGCGCCAATCCTGTGGGGCACAGAAATTGCTGTCCTTAGACCAAGTATTTTAGTTTCGACAGGACGTTGATCCTAATTCTTTGACAGAATTATCATTATAAACCACTAGTTGAGGTCAAAATGCCCCGTAAAATCAAGATTCATCAGGTGCCATTTGGTATGCCAATATCCATATATAAGCGATCATTTTCTATGCTTCTGTCAAATTTTTTGGTACTTGGATTGACTGGCTTCGGTCTTATGATTTTCTTAACCGGACTCTCCCTCCTAGGTCCCTTGGCCTTGATCGGAATGATGATTGCTCCGTTTTTATATCTAGGGTTTCTTAAGTTATGTCGTGCGATTGAAGATGGATCGGATCTAAGTTCAGATACGTTTTTCTCAGTATTTAGCCAATGGAAGCCGATTTTAGGTATTTCCTTGATTCAGTTCGTGCTCTATTTAGTCGTTGGTGCGATCTTTATAGCCATATTTTTTACAGGAGCAATGGGAGACATTTTTCCGCTAAATATGTTTACCGAGATGATGTCAAACCCAGATGTCTTGACAGGAAAGGTAGATGAAGCGGAGATGCAATCACTGGTAGAAAAACACTTAGAGCAGATGCCTGAACCGGATGTTGATGCTATAATTGGTTCTGTAATCAAGTCTATGGCGTTTTTACTTCCTGTTTCGATCATCCAGTGTTTGCTAATTCTAGGGACTCTGTTTTTAGGTGGTCAGCTGATTACTCAAGATGAATCGAGCTTTTCGGAAGGGATGAAAGCTGGTCTAATGGGTATTATCAAAAATATTCCATTTTTGATTTCGTTAGTGTTCTTTAGTTTTGTTTTTTCACTTTTAGCCTTTATCATTACTCTTCCCATCACGATTTTCACCTTTGGGATTGGTACTTTGTTGGTTATGCCGATCTATATGACCATTATAGGCTGTGTCATATACTTTACTTACAAAGTGTATTGCCAACCCGGAAACCCAACTTCCCGCCAATCTCTTGACATAGATTAAGCCATCTTTGCAAGCTCAATTT
>JABSRP010000054.1 GCA_013215145.1 Pseudobacteriovorax sp.
CCTACACATTTAGCCACCTCGAATTATTGTTTATGCATCTGAGTATTTTAACTCAGGAGGTGGCGGTTTTTATCCAAAAAACATGTCATGTAGGCTAGGTCGCTCAGTAGGATGGGTGGGTCAAAAAAAACGGTAAGGGTGGTCCTCTG
This sequence comes from Pseudobacteriovorax sp., assembly GCA_013215145.1. Classification (GTDB taxonomy): domain Bacteria; phylum Bdellovibrionota_B; class Oligoflexia; order Oligoflexales; family Oligoflexaceae; genus DT-89. Next base: position 150 of record JABSRP010000054.1, read on the forward strand.
ATTCCGGTAAGGGTGGGTCAATGATTGTCGTGACGGGCAACGTAGCCAAAGCTACTTTTTTTCGCACTGTTATCTTCCCACATGGAGTCTCTTGATTTATCAAGAACCTCACTGAGACTGAGTTGCTTTGTTTCATCAAAAATTAACTGGTGATTGATTTCGGTAAAAACAGGCTCGTTTGCGAAGATAGGCTCTGAAAACATTGTAAAAAACACAATGTAGAAAGTAGTTTTTAACCCTTGCATAACTGCTCCCTAAGACCGGGGTTTGGAAATCAATTGGAATGAATCATATGGAATGTGTCAGACCCTGACTCCTAATATATCAAGACGATCACCAACATCGCCAGGCAAATCCGAGTTGAAATAATATTCAATTTCCAAAGATTGCGGAGAAAAGGATGCTATCTCATAAACTTGAGCATAATTGTCACCGAATTCGGAAGATACCTTACCCTCAAGTCCAAGCTTTTCGATCAAAGACTCTATGTGGTACTCCTCTCGAAATTATCTTCGATACTACTGACCTTTAGATGGTAAGAAACAGCCTTCCAATTCCCCGCAAGCAAGGCATTAATATGAGACATTGAGTAATTATGTTGCCAGAGGTACAAGAGTGTTTCAGCTAGATAATCGAGATGGTTAAATTCATGATGCTTGTAAATCATAGTTAAAGTATAGATGCCAGCCAACGTTCCAAAACAGAGGTCAAACTTAACAAAGAGGTATTTCTTGAGCCCAAGTTTTATGTCTCTGAATATGAATTCGAACCTATTGCTATCGACTTCAATCCCGCCATAACGAAGGAACTTGGTACTTCGACCCAGCGTTCGATGGTATGGGTAATTACCCTACGGAGTGCAGACCTTGGTGAAGGGTTAAGAGATTCTAGAATGGTTTTGAAGTCTGCCATGCGTTTTGTCATATTGTACCTCGGATTTGCATGAAAACTATCGTAGAGTTATTGGGTCTCTTTAGTAGCACTACACAGAAACCTGAAGTTCTTTAGACTTTTCCAAGATTAGAGGTATCTCTAAGCAGACTTTAAAATTTATGCGTTGCTGAGTTTCGTTGACGATGTCTATGGTGAGCTTGCCTCCCATAGTTTCCACCTTTTGTTTGATAGATCCCATACCAACCCCGCGTCCTGAAATATCTGTGAGCTCTTGCGCCGTTGAATAACCTTCGATAAATATCAGCTCGACAATATCCTGTGCAGTCGACTCAAATTGAGGCGGCCAGTGATTTTTTGATTTTGCGAGGTTAGATAGTTTCTCGCGGTCAAGGCCGCCACCATCATCCCAGAACTCGATTTTGTAGTGATCGCGCTCCTCTCGTAAATTTATAAATAAGGTACCAGCGGCTTTTTTGCCTTCTTTCGTCCGCATGGACGGATCTTCTATGCCATGATCCAGAGCATTTCTTAGTAGATGGGTGAAAACAAGTTCGATGGCCCTGGCTGTAGCTCGATTAATAAAGCCACTTGCACTAATGCGAACCTCGGGTGTTGGTTTGCCCAAGTTTTTTGCAAGTCTATGCCGATCATTTAATAGATCCTTGCCAAATCTATCGAGAGGAATGGCAATGGAGTTTAGGATAGAAATAGGTCGTGGATGAAAACTTTTAAGAGCATCATAAATGTCGTCTGCGGTATGGTAACTGATTTCTAAGTGAGGCGTCAGCGACTTACCAATTTTTTTCGTGTAGATGTCCAAATAGTCTTGAAGGCAGCGCTGTATCTTGTCATGAGACTCGGTAAACGAAATATCGAACTCATTGGAAAGTTGATCGTCTCGACAAAGGGATAATTGTGATTCACAGTCGTGAATAGCTACTGATAAGGCCTTCAAGCCAAGGGCGCTTGCTGCTCCTTTGGCAGTATGAAGGTTAGCATAGATAGCAGAAATATTTTCCAGTGATTTCCTATGAAATAGAGATTTATCGCTCTCTAAGTAGTCTTCTAAGGATTTGAAAAAGGAGAGTAAGCTTGATTCCTTGCAATTCAATAACTCAGCAACCAGGTTCATTTCACTCTCTGCTTTCGCTAGATCGGCTTCAGTGCTTTTGACTAAGCTGATATCGTCGATGGTCAACAAAATTCTCTTAATCGTATGGGACTGATCGGCGACAGATGACCAGGTAAGCCGATAATAACGATTTTCTTTAGTTTTTAGCTCTTGAGGAAGGTGACCAATATTTGCATCAAAATTAATCTCGTCTGATCCAATGGAGCTAGAGAGCACCATTTTTAAACTATCGATTTCCTGAGTTGTCATTAAAAATTTACTAGCAAAAATACCGGGCAAGGTTTCTGATTTTAGTGCCTGACTATCAAATAAATTGCTCACGTCATCACTGTAGGGTTTTTCAATCAATAAATTATCGTTTTTAATTAACATGATGCCGATAGGTACATGAGTCATGATAGATTTTATCTCTTGGGTCCTGTCATCAACAATACTTTCAAGATTTTTATTTATACTTTCTAGCTCGTTATTTTTTTGAGATAGCTCAGTATTTAGCTGATTAACCTCAGTAATCAATTCTGAGTTTTTTTCTTCCGATCGCTTGAGGCTTATGTATGCCATCATAAATGAATAGGAGAGATAGAGGGATTGACTTCCAAAAAATATTAGGATTGTGAAGGTGCTGAAACTAGGCAAGGTGATCTTTAACAATAGAGCAGCGGTTTCCACAAGCACAGACGTGATATATACTGTGGCGCCTGTCAGCACGTACTTGGCACCTAACCTGCCTTTGATAGTCGCTTTGATCAGATTCCAAATACCAATAGGACCAATAGCGGTGACAATCAACAAAAGGTAGAGATGATTGATCGAAGACAGCATGGGATATTGGTAAAATATGGATGGCAGTAGAAAACCGATAGAAACTAGAATAATATTTTTTATCAGAGAAGGCTTAAATTCTCGAGGAAATATTTTTCCGAAAAATAGGTATAGGAACATGGTGATGAGGTAGACACAAAAGACTTCAATGCGATACTGGTTGTTTAGGTCTATGAAAGGCATGAGTTCAAACATAACGCGGAAGTCGTACCTGCACATCAAGCGAATAGCGACAAAAAGGCAGAAAAATCCAAAGTATAGATTTTCGGTTTTTCTACGTAAAAATAGGAAAATGATAAAGTGATACATACTAATAAACAAAACGCTGCCGGTGACGGCAGACTTTTGGAAGATTTTCCAATCCCTTTCTTTATTAGCGCTTCGCCCTTCTTTAAGAAAGACTCGGGGGATATCAACATAGATGTTCGAGATGGAGCCAAGCTGGAGGATTAATTCAAAAGATCTCTCAGGAGCCACAAAATAAATATGAGTATTTCCTCTTGTCGGTTTCAATAGTTGGCCGGTTTCATGGTCCCAAGCGCCTAGTTCGCCCACTAAATTTTTTCCAACAAACAACCTCAGACTTTGAAGAGAGGTTGCAGAAAAAAATACCAACGGCTGTCCTGGCTTTGCATCGACTATTTTAAGGCGAAACGTTGCTGACTTCAGCGAGCGATCAACGATGCCTTTCTGCTCGCAACCGATATCTGACCATGCGCTATCAAAACTCTCTTGCTGAATGAACGTGGCAGGTACTCTATCCCATACTTGCTTTTTTAACGATAGGGCCTGAGGGTTGGTTTGATGCAATGAGCTGACGGAAATAGTTGAAGGACTCACAGGGCATGCAGAATACCCTAGATGACCATAAGCCATCATAAACGTGGCTAAAAGGATTTGGAATTTATGGAGAGAAGTCCTTAGAATATCTGCTTCCTTTCGCTGCAGGACCTTATGTAGCGATCATTTAAGGTATCCCTTGGATATCGGTCTATGACAGGAAAGGTAAAAGAGGATTGCTAGGCATTTTGTGCAGCAGCGAAAGCTTGGTCTGGGGCCTAAAAGGCCCCTGTAGGATATTAGTATTCGGAGGTTGGGAATATCCAGCCTCGTAGGCCTGTTTCGCCAGAGGTAACCTCATCATCACTACCCTTGCGGCCCATCCAACCGTAAAGATAATCCACGTTGAGTCTATGGTAACCTTTTTTGCCGGCGACAACATAGCTCGCTTGGTCAAATCGGTCGTCGCCACCCCATGAGTTTTTGACTATCAAGTACTTAAGCCGACCTTCTCTGACAGCCCGGTCCTTGTCTTCTTGGCTAACGTCTCCTTCTGGAAGCTCCTGCCAAACACCATCTTCAAGGACTTCCACCACATAGTCTTCTATGACAGTTTGGTGATACCCTTGAGTGCCAGGGCCTTTTTCTTTGAGTGTTTCTAAAGAAAAAATACCTTCATCATTGAGAGCATTAAAATCAACAAACCACTCAAGAACCACTGGTTCTCCAGCATTCAGTGCGCTCATAACACGTTTTTGGTGATTGAGTTGAGTTGGTGTTAAGTCAAATTCAGAAACAGCAGGTAAAGCATCAAGGGTAAGTCCCGATAAGCTTCTCCAGTCGCTCCACCAAGATTTGTGATTCACAAGATTCCATTTGTTGATTTCTGCTAGTAGATCAGTGGCTACACCGTCTTCATCGTTAAACTGGATACTTTGTGCAGTTATGGCATTCGCTTCCAGCGATTTTATGTTGACGCCAAAGGCTTCATCCAAAAGAGCAATAACCATATCTTCTCGCTCTTGGCCGGAGGCTGCGAATAATTTTGTTCGGAATTCGTCATCAGCTAATTTTTTGTTGACTGCATTCGTAGCGCTTTTTTGTACGTTGCTGAAAGTTGCGTTGGCTTCACCTTCGATAAAATCGCCTTCTCTCATCAACCCATAGTCTTTGATAAGTTCCATGGCGCCTCTACGGTAACCATTTCCCCAGAATCCGCCAGTCTGTAGTTTATCGATATTGCGGTTGGTTAGCTGGTCTTGATAGTGGCGGTAGGTTAGGTATGTTTCTGAGAAGTTGCTCTCTTCTTGACCAGATCGCAGCAATAACGACTCTACCCAGCCGATAGAAGCGTAAACCCAGCAATTCCCGATACTTTGCCATTTGATCTGACTGTCGGCAATGTCGACCACTTTGGTTTTTGATGCCTCTTGACTGCTATCGTTTCTACATCCAGTGGCGGATAATAGAATGGCAGTAGAAGCTAGGAGTGATTTCGCAACTGTCTTCATCGTATTCCCTCATTTCGTCGTGTTTAGGTGGAGTGTGGAAAATAGCAGACAGTTTTTTAATGTCAAGGATAGGACGGCCAGTCAAGTCCGTGAGGATCAGGGTTTACGTGGGATTTAGGGGCGATTCTCAACTCTTAGAATGAGGATGTTTTTATACCTTTTCTTTGAAATAAGTCTATCGGCTAGTTTAAAAAGGTTAGCATTCTGTTTGGAAAAATAGCTCCTGTCAGGTTTGGCCAGTCAGCCACCTGCCAGGAGATACGGGAGAAACCAAAAACCATCAGTGAAAGCGTCCAATAAAACTTATTATGATATCGCTCGTGGATTTGATGGCCACATCTTGGTCAAATCCGTCCTCGGCATAGGCTGCTGATAAGCGATACTCGAGTAAGGGACTCGCGACCTTACCGACAAACGCAGTTGCCATCCTACGTTTATAGCTAGTGTTAGCTTGGGAAAATTCTGGAGAGTAGGCAAGCTTGGCTCCAAGTAAGACTGATGACAGGCTGTAGCGTGAATTTAGAATGAATGATCGTGAGGTAAATCCTTGGATATGTGACGCTCCCTCAGCTGTGAATAGCTGATAGGATGATGTCCTTACGATAACGTAGTCCAAGCTGAGAAAACTGCGTTTGTTCCCCCATTTAACACCGCCTGCAGCATTATGCCGTTGAAGCTCGGTGACTTCTGCCTCGCTTGTCTTCTGGAAAAATTGAGCGCTCCTGCCATAGCTAGCTAAGAGTGATAGCGAGCCAAAACTCTTATTTAGACTAAATTGATGACCTAATTCATGATTTTTTTGTTCCTTGGTTGTTTCGCTGCCTTTGCCATTAAAAGACTGGCCTGATAGTTTCCAGCCATTAACGTTTGTGGAAAGGTGCAAGCCAGTCTGGAACTTTTTGGGAAGTTGAGGGATGATATTGTCGAATCGTACCGTTTCGATCTTGGGTTCGTTGGCAGAAAAGCCACCCCTCTGGACTTTAATTTTACCGAAGCTGATTTGGCTACTATCACCAATTTTGTGTTTGAGAAACAGTTTTCGGAAATCAAGGCTTTGGTCCTGTTGAGGGGTATTATTGGAAAACTTGGTACTCTCTCCTTTTAAAGCAGCGTGAAAACTTGTTTGGGGCTTCACTTGTTTTTTAATAGAAAGATTCAGAAATTGGAGCTCCCAAGCAGATGACGATAAGCTTTTGGGCTGGAATTCTGTTCGGTTTCTAAAGTCGAGGCGAACCTTTGAGGAAAACATCCATTGATTCTGTGCCTCTTCATTAGTGGGCTCTGCATAACCATTATTAACCGAAGTGATGGCGAAAACTAATAATAACTTTTTCATGTGTCTCTCCTTTGTTGGCAATGTGCCGATCACTCATCAAGGTGATCTAGGCTGCAAGAGATTTTTTTTGTTCCACGAGTAAAAGATTTACAATCATGGATTCTCGATTTAGATCTCCGATAAGTTGTTCTAGTTCTTTGTGTGAATCTGGTTTTCCTTCAAGTTTTTGACAGAAATCCACCATGCGCTTAGCGCCCAATACTCCACAAGATGTTTTAAATCTGTGGGCCACACGAGCAATCCCTTCCCGGTCCTTTTTTTCAAAAAGAACTTCTATGGCTTTCATTTCTAGATCGATGGTTTTCGTGAATGATTCGATTTGATCTGCTAAAAAATCTGGTCGATCCTCTGAAGAAAGGCTCTTGAGCATTTCGAGGGCTGATGAATCAATATGCCGATTAAATTCAGTGACCTGATCTTGTCTCTCAATCTCCGACTCAGATAGCCTGCCATCTTGCTCTTTATCGAGATTGGCCAATTCCTTTGACTCTTGAGTGCGTGACCACTCGGCAATAATCGTCGATATTTTTTCTAGAGTAACAGGTTTGGTGAAGTAGTCATTCATACCTATTGATAAACAACGCTCTTTGTCTGAGGCCATCGCATTGGCTGTCATGGCTAGTATCGGGCTTTGGACTTTATTATTTTGGACTTCCCAAGCACGAATGCGTTCTGTAGCTTCGAAACCATCCATAACTGGCATTTGGCAGTCCATGAAGATTAAGTCGTAGGACTGATTCTGGGCAGAATGAAAGCCCTCTTCGCCGTTTACCGCAAAGCTCACCTCGTGTCCGAGGTCCTTAAGAATCATGGCCATCACGTCGCGATTTAGCTGGTTATCTTCCACCACTAAGATGGAAAGTATCCTCTGGTTTTGTATCTTTTCCTCAGATGCCACAGATAACATTTCATCAAACTTTGATTCCGTCTTGATATTAATTTCGAAACGAGAACCCACACCCTCATCTCCTTTAATGTCAATGGTTCCGTTCATGGCTTCTATAATGTTTTTCGAAATAGAAAGACCTAGTCCTGTTCCCCCATATTTCCGCGTGGTGGATAGATCGGCTTGGATAAAAGACTCGAAAATTTGCTTTTGACGATCTTTAGAAATTCCAATACCCGTATCTCTTATGACGATGCGTAAGTTATGATGGGAGCTCTCTGTTTCGTCCAAACTCACATCAAGTGAGATGAATCCCATTTCTGTAAACTTTATAGCATTGCTAAGTAGGTTCGTGATCACTTGTCCAAGACGGACACGATCAAGTTTGACCTGTGCGCGCTCCGTTTTATGAAACTGGTAAGAAAACTGAATCCCTTTAGCCTCAGCTTGTGGTTTGAAAAATTCTATGGTTTTATTCAGTATGGCTTGGAGGCTGAAAAAATCATATTCTAACGCAAATTCTCCTGCCTCAATTTTACTGATATCGAGAATGTCATTCACCTGATCTAACAAAGCGTTGCTGGCCGACTGTATATAGTGAACCTCCTTGCTCCCATGTCTCATGTTGGAGTGTTTGGCCAAAACACTGCTCGAAGCTATAATGGCATTAAGGGGAGTACGAATCTCGTGACTCATGTTTGCCAAAAACATTGACTTAGGCTGATTCGCCCGCTCGCAACGCTCTTTTTCGAGAACCAAATCATCGATAGTTTTTGATAGACTCCTGGCCATGGTGTTAAATGCCCTTGCTGTTAGCGATAGCTCGTCTGATCCTGACTCTGCTAGCCTAATATCATAGTTACCCTCAGCAACTTGGTTGGAAGCCTCAGTGATAGAATGTAGTCGTTTGGTAAGAATGGTACCTAGGACATAAGAGAATAATGCCGACATGAAAAGGCCAAAAATCGCAATGCTGAATGCATTTGCCCTTGCTTCCTGGATATTTTGTGCAATATTTGCGGTAGAGATTCCTAGTTCTATCACGCCAAAGGTAAAATCATCTTCGGCGATGGGAAAGGAACGATCGTAGGAACTTTCGTCGTAATTTACTGTCTCGTTTTCTTTGAACTGCCTTGGTGGATGTCCTGCAGACGCTAAGATTTCTGAGTTTGAGCGGATAACTAAAAAAGCCAGATTATTTGATTTGACCACGTCTTCGACGATGTCATCGAGGGAGGCGATATCAGATGCAATCACAGCATTCTTACTCAGACCGACAACTAAGTGACCCACCGAGTCGACCTTTGACATGAGGTCGTTTTCGCTCGATTGTTGTAAGTTGAGGACGGTTTTTCCAATGATGATCAGGAGCAATACCGTCTCAATAATAGCGATGCCGATAATGGTTTTTAGTCTGAAAGACATGACAACCTCTTAGTCTAATTCGTCAATGTTTTGCGCTCTGACATCATCCCAATCTTCATTACTAGCCTTTTCTAAAGGTCCCATTCCCAGGCGCCTTAGGAGCTCTTTTCCTTTTGGATGTTGCCCCATCTTAATCAGAGCATTTTGTATTTTTATCTTTGATACACTATCCAGTGAGTCGGATAGTGCGAACGCGTGTGGCGTGAACTGTTTTGTTTTATGAATGACAACCAATTGATTTTTAATATCATCTGAGAGATTGTTGAAAGTTCTCATAACGCCTCCACCAGCGGCAAAAATTCCCTTAGCTACATTGCGATAAACCGAATCGTGGGAGGAAACATATCTTGGGGTAAACTCAATATTTTGTAGTTTAAGATCTGCCCGATTTAGAATACTTGCAGCAAATGCGGCAGGTGAGGGGAATGCGATTTGTCGTTTGCTCAGGTCAGCGGGGGAATGAAACAGCCCGTTCTTTTTGCTGACTAAAATCCCTTGGATCTGTTTATTTTGCACTTTCGCTGCCGCTTGATATTGGCTTTTTTTATGATAGACCACGAAGTGATAGGGATTCATATAAGCGATATCGTAAGTTTTCGTCTCAAGACGCTTTTCGAATGTGGGTATATCGGGCGCTGTACTGAAGGTGATGTTTAAGCCTGTTTCCTTAGATAGATATTGGCATACGGGGACCCATTTCTTCGCTAGGTCCTTAGCTGATTGCTGAGGCACAATCCCAAATTTGATTTGCCCAGCAGACAAGCTAAATGAAACCATCGAGGCTAATATAATAGAGTATCTCATGTGACTTTCCTCATTAAAGTGTGCATGCCCAACATAATACGCTTCGGGAAAACCCATACGGGGTGTAACTCTTGGGGAAAAGGCATTGACGTCTTGGACTTACGCGTAGAAGCTTGCCCCAGGACCAAGAAGTAATCCATATGAGCTATTGTTTTTTAGTCCGAAAGAGTTATTTTTGTCTTGGTCGGTAAGATGTTGATTTGAATCATAAATAGTGTGAATTTTCCGAAAAAAAGGCGATGTTTTAGGAGGATACAGAGGTGTCAGCGCAATGCTTTTGATGGTCTCGATCTGGGTATCCTTTCGGACTTGTAACAATCCCTTTCCCATCGAAAGTACAAATAGTACTTGTATTATAGGTTCATAGCTTGATTCTTACCTCTTGATATGGATGACATGCTAAAAGGCTTTGATAGAAAGGGAAATGTGTCGAATGATATAGTAGGCCAAAGATGAGCGTAGACCGAAAGGAGGTTTGTCATGGCTAAGATCCTTATCGCAGATGATGTCAAAGAGATGAGGTCTTTGATTCAGGCTTTGATGGAAAGAGAAGGCTACGAGGTCCTTCTAGCAAAAAATGGTAGCGACGTTTTGAGTTATCATCGAGACTTTGATGACATCGATCTTTCTCTTCTGGATATCAATCTTCCTGATTTATCTGGTATCGAAGCAGCAAAAAAGATTAAGGCTCGATTTCCGGAAAGAGAGAATAAAATCTGTTTTATTTCAGGTGAGCGAGATAAGTCTACCGTACTTAATGCTATGGCATCAGGTGGCGAAGACTACGTGGTCAAACCTATTGATCCAAGTATTTTACTGGAAAAAATTCACAAACTTTTGGGAGATGGCGGTACTGGCGAGTTTGCCTCGCTTAGAATGAATGCCAAGGCCAAACTACTGGGCCTTCCCATTGGAAGTGACATCTGGATCAAAGAGATCTCAGAGACGGGTCTTGAATTGCAATCAACGCTACCTTTTGAAAAAGGGGGGCTGATGGAGGTCCTTTGCGACTCTATAAATCGGATTGCCAATAAGGACGTAGTGTTTCCTAGTAAAATTAACAGAGTGACCAAGCACAAGGATTACGTCTCCGTTCATTGTAAATTTGTTGGGTTGCATGAGTCCTCAAGGAAAGTGATTCGTGCATTGATCATGCAACAGGTGGAGATTGACGATTGATCATTGACGATGGAATAAGTAACCGTCGTTAGCTTTATTATAGGTAAAATACTTCATTTTTTTGGTTCGATTGTTTGCTCGAGTTGTACTGGCTGTGATATCCGACTTGTATCGGCTTATAAAACTAGAACAGGCAAATTAGAAATGTAGAAGCGAGAGTTACGGGCGTATCGATACGCCCGTAACTCTCGCTTCCCAAGCAAACACAAAAGCTGATTAGTCGTCAGATGAACTTTCGTTTAGGAAGACACTCAGCTGATAGTTTTGTCCGTGATCACTATCCCAGTTGCCAAACTCGTCCACAACAGCGACTTCAAAGGTGAAGTTCTCCCCTGCTGCTCTCGTTAACTGGTAGGCCTCTGATAGCGCGCTATTCGTGAAGAGTGGAATCGAAGCCCAGGATCGTGGTCCAGGTCCATCAAAGGGGCAGCTCCAATTCAATCGAAATATATCGCTTTTGATTTTCTCGTCGTGCTCAAATACGACTACTATATCGAGATCTTTTCGTTCCGGACTGAGGCTGCACGTGAACAGATAGCCATAATACTCCAGCGTTAGGTACTGCTGATCGTATTGGCTGTTACCCAAAATATTTCCGTAAACGACTTTATTGAAATTGATGGTGTCTGCAGCAGTAGCCTGATTAAAGCCTAATAAAAAACATAGGGTAGCGTAGATAGCCTGTCTCATAAGGAAAATCCTCGATAGGTTAAGTGATGGAACATTTGTTCTGTATGCCATAGCGAAAGTTGTTAGAACAGAGTTGAGGTAGGCAAAGGATTGGTTTGAATCGTCACCCAAGCGCAGCTGCGGCGGAAGGGTGACAGATTCCGCATCAAAACGACCACCCTCTCTAAATCCAATCACATATATAAAAAGATTTTTTCATTGGAAATCTCTTTTGCTTTGTACCATTAGATTACCGTTGTTAACACATGAACTAAGTGCGATCCGTTAAAATGCTGAAACATATACATGGCCGCGTTTCCAGGCACTTTTAGTGGTGTCTTTGGGTGTCATACTTTTGGTAGCTTGTGCTTTGAGTTTTATTTTTATCAACCGATACCGTTGGCAGGACAGACCTTGTTAAAAACACGCTAAAAACCCCGCCAAAAAAGGGGTGAAAGTAATCTATTTCCGAGGGGTTAACGGATTGTATGACTTTCGCTGGCTAAGCCTTTTGGTTGCTGCCATCTTATTGTACCCGAAGGCTTATTCTCTCGAGGCAGTAAAACTTTCGGAGATCGGTCAAGAGGAGTATTTAGGCTTGCGCAGCCTCGTATTTAGTGGTGACTTGGCGCAGATCGATGAGGCCACAGTAACCTCTAAATTTTGGACTCCGGAGCGCGAGCATATCAGCATGGCTTTTGGATCTCCTATCTATTGGCAGTATTTAAAGGTGGTGAATGACTCCGATGGCATCAAACCTATTCATATCTGGGATCGCTTAGCCAGTGCCGATGAGTTTCAAGTACTTATCGATTGGCAGCCGGCGGCCACCAATAGTTCGAAAAACACTTCGTTTGATCGTGCTGTTAGCCTTAATCTGCAGCCACAAACGACGCATCATATTCTTATTAAGAGAGTGACGGATACCATTCAAACACAGTCTTGGTCGTTCTGGTCTAACCTTGACGATATGAGACGAGAGATCCGCTTTAGTCAGATTTTTTTAACAGTTTTCGTTGTGACTTTTTTGATGAGTATGCTCTTTAACGCAATTTTGTGGGTGTCCTACCGAGAGTCTGTTTACCTTTATTATATGTTTTATCTGGGGTGTTATGGCACGTTTTCTACCCTATTGGCTGGTGTGTTTCCGGGGTTTACCTTTCAGGTCATGATTCCCTTTGCCTCGGCAGCACTTATCTTTTCCATATGTTTCTCCTTCGCTTTCCTATTTCGAAAGGATCCCCCACCTCTTGCTATGCTTTTGTTTAAGGTTATTGTTGCTGTCGAGGTCTTTACAATCATCTGTTCTTTTGTTTACCCAGTCCTTGCTAGTTTGTTTTTGACAAGCCTGTGCATCCTTAACTCCGTTCTGATCATATCCACGGGAATTTACTGTTACCTATATCAAAGGAGCCTTTACGTTTTGGTTTTCAATGTCTCCTTTGGGGTATTGATGACGGGCGTCTTAGTTCAGATACTTTCATGGTATGGCATCTTCCCTTTTCTATCTGATCATGTCATGGATGTTGCATTTATGTTTGAAAACGCTCTTATGCTAACCGCAATTGGTCTAAAAATTTTCGAGACCTCGGCAGAAAAAACTCATGGCTTCAGGGAAATGCAAAAAATGCTATATCCTCACCAAGTCAATCAGATTATGTCGGGAGACTCATTAGAATCAACCATGCCCATTGGCTCAGAGACTGCAGCCGTACTTTCTTTTGATGTGATCCATAGCTCGCAAATTGAGTTTTCGGACTTTGATGAAAAACTGGAGGCATTCTTGGTCCAGTGCCGAGAAAAAATGTCGGAAGGCTACCAACCGTCTCCTTTAACGAGCCGAGGCTATATGGTGAAAGAAATGGGTGACGGGTTTATTTGTTCCGTCGGTTACCCCTTTGGGGCACTTTCGGATAATGTTTGTGACGAAGCGCTATTATTAGCTGAGGACATTGTCAGTCTTTTTGATCAGCATATGAATGATGATCCGCAAAACAGAAGAGTGTTTTGTGCTGTGGGTATCGCCCTAGGTGAGGTCAAGGCGTATTTCTCCAAATCAGGCAATGTTAGGCATGATCTTTGGGGGCGTGGCGTTATTCTTGCTAAACGCTACGAGTCCTTCAGGAAAAAGCTTGAATCGGTTCAGATGATAGATCAACAGCATTTAATTCTACTCCAAGATCAGGTCTTTCGAAGGCTAAGTTCTGGTAGATACTTTGTATTTGAAACCTTAAACCTAGATGAGTCCCTACGTATAAGAGACGACAGTGAAGCAAAATACATACACATATCAAAGATCAAAAGTAGCAGGGATCAAGGGCTTGCCCAGCGACAAGCGGTATAAAGCTGGTCATATTTTACCCACTATATTTGTTTGAAACAACCGATATCTCTGATGGCATTCATCAGAATTTTTCCCTGAGGGCAACGAGTTGAAAGAGTGGATTTCAAATCCCGTATTGCTGTCAAGAGACAAGTATAAAATTGATTCCGAGTATCTACATGCAAGGCTATTTACGATTTTTGCAGTCATAGCCGGAAAAACCTGGGCTATTTGGTCCGCTGTCTATTTTTACCTGATTCCAAACTTTCCCGTTATGATTATTACTGGTTTGGCAAGCCTTTCCTGTTTCGGCTTAGCCTTGATGGTTAAGGCTGGCTGGAGTCATAAGTTTTGTCGCGTTGCTACGGTTCAGCTTACGTCCCTCGCTTTGATAGTCTCCACTGTATTTACAGGCGGGGTTGGGTCATATCCCTATGCATGGCTTTTGGTTGCGCTCATTGGGGGATTTCTTTTATTTCGTCGAGCCGGTGGCATCAAATTTGGCGTTTTTCTTAGTATTAGTATACTGACTTTGTACGCTGTCGAAGAAATTTATCAACTTGATACCAACGCCTTTCTTGTTTCTAAAGATAGTACGGCCTATCGTCTTGTAACCGTATTTAACTTCGTATAAGCTTTTGTTTGTGGAGCACTGTTGCTGATTTCCTTCGACTATGAGGTCTCGTCCGCCTATCAGAAAGTCGAAGTGATCAGAACTAAGCTACAGGTTCAGAATACAAATATTGTGGCCATCTTAAACAATATTTCATCGGCTATTTTTTCCGTTGATGGCGATGGCAAAATACAGTCAGATTACTCTCTATATCTGAAGAATGTTCTTGATAATCAAAATCTCGAGGGAATGCACCATATTGAAACCATTTTTCATCATTCTTATCTATCGGTAGATGAGATACAGCAGCTTGATGCTATTCTCATGTCTTCCATCGGGGAGGATCCTTTGAGTTTTTATGCTAATCAGGAGTCTTTACCTAAAAAGGCTCAATTTCGACTTGGTAGTGAGGAAAAGGTCTTTGAGCTCGATTTTGATACGATTTGCAATGGTGATCTAGTCGAAAAAATCCTGATCAACCTTCATGATGTTACGGATATTGTTGGTTTGACGGAGAAGTCGAGGAAACAAGAGGATACTATCAATAAGATATCGCAATTGGCATTTCTACCGCGTTCGAAGATTCTTAATTTTTTCAAAAATGCTGATATCCTACTAGAAAATACCTTAAGTCACATTCAACAGAGAAAAGTGGTTTTACTAGATGTTATTTTTATGGAACTTCATACCCTGAAGGGTTTGGCTCGCTCTCTTAAACTTACGGGGCTTTCGTCCTTCGTTCACGAGGCCGAAATGAGATTGGCGCATTTGAAAACGCAAAATACTAGCCAAAATTGGGATGCCCTGAATGGGGCCTATACCGACATTGAAGAAGAAAAGATTCAATTAGAGTCGATTGCCAATGAGTATCTTGGTATATAAAGGAATCTAGACGTGATTGAAATTTCGAAATCAGAATTACAGGCTTTCTACCAAAGTATTCAAGGGTTTTCTCCAGATAATTCTGAGCAACAGTCCATGGTCCTAGACGAGATGGCAAACTTTGTCGCCAAAAAGATCCATACCTCTGCTCCTGACTTTATACTATCTCTAGATACAGAGTTGTCGGTGATAGCTGGAGAACTGCATAAGCCTAAAGCCAGCATTGAAATTAGTGGTGATGATGTGCTTTTGAGTGATGATGGTGTAAAAGTTTTGGAAGCCGTGCTTATTCATGTGCTTCGTAATTCTATGGCTCATGGGATCGAAAGTGAAGATGAACGCAATAATTTTGGCAAACCAAAACATGGTGTTTTGTCGTTTCACTTCGCAAAAAAAGAGGGTTATCTAGATTTAACGATAAAAGACGATGGTCGAGGACTGAATCTTAGTAAGATTAAAAATAAGGCAAAGCTTGGCTGTATTGAGGTGTCATCAATGCCTGATGAACAGATAGCCGACTTGATCTGCATGGAAGATCTTTCGACGAGAGATTCTGTATCTATGATTTCAGGGATAGGGATCGGCATGTCCTCAGTACGGTCCACACTAGAAACCGTCGAGGGAAGCATTGGTATCAACCTTGAAGAACCTATGCGAAGTCGAGAGGGTGACTCAATGTTTCCTTTTTCTTTCTCTATTAGGTTGCCATCAAAGCTGTGGATGTCTAGTACAAACTCGGGAACGAGAAGCTCAAACTCCAAATGTGCTTAAGACGGTGGTGAGCTTCTGCTTAGATCATATCAAGTACTTGATATGATCTGAGTCACTCTGCGACGTCAAAACCTTCTCCCTCAATAACGAAGCGATACCAATCAACGAGTTTTGTGCCTTCGACCTCAAGCTCATAAAATGAGTTACCTGTGGCGTGAACATGACCTTTCCCCTCAAAATAGAATCTACTAATCTGTGAAAAGAAGTAATTATCCACAACATCGATTAGTCCTGAACGAAATGTATTGCGGGATAGCGATTTTTGCCAGTTACATCCGACAGCGCCATAACCAAAAAAAAATCTCATGGCAGCATCGCTATATGATGAGACAACTCCTCCCCTTAGATCGGGATATTTTGCCATGATGTAACGAAAATAATTGCTAAGTCCACCACCATTTTCTTGTTGGCAAGCATCACAGTCTTTAGGTAAAGCCTCTGATATTCCCCAGACGTTGCGCCAACGATCTTGAAGGCAGGCTTTCATATAGTCATCACTAAAAATAATTCCTGAATCAGTGATAAGAGAAAGAGGAGAATCCTGAAATGCCTCTTGCACTTGATCAAAGTTTATCGTTGCTCCAATACCACCAGCACTCGATCCTGACAATAGGACTTGATCTGGGTTTGGAAATGATTCAACCCAATCCTTTGAGAAAAGCCCTATGTTATTGTATCCTACGAATGTTTGGTTTCTCGGCCCCCCTCCTGGTACGTCTCCAAGAAGATTCGTCCCTGCAAAGACATCGCCCGAGCAGTATGGGACAAAGATCTTTGCCCAATCTCGAAAAGGATTTTCAGGATTTGATGAGCTTAGAATGCCACGATCGTTTGGGGTTTGACCGAGAGAACTACGGTTGATAGCACAGGAAACAAAATTGAAACATGCCCCGCCTCCTCCAAGGTAGATCATAAGTTTGTTATTTTGACTGGAGCCCTGTTTCACGAAATAGCCTGCTTCGGTCCCATCGCGACAATAAGAGCCTTCAACAGAAACAAACGTCCAATCTTCAGTCCCTGAAAAATATTCATTTGATGTGGCATGACTCGTTGAAAGAATAGTACTGACAGCTAAGGCTAACAACAAACGCACGTATCCACTCCTTTCCAAACCCAATCTAGGTTAGATTCACGGATGAGTTAATGTAGTACTGAGGTCTCTGTAAGAGATGGAAGATTTACTAAGATCCTACAAATAGGAATGTAATTGTTCAATTTTTTTTTGAACAGTTTCGTTTTGTTGGAACAATCAAAGTCGTTTTCCGATTTAGAAACATTGGTAACATTTTGGTGAAAATATCTTAAAAAATAGCATATTTTTGATTTATTTGTTTTTTGTATAAAGGCGCTTCCCTGTTTATAAATAGTAAACTTCAGAAACGATCCATTTTATTTCATGGATGTGCCTTGTGGTACTGCCACTTGTTGGTGAGGATAAAAATAGGAAACCTTTATTGGGTCAATAGCAGTACAGGTGACGATGCCTTTTACATAATGCTGAATTGGATTCAGTTTGTCAGAACATCTGTGACACTGGACTATAGTTCAGAGAGTGCTAAGTCGATTTTTTGCTTCGTCTGCTTTATGTCTTTCCCAAATCTGCCAGCAAAATTATGTCCCAGATCTTCGATCGTGATATCAGAGCTGGTGCAAAAGAATATTGGTAGGTGGCATCCTTCATTTTGCAGTAGATGATAGATTTCAGAACCGTTTGGGCCCTCTCCCAATTGCTCGTCTAGAACCACATAGTCAAAATTCGAAAAAATAATGGTATCTGCAACCTGTTCGTACTCCCTCCAGTTTGCGAATACAATGAGTTCATTTTCGGAGAATAGGCGTCGCCATTGCCTTTGAAAAATGGGATCGTCCTCGAATACAATGGCTTTGTATCTAACGGTCTGGTCATTCTCAGGGGTATTTAATCTTGACTGACTGAATAGATGAAGCTGGGTTTCCTCCGGAAATAGATGGGCGTCGATGCCCTCTCCTGCTGAGATAGTGATCTGAAAATTGACCCATTTTTCTAACTGGCTACTTGTTGCCACTATACTCCCATCCAAAGCTTCAATAATACGTTTGGCGATGGCTAGCCCAAGGCCTGTTCCTTTAGGTTTGCCAGAGGTATAAAAAGCATCGAAGACGCAATCCAGTTTGTCTTCGGGAATAAAGCTCTCTGTGTTCTTGATAGACAGCCATATTTCACCCTGGTTCTGCTCGCTTTGGATGTGTAGGACGGCGTCTTTGTTAGGAGTGGCTTCTAAGGCGTTGTTTATAATATTAAAAAAAACCCTATATAGACGGTGATAGTCACCCATAGCTACTGATTCATGTTGGAATACAGCACGGATCCTCATGTTACTATTGAGATGAATATCAGCTACATCACTCATGACATCCTGAAACAAAGATTTAATACTACATGGTTTTTTCTGTAAACTTGATTCTGCACCAAAAATCATAATATCTTGTAGTAGGCTTTCAACTAAACCGATCGAACTACTCACTTTCTTTTCTATACTTGCTATTTCGTCAAGCCGAGCTGATCTGTCATCCAACAGTTTGAGGCCATCAAGTGATGTCTTGAGTTGATAAAAGGGTGTTCGTATGTCGTGTGCCATATGCCTAGCGGCTTGGGCGACAGATCTCCAAACGCGGGCTTCGGCTAACTCTTTTGACTGAATCTCAATTTCCCTTTGTTTTTGATTCCTTTCCTGTCGGAGGATATCTCGCATACGAATGTTTTTGAGAAGAGTTTCGTATTTGATAGTGTTTATGCGTCCCACAACTATGGAAAGGATAGTACCCACCCAGATGAAAGCAAAATAAGAAATGAATTTGGCAAATGTTGGGAAATTTTCCGGATTCTTAGTGAACATAGGGATGTATAATATCAATAGCTGAACAGGAAGAGCTCGAAAAAGATACTGCTGCCATGTCCCTTGAAAACTCAACGAAACTATGGGGGCGATGAGACCTACGTAAATGTATCCGCCAATCACATCTCTTCCTTCAAGCACACCAACTACCGATTGAAACGTCATAATGATGACGAAATACCAAAAGAAAATGGCCTTGCCGCCTGTAGTGAATAGCCGGTATGAAAAGTAGAAGCTCAAAAGACAGATAAAGCTCCTTCCCGTTAAAAGAAGCCAGAACCACTCGTGATCTTGGTAGTTGAAAGCGCTAAGAACGAATAGTATCCAGAATATACCTAGAACGAAGAGGACAGCAGCTGCTCCGTATTGACCTTTTTGCTGAGACATCTAGTTGAGCATCCTCCCATCGTACTGATTGATATCGGTAAGAAAATTGCGATGTTTAGGATTTGATTTTTATTCATGATGGTAAATCCGAAGGCAGATTTCTGAGGAAGCTCAGAGATTCTCTCAATCAAATGAATTTTTGTTTGTGACTAAATCCTACCTATTTGCTCTGCTTTATTTCGTTGCAAAGATACCGTAAACCAGTGGTAACTACGATCGCTTTCGGTGGTGTCTATCACACGATGTATCGTGTGACATTGAATTTCTTGGGGGATAGTTATGGGTACACTGGCAGGAGTGGGCTTTAGTCGTCATCGAAATCCGAAGGTGGCAGGAACCGAAGCGGCAAAACAGGCCTTAGAAAATGGCGGTTTTGATGAAGCTGATTTTGTTTTTCTATTTTCTACTGCTGGCTAAAACCAACAAGTGATACTCAAATCCGTGCGTTCAGTGATGAACGAAGCACCACTTGCGGGCTGCACGGGTGAGGGAATTCTAACCCATCATATTTTCGATGAATCCCATTTTAGTGTTATTGTGATGGCGATCAAATCTGATGAAATCCGTTTTAAAAACATTATTGTAGAAAACCTAGGCGCTGATCCAGAATCTTGTGGTAGAAAAATCGGTGAAGCATTCACAGAGGAAGATCTTAAATATGGCAAGGCCTTATTTCTGTTTCCTGACTGCTCGAAACTTAATTTTGATCGGCTTCATGATGGCTTAAAAAGCTCTATAAATCCACCAAATTTTCTTCCACTCCTAGGAGGGACTTCGGGGGATTCTTGGGAGTTTAAACGTATCCATCAGTATCACAATGACTCCATTCTCTCTGATTCAGTCACGGCTGTATTGATGTCAGGCGATTGTGAGATCGTCTCGGCATTTGATCATGGCTGTTTACCCATTGGAGAAAGCTTAACCATCACAAAATGCGAGAATAATATTATTCAGGAGATCGACAATAAACCAGCTCTAGATGTTTTCAAAGAGTACTTAGAGGGCGAGGAATTTGAAAATCTCCAAAAGGCTTTCGCCCATGTAACCATCGGCTTTAAGACCGAGTCTGCGGAAAAGCAAGATGATGACCAGATGTATATTAGGTACATCCCAAGTACCAATGAAGAGGCCGGTTCCGTTGAAATTCCAACGGAGGTTAAGGTAGGTCAATCTCTCTGGTTTACTCGTCGGGATCATGAGCGAGTTTTAAACGGAATGAAAGATATTGCTGATGATATGAGTAAAAAGCTTGCTGGCAGGAAGCCAAAACTTATGTTTCAGTTTGAGTGTGCTGGACGCGGCAAGATGCTGTTTCGCGAATCAGAAGTGGTTGCTACTCAGGATGAACTGCAAAGTAATTTTAACGAGAGTCTTCCCTGGATTGGGTTCTTCGTCTACGGAGAGATTGCTCCAGTGGAGGAAGAAAACTGCTTTCACAACTATACGACTGTCTTGGCGGCTGTTGTCTAGTTTTATAAGGGTCCATCGGGCCCTCTTCCGATTCTCGAGAGAATTCTCAAAATACCCCTATTAATCTACTACCCCTAGGATGCAGTATGTCGCAGAAAGGCCAAACTGAAGCAGATCTTAAAGCGGAGATTGAGTCTCTCAATAAACAGATTAAAGTCTTACTCGCCCAAGAGATAAAATTGAATGATATGAAGGGGGAGGTTGATCAAAGATTTAATCTTTACAAAAACCTCTATACCTTTGGTCAGAATGTAAACAAGTGTAAGACGGTTGCTGAAATTCTCGAGCTGACAGTCGAATTTATTGTGTTGGATTTAAATCTTGAAAAAGCCGTTATCCTAAAACGAGACGTTGTGGCGGATAATGAGATTTCAAGTTCCTATCGATGTGTATCGAGTTACGGCTACTACGAAGAGGAACAGGAGGAATCCGTTAATAAATGGCACTGTGCAGGCGATGATAAACTATCTATTGAAAAGCTGTTTCTGGAAAAAAAGTTTATTCATGAAGAGACAGATTCGGAGGAATTGGCACATATAATAAAAAGGGCCCTATTTGTAGATGAATTCTATATGGTGGGCTTTAATGAAGAGTTGTCAAACTGTGAGTATATTCTTGTTACAGGAAACTCCAGCGACCAGGCTCCCTTTCAAGCTCGTGTCACCAAAGAAAGTTATGTGTTTATTGGTCTAGGTAACTTAATCGCTTTGTCTGACTCAAATATCAGGAATTTAAACGCCTTCAATAAATTGGAAGACATGGTAGAGGAGCGAACCAGAGATATCCGCTCTATTCTTGCTAATATCCAACTTGGGATTTTTGCGGTGACTCCGGATTTAAAAGTCCATGGTGATTATTCGAAATACCTCGAAAGTATTTACGATACATCAGAAATCGAGGGTGTCGACGTGATAGAACAAATTAGTCGTAATTCTAACCTAAGTACTGATCAAACCAGTATGCTGGGAAGTGCCTTAATGTCTGCATTAGGAGAGCTAGATATTGCTTTCACTGCAAATGAATCAAATCTCGTAAAATCCTTAGTGTTACATCCCGAAGAAGAAAAAGAAAAACACCTGGAATACGATTGGAGTCCAGTTGTCAATTCCGACGATGTCACAGAAAAAATCCTGGTGGCGGTTCGTGATGTCACAAAGATAAAACAGCTGGAACAACAGTCAAAACAAAAAGATCAAGAGTTAGTTTATATCAGCGAGATAGTTGCGGTACCCGAAGAGCAGTTCCATCGATTTATTCTGCTTTCAAGGGATTTTCTCGAACAAAATACTGCTATCGTCAACGTTTCCGAAGAACTGGTTGAGGATACACTTAAAATCATGTTCATCAACATGCATACCTTGAAGGGGATTTCAAGATCTTTGGGATTTACTCAATTGACCACTCTTATGCATGATTGTGAGCAGTCTTATGCCGCCTTATTGAATGATCGTTCTTTTTGGGATAAAGAAAAACTGCTAAAAGACTTAGAAGATATCAAAACGCTTCTCCATCATTACGATCGAGTTAGTAGAGAAAAACTAGGGAGATCTCAATCTGATACGACTAAGATTTCAGTTAGCAGAGAGAAGCTTGAAACCATCTTTTTTCACTTTGCGCAATTGCAACGTGATATTGGAAACCAAGCCAATGATGATATTGATCTTTGTTTAGATGAAATTAAAGGTATCATTTCCATCGACGCTTCCGATTTCTTTAAGGATGTCCTAGCGCAAACTGAGGCATTGGCTAAGGACTTGAACAAGGACAAGCCGATCATTCAGATCAATAGTTCAAGTGTTAGACTTACCAATAGCTCCCAAGAGTTACCGCGCAATGTTTTTATTCATATCGTCCGCAATAGTATGGATCATGGTATTGAAGAGCCTGAAGAACGGATCAAAAAGGATAAAGATGCTGCGGGCCTTATCAAAGTCGACGTGAAAGCGAAAAATGGGGGTCTCTTTGTTAGCTACTGCGATGATGGACGGGGGCTAAATGCAGAAAAAATCCGGGTTTCTGCTTTAGAAAAAGGGATTATCGATGAAGGCGTGCGTGATTGGGAATCGATCTGTCAGTTGATCTTTCATTCTGGATTCTCTACAAGGACCTCTGTTTCGGATATTTCCGGACGTGGGGTTGGTATGGATGCCATTAAACAGTACATTCAAAACGAAGGTGGAAGTCTCAATTTGGTGCTTGGAGAGTCGCATAATGCCGAAGCGATACCATTTCGCTTAGAAATTGAATTACCTGAAAAGTTTTTACTTGCTTCTTGAATCTATTGAATGAAAATATTTTAAATTCAGAGCCATCCGAAATCGGATGGCTCTGGTGAAGTTCAAACCGGATCGTTTGCTAAACGGAAAACGCATCCACCATATGACTAGAGTCTATTTGCAGATCCTCTAGCACACGGAATTAAAATAAATGAAGCTCGGCGATTCGACCGATTGGTACAGAAATCACTACAGTATCGACTGTTCGAGACCTTAACCTCGCCATGACCCCACCGTGGGTGGTGACCATGAAGACCGGGTGCATAGCCAATGACAGCACCAATAGGGGCGGCAGCAATAGATGTCTCAAGCGATCCATTAGATCTTGTCATCTTGCAAAGACCGAAAGTGTTTTTCATGGTGGCATTAGATGTATTTTGAAAAAATAGCATGGCAGACATACCCATACGCTGGCCACCTCTACCTGTTACTGCATCGTTAACATATTTCCAGCACTGACCTAAGGATCGTCCTAGAGACTGTGAGGCAGCTCGCTGCTGAATCCTGTTTGCGAGAGCTTGGTAAACCCCAGCAGAGTTTGTTCCACCAGATGATCCACCGCTAGAACTAGTGCTAGATACGTGGGGACGGTAAACATATCCTTGGGAAAAATCGCAACCTGGAATCATACGTCTCGTGTTGACGATGTAGTGATTACCTGAGGCATTTCTAACTGCGGCTTGAATCGGGAGATAGGTACCCTTATACAAGGTACATTTCTCTGATCCGCGATCGAGTTCAGATGATTGAACATTTCTTTTCTTAAGCCAGGTATCTTGTGATCCAATCTTAAGGTAATGACCTTGAGGCGGTGCACTAAGCGATGACTCTTCTTCGGCACGTCCACAGGCAATGACTAGTACTGTAACAGCGATGTACGACAATATACGTTTCATGAATTACTCCCTCGTAAAATCTTACCGGACGTAGCAAAGCAATGGGCGTGCCAAATAAAAATGACTGTAAAACCGCCCTTGCTTTGACAGAGAACCACTAGATGTTAGACACTGTGTCCAAATTATATGCGTTTTTTTCCCTGCTTTGTTAGGCGGAATATAGAGAATTTTTATGGAAAATCAATGAATACGAAAGATAAGGGTTTGATTATATTGGGTAAGAGATATTATAGATGGATCTATTTACCAGTTTAGGAGCTGTTTTCCGTTAGTTCCTAAACGCAGACGCGTACATTCCTAAATCGCCATCTAAAAAAAATTGACGATCTGTTTAAACATTTTTTGTACTTTTTGATCGCTTATTGAATATTCAGCTTTAGATTTTAAGCACTGTTTCATAACGAATTTTCTCGCGGGACTGGAGTATTCTGAATATCAAGAAACTGATGTAAATACAAAGGAATAGCCTCTAATTTACGCGATCAAAAAGGTTTTTCGATCAAAAGCTGGCACTTATAGCTGCTATGTGATCTATCCTATAAACTCTGTTTTCCCCCAATAGCGGCACTTGAAAGTTTTACTTAGGTCAATGCATTGTCTTAAGGTTAAAGGGTAGGTTGGCAAAGGTGGGGCCTAACGATATTAATTTTAACAGGACTAATGGAATACAAATTGCTTGAGGATATCTGGCTCTATTCGGTGTTTGTGGTTGAGATGGTTCATCGATAGGTGGAAACAGTTATGAAAAAACATGTGTCGCGTCGTGCATTATTAAAGACTGCTGCTGCATCAAGTCTGGCAGTATGTGGAGTGAAGTCAAATTCTGAACTTTCTGCAGGATCTAATCTTAAAAATCAGTATGACTTTATTATTGTTGGCTCGGGAGCTGGCGGCGGTCCGCTAGCCTGTAATTTGGCTAAGGCTGGATTTGAAGTCTTACTCCTCGAGGCTGGTAGTCGCGATAGTGGGGAACGTCCGAATCGAGATATTCCTCTTTTTCATTCTATTGCCTCTGAAGACGAAGCTCTATCGTGGGCTTTCTATACCAATCACTATCAGAATCCTGAAAACCAAGAAAAAGAAAGAAAACACTATCAGCCAGGTGAAGCCCAATGGACTGCTGGAGGTGGTGTGTATTATCCAAGAGGCTCAACTCTTGGTGGAAGCACAGCGGTTAACGCAATGATAGCTGTTCTCCCTCATAAAGAAGATTTTAATCATATAGCCACCATCACGGGAGACGAAAGTTGGCGGTCTTTTGGGCGCCGCGGGTTATTTGGATCCGGCCGTCAAGGTATGATCGATAAGTACTTTCCGCGAGTCCAATAGTGGTTGCCGATTAAGTTATCTGATCTTGGTCTTTTGCCTAAAGCACCTTTGGTGACCCGTATCCTCATTGCTCCCGCTCGCAGTCAAGGAATCTTTTCGTTGTTTTCTAATCTTGGTAGTATCTTGATGCCCCAAAACTTACTAAACCCAAATCGTTATCAGGTTTTAACACAAAAAAGGGAAGGCGTATTTCAGGTTCCTATGTCAGTGGGAAATAGAGAGGATCGGCGGCGTGGGTCTTCGGCCCCTCAGGGACAGCGTGGAGGAGTAAGAAATTACCTGCTCGAAACGGAAGCTAAATTTCCCAACCTTACGATTCAAACAGATGCCTTAGTCTCTAAAGTCTTGTTTTCTGAGGAATCTACAGAAGGGCAAACTCCCAAGACCCGTGGTGTCGAGATCATGATCGGTGAGAAGCTATACAAAGCCGAACGAAACTTTGCCACGGGCGTAGATCACGAAACCTACCCGAAGTTGGTAATCGAAGCAAAACATGAAGTGATTCTCAGTGCTGGAGCATTTAATACGCCGCAAATCTTAAAGCTTTCTGGTATCGGTCCCAAGGATGAGTTAGATCCTTTGGGAATACCTTTGGTAAAAGACCTCCCTGGGGTTGGTGCGAACTTGCAGGATCGCTATGAAACGCCGGTGATCAATAAACTCAGACAAGATATTCCCGTTAGGGCAGACTGTACCTTCGGTGAGGGGGTTGACCCCTGTCTTGATGATTATAACCGGAGTCAAGGTCGCAACGCTGTCTATGCGTCTAACGGGGCATTGATTTCTATTATTAAAAAATCCAAGGAGGCAAGGTCTAAGAATGAAAGTCCAGACCTTTTCGTCTTCGGAGTACCCGGACGGTTCGATGGTTATGTGGAAAATTATTCGGTTCAAGGGACCGAGATTGCGGATCAGTTTACCTGGCTGGTTTTGAAGGGGCATACTAATAATACGGCAGGCACCGTTACCCTGGACTCGGTTGATCCTTTAGTCCCACCAGCCATCAACTTTAACTATTTTGCCGAAGGAAATGATAGTTCGCAAGCAGACATGGAAGGAGTTATCGAAGGCATTCAGATAGCCCGAAATGTTATGAGGACAGCGGGACGGGATGGAGGTGAGGAGGTGTTTCCTGGTCCCGACGTGCAAAGTAAAGAGCAGTTGCAGTCCTACGTAGCCTATGAGTCTTGGGGGCATCATGCCTCTTGCACCTGTCCCATCGGCGCTGATGATGATCCCATGGCTGTGCTTGATAGCAAGTTTAGAGTGCGTGGCGTGAACGGACTTAGGGTTGTTGATGCTAGCGTGTTTCCGAAAATACCTGGTTTTTTTATTGTCGTTCCTATCTATCTTATTAGCGAAAAGGCCAGTGATGCTATTATTTCTGACTACAGTTAAGTGGCTATGATCCAGTGCCTTGCAAGAGCCGACTTGGCACCTAAATAACGATGCTATTGTTCAAAGGTGCCGTCTTCGGTATTTTTCTTAGCTTAAGCTAGACTTAATTTGGTAAGCTAAGTCTATGAAGAGATTCCGTATGATAAGGGCTCCCTATGGCGTTGCAGCAGCAGGTAGATAAAGTAGCTGATATTCTTGTGACCTCAGAATCTTCTGGCGAGTGCCTACGTCGACTGTACGAAAGTTTGGCAGCGGAAAAACCACAGTTTTCGATGAATTCAGTTAGTGATAAGATTGGGATTAAATCCCGTGGCTATTTGTCTTGGGTATTTTCGGGGAAACGCGTTCTCCATCCGAAATATTTTTTGTCGACAGCAAATTTTTTTCAGCTGACGGGCCTCAGGGCTCGTATCCTCGAGTTATTGATCTTTATTGATCGAACTCGGAAAGACAGCGAGCGCGAGCGTTATGATAGCGAGCTGGCGGATTTGAGAAAAGCCTTAGGCCACAGACGTTCTGTGCTACCCCCAAGGGTTAAAAATATCTGTTTCGCTCTGGAGGTGCTGGGAGTCATAGGCCTGCATCAAGAGCCACCCACTCGCGAGCAACTGCTTAAGAGCTTTCAAAGGGACGAAAGAATCGGACTTGACGATGCGATTCACAGTTTACTCCATTTTGGTATGCTTGAAAAAAGCCCTACTGGGCAACTTCAGATGAGTGAAAATACTCAGGTGTTGATTGGGCAAAACGGTGGGGTCACCCATATAGAGTTTTTGGAGACATCCCTTGCTGATACGCTGGAGACACTGGAGCACTGGTACCACAGACCTGAGGAAGCTGTTGTAGAAACCCACCTTATTGGCGTTAAACAGTCCGAGTTGAAAACGATCGCAGCAAAGATTAGGGACCAGGTCAATGTTTTCTGTGATGAGTTGGAAGATCAGAAGCCCGATACTCTTGTGAGGTTAAACCTAAGTATCCATCCGGTAAGGTCGCGCGATACCCCTATTAAGTAAGGGGGAATCGGCTAAGTTAGATCAGTGTTAAGGTGTTGGTCTTTAAGGTGCGAAAGTCCCTCTATTAGCTTGCACCACCGAAATTCTAACTGGAATGTCGATTGTCATGATAGAACAGCCTTTGTTGCCGCAAGGAGTTTTGATTTTGCAGTAATAACCGTCGCGTTTGCTGTAGCGGCAAATCAAAGAGTATGGGTCCACCGATAGAATGCCATCCCAAATAATAGAAACTTTTGAAGCAAATCCGCGGTAGCCGGTTTTTTCTGGTAGCCATTGATGCAGCTGTTGGGCAAGGCTATGTTTACTTGCTCTCCTTGCAGAGAATAGGAGCTTTCCTGCAAGATGATCAAAGTCTGTTGCTTGACAACGAGATTCCACGGGAGCGGCATCTGCTGCAAGGCTTCCAAATCCAATCTCACAGTAGGTTCTTCGTTTGCGGGTAAGCTTGTCTTTTACTCGCTTACAAGACACTGCAGCATTGGTATATCCAAACCGGTCGACTAGACCAAAGGGAAGTTTAGCTTCATACCCGGGAATGCGCCTAGAAATCTGATAGGCTGTCTCACCTCGAATTGTGATGACGTTCTCCTCCAAACTAATGTCTTTGAGATTTAAATCGCATTCAGCCTTTGCTTCAAGAGACGCTATGATAAAGCTACTCGTTAGCGCAAAAAGTATGACTAAGGTTTTATGCATGGATGTCTCCTCAAAGCTTTCAGATTGAATAGAACATAAATCTACTAGGTTCTCGTCTCTCCTTTAGGTTTAGCACAACATGGATGTTTCGTATCACAGAAAAATACGTTTTCTTTGATTGCTGATCACAAAGCTTCACTTTTGTGATCACGGTTTCGATTATCAAAAAAGCCCGTTTATTCAAGGTGTTGTGGAACGATTTTTGCTCTGTCCTGTGGGCAAAAACTTGTTCTCAGAAACGAGGGATTGAGAACACAAAAGCTGAGTTAGGCTCAAAAATTTTTTGGCGATTTGTAGGTTCTGGCGTAAATCTGGGTTAAGGCAATAGCGCCCAATTGAATAGCTTTCCAGCGAAGGAGAAAACCATGAACCTTTCCAAACTTTCTAAACTTATGAGTATGACCTTATTACTAGTAACTGTGTCCGAAGTCGGTTACTCAAAGACGAGGAGATGTGCAGGATATTATGAATTCCTATCTCAAACCGCTCCACAAAAAACTATGAGAATCGGTAATTTTTTAGCCTCAGGTAGTGCGGTCTTGGCAAGAAGAGCGCGAAAGGAAGCACGAAAACGTCTCTCTAAATGCATGGTCACGCACTGGGAGAGACGTGGCGAGTTTCGGTTTGGAGCACCTATTGAATGTACCTCGGAGCGTAAGGTCTATCAATATCAAGTCAATGATCTGATTTCTTTTCTTAGAGAACGCATCTGTTCAGAATCTGAGCATCTGAATGTGGTCACGGGTGTTCTATATGCTGGAGGATCAGGTGGTAAAAAATGTGGTTTACGCAAAGAGCTAGATCCTAACTTTACTGTCTATTGTAACTAATCCTAGAAGAGGCGAAGCGAACATAATCAATTTTTTTGGGAGAGTTCGTTTCGTCTTGTCTTAGATTGAGTCATCGACTTCTATAAATGATCCCACGGAGAGAATGCGCCAACAAAGATGAGACCAGAGATCTCCTTAAGATCCTCGATGTCGTTATAGTTCATCAGTAATCGGCCTAGGCGTTGGTAGCGAGATTTTAACTCTGAAAGGTCCTGCTGTAGTTTTAGGTAGTTTTCTTGATTTAGCACTAGTTCGAAAGGCTCGACTTTACCGCCGTTATCATTGGGATTATTAGCGAGTTGATCAGAAAATGTTCCCAGCATATCTTTATAATACTGATTGAACAATGGACCATCCTCGAGCCATCGAAACGGCCAAGTTTTCAGAACCTGTACCTTATCACCATCCAATCGATTAACTAAGCCCACTGATTCGAGATCCTTAATGATGGTGGCGACGTAGTCAGCATCGAGTTGATAACGCCGGCAAACAAAGTCAGCTTTGTTCTTTAGTAATAAGCCTCGAAATACACGAAGGTAATCGATATTATCTGCCAGCACTTGTTCTTGCCTTTGAGTCATAGTTGTAAAATCAGGTTTTGCCGAACCAATGATGTCCTCAATATCAGTCAGGCTTAGGCCAAGCCATTGGCAAATCTTGAGAAGACGCTCTAAGTCCATGTCCTCTTTGGATAGAATGCGCTTGACCGTGGACTCGGAGACTTCGAGATGATCCGCTAAATCTCGGTAGTACAATCCCTTTCGTTTCATTACTAATTTGACGGCAGCCCGAATATTGGCTCCCAAATCGCTGATCACGGCACGCTCCTGAATGAGATGTGGCAAGTATTAGGTTCTAATCCATTATAACCCGCTAGGTGTCAATCATCGATACTTGTAACTTTTCCTATGATGTGATTGTCATGAGTTGAATAATAGCGTCAACACTGCATAGTATCGGGCTATGTAGCGCATAACACCGGATGAAGGAAATGGTATATTATGAAAAAAGCATTGTTATTTTCTCTGTTTGTATGTTTCGGAGCGGTTTCGGCCTCAGCGCTTCCCCTGCAGGTCACAAAAGGAAAGCCGGCTGCTGATTTGTATCGGGCTTTGAGTTCTACAGTTGGGGTTGATTTTGGAACGATCACAGCGGAAAGCTTGTCCTGCGAGCTGAGTCCCACGGGGTTTGTATTTGCACAGTGCGAAGGTACTATCATCGTGAATGGTGACGCTGTAGACATTCATCCGATCGAGCTTCCTGCTAGCAAGATCTTTAACGCATTAGTTGGGGTTGGCATTCGGGCTCGTGGCCCTGAGAGTGGGCTTTATCAGATTGTATCTGCTTACCGCGTATTCTGCGATTATAGAAGCTCTGAGGCTACTTGTCGTATCGTAGAATAACAGTTGGTTCTAGATAAAATGTTTGGGTATTAAGACGGTAGCTTTAAAAGTTACCGTCTTTTTTTAGTAGCTTTTCTTTCTGAAAGGTTATCGAACTCACAGATTTTCAACTGCTAGGCTGTGCTTCTCTTGCTTGCCTTATTCGACGAATATTCTCTCTCGCTTCAGCTGCCTCTTTCTCGAGTGCCTCACGATCTTCGTCGCTTAAATAGCCGTCATCGTCATTGTTTTGTCTATAATCTGATTCTTTCAACCAACCACTACGTCGGGCTCTAGACTTACAGTCCCGATACTTTCGTCGTTCAATATAGCTATCGGCAATGCCGTCCTGTCTAAGTGGTTGATAATATGCCTCGCAAACCTGGATATTGCCTCGATCATCCACATATTCCTGACTTGAATGAAAACAACTAGTTGCTAAGGTTTGTGAGAGTCCGATTATGATCCATAGGTGGTTAAAATTCATGCGATAGCCTTCCTTTCGTTAACACTATTATAATGACAAATGAGCTAGTAAAAAATTGCAGAAATTGGCAATAAGTCGTTATTTTGATGTTTGGTTTTGGGGAAAGCCTGATTTTTTGCTTTAAAAAAATGCAATATTGCTGACGGAAAACAGTCCTCTTTATAAAATATGTTGATCGGTTTGAATTTTTCCCATAGAAAACCAAGCCTTTATCATCTGCTAATCTAAAAAGTCTGCTGCAGAAAAATGTATCATTATGCTGTAGTCTTTATTGATGGTTTTAACGGATGAATCATAAATTGAAGATGTTTATTACAAACTTTTAAAATGGAGTCAGAATGAAATTCCTAGGGTCACTGATATTTGTTTCTTTGTTGAGTTCCTGTGCAACAGTAGGAACTCTAGATAAGAGCGGTTTTGAACATAAAAAAATGGGGTATAAAATCCCCTATCTAGATAAAACGTCAGGACAGTTCCTTCCCAAAAATTGGAGAATGGAAAAGGATGCGAGGGGGCGGATTAAACTTCCCGATAGTAGGCAATATACCAAGTCTGTGACCAGCTATAACAATTATAAGAAGAGGGTTGGTTACCAGCCCTTGAATCTGATCTTTAATCACGCAGAAACCAATGGTGTGATTTCGGTTCATAGTTATCCATTGAGTGAATTAGAAAAAGACAAGAAGCTAGATATCCTTGCGCAGAATTATACCAATGCCTTATCAGGTAAGTTTTTCGCAACGTTAACATTTTCGGGCAGGGTAAGGCTCGGTGCTTCAAAAACTTGGGTGAGCAAGTTGCTAAAGCAAAACATCTATAAAGAGGGTGGGGTTGAAATTTTAGAAGCTGTTATCGAAGTGGCTAATTCTGATCAGTTGAAACTCGATCCAAATCATAGGGATGAAAAAGTAAAAATCGTCATGATGAAGCCCGATGCTTTTGGAGCTTGGTCAGAAACCTACAAGAATAAAAAAGGTGAAGACTATCGTTTGTTCTTCCCTTCACTGATTGTGATGATTTATTCGATGAATCATGGGTATTATGCTGACTACGAAAAGGAATTTGATCAGTTTGTCGATGCGCTCAAACTTCGCCCTAAACCCCAAAAGACATTGTCAAGTTCTGCAAACTAAAAGAAAAGAGAATACGAAAAAGCAGGTAGGCATCATTAGCCGCCTGCTTACGGTCTTGGGGAAGCCTTATGGCTCGATTGCTTAGTCCTGCTCGTAAAAGAGAACAGTCTTATCGTCACCCACTGGTAAGTAAAGGTTTTCTGTCTTTAGCTTTAGTCCGCGACCTTCTGGTGCTTCAAAAACATAAAATTTCGACTTACCATAGTCATCGCTGCATCGTGCGGTACTATCGCAATCATAGATCGAGTATTTTATTTGGCCTTCGCGCTTTGCGTAGTAAGTCGTATCAGTGCGTCTTACAACGTCGCCAGTAGCTTCGTCGATAAGTTCTATGATCATCTCGTAGTCAAGGTTGCCTTTGCCATCGTAGGTATATAAATCACCATTGACACCGGCATCCAAGAATGTGATTCGCAAACGAACCGTCACGTCTTCTTTGACCCAATCGCGTCGACCATCTTCGCCAATAACTTCGACCCATTTGAAGGAAGCGAAAGTTTTTGCTGAGAGAAATACGGTCCCGTCTTCAGACTTCTGAGCCTCGATGCTAGCTGTAATCAGTGAGCTTCTGTCTTCTGCAGAAAGGGTGGTTGCCACTGAAGATGCCATTAATGATGCTAGGATGAGTTCTTTTTTCATAGTTATCGCCTTAAAGGTTTGAGGTTAAGAATTAGCTAGGCAAGTGATAAGCGAATCCTGATGAGGCGTCAATATAAACCGTTATAAATACCTGGATAATGGTTATGCAAAAAAAGTATTACACCATTGACTCATTCTAACAAGATAGTTTATCTGTGCGGGATATTTAGATTTTTTTTTGCAGAGGCATTATCATTGCTCACCACGACCTGCGATACTGTCCGTGCCCAATCATGGCTGGTGAAGTTAGGTTACTTAGCTTTGATTTTGAGGAATGAATGGAAAAACACTTTTTTGAACCCTCGCACGCGGATTTTTCGAAAGATCTAAATCTTGATCACAGTCTTTTGGATGACCTGTTTTTTGATAGTTCCGAAGGACGTATTCATGCTTGGCTACTAAAAGCCAAAGGTGTCCGAAAGGGTTTGGTGCTGCACTTTCACGGAAACGCGATGAACATTACAACCCACGTAACCCATGTCGATTGGTTGATTAACCATGGATTTGATGTTTTAACTTGGGATTACGCCGGATATGGAAAGTCGGGTGGAACCCCGAGCTTTAAAGGAATCTATAACCAGTCAATCGAGGTTTTGCAGAAAGCAGACCAAATGAGGGCAACAAACGGAGGGACTTTAGTAGTTCTCGGACAAAGCTTAGGTGGAACCTTCGCGGTGAGTTCGATGCCGAATGCTAGAGTATCCGTCGATGCCTTGGTCCTGGACTGCGTTTTTGCGAGTCCTAAAGCTATCGCAGCTCATAAGTTTTTTCAAAATAATCGGATATTTCGGACACCTTTTGAGTGGTTGCTGGGTACTATGCTTCCCGCCGAAGTCTCAATTGCTCGTTGGATTTCGGCTATAGACTGCCCTGTCGTTTTTATGCACGGTATCCATGATAGTGTCGTACCAATGGATCTAGGACTGAGGGCCTATCATCAACTCGCTGATCGTGAGTCAAATGAGTTTCTAAGGTTCGAAGCCGGTCATTGTGAAGTCTTGCGCTCCAATTTGGATGGGGCTCGAGAAAAGCTTGTGAGCTGGCTAGAACTGGTCCCATTAACTGCTGATGAATCCGATCAAAGCCTGTAACCCTCTTAAGTCGTTATCGAAAGTATGTCTTTTTGATGTGCTTAGGAAAATAGCTAGTCAGAGATTCTTAAGTAGATGAGTCTCAACCTATTAAATATATTGGAGTAATAGCTCTTCCTTCGCTTTGTTGGTCATCATCCACAATTAATGGGACCAGTTTAAGGTTTACACCTTGTTTGCCGATAGGTTAGATATCTATCTATTGATAGATAGATAAAGTCAACAGCAGCATCAACTGAGGTCAACATGACAACCTGGAATGCCACGGCAAGCAAGCTTCTGGATTCAGCGGAAACCCTAATCCGCACCAAGGGCTACAATGCTTTCAGTTTTCGCGATTTGCAGCGTGAGGTAGGAGTGAAAACCTCCACCATTCATTATTATTTCGCGACGAAGCCAGATTTAGCGGCGGCTGTATTCGAGCGGTTTTTTCAAGAGCATCGGCTGGGATTAGATCAACTGACGATGGCGGTGCCGAGGGCTTACGACCGTCTAGAAAAGGTCGTCCATTTTTTTGGTCACAATGCTGGCTTAGGACGGTTCTGCTTGGGTGGTATGCTTAGCAGCGACCGCGAAAGCCTCGATGAAGCTACAAGAGGCGCGCTTGTTCGGTTTTTCGCTCATTTCGAATCTTGGGTTTCGACCACCATTGCCTACGGAAAGTCTAATGGTGAGTTCAAGGACTCATTAGATCCTGATCAGGCAGCGCGAACGTTTGTGGCTCTGCTCGAGGGAGGCATGCTGATTCATCGAGTCAAAGGAGATTCCCATTACTTCAGCGACTTGATTCTACCATTTATTGATCAAATGGCATTGATTCCATCAAAAATATAAGGAGATACTTATGTCTGCACCTAAAATTGACTTTGCTTCGTTAAAAAAGAACCACTGGAGCGAAACCGAACAAAAGCATGCTGCGATAGCGATTGATTTCGTTCAATCCATTATGAACGATCATGATTTTGAAGCTGTGTTGAGCAAATTTGGCAATCATAGCTACATCCAACACAATCCAACCATGCCAGATGGCATTCAAGGTTTAGTCGGTTATCTCAGAGGCTTTGTGAAGACGTTCCCTGAGTTTAGCTATGATGTGAAGTCAATTATGGTGGATGGCGATTTGGTTAGCATTCACTCTCACGCGACTCTAAAGCGCAAAGACAGAGGCAATCAGAGAAAAGGCCTCAATATTAAAGACACTTGGCGTATCGAAAACGGGGTTCTCACAGAGCATTGGGACGCGGTTCAGCCGATAGATATGTTTATGCGAATCTATGGGGCCATAACGGGAGGCAAAACTCTAAACAAGAATGGGTTCTTTTGATGACTTTTGAAAAGCAAGCATAAAAGGTGGTCCCTTTGTTTGCTATGTTTAGGTCCATGTCTATGGACCAAACATCATATTTTGTCTTTTGTGAATGCAAAACGATGAATTTAGATCTTGCTATAGCTTTTTAAATACATGTCTCTTAGCTGCCCAGCGGTTGGTGTAGCTCAAGCAGTTTTTGTAGTCTTTTGTATCTGCTGCTTTTCTCCAGTTGGTATTTTTCTGAGCCTTTGTGACCAGGTTCAATTGATTTTGAAAGCTTTTGTTAGCAAAAAGAAGCTCTAGAAACTCTTTTGCCATGACGATACTGGCTTCTGTATCACTAGGATAATGGACTCCCGCGATTTCTCTATTTCTTGCAATGTTAAGGGCATCTTGCATAAATTCTGCTGACTTTTCCGGAAACACCTTTCCAAGAATCTGGGCCATGACGATGGCTTGGAAGGTGTGATTGCTGGGATAGGCTGGGTGGGGCGGGTTCGCTATGGAAGGCTTAAGCGCACTATCTAAGAAAGACGGTCTCACGCGATCAAAATGATGTTTCCCCGCAAACCCCCATAATCGAGAGTCGAAGTAAGCATCTAAGATGAGTTGATCGAGAGATTCATTCAAACCCATCCGATAGTCAGACAGCCAAAATCCGCAGACATGCTTTTCTCTTTCAATGATCGCTTCGGTTTCTGGGCTACGGAGTTTTTGTAGACTCAATAAGTAGGCCATCTCACGCTTACCGGCTTCGCTATCATGGGCTGGTGGTTTGGGAAACGACTTCAAGGAATCGTTCACTGAAGACCGTTTAATATATTTGGGTTGCCAGGTGTCGAGAAAATGCTTCTCATGCACTCCCCAAGCTTGAGTATTATCAAACGTCAGTTTGGTTTCGTTTGCAGCTGTGGCCTTAACGGCTAAAAATGTCAGTACAGCGATTGACAGAATATTTTTCATAATGCCCTCAGGATCAAGTTTTTCTAAGCTTTGTAATCATTGTTTGCTTAGCAACCTGTATATAGTTTATATGTTAACAATTCAATGTGAGATCTTTGATTTTTGATGCCCTTGAGAGTCTGGCAGTGAACTTCTTTAAATTACAGCTTGATAGCAGGTCTATTAGCCTAGCTAGGATTGCCGTGGCTGGTGTTATGCTGGCCAGCATACTGCAAGATTGGCCCGATCGGTACTGGTTTTGGACTGACCAGGGGCTCTTGTCTTTGTATGATGCTAAGTCTATATGGCAAACGTCTGAATGGACATGGAACCTTCTTTTCTGGGATCCTTTGGCGCGCTTTTTTGATGTCTTCTATGTTGGATATATCGTTGCTTGCCTACTTCTGCTTTTTGGGTTTCAGACCCGTTTAGCAACATTGCTTTGTTGGATTTTGGTTTGCTGCCTGCAGATGCGAAATCCTTATATTTTACAAGGCTACGATCAAACGTTAAGGCTGATGCTTTTTTGGGCTATGTTTATCCCTTGGGGGGCAGCGGTATTCCTATGATGCTCATTTTGGTAAACGCCGTAGGGAGTTCTGGCTACCATATTTTCCCAGCATATACGTCTGGCAGATTGTGTTTCTCTACTTCTTTAGTGCGGTGGCGAAGCTGATGAATCAGGCTTGGATTGACGGAGAGGCTGTGAATCACGCACTCGCGATCCGTCATCTATTGACTCCCGTTGGTGAGCTGATTCCGCGGCCGATTCCACAAGAGCTTAGTCAAATCCTGTCTTGGGCAACTCTCATTCTAGAGGGGCTCTTGGTACCAGCGGTACTTTTTGTGAACCGTACTTGGCGCAATTTTATTGCTGCATTTATGATCATTTTTCACGCTAGTATCGCGACAGTTCTTGCTGTTTCTTGGTTTTCACCACTTATGATGATGTTATGGTTTTCACTGATCCAGTGGAATACAAACGAGCCTAGTGTTCCATTGGTAAGGCTACGTCCTTTGATATCGGCCGCTGTTGTCGCCTACCTTTGCGTGGTCAACGTGGTTTTTCTATTAAGTCCTTGGCATGGCGCGATGTGGAATCCCGTTACTCAGATTTTCAGGTTAGATCAAAGTTGGTTAATGTTTGACAATCCTCAAGATCAGCCCGACGGTTGGATGGTCGTTAAGATGTTTGGTCATGACGATAATCTGTTGTCAGGGCAAGACCCCTATTATAAAACTCCTTCCTCTATCGCACAGACATACCCCTCTCATCGATGGCTTAAGTGGCATATGAGTCTGATCAAAGGAAACGGTGCGACGTTCGAAGGTTCACGGCGGTACGCCTGTAGTCAAATGGATCGGCGAGAGGCTGAGCTAGAGGTGCTTTTTATGAGGTTCGTCGAAGATCAAATGATTGAGGAGCAGTTTCTGCTAGAGGCCGATTGTGTGGATGAGCTGTCTGAGATTCACTCTCACTGACTTAAAAAGAAACAATAGAACACAAAATACAGAACACAAAATACAGACCACAAATAACAAACTGCACCCTCGAATAGAACGGAAGGTGCAGTTACTGGCTTTACTATTAGTCTAAGGTTAATTCAACACTTTCCGAACAGGCAAAAATTCCTGTACATCGTAAGGTGCCGCGACTTGTCCGGTTACATTTAACAGGACTAATAAGACTACCACTTTCAGTCAGAGTTATATTATCTCGTGAATCAAGGCAATACTGTCCGTCTTCATCATAGATTCTGTAAGAGAGACCGAATAAACCATCATCAGATAATAATAGTGTAACGTCTTCGCCATCACAGGTTCCGATCCAAGTTTCCGCTAGATTACCTAGTGTTTGGTTTTCGTTACAAGCTTCCACTGGAGTTGGGACTTCATCACCGGGAGTTACAATGACGATGGGAGGAAGTTCGGGAATCACCACGTCTTCACCATCAGGTCCTGGTTTTACCGAAGGGTCGGCTGGGTTTTTGCTGTCTGATTGATAAACAAAGTCAGCTTGATTACAGTCATCAAAAAACTGGATGCTGTTTCCACGAAGCAGGCTGCAGCGAAGCGCGTCATCATCTTTGGTTCCGCTTTGTCCGGCGTCTAAGTCACAAGACATGGATTCCAAAAGTCCAGTACTATCGGCAAATTTTAGAGATTTACCGGTTCTCACATACTTCCCAGATTCAGACCGAGTGCTTTCATCGTTATCGATATAGGCGAGGCTAAAGTTGCCATCTGATTGTAAACGTAAGGCTAATGCATTTTCCGAATCGTTTTTACAAAATCCTATCCACTCGGACCATTCGCCAGTTGTGGGCTCGATGATACCAAGACTTTCTTCAGGTATGATGGGTTGACTAGACTCGCTTTTGTTATCTTTATCACAAGCGGTTGCAGCAAGGGCTAAGAGGCTAATAACTGTAATTTTCTTCATGTATTCCTACCTATAGTGTAATAACAAGCAAAAATGCTTTCACCCTGTCATGACGTTGTAGCTTTGGAAAAATTGCAGAAAACTGATCAAAACGGGTGAATTTTTAGCTGGGATAGGACTTAGTTCAATAATATTAGATGGATATCTTTTTTCAACAAAGACCTACCCGTTGCGGGTAGTGCCCGTGAGGTAGTGGTATGACGCTTCGGGACTAACATCTGTTTTAAGTCCAAAACGTTCTGAGCGAGATCACCCTCACTTGTTTATGACGCCATCGATACTATAGATCGCTGAACTATAAGCAGCGTGACTATCGCACCCCAACAATATGGAATCGATGACATCGTGTAAGCAGTAAATTCATTAATCAGAACCATCAGAACCATCGCAGTGAACGACATTATATAGAGTTGCCTGAAGAGTTTTTTAAACTTACTTTTTGGAATTGAGATTTGATCTGACGAAGTTGCATCCATGATTCTCTCCACGAAAACTATACTAGCTGAGTGCGACCTAAATGGCCGCATCACTCTTCAAAATTATCGATCAGATTCGATGAAACGTATTCTGTTGCCATTGCTATCAATGGCATCGACTTCGTATAGATTGTCTATAGAACGAACTTCTACTGGCAAGACTTGATCTTCGGTGTCTTGAAAATAGATGGTGCTATGGTGGTTAAACGCTTCTAGCAAGTCATTCATATCGATTTCAGATAGGACGACAGGAGCACTATAGCCACCACCTCCAACAGTTCCAAGGGCTCCAAGTGAGCTGATTGGTGCAGATCCGCCGCCGCCGCCAGTTACAGGTCCAGCAAACATAAATGATGGAAAAAATGATAGTGCTAATATTAATCTTTTCATGTCTGCTCCTCAGTCCCTGTCTATCGTGCTTAGATTTATGGTTAGTATGTTGTGCGTAGTATCTGAAGCACTGCTGTCTTTATGTGTAGCTACTTCGTTGCATGCCGCCATAAAGTTGTCTAGCGCGTCTGTAATTTTTTTGAGTCCTTCATCAGATACGCTGAAAGTTGTCATGTACGCTCTTTTGGAGTAGTCTGGGTAGGCGTTCTGGAGATTTGCATTTAAAATAGATGCTTTTATCACATCTTCAATGTCGTGGATGTAGTAGCATTTTGCTTTCAAGGTGTCGCCAATCTGATCAACGAGTCCTTTACTTATTAGTTTGTCAATGATGCTATTTGCTCTGTTTCCATTTCGCTCGATGATCTTTGCTCTACTAAATCCTTGATCACTCATCGTACAGCACAGAATTTCAAAGAATGTTTCATTCTTGAGGAACAGACTCAAAAAAGTATCGTCTGTCACTTCGCATTCATCGACAAAATCGTTGTCAAAAATAGCCGCATTTGGGAATGCTTTTTTGAAATGTGTTATAAGTTCGCTGCGTTTGACTGTCACTATGCTGAGTAATCTTGTGGCCGACCTTTCAGATAGGTCTGTTTCCCGACTTAAAAAACGACGTATTGTTGATTCGGCTACTTTTGCAAGTCTACTCAAAACAGCTATACTTCTGTCTTCACCTCTAAGCCATTCTTCAATTAAAAACCTTATAGCGTCCATGATTGGTTTGTCCTTTAAAATTTAATTGAGCGCTGGAACTATAGTTAAAAACGTTATATTTAACTAGCAAAACATGCACTCTGCACGAAATTTCGTGCGGACAGCTCTTTAACTTTATTAATTTTGTTTCGGCAATTAGTGTCATCCAAAATTACTAATTTAAGGATCAATGCTATGAAAAAAGTTTTCCCAATCGCTCTATCGTTTTTGGTTTCTGGCGTGTCTTTTTCTAACCCAAGGCCAATCGTAGATGATGACATTGAGCATATCGAAGTACCAGGAACACGTATTCCGAATGATTATGGGCCGGGTAGTGCAGGTCCTATGGTTGGTGGTAGTGCAGGCGTCGGAGCCTCAAAGTCTAAGAAGGCAATCAATAGAAGTAGTCAGAAAAAAGTTAAGGACAAAGTACAGGGAGAAAATAAAAGGGTTAAAGACTGGTTTCTGGCTGTCATCAATCGCGGAGCCAATTGGTTTGACAAGGTTCTTGAATTTGATTTTACGTACTCAAGAGTAGATAAATTCTCTCAGGGCTCAGATGGTAGCATTAGTATAGAAGATTCAACTTGTATCAATATCGGTTTTGGTAGCGACAAGCAGACAAATTGCGGTCAGTATCAATTGATACCTACAGACCCGCAAAAAACACAGTTTGAGTTTTCCTTTGTTCCATATTACTTCAATAGTGAGGGAGAACTTAGGTTTCAGTGGTCTGATGCCGTTGTTTTTAGGGGCACTCCCAACGAAATCAGGTATCAACTGGACATAGCTAGTACTTATTAGGTTAGGGTTTAAGTTAATTGAAAATATTGGGTTTCATAATATTTATCATAATGGCTTTGTTTGCTGACTCGTTTCGGTTCGTTTCCCTTGAGTTAACAGCAAAGCTTCATTATTTCGAGGTGTTCGACTTTCCTGTCTATTTTCTTTTACTTGCGTTATTTTTCTATTTTTTCTTAAAAGAGGAGAATGTCTCTAGTGAAAAAATAGGGATAAAGAGTACTGTGGTTGTGTTGGGGCTTTTTTGTGTTCCTCGGTTGCTCGTCGTAATGCTTCATGAAGGTATTGATGAGTCAGCCTTTCATCCTGGCACTCAGGCTGAGATTGATCGCGCAGGAACCCCTTGGAGCCCTAATGTGTATCTTGAGTTTTTTGGAGCTGTTTTTATTGCTCCAGTTGTCGAGGAAATCATTTACCGCAGAGGATTGATTGGATACGGAAGAAGACACGTAGGCGTTGCTCTAGCGACAATGGTTTCTGTAACATTGTTTGCAATAGGTCACTTGTCATTTGGATTTGATTTTAAATCGTGGGATATTTTATACCATTTATCGAGCTATATCATAGTGGGGATCATTCTTACCTTCATATATCTAAATTATGGATTGGTGCATGCTATCTTTTTTCATGTTTTGACAAATTTTTCTATTTTTGTTTCGAGGTATCCAGAATACACCAGCTATCGAAAGGTGTTTTTTGCATTATCGATGATTTTTGCTATAGCTTTGGTAGTAATGCTTTTTAAGAAGATTTTTCGACACTTAAAGATGGCTGGAGCTCAACTCTAAAATATCTTTTCTAAAGTGAAATAAGTAAGTGATGAAAGATTTATTTAAATATTTAATGATTCTTATAGTAATCGTTGAAGTTACCTCTCTTAAAATCTTTTCATACCCGATTCTTCAATATTTATTTCTCGGATATCCCGCTCTTTGGTTGCTTCTGCCAATTGTTATCGTTCCTATGGTTGGGTTTGAGAAGAACACCAAAGGGCACGGGGTAGTGTTTATAACATTATCAGCGATAACGGCATTTGTTTTTGCTTTGATAGCAGTCAATATCTATGTTGATTATATTCCCCCTATGTTCGAGCTTTCAGAGGTAACGCAGGCGCAGATGGATCTTTCTTTTGCTAATGATGAAAAAAGGGATTATTGGTCCGTTTTTCCCTCAGTTTTATTTGCTCCGATAGTTGAAGAAATCCTATTTAGGCTTGTGTTGATTGGTTTTGGGCGAAAAATAATAGGGTTATTCCTATCGTTTTTACTTACTTCTGTTTTGTTTAGTATTGGGCATTCACACATAGGAATAGAGTACATTACGTTTGATTCTATCGTTTACTTCGCGCCGTACTTTATTCTGGCTGTAGTACTAACATTTGTTTATCTGAAGTTAGGAATCTATTGTGCTATTTTAACTCATATGCTGATTAACCTTGCTAAGTTTGTAAAGACTACGCCACTGGGTGAAACCTATATCTTAGGTGTGATTGTGGTGTTTTCGCTTTTGTGCGCCTTCATACTCGCTCTAATAATTCTGACAAGGCTTGTCGCGGACTATAAAAAGTCTATGAAAAGCAGATACCGAGTGAGTTAGTCTTCGAGATCAACTCATCATGGCATTCATCTAGGCATAGTGTTTGCGAGAAGAACATATCAACTCACTGGATATAGCAGCCAAAATTTACTGCCAAATAACGGAGGTATCCTTGGGTAGTGAACGAGGTTTTTAATGCCAATAATTGTTTCTTTTGTATGAGAGTCTGCGTTTTCAGGGAGTTTTTAACATCACCTTCGAGTTTTGGGTTTATTTGAGTTGCGGACGAGTTGATAGTGAAAACTTTGCTCACTATTGCTGCCAAACTCTTTTTGGAGATGAAGACTATCCCCACCTGGTAATAACAATTCTTGGTTCTTGCACAATGTCTGTATTTCAATGGGTAGAGAGTTTTTAAAGAGTTTTACGAAGGAGGTAGCTGGAGTAGGGCCGTTTTTTATGGGAAGGTAGATCTAAAATAATTCTGCCTTCAGGTAATAAGTTGTCCAAACCAGAGTCCTTACTGATCTTTTTTCTTCGCCTTTGATACATGCTCACTGAAGTACTTTAGAAAAAATCGAAAATTTTTTTAGCTACTTTTTTTCGATTTACCCTAAAGAATTCATGTAATTAACCCGATAGTGATAATGATTTTGATTATCATAATTTGGTATTTGAGGGACATATTGTGGCGAGCAAGTTTTACCTTTTCGTCCTATCTTGGGTAGGAATTGCCAACACTGGGGTTTCAGAAGTCGAGAGAGTAACGGTTTTTGGAGCTCGCTCTGATCGCTTTTCTGAGCAACGAGCAGATTTTATAGAGATCTCCGCAGAACAAATTGCTGCTATTGGTTGTGCTGTCTCTAAAGAAATCCCACTTCCCTCCGAAAAACTTATATAACTTTTGGAGGACATTCCACATGGCAAAG
>JABSRP010000055.1 GCA_013215145.1 Pseudobacteriovorax sp.
TCCGCTAACGCTTCGGATCACAAACGCCTATCCATCCTGCACCTGAAGGAGCAGGTTTTTCGGCGATTTCCGATAAAAGCTTGATAAATCCAAAAGAAATTTTGTGTGTTTTGGACGCCGTCAGATCGGCCAGGAACTTACTCTCAAGCAAAGGTCGCTGAGATTTTCAGCAAGGTCCCCATTAAGGCTCCCATTATATTTCCATGTTCAGCGAATGGACTCATTACAGAACA
This sequence comes from Pseudobacteriovorax sp., assembly GCA_013215145.1. Taxonomy (GTDB): domain Bacteria; phylum Bdellovibrionota_B; class Oligoflexia; order Oligoflexales; family Oligoflexaceae; genus DT-89. The sequence continues at coordinate 234 of JABSRP010000055.1, forward strand.
GTTGTTCTGTGGGTTGATTGACGAGGGATTGCTTCGGGGATAGCTTGGCCAAGTATTGGTGGGAAGCTTAGACGGAGAACACTGTGAAACACTATGAGCGATACTTTAAAGGTATTTACTTCGGCAACTACACATTTATTAAGTTTTTCCTCAAAAGGCAGAACGTCCCCGAGGAGTTGGCAGAAGATTTAATCCAGGACGTGTTCCTAAAATACTTTCAAAAGCGTTATGAATTCACCGAAAGAGATGCGCGAAGATTTTTGATCACGTCTGTAAGAAATGCACTCATCGATGACTATCGCAAAGCAGTGCAAAGGAAAAAACTTTGCGACTCATCTAATTTTGAGTCTCTGCATTGTGAGACTACAAACCACGAACAAAAAGTAGAGTTAACGCGGATTGCTAGGACAATCACCGATCAGGCCAGGCGAGATAAACAGATGTGCTTTTATCTATTCTACGGGGCAGGGTTTTCTGTGAAAAAAATCAGCCATGAACTGGGAAAACCCATCGGAACCGTATCATCACAAATTGCAAGAACACGAAGCCTCTATCGAAAAAAGTTTGAGGCTCTTCGCCCCCAGGGGATTTAGTCTCTGCAAAAAACAGCAGCAACTCAATCACCCCTTAGATTACTCGGCAGAGCGAGCCACCCACCATTTGTCAGACCATGGGAGAAATAACTCTACTTGAATCCCATTTTGTCCAACCAACCTGAGTGCGATGTTCTGATCTCCTATTTTCACCGAACCTTTGGCAGGTGTAGTGGGAGGAACTTGGTCCAAGGGCAACCGCTCGAAGTAAGATGAGCTGTTAGGGAAAAGCCACTTTGTGTAAAGTCCAGGCGAAAAGCTTTGCCGCTTATGTGTCAAAGCTGTCTCAATATATCCTGGAAATACCTTGATATCCCTATCCTGTTCGTCCTTTAGTGCCAACTGAATCCGATGACTCGGCCGGGAAGGATGCTTTTCTCCAAGTGTCAAAACAAGCTTATGGCAGCCATTCGCTGGCAGTCCAAGACGCTGGCGTAACTTTGGAGGGATCTTTCGATTTGTCTGCATGCTCTGATTTTGGCACACACCTGGTGATGATTGATTGGTCTTTTTCAGAATCTTCCGTGAGGATTCGCTCGAAAGATTCACCGATTCTCCAGATTTCAAACGGTATGGCCAAAAATCATTTTCAATGTGTCCCCATAGGTGATCGGCTTGAAATTGATTATCTGTCAATAGATGGGCCACTTCCTCATACATAACAAATACAGAGTCATGGGGCATACCAAACATGTGCCCCATTTCATGGAGGAGCATATGCTTGATCTTTTTTCTATCGTTTGTAAAGTTTGCAACAAAAACATAGCCGCCATTGCGATAGTGGTTATGATCGTAGGCTTTTCTTATAGCAACTCCTAGGGACGATTCTTTAGAGCTGTAGAGGTAGTTTTGAATGGGCCCAATGATTTTTCCAAATACGAATCGTACTACAGAGTCTACTGATTCTGGGGGACAGGAGTCGAGCTCGATAAAATCCAGCGAGATACCGCGAGCCTTTCGATCTGGAAACTTGGGCATGCGATTGCCGCTTTGACTAGCACCAAACTTGGCTGCCTGTAGCCCATACCTAGCAAAAAACTGAGTCCATGCCCCAAGTGAGTTTTCGACCATTTGTCTTAAATCATTGTGGGAAAGCGGATAGTCAGCCGAGGAGACCACACAATATTTCACGGGATCCTGACCCAAGTTCCATATATTATCTAATTCACGAGTCATATCACCGCCATTGCTTGACCAGCCGTTTCCTAAGCTAAACGTACTAATCATCTGAATGAGCAAACCGGCAAGAAGGCTTCGTTTTAAACTGATGATTTTCATGCTTTTCCCTACCTTGTATACTTTATTGACCTGGTTTTCTCATATTTAAGTTCAAGCGTAAATGAAAAACCCATTCACTTTGGCTTGCAGATGTACTATGAGTACATCAGAACCAATTTGAGGTACTAGATTTTGATATATGCCATGCTCGACTATCGAGAGATCATAAAAAATGTGTGTGAAACTCGCTCGTTAACATATAGGGATCTAGCGGAAAACTGTCAGATCCATGCGTCCTACTTTTCCCGGGTCATGCGAGAAAAAGCGGATTTTTCCCATGAGCAGGTATTCCTTATCTGCCAGTACTTGGGATTTGAGGACGATGAGCTGGACTATTTGCTAACCCTCAGAGACGCCCAAACTAGTAGCCAACACGAGCACGCCTCTTACTGCTGGCGCAAAGCCAAAGCATTACAAGACAAACACAGCAAAACCGGCAAGCGACTTAAGAAGACCGAAGAGCCTGACCCCACTCATATAGACGAGTATTACAAGAGCTCGTGGACCGCAATTATCCATATGTATCTCAGCATCGATCGATTTCGCCTTCAACCAGAGACGATTGCTAAACATCTAAACCTGTCGCCCAAAATGGTGGAGCGGGAGTTGTCGCTGTTAAAAAAGCTGAAAATCATTTACATGAAAAACGGGCATCTTCAGCTATCCAATAAACGAATTCACCTGGAAGCTGACTCTCCCCTCTCGCAAAGGAACCACATCAATTGGAGGCTACAGGCTCTCACGTCCCTTTCAGAAACCAGGACCAAGGATTCTGACTATCACATGTCAGCGGTTTTTAGTGCAACGGAAACGGGAAAACGAAAAATCAGAGAAAAGTACAAAGAGTTCGTTGCTGAGGCTCAGAAAATCGCCGAAGAGGCCGGCACCGGCGAAGAGGTTTATGCTATTAGCTTTGACCTCTTCGACCTGCTACCTGCCGAAGACTAAGCTTGCCAAGAACTTTCGCTTTTGGAATTAGCGAAGCACTGGTACGATAAACTCACCTGTTGGTGGAGTGAAGCCCCTAACGCGGCGGCACTTGAGTCCAAGCCCATTCACCTCATCATCGGTAGAGTGGATAACAAGTTTTGTGGCCACCTGTCCGTAAGGACAAAAAACAGCCGCATGCCACGTCTTACAATTTGATCGGCTAAAGGATTCGTAGCCTGTTTGGTAGAGAAGATCGCCATCTTCTTGGACTTCTGCTCCGTAGAGTCTTATGCCCTTCATTCTGTGATTGGACTTATTGTTGGTACAGACTTGAATACCCCTGACTTTAATCCTACTTAGATTCGACCAACCAACCACTTTAGGCGCTGATGTTGTGATGCAGTTATCCCAAGTAGTAGTCAGACTATCACCATTTCCAGCAAGGTCTCCCTTAGAAATGGTCAAATCACATGGTCGATCGTAACGCTCACCTGCAAAGATGAGGCTAAGGGCATGCTCATCACTGGCAGCACCACGATTGTCTACCTGACTCCCAATAAAACCCGAAATCGCTGTAGGTGTAAGACCTTTTTCTAGTTCTGCCCTAGCAAAAGCGGTAACAGAAGCGCATCCTAAAATTGTCGACATCATAAGTGTTTGCCATCGTTTCATAACTTTCTCCTAAAGTGTGTTTTTGCCCGGCGGGCTTTGCTTGATGGCTGGACACTAAAAAAAGTTAGCAAGACGGACTAGGAATTTGAAATCAAGATTTTTCGGTTTCTGTACTTCCAGTACATGGAAATGTCGTATGAGAGATCTATCTAGCTGAAATTAATTCGGCTTGTCGGCGCGTAGAAGGTTTGAATATATCAAAAAAAAGCCCACAACTCGATGTTTTTAAGTTTTACCAATTGATTTTTCATCAATAGCCAAGTGAATTGGGATCAACTAATCCTGCAATGAATGAGACCTATAAATAGATTAGGAGGGGATTATGAAACTTATCACCACACTGCTAGCTCTAGCGGTTATGTCTTTAAGTGGATGGAGTGCCCCGAAAGAGTTTACTGATTATGGCTACAGCTTTCGAGGTAATCAACTCAGAATAGACAACCTCGTTCCCCCATCAAGGATGACCATCGACGAACTGAGCCTGATGGCAGAGTCTTCTACTGATATCAATGATTTTATGTCACGGTTATTTCGCGCCTCACCGGTTCTTCGGGATAATTTTGTGATGATGCATACCACTGGTAGTTTGCAGCGAGCTAGCTTCGATGCCCCTAGGGTGATAGTCTTTGGCGACGGGTACTTCATAAGCTTTAATACGACCCAGGGGGCAAAGCCTACAGTTGAGGTCATCGCTCTTAATGATGACTATGAGTTCACCTTCCTTGATCTCGATTTCTCTCGATCTAATACTGTAGAAAAAGATCCCGAGGTCTGCGCAGGTTGCCATGGGAACAATGCTCTTCCGATCTGGGAGCCCTATGATTTTTGGCCAAACGCCTACGGCAGTCATATCTCTCGGTTTGGAACGACAAAAGAGAGGGATCTGTACAATCAACTCGTGAGCAGAAGCGATGGAGTATTCCAGTACCTCCGCTTTGCTCCCATCAGAAACAACTTCAATGGTGTCGTAGAATCTTTTACCCAATACGCCTACGGACTTGGTATGTTGGCTATGGTGAAACAATGGTCAAGGCAAGCTGAGCGTTTAGATCCTTATTTTTATGCGATGTTAGGAGCTCTTGAAGGATGCTTTAATTTTGGCTCAGTAGACGCGGCTAGTTCTGATCTCAAAACCTTTTTTCCAAGGTCTCACCATGCCGTCATAGATCGGGAGTTTCTCCGATACGTGGAGCAAACGCGGACTGAGCGTCAAGCCTTTAAGAATTATCTCATCGGTAAATATGATCGAAATTTCGATGGTAGCCCAACCCTATTTCCCATCGATCATAATAGGCTCATCGATGAAGTCATGCCAGTAGCCACCTTAAAATTCCTATTTGACAAACGCGGACTAGTCTTTGAGTCTTTCATGATGAGCCAAGGGCAGAACCCTGGATTTTTACAGGTACCAGGAAATTTCGAAAAAACGCTACAGTCAGCGATGTTTGCCTACGACGAAACCATCATGTCTGCCTTAAATCCAGACATCACAGATTTTTTCGGATTTTCTTGGCCATTTTTTGACTGCGAAACCCTAAAGTCTGAAAGCCTTCAGGCTACCGCGGACGAAACCTTCGTCTTGCCACCGGTGGCCGGCGTTGAGGCCACACCTCGCTCATCAATCGGTTTGTGTATTGACTGTCATGTAAAAAGTCGTACGACAGCGCCGTTCATCCCCTTCGATGACTCTATGGCTCTAAGAGAGTGGCTACTCTCAGGAGGACAAGAAAAGGTCGTCGACCGGCTGCAAAGGGATGGTTTCGGAAAAATGCCACCAAACGATGAGATTACTGAAGATGACAAAAAAGTCTTGATCGAGGTATTTGAAACCCTAACATCCAGATAGAGAGAAAATATCCAGCATTCATTTTCTTTTTCCAAGACCGATATGATCATAGTTTAATAGACCTAAATCACTCTTTTGGAAAGACTATGAATAGCTGGGTAAACTTAAGTATTTTTTCAGTGTTCCTGGGCGTCGGCTTGCTTATCGCCTGTAAATCTACCGAACAGAAAAAAAGCCAAACCTCACAACAATCGGTCTTTACCCTAGAGACCAACGGGTTTAATCCCGGCTGCTATACCATCGCCTCTGACAATGGTAAACAATTCTGGAAGCGATCTAGAGCGGGGACCTACTCCAGAACCAGCAAACGCTCGGATGCTGAGATATTCTATATAGCCCCCGTGTTTGAAGAGGGACTGATTCTACTCGACAACAAAGATCATTATGTCAGCATCGGCTCTCGTGGACTCCTCATGGAGACTGAGCAACCCGATCAGAACGCCGAATGGCGATTCGTCGCCCAATCCAATGGTCTCCATCAGCTATTTCATATTGCCAGCAATAAGCCAGTAGCTAGACAAATCTTTAATCGCCTGGGAACGACAGACATACCAAGTAAAGCTCTGGATCTCACAGTTGCAAAAGTAAATAGTGGATGTACCGACTTAAGAAAGGACGAGCCCTCGTTGAGCTACACAGCTTACCGAGACCCACCCTCTAAATCTGTGAACGAGCCCATTCACGGTTACATGGATATGCATCTTCATCTTTTTTCCAATTTAGCCTTTAACGGAAACGTCATCTCTGGAGCTCCCTTTGACAAATACGGTATCAGGCAAGCCTTAGACTCTTGCCGATTCGAGCATGGCCGTAACGGATTGCTTGATACATCAGGGATTGTCCAGCGGGAGAAAATTGCACATAGCACGTCGGGGTTTCCTAAGTTTTCCGAATGGCCCAACTGGGACGGCTACTCCCACCAAACAGCCTATTACCGCTGGCTCAGGAGAGCTCACAAATCTGGTCTCAAAATCGTTAATATGCTAGCGACCAATAACAGTGTGGTTTGCAAACTGTCCAACGGCGACCTTCCTTGCTCAGACATGGAAGCTGTTGATAGGCAGATCGCAGGTGCTTTTAAACTAGTAGATTTTCTCGACTGGCAAGCTGGAGGCAAAGGCCTTGGATGACTGCAGATTGCTAGAAGCCCCGCTGAGGCCCGAAACCTGATCAGCCAGGGCAAAATGGTAATGATTTTGGGTATCGAAGTACCTAGCCTGTTTGAATGCCACGTTGGTAAATGCAATCAAAGTATCATAGATCAAGAGCTCGATCGCTATTATGCCAGGGGCATTCGCTATATTTTCCCCGTACAGGCCATCGACAATGCCTTTGGCGGTGCAGCCCTTTTTACAAACTTCTACAACATCGTTAACAAGGAGGTGAATGGAACCTATTTCAATCTGATTCCCTGCGAAGCCTCAGGATTTTCGAGAAATCAAGTCAATTTTGACGGCAACTTTACCCAACTTCAACGAATCACCAACCAAGTTGTGACGGGGAGTGAGACGGCCCCCAACTATCCTCCGTCTGATTCTGGGTATTGCAATTCACGAGGCCTCACTCCGTTGGGAGAGTATCTCATTCGTGGATTGATGCGGAGAGGGATGTTTGTTGATATCGATCACATGAGTGCTGTTATGGTGAGACAGGTCAGACAAATCGCTCAGGCTGAAAATTACCCCTTGATGTCATCTCACTCTGGTTTTATCGATCTCTATGAATCCAGAGCCGAGCACCTACGCACCTCTCAGGACGTGGAGAGCATCCGAGATACCGGCGGCGTGATTGGTCCCATTTCCCATCAAAAAAAGTTCAATGAAGCCTATCGGAATCCCGACGAGTGCCCAGGGTCGTCCCGATCCTTTGCCACGGTGTTTCGCTACCTCAAAGGATTTTTTGTTGCTAAAGACCTACCTCCTGCTATCGCCATCGGCACTGACGCCAATGGTTATGCCTTAGTTCTCGGGCCAAGATTTGGCGATGAGGCCTGCGAAGGGGGCTCTAATTCTCAGGCGAACCCCGTAACCTACCCCTTCGATAGCCTCGACAAAAATGGATACTTTACTCCCCTAAAAACCGGCGATCGCACCTTTGACTACAACACCGAAGGGCTGGCCACCGTTGCTTTGCTCCCAGAGTTCACCCAGGACTTAGGCAGAACCGGTATGCACAAAGAGGACCTAACAGATTTTTTCAATTCGGCAGAACAATTTATTCGCGCATGGGAAAAGATAGAAGCACGTTAGCACATACCTCTAAGATATTATCTACCTGGAAGACGAATACCAAGGTAGCTCACATAATTCCAAACGCTAGGAGTAGCACAGGTATTGGATGCCTGAAGATCAACATACTCCCCAGGGGCAACCCACATAGACAGGGGAATCAACTGATCTCCAGTCCTTAATCGATCACCACAAAAAGACCCTAAGACCTGCTCACAGGCAGCGTCCTCACAAACCCTTAAGCAAGCTTTTTCAATCTGTTTCTTACCAGGGGATACAGCATAGGTACGAATTGAAGTGATCTCTAAGCCACTTCCCGTATCGTTGCGCCAAGGACCAGACCAGGTACGACGATAGCGAGGATCTTCGATATCGATTGGATAGCCCTGGCAGCGCATCACGCGATCCTGCTTGGGCAATCGTAGGATTCCATTGATTTCTGACAGATCCTCGTCGATGTGGACGCGATAGGTCATCGGTGTTTCGTTGTGAGGATAGTTGGGATCACGTTTTAAACAGCCATTAGCCCCGATCAATAAAATCTCATCGCCAGCTTTTATCTCTAAGTCAAGATCAAGCAATGGGGGAATCGTAGGACTGCCCGGAAGCTTTGCAGAAAATGCCAGCTCACCCAAATTAAAGGTTTTTTGTCCCACCAAATTAGGAAAACTTTTGTAGAATTTTTCTGCCTGGCTTCGCTCTGAACTTCCTGGCGTTAGGAAGTCTGTGTGCCAAGGATCTCTTTGGCTGTTGGCCGCAATATTGCGCGCGATACCAAATTCGGCAAAGCAGCTTTTATTATCTCCAGCAAACCAAGGGATCGAGACAGAACGAAGGCGAAAGGATTTTCCAGTAGTATTTGTTATGCGTGCGGCAATCTGCTTACCGTCACCAATATCGTACACTCCTGCCTTCACGTCACAGCGAAGCTCTTTTCCCTTCACCTCACAAGGTAGGCTAGCTGAAAAGGCTGCCGTCCCCAAAAAAGTCAACGAGCTTAGAAGCCATTGAAGGTACTTAGCGAATCTGCAGTGCATAGTCTATGACTCCTATAGGCAATTCAGGACAAGAGTAGGAACTAACAAAGCCAAAAAGACAATACAATAGTCCTAGGATGGAATCAACGACCCAATACGTATTTTATAAGTCTCGAGTGATATTTTTTATACTACTTTGTATGGAAACGCTGTTTAAGATCATACCCCAACTACAATAAATGAAAAACATTTTCTGGTTCTGGAGCCGTAGCTATTTTATGATCTCTCCGCAAATCATCATTGTTAGTTCTTGTTAAAACTTATGAAGCCAATCCAAAATTGTGGGTCAGCGGTAAAGTTTTTGTTAAGGCGTAATGTTTTAACAAGAACTAACAATGATGATTTGCGGAGAGATCTTACTAAATATCTAAACCACAGAGAAAGGACTGGGTCCCTTCCCTGTTACAAGCGATCTGTTTTTAGTCGACAAACCATGATCGCTTTACTGTGTAATTGGAAAGGTGTCTGGTCCGATCACAGGCTCCAATAACACCACCACCAGATGATACTGCATAGACACCAACGGTGACTCCACCATTAACTAGAACTTGCGGATCAACACTTTTCAGGTAGTTATCCCATACGGCATACTCAATATTGGATTTAATATCGACGTCACCACCGTGATAGTTTTTTATCCGACTCGAGCGACAGGAATTAGGTAGGTGAGCAATACTGAAGGAATAGGTGTTGTCGTAGAAGTCCCAGCGAAACTGCCAATGATCAGCGTAACAATCGTGAATTCTATTGCGCGCATCCTTTCTTGCTTTACCGATTGTCCAACCTTTACCTCTACCGCTCAGATGGTTGATGGAAATTTTACTTTGCCCTCCGGTAGCGTTATCCTGATACCTTAGCTCTATTTTACCATCGCAATGCCTGGTAAATGTTTGAGCATAGGCATCCGCACCGAAAACACATGCTAATCCAATAGCAAGAACTAGACGAAACAATTTCATTTTTTTTCTCCTTGGTGAATGAAAAGTTAATGATTTTTTAAAGAACTCGGCTTGCTAAGGGAAGGGTGAAACGAAAGGCCAAATATTATTATAGATACATTTTGTAAACCTGATCTAAGCCAACATTAGGATCTTTATCGATACGGGCGTCAATCAGACTGTCAGAAAATTCCAAGGACTCAGTATTGCTACACAAAAAAATCTTGATATCAGGTCGAATCTTTCGGATAAACTCAGCTACCTGAATCCCAGTTTCATCGTTCTTAAGATAATAATCTACAACCACAAAGGAGACTTGACCCCAGTCAAAGGACTCGTTTTCTTGCAGAAAATCCCTCCATGATGCCGCCACTGCCAACAACGATCCTTTAGCGACTTTCTTCCATCGCCTTTGGAAAATCAACTCATCCTCGAACAAAACAAATGAATGAGAGGCTACCTTAGCGGACATTCCCGTCAAACATGCCTTTATGATTTCGATCATATCCGATTGGGGCATCGGTTTTGGAATAAAGTAATCTGCCCCCGAAGCGATTGCCTTGGATTGAAATTCCAGTCGCCCTCGATTGGAGTGAATGCAGATAATACCCGAGTATGGCAGAGAACGAATCTGCTCACATCCCTCGAAACCTGTCATAAATGATTCACCAAGATCTACATCCAGGACAATAAGATCCGGCTTATAGGATGCCTTAATATCATGTATCAGGATCTCACAGTTAGTAAAGGTTTGTATGTTTAAATGTGTTCCAAGCTTACTAAACTGACTATAAAGCGAGTCTTTGTAGATATCCTCATCATCGACAATAGCGATCTGTAATCGATGGTCGGTAACAAAATCTAGCTCCTCGGTTTTGCTGTTTTCTGCTGTTTCGGCATTTTTGGATTGAAAGCGATCGCGGAACAAGTCCTTAGCTGATTGGGGCAGTGTGATCTCGGAGGATTCTCCCTTTTGTATATAAGGGAGGGTCAAGACAAACTCAGTACCGCGACCAGGGACCGACAGACATTGAATAGAGCCACCGTGATCCTCAACGATTTTTTTAGCAATAGCCAGCCCTAGACCAGTCCCCTTTCTTTTGTTTTTTGTATAGAAGGGAGTAAACAAATGCTCTCTATCCTGCTCATCTATATAGGAGTTGCTATTGCCGATGGTGACGCGCGCCAAGGTACTTTTTAATGGCTCAACTTTAATCCATATGGAACCCGGCAGAGACATATGCTCGGTAGCATTGCCTATAATGTTGGCAAAAACACGAGAGTATTTTAATCCTGACACTTGAAAAAACAGATCGCCAGGAATCTCGTATTTGAAAGTCACCCTGACATCGTCTCGAAACTGAAACAAACTCTGCAAGACTTCATAGACAAACTTTTGAGCATGGATCGTATCGACTTTCATCTCGCGATTAGAGCTGATTTCCATAATGTCGTCGATCATGCCATTCACCGACGCAATCGCCTGAGATACCGAAGGAAGGCTCTCGTCTAGAATAGCTCTGACATCGTCAGGATCACGGGTATCATGAGCAAGTTGAATGATGGCCTCAATCATTGAAAACGGCTTACGGACATCATGCGCCAGCATCTGAGTGGTCTGAGCGATAGCTGTCACACGTTCAGCATTTTTCACTTTTTCGATCATGGCAGTCAGCTCTTGGTTTTTTGATATCAACTCCTTGGTATTAATCCGATTAGCTTTGATAGCGATGAGAATCTTGTGGGAAAAGATATAAACGAGAGCCAAGGCGACTAAGATAATCCCAACGTATGACGAGGCAGTGTTTTTCTGAACTCCAGTCACTTTGGTATCAAAGTAGACAATGCTATCCTTGATAAAAAACAAAACCATAATCCCCAGCGAGATGAGCAACACGCGAGAATCGTGATTACCCTTCCAAGCGGATTTTACGATAAGAAAAAGCGTGGGCAGAGATAGAATTCCTGTCAGAAGAATGAAGGTGGGATTAAATGCCCGAAAACTACTGTATCCAACGAGATGAGACGCTAAGGATACAGTAAATAGCAATAGATACAGAAGACTCGCTATACGAAAGAAACGTTGACCACCAAGCTCATTCAATTCACTCAAATAAGCAAACAAGCCAAACAAACCAAGAAACGTGGCCCAATACAGGGATGTCTGCCAAAATTCATAAGCAGATAAAAACAAGCCTCCACGCACATCGAAGTTGACAATAGATAATACCCAAACACCGGCGCCCAGCATAAAAATGGCCAAAAACAGATGCTCTCGCATTTTCGGATACAGCAAATATACGATCAGGGTCGCCAACCCTAAAAAGATCATAACGAGGCCGGCAAACAACTTAAAACTATCCTTATTCTGAAAGATCTCTAAGATAGGACGATAGGAGCCGACGTAAATCTCTCGCTCTAAACCTATGGTTTTGGAACTCGTTGCAATAAGCAGGTAAATCGTGCTGGTGTTTTGGGGAATATCGAGATGATGCCGCAGCGCTCCTATTTTATCAATAGGATTGGGCTCGATTGTACCAAAACGGTGAAAGGGCTCGTGAAGCCCTTCCGCATAGGCTTGAAAATAAGTACGCACCCGCAGACTAAGTATGGGGCTCGATTGTGGCAGATGGATTTTCACCCAAAGGTAATCCATGACCCGCTTAGTCGTGATGGCTCCTGCGGTTGCCTCTTGCCAACGGCAGCTCTCTAGCATCTGCTGAATCTCACGAGAGGAGCTTTCGCAGTACTGATAACGATCAATTAAACTCAGTGACCAGGCCAACGAAGTCGAAAGCCAGAGGCAAAGCGCAATGACTCCAAAGCAAAGACTCCTATGTCTCGTAGGATACGACACCGGCCAGATCAATCCTTTTTCAGAAGGTGAACGAGCTCGGAAAAACCGAGAGATATCAGGGATGTTTTCGGCTATCAGGGACGTATAGTACTAGGAAAAATAAGCAGTACGGAACCATTTACCGCATTTGTCGAGGATGAGGTCAAACTCAAGATCTTATCAGGGAGATAAGTGGGTCTGTGACAACCTTACGATCCAAGACTAGTCTCGGATTTTATGGCAAAAACTAATGAAATTTTACGATTCACAGCCCAGAGCGCTTTTGCACCACATGGGTAATCACATCACGCTTGCTATCTGACTTTCGTTTCTCTTTTGACACTTTGTAGGCCGTATAAGAAAGGCTATCTTCGGTCACTGTCAGCAATGCATAGCCTTGATCGAAGGGGTTGAGAAACCTCATGCCACGATTTCCCCGTTTCATAAGTTTCACCACAAGACCTGTCACCAAACCACTTAAAAATTTGAGGGATCCAGCCTTATTCACCAGGGAGTTATACATATTCGTCGAAGAAAGGGCAGGAGTCAAAAGCTCGAGGCCAACCGGCTTTTTATCTACTGAATTCTCCGGGATGATATCACTTACGATCGTCGCGTGAAAATCACCTGTCAGCACAGTAAAATTCTCAATGTTATGATCTTTTATCGTCGCCATAATCTCGTCACGCTCTTCCGAGTAGCCGTCCCAGCTATCCGTATTCAGGGTGGTCACCTGCCGGTTAGCGATTTTAATCGAGGCTTGGCTAAAGAGTGTTTGATTTCCCCAAAGCTTCCATATGGAGCCTGTACCGGTCAACTCAGAGAGTAACCAATCCTTCTGCTCACGCCCAAGCATAGAGCCGTAAAATGCCGGCTCGCTCTTATCACAGTACTTGGAGGACAGATACGTCTTGCTCTCATCACAACTGGGGCGCGACCGGTAAGTCCTGCCATCGGTCAGCATTAAATGAGCCAGCTTTCCAAAGGAAAAGCTACGGTAAATCTCCAACCTATCGTGAGGATGCTCCTCGTCAGCAAAGTATTCCGCCCGTACAGGAAGGTATTCATACCAGGCTTGCTGAGAGTCAAGCTTTAACTGCCTCATTTCATCGGATGATTTATCACTGTGATTTCCTGGTGCGGCCATAGTATCCGAATCATAGTCCCAGTAGGCATTATTCACGGACTCATGATCATCCCAAATATGAATGATGGTATGCTTGGCTAACGCTTTTTGGAGAAACCCATCCGATTTATAGATCTGATATAAATGACGATAGTCCTCGATATCCTGAGCGATATGCTTACCCGATGGAAGCTCGATCCGACGATCTGGATAGTGGCCTTCCTTATGGACTAATAAAGACTCGTAGATAAAGTCGCCGAGGTGAAGGATGTAATCCACCGCGTCCTTAGCGATATGATCGTAGGCATTGTAATAACCGTTGGTATAATCTTGGCAATTAGCTATAGCAAAGCTTAATTGACTGAGATCTTGGTCTTCGGCAGGAAGCGTGCGGCAGCGACCAAGACGACTTGCGTCCTGACCGTAGTAAAATCGGTAGTAATAAAATCGATTCGCATCTAGCTGACCATCAAGATCAATGCGAATGGTGTAATCATTCTCAGCCCTAATCGCATCAGAACCAACCTTACCACGCAGAACTACCTGGTTAAGACCACTGTCATCGGCCACGATAAAAAATAGGGATTGTCCCGGTTTTATACAAGAAGCAGAAAGCTTGGTCCAAAGTATGACACCAGAATCACTCGGATCTCCGGAACTAATGCCACAAGGAAAGGTATCTTGCGCCACAGAGTCAGCAAGACTATCAACAGACTCGCCTGATCCCATGGAGTTCCACGGAGTCAAAAGACCCAAGGAAAATAGCTTTACCATATCACGACGCTTCATAGATCCTCCTCCAAGCAAGGAAAAAAGAGTCTTAAGCTATCCAGCAAGCATATGCAAGCATTAGCTTGGTGTCTTATTGACTGCGTTTCACCCTCTTCCAAAACGGTAGTTAGATCGTTAACCATCTGAAAATAATGCCCAAATATACATTCAAAATTCTAATATTAATACATAAATATATTCATTTTACTAATACGAAGGGGTTCCGATAGTATTGCTATGCCATATAGGACTAGACTTCACTAACTAAGGAATAACAAATGAGTCAGACATTAACTATTGGAATCGTAGGCACCGGCATGATCGCAGATGTGATTAGTCGAGCCGCATTAGAATCAAAAAACGTTGTCCTGAAAGCCGTCTCCAGCCGGAGCCTTGATCGGGCTGAAGAATTCCTAACAACCCTTCCCTCAAACTCAGCCAAGGCTTATGGAAGCTGGCTGCAGCTCATCGATGATCCCAGTCTGAGCGCTGTATACTTAGCAACACCCACTGCAGTGAAAGAGGAGATTGGACTGGCAGCCATCGCCAAGGGCAAGCACGTTCTAATCGATAAGCCCTTTGCCACAGTGGACTCCCTCAAAACCCTCAAAGTAGCGGCCGAAAAAGCTGGGGTTTTGTTGATGGATGCCACCCACTTCAGCCATAACCCGCGGACAAAATTTCTTCAGGACAACCTCGAACGCCACATCGGAGAGCCACAATCGATCCGCGTTTCATTCCTCTTTCCCTTCGAAGACCGCAGCAACATTCGCTTTGACCCAACCATGGAACCCACCGGAGCTCTTGGCGATATGGGTTGGTACCCCATGAGAGCCGCTGTGGAGTTTTTTGGTACGGATCTAAAGATTGCCTCAGGACTCACCAGTATTGATCGCGAGGGCGAGGCCATTATCGGTGCCCGCGGTATGCTAGTGTTCGAAAACAAAAAGACGATCCAGTGGGAGGTTGGTTACAACCGCAACGACCTCGCGATGGATCTTGAGATCGGCGGCTCACAAGGTATTGCCCATCTGGATGACTTTGTCCTTGATTATCAGGGAGGATTCGCTGTTTCTGAATTTGGCGAAACTTCCGGAGTCTCCGTTAGGAAAGGCTTTCAGCCTCATCGTAAGGCCGAGTTTTTGGCAAACGAATCAACCCAGCCTCAGCAAGTTTTGATGCTTGATCATTTAGCAGAAGTGATTGGTCTAGGCTCTAGCCACTTTATGGCTAAGTTACTAGTGGATAAAGCAGAAAAAACTCAAGAGCTACTGGATAGTTTGATTACCTGGGAGCGCTAAAGATAGAGCTTCATGCTGAAGGGGGCCGTAGGCCCTTGAGGCATCTACAAACCGAAAACTAGGTTTGAAAATTGGTTTATTTTCTGGGGCTTGGAATTTTTTTAAGGTCTAGCGTCGGTATCGTTTGTATGGACGAGGTGAAAACTTATGGAGCCGATCCCGCAAAGCTGATGAGCACTCTGTTCGTCGCAGAGGCGCAATGTTTTTACCACGACCATCTAAAATCCAATGGGGTAAGGTCTTAGAAGCCCAACCACCTACCCAGACTCCAAAAGCGAAGCTTTTATGATAAAATTTCACTATCCATGTGAGGAGAAACATATGACTACTATTCCGCGGTCTAGCTTTCTGGTACTGAGCTTCCTATTGGCCTTTTGCTCCTGCCAATCCACCGAAAAGACAAAGAGTAAAACTAGCGCAAACAAGGCGGCATCTGTGGTAGAGGCTGCGGAAGAGCCCACCAACAACGAAGAACTCTACTGCGAAGACGTCATAACAGAAGGCTGCCATCTGGATACCGAATCGGGATATATTCCCGTTAGTCAAAATCCAAGCGGCGTCTTCATCAGACAATACTCGACAGGCCCGATAGTTATCAATTTTCCCTGGCTTATTTTTGATGAGTCCTTTGGTTTTCAGACAGCCGCCTTTGATGAAAAAAAACGCTACTTCGCCATAGAGCTGATTGGTACTTCCGAACCCGATCTGCACCGCAAGGATGTAAAGGATATTTTTATCCAGTACAAATTCGATGCCAAGGGCATGGATCTTTTCAGCGTTTGTGGCAAACCCTACGATAGGATCGAGCCCATTTCTGGCTACGAAGTTACCGTCGGTACTGACAGAGTTTTTTCTGACAGTGTCGAACCACTGCTGACCTGCGCTCTTTCAGGCGGAGATGTCGGACTAGTCGATGCCGATAGTATATCAGCCCATTTCACCTTCTCTGTAAGCTTCGATCTTTGGGTTTATCGTAATAATGCTTTCACGTTGCAAAAGATCAACTATAACAGCAAGCGTCGCCAAACCCTCGATGACATGCTGTTAAAGTGATCAACTCCCGCCATTCAATAGGATTCAATTTTCTTTAAAGTCTTTGCGTGTAACCAGGTATAGCAAAACAGCGAATCTCAGTCTTTAATAGTCATCTTTGCAGATAACTATGATTCTAGGTCTGAAAGGAGACTCTATGTCATTCGTGAAAAATCTCGTGGCAGCTTGCACCCTACTTACACCACTCACGGGCCTCGCCGACTCTTTCGGCGGAACCGGTAATCCGGGTGGAGGCAACAACTGTATTCCCAAAACCGCAATTGAGGAGAGCTTTGAATGCCGGTTGAAAGGAGGCCTAGTATTTCGTGCCGACTCTGTCCGCACCAACTGTCAAGAAGCCACCGATCTAACCAATGTCAAACTAGGTAGGCGCGATATTATCAATCGCTTCGGTGACAGCATCTTTGGATTGTTTCGAAACCTGACCTACAAGGACGATGGCCAGATTATTCGCGGATCTTCACTCAGATTCCGTGCTTACGATCATCGCGGTGATGAGATTCATATCGATATCCAATGGGCTCGTCAGGCACAGAGTATAGACTGTGGCAAGACCGAGTCTTGCGGAGAGCTTCCGATTACAGCCAGCCGCCTCCGCGTGAAAAAATACAAGGGATTCCCCAAGCAGAAAGACTACGAGCTAAGGGAATGCTCCGGCGGCGTATTTGAACGCTTCTAATCATACTGTGGGTTAAGAAAAGACCCTGACCGCAGTGGCGGTGGGGTTTTTTATGTTTTGCCTCAGAACTTATTCCATACAACAACACCGAAAAACCAAACCCGCACCCAAATAGAATTGAGTCATAACGAAGTCCAATAACAGCAGGAGAGGTTATCTATGCTCTTACCTGCGATGATATCCATAGGCACTTGCTAAAACTTATGAAGCCGATCCCTTGTTTCCCGCATAACAGCAATCAGACGAAGGAGGCGTAATGTTTTTGCAAGTGCCTATGGATATCATTGCAGGAAAGAGCTTGATAAACGAAACTATCTAAATCACCAAAAAAAGAAAGGTCCAAGGCCTTCCCCCCTAATCCCGATCGATATACTCAGATAAACGTGTCGGAAACCCTGGCTGGAACACATCCGAAGTTTGGCAACGCTGTACCCCAATAGTCTGCGCCTCCCGTCCTTGATCCATCACTGTAAGCTCCACGACATCGTCTTGCCAAGATAGATCCATAGAGCCAAGATAGAACGGCGTTATCGGAACCACCGCACTGTCCAGATCACGAATCTGCTGCTCAATAAACAAGATAGCATCACTAGTGGCACGACATGAGATGGCCCCATCGGCCGCCAAGCAGTCGTCTTTGATAAAAGCCACATGGAAGGTGGAGCCAAAACTCCAGCCATCCAAGGTATAAATCTGTCCCAATGATCGTAAGGAAAGGCTACCTAATGTCGAACCCGAAAGGGAAAATTCCAAACGGTCGCCCGACTCCTTGAGGTTGGCGGCGTTATAGGCAAAAGTCCCGTCCCAACAACTGCGATCAAACTGAGACGCCGTCGCTTGTGTCCCCAACATCGCTAAGCAAGCACCCAAGACGTGAATCGTTTTCATGATTTCTCCTCGCTATGAAACGTTTGTGTTTGGGAGTTGTCATAGCACAGAGCACTGCAGGGCAAAACCGGAGCTGCCTGATAGTAGGTATAGGTATTGCCTTATATATGTCATATTAAACAGACTATACACCAGAACAATAGTTTAAGAACCAAATAGCCAGTCTTCGAGTTAACCAAGGAAAATTTACTAACTAAGGGGCCTCGAGTGAAAGCATGTTCCCCTGACCGATAGATTTCTATCCAAGAGTCAAGGGCTAGGGTGAGTAGCGACTGATCAGATCCGCAATCACAACCCGAGGCAATCCCAAAGCCCTGAGACTACTGACGCAGATGCGTAGGATACTGTTTTTGACATCTAGAGATTTCTTGCCGTCGTCGTCCACAATATAGACCGGCTGATGGGCATCCACCAAGGCAATCTTATGGCTTCCGAGAACCTCTTTCATATAGTCAATGGACGGGTGGACCTTCTCGACATAAAACTCAAACCGTCTCATGATAGCTTTTTTGGAATCATCTTCACGGCCACGATTCATCGCGCGGCGTAGCATCTCGTCACGACTGATACTGAGGTGGAGGACTTTTGCAATATTTAGGTCGACCTTTTCAAAGTAGGACAAAAGATGCTTTGTTGCATCAATGGTCCGCGGATAACCATCAAGGATGAGAGTCGTTCCTAGACCTTCTTTGATCAAGGTATCGATACGATCCTCAAGCAAGACCTCGGTCCAATAGTTAGGAATCAATAGACCGTTGTAGGTACAATACTCTAGCCAAAGCAGACCTGTCAGTTGGCTTTGTTGTTTCCCATCCAAGAAGCGTTCGACCCCTTCCCGATGCTCCGCGACCTTCTCGGCAAAGGCTGAATTGCGATTGTCGAGGTAGATCTTTTGAAAGTCAGCCTCGATTTTGCTCTCGAGCTCTACTGGCAGGTTTCCCTGCTGATTGAGTAGGGCCGCATTTCGGAGGATCTCCCCCATTGAGATGTGCTGCTTGCGATCGATCGCTAAAAGCTTACACAAGGCATCAGCCACCTGACCTTTACCACAGCTGGAAGGGCCCGTGAGTACGATAACTCCAGGTTCTGCCAAAGAAACATTCTCAACTTTAAGTAGGGAGCTGATGCGAAAGTCAGCGTCAGTCGTCGTGTATACCATAGATGTGCGCCTCAAGATTGGCGTAAATGATGTCGGTTTGTAATAAAACCACCGAATCCTACCAGAAGCTTGCCTGCTTGAAAAGCAGATCAGTAGTTTTTATCGAGAATGAGCGCTGTCGTCTTCAGGCTCCACTACGGGGTCGTCGGACTTGGTTAGCGCGTTATCAGTAGTTCTTTTTTGCAGAAAGACAAGAGCTAAAATGATGCCGTTAGCGATGGTGAGCAGATAAAAATAAAAACCAATCGAGCCATCACTGATGTTGATAAAAGAATGGATAAACTGCCAGAACCCAATATAGAGACCAAAGACTAATTTGCTACGGGGTACCCCAAAGCAAAACACAAGCAAAGGCAAATAAAACAGGATGGTAGCAAAGACCTTAAAAAACACGGCGCCCGGAAACGACATAAACGGGACGAGATTGACAAACTGCAGTCCTGCGATCACTAAATACTTCATCTTCCCCTCTCGCCATTTGATGCCTAGGTGGGCCCATCCTGGGCTTCGCCTCTGATTGATTTGGTTTTGGTTGTACCATTGAACCGCGGCATATCCCTAGAAAAAACCTCAATAAGTCTATTTGACTTATTACGGATCAAATGTCATCGCCTAGAAGACTAAAGTCACAATGACTACAGATTCTTCCGATTTATGCAATATTCCTATGACTCATCCGTCTCAATAATATGCCATGGATTAATCCATAAGAGGATCGATATGAAAAACTGGACCGCAAAAATACTAGAAACTAACGAAAAGACCCTTTCAACCGTCGAATTAGCGAGAATCACACACAGAAATCGCCATACGATAGAAGCCTTTCTCAAGAATCTAGGACTTAAGGCCGAGCGCCGTCCAATGAACTGCTTCCCCTGGGAAGACAACTATTGGGATATGGACGATTTAAAAATTATTCTGCGCAAAAAGTTAGTAGGCTAACATTTACAGCGTGACCATCTCACTCCTCCCCGCATCAAATTGCCACAAGATGCTACGATACGGTACCATAGGGTATTAGGCCTAAGTCCATAATATCCCTGGAGGAACCCACCTTGAGCAAAGCCTTTATTTTACTTGGTTTCTTAGCGTTTTTTTTCTCATGCAAAACAAGCACAGAGGACTCAACTGTCTCTAGCTCATTGAGCTCATCTGGTGGCTTTATCCAGGGGCTAGCAAACCATGATTGCAACAACCCGCTGACCGAGTTTACCTTCACCGACAGCCAAGCCTTCGATCCAGCTACAGGTTACAGCCTACTTTGGGTCAGCCGATACTCCGAGAACAATCCAAGAAAGCCGACCTCAGGCCCAGCGAGCATTGAAGATACCAAAGCGGTTTATCGCGAGTTTGGATTCGTCAACCCGGAGATCATTCCCTCACCCAAGGACAACATGAGAGCTGTAGTGCTCGAGGCTCCGGCCGTCGGCAGCTCGTCTCCCAAAATCATTGTGACCTTCAGGCATTCCATCAACAATCAGAACTGGCTGCAGAACGGGCTCTTTCTTCTTCAATATAAAAACGACCGGCCCTATCATCTCGGCGAAAAGATGCACATGGGCTTCTCAAACTCTATGAACAGCATGTGGAGCGGCTTGCTAGCCACGGTCAAAGCAAAAAAGGCCAAAAACCCCAACGCGCAAGTCATCGTCGTCGGGCACAGCCTAGGCGCTGCCTTTGCCGCCATGTCCACGGTGGGTTTTTTGAAGGAGTCGGTTCCCGTAAAATACACCTACGTCACGGGCGCGCCCAGAGTCGGTTCCATCAGCTGGGTGGAAAAAGCCCAAGCACTACTCAAAGCAAACGGCACCAGCTACTTTCGCGTCTCCGCCGAGTTTGACATCATCGCCCATATGCCCAACGATGGCCGCATTAACTTTGTCGTCAACCTTAAGGAGGCTACCAAAGAAGTCATAGACACTTATTTTAAAGGTTTTGGCGACTTCCTTCGCAATGCGACAAAAATCTTTAATCGCAACAAAGAGCAGACCAATCCACCTGCAGCAGAAGATGTGAAGCAACTGGCAAGCGTCACCGTATCTACCGACCCCAACAAGAAAAACGAGTATGGAATCCTTGGCGAGGTGCAGAGCTTTAGCTTTGCCACGGGCAGGTTTACCGCCTATGCCGATGGCTTTGCTTATGACACAGGATTTTGGGAGAGGTATTTTACAGAGTTTAACGAAGTCTACCGCCGCGATGGCCTTCAGAAAGCCACCGAATGGGTCACCGCCAACTTCAGCTATCACAATGTCTTCGGCACTCCCGTAAGCTATTCCTGCAGCTACTACAAGGCGATCAAAGGCTAGCCATAGCCATGATGCAGGCTCGGACAGGGGCATTCCGATGCCCCCCTCGGATCATACCTACCAGCAGCATATGTCATATTTTCACAAACGAATTCTAGGGAACGAGCGACGCGACATCACACACTGGTTGATGATTTCCCTCAGTCAGCATATCCTAGGACCAGGTTACGGCTATGGTCTAGGAAGGATTCGTTGATTTGATGATATGCCCAAGTTGCCAGCGCTTCTCAGTGTCCCCTCAACTTATCACTAGCTTGTTTCTCGGTTGCTTTCTTAGCTCTCCTCTATTAGCGCGTTTTTATCCCGAGGAAGAAAAGCGTATCGACAGCGAGCACTCGCGATCCAAAGAGGCCTATAACGATCAAATCAGCTACGAATCCTCTCGAGTGATAAAAGATCAGTTTGCCGCCAGCGATTATGCGTTTTTTGCCAGCGCTGGTAGCCTCAATCAGGATATCTTTCTCTATCAAGAGCAGATCAAAGCCGAGTATGAGTCTTCGGAGGGAGTCTCCATTGGACTGCGCCAGAACACATTCGAAGACGCTGTTCACAAATACTATAAGCAAAAAATATGGGTTGGCATCCCCATTGGCAAGGGTTTTAGCCTAGAACTTCTGGGAGATACCCGAAGCGAAAAGATGTGGAGCGATTATGGTTTAGCCCTCAACTACAAAACCAGCAGCAACGATGAAATCAGCCTCACCTACTGGGCCGTTGATATTTTTCACAACGAAAAAAGGCTGACCAAGGGTGATAAGAACATCACCAATTCACACACAGTTGAAGGCGCATTAATATTCGGATTCGACTGGGGACGCATCGAGGCAGACTTTGAGTACGACTCACCTTTGGAGTGGCAACGCAATACTCTAGACTATGTCTATCACTACGAGATGGGCACCGCCAACGTTCATATCAAAGATATCAGCACCGACTATGGCCTACTAAGCTTTGATTATCACTATCGCTGGAAGCATGAGAAAAAATTCTTTCGCGAGCCCTTTGTCATCCCCATAGCCGTCAATGACTACCAGCGAGAGACTCATCGCACCACAGTCTCACTCTATCGGCCCGAGCAGGATCATCTTCATATGGGAGCCGAGTTTCTGATCACCGAAGTCGATGGTGGATTCAGAAGCTTTATTGGCGATGATACGGATCTAGATTATCGCGAATATGTCCAGCCTGGGCTGCGGCGTGAGTATATGCTATTTGCCACCCAAAAGTTATCCTCTCCTAATCGCAACCACTGGCAGATCGGTATGCATCTTAATTTTCCACAAATTAGATTTAGCAATAAGACGGAGGAAGGCCTCGAGGCAAAACTGCAGACGATCTATGAGCTAGTTTGGTCTGATAGGGCAAGGTTTGTGATCAATGCTACCTGGGATCTTGATCAGGTGGTTGAAGATTTTCCCTTCGATGAGCAGAGTTTTAGTCCTTGGGGAGGGGGTAATGTGCAGATATTGGTGACGCTATGATATTTGTTTTTTTTAGACTTGGATCACATGATTTTGTCGTCTGTTGGTCTTGATTTTTTGTAGATTGGAGATTGCTTGGATATTGAAAGACTGGCTCCTTTGACTATGATTTTTTAAATTATTCGAGAGTATTGACAAGATTTAACCGCTAGTGGCGTTACGAAAACATTGCGCCTCTCTCAGTTCTTGATATTTTTTTTTCGGATATTTAGGATCGGCTCCATAAGTTTTCGTAACGCCACTAGCGGATAAATCTTGTCAACATGGCAAAGACGGAATAATCTATCGTATGGAGTCTGAATTGGTAGAAAAGTACTGTAAGATATAGGTGACCAACTAAAATAGTTTTAGCCAATTCATTTAGTTTCTGATGTTTAACTGGAACAAGCACTTATTCGGATGCCTCAAGGTCGCTTCATCTATTTATGCTTAGTAATAGACCTTGTAGGCCCTCAGATTATCGAACGGAGTTTATCTGAACGGAACGTTACTGCCCATTCCTCAGCTACCTATGTGATGTAAATACCCTTCAATAAACGGATTTGATACAGTGAAGGAGGAGGGGGAGGCGATACCGGGACAACCCAAATATGGTAGTCTTTTGCAGTGCTAAAAAAACCGAAGTAGAATTCATTGATTCCTCAAGGAATATCGATAAAAGGAAAATCCTAGCAATTCGTGAAGTAAAGGCATTTTTATATCTGGAAGAAGCTCTATGATTCATTGACCCTAACAAGGAGTCGTACGTGAAAGAATTGTTTTATGATTGGCTTCCCACTGGGATTATTGAAGATTATTTGGGAATCATACCTATATTCATCTCTTACACATTCATAGTTTTGATTACCGGTGTCCTATCATATATTTTTAAAAGATATTAAGAAAGTTTCTGCGATTGGAGTCGGTATCATTATAGCTATAGTGTCTGTACCGATAACATATGGCATTCAACATGTTAGCAAAAACTTGATCGAAGAAAAGCACAGGTACTGGTTAGAAGCGCTCGAGATAAAAAATCTCGGTAAAAAAGACAGCTCTTTTGACAATTTCTTGCTTGATAAGCCAATTTCAGTAAAGGATTTGACACAGTTCTGTCGAGCTGTATCCTGGAAGGTGAACAAGGTCCTAAATACATGTGAGTTCTTACTAAGTGAAGAACAAGTTATTTTGGATAGAGTATTTCAGCAGAAAATTTACCATGAGGATTTGATCTTGATTAGTGTTTGCCGTATTCACTACAGAAAACTTGGGCCTGATTCAATAAAATGCCGACGCCTAGAAAAAATCCTTGCAAAACTCGCTGAAAATTAATTTCAATTAATCTGACAACGTGAATCGGCATCATGTCAGCGGACACCCGTGTAGTTCAATTTAAACTTTACTGAGGACACTATGATAAAAAAGGAAACTAAATAGTGTTAGTTGACCAAACCCTACTCTATGGATATGTGGATCGCATGTTTTACCATTCATGGAATACAGCGTTTTGGTTTGGGCTTCTGTATCTTTTTTGGCGACTATTTTGCTACAAATATATAATAGGTCTCAAACTAAAAAAACTACTAAACCTTGTTCTGTTTATAGCCTGTATTAGTGTTTTATCCCTAGCCTTAAGCAAAGTTGTTAAAATGGCGATGTATTCTTACTATACATCTACCGATGATCTTGAAATAGAAAAACCAATCCTTGATAAAAATGCGGAAGATAGTAGTAGAGACTCTTATTTAATGCTTTGGAACAGCACCTTTATTATTAAGGACTCATTTTCACCTGATACAATTGATAGCATCATTGGCGCCTGCTTAAATCGACTTGATGATGTCTCATTTAACACATGCTATTTGAATTTTGTTGGAGACGTTAAAGAGCAGATCGCCTTTGGAAGACTGGATCCTGATCACGTTCAGTGTATGATCACTTTAGCCCCTATAATACCAAATACAATTAAATGCTCTAGATCAGACAATAGATAAACCAGTATGTAAGGAATAAATTCCAAATTTGACATCAAACTCTGTGAGAGTTGTCTATGGTCTTCCCCACCAAAATCTAAACAGATTCCGATTCAACACTTAGTTAGTGATAGCAGTATATGCTCTTTCGTCTAGGTTTTCTATCGTTAGCTCGTCAAAACTTATGTAGCCGAACCACGATAGGCCCCAGTTAAAAAGAAGCCCAACAAGGCGCAATGTTTTGACGAGCTAACGATAGAAAACCTAGACGAAAGAGTAAAAAAGCACCACCCAAAACGAAAAAACGAGCCCACCAATGAGGGCTCGTCTCCTAAATAACTCTGATATTGCCTAAGGTCGTCTATCTAATAGACGCCATATCTAGTATTCAGATAATCAAACACCGCAGACCGCTCATCATCAGTCAACACCCGATCAAAGACAATCACCTCTGCCACCTGACAGGTTGCGAGCTGACTATTCCAACGATAGCCACCTAATCCAAGACCACGAGGGCCCTGTGACCCATTACTGTTAGACTGCAGGATCGTATCGTTTCGGTAGAATCGTTGCACATCGGCATTTGAGTGATCAGCTGCATAGATATGCCAGCTCTCGTTCGCGGTAACGTTCGGGTTATGAACCCAACCATTGGCATAGAATCGATCGATCTGACCATCGTGGAAACCAAGCAACCAGTTGTTACTCGCACCCGATAGGACACGGCCGCGGTTTGCGTTCATGGAGCTATCTGTCATGTAACGAGCGACTAAGAATACGGTATTGGGGTAGCCGTAAGCCACATAGTTAGCCATAAAATCATCGACACCATCAAATTCCAACACCGGCAGGCCATTGATGACTCCGGTCCTTAGTTTTGGTAGGCGATCCGTATCCAAGACATCATCATTATCAGCATCATCATCAGCAATCACATCGCCACCATTGCCCGAAAAGTCCTCCCAGCGCACGACAAAGTCGCCATCACTGGACGCAGCTGTGGTTTTTTCTGCATCCGTATAAAGACCCGAGTCGGCTTTTAGCCAAAGCCTCAGACCTGATGGAGGAAGGCTAAATAGGTTATTAAAGGCTGTGCGCGAGGCGTTATAGTTGTTAAGTATCTCCGAGGCACCACCGCTGCTGTAAAAGGTCAATGACTGAGCCTGACCGGCCCAACTCGTGCCAGCTCCGAGTGGAGAGCGGCCGATCCTTAGATTTTCAGCACTACCGGCAAGGCTCGATATCCCCGAGATGGATTCACTGCAGTGGAGCTGACCGTTGAGGTATAGATTGACCGTTTCGCTCGAATCATCGATATGACCAGCGATATGGTACCAGAAGCCTTCTTTGAGCCGGTAACCGCAAGAGCCTTTTTTACCTGCTTGGTAGTGAGCCAGCATGCGAGCATCGCTGAGGGCTGAGTTAAAGAAAGCAAACTCATCGAGATTACCGATAGAGTATCGCGAGCTGGTATTAAGGTTACCAATATACCGAATGTTAGTGGTAGTCCGCGCGTCTAGAGTCGCAACCTTCGATCCATCGATAAAATAATCCATCTTTTCGCTGCCACCAGAGCCAGAGACGACCACACCGATATGATGCCAGCCCTCTTCCAAGACAGAGAAGTCATAGTAGGTCAGACTTGAGTCGGTAGGATCAGGATACTGCCAGCCACCGTTGTTGCGTAGATAAACCCGAAGTAATTGCGACGAGGTCACAGCCATGATCCGATCATCTTGGTTGGTAGATCCCATATCGTTATCGCGGTTACTACTCCTAACTAAGTTACAAGTACTGGTACAACCTGTAGGAACGGATAGTAAAACCAAGCACTGATGGAGAAATCACCACTGGCATCAATGGATGACCCATGCTCAGCACCAACGGCGATATTGGGTTGGATGTAAGCCCCCTCGATGAGAGCACCATTACTCGAAAGATCAAAGGTGGCATCATCAACATCCTGAGAGACGTTAGCGGGGTTGGTGACGACACCATTGCGAACGTTGCCTGATGAATCGGCAGCGGTACCATTCTCGATGTTTTCCATCCGGTAGTAGACATAAGGCGAATCCGCTAGGATTGTGGACGAATAAAGATCGTTACCCTGCCCAAGCCACAGCCGGCGCGAGGTGAGTATCATACCGTTTTCGGTGTTGTTACCATAGCTAAAGATAACCTTTTCGCGATCGTTGGCTCCGGGATAGACCCATGCTTCAAACCGCACGTAGGTCTCATCTTTGACCGAACTATTCACCTCGACATAATCATCCGTACCGTCAAAGGTCAATGAAGCTGGTGAGGACGAAGTACCAGCACCTGTCCAGGCCGACGAGGTATCAAAGTTATAGAGCGTGGCATCGGGCTCATCGGTTAGTAGATCGAGCCAGCTTGTAGTAAAGCTGCCTCCGTTAACGCCGCTACCGGTTAAATCGACAAATCTCGCATCAAGATGGTGAATCCGGTTGGAAAAGTCCTTGGCCGAGTCCACAGCGACATTAAAGGTACGGCTATGGTTACCCACCAAGTTGGTACCAGTTACGGTAATGGCGAAGCCGCCAACCCTAGTTACCCCTGGCGTCCAAGATAAAATACCTGACGAGGTATCAAGGGAGTACTGACCTGGTAGATTAGAGCAGTCTGACGAGGCAGCGGCACTAGCTGCCAAACGCTCAAAGGCGCAAGAATACGTCATATCCGTATCACCGTTGGGCGTGAAGCGGATGTTGTCAAAGTCTATGGCAAGCGTATCGCTCGTGATGTAGTAGCTTGAGGGAAACACTAGGTTACTTGCCGCTGTGATAAGGGGAGCACCGCTAGCAACAGTCGTCGAGAATACTTTGTTTGATGAGGCCCCGTAGGTATCAGAGCCTGTCACCTTAAACTCAAACTCCTGACCGAGATCACCACCAGCGGGTTTCCAGCCGCTAAAGATACCAGAGAACTGATTAAACGTAGGATTTGTGGCATCGATATTCACGAGACTCGCACAGGTGCTAGCACCGTCAGCAACGGCCCCATCGATATCGTTATCATAGACACAGGTATAAGTGATGATATCGCCATCGCGATCGAGGTCGTTGCCACTGTAATTGTCGTTAAAATCGACGTCTGCGGCCACAGTACCAGTATAGGTATTATAGGGACTCGGTCCATCAGCCACCGCAGGCGCTTGGTTGGGATCCGTCGAGGTGGTCACATCGTTGGTATTGTTATCCACAACACCGACAAAGTCCGTAGCTCTCACCCGGTAGGTATAGCTCGTGTTGGGAGTCAGGTTTGAGATGGTACGCTCTGTCAGAGTCCCACCTGTGTTAAGGATCGTTTCCAGATAGATGAGGCTCGTGCCATCGATACGGAAGATCAAGAAACTAGCCGCTTGAGCGGTTTCATTCCAGTTGAGTTTGAGACTATTGTGAGTCACGTTGGTTATGGACTGAAGGCCATCGAAGTTTAGCGAGCCGACACCACGTCCCGAAAGACCAAGGACCGAGGAAAATTCCAACTTGGTGGCTTCGGTCTTACCGAATTTTACATTGAGGAAAGCGCCGAGTTGAGCTGCCGTGACCGGGGTGTAGGATACGTTCACCACACAGCTAGCCTGAGAGGCCAACACCGACGGAGGACTAGGGCACGAGCTCCAGTTGACGACGAATTCGCTGTTGGACATGCCGATGGAACCAATATAAATATCCGAAGTAGCACCGTTAGTCAGAGTGATGTCCTTACTTGTCGAGGACTCGCCCAGACTCACCGAACCAAAATCCCAACTGGTGGGATCAAAGGTAATCGCCGAGTTACCCACCTCACCGAATTTCTGCGTAGAAAACGAGACGAGAAACAACTGCTCATCGCTGTCGCCGAGTTTTTGACCTAGGATTTTTACCTCGATCTCAGTCTGCTGACTTAGCGATGGCGTCCAGGTCAACTGACCTGTGATGGTATTAAATTTTTGCGTCGGCTCGCCTGGTAGAAGATCACAGCTAAGGGATGCTCCTACCACACCATCGATCACGGCATCATAATAACAGGTATACTCAACCCCCTCGTCATCGCCTGTGATTTGATTGTTGGCATCGAGGGTTAGGGTCTCACCCGAGTAAACGTACTGATCACGGATAAAGGATAGGCGCACCTTTTTCTCACCGCTTTCCCCAACACTGACCACAAACAAGGCCTCGTCTGTACCAAAATCGTTGGTGGCGATGATCTTAAATTCATAGTCACCCTCGGCAGCAACCGGAGGAGTCCAGACAAAGATACCGGTATCGACATCAAATTTGATCGCCGGATCACCTTCCAGCAGCTGACAGCTTTTGCCCTCATCGACTGTGTTATCTATGATCAAATCGTAGCTACAATCGTAAGTCGTGTTAGCATCATCTTCGTCGCGGGTGTTGCTGGCTTTAAACGTGAATGGAATCTCGGCTGGCACCACCTGATCAAACATACTATCAAGCTTAGGTGTTTGGGGCTCGCCGATGATAACGCTCACCGTGGAGACATCAGCGCCCAAATCATTAGACCCAGCGATAAAAATCTCGAAGGTGCCCTTTTCGTTAAAAGGCCCCCAATTGAGCTGTCCTGTTTCTTTATTAAACTTAGTGGTAGGGCCATCGGGCAATTCATCACAATCGCGGTTGCCACCCTGAGTACCATCGATCACCGTAACGAAAGTGCAGGTATAGGCCATCTTAAAATCGTTACCGATTTTTTCGTCGTTGAAGTTAAGCCGTAAACTATCGTCCACGCCGAGCTCGAAGGTATCTTCAAATTTGGTGATAAGAGGCCCGGCCTCATCTAAAAATGCACTAGCCTCTTCCAAAGCACCAAATCCCTCGCCGTCCTTACAAGATGTAAGCGAGGTAACCATCCCCAATGCGACAGCAAGTTTCATCAGATTAGTCATCTTGACTCCTGCTAGCGGAATTACAAAGTTTCGTCCCACAGTAGCTATCGCGCTTTAGTTAGTATTATTTAGGGAAGGCCGAAAAACGGCGGTAACTTGATAAATTGCGCCTACTTACGAAGAGAAAAAATCTTAGCAAATTTATTGTTGCAGAGAAGTCGTTCGCGGTTCTGAATGATTTTGCTCATGGACGGGTGGTCGTGGCCGGCAATACCCTTACCGGCCGTATGATTTGCCAATCTTTAGGCTAGTTGGCAGCGACCTGACAGGGATTCTGACGGCGCCACTCGTTGAATCGTTGTCTCAGCGTCTCTAGCGGTCGGCGCGAGCCTCTGACATCGATCCGAACCAGGTTCTGCCCATTGGCGGCAGTGACCTGAATGAAGGCGGCATCCGATGGCCTTGCCGGACGGCAGCGAGAGTCACCCTCACCATTTAAAGCACCAAACTCAAGAGCATTTACCAGCCTTTCTGCTAGATCACAGGCCGGCGCCCGAAACCCCTGCTCGGTTTGGCTAAGGACTCGGGGGCCTGTGAGGATATTGCCTTGGATCGCATAGTTGTAGCGAAAGCCTTCCTCTGTGATGGAGCCAGCATAGGGGCCATTGTCCGCACCCGAATAGGCCGCCGCCTGATCAAAATCGACAATACCGTACTGACGAAGGCTGCTGCGGGCGTCGTAGCGCGTGCTGCTTATAAAATCGAGAATCGTCCGAGCATCAAAGTCCGATTGAAACGCGCGCACTGCCAGATCCCTGCCCTCGCGGTTGGAGAAAGCCTGGGCATTGATCCCACCGATACCAGGCGCTATCCCAAACACCCGCGCTACCGAAGCGCCAGACACGCAGGAGGTGACAGCAGAGCCAATTTGTCTAGTATCTTTATCAGCGACAACTATGGAGTAGGTGGCGTAGGCTGAGCCTGCCAGCATGCTAAGGCCTGCTGTAATAAGGCCAAGTGATAGATTCCTTAGATAATTCGGGCGCAAGATTGATCGTCTCATGGCTAGATCCTTTTGTAGTGTAGGGAGATTGGATGTTTTGCTAAGGAGTATCTAGGTTAGTTTACCGCAGGTATCAAGAAAAATACGCCTCTGCCATGCTTTGATCAAACCCTCGCTAACTGCACGCATATTTCCCTAAAAAAATTCACGAAGATCGCAGCTGAGACAGTCGTACCCGCGCCTCATCTAGCTGATCTTGGGATTTGCAGAAGGCAAAGCGCACCCAGTCGCCCTGTCCTGGATTGCGGCCCCGAACAAAGGCGCTAACGGGAATAGCTGTCACCCTCTGCGCCAGACTAAGGTTACGCGCCACGTTATAGTCGATCTCATGATGCTTAGAGTCGTCATATAAGATGCCATGCTCGGAGTATAGCGTCTCTAAACCTGCCGGCAACTTACGAAAGGACTCATCAAAATCCTGGCAGTGACTGAGGATAAAAAACGAGCCCTCAGGAGCGACTGGATTAAGCCCGGCCTGCTTAAGCGAGTTCATAAGATGAGCCCTCTTATCCTGATAATGCTGCCGCAGCCAAGAATAATAATCCGCAAACCCCTGATAAGGAGAGAGGGCCGCAGTCAATGCCTCAGCCACCGCCTGCTGCAGCGGCGTCGCCACCGAGAACACCACCCACTGCTGATTCATCTGCATCTTGAAGATCAGCTCCTCCGGTCCAATCACCCAACCAATCTTCCAACCCGTCACCGAAAACATCTTGCCCGCCGAATAGATCGACAGCGTCTTCTGCCGCAGCTCCTCAACAGATGCTAGGGGGATATGAGTCTTCTGATCGTAGACCAGCGGCTCATAGACTTCATCCGAGATGACCATACAGTCTGGGTAATCACGTAGATGTAGAGCTAGCTGCTCGATCTCATCTTGGCTCAAGACCTTACCCGTAGGATTATGAGGTGTATTAATCAGGATGGCTTTTGTCTTAGGGCTAAGGCTGGTCTTAAGCTGCTGCCAGTCGATCTGAAACTCCCCAGAGCTGCTTGGAGACCCCTCACCATCACTGACCAAAGGCACCGATCGCACCGTAGCCCCGATCCAATCCAGACAGCCAAAGTATAGATCAAAGGCCGGCTCGATCACAATCACCTCGTCCCCACGCGAGACAAAGGTCGATAGCGCCAGATACAGCGCTTCACTCGCCCCTACGGTCACCAAGACCTGCTTTTCTGCCGAGATATCCATCGACAAGGTCTTGCCATACTGAGAAGCAATCGCCCGCACCAAAGGCAGATGCCCCGGCGAGCGCGCATAAGAGCTGAACCCATTCCCCCGCACCGCTTCAGCCGCCGCCTCCTGAATAAACTCCGGCGGCGCCCAGTCAGGAAACCCCTGGCCAAGATTAATGCTGCCCGTAGCCTGCGCCAAGGGTGAAAACTCGAGCCAAACAGAAGGTTTTTGCGTCATAGGTCCTGCCTTTGTGTTGGATTGCTGGTGGGAGTGGTTATAGCCTTTGGGGGGATTTATCTCAAGTATTAGGGGGATTGCTGTCTGGTATCACTTGGCAGACAAACATCTAAAATAACCTAAAGTTTCACTATTCTTTGCATTGAATTTGAATCCCAAACTTACGAACCTTCTTGTATCGGTGCCTAAGTTTTTCAAGAGGTCGCCATAACTACAGAAAAAGACCGAGGTGAACAAGATCATTCATCACTTTGCGCTGACGATTATAGCTTCGAAGGTTAATACTAAAACGATGACCAAGCCAATCAAGGAAGACTGTAAACTCTCGCTAGCAACTCTCTTTATTGAGTTCGGTTTATCGGTGATGTTTACGTTCCTCATCTCAAATTTGGCCAAAGCAGGGCCAGTTATCATTGATGAAGACTTTAAGTCAGTAGTAATTAATCAGGAACTAGAGAGCGCTCAAGTCCCTGGCGTGTCGATCTACAATAAAAGCTTCGTTGAAATCTACGAACTGTTTAAAAAAAACACCGGTAAACGTGAAGAGGCTATTTTCTACGCAATAAAGACTCCACATATTTTTCGCGTGAAAGTGGAAAATAAATCGAATCAAAGACGGTTTCTTCTCAAAAATCAAATTGTTGCATCGACTTCAGCCAAAGTCTGGGTCATCGACGAGTCAGAAACGGTCTACCATGAGACAAGTTACGGGTTTGGCAAGAATGATGACGACTATTCGTCAAATTCTATGCTACTAGGGATAACTTTAAAAAAAGGCATCTCATATTTAGTCATAGCAGAGAACAACCACTTTAGCGAGATTCAGTTCTCCCTACACGACTTTAACGAAGGCTTTGTGGCAGCTCGGTACGAATCTGAACTAGCAATGTTTCTATTTGGGATGTCATCCGTATGCATCATATACGCCCTGTTTATCTATTGGAAACTGAAACGCGAGGACTATCTTTACTACTTAATTTACGCTTCAAGTATGATGATATTAAACCTAGGATTAAGTGGTTGGCTCAAGTATATACTTGGGATCATATTCAACCCAATTGACCGCTACCACTTTAGCTACATAATTTCATTATTGATTATTATCGCAGGTGCCATGGTCATATACTTTCTATTTGTATTCCCGCGAAAGTTTATTGGGACTAATCAATATCCAGGCAAAGGCGACAAAATAGTTAGGGTTACTAGCAATATTTTCGGAATAGTAATGCTCGTTTCTGTACTTTTTTTCCTAGTAGACTATTCTCAATTTACTACTAACCTCTCACTTCTCATTCAAAGGTTAGTAGGGTTGATTTCAACCATATTCATAACATCATTCAGCCTCTATTACTGGTTAAAATATGCCAATCAACAGGCAAAAATGCTGAGTATAGCAGTCATCATGTTAAGCCTTGGCCTCATCGCAACCATCGGCACAATGACTTATCATGCCACTAACAGTCTATTAATCAAATACTCTTTGGTTATCGGTAGTGTTATAGAGATGCTTATACTCGCAGCCGCACTGGCAGAAAGGCTACAAACCGAAATAGCTGAAAAATTAATCGATCGACATACCGGAGTCTACAACAAGAACTACTGGAAATCGTTTGTCGAAGACTGTAAATATCAGAGTACGACCGGCGCGTACGCTATGATTTACGCCGATGTCAATCGCCTGAAGTTTATCAACGATACCTACGGGCACCAAGCAGGTGATCAGCTCATCAAACTATGCGCGGACATCATCAAATCCGAAGTCGGTAAAAAAGGTCTGATTTTCAAAGACGGAGGAGACGAGTTTTTAATCTTCCTTCAAAAAATCGATCAAATCTCAGCTCAATTGATCATAGACAATATCAAGGAAAAGGTATCACGAACCAAGCTATCTGTTACCACCTAATCTGGAAACAAGACAGAAGAAGTGTTTCATATTTCCCTGGGGATCGGTACTGGGTCGAGACTAAAGGATATTGAAGACGTTAAGGCTCAGGCTGATGCAAGTATGTCAGAGGATAAGAAAGAGTGGTATCGGAGTCGGGATCTTCGGAGGGGGGATTAGCTCTGGCTTAGATAATTCTTTGAACAGATTTCTAAAGAAAAGAATCAATCTAGTTCTGAAAAGGGAAGTGGAAAAACTCTTGGGATATGAGAATTTTTGGTGTTTGAGTAAGTAATAAAGACGGCGTACACTGACCAACAAAACTAACTAGAATAAATCTTAAACGTTGGAGTCTACGCCGTGGAAACAAGCCCTAACAATGTCATATCAATCAGTGAAAATCCATCAGATATGTTAACTAAGCTGCTGCGCGAGGGAGCCCAGAGGATGCTAGCCAGCGCGATCGAATCTGAAGTAAGCGAGTATCTTAAAGCTGTCAACAAAGACGAAACACTAGTCGTGCGCAATGGCAAGGCCCCCACCCGAAAGATTATGAGTGGTCTTGGTCCCATTGAAGTGCGTCGACAAAAACTGCGAGCTAAGCCTCATGCTGACGTTGCAAGTTTCACCAGTATGGTGTTGCCACCTTTTCTCAGGAAATCAAAAAGCTTAGAAGAGTTGATTCCATGGCTATATCTTAAGGGCGTTTCCAGCAAAGATATGGAATCAGCCTTGGAGCCACTACTTGGACATCACCTTAAAGGTTTCTCGGCTTCGACAGTTACAGCGCTAACAAAGCAGTGGTCTGATGACTTTGAGCAGTGGAATACTACACCAATTGACGAGCGCATTATCTATATCTGGGCTGATGGAGTCTACTTCAATATCAGGCTCGGTGAAGATCAAAAAATGTGCATTCTTGTTATTATCGGTGCCACAGCCAGCGGTCAAAAAAAGCTTTTTGGAATTGAAGCAGGTTACAGGGAATCCAAAATCAGCTGGACGAGCTTGCTACTAAGATTAGTAGACCGGGGTCTAATGACTCAGCCAGAACTTGCTATAGGTGACGGAGCGATGGGTTTCTGGGCAGCCTTAGACGAAGTCTACCCAATGACAAAGCAGCAAAGATGCTGGGTTCATCGCACGGCAAACGTACTAAATGAGCTACCTAAACCAAAGTAGCCTGAAGCTAAAGCCATGATCCACGACATTTACCGTGCAGAGTCCAGAAAAGAAGCTGAGAAGGCGTTTGCTCGCTTTACTAAAACGTTTGAGGCTAAGTACCCGACTGCTGTAGAAAAACTTGTTAAGACTAAAGAGTTAACAATGCAATTCTACGATTTTCCAGCTGAGCACTGGAGTCACATCAGATCGACGAACCCAATTGAGTCTATGTTCGCTACGGTTAGGCTAAGGACCCGAAAAACTAAAGGTTGTGGAAGTAGGAAAGCGACGCTTGCAATGGTTTTTCAGCTGGCATGCAGTGCTCAGAAAAGATGGAGGGCACTTAACGGCTCAGATTTAATGGCAGATATCGTTGATGCTAGATTTCGATTTAAGGATGGGATAAAAGAGACTGTCAGTGACGCTGACCTTCTTACCTCAAACACCAAGTTCTAATATATCCCAAGAATTTGTCCGCATCTAAAAAAATTTGCACTGAACCGCTTCCATAAATCAAGATTCACCTGGCATTTGTTATGAGTTGTTTAACTGTACTCGCTGATATCAGGATTAGGACCGGTGTTAAGAGAAGCGATACTCACTGCTTAGCAACTCTAAATTTTCTATATCCTTCGACTATCAGCTTGTATACTAAAAACAAAAGACAGACAAACAGAAGTAGAAAGCTGCTCAATATGAATAATTTGACTAGAAGTAGATCTATTTCAGCCTCCTTCAGAAAACGATGAGCAACCATTGAATTGGTTAGAGCATGGAAGAAAATGGCATAAAAAAGACCAAATTTAATATGTAAAACAACTAACAATATACCCATTATTAAATAGGGAAACATCGCTAATACATTGTAAAAATCGTAGTTGTACCAGGCGATAATATTATGAGCTAAGGCGAATAAAAATATAGATAAAACGATTGTTAGTTTTCTTGGTAGAATAAGGCTACCCAGTGAGATTAGAACAAATCTACAGTCGAATTCTTCAACAAATGGCACCACAAATGCCGAAATATACGGATTATAGCTTTCTCTTTGCATTCTGATTTCGGTAGTATTTTTTGATCTATTCAGGATGTTCTCTGTTATAGACATGTCATATAGACCAGTTAAGTATTCTAGATAGTCTCTTAAATGAGAAATAATAAAAATGGAAACTACCCACAAAAAGAATACCCAGACCCAAGTGTTAAGTTTTATTGGAGATCTGACCAAGAAATCATTTTTAATTCTGTCTCGGAAAACTATTGCCAGAAAAATAACAAAGACCCAATACCACAGGTTTTCATAATCCAATACCCCCGGCAAATCCCTTATAATATAGAGTCGATGTAAAATTAAGGCGCTGTATTGGTATAAAATAACTAGAACAACCGCTATCGCGGTCATTCTATAAAAATCCAATTGTTTAAAATAGTTATTCACTATAAATCAGCCGCTCTTTCCATATAGTCTAAGATTTGATCGGGTGTGCCTTTAAAGGTCAATGCATTCGCCCATTGAAAACCTAACCGTTTACCGCCTCTACCGTCTGGAAAAAACTGGTATTGAATAATGGAAACCTCAAATATTGTACCCTCCGGGTTGACTTGCCTAATCTGCATTTTTCCACAGTTAGTATTTTCGGTCCTATCAGAGTTAATTTTTATGCTTAAACATGTACTTGTTGTTCGTTTTTTTATTTGACCATTTTCATTAAATTCCTCTTCCCTTAGAAATTCAGTATCTATTTCAACAGGCGGGGCTTCCGGGGTGAAGACTTTAACAACCTTGTTCAGAGCTGAATCAAGAAGCCCTTCATACCAAGCTTTTTCTTGGCCTGACTCACTATTTTTTTTCTGTTCTGCCTTCTTTACTGACCTTTCGCTTATGCTTCTTGAACTACTACTACCACCGTTACTTCCACCAGTCGGCCTAAAGCCAATAGTCGCGCTATATCCAAACCTAATAGGTGCTCCAACGACTTCTATATGCTCGACATCATCGTCAACTATCGGTTTTGGTCCAGAATACGAAATGTCAGCTAATAGAACAGAAAACAACAAAGGGGCTAATTTTTTCATAGCAAAACTCCAAATCACACATTGACTCGATGAAGCTTGGACTCTGGCTTTGCACTACGCTACAGGGCACACCATTTACCTACATTATTGACGCAACGTAGGAGAGCTAGCTTCTTTTAAAACTTGGCTCCTTGTAACTCCCAGAGCAGGCGATAGTCAACAGGCCGGAGTTAGAAAAAGTCGCAAGATGAACTGCTCAAACGATTCATCTTGAACAAAGGGAAATTGAGGATTCCATATAAGTCAGTCTAGAAGTGGATTCTGTATGAAGTTGATTACTCTGCCAGACTCATCGATACTAGTCACAATCTCTGGAACTTCGTTGTTAATCGGACTTACAAAAGATTCTAAATGTTCCGAATAAACTACGTCCCCGTCCCACATTGCCTCTCGAAGAACTTCTCTTTCTTCTTCAGAGATAGCGTATGATGGGTTGTTTAGGATTTGCTCAAAGTTGAGTTTTGCAACGTTTTCAAAGGACATAAGCCTTTGCATCACTTGAGCTCTAGACATGACTGTAGTTTGTCCAGCAAATATACTGCTTGATAGTAAAAGCATTGTTATTCCACTTAGTAACTTTTTCATTTTGCTTCTCCTGTAAGCTTTGATTTGTCTAGGACCGAGTACACTGTGCTCATAAAAAATGGAATATCGCCTTGACAGTCTTCTCTGCCTTTAATCTCTGCAACTCTGCTAGCAAAGTCAATAAAGGCCCTTTTTAGCTCTTTGATGCCCTTTTCATTTGTACTTTCTGTTTGTTTCATTAGTCCAGCGGCGTCAGTGCCAATGAGTGACCGATCCAACCTTTGTACGTCAAAACCTATCGACCTTTGGTTAGCCTCCACATCCCAAACACTAAAGTCGGGGCTCGGGTTATGAATTTGTCCACCTGAACCCTCTTTGAGGAACTCTTTTTCTAATAAGAGGTCTAATTTATCCAATCCGTGCTCACCTCTAAGCCTTTCAACTTGTTTGCGAGAAGTTCCAGACTGAGTCGATGCCAAGTTGTAGACAAAGTCAGTAGTTTCGTCTTTAAGCAAACTAATGATTTCATCGCCAGGCAGATGAACAGTTGCATCCTTCTCTTGATAAGTTTCAGTAAACAGATGTGACATCTTTGGAAAATGTCTCTCAATAAACTTTGCTAAATTAGCCCTTGTGGTTAGTACTGAAACTATAGCGACAGTGTTTTCGAAAGACGTAGAAGCTTCGCCTTGAATCAGCCTTCTAACCGTCGATACTGGCACTTCACAGCGTCTTGCGATGGATGATATAGCAGTCTTACGATTATAGCGCGCAAGAAAATCATCATACAAACGTTGAACGTCTTCGTACAAAGGAGATATAGCCATGTTTAGCTCCTCGAAGTTGAAAAGATCCCATGAGAAGAAACTTAATTGAAGCGAGTGGATTTAGAAAGTTAATTGTTCACTGTGAACAGAAAATTCAGTTCTTACCGAGAACTGTTTTTATTTCAATGTGTTAACTGCGAACTGGCAGGCAAGGTACAAAAATAGCAATTAGTATGAAGAGGCGAGCTCACCCTACACTGCGTCAACAGCGTAGTTGAATGGTAAGCCCTGTAGCGTAGGTCCATACTAGAGCTCAAGTCCCTTCAAGTCAATTTTTGGTTGTTTGATTTGAAGTATTGCTGTGAGGTTTCTGTTCTTTGTAACCGTAGAGCCTTTTCCCATGTGAGCACTGAGGAAGATTGCCATAGCAATCCTCCCACCTAACCCCCACCTGTACCTGTACTAAAAACTACAGTATTCTCAACACAAACCGACCCCGCATAGAGCACATGCACCGACCGCGAAAACAATAACGGTCCTCGACCGCTCTCTATAGCAAGTCGATAATCGTCTATCTGCTCTTCGGAAATTTCAGTGGGAAGCTCTCCCTTATACTCGGAAAAGGGAGCTATCTCCTCGGCGGCGATGTTATGATCGTTGGTTGATCCTTTCTTTTTTCGGTTAAAAAAGATGAACAGCTTATCTGCTTCGAGGTCATGAGAGTCCACGCGGAAGTAATCCCTATCGAAGGCTGCAAAATGCTCTGCGTAATCTCTCAGTCCGGACATGGCAGCTGCCTTTAAAGCTCTAAAGTCGTAAGGGGAAAAGTGAAGAAAGTCCGACCAAGTTAAACCGGTTTTTGGCACTTGGATCTTAGGCAGATCGGCTCGATTCTGATACTTCTTATAGTGATCGTGATAAGCTTCAGGGAATCTTTCCTTGATCTGATTAAGGGGATACAGGATCGATCCCTCTAGGTTTTTTGGCTTGAGATGATATAGGTACACCGAAAACGCCTCTAGCTATTATGATGATATATAGGGGAGCATAACCTTTCGTTCTTCGTTAGGCTCAATCTATCATATCGCTAGACTTGTTCGCGGGATACCTAATTTCTTAGTCAACCTTAGTTCGTCATTTGTCGCTTAGAGGGAAGCAATCCGAGACACTTAGTCCACAGTTACCTCCCCTACGATTAGAGGCTAGAGTTTTCCTGCAAGAAATCAAGATGTGACAAGACGTTGATGTAAACTCCAAAGCCACGGCAGTTTCTCGCGCCTCGCGAGGTGGCGCCAATCACTTGAAGCTCACCATCAACATCTACGTAAGCAGGTCCACCAGAATCACCAAAGCAAGCACCTGTTTGCGTATCGCTAAAGTTATAGCGAATTTCATTTCGAGATAGACGCGAAATCTGTACAGGGTTGTCCGTGTAGTAAAGGGTACCAGCCTGCTCGTTCTCTCTTTGACCAAAACCAGCAAGGATCAGCTCGTCACCGCGGTTAAGCTCACCTTGGTAAATTTTAACAGGATTATAGCCTTCGGGCGCTACACCACTCATGGTAATGACAGCAATATCGAAGCGGTTACCAAATAGGATGTTCCAGCGCGGATGCACAGCGTGGCTAGTGGTTGGCTCCCAAGTGATCTGTCCTCCTCGGCTGAATCCGATCTGAACAGTTCCATCCTCTCGACCCTGCAAGCAGTGTGCAGCTGTGATCACAGTATTGTCATTAGCCAAGGTACCCGAACAGAAAAACCTTCCTTCGGCTCCAATCGCCACTGTAGAGCTTTCGATGCGTCCGCCTTCTTCCGCTTGGACACCATTGATAATATCTAAGCTGCTAGTCGACTCGTCTACTGATCCACATCCGGTCACAAAAGCTATACCCATAGCACCTAAAAAGATCTTTCTTACTAACTTCATAATAAAGTCCTCTTCAAAATTTATAATTGATTGGCGGGTCAGCTAACTGTTACTGCAAAATGTTATCAAGGCAATTTAGATCTACGAAAGTTTGCCTGTATCTATCGAGCAACAAGACTGTAGGGAAAGGAATTTTCACTAGGATGGCCTCAAGGCTATTCAAAAAATCTCACCGCTCCGATCGTATACAGTCAGGCTAAAGTCCAATCGGTAGGGACTTTGAATATCTCCTTAGTCGATTCACAAAATATAAATGCATCAATTAGATTCCTTGAGGCGAAAGGCTCGATACGAAGGGCCTCGAACGTAACGCTATAAGGAAAAATAAGCCCTCGATAAGATCGTTGTTATCTATCCTTCAAAAAAACAGGATAATCCGTAGGCAATGGCTGATCTCCAGCTAGGTTTAATATCGCCACCACATGACCGCGGTGGTAACTCCCATGATTCACGACATGGAATAAGATATCACTAACAGTCATCTCATAGGGATCGCCGCCTATAAACCTAAACGATACTAAGCGAGATAACTCCTGCTGACTAGCTTCACAAGAATATTGAACAAACCAAGAATCGAGTTTCCGTTGGCCACTCATGAGATCAGCAAAGCTCACAGCACTCTGAGGGACCCGCGTATCCAAATCAGTATCCTGACCCAAAATCCTGTGCTTCCAGACCTCGTCCATAAGCATAACGTGGTGAAGAGTACTCTGGATGCTACCAAAGGAGATCTTGTGCTTTGCGGTAAGAGTGTCCTCGGATTTTTTCTGCAAAAAGGAATAAAGCCTCTGGTTACACCAGGATTTATAGTTAAGTTGCGAGACTAGAAGATGGTTTGTCATGGGGAGTCCTTTATCTACTTTATGACTTCAGTAGTTTGTCTCAATCAACTTAATCCAAAAGTCGCTTAACCGCACTCACCAGCACAGCAATCTCCTGCGTCTTAAAGATCACCTCATTGGCTCCGAGCAGGGTAAAGTCTTGCTTTCTGCCCGCGGGCTGTCCCGTGTAGACCACAGTGGGAATATCTCTGGTAGATAGCTCATTGAGTACACGCTCGCCGCCACCCCCTGGGAACATGATATCTGTGATCACGAGATCTATATCATTGACAGCTAGGTACTCGGAGGCCTCTTTGCCATTTACCGCAATGGTGGTGTCAAAACCCTCGAGGGAATCCGCAATCGTCTCGGCAAGGTCTAGCTGGTCTTCGACAATCAGTATTTTGGAGCTTTGAGTTAGTGACCTGTTTTCCGACATCGACGAACCTTTCTTCTCATGATATTGCGATCGTGTTGATCATTTCTGATGCTACCCACCACTCAAGGCCAACTCCGATGACAATAGGAGACCAAGGCAGAGGCGAAACTAAACTGGTCTAGTATACTATAACTATCGCTAAAAAAGGGATCATGTCGTTACAAAGTTGATTCGATAAAAAACAAAAAGACCGCGGTCAGATTGACCACAGTTAACGATACGATCTATACTACGAAAAAAATTAAGTTCGGTCCAAGGCACAATCAAACTGTGAGCGATCTGTTCTTGTCGTTGCTTCACAGGTGGCAAAATTCATTTTAAACTGTTCGAACCATGTAGCTGCATCGTCTCGACTTGCTGTTTCTGTAGCAAATCGCTTACGCTCTGAGATAAATCCAGGAAATAGGGTCTTGTGAAAATCATGAGCTTCGATATAAACCGCTAACCAAACAGCCCCATTCGTCAGATCTGCTGTCATGGTAGCAAATCTCTTGGTGCCACTGATATCTGATGGGTACTGATTCTTATAATAATCATGAGCCTTGATATATACCTCTAA
Organism: Pseudobacteriovorax sp.; assembly: GCA_013215145.1. Classification (GTDB taxonomy): domain Bacteria; phylum Bdellovibrionota_B; class Oligoflexia; order Oligoflexales; family Oligoflexaceae; genus DT-89. Next base: position 42,800 of record JABSRP010000055.1, read on the forward strand.
CCAGGCAGCTCCGTTAGCCCGATCCGCCGTCAGCTTAGCAAATGACTTGGTGCCACTAATATCTGACGAGTACTGACTCTTATAATAATCATGAGCCTTGATATATACCTCTAACCAGGCAGCTCCGTTAGCCCGATCCGCCGTCAGCTTAGCA
>JABSRP010000056.1 GCA_013215145.1 Pseudobacteriovorax sp.
TAATCAGGTCCAGATTTTTGCATTTATTGTTAACTTAATATTGAATTTGAGAACTCGCCTGTTTTTCAACAGGCCGGCGATCTCATCTGACAATACCTTCAAAATAAAAGAGGGAGTGCCTGATGAGCCCCTCCAACAATCCGGTGTTTGAGGTATATGGTGGTGATATCTCCTGGAGCGATAGTAATAGGTATTATCCTGTTTACAGGAAGGTCTTCGCTAGTAAAGATTCTAAGGATCTCACTATCTTGGTAGACTTCGAGATACTCTCCCAGGTTACTCAGTGACTGAAAGTAAATTTTATGCTGGTTGTTGCCTGAATTGGAAAACTGGATCCGGTACCAGAATTCTGCTTTTGATATCCCCTGACTAACAACACTTGTGACTCCACGTCTAAAGCGCTTTTCAAAGGCCGGGTCTCTGACTTGGGTAATCGACTCCGACCCTTGGTACCAATCCGTATGTAAGCCAAGGAATCTACCGTGAAAATCGTCTCGGTGAACGTCAATGGTTGAGATGTTACCCAATAGTGAATCAGGCACGTAGAACCAGATGAGTAGTATTATCAGTACTTTTATCACGAGGCAAAATTCCTATTGCGGGACCCATCGGGTATCGGTCGGAAATGGGGGAATATCTAGCAAAAATCTTAGTTTCTTTTCCTTCCAAAACAAACTAAAGCTCGTTGAGATAATCTTAAGGATGTGTGGTAATTGGAATCCATAGGAAACCTGTCTTAAACGATATGGGCAATAAGGATTGTTTGATGAATTCTGCCTTGCCGTATGAATTGATATTGCCAATTTCACTAATTCCTTACCGACGATTTCTGAGTTTTTCCTATAATCTTTCGGTAGAAATATAGACTGCTAAAAGACCGCTACAAAACCTAATGAATCTGGGAGCTCTTGATCTATAAAGCATTGTTTGACTTGGGTGATTTTCGGGGGATCGCTATCAATACTGATAGATTGCGAATATATCCATTAAGTAACAACCCAGGCCAGAAACTACTATAAATGCCATAAAGATCCAAAATACAGTTTCGATTGCAACTATTTTGATTACCCAAATAAAGAAGTTTATTGAGCGTTAGTAATCATCTCCTTGCTAATGTAATTCTGAGGAATAGCCGCGTAACTTCAACAAGTCTTTGTATTCCATTTTACCAGCAAGCGCTCTCATCTGGATACTATAGATCATTCCGAACATTAAGAGATAAGGGCTAGCAAGTAAGAGAAATAGAAAATCCATGGATCCCCTTCCTATCGATTCAGATAACTGAAACTGAATGAATCTTATGGGACTAAACCTAGGAATGTCTTAAGGTAGATCCTCCCCCCTCCAAATGAAATTTGAACTCTTGTTGTTCTCTATCATAAAGAATAATCCCACTTGTAGTATCCTCATCGAAAACAACTGACACCCTATCTTGGTTTGACTCATCTAAGATATATACGTTTGAGAACTTGTCCTTATTAGAGTAAAATTTAAAGGTTTGTCTGATGATATTCTTTTCTTCAATGCAGTAGTTCATCGTTAAAAAGAGGTTCTGCATACTTTTTTCTACCAGCTCTCCATAGGTGACAAGAACATCCCTATGTTCATTGTTAATTAGAATCGATCTTTCAAAACGACCATGTTCCCTGATTCTTAGTCCATCAAGTTCGGAACCTATTTCTACGTTATTCAACTCGCAAGAGCTTAACCTACCGCAAGTACAGCTAGCGATTGTGAAGGTTAGGTCTAATATGCTCAGGAGGTAGGCGAACCAATGGGATTGTTCTACTACTATCGTTAATCTACCCAAAGAGACTTTTTCACTATTGAACCTCGCTAGATTCAAAAGGAATGTTTTTTCCGGCATTACTTTTTCCCTTGTTATGAGAACACCCTTAATCTGCTCTTCATGGTCGATACCTGTTTTTAAAGTTGGTTGTCGTTGGCTTATGATATCAAAAAATCACTGAATATAAAGTCCCGTTTATGGTGATAGACGTTGCTATTGAGGGAAGTAGGATTGCCCTTGAGAAAGCGCAGTAGGCATCAATTCCGAAAACGGTCTGATAAGATCCATTATCCGAATCTATGAAGGTCATCCAAGGTATCGGCCCGAGGAACGGTTCCGTGGAATCAACCGGGGAGACCTCCGACTTTAAATCTTACTCTTGGATGGATAGTGTTAAAAAGACCGGCAGATCTAAGAACGTTTTATCCTGGTTATGTCCCAGGTCGTTTGAAACAAGCGCCTAAATTGCCTGATCCGCCACCTATAATTGTGCTGTCCATAAGCTCCCATCCTTGCTTGCCAGCCTTATTTAAAAATATATTCCATCCTTCGACATCATTTTCTATGTAACGTTTACCAATAACTTCATCTCCCGTTACGCACCAATACTCCCATTGTTGTTTAACCTTAGCGTGAGCATTCGGGATTTCAAGAGGAACAAACTTGGTCGTTACGCAACCTATAACGATTCCTGAAAAAAGTGCTAAAGCGATTTTATTCACAGCATTTCCTCCTCGAAATAGACGATCAAATTTATTTTTGGAGAGCAGTATAATACGATCGGGTTGTAGGAAGCACTAAAAACAGGCAAGTTTTATGTAGTAAAGGTAAACACACGGGAGATCTGTAGCGAAAACAATAGTTGAAATCTTAATCGGACCATATTGAACGCCAAACTGAATGGACATATCTCTTTCGATACTGCTATTATCAGTCGAAGTACTACCGAATCCGGTCAATTCTATTATCGTAAGAAAAGGAAAAAAATTGTTCGAAATGATAAGCAAAGTTTGGATCACTTATATTATGGCGCTAGCTTGCCTGTTTGGGGTGGAATATCTAATTCGTATCAATTCCCCATTGGAGCCAATACATGAGAATGAGTCGGGGCCTGTTTTTGGAATAGCTAGCAATGGGATGAATCCTGAAATATTTGGTATTGGAATATTTTGTATTATTTTGGCTTTCGCTTTAATTCTCCAAAGAAACCTCTCTCTGCAAGGAATCATTGGCAGAAAGAAATCACTCATATTGATCGTCAATGTAGTCATCTCCATAGTAGTTTATCTTGTTGTAGCTTTTGTCTACGTTTTGGAAACGCAAGTAGATAGCCTGTAGAAAAAAACAGAATTCAATGTAGTCCTGGTTCATCCATAATATCTTTACCTTCCTCTGAAGTCACGGAAAGTATACGACTGTGCAGATAAAAAAATCCAAATAAAGAAAATAGCTTACGTTTATCATAACGAGATGGAGGCTTAACCTTCACTCAATTAGTTTACTCGGTCACCACCAGTGGGGAACAAGTGACTGGCTCTAGGTTTGCCAAAGTCTCCGCATTGGGATTTATAGCAAATCCTTGGTTACAGGTCCCCGTCCATACCAGCGCCGCATAGTTTGCTTCGGTGTTGGCCCCATAATACTCGTGTATGCAGCCCCCACTATTCGGACCGACAAACCCTGGGGTCTGTTCGCCGTTGGGGTCATTAATGGGCTGCCCCGCGGGTGGTGGACCTCGCTCTAAGTTACGACAGGTGTATAAGGGATCATTATTGATAGCTCGTCCAGTAATAATAGCATTGTCGGGCAGCTTATCGGTTAGGGGGGACCAAGCAACGAATCCGTTCTCTCTCACTTTGAGGATGTCGGAATTATGCACCAGTGTATTTCCGTCTTCGGATTGGCTGGCAAAAACCTGGTCATTAATTGTGGTAAAGCAAACGGAAGCATTGGCATTGTTGAAGTGAACAGAAAGCTTTCCAGGGATGATCGCATTGCTGTGGAAAGCGCGACAACTATAGAGGTTTACGGTTCCCTCGTGTTGACTGCCGGAAACTAGGGCATCGTTGGTATTGAGGGTTCCGTTGGCTGCCTGCCAATAATAGGGTTGGATGGAAGGAACGGTGACGCCTACGAAGCGATTGCCTCCTTCATCGCGAAACGTGGCTAGAATTCTTCCATTCGCCAAACTATTCGTGATTTTTGCGGCGTCATCAGAGGACAGGTTGACTGCAATACTCCAATCCATGTTTGCCGATGGGGTGAAAGTGGCTAAAACGTCGGGATCGCCAACAAATGTCCATGTGTGTGTCATGGATGGAATCATACTATTAGATGTCTGCCGATTGCGGATGCTACAAAATAACGAAGCCTGAAGACCGCCATTAGCTACCGTAGCTGGACCGCAAGCCAAATAAATCTGACTGAATAACTCTGGTAGGATGACTTCAGGTGGCTCTATTGCAACCACGTCGTCTGACTGGCTATCTTCAGGCGGGATAAGAATATCAACGGCGGATTGATCTTGTGGCTCGTTAGGTGGAGCCCCATTATTTTTTGGTTTCGTACAAGCCGGGCCTCCCCAGATAATCCACATAAATAGCAAGGCTCGCGGCGGCCAGCTATGTGTCCTTTTCAAGGTCAAGATGTTTCGTCTCCCCTCGCTTATAGCCATATACAGTCGTGATTTTTCCGTGTGATCAGTTGAAACTGTCCGCTGCTAGTCGCTGTAAAATCAAAAAATCGACAGCTGGTGAACGATCGCCGGGGCGAATATCAGGCGATTCGTATGCAGGGCAGCGTTGATGCCTATACTCATAGCGATGTTGGGGTTTTGAGATGTCCTCATTATCAAAATCGTCTAGGTAGAAGGCAAGGTTGCTGCCTTTCAATCGCCGGCAATACCAATCGGTTAGGGGAAGATCCATACCATCAGTGGCTCTGCAAATCTGAGAAAATACCCTCTTTTTAATGGGGCGCCCTAGTAAATCTGCAGTGATGGCATTTAGAGTTGTTAGGTGAACGGGGTAGCACGACTCCTTTGTGATATCGATAGCAAAAACGTTTGCAACTAAAGCTCCCTCGAAGGTAGCCTTTGCCACTCCGCCGGGCGCACCGCCGATGCCAAAATAATGATCCATCTGGCGGATTAAAAATCGAAAGCCCGGCGTGATCCGGTAGTTACCATTATTGCCATCGTGCAAGGCATCATGTTTTTCAATATACCGACTAACCAGTGTCCAGGAGTCTTTTAATTTATCGAAATCCTGTGGGCATCTCCTAGCCCGCGCTGCAAAACCGAATAAAGCTCCGGTCACTTGATCTCTAGAGGTGGCGTTGTCAAAGTAGTTAGCGGGCAATGGTTCAAACCTTACGAGAGCCCCTTCACGCTCTTTAATGGATCGGATCAAGGAGTCTAGAATCCCTTCGGTAGCAGCGCAGGTACCTGTTCCCAAGGCGATAGATGTCCAGAGCAAACTATCGCCTTGATGCTTGGCTCTATTGTTCCCGTCGCGGGAAATAACATATTCATAGCCATCGGTTTGCGAAATAAATTCTGATAGCAATCGGCTTTCGTAGAAATCATATTTTCCCCAAAGAGAGTCCAAAACAGGGTTTGGTTTTGGCATGCATTTGGGCACGATATCAAAACACTCTGCTCGGCAAATAAGGTCCCAGCCGCATGTTTTGTTACAGTCGGTTCCGCAAGGAAAGCGGCTTAGGATGCTTATGTCTTCGCTAGTTAAGATGTCTAGTTCTGCTGCTTGGTTACTGGGAGACAAAAAAAGGACTGCTGTCATCAAGGTGTATAGGAAACTTCTGATCTTGAAAATACTCATACCGCTTCCTTTCTAAAGGTGCAGATCATAAAAACTCCTGAAATCATGGTAATGCCTCACCAAGGATGATGCAGGTCGATTGATGGGAGTTTTTTTAGGGTTCGCGCTTGTGTATTCTTATTAATGACTGTAGGCCGACAAGGAGTCAATCAAATACTTTTTGCAAAGAGGGAAGGGCGCTGCAAGCTGCAGTTCTTTGTTAAGCAAGTCTTGTGATAGCGAGCTTTTGCTAGGGGGCTTGTGTCGTCGGTTAGGGATTTATCTTTCCTAAAATAGAATATCCAAATTTGGAACTTATAAGCAGCCCGGGGAGTGGTATCGACCCCGGGTGCCTGGTTGGATTTAGTCTTCGAAACCTTTGGTAAGTTTCAGTCTTAGATTTGGTGAAAGGATATAGGACTCTTCATAAAAAGCCATAAATTCGTAATAAGAATCTTTGCAGAGCTTGATGGGACCCTTTATGCCTGTCAAGACTTGATCAAAATCCAAAAGACCTTGCTCGAGGATTTGTTCGTAGTCTTGATCGGGGTAGGCAGCCGCGTCGTAAATTGAATGAGCAAACTCTCCAAAATACTCTTTTAACGCTTTTTTGCTGAGGAATGGGCACGCATCGAAGTCGCCATAGTACCAAAAGGATTGATCGTATGCGAAGTACGCTAGTGATCCACCCTGGTCTGCTGTGACAGCGAGGTCTTCCATAAGAAGCTCTAGATTTTTGTAATCAGCAATTTTAATTTTATCTGCTGCCAATACAGGGCTGCTCAATAGGGCGAGGGCGATGATTTTAGATATGAGGGTTTTCATATGGGCTCCGTTTATCCGAGATTTAGTAAGTCAAATGTGTTTTAACGATTCCCGAGAGCAAAATAAAATGATATATTTTGCACTTATAGATAAATATATTTATATTTGTAACCAATGGAAAACACAATGATAAAGGTAAAAGGGCTTCCTGATTTAGACTGGCTGCGGACATTTGTTGGCTATTGTCAGGCCGGTACCATGAAGCAGGCTTCTAAAGATTTGAATCTGACACAACCAGCGATTACTCAGCATATTCAGAAGCTTGAGCACTTTCTAGGAAAGCCCTTGTTTGCTGCGGTGGGGCGGGGCCGACGCCTCACCCGTTATGGAGAATCTTGTTATGAGCGATTTTCCAAAGATCTCTCTCAGTTGGCGCAAAGCTTTGAAACGCTTGACATGCAATGGCGAGAAAAACGTGGGTATCCGCTTGTCATTGCAAGCCGCTTGGGGCTCAACATTCGCTTGGCGAGGCATCTAACCTACGATGGCCCCATCAAGTTTTTGTCTTGCTCGTCAGCGGAAGCGACTGATCTTGTCGAGTTAGGAAAGGCTGATATTGCTCTCACTAGGGTCCCGTCGTCGAAAAATGATTTGGTTTCGCGACTGGTGTTTACCAGCTTTGGTATCCTTGTGGGTCATCGCGATTGTATGGGTGATCTTCCAAGAGTCTTCGATCAAAGGTTTTGGAATCGGCAGAAGTTTTTAGCCTATGAGTGGCCTCATCCTTTTATGGTGACCTGGCTCTCACAAATGGGAAACCCAGATATTCATGTGTGGCGTCAATGCGCAGACTGGTTAACGATTCGCCGATGGATTGAGGAGAAGCAGGGTATTTCGGTCATTCCTAGCGATATGATGCCAAAGACTTACGAGAGTTCAACGGAGTACCATCGCTACGATCTTCCCGGGGGGGCTCAGCATGGAGCAAGGATGTTTGTCACTTATCATCGTCATATGGAAGAGTATTTAGAGAGCAGTGGATTGCTTCGCTGTTTTAGCAGCGAAGCCTTTTGGTCAGGGTAACATGCACTATTTAAGCTTAGAAATGCTCGTACTGCTGAACAAATTCTCTAAGGTAAAGAACGCCGTCTTCGTTTTTAAGGCACTGGACACCGCGGCAGGTACCGTCGACAAAACAACCAGTAAAGGTGTAGCGAAGCTCGTGAAGTTTCAATCCACCGGCACACTCAGTCTCGGTGCTAGCGCATTCTTCAAGGCTTGGGTTGCTGGCGCAACGAGTTAGAAAAGCAGCTTCTGATAAATCAGGTCCAACCAAAAGATCGCCTAAATTTGAAGATGAATCACCTTCGTCGTTTGCGTCGTCTTCTTCAACTACAACAGGTTCTACCACGACTGGTTTTTCGTGTGGGAACTCGTCAACGGGTTTGCTGGGCACATTGGTTTGTTCTTGAGCGGCCTCACAGGCTTCTTCAGAATCCCATTTATAAGGATTGCTGCATCCACTTGTCGATCCCCATTCACATTGTTTTGTGAAAACGTTGTAGTAAACCCCTTCCCAGTAAGCCATGCAAGTTGAATTTCCTGCAGGAGCAGCCAAGCTTGAGATGCTGCAAAATGCAAATGCTGCGATGATGAGATGTTTCATAGTTTGTCCTCGATTCTGGTTGTGAAAAGTAAAGCATAATTCCGCAGACACAAATAAAACCGTACACTTTTGGAAGAGTAACTGGTTGGAGCGTTCTGCCTTCTAGCTAACAGACGATAGGTTGCAGCAAACATGAAAAAAGTTTACTTGCTACTGGCTATGGTTAAAGAGCTTCTCTTATGAAGCTACTGATGGCTTCGCTATTCACACTCCTAGTTAAACCTACTTGCTGGCTATGAGAGTGAATATAGGTGCTGAGGTTGCCGCGAAACCCGAATCGACCCCATTCTTTGGCGTGAGTTAGGTTTCTAAGAGTTGGTGTTTTTGTTTTTAAGCTAATAGAATCACTAGGCTTACTGAATCTTTGGTAATCGGCTAGGTAACGTGCCTCTCCCTGCTGAAAATATGAGTTAGGTAAATCGTAGTAAACAAGTTTGTGGGTGCGGTTGTCAGTGAATTCGGCCCCCCTGTGACAGTAATCGCAGCCTGAGTTAATAAATGCTTTGAGGCCTTCGGTTTGCTGTGTAGACAAAGCAAAGCAGTCACCAGAGAGATAGTGATCAAAAGATCCTAGGTCTCCTTTTCGCTGCCTTAAAAAACTTGCTAAGGCCTTGACCACAAAAGAAGCCCCACCACGAGATTCCAGGCTCTCTGGTGAATGTCCCATCTCATCTTTATGGTACAGGGGCCAGAAGATGCTACCCTCTAACGTCCGCGCCCTACCGTTCCAAAAAAAGGGACGCTCCCGTCGTCCGATATCCATGAGGTTGGGGCTAGTTTGCCAACCATGTTGCCTGGCTTTAAGGATGGGAATTCTTCCGCCATCCTCGGATGGCTGATGACAGTCTGAGCAGGATAGGCTGTGGTCCTTGGAAAGTGTCTTTTGAAAGAAAAACTCTTGTCCTTTCAGACACAAAAATCGATCTTCTGAGCTTGGTAAATCATAACAGGAGTTGACGAGGTCAAGGGTTCTTGCAGCGAGAAATTGTCTGGCATCAATTGATGGCAAACACTGACCCATGCTTGTTTCAACTTGGGTCCAAAACATTGACATAAATAGCAAAACTAGAGGGTTATGTTTAATTTGTCCGCCTCTTTTTTTAGCATATCGGCTAGCTCGGGAGCGTCTTTTTTGAGCTCGTTATAAAGTTTCTTGGCCCTTTTGGTTTTGCCAGTATTGAGGTAAGCGACCGCTAGGTATTCCTTGGCCTGATGCAAGTCTGGATCGTATTTGAGAGCTAGTTTATAGGCCTTAATTGATTTTTTGTAGGATTTTAATTTCCTATAGGAGTAGCCAACTAGATTGTAGGCTTCAGCGTTCTTTTCTGCCTTGGCTAACTTAAGTCCCTTTTTTACTGCGGATTTGAACTGGCCAGCATCAACCAGAGCCTTAACCTCCGACAGCGAGATTTCCGCGGTTTTTGTGTTTTTGTTTTGTTTGGGTTTTGCTGGTTCTGGGTCGTCACCTGCCGCCACGAGCCAAGGGACAAGTAGCATGATCATCATAAAACGTTGCATAATCTCTCCTACATTAATGCTTCAGCTTACCACGAGAGATTAGTAACTCCACCGAAATTTTCAGTCTGCCATGAATACTGGCAGCAGAAGTTTAAGGCTGAAAGCCGTAAGAAGGAAAAACAAAGTTGCAGGTAACGTGCTTCCCAATTTTGGCTTTAGCGACTCATAAAACCTGCTTGCTGAAGTTATGCTTAGCATCGGTGTCGTGATCAGCCCCATCAAGATAGTAAGGGGGTACATAAGCGAAAACACCGCTTCTTGATTTGGGAGAAGTTGATGGAGCTGTTTGGCATTGATGAGAAACGACAAGGCGGCTCCGATGTACCAGTAGCGAAATCGATCCCATCCAACTCCTATGATAAGTAAAATCACGGCGAATATATTGGTTAAATGAATAAAGTCATGAGGGAAGAACCAACCTGAAAGAAATAGAGCTAGAGATCCTCCGCAGGACATTATGGTTATGGTGGCTTGTGATCCCCGGATTTTGATACGAAGGGGTTCTGTTCTGTGATGGTGAATCATGAGTAATTGTAGATTGTGCAAAACCCAGCGGCTTAAGGCTGTCACCGCAAACATCGCCACTAGTATCCAAGGGATAAGATCTTTGCGCGGCTGAAAAATAATATCGATGACCCCCAAACCAAATAGAGGTACCAAAAAAATTGTCACAAGGTTTGGCAGTACAAAAGGAGTAGGAAAGCTAGTCAGAAAAGCAAGATCAGAGTCGTAGTGGTCCCGACCATAAAATGCCTCGATAAGTTGGTCCCGTCTGGGATGGTCTTTCAGGTTGAAATAAAATCCACGTACAGCTTTCAGATGCTTTCGTATGTAAGTCTTGCGCTCTTTACTATCAGATATCTCTAGAAGTTTTTGGTCTAAATTACTTTTTCCCGATTGATTGACTAAGGATCGCCACAGCTTGAAATCATGGACCAAAGATAGCCAATAGTTAACATGATAGTTGTAGTTGGGTGCGGTACGTACATCGTTTAGAATCTCGAATTCCTTCAGCATAAACTGAAGGAACGCTACTGGTGGCCTTGAGTCACCTGTGGATAAAAGTTTAATGACGTCTTTCTCCAAGGCATGACGGTCAAAGAAAGGCGGCCAATCGTCTTCCCACTCGCGAAAAAGGCTAATAGCGGCATCCCCATAGTTTTCCTTAAGTGCCGCTTTTAGAGCCTTTCTCCGGGCGCGGTTCAGCCAAGATTCCTGGCGAATGGTAAAAACAATTTTTTTCGTTGGTGGAGAAGTCGGCGACGTTTCTTGTTGGGGTACAGGCGGCGCTTCGTCCTCCGACCTTGTAGATAGGTCTGACTCCAAAGTCGTAGGCGCGCTGTCCCCATGAGTTTCTTGGGTTTCCTGGCTTTCCCGAGACTCATCCTCGACACTGAGGACTCTGAGAAAATTGCGAATATTTTGAGACTGACTATCGGCAAAACTATCAGCGTCACCCTCCCAAGACTTGGCTGCCTGGTAGGCCTCTCTGAGTCTTTGAAAGCCTTCGATATCGTTGACTTGATCGATGGCCTTAAGTTTTTTGGAGTAGGCTTTTCTAATCAACGCTTTGTCGCGGGTTGCTGGGATCTCAAGAATGTCCCAAGGATTCATCCTGCTAGGTCTCCTCAATCAAACGAAGTTGTTCCGTTAGGATACTTCGGGCACGCTCAACAGCTTCCGGTTCCTGTGTGGCGAGGGCACGTTTGAATTCATCGATGACATTGACTAATATATCGCGGTAATCGATATGCTCTTCATAGAGGCGTTCGGCTTTGAGAATAAGGGCCAGATTTTCTTCTTGGTCTTTGGGGTGCCGTTTTAGGTTGGCAAGTTTCTCAAATCGCGCATTGATATCGTCTAGTTCGGTGGTGTCGAGATTTTTATTGAGTAATTCACGAAAGATCTGGCCCGTAGATTCCACTGTGGCTTCTACCTCCAAGACGCCAGAGATATCATAGGTGAAACGCACGTGAATTTGCTCTTCAGTGGCTGGTTTTTTTTCGATGGGTATGGATATCTTACCCAACTTCAAATTGTTTGCCACCTTCATGGATTCACCCTGGTAGATTTCAAGCTCCATGTTCTCCTGTCGATCGTGAATCGGGCTATAAGTCTCCACTCTAGACAATGGGATGGTTTGATTTCTTTGGATGATCGGTGAAAAGATACCCTCCTCGTAGTGGGAGTCATTGATTTGCCTTGCCACTGAGACTCCCAGCGTAAAAGGGCTAACGTCTGTCATTACCTTGTCGATGAGGGAACGATTCTCTCCCACTAGGATAGCCTGCATCGCAGCTCCGTGGGTGACCACGATATCGGGATCGATGTGGGTGGAGGGGAGCAAGCCGAAGATAGAGGTGGCAAGCTTCTTAAAAAACCACATCCGTGAGGCACCGCCGACAAGAACGACGTGAGTTATGTCGCCTTTTTTTAAATTGGCATCTCTAAGGGTTCTCATAATTGGTGTTTGGATACGTTCGATCAAAGGCTTAGCCGCATTTTCAAACTCTTGACGCGAAACGGTGATGGTTTTTTGTTCGCTGCCTATGGTTAACACGTCTTCTATTTCGTCTTGTGCATTGAGGTTGTGTTTGAGTTTTTCGGCAAATTTATAGATCAGCCCATAGTTTTCCTGCGATAATTTTTGTAGTTGGAACTTACTAACGATCAATTCTAGCAAAACTAATGTAAAGTCTTCCCCGCCGAGAAAGTTATCGCCACCGCTGGCATGAATCTCCATAACATCATCAAATTTTTCTAAGATACTAATATCGAAGGTACCGCCGCCAATATCCAATACCACGATATGGGCATCGCTTTCGGTTTCTTGCAATGAATAGGCGAGGGCTGCCGCAGTAGGTTCGTTGATGAGTCGGATCGCATTCAGACCTGCTGACTTTGCTGCTGCTATGGTTGCTGTTCGTTGAATATTATTAAAATAGGCGGGAACACTGATAACAACGTCTTTTACAGCTTCGTTAAAGAAACTCGCAGCAACATCCTTGAGCTTTTGAAGAACCAAAGCAGAAAGCTCAACAGCGTCAAAATTCTGACTCCCTACCGGGAATTTCGAGTCAGTCCCAATACTCCGTTTGAAGAAGCGAGCGCCCATTTTGTGATCTACGGTTATGATGTCTATTGCGGTTTGGCCTACAACGATCTCACCCTGCTTGGTCTCAGCCACAGCGGAGGGAATCAAAACGCGGTCTAAGTGGTCGGCTAATCGTACGGTTCTATTTTGCCCGTCAAAAATTCCTATTGAGCTATTCGTAGTTCCTAAATCAATGCCAAAGATCATTTTCCTACTCCAAATAACCCAGTAGCCTATCTGACTCGATTAAGTTTGTGTGATAACTGTCCAATATCTATCAAAAATAAGAAATAAATTTCCATGGTTTATACGTTTTGTGAGCAATTATTGCCAGTATATATTTACCAAGGGCGCCGGGTGTTGGTCCACTGTTCTATCGTTTTTCGCATGGAACTGTACTCCTTGACACTGCTTGCTGGCATTTCTATAAACCTTCCCCAAGTTACCTGCGAGTTTGTTGGTATCGGCTATCATCTAAGAATCGATATCGGGTGTCGGGTTTCCTTCTTTATGGGATGGTCTGGGAAATTATGTTAGATGGTTGGGTAGGCTGGGCGGAAACACAGTTTTGGCTAGCCGCGTTTTGTCTTGCGAATATTTGCTGGGGTGATCTACCCATGGAGGGCCTGTGAAAACGACCGTAACTCTCGCAGATGGTGCCACGACGGAAGTGATCGGTTTTCCTGCTGTCGGCCCCTCAAAAGCTGTCCTATATTTGCTACCTGCCTTAGGCGTTCCCATAAGCTACTATTCTAATTTTATGAAGGCATTGTCAGAGCAAGGTTATAGTGTAGCTGGCGTCGAACTTCGTGGGGTTGGGCTGAGTTCGACTCGTGCATCCAAATCCATCAATTATGGCTACAAGGAAATCATCCTCGAAGATATGCCTTTGCTTTTTGAGGTGGTCCAATCATTGTTTCCTGGGCAGACCATTTACGGCTTGGGTCATAGTTTGGGGGGACAGATCTGCCTTTTGCATGCGGCCCATAGCGGGATTCCTCTTGAGGGGGTTGCCGGGATAGCAGCGGGATCAAACTTCTTTACCACTGTAGGAGGGTTGCACCGTTTCCGAAGATTCGGTGAGATCTTTATCGCTCGTACCATTGCCCAAACTCTTGGGTATTTTCCGGGAGACAAACTAAAATTTGCGGGGCTTGCTGGCAAACACATGATCCTTGATTGGAGTTACGAAGGGCTGACAGGTCGATATCGGGTCATTAATTCCGACGTTGATCTTGATGAGAAAATGAATCGTCTTGCGCTGCGGGTGTTGTTTCTTTCCTTGTCGGGAGATACTTATGTGCCCGCCGGAAGCGCGGCAAGGCTGGCCCGAAAGCTTTTGGCTGCAGATGTCGAACTCAAGGAGCTACAAGCTTCAGATTTTGGTCTGAAAGTGTTTGATCACTTCCGCTGGGTCAAACAACCCAAACCTATCGTTGACGAACTGGTCTCTTGGATCGAGTCACAGTAATATCGAAGGACCTATTTTTTTTCGTTAAAAGAAATCCATGTAAATCATTTCTGCTATCATTAAGATAGAGGTGAATTAGCAGAGGTATTCGATGACGTTTCGACTGGTAAGTATCGGGTTTATGTGTATCGTGGGCATGTTGGTTTCTTCTTGTAAAACGGTCACTCCCTTTCTTAAAGGCTACGGTAACGAAGACGGGGAATTGCATGCCATCAGTCAGGGTATGGAAGGCTTTGAAATGGATTTTGGGGCCGAGGGGCTCTGGCGCTTTAAAGTGCCCGACCCAGGCAGTCCCATTGTAGCTATTACCCATCCAGAGCTACTCTTTCATCTTGAGCAAAATAATTATGGCTTATCAAACATATTCACTCAGGTCGAATTTGATGTTATCAAAGATCGGGAGCATAATTTTGCCTTTTATAACAATTCCCCCATGTACAATAGTATGGTCAATTATTTATCCGAACAGACCGATCGCATCGGTCGCGCTGGCGATGGTACTCATGTTTATGGCTCCTTAGACTTTTCAAAAGTGCGTCTATTTCAAAAGCAATTTCTAAAATCGCGTTATGCCAAATTTGACCTTGTCGCTGTTGTCAATCGCTTGGATAAAATGGACTTTGCTCGGGCTACCGACGGTTCCTTTACTAACTGTGGGGAATTGCGTTTTCTCTATCGATTGGCCTACAGAATCCCCGCGGGAGCTCAGGGGGCGAGCTGGCGACAAGGGCGAAGAACAACGGTGGATACCTACTCAAGGTTACCCTTTGTCGTTAATCTAGTTTTTGAAAGACCAGCAAATGCTGCATCCTATTCCGGCTGTTCCGATGTTGCACGCTCCTGGTTATCTCCTGGAAATATGGAGTTGGCATCATACAGCCAGTGGCTGCGTGACGGTCCTCTAGACCTAGCCAGCCTAAAGTTAAAGCAAGTTGAGGTCAACTTTCAGGCGGCTCGCATGCCCTCCGAACTGAAGCGAGACATGGGAGGTCACGCGGAATATATTCTACGTATATTCAAGATTCGTGAGGAATCTGGTACTAAACGCCTTCGTCCCATTCTTTTGGAAAACACCCCAGATGTGGCAAAGCTACAGGCAAACGATACGCTACGCATGGAGTTGGCCGATTGGATCGCCGATAATGTAGAGGCCATCGATAATGGAGTTTTTGTGCTACCAGAAAAGTTTTTGACAAATCAGGTCAATAGTGTGACGACTTTTGGGTTACATCGGAAACAGAATCTACTTTTTTCAAAGATTTTTGAAAAAAAATCTGATCCTGCCAGGTCCCGTCTCGATAGTATCGATATGGCTAATGCCAAGTTTCTTAAGTCTACGGCAAGTCTTTTGACTAGGATGGATGATCGAACCTGTGCTGGTTGTCACCAAAGTAACTCGGTTGCTGGCCTACATACTTTGGGGGTCGATCGGCAAGAAGAAACCCATGGTTTCAACGCTTTAAGACTGCCGTTTTCTTCGCATTTTGAAAAAGAGCTAGTCAGGAGGCGCGACTACGTGAAGCGGGTGGCAACCGGTGTCACTCCTTATAGTTTTCGTCCGTTATCTTTTCAGCCATGGGATCCTGCGGGTACGTCGCCACGGGCAAAGCTTGGTGAGCGTTGCCTAACCAATAACGATCTACAATCGCATTTGAAGGTTCGTCAATGGCTCTGCGAGAGCGGCCTGTCCTGTATCAAAGCAGTGTCCAGTGCTGCTAGCTCGTCCCAACATGGACTTCCCATAGATACTGGCTATTGTATGAGAAGCCAAGGGCTTGTTGGCGACGTTTGTCAGAAAGGCACTATGACGGATCATCCTAGCGATTCAAGGCAGGATAGTTTTCGCTTGCAAAGCAATCAACCCTGTCGCGAGGCAGGATGTCTCGATCCCATTGAAGGGGTCCCCTTGGGATTGTGTTTGACCAGTCGTCGGAACAATCAGCCAAAATCGGACCAAAATGGAAAGGAGTTCTTAGCTTACAACGGCGGGTCGGGATTTGATGTTTGCGCTGGTAACGATAACTGGGCTGAGTGTATCTCAAATGCCGGTAATACCACGAGGGGGCTGAGGCAGCAGTGCAGTGAAACGGCTCCTTGTCGGGACGACTATATTTGTCAGCTTTACCTGGAAATCCAAGGGAAAAAGGCTATCGCTGTACAAGACGAAGGTAAGCCTATTGGTTACTGTGTTCCGACGTATTTTATCTTTCAAATGAGGGTTGATGGTCATCCGATTACCACCATGTAGGTTGACTCCAGTGCAAAATTAAGCTGTCAATTTGTTTTCTAATTGATCGGGGGTGACCACTTGGTTTCTCCCGTTTTGCTTTGCATAGTAGAGCCCCTCGTCGGCTAGCTTTAGTATCTTGTCTAAATTATATTCAGCTAAGCTCGCTTCAGAAATGCCACAGCTCATGGTGATGCTCAAAGGGTTCTCTCGATCACCCCAAGATTTTTTTTCCGCGTCTGATCGGATACGATTCATAATTTCCCGAGCTTGGGACACTTCCGTATCGGGGAGCACGACGACAAACTCTTCACCTCCGATCCTCGCGACTATGTCATTGTCCCTAACTGCTGCGCTTAGTATCGCTCCAGTTTGTTGGATCACGACGTCGCCAACATCATGCCCGTAGGTATCGTTGACCTTCTTGAAAAAATCAATATCAATAATGGCAAGTGCCAAAGTCCCCTGATTGTTAGCATAGGAGGGTAGCATATGATCCATCTTCTGCTGTAGGTAACGCCTGTTAAAAAGACCTGTAAGTGGATCTCTAATCGCCATCTCGAGAAACTTTCTCTGGAGTTGACGAAATTTTACAGCTCCATGAATCCGGGCATTAAGCTCTAGAGACTTTGCTGGTTTTTGTATAAAGTCAAAGGCGCCTGCGTTCAGGGACGTCATGATCCTGGATTCTTCGGCGTGAGACGTGAGCATGATAAATGGTAACAGCAAGGTATCATCTTGCTGATAACTCCCAATCAATTCCAGACCTTCCATATCGTCTAATACCCAGCTAACCAAAACCACATCTACGTCTTCGTTGCGAATTGCCTCTATTGCTTCTTGTCCGGTACTTGCTTCCAGAAAATCAAACTTCTCTTGATCGAGAGCTCCCTTGATAAATAGCCGTTGACTCTTTGATTTTTCCACCACAAGAACTTTTGCTCTTTCCATATCCTTTACTCCTCAGTCATATATTTCGTAGTCATGACTAACTAGCTTGTGTCTTTAGCGAGTTATGCTGCTTTGTTTGCTTATGACCCATGTACCTCACGAAGACGCGATGAGCTAGAGGATCATCTCGGACCGATAGATGGGCTTCATCAAGGTCTATCATTGTGAAGTCATCCTTTGATGTTTGGCTGAGTGTTTTGTATACGGCCTCTTGAAGGGTTATGATGGAAGTCTCTAAGCCTTCAGGATGAAGATGCTTGCGAAACGATTCGTACCTTGTGGCTAAAACGAGGGATCGCCCAAACATTCCATATTCTTTTGTGCCGCTATCAGGATAAAAACCCTGAATTTCCTCAATTGCGATACCAAAGCTTCCCATGATCGATGGCATCTGTAAGAAGTCCTTGGCTTCGGTGGTCAAAGCTTCAAAGAAACGTAGGCATAGTTGATAGGCTTCTTCGGCAATATTGGCGTTTGGTGATCGAAATGGGTAACCCACTGAGCATAGAAAACCGTCGCCCATCTCCTTAATACGGAAGGCTTTGGATTGAAGACTCTTACCATTGTATGATTCCATCATAATCTCGTGGCAGTCGCGAAAGAAGCTCTGCATAAACGTAGTGACTTTAGGGTGATCAATTTGTGAGCTGTTTACAATATCAAAGCAAATCACGCAGGCGGTAGCCTTGTTAACCGGCATGGTTTCCTCGATGTTTTTACCCTGCTTTATTTGACTTAACTGATGAGGGTAGAATACCTTTGCCATTTGAGTATAGCTATGGTGTAATTCGTTGTGGGCTTCCAGTAAGGTCTCATGATTCTTGCGCCTCTCGTTCTCTGTTTGATAAATTTTGATTCCCAAGGCTAAGAGCATAAGGATGTTTTCTACTGCTGATCCATAGAACATGATATAGTTTGATTTGAGATTGATATGTCCCAGCCAAATGAGAACTTGGACAGATATGGAAACATTCATAATCCCGAAAGCGATGAGATATATCAGAACGTGAGTCGCCTTAGTTCTCATGTAAACCACTGAAGCCGAAACAAAGCAGATGAGATTAGTAAGTAGCGTGATTTTTTCACTGGCGCTATTGACTTCTTGAGTATAAAAAGGCGAGAGTAAAATAAGAATCGGGGCAAAGCAAAGGAAAAAGGCCAAAAGTCGATAGGCGTTGCGGAAATGTTTCTTTAAAGAGATAAACTCAATGGTAAAAAGTCCAATAAAAAGGTACGTGCTGGTCCCGGCTATGTTACCCATATAATGACCGTGGATATCGCCCCAGTAAGCATTCGACCAGACCCAATTGGCTAGTAAGAACATAAAAACTAGATAAGCGATATAGTAGGTGTAGACTCTGGACCTGTAGGAGACAAAAAGCATGATGTTGAACAATAGACTCATGCCAAATATAGCTGCGATAATATGAAAACTACGGTCAGCTTCCTGAATATGATCGATTGCTTTTTCACGACTATCGAAAAATTTCCAAGTCACTCTTTGACTAAACTCTGTTGTCTTTTTTACATAAATACTGTGCTCAGTATTAGCCTCTAGAGGGATAGGTACAATACGATTTCTGCCAACATGCTTGTGCTGTAACTTCTTAAGAAGAGTGCTGTTTTTGTAGACCTCGATGCCCGCTGTGTAAGCCAATCTTTCAAAAAAATAGACAGTTGTTGCTTTGTTCGTATCATTTTTAAATACGATTCTATACCAGTAGGGTACTGGGTCGTGACCAAAGGAAGCTTTTTGTAAATTCATTGGCTGAAACAGATGACTATTCTCTGGGTCTGAGGCGAAGCCGATAGCCTCACCGCTTTTTAGCCAATCGGTTGATTCGAGTAGAGATGTTTCTGATAACACTGTACTCGATAGAAAAACCATACGATCCTCCCCTCGTCCAACCCAAGAGACAGAGAAGATCATAAAAATTTGAAACAAACGATTCACATGCATCCACTTAAGATATAAGCCGCCAAGATGTTGTTTCGGCTTGCTTGCTTAAGCTACCATGGGAAATATCTGCCTGATATCAGTGTGAGTCGTCCTGAAAGACCGCGTTATACCTGAGACATTACCGCCTTATCATAGATTTTATCGCCGAACCATTTACGTACAAAAATGAGAATTTTGGCAAATTTGCCCACTGCGTATCTAGTTTTAGGTCGCGACGATTTAATGATTTTACTTATCGTGTTGGCAATGACCATCGGGTCAGATCCACCACCAGGTTTGTAGGACTCGCTGGTTGCCTTCGCAACCCGTTTGGCCAATGGTCCGTAAGCGGTATTCTCGGACCGCTTTAGCATAGGGTCTGTCATAACATTGCCAAAATCGGTATTGATGATCCCAGGTTCGACTACGACGACATTGATTCCAAAGTCTTTGGTCTCTAATCTTAAGCAGTCCGACCAGCCCTCGAGAGCATGTTTGGTGGCGTGATACCATGCTCCCAGATGTGTGTAAATCTTCCCGCCCATAGACGAGATGTTTATGATTGTCCCCGCTTTTTGCTGACGCATATACGGCAGAACAAGCTGAGTCAATCGCCCAAGTCCGAGCAGGTTAACTTCCAATTGATAGCGAGCGTCATCGATGGTTGTATCTTCTACGGCCCCGTATAATCCAAATCCTGCGTTATTGATCAAGACATCAATGCGACCCTGTTCCCTGATAACTTGAGACACCGCTGAGACGACGCTCTCTTCTTTGGTAATATCAAGAGACAAGGCTTTTCCTCCCTTACTTACCAGAGATTTCATGGGTTCCACGCGCCTTGCGGCGCCGTAAACGATATGACCCTGGTGCGCTAAGGACTCGGCAGTGATTTTTCCCATTCCCGATGAGGCGCCTGTGATCAGTATAATTTTTTTGCTCATTGTTTTTTTCTCTCCCACCGATTAGTGTGAATAAGTAAACATCTGCGTTTACTTTAACGCTTTATCGGCGTATGTCAAACAAAAATAAACTATATCGTTTACTTTTATTGTAAGTTATGGAAATGCATGGAAAAAATATCGCGAAAACCAGAGAAAGACCGGCTTATCTTAGCTGCAGCTCGGGCAAACTTCGGTAGGCATGGCCTGGATGGGGCATCAATGGATCAGATCTCCAAAGATGCTGAGGTATCGAAGCGAACGTTATACAAGTATTATCAAAACAAAGACGTATTGTTCGATGCTCTCGTCGAAGCCCTCTTTTCTGAGGTTAATAGTCAGTTAAGCTTTCGATTTGATCCCTCTTTGAGTTTGCAGGAGCTGATTCGATTGGTTATTGAGGCCAAGCTTTCTCTGATTACCGATCCTCGTTTTCTGGACGTGGCGCGACTCCTATTGGTGGAACAATTGAAGTCTGCTCAATCAAATTCGCTCATTAGCAAACGACTCGAGGAGAGTAAGAGCAGCTTCGAAGTATGGGTTAGTAGGTGTCAAGAAGCTAAGAAGATTGGTCAAGAACACTCTGTGGGAGACGTATCGCTTTATTTTCACAGCTTTTTCGATGGCCTAGTGCTCTGGCCTATGCTTCTTAATCTCGAAGGTAAAAAAAGTATCGTTGACTGGAAGGAGTCTTGCGAACTTTTGGAAACTGCATTTTTAAAACGTTACGAAAATAAATAGAAAACATCACTCATTACTTGCCTTAATCCTCCGATAGGGATCCCGGAGGGTGCATGGCGAAGACTCAGCAATCGTTCCCACTGGACTGGGAATCTTACCTATCTGAATTGAACAAGGGTGGGTGATCGAACTCTAAAAATTGTTCGCACCATTGGGATCGCCGTATTGTGTATGAATATGGTGGGCATCTTAGTTGGTTTGTTTGTATTCGACTTGACGAATCCTCTTTTCGTATCCATTACTATGGGACAAGCAGCCGCAGCAGTGGTTTACTTTGCCTGTTTAATGGCATTGAAGTTTCGTTGGGAAAATACGGCAAAAGTCCTCCTTCTGCTCGCAGCTCACGGCCAAGTGGTGCATTTGTGTTACGTCAGCGGAATCAAAACCAGTCAGCTAATGTTTTTTCCTGTCTGCTTTGCTATTGCCTGGTTGATTTTTCCCCCAAATCATAAGCGATTTGCTATGATTTCCAATATTTTTACGATCCTTTGCCTTCAAGGGGTTTTTTACTACGAGTATATTGTTAAAGGAGAGGGACTGGCCCTGGAAGCGAGAAAAGGGGCCGAATATATCTTCACCAATCCCTTATTAGCTTACATTGGGCTTTTCTATATTATGTACTCGTTTACTAAGCTAGTTCAGGAAAAAGAAAGTAAGATCATATTTTCGAAACATGTCTCTGATGCCTTACTTCATAGTGTTCTTCCGGAAAGCGTCGTCAGACGTATTAAGTCAGGTGAGCGTAAAATTGCCGATTATGTCGATCAGTGTAGTGTCATATTTGTTGATATCG
The DNA here is from genome assembly GCA_013215145.1 of Pseudobacteriovorax sp. Classification (GTDB taxonomy): domain Bacteria; phylum Bdellovibrionota_B; class Oligoflexia; order Oligoflexales; family Oligoflexaceae; genus DT-89. The sequence goes on from JABSRP010000056.1 coordinate 21,714, forward strand.
TTGGTTTTACTAAATACTCCGAGACAACCAATGCGGATCAGATTATTTGGATTCTTGATAGTCTCTTCTCATCGATTGATCGCCTATGTCTGAGATACCAAGCGGAAAAAATTAAAACGATAGGCGACGCCTATATGATTGCCATAGGGTTAAATGGAGAGCACGAAGATAGTGCAAGAACCGCTGTTGATCTTGCCAGCGAGATTCTCCAAAACTGCGAAACCCGGTCTTTGCAGGAGAATATCGATATCCGGTTGCGAGTTGGTATCCATACAGGGCCTGTGATAGCTGGAGTAATCGGTCATAATAAATTTGCCTACGATATCTGGGGAGCTACCGTGAATAAGGCTGCGCGTCTCCAAGTCTCTGCGGAGCCTGGCACAATTCATCTTTCACAGGAGACGGCAACCCAAATTGGCGATTTATACCCTGTGAAAAAACGCAGCCAAAAAGTAGAGCTTAAGGGGATTGGCCCCATCCAAACCTTTTATATCGATGGGCATCGAGAGGAAGAAAGAGCAGGGTAGTTCATTTTTTATGCCCCTGCCTCAAACATCCTATAGCTACCGGATCAAGCTGACTTTAAGGTCGTATCGATGGGATTCACCGTATAATACTCACTCGGTAGGTTCATGTTCAGAACAAAATTTACATGACCCTCTTTGTTTGCGGTATCGTTTTTGATTTCAACCTCGATAGATCCACCCACTGACTCAAAGTACTGTTTGATCGAGTTCATCCCAACGCCACGGCCAGAGATATCACTGACAGAAACCGCAGTGGAAAAGCCGCTACTAAAGATAAGGTTGACGATATCGATGGGTTCGAGCTGCTCATCTGGCCTCACTAGACCTTTTTCTAAGCCGATGCGTTTGATGACGGAAAGATTGAGTCCTGCACCGTCGTCACCATATACAATTTTCAAATAATTGCCCTCTGGAATCAAATTGACACTAAGTAGGCCATTGGCGCTTTTCCCTTTGCTCAGACGAACCTCCTTAGTTTCTAATCCATGGTCCATACTGTTTCTTATGATGTGAACGAAGGCATTGCGGATTACCGTTTGACCGCTTTCGGAGAACCGAACGCGATTCGATTGGATCTCAATACTGGGATACTCTTTGTCGAGATCCCTTGCTAGCATCTCTGCATCAGCTAGCAACTGTCTAAAGAACGACTCGGCGTCGCAGTATATGTAGTCTTCAAGCTTATTACATACCGCCTCTAATTCCTGCCTTTCCGAGGTTTTGGCCACCGGTTTCATCTTGAGTAGCTGCCTATGAACATTGGCTAGGAAATGATGACTTATGGAGATTGATTCGGCCGTATTGCGGCCAAGTTTTGAGCTATTCAATTGCTCGTAGTAGTTTAACAGCTCCTCTATCATTTTATTCTCTTCGATACATTTATCGCGATCTGCCGGGATCCGACCGTTCATCATGTCGGAGATGGACTGCTCCACCTCATGAACCTTGGGGGTCAAATTTCCCAAGGAAAGGGCACGGGCGGCTCCTTTTATGGTATGAAGGTTGATAAAGATAAGTTTTAAGGTATCTTCACCTAGCTTAGCATTCAGTTTCAGTAGTCTGAGGTTATCTTGCATAAATTTTAGGCTAGACTCTAGGAATTCGCTAAATTCCTTTGGTTTGACGCCTAGGATCTCTGCGATAAATGACATCTCCACCTCGCGCTCTTTGGCTTTGGCCTCAAGGGCTTTTTGCGAGGTGACGTTTCTGACGGAGACAATGATCTTTTCCACGGTATCATCATCGGTGATAACAGGGCTCCAATCCAGCTGGTAGATATTTTGCTCATCACTGAAGGTAAAATTAAGCTCTTCAGGTAGCAAATGAGCGTTGCACATGAAATTGAGTTCATCATCATCGATGGCGTTGCGTAACACTGTGTGAACCTGATCTTTGACTTCTTGAGTGACAATCGCATGATCAAGAATAAAGTCTACAGCCTGCTGAGATTTGATATCTGTCCGGTGAAAAAGTGTGGTTAAAGCATGAGAGTAGGTTTCTGTCACCTCTAGATTGCGACCCTTGACCACCATGATTCCTAGTTGGATATGCTTCATGATAGACCGGATCTCGCGGGTTTTTTCTTCCACAAGTGCTTCTACGTTCTCTAAGTGCTTTTTCAGCTCTTCGTTGGCGCGACGAAGTTGTTTTTTCAGCTCATCGAGCTTGTTAGCTAGAGCCAACGACAGGAGTAAGATCTCGAGGGCTGTTCCGATGACCTGGCCGTACTCGAACACGACGTTTTGCGAGACACCAAGTCTGGTGGAGACGTACCCTATGGTGCCGGAAATATAGAATACCCAGGCTGACGAGTATATCAAGGCGCCGCGGTTACCCTTAAAGGCAAGCCTGATCCCATAGCTAAGGACGGTGGAGCTCACAAGTAGAAAGACCAAAAGACGAATTTGGCTAAGGGCTTCAGAATTGTACACCATCGAGATGCCCGTTATCCCTAAACAAATAATAGAGAAGACAAACAAGAAGGTGTCTTCCTTAGGGAAGTATTTTTTCGTGTTCAGAAATCCTCGGCAAAAAACAATGGCGATCCAACAGTTAAAGGTAGGTAGGACCGATGTTGCGTATTGATTGATCCAAAAGGTATCTCCCCAGAAATACTTTTGGCCGTAACCGTGCAAGCCTCCTTGGATGAGAAAGCTCAGCAAAACAAAGCCGCTATAGATCAGATAGTGCTTAGTTCCCGAGACGAAATAAATAAATAGGTTGTATGCAGCCATAATTAAGGCGCAGCCGGCAAAGGCTAGAAGCCATCCAGAAATCTTATTTTCATTCTTGGCATAAGCCTTGGGAGACCAAAGATAACTAGGCGCAGTTAGGGAGGTCGTGGCTTTTATCCTTACAAGGACTACGGTTTGTGAGTTGGCAGGAATCTCGACCGAGTGTAGGAAGGTGCGAGAATTTAAGGGTCTGTTATCAAAGGCTCTTTGATCGCCCTGTTCTGATTGAGAGGTGAGCTCACCATTTTGGAATACGAAAAAATCAACCTCATCAAGAGCCGCATAGGATACCTCAAGATATTTGGTCAAGTTGCTGGTTGTTTGGTTCTGGAGGGAGTATTTCAGCCAGAAGGGATGCTCACTAAAGCCCAAGTTGACGAAGCTTTTGGTATTTTTATCGACGTCCTCGGACAAGAAACGCTGGTAAGCAGCTGTAGCCGTAAAGGTCTCTCCCCCCTCATTGAAGAAGTGTACGTAGGAGGCAAGATTTTTGACTGGCTCGTCGGGGGAAACCAATGCAACTCCGTTGCCAAAAGACACCAAGGGATAGGCGCATAACATGGCAACTATTACGTAAAGGTATTTAAGAACTCTCATAGTATTTTCCATAGAGTTTGCACAAGGCTTTGGTTGGGGTTCGGCTCATAACAGGGCCATAATGAGTATGAGTCATTTGAAACGATTCCAATAGACGCCAAAGCCTGGCGTATTTCGTGGTGTTATCCGTTTGCTTTAGGTTTGCTTCCATCATCCTTTGGCTAGTTAGGACTATTCTTGTACGTCAATGGCTTTCGACATTTTTAATGGGGTCAATGGGTGGCTATCGGAAAGCATCCCTCTTTTGCGTTTGACAGGCTTACACGATTACCAATCCTTATTCATTGATTATGCGAAACGTTTATTTATGTTTTCGTGACCTAGCAACTCGAGACTAGCTGTGATGGTGAAATTTTACTCAACGATGGGATGTAGATTTATTCACTTTATTAACTAGGTGTATTCACCTATAAGAGCCGGAAGCTAACGTTTATTGCTAAACAAAAAACTATGTTTGTACCAAATTATTTCTGCTGCTTACCTTGGTGCAGACACTTCTCAAAGAGGATGAAATGATGTTTCGTGTTTCCTTGCTGCTAAGCTTGTGCTTAGCCACACCGGCATTGTCCCAAGCAAATTTGAGCGACTTTCAAAGAGCGACGGTGGATAATCAGCTGCCAATCACTAATCCACGCCCCAACTCTCTGCAAACAGAAATCGTGGCTCGTAATCTGGATGCTCCACTGTTTGTGACTCACGCAGGAGATGGCTCTGGTCGTGTTTTTGCTGTGTCTCAAGAGGGACAGATTTGGGTTTATAACCGAACATTGAGTAACCGTAGTTTGTTTCTAGACGTTAGTGATCAGATCGTGTTTCGTGGAGAGGCGGGTCTCTTGGGTCTGGCATTTGCCCCAGATTTTTCCGAAACTGGTCACCTTTACATATATTATAGTGCTATGTCAACTGGCCGAGGCACTCGCTCTGTGGTGTCTCGTTATGTCATCGATCGTCGCAATCCAAATCGGGTCAATCCTGCTAGTGAAAAAATTCTGTTGTCGGTGGAACAACCTTTTTTGAATCACAATGGTGGGATGATGGCCTTTGGCCCTGATGGTTACCTATACATCGGGCTTGGTGATGGGGGTTCTGCTAACGATCCGAGGCGTAATGGTCAGAATCTTGGCACGTTGTTAGGTAGTGTTTTAAGGATCGATGTGTCTGGTCCTGCAAATGCTGACTACAAGATTCCTTCCGATAACCCTTTTGTCAATCGCTCTGGAGCTCGGGGAGAAATCTGGGCATTTGGTATCCGCAATCCTTGGCGGTTTTCCTTTGACCCACAAACTGGTGAGCTTTGGCTTGCCGATGTTGGTCAAGATGCTCTGGAAGAAATCAATATTATCGAGAAGGGTGGAAACTACGGTTGGCCAGTTTTTGAAGCCTCAAGGCGCAGGCGTGGTAGTCTGGCGTCTGGAACGGTTCATGCTCCCCCCGTGTTTGAGTACCCTCATTCTCAAGGCCAGTCCATTACCGGCGGTTATGTCTATCGTGGTCGTGAGGTTCCTGAGCTATTTGGTAGTTACATTTACGGGGACTTTGTGAGTGGTCGGATTTGGGCGCTGACGAAAACCGCAAACGGTAGCTATCAAAATCAATTCTTATTTCAGGGGAGTGCTCTCAGCTCTTTTGGGCGGGACCAAGACGGTGAGCTTTATATCGTCTCCTATCAGCCGGGTAGCATCCGCAAAATAACGGGAGCTGGTTCGGCAGACCCTGTGGTGCCTCTGCCAGAGACGTTAAGCGCTACCGGACTATTTGTAGATGTGCCTAGCATGACGTTCAAACCAGGTGTCGCACCCTACGAAGTCACATCTCCACTTTGGTCGGATGCTGCTGTGAAGTCACGGTTTATTTATGTGCCAGAATCTGGTGATATTAACATCGCGTCGTCTGGTAGATTTAGCTATCCAACGGGAACCATAGTCATCAAACACTTCGAAGCTCCTCTCGTCAATGGTGGTACAAAACGCTTAGAAACTAGGCTTTTGGTCAAAACTGGTGACGACTGGTATGGTGTTACCTATAAATGGAATGATCGCGAAACCGAAGCTTTCTTGCAGCTAGAGTCCAGCCGAGAGACATTAGAGGGATCTACCATAGCGTCATGGTATTTCCCGAGCCGAACCGACTGTTTAACTTGTCACAATAATACCGAAGACCGGGTATTGGGATTTAATTTAGAGCAGTTGAACCGCAATATCGATGAATTAGGAAATCAACTTGCTGTCTACAATGAGTTTGATTACTTTAATCGTGATATATCACGCGATATTCCGCGTTTACCCAAGCTTAGCGACCCTCAAAATACCAACGAAAGCTTGAAGGAGAGGGTTAGTGCTTATCTAGCCGCTAACTGTGGTAGCTGCCATCGTCCTAATGGACCGACTCCTACGTCGCTTAATCTCAACTTTCCCACAGATATCGATGATTTGATCAATCAAACACCTGATACCACCGATCTAGGTATTCCTGGGTCGCGTTTGATTGTTCCTGGGCGACCGGACCTTAGTATCTTGCTTCTGCGCATGAAATCACAGGAAGAGGGGAGGATGCCTCCACTTGCCAGTGATGTTGAAGATGAGTTTGCTACATCACTTATCGAAGAATGGATCTTGAGTCTTTAATAAAGAAGCATAAAAGATCCCATCAGGTTGAGCCATGGAAATGATGTTTCCATGGCTTTTTTGTTTGAAAAGCTTGTTGCTTAGGCCGACGCATCGATAAGAGTGCTGTCTTCGGATTGGCGCTCAAGGGTGATGATCAGGGCAAAGGGGGTTGAGCCTTGTGAGTCTTCTTCCAGGTGGAGGTCCAGTCGTCCATGGTTTTTTAAAAGCTGCTGTTTCACCGCTGCTAAACCGACTCCTCGACCTGAAATATCTGTGGCTTCAGATCTGGTGGTGAATCCTTCATGGAAGATAATCCCAGCTATTTCATCCTTCTTAAGCACAGTACTGGCTTCATGATCTGATAAAAAACCTAGGCCTATGGCAGTTTCTTTGATGTGATTTAGATTCAATCCTCTACCATCATCTCGATAAATCAACTTTAACTGATGGATATTAGGTTCGAAATGAAGGGAGATGGTTCCCATGGCTTGTTTGCCAAGTGCTGTCCTTTGTGCAGCAGTTTCGATACCGTGATCGAGGGAGTTACGCAAGAGATGGGGGAATAGATTGAGCAAACGATCCAGGCACTCGTAATCAATATACCCTGTCCCAGTAATATGAAACTGCGGTTTGGGTTTGTCAAGTTTGCTCGCCAAACGGTGACTGTCTTTAAGCAATTGCTCTCCTGCTTGTAGTATGGGGATGGCAACTGAATCAAGTAAATGACTGGCATAAGGACGATGCTTAAGAATGAGGGTGTAGAGCTCGCTGCTTATGGTAAATGGTATAGCGATCTTTTTTTCTAAGCTTCGACCAATTTTTTGGGTGAACAGCTCGAGGTAATGGTCGAAAGACTGTTGTAGCTGATGAAAGTGGTTGAGGTCTTTGCTTGTTGCCGGATCGTGATACCTATTTTTTAAGAGTATGATTTCGTCTTCTGCATCATGAATGCGCTCTGCAAGTCCAATAAGGCCTAGACTTCCTGCGCTGCCTTTCATCGTATGCAATTCTAGTAGCGTCGAACCAATAGCATGGGTTTCGCCGGAAACCAAGGCTTGACTGACTTCGTTCAGTTTTATCACGGCATGATTAAAAAAGGCGATAAGAGCTAGAGGATCTGCAGAGAGCATCTCTTCCACGAGCTCTGTTTCTTCTCGGGCACGTCCTAGGGTTTTTTCTAGGTTTTTTTGATGAGAGACATCTTCTATGGTGACGAGTATATGGCTCACTAACCCTTCGTTACTTAGAACAGGAGACCAAGTTAACCTATAGGACCTTCCGGCTTCACAGCTTAATTCTGTTGGTAGTAAACTCTGATTTATCTCAAAATTGAGTATGTCTTCACCAAACGCTAACTCTAAAATAGATCGAAGTTGAGTAGATTGCCTGCCGTTTAGCAAAAACTGATTGGTAAAAATCTTAATGAGGTCAAGATCGTCAGAGTTGGTTAAATCGAGGATGCTATTGAGTTGAGAGCTGTAAGGTTTTTTAATGCGTAAGGGTTGATTCTCGACGACGAAGATTCCCATAGGAACGTGTTTCATGATCGAGCGAATGTCTTTTGTCCGTGCTTCTACTTGATCAGCGAGGGACTGATGCAAAAATTCCACCTCATTTTTAATTTTATCAGCAAGGAAGTAGGATAATAGAAATAGCTCAATTGCCATGGCAACAAGGATTGCATTTTTCGTCAGGGGATTCCATGAAAGGATGCCCGAGAACGTTAGGAGAACGATAGTGGCTCCGAGGAGTAGGCAGCTATAGCTTATCAGTACTGCAATATTTCGTTTGCTGGCTCTTTTAACCACAAGAGCTATCAGTAGGAATTCTGTAGAAAGAAAAACAAACGGCATTAGGAGTCGAAATTTGTTCGCTGCCCAGGCACTATCAAAAAAGGTGTATACAGTGAGGCAGAGTGAAATCGATAGTGTCGTCCAAGCTAGGACAGCCATAGCCCGATACAAAAACTTACTCTGATCAGCTATTTTGAGAAATCGACTGATAAAGCCCATGGAGAAGAAAAGGCTGCAACCATTAAGAAGAATCGTACAGACAATGAACAGGTGCCTTAAGACTGTGGACGACGAGAGAAGCTCGTTGGGAATGAGTCGATGAAAAAGTCCTTGAGTTGCTGCCATCCCAGTGATACCCAGAAAAAGGTAACAGCAAAAGTAGACATAATCGAGACGCCTGAGGCGTAATCCGATGAGAACGTTGTAGCAAAGGAGGCCCAGTAAAAGGCCAAAAACACTGTACGAGATCATGAGGTCCAGTTGGAGATGATTACTGTATATGTGGGTAGGGGTTATCGATAGGTCATTACTATTGCTAAAAACCCCCCGACTGACAGCGAAAAAAAGGTAATGAGTATTAGGTTTTAACGTGAAAGGCAAGTTGCGGAAGCTATCATATAACCATAACTCATCTGAATATCCCTTGTTGCCGTGTAGCTTGAGGCCGTCATCAGTTTTCTCGTAGGCATAAACCTTTAAATCGAGTGGCCAAATATTATTCGCAACGATCCAGTGAGGACTGCCCGAGGCTGGAGTTACGATTTCGAATCTGAAGTAGGCTACTTTCAGGTTCGAGACTAGAGTGCCTTGTGCGAAGGCTTCGACAGGTTTGAAGCGACTTGCCGGTAGACTCAACAGCTCATCCATGGAGAGTTCGGGCTCACCGGTTTTTACAAGAATGGCTTGTGATTGTTTCGTTAGCCAATTGATATCAGCTTTCAAGGGCAAAGGGGCTACATCAGCTAAGCCTCTTGTCTGTGCAAAAAGGACAAAAAGCAGGAAGATTAAATATCGGCAAATGGCTTTCATCATAGCTTTGCTTAAAGCTTTCCATAGTCTTTTCAACGTTTTGACATCGGTTGAAACTTGCTTTCACCTTAGCCTGCTTGAGCTCTCTTGCAACATTTATGATCACTGCGTTTTAGATTGAATATACTAATAAATACAGATAGTTAATATGATTGGGTCGTTATCAACGAGTGCCATATCCTCTATGGCTGTGGCCTAGTGCTTAAATTCCACCACCTAAGATAGCCGACTTTTAGAGATGCCTTAAGGTATTGAAAATAAACAAAAATACAGCTTATCTTTGACATATATTAAGTATGTCATTATAGTGCATTTGTTGAATTGACGTACTTTGGATTGAACATGAATTGCATTTTGAAATGGTGTCTCCCACTTAGTCTTTTACCGCTGTCTTGTCACAACTCAAAAGTCAGCAACGAATACAGTGAGGTCATCTATCAGTGCGGTGACAATCTCTCCAGCTCAAAATACTTAGAAATTAAAAATAGCGACGATAAAAACTTGTTAGGTTCGGCCGTTCGGATTTTGCGCCGTGATTCTGAGGGGCGTATTCACGAAGATGTGAAAGCTAGCAGCAAAGGGTGTTTACCCACGACTGCCGTAGAGTCCTCTCAGCTCGTTTATATTGGTACCACTCGAGCGGATGGCAAACTTGAAGGAACCATAGTGTCTCCCGATAGCCTTTCGTCCATGAAAGGCATCCAGTTAAAACCAATCCCTGATCAACAACCACAAGTGAATTGTCATAAGCGTTTTGTCCAGGACCGCTACTTGGATGTCATGTCTTTTCTTTCCTTCGAGATGGCCGCACCTTGGTCCCTGTTCTATTCTATTAATGCTGAAATAGGTCCAAGTAAAGATAGCGCTTTTATCAGTCGAGCGTTTAACGAATCGCTTCCCTTGCTTAGTTCTGGTAGCATCTGGGATATTACACACATACCTGCAGGTGCTCATGAGCTGAGATTACAGGTGACAGATCATGTCCGGAACCGTTCGATTTCCGACTTAAGCTGTGATATTGATACCGCTGACTACCAACTTGATGTTGACCTAGCGGCTCCCATCGTTCGCTTTGCCAATATTTTTGGCCAGCGTTTTGGTGTTGTCGATGAAGGGTATACTCCCAACTTTTATATCAACGATGATCTTGAGCGATTAAATATCAAATATTGTGTCAAGTCCATTGAGCCTGATGCCAAGTCGATCCCGGAAACTTGTGACGTACAGGAAGTCATTGATTGGAAGACTTCAGCTCCTCAAGCCCTCAAAAGCGGGTTTTATCGTCTCATCTTTCAAGCGCAGATGGACGACGTTCAATCAAAATGGATTCATCGCGATATCTTAGTGAATAAGGTCTGTACCGGAGATTTTGAAGATGTGAAACGCGTCAATGAATTAGGCTGTAATGAAATCCTAGGTAATCTAAGGATACGGTTTTCGGAAACGCTAGGATTTGCTCCTGAAGCAAAAGGCTTAGTGCGGATTTCCGGTGGACTCACCTTTGAAAACTCAGCGTTAAACGCCGAGTCGGGAAGTTTTTACGCGCCCAACCTTTCAGAAGTTGGTTCTATGACGGTGAGTGGTAGTTTTGTACCGGTATTAGGCGGGTTTCAATCTCTCGAAAGAGTTCACGGAGACCTTAATGTCGCGACTTACCAGTTCTTGCAAAATAACAGGTACCGGGTATTCCCTAAGTTGCGCGTGGTTGGTGGTAAGCTAACAGCAGGACTGAGTGAAATACCTGCAAACGCTCTAGCCAAGCTTGAATCGGTAGGCTCGTTAGAAATTAACGACTGTTTCGACATCTCTGGGTTTAATGGCATGAAACGAATCTTTGGTAGTCTCACTGTCAGCAATTGTGATGAACTCGTGACCCTTGACGGGTTTTCCGCTTTGCAGGACATCTCTGACAGCCTCACCATTGAAAATAACCCTAAGCTTGAAATGATCTCCACCTTCAAACGACTAGCTAGTGTGAGAGATATAACTCTCTCGGCAAGTCCTAAAGCGTCCTCACTTCCCCAGTTTCAACAGCTGAAGACTTTAGCTAATAACCTGGTTATCACGAATTGGGGTATGACTAATGCTGAAGGACTCTCACAAATAACTGCTATTGATGGAGGCCTCAGCTTTAGTGAGAATGAGAAGCTCGAATCGTTAGCAGGCTTAGAGAAACTTACCTATGTCGGTGGTCTCAATTTAACGGCGAACCGCAGCCTAACTAGTGTCAATGGTTTAGGTCAGCTGAAGATCGTCGGAGAGACACTAGCAATTTCCGCAAACCCAATTTTGGAAACTATCGAAGGCTTGTCTTCACTTACTGAGATTGGGACTGTAGCGGGAAGTAGTAGTTTTGGTTTGGTTATAGACCAAAGTATAGGCCTTAAAAGCCTACGTGGTTTAGAGAATCTTCAGACCTTGTCAGCGAGTTTGTATCTAGTTGGCAATACGAGTTTGGAGGATATCTCCGCCATAAAATCTGTGGAACCGTTTGAGCCCGGTGTAGGTTTTGTCGAAATTAGTGGCAATAACATTGCCGAAGAATTTTGCCCCGATGATGCGGTGTTCCCTGGGCTAGGTGAATTCTGTTCGGAGTTTGCTAACCCAGACGAGGAGGATGGGTCGGGCGACGAGTAGAAGGTTTTTTGGGGATATATGAATGCCAAATTAATTGATTTGGTCGTTTTATAATCCTGAAGTCTTGGTCTGCGAGAGGGTAGATTCTGCATCTAAAGGGAATGACATTCCCTTGACCGCCAACTCGGTAGCGGTTGGATCGTTTCGCACTGAAAGGCCGTAGCGATTCAAATCGATGACTCTATAGTCATCTTTTTTTGATGGGGATAATTGATCAAAGAGAGATTTCTCAATAATTTGTAAAGATTGGGTGGGAAGTTGAAGTCGATGAAAAAGCCCCTTTCTCGTTGATTCATACCGTATTGCTTTCACCAGTGCGTGTCCCCACAGATCGTGACGAATAGAGCCTGACTTTGAAAAATAAGCGCGGACTTCACCTTGCGCAATGCCAACGCAGCAATTCACCTGTTGGGTTGAAATGCGACTTGCTACTCTAGTTTCGAATTCCTTCATGAGAATGTCAGCAATACCAACGACACCCTCTGAAGAGTTTGTTTCGGTTGATTTAAAGGGAAAACCGATAGTACAGATAAAGCCATCACCCATTTCCTTAACCATGTAAGCTCGGCTGATCAATTTGTCGGGGTCGTAGCCTTCCATCATCAAAGTGCGAGCAAAAGCCATAAAGTCTTCGAAGTATTCAAGGAAGTTTTCATCTCTGATATTTGAGCTTTCTATGACGTCGAAAGCCAGTACACAGGCTTCCCTTGATCCAGTCGGCATAGTGTCTTCGAGACTATGACCTTGCTGAATGAGTCTAATTTGGTGCGGGAAAAACACTTTCGACAACTGCTTGTATTGATGCTCGAGATCGCGTTGTTTGCGCAATCGATCCTGCTCTTTCTCCCAAATGCTATAGCCGATGGCAATCAACATAAGGACCGTTTCAACGCAAGCGCCATAGTAAGTTATAGAATTTGAGACAAATGGCAAGATATCAAGTAAGCTCAAGAAAAAATAAATTACTGCAAATAAATAAACACCAAATGCGATATTAAATATCAGTTTATGTGCACTAGGCTTCTGAATAAATCGTAACACTCCTAGAACGAAAATCACCGATGAGGATACGATCATCGAATATTGCATGAGTTGATAGGTTTCAATGGGTCGAAAAAAGAAAACCAAGCCACCAATAATTTGTAAAAACACAAGTAATGTGAGAACGTTTGAACCAATTTTAAGGTTTTTCTTCAGACCTAAAAATTGATTTGCGAAAAGGCAAACAAAGATTGATGTCGATATGATCCCAAGAAAACCAAGGTGATTGAGCCAATAATAGGGAACTATTGCATGAGTCCAGGCGGCTGAAAAACCGATGGAAACAAGGTAACACAGATAGTAAAAGTAGACTTTCTTGCGATAGGCAAATAAAAGCAGCGTATTAAATACGATACTCATGCCATAGATACTGAGTAAAACATATAATTTCTTCGTGGATTCTGCCGTCTTAACCTTTGCCGCGGATTCACTTTGCCACAATGTCCACAAGGTACTGCTACTAAATCGTCCTTTCTTTGCTATAAAGATTCTTTGAGTCGCTTTAGGAGGAAACGTGATGGGTACAATTCTATCATTCAATATCTCACTGTACCTAAGATCTGCAATAAGTTCATCCTCCAAAAATACTTTCACATAATCGCTAAGATTACTTGGAGAGAGCAAATAAACGGTCTGATTAATTTCCTTCGGATTATAGATATCATGGTAGTACCAGGTCGTTTCATACTTAGTTTGAAAAACCTTCAACTTATCTTTGCCCTTGGTAAAGTATCCTGCCTTGGCCTTTATGCTTACCTCTTCGAAGTCTAGATCACTGGTATACCAATAGCCCCTGTCACCCAGCGTCTGCCCTTCAAAGTTCTCATCCAGCCGTAGCACGTCGCGTTCAACCGATGAAGCTTTTGATAAAGGTGCATTTAGCCAAGAAAAAAGGCCAAGAAGTCCGCAGAATGATACTAATTTGATAAGGCTTCGATACAATTGTCATCTTCCTCTGCGAGCAAACATTTTACAGGATCCGTGATTACCACCATCGGAATGTAAATGGGTTTCGAGAGGAATATTTTTCCTAGCTTGGTTTGTAGCGTCGGTGACAATCGCGTTTGATGTCAAACTCGCTAGCACGTAATTCTCTAGTTTTGCAGTGCTCACTCATAAAGGTTCAATCACTCCAATTCGTAAAGCCAGCTCACGATGTCAGGAAATCTAGCACGCCATGCCGATTCCTTGTGTATCGCATCTGGGATCACCTCAAAGCGATAGTTTGCTGGATTCCCAGGAAATAAAGAGTTCTCAATGATAGCATGGGCAGATACTACTGATGCCAGTACTTCTGTATTTTCATTTTGAACAATCTCAGCATCTCCAATATCCATGTAGATCCGCGACGATGCGGAGGGAAATAGGTTTGGATCGACTCCTTTAAGATAGTCTTCAATTTGCTGGCCATAGGCTGATCGCGACATATAAGGTGAGATAGCGCCGACGATGCCAAATACATCTGGTCTTTGCAGTCCTGCATAAAGACTCATAATGCCTCCCATAGAACTTCCAGCAATTCCCGTGCGAGATGGTGATGACTGCGTGCGGTAGTTGGCGTCAATGTGGGGTTTGAGTGTTTCTGTTAGAAACTTTAGAAATTTACTAGCGTTGGCAGGTAACGTCTCTTCGCCAAACACTACGGGCCAGGCAGAGTACTCGCTACGTCTATTCTTTCCCGCATTCTCAATGCCAACTACGATGATTCCCTCGGTTTTACCCGCTTGGAAAAGGGCTTCCATGGTTTCATCAACTTGCCATTCGCCACTAAAAGCCGTTAGTTCGTTGAAGAGGTTTTGCCCATCAAGCATGTAGAGCACCGGGTATGATTTAGCTGATGAGTCATAACCTGGTGGCAAGTAAACGTGTAAATCGCGCTGGCTCGCAAGCTCTGGCATGGCAAAGGCCTTAATCTCTCTAATGTCACCTGTTTCGGTATTTTGTTCTGGGGGGCGGGGTAAGATCGGCCCAGGATGCGATTTCTAGGTCCGTTAACACGATATCTCGGCCAGGAAGATAAACGCGATCTTCTAGCTCTTTCCCATCCGCATCTTTTTCCACAGTGTCCCAGGTTCCCCTAGTAAATTTATACTGAAAGCCCTTGGTAAGGATGTCTTCATCCAAGAGTATGGAATAACTACCATCATCGGCACGCTTGAGTTGGTAATCCACATGAGCTGGAGACCAATTATTCAGCGTCCCGGCAAGGTACAGGGAAGCATCACTTGGTGTATTGCTAGGGACTTTTATAATTCTGAGTAAGTTTTCTGCCACACCTTCGTTGTCATTTAACTCTGTCTGTCCGCCAGTATCATTTGGGTTGGTGCTCGGATTTTGATTACCCTCGTCGTTATTGCTGTCCGAGCTCGATGAACTGCAGCCGGACAACAAAACGGCTACTATCAATGTCATCCGTGTCAAGGACGGTTTGGTAAGTTTTACCATCTGATGGCTCCTTTTTTGTTGGATTCTCTCCTCCTGCTTTTATCGTGGATTGAGGCCGGGAATCTGGATGCAAATACGACGGTCCAACCAAGAGGTAGTTTTTTGAGGTCATTTGGGGAAAGGAGACGATTTTTAGGGTGGGGTAAGTGTCGTTTTTTAGAGAATTTTTGCTGCGGTATCTAATGAAATAATATGTCTGTAAGACTCTATGCTAGAAATCGTCAGAAGGTTTAGGTCATCGGGAATAAAACGCTGAGCCCTTCTGCCATTAAAGCTAACGAAGGATTCAACATAAACTGCAGAAACGGTTTTTTCAAAAGCGATGGTTCCTAAAAAATGCGCGAATTGGACGATCATATCAGCTTGTGTACTCATCATTTTGATCTGCAATGGTGTAAGCCAGTCAGAAAGTCCTATGAAATCTGAACTTCCATCTTGATAAACAACTCTAAATCTCGCATAGCCGGCTTTTTCGATCAGCATGACTTTCCAGGAAAATCGAAAACCCTCTTCTGTCCATAGGGTACGACCAGGATAAGCGACATGCCGTAAAGGTAGAATTAGTTGAACTAGTAGATGAATGCCGATGAAACTCAGTATGAGAGGATGAACGTTCCTTTGCTCACTAGTATTTGGCATTGGCCGCCTTTCAGTCTCAGGCTTTCGGTTACGCAGAACTGTGTCGGGCCAATTCGGAGGGAAAAATAAGCTTGCTCCTAAGATCATGATCCAGGGAAATAAGCCAATGGGAAACAGTATCCAAGTGAGACTATGAAATCCAATGACAACTAGAAAGGCTAGTGGTCTGGCGCGGGAATTAAGAAGGAAAAAAACAATCGTTAAATCAAAAAGTGCTCCTGCCCAGCTTGCCAAGTAGGGAGTAAAAGACCATTCCAAAACGGGATTTAGCAACGGTATATGCCCGGAAGAAGGCAGCCAGATTTTTAGCGGTTGAGCATGAATGAGCCAGTCACTACCTAATTTGGCAACCCCAGCAAAAAAATAAACCAAACCAAATTGAGATCTAAGCAGGTACAGCCAAGCAATAGGAACATCGGCTTTATTCTTTGACCAAATTTTTGGCAAGGTTGGAAGAAAAATAAAGAGGAATAAAATTAAACTGACTAAATAGTAATGATTTAGGTAACTCGTCTTATCGACCAACTCGAGATAGGTAAAAGCAATAAAAACTAATGCTGCTGACAATCTCTGGAAAATCCCGAGACCGAAGGTTATGGAAAAAATGAACTGACAGCTAAACAAGCCATATACTAACTCCCGCGAATAAGGAGCAATAAACTCCAGACCTTCGTAGGGGAAAAAAAACTGCGGTCGCAGATAGAGGCTCTCAATCCAGCCATAGTACCATTGCCTAAAAGCGCCACATGCTAGTAGGCAGCCAAAAATCATCCTAAAAAAGATAAGAGATTTGGCAGACACTCTGGTGGTTTGTATGAACTGAAGCGTAGTCTTGATATAGCTGGCTCTACTAGTCTCCATCGTTGTCACTAAACACAACCGTCACATTTAAAAAACTAGCAATATCAGTAGCAAATAAGACAACAACTGCTTTAATATCCTGGAGATAACCAGAGGCTTTATCTGGTTCCGTAGCAATGGTGTCCTTGAGGCTGATGGAGAAAGAGTCTCCAGTTTCGTCAACAGTATTTAGACGAGACGTTAGATCTACTAATACCTCAGGCGCAACGCTTTCAATAGTTTGTGCTAGAGACTCACTCGCTGCTAGTGGAAATTCTGAACCGTAGATGGCTAGCTTAAGGCCGCGGAGATTACCCTTAATGAGAGTAAGCGAATAGACTCCAAAGGGGGTTTCTAGCTCGTCAAGCTGGGCGACACCTCCCGATTTATTTCCCAAAGGTGTACCTAATTTAGCACTTTCGATAGTTTGAAATCCTTGAGTTATCGCATTTATCATAAGATCAAAGACAATTTTTTGATTGGAATATTCTGTCTGATCGGTCCCGGCATTTACAAATGCGGTATAGAAGCTTCCTGTTTCCGCTTGCCACAAGGTATTTAACTCATCGACTTTGGTTAAGAAGTATTCGGACCAAGAAGTTAAATAATTGCAGGTTGGATTGGTGTTCTCGTTAAGTTCAGCGACTAATTGTTCAGGACTCTTTTGATAAAGGATGTAATCGATGCTGCTAAAAGACTTAGCTAGTACACTTGCTTCAGCGAAGGTAGTCTGGTCGAATTGACCATCAGCTAAAAAGTTGTCAACGCTTGTTTCCCGTGTGGGCCAAAAATTGAACTCATCTTCAAAGTCTAAAAAAGGTCCAACTTTGAATGGTTCCACAACACTAAAACTCTCGTGAAGGCTTTGCCACTGTGTCTTCAAGAGATCTAAATTCTCTTGAGTTTTGTTCTGGCAAAGGGAACTAACGGCTATTGAAAAACTGGTCGATTCCGTTTTCAGATCAGCGTATCCAGGAACAAATACTGTGTTTGCCCAAAACTTTAGCTGACCGCTACGATCCACACTTGATGTGTTTTTATTCCCTGATGAGTCGCAGTTACTGATAACAAGTACAGCGAAACCAATGGGTGCGAGTAACGACCTAATCAATTATAGTGACTCCAAAAACTTGATGAGTTGATTTCTTTGTTCTTTTTTTAGATTCAAAAACGTCTGCTGAGCGGCGGACGCTTCTCCGCCATGCCATAGGATAGCTTCCGCAAAACCACGAGCTCGACCGTCATGAAGTAAAAATAGATGTCCGTTGACTGTCTCTTGAAGTCCAATCCCCCAAAGGGGAGGGGTCCTCCACTCCCTGCCTGAGGCTAAATGATCAGGCCTATTATCAGCTAATCCATCGCCCATGTCATGTAGCAAAAGATCTGTAAATGGATGTATTTTTTGTTCCGAAAAGCTGTCACTCGATTTGCTCGCCGTTGTTATCCAAGTAGATCTATGACAAGAATCGCAACCAATACTCTGGAACAATTGAGCTCCCGCTAAGACATCCTCATCTTGCGACTCTCTTTGAGCGGGAACTGCTAATCCCAGCGAATAGAAGGTAACGCTATCTAAAATACTCTCGATGAGCTCAGGGCTACCACCATTTTCGCTTTCAATACAAGCGGTTTGCTCCTCTCGGCAGTTTTCTTCGGGAAAGACACTGGAGGTGATTCCGATGTCGCCCAAAAAGGCCCCCGCTGTTTGCTGCCTGATGTTGGGTTGGTTCCCTTTCCAGCCGAATCTCCCGATGACCAACTCCCCCGTCTCTACATCCCTTACATAATTTACCCGGCCGCTAATGCCGTCTCTGTTTTCGTCTTCAGGGTCTGTTAAAGAAAGTATGTCTGAAGCTGCGATGGCCTCAAGTAAACCTAGACCTATCATACTGGGCGCCACCCTTGGTGAAATTTCTATATTCGCTGGCAAATCTCCATAGGCAGGATTTATAATCGAATAGATTGGTTTTCTTAGTTCGTAGGTCTCACCGTCGGCGTAGCTTCCCTGAATGATCTCGTAACCAACGATTGGAAATCCTTCGGCGGTATTGCCCGGTGTAGCAAAATTCTGAATTTGGGTCCCATATCCGGGAACAGGTAGTGGAGGCTCGCCTTCATTTGCGCCAGGTACGGAAATGCGAAGGAGCATAGATGTCATGGCTTCCCCATTCTCTATAGGAGGACGACCTCGCCCATCGTCTACATGGCAGGCTTCGCAACTGCGGGCATTGAAATGCGGACCTAAACCATCACGAGCCTTGGTAGAAGCTGGGGCAGTGACCCAGGGGTCACGAAAAAAAGCGCGTCCTCGAAAAAACATGCGGGAATCATCAATGGTCAAACCCGGGGGCTCTCTTGAGAAAGCCCCTGAAGTCTTGTCAAAAATCGTCGTCCCCCCGCCCAAGAGGGTGTAATCGAATTCTGTGTTTGCACCAGGTTGAGAAGAACTTTTGTCACTGGTACAGCTGACGAAGAAGATCATCAGCACTGTCAGTATTCCAAGTTTATAGTTTAAAATCACTATTCAGGAAGCTCCACAGAGATAGTCCCCAATCCGATTGCAGATGCTGCTTCTGCCATTTTATTGCCTAATTGTTGCAAAGAGATTACGATGGCCTCCAATTTTGCCCTACCGTCAGCGCCAGCATCACCAGGGATGATAACCTGATCAAATGTCAGTGGTAGGGCATCTATTTCCTCTAGTATTTCGGTCATAAGGCTTTCGATCTCACTATTTAGTGTCGGATTCGCTGCAGCTACCAAATCATTCAATCCAGGCCCATCGAGATCAACACCATACCTTCCTAGATAAACATTCTGGATGCCTAAGGCATTCATTTTGATATCGACGTAGGTATTATCGCTGAAGCAGGAGTGTTCGTCTTCTTGCTCCTGGGTATCGAGAGCGTTATCGATTCGTTCCGCTCCAAGTTCCCCCTTTGCTAGAATACCGATGGAGCTAAACATAGCACGAAGAGCGGCGTCTGTATCTTGGTCAAGAAAGAAGCTGTTCCTGTAATTGGTAGCAGTGTCTTGATCCCATTCAGCGATCAACCCCGTCAGGTCATCCACAATTAGCTCTGAGGCGATTTTCAAATACTGCGCCCGCCTATCACCGTTGGTAGCCGTCGC
>JABSRP010000057.1 GCA_013215145.1 Pseudobacteriovorax sp.
CCTTGTCAAGTTGATGAGATCCTGGATATAGCGAAACGTCATAATTTGAAAGTGATTGAAGATGCATCTCATGCGCACGACCCTTTTGCCGTCGCTGCCTTGAGTCCAGGTCCAGCCACGGTTCGGATAAACCACACGCCTACCATCGTCGCCCTCGGTCCAAGTCCAGCCGCGGTTTGGATAAACGACACGCCTACCATCACTTCCTTCGGTCCAAGTCCAACCTCTATCCGGGTAGGTGACTCGCACCCCATCGGAACCTTCTGTCCAGGTTTGTCCGGCGTGACCAACCCCTGTCAATACCAAAGCACTTAGCCATAGCAATAAATGTTTCATAGTCATCTCGAAAAAAATTTTAACTGTCTCTAGGAAACTATAGTACGCTCACTAGCATCACAAGAAAAAAACAGCGCAGATCAAGAGTCAATAGGAACAGAAATGAAACAAGCGGTGAAACTATAAGAAATAGCTCTCGTCTTTCCTTATCTTGATTTGCAAAGATGTTCGCAGAGCATGAGACTATCGACATTCCAAGATTTTTTGGGACTATTGGTCTGGTGTAAGATGACCTGTTTTAACGTAAATCAAAGCCTCATCCTCTTTTGTAAATGGTTCATGTTTACTGAGATGAGGATTCCGTAGCCAAGACCCTGTGGGATAGTCGCCATATTCATCATAAAACGTGCCTTCCAGCACAAATATTTCTTCCCCTCCCCAATGCTGATGTGGTGTAAAGCGGGTATGAGGTGCCCATTTTACCAGGGCTACATTTTCCCCAGCGTATTCGTGCAATGGCATCACCTGAAGTCCGTCTTGAATTCCGGGACGCCAACTCCCTTGCCGAGTATCTTGAGAAAACTGCCGGCGATCGCCAGCCTCGAATTGGTGAAGCTTCACAAAAATCGTGGCCCCCTGCTCTCCAACTTTAGGAGTATGCTTGGTTCCAATGGGATTTCGTACGTAGGTCCCTTCCGGATAATCGCGATGCTCATCGGAAAACACTCCCTGCAAGACGAAGAACTCTTCTCCTCCACCGTGAACATGTTCGGTAAACGCACTGAATGGAGCGTAGCGTACCAGGCTCGTAGCCCGCGCAACTTCATCCCCAATGCGGTCAAGCATCATCCTCTCTACTCCTGGCAGGGGCGAGGGAACCCAGTGATAGTCAGACGGTCGTATCACAACTTTTTCAGTAAAATCTGCGTTAATGCGGAGTTCCTGTTGAGCCATAAGTTTTGCCTTTATTTACCAAATATTTATCAAGCCAAAGCTTGTACCTAAGAGCAGAAAGAATAAAGAGCTGGTCATTTGCTGTCAACGTCAAATGGGGGGCGCTTTTTCCGGCGTCATCTTCAACTTCTGAAGTTTCACGGGATATAAATACTACAGAAATTGCCGGCAAAATCGAATCCAGCAAATACATTTCTTACTTTTTTGGCAATCTAATTAGTTGAATTGTGAGGTCCCACGGCTTCTATTGCTGGCCATAACCGACGAGACCACGAAGCCTCGCTATGCTCACCCTGCTCGTCTATCATAAAGTAGAGATCCATTTGATCTTGGTATGAGAGTTCAGTCCTTAGCCAATTCAAGACTTCGGGGCTGCGTTTTGCAACATAGCGCTCGATAAACTCATTATGAAACCCTCCCTGATGAATCAAACCCCAGTCAATCCACAAACGTGGTTTTCTATCTCCTTTAATATTTAAATCGGACCATCTCTTTAAGATAGTCTTAGCCATTTTACCACTACCCCAACGGTCGAAGAATCGGCCCTGTGATTCAAACCCAACCCAGAAAGACGGCGACTGCACTATCGCATAACCAAAAACTTCTGGAAAATACATAGCAGCGGCAAAAGCGGCCAGGCCACCATGAGAGGATCCGGTGATTCCAAGAGTCGAGGCACGTCGATCAATGCGGTAATGTCTCTTAAGCCAGGGGATGATTCCATGAGTCAAGTCACTAAGGAAACGGTCCAGCTCACAGCAATCCTGACCCAATACCGTATCATGAGTGTATTCTTTGGCTCGATTGTTGGGAACAAGAGCCGCCACGATAGGCAGTTTGCTTTGAGGATAAGCCTCATCATAACGAGCAAGGGCATCTTGAAGATTTAAAGACGAGCCACTAAGACCAGACCTAAAAAAAGCAGTGTTACCATCAAGGGCAATCAGTAGAGGATATACGTTATCTTGTGAAGTTTCATAATCCCGCGGTAGAAAAACGTGCATCTTGAAGGGGGGCACTCCATCAAGGGAAAGGGCATCGTAGCTATGAAAGTACCCGCTTGAAAAGCCGGGATCATGAAACCAAGCTCGCTGCCCTTCGACAAAAAACTCGTTACCTCGCACGACTGTACTCACAATATAAAAAATGTATACAAAGGTAACTTTTAAACTAAATTTTATCAATCCAACCACTCCTTCGGCGTGATGCAAAGTCTAGTGATACATTAGACTCAACAATGCTTGGGTAAGGTTCTAATGATTTTCCATGCATTTGCCTAGAGTTTTTACGCGAACTTTCATCGAGCCTTCCCATTTGTATCAAAAACCTCGCGATAAAGTGATCTCGTATTATAGACGATTTCATCTACGGAATACCCATCAGTTCAGGTAGATGAAAGAATAAGCATTAAAATTTTTCAGAGAATGATAACAACCTATTGCCCAACCGAAGTTTATTTATCTTTTTCATTATCCCAAAAGCACAAGCTGTCCCGATACTTCAAGCCCGATCACAATCTGTTAACATCTTAATTAACTATATTTATTAATTGATACGGGGAATTGATGAAGGATTGTTTGCTGAAACTAGCAGCGCTGAGTTTTGCCGTTAGCACGACTTCAATGGCGCAAGAGGACACGGATCAAAAGGGCCTTTCGTTAAAAAGTATTTTTGATCTTTCCGTCGTTACTGCCTCAAGACTAGAGGAGAGTGCATCAAAAGCACCAGGCACCATTTACGTGATTACGGACGATCAAATATCCCTACGCGGTTATAGGTATCTAGATGAAGTCCTGTCAGATATTCCCGGATTCTACGTGCAAAATGCATCTGATGCCGTCACCTACAATCGGATCACAGTTAGAGGAATCAAAGGGAATAACAAATTTGTTATCCTGCAAAATGGTATTCGCATAAGTTCGCCTACAGCGGAAGATATCCCAATTGCAGAAAATTTTCCTCTATACAATGTCAAACAAGTTGAGGTGGTCTACGGTCCTGCTTCGGCTCTATATGGTGCTGATGCCTTTACCGGTGTTATCAACCTTATTACCAAAAAAGCAGGAGAGGAACATAGCCAATCGGTGGCGTTAGGTGGAGGCGAAAACAACAACACCTTCGTTAACGCTTACGGAAACTATCGCCTCTCCGAAAAAGTCGATTTATCCCTAGGGATAAATCATGAGATGGGAGATAATGGTGACCTAAAGGAGAAATATCCAGACAAGTACCCTAATAATAATTTGGATACCTTCGGCGGCGACACCATTATAGAAGCCGAGACACGTAAAGACCCTCATTTTCCCACTACGTCTCGTCATATGTTTGCCAATCTAAACTTTGCTGACGCTCTAACACTGGCTTTCAATCGGTCTGATTTTTCCCATCCCTCCGTGACTGGTACTAGACCTGATACAGCCAACTATAATCAAACCCCTCAGTGGCGATCCATTATCAATTCTATGTACCTCAAATATAGCGATAGCATCACAGAAGATATCCGTACCGAGGTGCAATTCAGCTTTTCCACCTATCAAATCTCTCCCGAATCGAAGTTCGCCAATATTTTTACCGATTACGAAGATGGTTATGAATTTGCGGAATCCTAAATTCGAGTACAGCCAGCAATTTTTCTTCAATCTTAACGAGGCTAATCATGTTACGTTCGGTGTTCTTGTAGAAAAGATGAACTCCACCCCTAAAACCACCGACCTTCTAAGGCCTTATGATCCCAATAAGCCAAGAGAAACTCAAGACCTTGGATATCATGGAGCCAAGGAGCTACCGGTAAAAATTTTCAATGTATCTTGGTCTAACCTTGGTGCTTTCTCTCAGCTGAAAACAGATTGGTCAGAGACGGTATCCTCCACCTTAGGGGTTCGCTTTGACGAGAGCTCTACTTATGGCCAGACGGTGAATCCTCGAGCTGGAGTTGTCTGGGCACCAGAATCGGGATCGTTCTTGAAGCTTTTATACGGTGAGGCCTTTCTAGCTCCTTCGCCGCGCTTTACCTACGAGCACTATGGGTCTTTTGCCTTTCAAAGGGACGATGGCATCTATCAAAGCTTCTTTATGCACATCCCGAACCCTGACCTAGAGCCGGAAGAGATGACAACTTACGAAATCAATGGTAACTATCAAGTATCTGAGAGTTTCAGTATCTCGGCTACAGCCTACGTCGAGATAGTAGAGAACATGATAGCTGCCACGATCACTCCTGAGCCTGTTTCGGACTATATCGAGGGCGGTGAGATAGCCACAACCCAGATCAATGACAACGTTGGAGAGCTTAACAATCAAGGTTTTGATCTTTATATGAAGTCTTTTCATAATTTAGATAGTTTTACCATTGAATCATGGTTATCTTATAGCTACGTCGACGGAGAATTTGAGTTAGAGGGATCAGAGAAGGCAGAGTTACCTTTTTCGGCAAAATCACAGTATAAGGGCGGTGTGACGACGAGCTGGTCGGACTTCGTTGCCACTACGTCTGCTCGCTATATCACAAAAGCCACAGCCACCGAAATTGGTAGTTTGCGCGGATTCAAAACGGACGAATATGGAATTGCCGATTTATTCTTATCGTACAGAGGACTTAAGGATAGCGAGATTTCCCTCTGGGTTAAAAATGTTGCCGACCGCGATCACTACCAACCAAATGTTGGCAATACGGCATTTTCCGCAGTTCCTCAGGACGGACGGACTATCTACGGTCAGTTCCGATATCATTTTTAAACTCATCTAGCTGAGCGGGATCTATATTCAATAGTCCCGCAAGACCGAGCCTCTCTGATGTTTTGTCGGGTTTCTCACTAATACCCGAGCTACAGCCTAAACTCTTCCTTGAGATAATCAACAAAAGCACGGACCTTGGGCGTCAGTGACGCCTGCTGAGGAAAAATAGCGTAAATCAGAGCTGACCCAGCTTTCCAATCAGGAAGCAACTCGATTAAAGACTTTCGGGAGTGCTCATCAGAGCAATGAAACGCCGGAAGGACTCCAACACCAGCCTTACCAATAGTGGCTTGCTTGATACCCATCATATCACGCACCAAAATTTGGGACTCCGTATTGAGCTGAAATACCGATTCGTTTTGATAGAGGGTAACGGCAGAGCTAATGCTCATGATAGGTATCCCCTGGAGATCTTCCACCCTCTTAATATCAGCAAAGGAAGATTGTTTGTGCACATAGAGTCCGAAGCTGGTTTCTCCCAACTTAATGGCCATGACAGAAGAGTCTTTCAATTGACTCATGGAGGCTCGGATGGCCAGATCGTATCCACCGGAAATGATATCCACGTACTCGTTACTTAAATCCACCTCAATCTTGGTCTTGGGGAAAACCGAAATAAATTGAGGGATCACACTTCGTAACAAGTACAATCCTACATCGTAAGGAGCCGTGATTCGTATCGTTCCACTGGGTTCCTCTGTCGCCTTCTCAGCCAGGGCTTGAATCTTTTCTTTCGCCTTAAGGACAGCCTGTGCCTCGGCAAGCACAGTTTTACCAAACTCGGTGATTGCCACCTGCCGGGTCGTCCGTGTAAAAAGAGCATGCCCAAGCTCCTCTTCAAGTTGCCTAATTTTAAGACTCAAGTTACTACTTGGCATTTTCAAAGCCTTTGCAGCGGCTGTGAAAGTCCCTAAACTGGCAATTTTATCTATTATTATCAAGCTATTAAGATCCATACCCCTGATTATACAATATTTTGGATAATCTTTTCAAATATTCATTATTTTGCATTTTCAAAAAATCACCGACAATCCTGGTATGGCTGGCAGAGAGGCTGCCGGCACCAGATACTAAAAGGAGTTAACCATGAAACTAGCAATCATAAGCGCAGCCCTGTTACTAGGAACAACAGCTTTTGGACAGACATACGAAGTCTCCCCGTCATCAAGTAAGATTGAATGGGAAGGCACTAAGGTTGTAGGTGGTGGGCATCAGGGCAACCTATCGATTAAAGATGCAAGCATTACCTTTGATAACAATAAGCCAAAGGCAGCGAAAATTACTGTGGATATGAAATCTATCACCAACGCAGATCTTAAAAAGGCTGAATGGAACAAAAAACTTGTCGACCATCTGCATTCTGACGATTTCTTTTCTACAAAGAAACACCCTGAGGCCCTATTAGTGATAAGCAAGTTCACTCCTAAGAGCAAAAACAACTACAGACTGAACGGAAAGCTAACCATTAAAGGTATCTCTAAAGACGTTCAATTTGATGGTAAGATCACAAAGAATGGCGATAATGCAACTGGCTTAAGTGCAAAGCTAGAATTTGATCGTACCGAGTTTAATGTCCGCTATGGTTCGGGAAAATTCTTTGACAATCTTGGCGATAAGATGATTTCAGATACCGTTACGGTGAAGGCGGTTTTGAACTTGAAAAAACCTCTAAAAACAGCCGGTAACTAAATATCTAAAAACTGGTTCAATTAATTGGACCTAATTCTAGAAAATGTCATTGGTTTGAATTTTGTATCTAGCTTATGTTACCCCTCTTACAAAGGGGGGGGGAATATATAAACTGAATTCATTGCAGCGGTGCTCATTTTATCATACGCAAAGGATTCTATACCAGACCAAGTGATGGCAAGAGATTTCAGCAATATTATTGTAAAATCTGTAAAAAGCGCTTTTCTGAGAGAGTTTGGACCATAGATTACCGCTATCGCAAACGAAGGATATGTCAACAAGCCTCTTACAGTTCCTATTGCAGTTGAAGCTGGAACTCGGAAGGTTCTAGCACTAGGAGTCGGTTCCATAGCTGCAAAGGGTAAACTTGCTGACATTTCTCGTAGAAAATATGGTCCTCGTAAATGCCAGAGACGACAACTACTTTATCAGCTTTTAAAAGACTTAAAGGATTGCACCCACAAAAAAACCGTCTTTCATACCGGATAAAAGCCAACACTATGGTAAACCCATCAAATATCACTTCCCCATGGCGACACACAAAACAACCAAAGGAAGGCGTGGTTGTGTTGTCGGCCAAGGAGAGCTCAAACGAGGTGGCTACGATCCTCTATTTTCCCTAAACCACACCTATGCTATGTTTCGAGATAATCTAAAAACCTTAAGCCGACGTATATGGTGCACGGTAAAAAAGTAGAAAACTTTCGCAACTTGCTGTTTATTTATGCATGACTTCATAATCAGTGGATAGAAAAAGGACCAAAAAGGAATAAAATCTTCTTAAGGCGATTTTCCGAGTTTTGGGTCCAATTAAAGGGATCAGTTTTAGTCTTTTGACTATTCGAATTTTGCAATGACTAGTTTTGTTCGGACCCAAAGGTAAATGCAAACGATGAATGTTTAAGTTGGGTTAAAAATAAAGATAAAATAAATTTTACATATAGCTGTTTGGCTGACCGAATAGATTCGATATTAAGTTTCGCAAGGAATAAAATGAAACTGTTATCATATCACCTCAAGCCGATTTCTTAGATAACACTTGGCTATCAGTCTTTGTTTACATACAGATTTATCAACATACAAAAAAAGAAGACATGGTTGTCTCAGAAATCTATCTTAGAATCTTCCTTCAGAATCAAAAATTTTTTTTATTCATGGAGTATTGCTTTCACAAATCTGATAACACTTTTTAAAGGAGTAACATCCAAGAATTATTAAGCCTTCAAAATATTTAAAGATCTTAGATTCAGACTTTCTAATTCTCTTTATTCAACTTTTATCTAGTTCCTCTGTCCTATTCAAGCTCATTTAGATCAAGTTTTTGGCGCTTTTACCTTTTTGTCCAAATCAGGTCTTGTATTTTTTTCATCTAGAATGTCTACCACTGTTGAGATAGAAGGTGCAGGAAATTTTTCGAATTGAGAGTACATAAGCTCGAGTATCGAAAACATCATTTAGGTAAGAGGGATCAATTTAGTGAAACACCCGTCATATGTTGCTGTCGGTGCAATCTTTTTTCTGTGCTTTGGACTTGACCTACCGACAAGATTAGGCCACCACCCAAACGTTCCCACAGATTCTCATTTAGACTCAAATAAAAAACGGCAAATTCCCGATGGAATGGAATTTACAGTTCATAGGGACAATAAAAACTCTGAAGTTCTGGATCAGACGATTCCTTTTGATTTCAGAAACACTACTGAAGAGGTCTCCAAGGGAAAGCCGCATATATCAACTAGACAGACGGGTCTATCAAATCAATTAGATCGTTCGTTACTGTTTAAAGAAGGCAAAATCGAAAATGGAAAATTTAATCTAGACGAATTTTCAGTTACCTGGCGACATTGTCATGAAGAACAAGAAAACATTCCTGAAAGCGTTAATGATCTTATTTTGGAGGCTACTGAGGCCCCCCTCAGTAATTTTAATATTGCCGACTACAATTGGTATTTGACCACAGTTGACGGATATATTCAGATATCGGCCAATTGGAATTACAGATCTCCCGCGAGTTACAAAATTGTAGCTCTTAAGTCTCCTGACCAGGATTTCCTCGACCATGTCATTAAAATCGAAGACCATAGTTTCGGCATATTTGCCAATATCCACGAAGCCATCGAAGTCATAGAACAATTTATTCAAAAACAAATATCGCATGGAGCCAAACGAGGAGCACGAACTATAGTGCTAGTGGACGAGCTCACGGACGTTGCAAATGGACAGCAAATCCCCTCTAGTCAAGCCACCTTAATCAATGGAGAGGTCACGGGTTTGCGATGGGAAAATACGAGTTGTTTTAAACGCAGAGGATTAGTTTGCTTTTGCGAACACTAAGTCAATATACCTTTTAGGTATTTTTGTTAATCAACTTTTTTTAGATGGGAAGATTATGCGTGGCAAAAAACTAATGAGAATTGCTATGGTTGTTAGCACACTACTCTTGACTAGTCATTGCGGACAGGTGGACGACAACATATCATCAAAACTTAACGCTCCAAGTGGTCACTATATTATTATTGGGAGCAGAGACACCTTCCTAAAGAGGCAGAATGTTCAATCATCACAATTAGAACTGGGAGACGAAAAGTGCACTCTGTATGCCGGACAGACCTATCTCATCCAGAGCATACCTGAGCCTACCTCAGGCAATCACTTTCGTATCAACCTCAGGGATTTTATTCCTGGGTGTAGCTTTAGCCAAGGTTACGTCTTTAGGCCCCATATTGCTTCATCAAGCCAAGGGGGAAACTCCGGTGGAACCTGGATATGGCCTGTTGCTGGTCCCGTCTCGTCAGAGTTTGGTCCTCGAGGAGGAGGGTTTCATGGGGGAATTGATATCGCAGTCCCAACTGGGAGGCCTATTCGAGCACCCCGATCTGGGAATCTGACCTCAGGCTTTTTCAATGGAGGTTGCGGAAACACGGTGACAGTGAACCATACCCTGGTTGGGGGCGTTGCATACTCTTCCAGGTACTGCCATTTAAATGGATTTGTAGGCCCAGGCAAAACTGTTGTACAAGGCGATACTATTGGATATGTAGGAAACACAGGTAATTCTACAGGCCCACACCTACACCTAGAGTTTTATCGAACAGCGAACCTATCAACACTATCAAGTCCTATAAATCCGAGAAATCTAATATCAGGAAACCCGTAGGCGCAAGACGATAATTTAGGAATCAGGACAACAGGAAACCCGGAGCTCTATTGGGTTCTATTCTCTTGAGCTTTAGGGTTTTTCGCCTAACCTTTTAAATAAGTCAGTTTCAGTTCTTTATTTTATCTTTTTAAGGATTAAATCGCATCTTAAAGAAGACTAAATACTTTCAAAGACAGACATCTGTTACTTTGTCGAAACACAATTACTTGTAAAAAGCTCAATTGAAACGAATAAAGAACCTACAGGAGATTTTCATGATGTTATTTGGATTTAGGTTTTGCACTCTAGTATTTGCTTCGGCACTAGTTTCTTGTGGAACGGAATCAAAATCCCATTCTATGAACTATGAGTCAAGTTCTGTTGATAGTCAATCTGGTCGCTTAGTTCTCGACAAAGGACTATCATCACCAGCTTTCACTAAGGGAGATTTCTTTTTTGAGATAGGCGCTAACGGAGATTTTTCTCTACAGGGGAATTATGCTGTATCTCTCGTCATCATTAGCGAGGAGGGTGACGTCGATATCCAAGCACAGAATGACCCTGATCAGGTACAATCTTCAAATTTCAAAACTCCAGGAAAGACCATAACCTTTGAAGATGGAGATGCGGCCATAAGCTTCCGTATGCGTACTATTGAGCCTGATTACACCGTTGCGGATCTAGTAGATTTTTCTGAAATAGGTGTACCTCTGAGTGGCGAGGTAGTGTTCAATACTCAAGACGATATCGTCGACATTGATCAGATCTCTCTTTCTATCCTCGGGCAAAAGGCGATCCTAACAAAACGATAATGCGTTTTTATCGTTCACTACTCAGATTTGACAGTAAGAGTTTGCTCGCTCCTATTGTCAAATCAATAGAAACAAATATCTTAGTAATAAAAATTTCCGATAGTATCAGCGAGAAACGTAAATCTAGAACATCGATTAGTCTGTTGCTTTATTGCGAGCTGACAAAAAACATAAGATAATCGCCGCGGCACCCAAAGAAATCAAAGTCAGACATAGCCATAATACGACAGACCTACCTTTGCTATGTGCAAGATAACCGGAAAAACACAACGATAAGGGTAAGACTAGCACCAGCATAAGTGTAAAAATTATGATCATTTCTGGAATTCCCGGCAATCCCATCATTTAACTCCTTTATCTTAATTTCGGATGAGCCTACAAATTCCGATTCTTTTCTAGGCAGGAGAGAATACCTTCTTTCGATAGAAAGATGACCCTCGAGAAAAACTATTGCATGACAAGTAAAAAATTTAAAAAACTCAAATAGGACTCATCATACTAGCGCTCTACAAGACCATAATCCCAACACACCTAAAGTCCGGTAATTCAAAACATTTCATGACTTTTTATTGACGCCTTAGCTCAAACAATCTATTCCCTAACGCGGGGGTATCAACCCATTCACCGCATACCTAGTGCGAGCAGATCTGGTATTTCGGCCTGACTCATTTACCAAGTAATGTAGGAGCTTAGCTTGAATCGGCGTCAGTTTTTTGCAAAAAGCAGCCAAGTGATCACAGTAACAACCCTACCATTTACCCTAAGCTCCTGTGAAGACACAACAAATCTAGTTGAGATGATGACATCGAAGCTGCAATTAATCTTCGAAAACTCTGAAAGCGTAACATCCTTGGGGACTTGGACACCTTCGGAAATTCTGCAGCATTGTGAAAACAGTATTGCCTATGCCATTACAGAGTACCCAAGACAGAAATCTGCCTTCATCAAGCATACCATTGGCAAGGCAGCCTTTCATGTGTTTGATGGACTAGGAGCGATGAAGCATTCTCTCACAGAGAAAATACCCGGAGAGGCTGATTTTAAAGCACTAGAAATTAAGACCGCTTGTTCTCGGCTGGTTTCAGCTCTTGATCAATTGAGTGAACAAAACAAGAATATGGAGCACTTCTTTTTTGGAAGCCTAAGTCCCATCGAAATGTCGAGAGCACAATACCTTCATATCCAGAACCACCTGGAAGACATTGTGATCAACCGCAACCTATCCTAAAGATTACTGATTCAAGCTAACTATAGGTATTTCGACCAATTAAATTAACAGTCCGCTCGTTACCTTGTTCTTTTCCAGGACCGTAATTCTTGGGATCTTTTATCAAGAGCTGAGGAAGACTATGGCCAGTCGCAGGTACAACAACTCCTTTAGAGTGATTAAATCCGCGATTGTCATCACTGTCGCGAATGGCTATTCGCATTTCTTGGTTTAGTAGTTCTGAAGTCAATGGTTCAAGAGCCAGTGTCATGATAATTGGTAATGCTCTACACGTCATCAATCAACCTCGTTTTGTTTAAGGTATCAATTGCTGCAAGCGACCACAAAATAGTAATAAAATCTAAACATTTCAACTAGCGCACACCAATAAAACTATCAAGATACTAAAAATTTCCGCAAGAGTTAGAATGATTTCGATGAGGCAACCTTACAATGCCAGAATTAAAGCAGTTCGAAGGAACTCAATAACAATCCAAGACTCTCATTCTGTCGATTAGACTATGCAGTCTAAGGGAAGATTAATGGCTCCATCAAAAGATAATATTGATTTTAAGCACTTTTCTTTATACGACTTTTAAGCATCTTCAAAGGCAGATCAATCAAAATAGCCATATCAGCAAAACCATTTTCATCTTCTTTTTCAACATGTATATCAATGCTGCCTCCCATCTGTTCGATTCCAGCCTTAACAGCATCCATACCTACACCCCTTCCAGAAATATCCGAAACATTGTCTTTAGTCGAGAAGTTTGGTGCAAAAATACTCTGGGCGACAGCCTTGGCGGAAATACCATCCTTGTCAAAGCTTCTTCTTTCTCTTATTTTTCCAAGATTGATTCCTCGTCCATCATCTACTATTTTTACATGCAAGATATCATCGCTCAGTTCGATATCTACAGTAATTTCGCCTATAGGACTTTTCGCAAGCTCTTCTCTCTCTTCTTTTGTCTCAATTCCGTGATCTATTGAGTTTCGGAAAATATGGGCAAATAAACCTTCCAGGCATACCCATTGATCACCTTCAATAGGAAGTTTACCTCCTCTAATAGTTAGCTTGACAGCTTTTCCTAGATGTTCAGCTGTTGTATTTAACTGATCGAGTAATTCCTGCAAACCTTTATGGAGACAGATACTGCTGTTTGGATGTAATATATCTTTAACCTTCTCGTAAAGCTGTTCAACAGCCACCGAATCTTCCAAAAACAGCGCTATAACTTTTTTCACTTCGTCGAGACTTTCTTTTTCGATCTGGACGTCACCATTATTACGCCTTAGGATTTCAGTTTCGATCCGATCGTAAGTCTCCAAAACCGAAATAGCGAGTGATATTTCCGCGTTAAAATCGTTGATCCTACTATCATTGAGTTCTTCGACACTCTCTTTGAGGTGAATGAATTTTTCCTCTAATTCGTGAATCGCTGTGCTAGCTGTCGTCAACCCATAAGTCCTAAGTACCCCCTTGGCAGTATGAAGATTTCGAAAAACCAAATGAAAGTCTTCTTGGACCAAGGACACAACTTTTTTTCTTAATTTCGATTGATCAAGAAGTTGTTTATTCGCAGATATTACTTCCACAAATTTTACTGGATCTAAAGCGACAACTTGCCCAATCATCGCTAGTTCTTTAGCTTTTTGTTCGGATGCTTTTTTGAATTTCAGAAACTCTGTAACGTCTCGGACTGTGACCATGATTTTAAGAGTACAATCGTCTTCAATAATAGGACACCAATCGATTTGAATGACTTTAAGTTTCCCATTTAAATCTAACTTGACTTCGCGGGGAAGATGAGATTGATTGACTCCAAAGGCAAACTTAGGATTCTCAATAGACGAAATCACTGCCGTATTTGCACAACTGATAGCTTCGCTATTGAGACTTGAATGACTAAACAGAACTTGACAGAAGTCTTTTCCTGCGATTTCTTTAGTTTCAAAAATCTCCTCTAAATATGCCGAATATTCATGATGTATAAGGCCATTTTGATCAACAGTAAAAATACCCTGCTCAATATTCTCAAGCATCGATTCAATGTCCTTAACTTTTTCATTTAATAGTTTCTTTAATTCTGCTTTGACCTTATTGTTGGAAATCATATAGTCTTTCAAATCGACCATAAGTAACTTGAGGGAGTGAACCAGATCGTCCATCTCATCGCGGAAATGATTGCCTTCAATAGAAAACAGATTACTGTAGTCTTTTTCTATGTGATGTTCCGGATTGTAATCAGATAGGGCCGAGACGATTTTTCCTAATTTATGAGTCATCAAAAAATAGGCTATGATGATAATCACCAAACTGGTAAACGCTGTTTGTCCTGTATGAGAAATAAGAACAAATATAGCTTTATCCTTTAACCTTGAGTAAACTGCGGTCAGAGAAACTTTAACAGTAAGAACTCCGACGGTTTTTTCCTCATGAGTAATTGGCAAGCTAAACTTCTTTATTTCGATTCCTTCAATACTCCCAAACTCTTTTTTATCCTCGCCCTCAGGAATAATTTCGACCCCAGCAACATCCTTGATTTTTAGAACGCCGTTAGCTAAATGATCGATTTGGGTTTCATCAAAGTCCCACATCGCTTGAGCGAGAGGGCCTATAAAAATATCACTGATCAGATCTATATTTTTTTCTATTTCTGAAAAATCATTCTTATAATCTTCATAAAGTTCATAAGCGGTCGTCCCAACTGTAATCAACCCTGAGGCTAAGGCAATGGCTATGATCAATTTCAAAGCTAATCTGGAAAAATACTTTTTCAATTTAATACCTCAAGGCAGGAAATGAATGAGGGTCGAATATAACCCTCAGAAGTCTACTTAAGATTCTCGAGTAGGGCTTTTACTGAGAAGTCATATTTTTTCAGTTTAGGATTATGGCGTTTTGAGAATTTTTTAAAATCAACCTTTGACCAATCCCTGGTTTTAAACTTCTTAAGATAATCAGCTATATTCTCACTCGATAATACTTCAATATCCGTTTTGACTCTTACGCCAACATCTGACTTAAAATCTTTTTTTCCTAGATAGTCATAAGCAAGAATAGAAGCCCATCCGCCATGCATAAAAAGACCACCAAGACTACAAACCATTTCTCCAGACTCCACCGCAGCTAAAGCATCAGGCGTCCAGTCCATTCCGCCAGTCAGGATATCTTTACCAGGCGTTTTTCCCGATTTTTTAATGGCTGCAATGACTCCGACTGCGATATCGTCGTTGGCTGACCAAACAACGTTGGTCTCTTTAAATCGCTTCAAGCCTTTAGAAAATAGGAACTCACCCTCTTTTGTTGACCAATTTTTTGCGTTAGCTACCTGTAATAACTTAGCTTTTTTTCCCATTTTTTTGATAGCTCGCTTCAGACCGCGATCTCTAGCCTGCTGAAGAGCATCAGCATGATGTCCACCAATAGCAAAGACATTTACGGTGCCAGCACCATCGACTAGACCTTTCTTTAATGCCTCTTCGATCAACAGCAAGGCTAATTTTTCACCTGCCTCTTCCTCATCGATGAACACTTCGCCAACGAAGTTCTTGTATTTCTCGCGAGGGTTACCCATTTTTTCTGCAGGGATTGGATTCACGTTGTTAAAGAGTATGGTTTTGCTTCCTTCAATCTTCGGCAGAATTTTTCTTGAAACTTTTAAAAAATTCACTATTAAAACAGCATCGTATGGTTTTGAGCCCTTAGAAGCCTGAATCACTTCCTTCGGATAAGCAAAATGATCATTATTACCCCAATACCAGTCTAAGTCCATTCCAATGGATTTGTTGACAGCTTCGGTAAACCCTTTGTGAGCCATCCAGAAACCGTGACCATCATGCAAGCTTGCAAAAACCTTGATCGATTCTGAATTCGCTCCCGTACAAAGCGAACACAGGAACCCTGAGAGTAACCACTTTTTTATAAGTTTTTTCATATACTAATACCCTTAAGCCAGAATACACAAGACTAATGGCTGACTCGGTAGAGTAGAATAAATCTGAAACATCGTTATGAAGCTCGTTCGTCATGCCAGCATAAAACCCAGATATTATACTGTTATTAAATGTATTCTTTCAGCATAGTAGGGTTTCGATCTTTATATATATAATCTATCAATCGATTATTCATGAATAACTTGATCAGATTTTGCAAAATAGTCTTTGAAGAAATTTAGGGGAGCATGACACGGTGCGGAAAATTATGCTCGTGAAAATTAATTAGGATTTTGAGTTTAGGGCTTCGTGAACTTACAAGCCAGGAGCGTATCGGCGACACGCCCATTCAATGACCCATCCAAGAAAGGCGCCAAGGAATAAAGTAATAGTCAAAATTACAGGCAAGTGAGTCGGTGTTTTTTGAGACAATGGAATCATCTGCGGAAGCAATATCAACATGGGTACAGTCACTCCTTTTAATGCTGGATGCACACTAAGCCGCACCGCAGAAATCATAAACCCTGTGACAATCCAAAACAGAAAAGGTGTAGAGATAGCTACCAAATCCATACCCCGGAGAAGCATTGGGCTAACATCAATACAAGCAGCTAAAAAACCCAAAGAGGTGCCTATCGCGAGTCTCTTCAATTTATCTCCTTTCATATTTTTCCTATCACAATACCGTAATATTTGTAAAAATGGTACACAAAATTAACAGTAGCTTTTGAACGAGTGAGTACCTGTGATTCCCTATTCAAAAAAAATTCATCATCCTAAAGTAGGCCTAGTGATTCTACTATTCGTTTGCAACGTGCTTCACGCTAGAGACTCTCAGTCAATTGGAGAATTTGAGTCTGATGGATTGCAACTAAAACTCGAAACGGTATTGAACTATAAAGGTGTTATTTGGGGTTTCGATTTTCTTGGACCTGCTGACTTGATCTTTACTAAGCGATCAGGTCAATTCTATCGATATAATATCGATACAAAATCTCTGATAAAAATAGAAGGCGGTCCAAAGGTTTCGGCGTCTGGAGAAGGAGGATTACTCGACATAAGGCTACATCCAAGGTTTTATAAAAATAATCGATTGTTTTTTTCTTATGTTAAAAAAATGCCCCAAGGTACTTCTACGACATTGGCTACTGCTAGACTAATAGGCAACACACTAACCGAGTTAAAAGACTTATTTATATCTCAACCGGCTCAATATGAACCGACACACTTTGGGTCGCGAGTCCTCGTCATTGGTAACTACCTTTACCTGTCCACGGGAGACAGGGGAGTCAGAGAAAATTCACAAAAATTAGACAATCATCACGGTAAAATTATTAGGTTAAAGATTGACGGAACCGTCCCAGATGACAATCCTTTTGTAAATCAAAAAGACGTCAAACCTGAAATCTGGAGTTTTGGTCATAGAAATATTCAAGGATTGGCATATGACTCCATTGGGAAACGTTTGTGGGCTCAGGAACATGGCCCAGACGGGGGCGATGAGATCAATCTGATTTCTCGAGGAGCTAACTACGGCTGGCCGGTTATCACACATGGCAAGGAATATTCTGGTAAGTCTATAGGTGTCGGGAGATCAAAAAAAGGGATGAAGCAACCAGTAAAACAATTCACTCCTTCTATCGCCCCTTCAGGGCTAATTATTTATACCGGAAATGCCCTTCCAAATTGGAAAGCTCATGTATTTTCAGGCGCGCTAAGAGGCATGCATCTGAATAAACTCAAATTAAACAAGAATGTGGTTGTTGATGAGCAAAGGCTCCTAGCCGATTTTGGGCTTCGGATTCGATGCGTTCGACAAGGTCCAGATGGACTTATTTACCTTTCAACAGATAACGGTAAAATTCTGAAAATCAGCAAACGATAGAACCGTGTTTATTTAATACCTAATTACCCAACTAATGATCTTGTTGTCTCTCACAACAAACAAAAAATTAGCCTTATTGCGGTACCCTCGAGAGTTCTCAATGATTCCTTTAACAACAACACGATCACCCTCTACAAAGTAGACAGGACGATTCACTTTTGCCTTTGCGGAAATGACATCGTTCTCTAGCCATGACCAAAAATCTGATCCTTTATTTGGGGTACCTGCCCCATATACTTGACTTGCGTTTTTCGCAAAGGTTGAACGAATTTGTTTTGCATCATTTTTTTGCATAGCTACGATCAGTGTTTCTACAACTAATTTTGAATCATTTATCTGTTTTTGCTTAGCAAAACTAGGCATCGAAAGCATCCATAGCAAGATATTAATTCTCACTAAAAAACTGAAATATTTGATAAATTTTATTTTTAATTGATTCATCACGTCCACCCACTTTTTTTTGATCTATAAATGACTATACACTATTTAAGACTTCGATTAATTAGATTTATAGTCATTATTGCTAGATCATCCTCTGGCGCAGAATCTTTCCAGATTTCACGACCAATTTTGAGAATTCTATTTAAAACATCAGACTCTTCATCGTAAATCTTAAACCCAGCTTCAATCTTTCGGTCGGTTAGCATACTACCATCAGGCCCAGAATTCTCCTTCAGTCCGTCTGTATATAAAATAAGAGTCTCTTGCGGCTCTATTTCGACTTCACTGAGCGTAAATTCCGGATTGGTAACTAAGCCGAGCAGGGGGCCTGGACACGGCAGGACTCTTACTCCATCTTTTCCCACGAGGATTGGTGGAGGATGGCCAGCGGAGGTCCAAGTAAACTTCCCAGTTCGTCCGCACAAAGCTCCGATCATCAATGTCATACCAATTTTTATTGGAGAGCCGAAACGATAAATTGCAGAAGATGCAGCTCTTGATAAATCTAAAACCCTCTCGCCAATAGATTGAGATTTACTTTGTGATAGAGCAGCATTCACAATACTTTCATTTGCACTTAGGGCACCAGCAACTGTTGCCATAATTAAAGCAGGTGCAACTCCATGTCCCGTGACATCTCCCATAAAAACGAATGTTACGTCGTCTTGCGGATCATGTGCGTACCCGCACCAATCTCCCCCCACTTTAGAAGCCGGTTCGTAAAAGGTTTTTATCGAAATAGTCTCGGGCAAATCGGTCTCGAACAAAAGCGTATTTTGAATCTTATTTGCAAGCCGTAGATCCGCTTGATGACGCTCCTGACGCGCTCGCAATTGAATCACTTCTATAGAGTGAAGAATCTGCCCCGCCTGAGCCAATATTGGTCTTAAGCCTTTAAAGTCAAGGTCATCAAAAACTGTAGAAATTAACTTATTCCCCAAATAAAGAATAGCTACGACCTGTCCC
Source organism: Pseudobacteriovorax sp. (assembly GCA_013215145.1). GTDB lineage: Bacteria > Bdellovibrionota_B > Oligoflexia > Oligoflexales > Oligoflexaceae > DT-89. The sequence continues at coordinate 19,041 of JABSRP010000057.1, forward strand.
TGGACTCGGATCGGTATACATATAACTGCTGTAGACTCTCTTGAAAGCTTTTTTGGCCCCTGAGAACCGTCATCTTCCACTAGCTGGTACACGGTTTCCATGTCTATATTGGCACCTAAGTAGTCACCGCGGCTGATCCTTTCTTCTGATACACCTATGCTTGACCAAGGGACTACTGCATGCTCTTCTAGCCCAAAGAGAACACCATGATCAGCGCCAACAAAAGCCATGTTGATCTGTAGAATTGATTTTGCAATTTCCCCTCGATCTGATGTGATTGATAGTTGCGAAAGTATATCAAAAACACCCAATACACCAATTTTTTGATTTAAATTCTGTTGCTGATGAGACGCTCGTTCATTTTGCTCCTCTCTCATGAGTAACGGAAACTTTCTTTTAATCCTACGCTTATTGTGCAAAATTTGTTCCTCTACCATATCAATCAATGGCAGCCACCTACGCCTCTTATAGTAGGCTAGTATACCTTCGAGCAAAACATCAGACTCCCCCAGGTCCCGGCTTTGCAATGCCTGTGCATGACGAATCTGAATAGCAACTGATTCTGCCCCCATAGAGTTTGCGTCTTCAATCCCACGCCTCATAAATTCGATTCCGATTCGTTCGAATCCATAGGAACAAAATAGTTCTCCTGTAACCTGGAGAGTTTGAGGTAAAAAAACACGCACACCCAACAATCGGTTTAACCAGGCCATAGTTAGGGGTAAGATGGCCATATGCTTTTTCTTTGAACGGATCAGAGATTGAGCGTAAAGGATCGGCGCTAAGGTACAGTAAGCAACTCTGTGACATCGCCGGAGGGTGCGAAAGAATGCGCGCCGTAGGTGTAAATTCGCTTCCTCAGCTTGTCCTTTCATCAACAGTATCTCACCGGGAGCCAAGGATGAATAAACTACATCTATCGTCTCGAACCCTGCCTGAGTTAGCTCCCTACCAACGGTATCAACTCGATCTATCCAATATTTAAGATCCTTTTCACGCCCTTCAAGCCATAGAGTTTTAAAAATACATCCCAGTATCGTAGGCTCAAAACCGATTTTGCGATGGAATTCCTCTAAGCGAGACGACATAAAAAGACCTTCGCCAGTATCACCCCCAAACTGATCCACATGAATCAACCCTTGAAAGGCTAAGAAACGCCAAAAAGTCTCTCCAGTCTTAGTCGCCAACTCCAATGCTTGGAGCTGAAGCTGCCTCGATTTTTGGAGATTTCCTCGAGGGAATTCCAACAGGTAGCCTTGAACGAATTTATGAAAAATTTCAAGAGGAACATCAGCATTGGTCATCAGCCAGCTTTGAGCCCTTTGAAAGCAATATTCGCTGACTCGATACAGCCCAAGTGCTGCGCAAACCACCCCCCAGTAATTCATAGTGTAGGCCCAATATTTGTGGGAACCATAGGGAGCAAGTCGGGCTGTAGTCACCATCATATTAGCAAGGGCTGGAATGGGAGCCACAAAGTAGTTAGGCACAATCAGAGCAGATCTCAGTCCGTACCTCGATTCTTCCTGCGACGTCATCGTGCGAGGGCTGTTCCCTTTGAGAAGGTACTTTCTAGCAAATAGACGCCATAGCATCCATATGAAAAGGAAGGGAAGACAGAGTATTGCTGTTTGCTGTCTTTCAAAAAAAGACTCATCAAGCTCTTTAAGACCTTTCACACCTGACCGAATAGAGTCAACGTAGCGGAACAAATAAAGATTATTCGAACACATCTTTGCATAGAGATTCCCTCGTTTTTCCTGACATTTCTGTTTACTAGCAAAATGCTGATAGATGTTCAGCGCTTCAGGTATCCGTTCGGTCAGCGCTAGCGCATCAGCATAGGACTCCCAGACATCAAATCCGGGCTCGTCTAATTCGAGGTAATGCTCGCCGTTTGGCTTGATAGCACCCCAGGCCTGAAGCGCTTTTTCGAAATAGCTAACAGCCTGTCCATAGGAAAATAGTAAAGAGGCTCGGCGACCTGACTCTACTAAAAGATCACATAAGTATGCATGCATCTCTTTTTGACCAACGCGCATTGCGTGATGAGACATCTCAAAAAGGACTGAAGAATCCACGTGATGATACTGATACCCATGCATTTCAGAAAATGCCTCGACAATGCGGCATGAAAACTCTACCCGCTCATTGTTATCCAGGAAGGCTTGACTGGCTTCTCGTAGACGATCATGAATAAACACGATTTGCTCATTCTCGACGAAGAGGATTCGATTTTCCCTGAGACTACAGAGGAAAGAATTTAATTTCTCTGGAATTGATCGACTCGTAAATCGTTCATTTCTCCCGATATGACTCTCGGGAAACTCACTTATTTCCGGAGTCGACGATGATAATGCTAAACGAGCATAAGACATCGGAATCGATCTACCAAAAACAGCAAGCCTACCTAAAAACTTCTGAATCAATGGATCCAAAGTATTGATTTTTCCTGACAGGATTTTAAATACTCCTTCATTACTTGGAGTTGTTTCTGCTACATGAAAATCAAAAACCCATTCTCCATTGGAAAGCTTATAGGCATTATGAGAAATCAAATCTGCAAGAATTTCTTGAATATGAAAGGGGTTCCCCTCCGACAATTGAAAAACATAGTCGTTCATCACTGCGGGTGTGTCATCGACATCCAATAAAGCATGGATAAAATTTTCCGTTTCATTCTCATTAAATGGGGGCAATTGATATAGATACTTAGCTTCAACAATAGAGACTAGGAATTTTGTAAGAAGATGATCAGAGCTCACTTCTTCACTACGAAACGCTCCAAGAAACATCCAGGATTCTCGGGTTTTAGAAGCGCGATGGCAAAGATTACTAAGGACCTTTAAGCTCAACAAATCAACCCATTGTAAATCATCAACAAATAGGAAGAGTGGCTTATCAGGAAGTAAGGTGGTTAATAGCCCGCTCATGACTTCAATAAATGCTTGCTCTTCTTCCTCAGTACTTTCGAAGTCCCTGACAGAAGCACCTTCAAGATATTTTTTGTATTGAGGAAACCTCTGGGCAATCATAAAACAATCATCGCCGAGTCGGGATTCCATTTCACGCTGCCACTGCATCGCTGCTGAAGGATTAACTTCAAGAATTAGTAATTGTTGATCTAAAATTTTTGAAATCGCTGCCAATGGTATATTTCGCTCAAATCTACCACACCGAGCTTGAAAGACCGCAAAACCTGATTCCTTGCCCTTCCGAACCCATTCTTCGGCCAATCTCGTTTTACCTCTACCCGAAGGAGCCGCTAATAGATGACAAGTAGGAGTGCCATGTGACGCCAGTGTCAGCGCTGATGCGAAAGAATACGTTTCATCCTCTCTACCAACAAGATCACAGGTATGTAATAGTTCACGAAAGTCATCGTACAAACCCAAGGCAAACGGTGATTGCTTTTGCAAAGATGTTTTTAAATCACTGACAAGACCCTGCATTGTTTGGTACCGCTTATCTGGCGACTTACGCACGCAGCGCTCGACTATGGGAATCATACTTTTTCTGATGGTATCGTCGGGGGGCCAGCGCGGTGGACAACCCAAGACTCGACCCATGGTTTCCTGAGGACTGCCCTCTTCAATGAGGATTTGCCCTGTGAGAGTCGCATACAATAGCAGTCCGAGTCCATAGCCATCGATAGGGCATCGCTTGAGCTCGCGGTTACTAAGTAGTAGCTCTGGTGGCAATTCGCTGATTTTTAAGGTTCCCATGACAGCGTCTGAACACATCTCTTTTAGGAGCAGTACTGAATACATAGGGCTATGTAGTTTTAACCGGCCATCGCGGATTAAACAGTGACCAGGACTGACGCGTCCATGCATCGCCGCAGGATGAATTCTGTGGAACCACTCTAGAGACTGCGCTATCTCATGAACATTTACCTCATCTACTCCCAATAATTGCTCGGGAGATTGACAAAAACTGTCCCCATCTTGCCATTCCTGAATCGCAATAATGCAGTGATCAGCAACCTCATAGTCAAGAATACGGACAAGACCAGGTGGAGCTCGTCTTAACGCCTCCAACATTGAGGAACAGTCATCTGACTGAAAACCGTTGACCAACGAAACGTCCAGTAGATGGACCAAGTATGTTACATGACTATCTAATACACCTTCAGCCGTACAAAGAAGAATCTGACTGATACCTTCCGAGAATTGCTCGTGCGCAACCTTTAGAAAACCATCCTTATAAGGAATGGTATTATCTGGGTAAAGTTTTTCTTTTGGGGAAACAGCCATAGTTCAATACGAGTCGTTAATAATCAATAAATGTAATCGGCTTTTTAAGCAGATTTGTAAGACCAGTGAGTTATAATGTATTTTCGAAATATACAAAACTCGACATCTAAAGGAATAGATTTCATAAGATAATCAACATTTAAGGCAGTAAAATAAATCTATAGATCTCTTACATTGATCACAATCAATGACAGGCAGGACATGCCTAAGAATCGAGGTTAATTCTTCCTGATCAAACCTCTACGATACTTTCAATTATATCGGTATCATCTAGATATGAAGTATTGCGGCCAGTGCCAACACTATGAAATTATCCACGATAAAAATGCTCCACATGGCTGCAGAGCCTATGGCTTTCGTACACCGGGTTTGCCCGACGAGGTTGTTCTTCAGAGCACAGGATTGCCTTGTCAGCTGCGAAAGCTTAAAAAACCGCATGACATCGAACAACCGAGAAAACCTCAATCTAATTCATCTTCCCCAGATGGCGTCAGCGTGCAACTCAGTGAGCAGGGAACCAAGCGACATCGATATCGCTAAGCCCTGCGTTACTTAACTGAGCTTAGGGTTTCATTTGATAAGGACTAAGGTACTACGACCTGATGTTTTTCATAGCTGCCTTGAGCAAATGCTGTGGTGAGATCACTGAATTTGTAGCTTGCGTAAACCAGTTGCTCAGTATTCAAAACATGTTGCACCTGATTTGGCTGATCATAATAAACGAAATCGGAAGTACCGAATTTCGCAACCTGGCTTTCGAAAAAATACTGAGCACCATTGTTCGAGATAAGTACTCCATATTTTCCTTCAAGTTTTACGAAAGACGATTTTACACCAGGATCTGAGCTCTCACAAACATAGTATTCACCATGATCACCTGGCAAACTACTTAAGTTTTGACTATTAGACAGCTCACTTTCATGGGCCCCTCCATTGCCACATGAGATAATGAAACACATCGCAACCGTTAACATCCAATTCAGCATCCTTTGATCTCCATTACAAGTTATTCACTATTAGTCGGGAACGTAAAAGAGATACCACCTCGTATTCCGTCAGAGGCGACACCCATCATACGATTTTCTACAGAAGGCTTAATGCAAAAAAAAGTTCACATATCTTTTGGCTAACTATTTGGAATCACAGGAGCCATCGTTGTTGAAACACGCAGCATCTGTAATTTTTAATTGATCGTCTAGGCATTATTTATGAACAAACATTTAATTCTAAGTCTTCTGAACTGGGTTTTAGGAGGATGTGACAGTGGCCAGAAGGTGTTTGAGACGAGCAGGATAAATCCGAGTAGCCTGATATCTTTGTTATCTTAGTCAACCTTAAGAATAATCAGGCTACCCTTCGCTAGTATTAGGAGGTTATGATGATATCACCAAAAGTCTACTACTCAGATCCCAAGGGATGGGCTTCCACCCGAACCGTTGAGCCTGGTTTTAGTACGGACTCGAGCAATACGATTGTCTTGTCAAATCGATAGAACTGATCAGTTTCTTTGTCATCGATAAAAACGGCCCAACGTATGGGCCCGGCATAGTCAAAATCTAGGGAAAAGGAGTTGCTTTGTTCGACGACCTCTTGATAGCGCACGGAAATAGTTTCAAAGTCCTCGTCAGAACAGGTAAAGGTTAGCTGCTTATCATCAGCCTTCCAATCTGAACTACATACAGCGGCATCTTCATCAGCAGTAATCACGAGAGAATCTAGATCCAATGAATGTTGAATCGGGATCTGAAAGGTAAGCTGATCCTCTGGGATATCTTGGTTATAGCTTATCTCTACGTTTCGCCCATCCCAAACATCGCTCTCAGTAAAAACCACCTTACCTGAGTCATCTAAGGTTAGTTCAATAGGCTCCTTTGTATCAGTATCGACAGCTGAAATAGACTCCAAAGCATCGATATCTAATTTTTCACCTACGGGTGTATAGGTCAGTGTCTTATCACCAGGCTTTGCGTAACTAATTTTTACCTGTGCATTGTCTACAGGCGTTCCTGTGAGAATCACTTTCTTATTGTTTTTATCAACGGTAAAGCTACTTGAAACACCATCAACCCAAACCTCAAATGAGCTGTCCAAGGCGTCTTGACTATAAGAAAAGCTTGTCTCTAAAGCGATGTCTTCTCGAAAAATCACATCGATATCAGCACGATCAGGCGGAAGGGCATCAAACTCAACCTGTTGTAAAGCAGCATTGTAGGTATACTCGGAGGGATCTACTTTACTATTGTTTACCCAGACACTTAAAGTACTTGTATCAACTGCCACTCCAGTAGGATAGACCGTGGTCTTGGCTATTGGAGTATGCTTATAAGTAACCGTCAGGGTTGTCATGGTATCATCTACAGCATCGTTAATCGTCAGCGTATCGGCATCTACACTATGACTGCTGACAGCATCTCCATCGATATCTAAGGTCAAGGCACTTGACGGCTCGTAAGTGAGTTGAAAACTGGCATTTATCTTGTCACTGACGGTTTGAGAAATTTGCTCAAGAACGGTACTGTAGTCAGAGCTACAGATATCGTCATAAATCCCTCCAGTCCGATCAATCAAATCGATATAGTTGACAGGATTCGGTGGATCATCGTAGTAACCCGAATTATCACAAGTAGGATCAGAGCCATCAGGATCGGCTAATAACAAGAGACCGTGAACCGTAGGTGTGGTCCCGAAAACATCGGTAAAGTAATCAGCACTTTCCCAAGCATCTCCCGCACACCCCTCATTTGAGGCCGAACCACAGTTTTCTTCGTCAGTCACAATCAACATGGAAATATTCGCAGAAGGCCTTAACCAAGGTGTGGTATCGGCCCCACAAATCCCTTGCAGTGCGTCCGTCCCCATTAAGATTCCTCGTTCGTAGGAGCTTTTCACAGGAACATCGATCAACTCTTCCAGTGCTGCTTTGCCGGCATCGGGGTCGGAATCATATAGGGCCTTAGTCAGTATCCTCACCCCTCCCGCAGTTTGCCTGAGACAAGGATCTGAGGTGGTGGCCACTGCTATCCGCCAGTTGGTGTTGTTGATATGAGTTAGAATACTGGGTAAACTCGCACCAAGCTTCTGCTGATAGCCGTCCATCGAGTCCGAATCATCAATCACAATCAGCAGATCAAGCAAGCCTGCTTCAGAGATTGCGAAAGACTCCGTTATCTCATCACCGTCGTTACCCTGCTGGCTGCTGACGGTCTGAATCGGCCGGTTAGTTTGATTTGTGGTTTCGACAGTTTTCGGTAATTGGGCGAGACTGATAGTTTGCTTGATAAGCCCAAAACCAGTGTCTACGGTTACTGTCTGTTCCTGAGCTGTGCCGCTAGACCATTCTTGGGTAAAATACGGAAGTGCATCCGCATTATCCTGCTTTGGCTGCCGCGGCGCCTCTGTAAACGCGATGTCTTGGGAGCCACAAGAGGAGAGAATAATCCCCCAAAGGCCGACCCAAATCGGCTTCATTAATTTATACACGTTAACACCCTCTATAAAAACGCAATGAGGTCCGGAGACAAACCCAACCTCCTACATATTTTGCACCTTCGGATGCCTAGTCTCACGAACTTGAGCCTTTAAGTACTTTCTTGTATGGGGGCTATCAAACAAGTCTAACAATACAATAATAAATAGCTTTTCCTTAGGTAGCAGCAATCTTCAGCGCGGTATTTTTTTGCTCAAGGAAAGCAGCGCATCCGGTTTTACCTAAACACTTGTTTCGAAAGGTAAGACTCTAAGTTTCTGCTACACCATACGGATGATTCGAGCCCAGCGATCCGACATGACCTATCTGATTTTTGTTGATAGGCGGCTGAAAACGCCAAATTTAATAAATAAACTAAAGTTTATTCACCAGTTGGCCGAAAAACAACTAAGAGAGGTTTAGCCGAGGAGACCAGTAATCAATGTATAAGTCTTTGATAATATTAATTTGCTTGGGATTTATAGGGGCCTGTAAAGCCGATAATACCGATAACCCTGACCCAAGCAAATTTGTCGGAAGTCAGCAGCCAGTGACCCCGGGTGAGGAGGACGTTGTTGCCGATGTGCCTGGTGCGGACGAGGTCACTCCCTTTGAACCAGTAGCACCGGGAGAGGTCACTGAAGACGGAGTCGTGCTAAACGTCGTTCCAGTTGCAGATCTACCGCAAAAAATTCGTGAGTGTGCCGAGCAGAACGTAGCCGGTGAGGTGATCGAAGGTCTGTTCTCCTGCAACACGCAAACTCTTGTGGACTGCGCCACCGACCTCAACGAGCCTCAAAAGAAAGCCACCCTAGATTACGCTAACGTTAATCTACCGGGGTACTCGTTATGGGGTTGTTCATCTGATCTGGAAAACAACCTTGCCATTCACTTCTTCAGAGTCGACGGGGTCTCACTTAAGGTGTTTAACCTCTCCGTCAAGAGATCAACAACGGACGAGTCCACCGTACCACCACCCTAACTCAAAATATGAGGTCAGGGACGACCTTATTTCAGACTGATCTTCTCGATATTAAAATAATGAGATCCAGAATTTCGAAATCCATTTTCGAAGGCTTCACCGTAGGCCTTTTTGTAATCTTTCGTGCAGCCATCAAATTCCTTTGTCCCTATGGGATAATCTTTACACGTCTCCACAAGGGGGCTGAACAACTGAAAGCATTTCTCCAAATACAAGGGGACGTATTTTTTCATCAGCTGATATTTTTGCTTGCCATCGATATCTTTTCCAGATTTTTGATACTCAACTAGCAAGCGCTCAATGGTTGCCCGGAACGCGGCATCATGATCCCCGAATTTGTACAGGCGCACACCTTGCTGTTTTTCATCCATGTACAAAGACACTGGATTTTGGCTACAGCTATCAATCACGAGCTGAGTTTTGCTTTTGTCGTCGGCGGGCTTACAAGAAAATTGCCAAACCACCAGACCTACGATTGTCAATCGTTTCATCGCTTGTCTCCTCACATCCAACATCGGTAGATTTAAGGAAAGTCTGAGAGATTTTGTAGCAAATCGGCAAAGTCAAAGGGGAAATGTTTGGAAAGATAAAAAAAAGGCAGCGAGAGAGGCTGCCTTCTTGATTTAAGAGACTGGACTAAAAGCCAGAAACATTACTCTTGTTCGCAGAAGTCACCTAGCTCTAGGTCGATTCCAGAGTCATCCTCTACCCAACAAATATTGGCACTCATGCGTCCCCAAATACCTCCGGTACCGCAGCGACCACCTCGAGACACAACTCCATATACCCGCCATGATCCATCTTCAAGCTGTCCGTAAGCTGGTCCACCCGAGTCTCCCTGGCAAGAGTCTTTTCCATTTCGTCCGATATAGACTTCATTGTCGTTGAAGCGCGTAATGGGAGCGTCAACCTCATACTTCACTCCGAACCCGCGATCATCCCGAACCCCAAAACCAACCAATTTTGAAGTGGCACCGACTCGAATGAGCTCTTCCATCTCGGTCTCATCAAGAAGAATCTGCGGAATATCCTCCTCAGCGATCTCAATCTCCTCTTCCATCACAAGGTATGCAATGTCATTCCATCCGTTACGACTTTGTGAGTACCTTGGAGATGAGGCAAAGCTCTCAACTCTGAGCGTGTTAGATACCCGTCCGCCTTCGCGACCTTCGCCAAGATAGACACCCAATGAACGCGTCCCCCTGATGTTAGCTACACAATGAGCTGCCGTGATAACGAGCCGCGGATGCACAATTGTCCCCGAGCAGAACATGGATCCATTGTTGGTGAGCGCAACTGTTGATGCCCAATCACCTGCTTCCGTTTTGGTTCCACCGTAAATCTTAAGTTCGCTGTCTGTCTGAGATCCACAACTCGACAGTAGGCCTGCAAACCCGATGGCGCAGGATAATAGTAATTGTGGCTTACAAGATTTTAGGATATTGAGCATTGTCATTTGGTTGTCCTTTGATTGAGGTCGTTGTCTATTGACTATCTAGCCAGTTAATAGGCAAATATCGATTTAGGAAAACTAAATAAGCTTTAAAAATAGCTAGGTAGACGAATTAGGAGAAAACACCAGTTGCTTAGATTTCCCTTTGACAGCAAGCAATTTCTTACGGAGTACTGGCAAAAAAAACCGGTCCTCATACGGGGGTTTGATAAAAATTTCCTCTCAAATTTTGACCAAGATGTCATCGCAGGCTTGGCCTTGGAACCAGATGTCGAGTCGCGCCTCGTTTTTTTCAATGACGATAAAACAGAATGGCGAGTCCATCATGGACCGTTTGCCGAAGACGAGCTAACTGGCCTCGCAAACAAGGGCTGGACACTGTTGGTTCAAGGCTTAGAGCAATTCCTCGACGAGGCCGACGCACTATTAAAGCAATTCGATCTTATTCCTCAGTGGCGTACTGATGATGTCATGGCATCCCTGTCACCTCATGGCGGAACAGTCGGCCCCCATTTGGACCATTACGATGTTTTTCTTGTGCAAGCCAGAGGCAAAAAATCCTGGACCTTGTCGGACGGACCTATCGAAAACGAAGAGCTAATCCCTGATCAACCTCTCAAGATTTTGAGTGCTCCGCTTCGAGGTCAGACACTCGAGGTCGAAACAGGTGACATTTTATATATCCCCCCAAAATGGGGACATAGCGGACTTGCCGTAGGTGAATCCCTTACGCTGTCTGTTGGTTTCCGAGCTCCTGATGTTAAGGAGCTTTTTGCTGGTCTGTCACAGTTTGCTCCGGAGCAAATCCATCGATTCTCAGACCCTCATCGCAAAAAACAGCCTTCATATGGCGAAATGAAGGCAGATGACCTGGAGCATTTGCGGTTGATGGCTCAGAACTTTATTGCCTCCGAAGACTTTGCGGAAGTCGTAGCCCGCTTTTTTTCGTCTCAGAAGTCCATTGCCTTCGACAGCTCAGACGAAATACTCGATTTAGATCGTCTAGAGCTAGACGGCAGGATCTATATACGTCGCGGAACCCGTTGGTGCCACACGAACCTAGGACAAGGGGTATATGTTGCGGCAGATGGGTTAGGGTGTAGACTCCCTGAGGCATGTGGGGAGGCCGTTCGTCTGCTGTCATCAAAAGAAGCATCCATCGCAAAATCGGATATTCTTAGTATTCTTAATCTAGAGAACGGCAAAAAATGGATGCGAATCCTATGTGAACATGGCATTTTTAGGTTTTCTTCAACTGAATAATTCTTGCGTGGGCATCGCTATAGGAGTGTAATGGTTTGAGTACGGCCGCTTTTTTCGATCTCGATCGGACATTAATTGATACAAACAGTGCATTTTTATACGCCAAATACGAAAAAAGCTGCGGTAGGATAGGTTGGATGCAACTTGTCGAGTCCACCGCTTTTACTGTGCTTTACCATTTTAATATCATCAATATGGAAAAGGCCTACCTAAAGGCTACAAAACACTACTCCGGCGTACTGGCCACCGAAATACAACAAAACACCGCACGTTTTTTCCAAACGATCGTAGCTCCGAGGATACAGCCAGGAGCTATCAAGGCATTGGAGCACCATCGTCAACTGGGTCACCCACTGGTTCTTCTAAGCACAACTTCATCGTTTCAAGGGCAGGAAGCGATCAAGAGTTGGAAATTGGACGTTTCGTTGACCAACGAATTTCCACTTAAGGCGGGTCGTCTGACAGGAACGATTAAAAGGCCTTTTTGCTACGGTCAAGGAAAGGTAACCAAGGCCAAAACCTGGGCCGCTGAAAACAATATTGACTTAAAGAAGTCTTACTTTTATTCGGATTCCTTTTCGGACTTACCCATGCTAGAGGCCGTGGGGCATCCGAGAGTCGTCAACCCCGATCCTAAGCTAAAAAAGACCGCTAGTACGCGGTCTTGGGATGTGCTCAACTGGACTTAAAACTCTGACACTTAATTTGGCTGAGTATTAAAAATTTGTGGACCAAGAAAGGGACGGTGCTGTCCCTTGCCCAGAAGGTATGAGGCTCCAATGAAACCCTTGTTTACGTGCGATGTCCTGTGAAACATAAATGCTCTCTAACTCCTCGCCTGGAGGCAGTTTCCGCCTTATATCTTCGATGTCCGCCCGGCGCCGTTTGCGCCCGGTAGACTTGGGAGGGTTGAGAATGGCCTCAGCGATCCCTGCTCCCCATAATCCCAAGAAGAGATATATACCAAGCACAGACTCTTCCCTTGCTTTCAGAACAAAGGCTTCATTTTCGTCGATGTAGCGGTTGAAATCCTCTTCGCTATAGGGAGGCGTCTCAGAGTTTTGCTGCTCGCCAATCACGGAGATAGCGTCTTTATCTGCAGTTACCGCTGCATTATTCCTCTCGAAGAATAGAAAAAGGCCAATAGCCTGTCCTGTTGCTAAGCCCGCAGCTGTCAACACTTTTCTTTGCTTATATTGCGGGTAGCCAAAGGGAATCAGATTCTCAACCATGCTGGTGGCCCCGGCGGCGGCAGAAGGTCGGCTGCGGCCGCGTCGTGCCGAACGAAACGACGGACGTCGTTGCCCTCGACTTTTGCCTCCTACTTGAGCTTTTGTCCTGCGAAACAGGGAGATTATCCCCTTATTCTTGGTCTCACTTCTGCTTAGTCTGATAGCCGGATCAAGACTTATGGCCTTGCGAAAGTTCGCAGCAGCCGCAGACCGCTTACCCAAGTTATATTCGGAGACTCCGATCAACTTATACATGAGGGCTTTGTCATAACGATCGCGAGTTTTGCGCAGGCCCTGGGTGAGAAACTTCTTAGCTTTTCGAAAATCACCGCTTTTAAATGCTTTGTAGCCCCGATCAAACGCTTGACCGTATGAGTTTTCGGTAGCGATCGAAAAACTGAAAAAAGCAACCAACGCGTAAACCCAAAGAAATCGGCTCATTCTTACCCGTCCTATAATATCCTTCAATGCGACTCGGCCACAGATCTTACTTGTTTTGTCTATTCTATCTCAAAATGATCCTGAGATACACTGGTTAGCTCTTTTTGTCGCTGCTGCAATTGGCTTATTCGCGCGTAGCCTTTGTCAGCCTTCGCACAACCGATCGCCGCCCTGAGTCCGCTACTAAGTCGCAGTTAAGAGAACCTTTCAAAATAGACGCACGTAACCAAAACTTCGGGGGTTCTCGTTTGAGCGCCAGATAACAACAAAAGAAAGAACTGCATGGCGTACAGCATAAATCATTTCGGCCGACCGAGACTTGTAAGTGCGCCAATTACTTCAGGATTAAGACAATTTTTATGAAAAATAAATTAATGATACCAATAGTTTATGTTCAGATAAGTAAACTTTTTGGATTACTAGTTAGATTTGATTGAAATTATCTAAGCTCCTGTGGTACACCGTCGGTATATTCATAATCTTACTCAAACGCGCGTTTTCACGTGGATGAGTGAACCATCAAGCGAGGACAAATTCATTGAAAGCTCCAATTGTCGAATTTAGCCGAAAATACAATTTATCCAAACGGGAGACTGACGTACTAACGTTACTTGTTAGTCGCGTCGTTAATGCTGAGCAAATTTCTAGGCACCTAGGAATCAGCCAAAACACCGTACGGATCCATGTCAAAAACATTAACACAAAGGTGGGCGTAAGAAGTAAATCGGAAATTCTTAGTTCCTTCATTGGTTTCTTGGGGGCTTACTACGATCTGCCACAAGATATCGATTACGAAGGGCTTGGCTTAGCCATTAGCCTACCTGAGCAACCTGCGATGAGAGTCAACTAGAGTTGCCTGCAAACCGCGATGGATTTACGCGACATCCTGGTCTTTCTGTAAAATGCGAGACATTTTGTGGAATTAAAAAAAAACGTTTGCGTATTTAGTATGCCGGGTTTCTAGGAAGGAAGCTTGGCAGAGTATACATGGTAGGCTGAAACCTACCATGTAAGACCTAAGTTAGATCTTATTTAAACTCTTCGTATTCGTCATCTTTATCTTCGTCTTCTTTTGGCTCTTCGCACTCTTCTTCTTTATCTTCTTCTTTATCTTCTTCTTTATCTTCATCATCAGTTTGTGACGGATCATCTTCGCCTTGGTTCGGATCATCTTGGTTTGGCTCATCCTCTTGATAAGGATCGTCATCACCGTGGTGAGTTTGAACGCTTACGTCACAAGTTTTATAATCATCGTCTTTTTGCTCTTCATCCTTCTCGGGACCATCTTGCTCTTCCTCAGGAGCACCGCCAAAAATCTCTCCATTTTGTTTTGATTGAACTTCTTCTTCACTCTTCTTAGCATCACATGCGAACGTAGCAAGTCCTAACAATCCAATCATAACTACTAATTTCGTATTCAGCATTAAGCACTCCTTCAACAATAAGAATTCTACTTCAGGTTTCGACTCATTGGTCAGTCACAGTACTGCAAGCGCGAGACCAAAGCTTTGGCATCTTCAACAATGGTAATTACAGCAACTTAGCGAAAATCCGTACTATCAAGATTCTTACGTCTGTCAATATTTTGATCAAATTGGACTTCAGAGGGAAAATTTTCCACTGAGCTAGTCACAGATTTGATCCGACAGTCTCCTGAATAAGCAGGAGATTTTTTTGCGGAGCGTAACAGTCATTATTTTGTTTTTGATCCCTAACCTTGCTGGGGCAGCAATAGGCTTAGAAGACTTCAATCAAATCTTAATTAATGGCAATAAATTTAAAAGGTTAGACATAAGCAGCAGCGACCCTTCGGAACCACTTAAGCGGCTAGCCGATTTCAAAGCAGTGACCGCAAAAAACCCTCAAGTGTCCAATCACGGGGTATCCTGGTTTTCTTTTGAGATCAGCAACCCAGGACATAAGGCCATTCGATCGACCTTTAACCTTCACAATGTCACCATCGAGAGCTTTCAACTCTACAGAATCCGTGATGATTTATCAGGGACAACCCATGTAGGTGTAGGTGGTCACGATGCGAGATTCGGAACCAGTGATCTTAGTCCTGGTCACAGCATATCTCTTGATATCCTTCCAGGAACCTCGAGGTATTTGATGCGCGTAAGCGCACCACTCATGAGACACATAGTACCTTCCTTATGGGATCGCCAAGAATCCTTCCTTTCTCACATGCTTGCCGAGAGGAATTATCTTTCTATGGTCGTGAGTGTCGAGATCGTATTAGCGGTGCTCAACCTATCGCTATTTTTGTTATTTCGGCAAACCATGTATATCTGGTATGTTGCCTGGCTATCCTGTTTCAGTGTGTTTTTGTATCTAAACTATGGCGTAAGCGAATTCGCAAACCCTTTGTATCGCCAACTCAGCCCTTGGATAGGGACGTTCTCTGTCTGCCTAGCTCAGGCTTCTGCTGTCATGTTTATAGCCAGCTTTTTCGGCCTCACCCATGGATTTTTACTGAGGTTATATCGTGGATTAGCTGCGATAGCGCTTTTTAATGGCTTCTATTTATTTGTCGCCCCAGGGCAGGCCATAGACCTCATTCACGTTCACCTCATCTGCAGTATTCTGTTAGCGTTGGTCACAGGAATAGGACTCAGTCTAAAAAAACGTAAACTTCACCTACAGGTTTTTTCGACAGCTTTCGGGGTTGTATCTCTGGTATATCTCTACGGTTCTCTAGAAAACAATGGTTTGATTGATAGCTTTACCATCGAGGTCTATCCGTTAGGGTCTATGATCGAGCACTTGATTATGACAATAGCCATTGGGTTTAAGTTTAAAAATACCATCACCCAAAACACCCACTTTGTTCGCGAGATGAAAAAAGTATTGTATCCACACCAAGTCCAGAAATTGAAGGAGTTTCACTATCTAGAAAAAACGATGCCAGTAGGTCAGGAGCAGGGTTGTGCTTTGGTATTTGATATTCAAAAATCCAGCGAGCTAATACAGGAAGATAAATTTGCCTTTTTCGAGTCTGTAATCAAGGCCTGCCACGCCAGAATCCTCGAGAGATACTGCGAAAAAACTCTTTCCGCAGAGGCATTTATGATTAAAGAAATGGGAGATGGATTCTTATGTTCCGTTGGATTCCCATTTTCTTATTCTGGCAATCATCAGGATAAGGCTATTGAGCTTGCCTATTCATTTGTCACAATTTTCCAAGAAAAAGTAAGGGAGTTCTTCCCTGGATCTGAAGTATTCTGCGCCATAGGGATTGCCCGAGGGATGCTTACATCCTACTACCCGCGCATTGGCATTAGGCAGTACGATCTTTACGGTGACGCTATTGTAAAGGCTCATCGCTATGAGTCTTACAGGTCCGCGTTGTTTAAAAACGGAATTACTCCCGGCAATATTATTATCGTTCAAGAAGAGGTCTTAAATTATTCTGAAGCTTACACAAAAAAGGATTTTTCTGAGTACTCACTCCGACAGGAAAGAGTCCGTAACGATGAGAGTGCTCCTCTTTTGTTTTACAAGGTGATCACTAACTCTACTAGTACCTCAGTATTGGAAGAATCAGCATAAAAGAATCAAAAGAAATCAATTTCCCAGATTTACTGGCTCAATCAAGCCCTTATGGTAAGGAAAAATCCACCGATACCTATTTAGGCCATAACAACAAGATTATAACAAATGCCAAGTTTCACCCGAATAATTCCTTTTTTTGGCTTCTTAGCCCTCAGCTGTGGCGAAGAGCGGGTGATAGAGTTCGCGCAAAATGATAACGATTTGTCAGAGCAAATAGACCCTCGAGAGTCTATTGATGGAACGTTCATAGAGATTCCCATTATTTTTCAGGATCAAAATGAAGGCCTCTCCCTAGCAAGCGCCACAGCCTATTCCTTGAGCCTCGACACCTGCGCCACCGGCCATACGGCAACTGTAGATGAAACAGCTGGCTATTTGGAAGTCTACGAATTTGACCGTAATTGTCTCGCAAAATTAACCCAATTCACCCTCAACAGCAAAGTTTATACACCGAAAACTGGCTCCACTTTTACCACTTGGGCCACAGGAGACACAGCAGTGTTTGAAGTCAATGGTGCCAGCCCCGCTGATGAGTTAGATGTAGAGGTTCTTGCCACCCTTTCTAATCCCGTTACCAATGCGGATGTCATCACTTACCAATTCTCAGAGCTGACAGAGGGATCCGACGAGACCATAGGTGAGCCTACGGTAAGAGAATCTTCAGCCATCACAGTAGACGGTCAAGCAGCTCCAGATTTCGCCATCAATCAAGTTGAACTTGTTGGGATCACGGCAGATGGCAATGGAGAATTTCGGTTTCAATTTGAATGCAATCAAACTGTAACAGGAACGGGAAGTGATATCACTTGTTTCGATGTCCGTCTCGACTCTATTTATATGGCCATAGGCTTAGATACCTACTCTGGTACCCCCAATGCTACCGAACTGGATGCTCTTTTTACGGCTTATGGGGGTGGGAGTCAGATTGATATGGGTTCCGAGGCATTTGTAGCTGGTGGTGGTAGCCCGGCATTGACCAATGGCGGATTTATCACAGCAGATACGGGAGATGCCGACGTTATGGTGGTGTCGTCGGCAGCACCCATGCACACGAACCCAAACATGATCCTTGTCCTAAAGTCAGGTCCATCGTATCTTTATTTTAATGTCGACGTAACTACTATTGTGCAGTCGGGCGATGGGCCTTAAATCCGACATAAGCAGAAGCCTGCTGCTCGGGACTTTTATCGTCGGCTGCTCCATTGCTGCTGACGATAGTATCGTCACTTACGAACTGGAGACTACGGCAAGCTCCAACGGTCTTAACCGCCTACTTCTGTCAACTCAAGGCGAAGCCCGTTCGTTTTTTAGCTTGTCGGGTGATGGCTTCGCGGCGGAGGTGGAAAAAGATACGATTCATCCTGTCTTGGACTCCGTTGAGATTTTAGCTGAGGACGAGGGCCTACAGAAGCTGACCGTTACGCTTTATAACCGCGATCAGGTTCCCTATCTCACAGATAGCCTTTTTTGGGAGTATAGGACAACACGTCCATCCAACCCTGATGATCTGTATTTCTCAGAGGAGGCAACGGCAGACGATTTGGTATCCCTAATTATCCCTAACAACAAGGAGCCTGCGGTAGTAGACATCTGGCTAGAAGGGGATCTATCGCAATCTCTCAATGGGAAATGGCTTCGCATTCCCTCCGATGGCGTGATTCCCCTTCAAGTATCAGCAGCCGATGGATTTAAAGGAGTCAATGTCAAGTATCGCAATATTTTTGGTGTGGAATCCACCACATTCACCTATAAAATCCTTAAAAAATCTACCCCGCCTAGCTCCTGCTCTATCCGAGCCTTTACCACCACCTCCAATGAGCTCGAAACATCTTTGGAAATCACAGCTATAGATCCTTACCCGCTGCGTTATCGCCTTATGGGAGATATTACCTCAGAAGTATCATGGCTACCCATGCCTGATAACAATCAGATTGATATGACTCTAAAAAAAAAATCAGACGAACCAAATAAGAGTTCAGGTAGCAGATATCGCAGGCAACCTTTGTCCAAATTTGGATGTTGCCATCACTCACCAAGATGATTACGAAGAAACAGCTGTGGATTTCGAAAATCAAATCTACCTTACCGATCAACCTAGAATTTCGATCTTTCCTAGGTACAGTACCTTTGAAGATTTAGATATACAGGTTCGCGGTGATATTCTACCGACAGCTAAGACATTTACCACCATTCCATTCGAAGAAAGCATTGAAGTCATCCTCAATCCCTCTCAAGGAACAAGACGGGTAATCGTGGATTTTTTCATCGAAGATGAGTTGGTTGCCACTGCTAGTAATCAAATTTACCTTAGGCCGATTCCATCGATCCGTGGCACGTTCCCAAACTTTACTATAGTGCTCAACAATATCATCGAACTGGAATCGGTCACCATCCAAGGTTGTAGCACAGAGATGAACCGTATTCCCTTTCAGGAGATTGTGAATTGCACGCAAATCGGTGCTTCCATTGATATCACCTATCATTTCATAGATGGCACCGATTTATCATTCTAAATTTACCGTTAAGTATCGAAGGAAAAAGGGATCCCCTCAATGGTATATAAGTCTTCCCCATCAAAGCGAATTTTGAAGGAGCCCTCCTCACCATCACTACGAGAGTCCACAGATAATGCGACGTCGTTTGTATTGTCAAAAATCGAAATGGTCGCATTTTCCGTAAAGGCGGTAAAACTAGCCTCGAAGACTGATCTTTCGATGTCACCATCGATCTCAGTGTTGATATAGACGTTAAAGCCATCAACAGGGATGTCAGCATACTCGCCCTCAAAGGAATAGTACCAGCCCCAGTAGACTTGATCATCTCGCATAAAGGCAAAAGATTGAGCTTTGGCCATGGTTACATCGACCTCAGTATCATCCACCAAGGTCGCAAGAAAATCCGTTTGCGGAGCCCAGACGTACTCTCCTTGATTATCTTTGTCACACAGCCAAACTTTGTTTGAGTCACGATCAGAAATCGTTAACATAGCAAAGTCTTGAGGGGCGCAAGGCTTCAAGGCACCTTCAACAGGATTGTTCTCATTGAAATATTTAGGGTCAGCTGTGAAGTCTACGATTTCGAAGACTACTTTTTCCGAAGGAATGGCGCGAATCACTTCGCTTTCTTCTCCCGGTACATCGGGTCTGTTTGCATCAGCAACTCCGGCGGGAAAGTTTTGTCCAGGCTCAGGACCAACTTTCGGGGTAGAACCGGTTTTGGTAGATGACTTTTCAGAGTCAATATCTCTTGTCCTTTGACAAGCTAGACTTCCGATAACGCATATTAGGATTAAGCATCCAGTTAGGTTCACTCTCATCAATATTACGCTCCTGTAAGTTTCTAGTACGTATGCACTATCTATTCCAGCTGTAACTAACTAATATTTCAAGCCGGCCCATCTTGAACGTGTGTTTACAGCTTTGACATCGTCAAAGATTTTTAACCTGCTGGTCTAGGCAATGCTGTTAACTTAAGGCTGGATTCAGCTCCCAGTACCAGTTAGAACCGTAATATTTATAGGTACTTCTTGGTG
>JABSRP010000058.1 GCA_013215145.1 Pseudobacteriovorax sp.
AACATTCTCCGATTCGGGCGGGAATCGCTGGTGCCTAAAGTGGCCCAGGAATCCCCCACTATAGCCGCGTCAGCGGTATAGTGGCGGGAGGCTGTCAATAACTTCGTTTTATTCTGGATACAAAAATGGGCCGCCTTAAGGTCTCCATCGCTTCGCGTTGGCTCATATTTGGCCATAAATTTAGTCGTGAGATGGTAGAAAGCAGGATTCATGCAATATTTCGCGGTGGCGTGCATCTTGATAATACGAAAGTAACTTGTTTACGGACGAACAAAGGAGATTGGCAATGGGACGTATGTTTTTTAGTTCGGATGTCCATTTCTTTCACAAGAATATATTGCGCTATGACGAAGAGGCTATTAGAGAGCACCTTGGGCATGTTGGAAGTATTTACCACTATAACGAGCTTATCATCGCGCGGTGGAACGAACTCGTAGCACCTGAAGATCAAGTATATTTTCTAGGAGACTTTTCTTTCGGAAGCAGAGGCGAATCAGCAGAAATTCTGCATCGATTGCATGGTGTCAAGACTGTTGTGAGGGGGAATCATGACCCCGATGAAACCCTTCTGCGCGATATGGGATTCTCCGAGATTCATGATAGCTTATTTGTTAATTATAAAGATCAGAGTCTTTACCTATCTCACTTTCCCGTGAAAGATCTCTATCAGGATATCGATGCGGGTAATCATAATGCATTTGAAATGGATGTGGATGTCCGAGATAAAAAACGGGCTACACGAATCATCACTAAGTGGGCTCATCATCTTTTTGATTGCGCTGAGATAATGGCCACAGGCGATCAACCCTTACTCGTTTGCGGGCACGTGCACGGACTCTGGCAACGTGCTGAGTTTAAGGGTGTAAGTATGCGCAATGTCGGGCTTGCAGCGAATGGATATCGTCCTGTTGGGGTGGATGAGCTTCGTCGGATGTGATTCTTTTGCTGGACATATGTCCTAGAGTGCATAGAGGTTTTACAGGTTTATAAAACAGATTAGACTAGAAAAGCTTCCGCATCACATAAAGAATGAAAGATAAAACGACGCTAGCGATTATAGACGTCGTCAATGGAAAGTAGAAATTACCAGTCTCGCCGAGTTTAAAGTGAAAGTCACCTGGTAGACGACCGATCTTAAAGTTGGGAAAGAAATGCATAATCAGTCCTACGAGGGCAATGCCAATTCCTAATGCGACTAAAAATCTTGCCATGGGTGCCTCCTTTGTTCATTATATGAGCGACTATTTGTTACTGCAGAATTTTAACTGACCTTATTTCATGCTTGGGTCAAAATTTGACCCAAGCTAACAGTTTTTTCGCGTCGGTAAAAGTGATCGATGCCAGTGTGGAAACGAAAGAGTAGGCGTCAGTTGTCATGGGAGTCCCATTACGGGAGCATTCTGAATTTGAGGCATAGCTATTCCGTGGCCGCCTTTGCGAAATACTCATACAATGCCGTAACCCTCTTCACAGCGTCTTTCTTGGGCTTAATCCCATGCCTTGGATAGATGGTTTCAAACAGGTATTGCGCCGAGTTAATGCTGAAATAAACATCACCTTTCGCATCTTGCCAGACCATCGCTTTAGGAGGTAGGTCTATGGCAACCGTTGGGTGTTTGATAAAAACGGGAGTGCCCATCTTCGGATTGCCAAATACAATCACGGTGGCAGGGGGCATCTTTAGTCCGAATTCCTTCGCCGCTGCAGCATGGTCGAGCCTTGTGAAAAGCTTGAGTCCTTTTTCTTTAACGGCTTTCTCAAACTTTTCAATCGTTTGTTTGACCGAATGCTTGCTTTTTACTGTTATAAGACCATTTGCTTCTGGGGTTGCGGCGGCATGTAGGCTGGGTATTGCGAGTAACATCGTTATAAGAATTTTAATCATTTCTATGTCCTTCAATAATCATCTGAGCTGAGTTATGTGAGATTAGCATTTTGTGATGGTAGTGAAAAGAGCGGCACTAGATAGCGCCTCATTTATATAAAAGTTCGGGTTTAAAGGATAAGCCCTGAAAGACCCTTATCGCTTTGCATATATCTCAATCCAAGTTTTAAACCATGACGATTTCTATTGTGTCTAGATTTAGGTACAATTTTGCCTAAAATCGAAACAAAAAGTCGAAAAAAAGCCTGAATAGGCTGTAATTTTTTGATACCTAAGTTCGCAGATACTATGCTACTGAGGACTCAATCATCCGCGCCCTCCCAAGGAGTCTCTAAAACACTCATCATTGCAAAAATTTACCGCGGCCTAATCAGCATTTTCCATACATGTGAAACTCGTCAAGGACGTATAAGTCATTATGGCGTTTTGCTTGATGGGCCGATGATTTGTTGCTAGGTAATCTCAGGACTAAAACTATCCGGAGAATGTCATGAAAAACATAAAACTCTTAACAATTTCAGCTGCTTTTGTCGTTTCTGTGTTGGCCAGCTCCCAGTTGCTGGCTATTTCAGATGATGCCAGCCCAAATGAGCCAACCGCTGTGGAAGCAGCTCCAGTTGAGATTTGGCAACCTCTAGCTAAGTGCGAATTCACCAATGCTCAGGGTGAATCTGGCACTTATGAATTTTTCGCTCAAATTTTTTCAGCAGAACCTTCGGCTTTTTTACTGTCAGATCAAGAGAATGCTCAACGAGTCATTATCAAGGCAACCGATTTCAAGGTCATAACTAACAATCAATTTGAGATGACCATCGATGTTCAGGAAACAAGCAGCCAAATCAAATGGAATCTAACCCTAAGACCCGGAAGAGCAAAGGTATCAACCCTTAGCTTTATAGGTCCAGAAGGTTCTAACGCTATTGACTGTATCACAGGAGAAGAAGTCTAGTAAAAAGGCTTTGAAAACTGCAAGCGAATGATGCCTAGGGAAAGGCGTCATACCTATCTCTCCTTTTGGATTCTCAGAGTCCTCGTTTCTTCTTCGGGCTCTCGAGAAAGCTTTCCGACTTAATGAGAACGCTCAAATGATTTATTACAGTTCATTGTAGCTTCATGACCTTGAACATGAAAATCGTTAGTGCGACGAATATCTTTTTTGGTTCCCCGCGTAAGAATATGACTCAAATGCGCGAATATTCTTTTCAAATTTTGGCTTTTTTACTTTGGGTTTTGCTGAATTTAGAATTTGGAAGGAATCGAGAGTTGAGGTTGGGGCAGGACGGGCTTGCGAGGAGGGAGCTTTCAAGGACATCTAGTACCGGCTATTCTGCCGAATTTATTGACATATTGCTTAAACTACGAAAAAGCTTTAGATTTCCCCTATAGTGTACGATTGTATGTACAATAAGGAAAAAAAGGTTAGTTTGGATTCCATAGAATGGGGAGGAAAAGCGACTTTCAAATATCGATAAACACAGCATAGATTTTGTGGATGTGACACCAGTTCTAACCGATCCACTTGCGGTTGTAATTGACGATGAGGATCATGAGGAGCTTAGGCATGTAGCTATAGGAATGGGCGGTTACTCCCGCATTCTTGTTGTTTGCTACACTTGGCGTAATGACACTTTGCGAATTATCAGCGCTCGAAAGGCTACCAAGAAAGAGAGGAAGTTTTATGAGGGATGAATACGATTTTTCAAAAGGTAAGAAGGGGCCTGTAATTGCTGATTCCACCACCAAAGAACGAATTACAATTAGAGTCGATCAAGATATTTTGAAATGGTTTAAAGATCAATGTGCCGGCGGTGGAAATTATCAATCGCTAATTAACCAAGCCTTAAGACAGCATATTGATCATGATGGAATAAAAAAAGAGATTAGAACAATAGTAGGAGAAGAGCTTAAACTAGCTCAGAAGTCTGTTGCTGAATAGTCTTGGCATCTATAATAATCGTACCCATTACCAGCGACCAGATGTCCAATTCTATCGTCGATGTCATTAGACTGACTGAGTCTAATGTTATAGGCTTGAGGTACATTTCTGGTGAAAATCCAATTCTCCATGTGACCTTTCGCTGTCACCACGATGAGATCATTTCCAATCCGATTGGGTCAGAGGGAGTAGCCTATCAAATTTTCGTGAAAAGTCGCAAGAATAGAACATTAATACCTTCGACGAGATGATAGCAGGACGGTCAGGAATTTTCGCTATTCATAAATAAATTGAAGTTACCGGGCATACCGGACAAGCTTAGGTCTAACAAAAGCATTTTGAAGTAGTGCTTCGGAATTGGTGCTGTTCATACCAAGTTCTTGCAACGATTTGCTCTGTTATGCTACTGAGTATCGAGGCTCATACACAGAGAGATCTAAACTCCCACTCCGTCCTATCAACTCTGAGAGGCTTCAGCAGCCGCCTCACAAGCGTCCTGAAACTCTTTATGTTTCTGCCTCCATTGCCAAATGCGCTGGCGATTCGTTCCAATTGTAGCAGCAAACGAAGCTAGAGACTTTCCTGCGCTCATATGCTTAATCACAAGATCGCAATATTCTTCCTTGTACTTAGTTGGTCTTCCTATTTTTGGCATACAAACCTCGTCAATTTTCCAACCAGTCTAGCATGCAAGCATCCCGTTCCCCTAGCCCAAAGGCGGAGGAACGGGTGCTCTATTCCCTCTTGATATGAAATTGCTCCCTCCAAGCTTATCTTAAAAAAAAGGCGCGCAACGACAAGCGTGATGAGGTTGCCAGCTTGTTTGAAGAGGTTCTTGATACGAGGAATTAGGTGTGCCAGAGTTGGCGGGAATGACGGTAACGAAGTTGTATAGCCCCAAGTTAATCTGTATTCTACTACCACATTAAAAGATTTCCAATCGCGCTAGCCAGAAATAGTACAATAAAGGGCAAGGTAACGGAGATACAGATAAATTTTTTGATACTCTTCTTTAGTTTCCAAAGTAAAATACAATTAGCTATCACCACCACAAGTGAAAAGATAAAAAACCAAATCCCATCATCGGGATGGCGATAGTCTGGAAAGTTGATAGCATGGTACTTAGATATTTTTATATAAACGAAAAAGTTTAAAATACCTGTCACAACCCCAATACTCGTAAGTTTTATAGATTCCATATTGATCAGCATATCCTACTGTTGATTAGTCAAATCTATGGATTGCTGCCTATTATGATCATAGGAACCAACTTTTTCCAAATTTGAATCAGTTGACAAATCGTTAGGAGATTCAAAAGCTCCATGGTCATCAAAGGTTAATCCACCAGCCTCTCCGCAACTTGCGGTATTCGTCGAACAAACACCATTTAGTATGTACTCATTGGTTCTTATCTCAGGAGTTTTTATTTGAACTGACATTGTTTTTCCCATAATTGTTACACTAGGATTGAAAGTTCTGCTCTCAATCTTACTATCAACAGTCGATTCTGCATACGATCTAGCAGACTCTACGTTAAAAGAACTTGAGTCTTTGTGTCGGTATATGTCTATTGTTCTACTATCTAGTTGTTTCAAAATCGTACTGTTATCTTCTATGTGCGAGCCCCTACCGTCTGAGGAAAAACTCTGACCTCGATCAAGTTCGATTGAAGCGTGGGAATAAGGACCTTTTTCGCCGATCAGATTTTGCGCAGTAACTATACTATCAGATAAACTAGACCCATCACTCCTATATAACCAGATATCACCAGGCGCCAAGCCAGTTGGATCTGTAAATTTTATAGGATTATTGCGAGCGTAATTGTAAAGGCCACAACTCATTGGGTCTTCAATGCAAACTTCCGGTCTAGCAATAAACAAAGGATCAGCCGAAACGAACCGCCCCAACCCAGGATCATAATACCGAGCCCCAAAATAATACAACCCCGTATCATCATCCAAATAATGTCCTGTAAAACGATGGTGGGTCTTTTCATTTGGCATCAAAGCGGTATTAGCTGTTTGATGGCTGGCCCAGTTTGCGCCGTCAGCGCCTTGGTCTTCGGGTTTGAACTCGGAGCCGTAGGCTCTGTAGATCATCTGCTCCACGGGGACATTATCTTTGTTCATAACGATATCGCTAGAGCCTAGGTGATCTTTGAGGTAGTAGAACCAGCTTTGCTTGTCATGCTCGATGCGGGCTAGTCTTTGGTCGCCGACGAAGACGTAGCTTTGGGTGTCGTTGGGTTCTACCGCGAGACTTTTCATGGAGTAGAGTGATAGTTTCTGCTCTGCGCTCGTCTTATGGACCACGCGTTTGAAGACTCTCAGACATGAGCGATTTCTTCGGCTCCAACTCTCCCTGCTGGTAGGGAAAGTTCTGCTATCGTGGAGTTTTAGTAGTGCAAGTCCCATAGCCTTATTATACCAAAATTATCCTGGTGTTTGATAGACGATATGAAACATATCGAACCCCCAAATCAATAATATTCATGGCTGACTTGCTCAAGTTTTCCATGGCTCAAAAAAACTATCACACCCCCTTGAGTAATAAATATACGCCCGCCACGCAGACTAACAAAAATCGCAAAAATTCCAGTTTTAAGCCCTTTTTACAATCGTCTAAAATAATTGAGTATCTTCAAATCACCTAGAAACCCCATCCTGATCAGTATGAAATTTTTCCGGACTATCGATTGGCTTACAACTTGCTCCAGAAAATGCAGGTATGGTCGTGGCTGCTCATAGGCTGTTTGCCTCTCAGAGGTGCCTAGAGTGACTACCTCATCGCAAAGAAACGATGAGACCCGTCCC
Source organism: Pseudobacteriovorax sp. (assembly GCA_013215145.1). Classification (GTDB taxonomy): domain Bacteria; phylum Bdellovibrionota_B; class Oligoflexia; order Oligoflexales; family Oligoflexaceae; genus DT-89. The sequence continues at coordinate 6,635 of JABSRP010000058.1, forward strand.
TACCAACACATACGTTTCGCTAAGGAGTTGTTAAAGATGAACTGGAATAGACTAAAAATGAACAAAGTTATTGCTATCGGAGCTCTGGCTCTGACGGCTCAGGCCTGCATCGATACTGATAAGGCTAACGATCAATCGGTTTTAAGTAACGATGGGACCCAGGCTTTCCCTGTAAATCCTCAATCAACAACGGGCTTCGGTGCTCCGATCCCTGATTTTATTGATTTTGATGCTCTATCGGTCTTTTCTGCCGAACAAGGTCTCGAGCGATTTAGTATTCAAACAAAAAAAGAGGGCAACAAGGTTTATCTAACTACCGGCCCAGGTGAAGACAATCTCGGTCTGCTACAGCATGAGTATCGTCAGTTATTTTCTACGGCAGAAAACCCTGATGTCGAAGAGGTTCTTGGCGAAAATGGTGAGGTGTCTCAGATCAGAGCTGATGTGACATCAGCTATTCCAGATCATTTTATGAAAATCTATGGCATGCAGACCATCACTAACGGACCCAATTGCTACGGAACAGCCTTTTACTCCAAAGGTTGGACGCCAACTCCCAAGTACTACTTCGACGCCGAGGTTGAGTACCTTATGAAAGAAAGTGGTCTATGCCGCAAAAAAGATCTTTCTGTACATGGCGAATATATACAGAAGGGTGATTTCGTAGTCTTCTATCACAAACGATTCGAAGCTAATCGCGGATTTCAGGGCTGGATAACCGAGCCCATGCATATGGCTTATGCTATCGCTGATGGTGGGCACTGGTTCCTTAACAAGTCGATGCCTGATTACCGCGCAAGGCCTGGCCTTTTCTCCGATCAGATGCTGTACGAGCACATCTTTCCGATCAATGAGGATTGTCGCGGTCTAGGTAACGAACCTGCGGACCAAGACTGTCACCGTGAGGCGAGCTCTGGGACATCACTAACCGAGCCTTGGTGGACGGAGGTCTATAGTTGTCAGGATGCGCCCAACGGGATTCCCACCTCGACGGCTGGCTTTGCCAATAAAAACGAACTACATGCAAAGTGGTTAGTAGAATTGGATCGCTACGATCAAAACATGTACGACGCTGCCATGGGCAACAGTGAAAACTTCGATGAAATCATAAGAAGTGGTCTTTCATTGAAGGTTCCACAAATCACTTCAGGTGATCGTGATCATCCTGAGTATAACGCGAGTTTCTATGATCGTCGCTACGAGGCTAGAGCCGCTACTACCACTTTCCGTTCGGCATTTTCTTTTATAGTTCCTTTTCCAGGACAAGAAGTCAACCTAACGGCTAACAACTCAGCATTGAATATTGAGTTCTTCGCCCCTGTGCCAAGAATCCTACAAGAGGGTGATAATGATTACCTTTGGCTAGAGTACCGTCTCGACCAAGGAGATAAAACCTGGTTGCCGGTACAGTGGGATTTCACAGAACGGCAGGTTAACGTGTCCGTACCTCAATCTCTTGCTGCTGGTGAGCATCGCGTACAGCTAAGACTACGCGATCATGCTGGTGCAGGTACTGGACCATCAGATTGGTTTACCGTTGTAGTCCCATAGGTTTATAGCTAGATAGTGAAAATCTTGTGACTCTTTCATCAGATCTTTTGAGGCCTCGCTTAGTTTTCTCACTAAGTGAGGCCTCTTTTCATCTTCATAGAGTAGTTTTATATTTAGTCGACCTTTTTTAAGTAAATCGATATGCTTAACTTAAATAAGGGAGACAAGACTATGTTGGACACCTATGATTTCCTTGGACGAATAAAATTTTATGCTTCAGCCTCTCAAGCAGCATACTGCGAGGCGAGAGCTGGCTGTCGTCTGTTTCAGGATGGATTGGCTCAGAATGCAAACGAGTATTTTGGAGTTGGTTTTGCCGTTGCTGGATGGCAAGTGGAAGCCTTCTTTGGTCAAACGGAACGTTATGATACTGAGGGATATATCATGCACCATCATGATCTTGAAAGTGTCCTGGTAGCATTTCGAGGTTCTGATGTGACATTGGGCGGAGGGCTTATCCGCGATTGGGTTGGGACCAGTTTTGATATTCGGACCTCTGAGATGTCCGGTGAGAGGATTTCAGGAAGAGTGCACAACGGCTTTTTAAGTGCCTTTGCCGAAGCGTGGCGCGGGAATCGTACCGACACCATTCACGCCATCATTGAAAAGCACCAGCTGGGAAAGAAAACTTTCCACTTAACAGGGCATAGCTTGGGTGGTGCCCTCTCACAGATCGCTGCCGCTACTTTAATAAATCACGATTATAACGTCGGATCAGTGACGACCTTTGCGTCGCCAAAGGTTGGTAAGCAAGACTTCGCCAACAGTTATGATGAGGTATTATTTGACGTGACAGAAACGGTGGTTTGTCGGGATGATCCGGTACCCAGATTGCCCAGTCACAGTAATGATCCTTACTTCCTGCTCGGTCGGATCCTTCATATGCAAGGATCAACTATGCGTGAGGGTACAGTCGTGCAGTCTGGTAATGATATCCCCTTTGCAAAGATGCCCAACCCTTTTCATCATCGTTTAGAAATGGACTACTTTACGACAATTGCTAGTTATGATTGGTCTCAAGTCGCAACTTAGGTTGGTGCCTTTGTACCGTTAGTCCTGTGGTTCATCGGGATTGCAGGTGAATAGCCTTTCGTATTTCCGAGTTGATGGAGGAGATATCTTTAGGTTTGTTTTTGTTGCCCTTGTGTGGCTTATACACCGTTTCGCTATAAGAGAAACCAAAACTAAAAAGCATTAAAATATCCATAATTACATCCTAAGTCTGCAATGTTACGGAAATGCCCCTCTTGGATTGAGATAGCTGCCAGCCAAATTTTTTTGTATGAGTTGAGTATAATACCGAGGCTGTTTATTTTGATTAAGACGGTGTTAACCGTTGTTGAATTTCGAAATAATGACTAGCCAAGACTTAGTCTTGATCCTCTGTTATTGGCTTTCTTCTTTAATGGCCTTAGCTAGGGGATAGAACTCAGCCGGAAGCAATTTCTTATCTTTTAGCAAAATAATGAGCTGGAAAATATCATCTACCCACCCTTCGATAACGGCTCCATTGATGCAGAATGAGACTTTGGATTCCTGCGGTAATGGAGTGGAATGCAAAGACTTGGGGAAGAATTCTTGACCAATCAATTGCATGATTTGTTTCGCAAAGCTGCCGTTGCCAATGACTTTCAACCTATCCATGGACACCCTACTTTTTCAGTCATATATCTAACCATAAATGCCTTATCACAGTTTATTCTGTTTACCAATTCAATTTCATAAGCTTGCGAATGATTTGGGTGCCTCCGAAAAATCAGCCTACGATTTGGTTTAATGTAAAAGTATTTCCCTCCAAGGGGTAGGGGCGATTGGTAACTTAGCTTTGGTGGCCATGTCTTGGTGGTTTCAAAGGAGGAGCTTTCCGTCTTAAAGGTGTTTCTTTCTTTCGAGAAATTAAAGCGCGGGACTCTATCAGTCTGTTATCCAGTAATTTATGCATAGATCAATTGGCTGACATATTAGGGTGGGTCGTACAGGTTTGGAGTCGAGACGTGGCCTCATCAGCAGCTGACTACCGTCGAAATCTGTAGAAGTTTTTGACAGTCTGTATACAGAAACGATAGTCACTGACCAGAAAGTTGTCTTATTACAGTTAGTTTTTTTTGGCACACGGATTGCTCTGGTACTTTTGGTAAGATTTATAGAGGAGCTATCAATATGCGAAACTACCTATTGTTGCTGGGGATAATGCTGTTTGCGATCTCTTGCGGACCTCAAAATGAGGAATCAAATCTGGATAATGCCCCTAGCGGACACTATCTACTCATCGGTAATCAAGACACATTTTTAAAAATTCGAAACGAGCAGTCAAGCGGGCTAAAGCTTGCCTCTGAAAAGTGTACCTTATATGCCGGTACCTACATCCCTATTCAGGCGGCAGCGACGACTGCATCCGGTAACCATTATATCGTTAATACGCGAAGGATGATTCCTGGCTGCGGATTCTCCAAGGGCTATGTTTATATTCCTCATGTGGTGGCTTCGAGTTCGACAGGAGGTACTCAGCAGGGGCGATTAGGAGCCTTTCTAAGTGCTATTGCTTGGGCGGAAGGAACGAACGATCGTTATGATATCCGATTTGGAGGTTTCCGATTCTCAGGATACAGTCGTCATCCTAATCTTATTTACTGCTCGGGCGGGCTTTGCTCGGACGCCGCTGGTCGCTACCAGTTTCTTTCGACCACTTGGGCGGGTTTGAGGTATCCTGACTTTAGTCCGGCAAACCAAGACAAGGGAGCTGTACGGTTAATGGCTGGTCGTGGCCTTTCCTTGCAGGAAGTCAATGGTATCCGAACCTATCAGCAGTTTTCTAACGCCATTTATAAGATCAATAGAGAATGGGCTTCGTTGCCTGGCTCTCCTTACGGTCAGCCAACTAAGAGTATGTCAGCACTTTGGCAAAGGTATCAAAGCCGATTGTAAAAGGCTGACGTCGTCCTGGTTTTTGTGTGTCATTTCCATTGCGAAGAGCAGCGGTATGACTGCGCTCTTCGGGTTTCAGTGGCTCTTCTTATCAGCCTGCTTATTTACACCCCTCGTTTGTAAAAAAGTCTCGCTATCCCAACTATTATTCGATACGCTTTCCTTGCTTTTTTAAACCCAAGTGATTGAGGGATCTCATGATTGTATTCTCATTTTTAACAAATTCTAGAAAATGCTTTAGTGATTTAATTATGGAGAATCATTTTGTTGCGAAATCCAATAGAAACAGAAAAGTCATTACTGATTGATTTAGCGTATAGTACAGGAGTTTGGCAAGACGGAGAGGCTGATGCCTTACTCGGTGCTGTCTTAGATCAGTACTATGCAAGGGAGCTCGAGCCAGAACATAGGGTTGTGGTTTTACCCGATGCCAACGATAAAATTGTGGGCTGGTCCTACTATGCTCCTAGTTTTCATGCTCCAGGAGTGTGGGATGTCTGGTGGATAGGAGTTCACGCCACTGAGCACGGGCGTGGTTACGGACGTCAGCTGCTTCTTGCTATTGAAGCTGATATCAAAGCTAAGCAGGGTAGGGTCGTTGTTATCGAAACCAGCTCGACGGAGCCATTGGCTAAGGCTCGGAGGTTTTACCCAAAACTCGGCTATAAAATGCGGGGAGATATCCCAGAATTTTATGGGCCGGGAGATGCAAAAGTGATTTTTTCTAAAAACCTCGAATAGAGGACGCCTTGGGGTCAACTACGGTTGATCCCAATTTTCCAATCCAGCTACATTAACCATCCAACCAGTGCTCATAAACTCATTATGGCCAATAAAGATAAGGTGTTTCCACTAAAGCTAATGGTGGCCAACTTATATGAGTCTCGTTTCATCAGTGTCCAAAGACCAATTCCGATAGTCAGCAATGGCAGTAAAAACCATTGGCTACCCAGAGATAACAATATAGTTAGTATAGAAAACTCAGTAAGTTTGAGCGTCGAAAAGATTTTCCGCTTGCGGTAATCTTTTTCAAATCCTCTCGAGATTAGCAGGCCAATAGAGATGCAGGAAACTATGGCCCCAGAAACCAGTAGTATAGCTTCAAGATTTTGGTTTAGTAAGCTCTCCATCGTCTCTCCTTTCAATGACTGTGTGCAAGCGACAGGCTTGACCATCCAGTTTTACAGAAGGATTTTTACTATCCAGCTGACATAATTGAAAAAACTCTCTTAACGTCATATCAACCCCTTAAGATAATGATAATCATTATCAATTTATCGGTTCCATTTGTCAATATCTTTAGCTGCAGATGAGTCAATTCCATGATTCTCAGATTTTGCTTAAATCTTAGCTGCCTAAATCGAGAATGCTCGGAATTCGTTGCTAGATTCTGTTGGTATTTTAGAGAGTTAGATCAATATTTGATCAAGAATATTTCCTTATTACCGAGTACTGTAAAAACACTCAGAGATTGAGGAAAAAGAATGCCCATACCTACAGCAATATTACTGGGATTTGTCATCCCTGTTCTTATCATACACGGAAGCTGCGGGACAAAAGTTGGAAATCCCGGAAGTTCTGATGTCTCAGCAAACCTGCCAGAAGTAGATGAGTCCTTGACGGAAAGTGAGGAATTCGCGTTATCCACTAGGTTGCAACCAGGCGGCGAAACTAGACAACCACCTCGCTTGGACCTAGTGGCGCGCAGACTGAATATTTTCCTAAATGATACCGAAGAAATCCTTGCTAGCCTTAGAAGTGAAAATGTATCGGGGATTGGCCGGCATAAAGGAAAAGGTACAGAAAAAAATATTAGTTTAGAGATTTTCTCAGCAGATGACTCCGAAGTATTTGATTACTACGCTGTGCTTTGCTCTGAAGGCAGTTGGTTTATGGATATTGCTTGGACAGAAGCCGAGGATCTCATACGGTTTACCCATAATTTCAAAATTCGCGCAGGTAAAAAACGAGGTACCTTGAACCTGTTAGCAGAAGTTTTAGTGGAAACGGGAGAGGCTAGTACGGGTATAAAGTCATGGGCCTACACTGTTGAAGACGATTTACCTGATTTCGAAGTTGACGGCAATGTGCGCATAGAACACATTAGCGCTCAATATTTTGGAAATCGAGACTACACTATCACCACGGTTGGAGACTGGGCTGAGGCAGAACCTGATAGCAACTACAGTCAGACGGTTGGGGATGAGTACTTAGTTGGCGAGCTGCTAGATGCTGGAACCAAAGAGTATGTCGAGTATATAAAGAATCATGAAAGTTGCGGAGAGTTTGACCCTACAAATACCGCTAATCCAGGATGGTGTGTGGGTCGAAAACTCGGACGAGACAGTCCTGATCCCTACACACAAGAGCAAATTGATACGGCATGGACCGATCGTCTATCTCAATATGGAATTCCAGATGCCAGTATGTTAAGGGCCCCAATTCGTTATTTTGCCGACGATGATATCTGCGCGACGGTTGACGGCTGAAATTTTGCCGTGTTAGTCGATAATTGCAGATGATAGGAAAAATCTTTCCTCCTCGTCTCATCTAATGAGGTCGAATAAGACCTGTTGGACTTCGGGAGGAGCATGGCTCAGGCACTTAAAATTGATCATCTTCGAGAGGCGTTGATTGTACGCAATGGAATCTACTTTCTACGGCTGGATCAGCATCTTATTCAGCATTTTAAGAATCTCCCGGACCAAATATTGCCATATTTATACAAGTCACTGGCATACAAAAAAAAATCGAAACAAGTTGATTATTATGTTGTGAAAGAAGATAGGATTAAGGCTATTTGGAATCGTATTCAAGATCACGGTTTCCATGGCGAGCCCTTTTCAATCGTTTTAGCCACATCGGGTAGATTATTTCCTAAGCTAAAAGTCCAGGTGGCAGATAGGCAGCTTCAAAGGATTAATGTCCTATTGCCGGCCCATCTTGAAGAGATTAGTCAGTGTGATCCTTACTGGTTACAAAGTCTAGTTTCCTTGAGGCTACGAGCCAAGGGGGTGGATATAGAGCCTGAGTTATCCTCAGTAGAGAGCTTACTCGTCACGGCTCAATCGCAAACAGCAGCTGGAAAGATTGTCTCTTTGTTGACACGTCATCCCCACCGTCGGCTGAAGAATAAATCTTATCGATTAAAGTATGACTCCGTTAATGATGAGATTCACCTTTTTCTATACACATTTAATAAAAAGACGATAAAGCAGCTCTATAAAACTATAAGCGAAGACTGCTTAAGGCTAATCCGGACTCAATCAAAAAAGGGTAATTCATCGGGATTCTATCAGTATTTTGCACGAAAGACATTCCAAGCGCTAGAAGACTCATGTCACAGTATCATATCTCTTGGATTGGAAGTTCCACTTAGCGTTTTGGCTGCTAAATCTGTTGACCTATCATTAATATCAGAATCCCATAGTGCCCACGACGTAGTGTCGGCATTACTATTAAGCGGTCAAGAGACAGAGATTCGCGAAAGTATCATAGATGCTAGTGATTTAGAAGGTTCAGTACTAAAGGAAGCCGATATACGACTCCGAGATCGGGGATACCTGCCAAAATCTGATAGAAAAAAACGTGATATACTACTCTGCGCTAGTGGCTATGTAGACATGAAAAGGCAAGCTGATTTTGTCGCAGAGTCCTGCAAAAAAGCGATTCAAAAGGTTGTCATCCATCATAAAAAAAGAGACTTTAATACGATAATGGTGGGCCTAAACTCTCGAGAATTAGATTTCTATCAGGATCTATGTTTTCATTTAAAATCAAAACTTTCCCATATCATACTCAAGGCGAATCCAGAGCATCTATATCAGTTGACGTTTCAGTTCTCACCCTTGACGCTGATTCAAGGCAAAGCGAATTATAAGCTAAGTTTGAGTAATGATTCCTTTCACGATAGTCGTTGGTGTCAACTCTTAGTTAGAGAAATGGTGGGACTTAAGAATTCGACAAATGACCCCCTTTGGTTCGCAAAAAAAATGGTTCCTGCCATACCATTGCATGTGATCAAGGCCAGCCTAAAGAATCTGACAAAGGCAGGGTTTCTCAAATATGATCATAGGTTGGGGCGATACTTTCAAACATCTGTGGATTTAATACTAGCAGATCCTAGTTATGTGCAAGGTTCTGAGTTTCATACTGACGTTATCAATTTAGCCTTGTTTAGCGAGTCTTGGAAGGCTAACGGTAATGGTGAATTTTTTAGTCGGATTTACTTGATTGATGAGGACAGTCGATTTGCATTGCAGAAGTGTTATGACGAATTTCTTGATCAAATTCTTGAGCATGCTGCGCGGCAGTCCGATGCTGATTTGATTTATCAAATCAGCATACAAAATGTTCCACTCTGAGATGCGAAAAAGAAGACGATGGCTGCGTTATGGCACAAATTTTTGAAGATCACGTACTGTTCGTACGCTCACTTCAAAAATTTGTGCCAAGCCTTGCCCTCGTCTTCTTTTTCGCATCTCAGTATTTGATTGCGTTATAGTGCAAGTTTTTGAAGATCACGTATCGTTTGTACGCTCACTTCAAAAATTTGTGCCAGGCCTTGCCCTCGTCTTCTTTTTCGCATCTCAGTATTTGTTACCCTTAGCGACCTTTTTTGAAGCTGGCGTCTAGGGTTCCTTTGTAGCAGGCCATAACCCATGGGAAGGCGTTTGTTACGTAGTAGCCATATACACCGTTTACGGTCATACCATTACACTCGTCGAGATCGCCGGCATCTGTCCATTCCCAATCATCACGATAGGTGCCGTCGTAGTTGCCCCCGGGAAAAGCTCCTTCTCCGGTTTGGCTAACTCTAGCTCCCGTCTTTAGGGTGTATCCAGACTGTACTTCCCGGATGGTGCCATTATCGTCGATATATGGTCCAAAAATTGGATAGCCATCAGCGGCGAACCCGATAACGGGAGAAGCAGCTGTGGGGTCAGTGTTGTCAAAAAGTGCCATGGGAGACCCATGGTAATGGTAGGTGCCATCGGGTTGAGTGTGGGCATTGTGGGTGTCGGTCCCAAAATCGTTTCCAGTATACATGGGGTCGTAGCGCCAAACATTCCCGTCGCCACAACCAATTTTTTCTTGGCCTAGTGGTTCGTTGCCTACTCCGTAACAAGCTGCTGCCAGTAGGTCTAGTTTTGCGCCGTTAAGGTAAACGGCGTTATCGTATTCTAGTGTAAGCTGGGTGACGCTGCTTGCGTCGGTGGGATTAGTTGTAATCTCAAAATCGGCATCAACCTCAGTTACATCCGTAGCAAAACTTGCACTGCCGTCATGGAAATCGTGATTGGGTATGGAATTTGATGTGAATGTACATTTTGATCCGGAGACTGCGATCACAAGTGAACCAGTAAAGTTCACAGAGTTGTTCACATCTGTTACCGATGAGGTGTAGGTTCCCACATAATCAGAACAATCCCCGCTACTGCTTGTTAGCTCTATGTCTGTGATGTCATTGGCCTCGGAAGTATCAGTGCCTCCGGAAGCTGGAGGAGTGGTCCCCGAATCGCTGCTATCGTCGCTGCAACTTAAAAACAAAAGAGTACCAACCACATACAGGCAGTTAGTGAGGGGACGCTTGATAGGTAAAATCACGTTAGACTCCTCGGTGATGAATAGTCTTGTCATAAATAGACTCGGCTATCCTAATTCTGTTATATTTTCTATATTATAGTACATAGATTCAATCAGGGGATATTCCATTGGGTAAAGTTTTCATTGGCATTTTATCGATCATGGTAGCTGGGCAGATTCTGGCTCATATGTTACCTGCAAAAAAGATGTTTTTGGTCAAGTACACCGAGGGAGTTAAGTGGGATCCGAGGGCCCCTTATAAAAAACAAATCAAAATTGGCGATCATATAATCTATTTGAAATCCCTGTACCATGACGGTCACATAGAGTTAGGAGCAAGCCTGTCCGAAAGTAACATGGGCCTCTATATTCTTCGTAGCGAATCATTGGAAAAAGCTAATCGTTTGCTTTCTAAGGATCCAGCAGTTCAATCTGGTCTACTTGGGTTTTCGATCAAGCCTATGTATATTACGATGAAAGGGAAACCAATCCCCCATGTCCATTGATTGTGAATCATCTCCATGATTAAGATGCTGCTTAAGAGTTTTCATCGAAAAAAACTATTCTTGTTTTCATAGTGTGAATTGCCCTTTGATCTTCATCTTGTGATTCGTTGTAGATACTGTGTTAGTTAAATAGTTTAGGAACCAAAAAATTTTCAACTTACAGGCAAGCCCACTACTGATATCCTTAGGCAAATCATTGGATCATCGGTTGCTGAGGGATACTATGTTTATCTGTAGGATTGTTATCCTTACCCTTTTCGGATTTGCCTCGCTTGTCGCTCAGGCTATTCCCAATAATACTGTGTTTTTCTGCCAACACTATCCAGAGGCACCAAGCTGTGGAGTTGGCTCAGTCGCTTGCCAATACTGCCATGTGATCGCTCCCACCCTAAATGCTTACGGTGCTGATTTAAAACAGGACCTCGAACAATTTGAAGAATACGACAAAACTGTAGAGTCCTTTTCAAGGCTGCTGCCCCTTAGCCTTCCAAGAATTGAGGACCTGGACAGTGATCAAGATGGCTTTTCTAACATAATGGAAATCAATGCTGGGTCGGAACCTTGGAACGATGTGAGCAAACCGGACCCAGGTGAAGACTTGGTCTATGATTTCGACTTTGCATTTCGTCGTGTTGGGACTACTTACTGCGGGCAGTCTCCCAGTTATGAGGCAAGGCAGTCCTTCGTCCTCAAAACAGACAAGAAACAGGAGCTTAGTCGCTATTTAGCGCAGTGTCTGCAATCCTCGTACTGGCGTGACTTTGCTCTGCAGCGTCTGGCTGATAAACGCATTCGTCCTAATCTGGCCTTGGGAGTCGATGGTGATCCTTTTATTATAGGGGACTATAACTACGATTACAGACTATTTCGTCATATATTAACTGAGGGTCGCGATGCTAGGCTGTTACTTCTGGCGGATTTTCATGTTGCTGAAGATGGGAGTGTCACTCGAGACATTATTCCAGATTATCGTATTCCTCAAAAATTTGTCCTTGGTAACGGCCAACCCTTAATACCTACCAGGCGAGCTGGGATGTTGACGACTCAATGGTTCCTCTCTAGCAATATCATGTTCGCGATTATGCCGAGAAACGCTGCGTCTCAAGCCTATCGTGCCTACCTAGGGATTGATATTGCCAAATCCGAAGGACTTTTTCCTATCGCAAATGAGCCCAAGGATTACGATGCAGCAGGAGTGAAGAGTCCTGCTTGCGCTTTTTGCCATAGCACACTGGATCCGATGAGCTACGCCTTTTCCACATTTGAAGGTTTGGGTAGACGACAAGGACCGGTAGGTAGCTATAATCCCAATCGCACCACATGGGAAGGTGAGGGGTATCTATTCAATCAGCCCGTGAATGATCTTAGCGATTGGGCAAGTGTTGCGGCAGAATCAGATTTCTTTAAGCAAAATCTAGCTTACATGATATTCGAGCAGGCTATTGGTCGCAGACCAGTGACGAATTTAGAACAAAAGGTCTGGCAAGATTTATGGCAATCGGCAGAAAATGATGGATACTCATTTGATCGTATGATTGATCGCTTCGTGAGTTCAAAAGTTTTTGGAGGTAGATGATCATGCAACAAATAAAAATCGTCCTATTTTTTACCATATTTTTCTTATATGCAACCGCTGGTATGAGTAGCCCCGGTCTTTGGAAGAGACAAACTGTCCTGCAAAACGATTTAATTCAGGCCTTAGAGCTGGATAAAACAAGTCTGTGTTCCGAAATTGACCGATTGAGATGTTTCGAAGATGTCCATCAGATATCCTTGGGTGGGTATGATCCTTTTTCTCAGGGCCGTTTTGAAGGGATCTCGTCTCCAGCACTCACGACAGCAATCAGTTTTGAACGAGTGGTTCAAATCGCTTGCGCTAATCGTATGCGGTTTGAGCTCAAGACGACCCCCAAGCTCTTTAAGCCGTTACTGTCTGGTAGTTCGATCGATCGTCAAACGGTGATCAATCAAGCATCGATACTGTTCCGACGCTTTCACGGTCGGGATATTTCCGGAGAAGAGAGGTCTGGTTTGGCCTCGTTCCCTTTAAGTATCAAAGATAATCCCGAGAGTTTAGGCCAGATGTTATGTGTCGCGATCGGCACCATGACAGAGTTTTTGATCTACTAATAAAGATGGCAGGTATGAAAGCAAATATTTCAAAAAATATTTCCAGGCGCGACTTTGCTCGTGGATCATTGCTGGCTTCTGGCGGAATCCTATTTCCAGGAAGTTTGAGTTTTGCATCGGCAAAAGCAAGAAATCTTAACACAAAACTATTGTTCGTTGTCACTGCAAACGGAGGTGCCAGCCTTGTGGATTCTTTTCTGCCTTTAAACCCTTCTACGGCGCATCCTAGTTTGCGAGCCTATCGTTCCGACCAGTTGGAAAGTGCTCCCGGTTCAGCCTTTATCTGTCCAAAAAATATACCCTATCGCTTAGGGGTGCCTGTCGGCGGTCAGAATTCTATGAAGGATTTTCTGGTCGAGCATTCCAATTCCATGGCGGTCGTGACCCACGAAGCCACCAGTGTCAATCACTTCGTTGCTGCACAGCGAGCCGTCAATGGCAATGGAGTCAATCAGGGTCGGACATTAACTGAAGCACATGCGGCAGCTTCGGGCCAGGGACTACTGTTCCCTAATGTGAATATGGCGTCAGGCGGCTACGCGGAAAATGGCAGTGATTCAGCCTTACCAAACTTCGCGAGATCTGAGCCTATTGCCAATCCTCTAAACTTCGCATTTGCAACTCATTCCTACTTAGGTCTGGAAAAAAAGATGAATTCGTCAGACGTCAATAAAATGCGACAGCTGAGGGGGATGTTTGAGTCACGATCTCCTGAGTCAAGTCGATTAGAAAAGTCTGAAATGGTGTAGAATTTTAAAGCGCTTCGAGCTAAAATAGATGCCATCGAAGCCGAGAGTATCATCAATAAATTAATGTTGATTGATGATATTCCGGGTAAGTATGGAGAGCTTGAACCGACACCCTTCTTGGGACAGTTAAAACAGGTGTTTCCTAGTTTTGGTAGCGATCCCTTTGAAAATCAGGCTGCTTTAGGGTTTTTACTCGCAAGAGAGGGTATCTCAAATGCCATTACCTTAGGTTTATCGGATCAAGTGGCCTTCGATCAAGTTAGCGATCAAAAAATCATGACTAACCTGCCCATTGCATTTGATTGGTCTCATAATAATCATGAAGGAGCACAAAACAGCATGTGGCGCCGTGTTCTGGGAACAGTTTCGGGACTGATCAGATTGTTAAAGTCCAATTTTTATCTGAATGATCCTAAATTTGGTACTATGTGGGAAAGAAGCTTTATCTATATTGCCACTGAGTTTGGGCGATCTCGCGAGAGAGCCACAGGCAGTGCCCATAATCTCAGTAACGGATCTGTAATAATTTCGCCTCTAATCAAAGGCAACCGGATTTATGGGGGGGTGAGCCCTTCCACAGGTCTTACTTTTGGCTTTAACCCCTTAACGGGGCAACCAGATCCTTCTCGAAAAACCTCTGAGGCTGAAGTGTATAGTCTCATCTGTCAGGCACTAGGCATTGATTTTGATGGTCGCAGCGATATGTCGGGGATTTTAGCCTAATCTTTTTGGCTGTGGGTTTCCAAATCTTTGAGAAGCTCACTGTGCCAATGATTGATGTTGGTCTTGAGGTCATCGACTGCTGCTGCTCTATCGAAAATATTTAGATAGGGATCGGCTTCATAGGCCGCCTGCGTGAGCGCTACTGTTTCGTCAATAGTGTTCAGTATAGCGGTGGTGTCAAACGAGTCTATAAGGGCATTCATTATAGATAGAAATGATCTCCGATCATCAACTTGAGCGAGTAAAAAGCTTGAAAGCGCGTTTTTTCCGAAAATATCGCCGGTTTGATAAGGGTTTTCCTCCCAAACATGGTCTAGGTCCCATAGTGTCCATCTCATTCTTAAATCGTGATTAGATTGGTAGATGAAAAAATTGTTGCTATAGCCATCCCAATGGTTAAGATAAACTGCTGCTGCCAAATATCTCAAATAATTATCTTTATCTAGCAGGGCGTCGATTGCTCGCGCTGACGAAGCTTGATCGTTTTGATTTATAGCGAGTATAAGCTTTTCTAAAGAATCCCATCGCTCGCTACCATGTATAATTTTGAATCCTAGGCTCAAATCATTGATACTATCGGCCGAAAAGTCTGCGTGGCTAAGGCGGCCATAGCGTGCTTTATAGATCTGCTCGGGATAAACACCTTTGGATTTGTAGAGTTCGAGATCCACCTCTTCGATCAAGTAGTAGAGTCCCTTGAACTCGTAATTGATATAGAGACTGACAGCTTCGACTTTTGGAGCCAGAAGTCCAAGTTTGCGAAATACCTCAAAACCAACAATGGACTTGACAGCGGTTGCCTCATTCGCCTGACTACTAAGTCGCCAGTTCTTACTATCGACTAAGCTATGCCCGTCAGTGATCTTAAAATTATAGGAACGCTTCGGATGAAAAAGGCTCGACTTCCCTGAATAACCAACCTTTATAGCAAAACTTCGCCCTTCGGCCTCCAAGGAAGCACGAACAGAGTTTTTCTGGGTGAGTGTTGATTCCATAATCGCTAAGTTTTCTGAGGGAATCACAAGGTGGATAGTCCGCAATCCATAGCTTTCAAAATCTGGATTCTTTGAATTGCAAGCCATGCTCAAAAATAGGATTTCAGCGACAAACAAGGCTAGTTTCATAAGGTTTTCCTAATCGATATTTGCGCTTCGCTTCTCAAATAGCTTAAGTCATCGTCTAGTATCGGGTTGCGATCAACGATAATAAAAACTCCAGCATGATAGGAGATCGTATTATGGAATGCCGCATACCCTAAGCTTGCCTCCTGGCTAGAAAGCGTAGGTTGATTCGAGTCCTTGACCAAGTTAGCTATGCGAATTCCTATCTCATGGTACTTTTTTGCGGCCTTCTCTTCAAGAAATCGTAAGCGATAGCCAAGAATAGCGCTGTGATAATATATTTCACCGGAATCTGTTAGTTGAGAGAGTTCAGATTGGAGGGGATCGACCCCCAGGCCAATTTCGAAATCCCATTGATGGCCTGAAGAAAACTCATGCCAAATAGCAAACTGACTTGCTCCTACAACTTTTTTTTCTGCTTCAAAACGGGTGTCCTGCTGAATTAGGCCCCAGATCCCTAGGTTTATTCCTGGTTGGGAGAAAGTCCATGTCTTATGAAAATTAAAGCTACTATCTTTGCTTTCAGGAACAAATATTGATACTGCAAAACTCCCTTCGTCATGTTTTCGTCTAAGAGAAAGTCCCGGTTCAACAGAATTGTAAGCTATGGTCTCTAGATATTGACTGGCTATATGGCGCTTAGTGAAAAAACGCTTTTGAAACCCCCTAAGAATATCTAAGCCGAGGCCTTTGCGACGGAAACCAAAGAGAATACGATCGTCTTCGTTAAGCTTATAGTTTAGGTAGGCCTCATCAAATCGTGCTTCCCTATTTTTTGAGTTGCCTTTAACTTCAATGATCGCCTTAAAGCCATCTGCTCGCTTGGTTTTTAATTTTACTCGGCTATCGAAATATAGTGTCCCCGTTTGTCGAGCTTGCTGGTAATCCAGACCAAGGTCCAAACGTCCCTCAATATTTACTGTTTGGCCTTTTGCAAATGCTGGTGGCGTCATCAGACTTAAGGCTAACATTGTTATGGCAAAATAAGATTTCATTTAAAAAGGGTCTTTCAAACATTAAACCACGTATTCGAAAAATACTGGGTATCTCATACCTCCTAGGAAATGACGCTAGAATCAATATGAAATTGCAAATTTATAGCTTGGACCGGAATTTTTTTGGTGAGTTTGTACAACAAGCTTTAGTATCGCGAATTTTAAACAGAGTTGTTTAGTGAAAATGAGTGCTCCTTCCAACCGTTAACTCCTATTATGAGTCCCTGATAAAGAACGATCTATCCGGTTTTAGACAAAATCTCTTTTTCCCAGGAAACGATATTTATGCATAATTACAATATCTTAGAGGGATGATGCCGATGTATAAGGAGTTCCCATTCGTTGCATCTAAATTATTCATGTTAAGTGACTTGAATATGAAAAAAAATAATGGAAATTGGCAGACCTCTGGCGTAGGATCCCCAGCAACACTATTTTGGAGGACTCCTATGAAAATCATCGTTACTATCTTGGCAAGTTTTATTTTGTCCTTGTCAGCTCTTGGTATCGAACTCAATTCTAAAACAGTATGGAACATTACCGAAGGATTGGAAAATCCTGAGTCTGCCTATTATGACGACAATACCAAGCAGATATTCGTCTCAAATGTAGCCGGTGGTCCGGGAGATGTGGATGGCAATGGATTCATCTCTAAGATTGGTATTGATGGACGCATCATTTCCCTGAAGTGGATTGAAGGACTTAATGCTCCGAAAGGCATCCGTAGTTACGGTAATCTGCTTTATGTGACAGACATAACAAGTTTGGTTGTTATTGATATAGACGCAGGCAAAGTTATAGAAAAGGTTGCGATTCCTAACGCTGTGTTTCTTAACGATATTGCCATCGATCGTAAAGGCGGGCTTTATGTTTCAGACTTTCTTGGAAACGCTATCTATTCCTACCAAAATGGTGAGGTTAAGCTTGTCTTACAAAGCGAGGACTTAGAATTTCCCAACGGTCTAACATACTACCGCGGTGCATTATTCGCTGGCTCTTGGGGTGGACCTGCCATCGCAGACGATTTTACCACCGAATTTGGCGGTCAATTATTGCGAATCGATCTGAAAGATTCCTCCCTCGAAGCAAGGACAGATCGTCTCGGCAATCTTGATGGATTAGAGTCTTTGGGGTTTGGCTACTTTTTAGCAACAGACTTTATAGCAGGCAAAATTCTTATCGTTAGCACTTGGAATAGCCTGCAGTTCGAAGTTAGCTTATCCTCTGGTTCCGCTGATCTCGGCTATGTTCCACAAAAAAGACTGATTTTGGTCCCTAACCTAGTTGAAAGCACGTTGTCCGCCATTCGTATTAGGCCTTAGCAGAATCTTTGACAACCCTTTGGGACGTATAGATTGCGTTCTAAAGGGTAATCTATTCTCTAAAACGTCCGATACCATAATAGAATTATTAGGTAAAAGGCGTTGCATGTGATTCGAAAAGTATTTTACTTCCTTAGTCTTTGGATTCTTGCTAGTAGCATATTCGACTCGTCTCTAATCGCAAATCCTGACTCTTCTAAGATACCAATGATTAGGATTAATTCAGATGGAGTGGTTAAACTACCAAAATATTGGAAGGCTTTGCCAAAGCATGTAGAGTCACTAAATGAATCGCATTACAACTCTCTCGAATTTTCGAAAATCACTCTTGCCAGTCTTCAGTATGTCCCATTAAAAACCGGCCCCTCAGAGAAATCCTGGGTCATACGTCTAGACCTCGACAAAGATCGGCGTCTGGCTTTTTACACGCCTGGAATAGCGGCATCTACTAAGATTGAATTGCAGAATAGCCTGGGCAGGCAGACTATCTATAAAACTGATCATTATGATCAGTATCAGACGAAAGCTGATAGAATCCAGAATGAAGACCTGATTATTCCACTGACTCTAGTCACAGGAACGAACTACCTTTTCATTCACAGCCAGTTCTATAATTTTGGATCTCAATCTAGATTTACGAATATTGGAATCGAGTCTAGAGGTGAGATTGGTCCTCAGTCATATTTTTTGAAGGAAACAAGAGCTGGTGATAGTCAGGTGCAGGTTCCCTTAGGTGTCATAATCTGTCTCGCTGTTTATAGTTTTCTGATTTACGTTTCTAGGCGCGGCGCAGATCGTGAATCCCTTTATTTATTTCTTGTGAATCTATTTTTTAGCCTTAAAGAGATCTGTTCGCAGGGAATCCTTTTGAATTTCCTCGATTCATCTTTCATGACTCAGGTCTTTGCCTCAGGGATTTATACCCTACCAATGCTATCCTATTTTTCCATGGTGCTAGCCGTTGAGTATTCTGTCACTCATAAATTCCTACGTGGACTCAAATACGTGTCCGCCTGTTGTTTCGTCTTAACCGCATTTTTCGCCATTGGACCATTCTTTCTGCCATTTGTCTCTTTTGGGCTTCATGATTACGCGACCTCAGGCGTGATATGCAGCATGGTTCTCTTCTTCTTCGCTTTGTTACCTTTTACCTTCTATCAGGCGATTCGGAAAAAAAGGCCAGATACTTACTATTTGGCCCTAGGGCTCTTTTTTCTAGGACTAGGTAATATTCTAGACTTTTCAAATGTTCTTTTCGGAATGGACTGGCCCTGGTTTTCGCTGTGGGGAGCTCTCGTCTTCTCCTTAATCCTCGCTAAAAATAACTCAAGAAAATTTGCTAATACTTACGCTCGTAGTGAAAAACTCAACCGAGAACTGAAAGAAAGTAACCTAGAGGTTGCCGAATTGAATGCCAATTTGGAAGTCAAAGTGGAAGAAAGAACAGCAGAAATCAAATCACTTTTGACCCATATTCCTCAGGGAATCTTAAGTATAGGCGCCAACGGAGTCATTGATAGTAGTTACTCTCAGCAGTTGGAGGAGCTTCTTGGTCACAATCAAATCGCCGGAAACTCATTCAAAGAAACTATTCTAGATAAAAGCGATCTATCTGCCGATATCGCAGATCAACTTTGGCAGTCAATTCTTGTGGCTCTTGGTGAGGATGTGCTTGGTTTTGAAATGAATGAAGATAAGTTGATTCATGAGTTCGGGTATCATCGCGGAGACGATTTGCTTCACTTACGGTTGACTTGGAACCCTAAGGTTGATGCTAG
The DNA here is from genome assembly GCA_013215145.1 of Pseudobacteriovorax sp. Classification (GTDB taxonomy): domain Bacteria; phylum Bdellovibrionota_B; class Oligoflexia; order Oligoflexales; family Oligoflexaceae; genus DT-89. Next base: position 26,021 of record JABSRP010000058.1, read on the forward strand.
CGACTGCGTTGATCACATCATGGTTACCATGCTTGATGTTACTGACGAGTGGCACGCAAATCATAAACTAGCAAGCAAAATGGAAGAGAGTGAACTCATAGCTCAGTTGGTGGAGGCGGGCGTAAAAAAAACAACGCAGTTCTTCGGCTCAGCTAACAACCTTCTAAATGAAAACATTGATTTGGTTCAGTCGGGTGATACCTCCAGCGAAACATTAAAAATTCTATTTGTTAATGCTCATACCCTAAAGGGCGGTGCAAGAACTCTACAGTTTTTACAGCTTGCTGAGACCCTCCATAGGACAGAGGTTAAGTATGCCGAGATGCTTCAGGGTTATGATGGTTATACTATTGACGAGTTGAAACAAGATCTAGAATCTGTTAAGAGATCGCTTTCCAAGTTGATTGATATTAACGAACGTGTTTTGGGTCGAACGGCTGATTACAGTAAGGTATCCATAGAACGAGAATTCTTGGAAGAGTGCTTTTTCACCTTGCGTAATCTAGATGGTAACGAGGCGATCCCTAAAGATTTGAGGACTATGATTGCAAATAATGCTGATAATATGCTAGCAATTATTTTTAGCCCTCTCAAAGATCTCCTGCTGGAGATTACTGAGCAGTCAGACAAGATAGCTAAAGACCTTGGCAAAGAATCACCCAAAATTGATCTTGATTGCCCGAAGCTATTGATAAATCATGAGCAAGATACCGTTATCCGTAACTGTATGATTCATTTACTGCGAAACTCACTTGATCATGGGATTGAAAAGAAAGATTTTAGAGTAAAAAACGGAAAAGACCCTGTTGGTACCATTTCCCTTCGGGTTATGACCTTAGGGCGCCACTTGCAGATTACCTTGTTTGACGATGGTCGCAGTCTTGCGCTTGACACGTTAAAACAGCAAGGGATAGAAAAGGGGGATTATTTCTGACGACTCAGACCCCCTTGAGATTGCCAATTTAATTTTTCATCCAGGTCTGTCTACGGCGAAGAAAGTTTCGCAAATTTCGGGACGTGGTATTGGCATGGATGCCGTAAAACGTTACCTGGAAGATGTCGGTGGCTCTGTGGAAATTCTTTTAGGTGAACCTCATCGAAACGATCCTGGCTACTACCATGTGATGTTTAAGATTGCTATACCCTTATCTCACAGGATACCAGACCAGGAATATAAAAAGGCGTGTTAAATGTTGGAGGAGAGGCTCGCTCCGCCTCATCCCAAATAACGTCTTATTCGCCAACCGTAAAGCTTCTTTCAATATTTGACATGTATTCAGTCCCATTTCGCGTGATCTGCTTAACGAGGATTTGATACTTCGCTTTGTATCCTGATTTTAACCAAGGATAGAAATATCGCCCAGCATCTAGCGCAATGGAATCACCTGTGAGCTGAGCTCCGATTCCTGCTGTTCCATTGACGACAGAAAAGGTCTTTTTATGTCTAAATACAGGGCGTGGCGAAACGGTAACACCACTTGCTGTTTTATTGGTCAATAGAGAAACCTCAAGTTCAACGCTTTTTAGCTCGTTCCAAAGATTTCCAACATCTTCAAGAACTAACTCACCATCTTCTTGGATACCTGAAATGTCACTTATTGATACCTTATCCAATCGTGCCGGATCAAAACCACCAGTGAGACTAATAGTTGTGAGATTTCCACTCTGGGATTTCGTATACTCGATAGTGCCTGGTAGCGATAAGGATAACTCTCCCGTTTCACTGCGCGATAGAATTTGTCCACCGATGCGAACGTTTTGCACTCCGAGTTGCGATGGAGATTGCGAGGCATTCCAATTGATTTGATAGCTAAGCTTTGATGTCTTCAATAAGTACTTATAGTACGAGGGCACGTTAGAAGAAGGAGCAAGCAATTGTGCCGTTCCATTTCTCGTCACCCAAATATCTTTGCTAAGATCAATTCGCTTGCCAAGTAGATTGGAAATTCCATCATAAAAACTAGGTTTCGTGGGAGCGATACTTAGACGCGGTACCAGTGTAATACTGCCTTGAGATCCATAAGATCCATTGGAACCATTGCTTCCCGTTCGTCCATAGTCACCACTCGTACAGCGAAAGGTTTTGCGTTGCGTGACACCCTGATCTTCCCACCGATAGGTAAATGTTTCAGTAGGTCGGACGCGATTAGGATACTCCCCGCATTGAAGGGTTTCCTTGCGGTTGGCATAGATCCAAGAGGCGCCCTCGACATTCTTTTGCTTTTTCAGTAAACGAAAACCACAGTATTCAATATCCCAAAACGTTTGGTAGCATTCACAGCCTTCCCCACCATCAGCGCCATAGCCTCCACGACCACCAGGAGCTCCTTGATTCAAGATCTGAATGCGTTTGAGATGGTTTATATTTTGATAAAAGACAGTGACATCACCTCCACTCCCGCCGCGGCCACCATAACCGCCCGAGCCTCCATCACCACCATCAGCTCCCGTTAGGTTGTATGCAGGCTGATGGGGTTGACCGCAAGAGCGAGCATCTCGACCATAATCTCCGTCATAGCCATCCTCCCCAGGAGCACCAGATACATCGATAGTTTCGCTTTGACCAGTAGCTTTGATGCTGCGGTCTTGGCCACTGTAGCCAGCAGCACCATTTTGGCCATTTTGTCCACGCGACCCTCGCTCGCCAAACTCTCTAGCATAAGTGGAATTACTTACGATAAAAGTATAGGACAAACTTAGTAGCAGTAACCCAGATTTCATCATAGATCGTCTCATCTTGATTTTCCTTTTCCTCAGAACGATGTCAAACATGATTGTTTAACCAAACTCCATAAAGTTTCGTTCCAAAGCTTTATAACAAATTCGTTCAACAGATTAGTTAATGCTTAAAGGGAAATTCATACCAAATGGTGTTTTTTTGGTTTTCAACAAAGATGGAGTCAGCTAAGGTCAGACCCAATAAGATATACCGCTTCGGTTTGAATGATCTGGTGAGGGTTCTCGTCACAAATGCGACTCGCCGTGCCGTATGCACTGTCTCGGCGCATTTACTCCTGCGGCCTTGCCAGCAACTCCAAACCGAAGCGGTATCTTATGGTTTGAATGATCTGGTGAGGGTTCTCGTCACAAATGCGACTCGCCGTGCCGTATGCACTGTCTCGGCGCATTTGCTCCTGCGGCCTTGCCAGCAACTCCAAACCAAAGCGGTATCTTATGGTTTGAACGTAGTACATATATAGATGGGGCTTTGTCAAAAATGGTTAAAATCTTATTTGCTATGCCGGAATATGGATTTGACCCCTCAGAAGTCGCTATCCCTTGGCGCTGGCTAAAAAAGCATGGGGTCGAGATGGAGTTTGCCACACCTTCAGGTCGCATACTTGGCCCTGATCGTATTACGGTATCGGGTAAAGGTTTAGGTTTATTTAAGCCGATGCTGAGGGCTTCTTCCGAAGTTATCTCCTGCTTTGACGAATTAAAAGTCGATGCCTCGTACCAAAATCCACGGTCCCTATCGCAAGTACAATCGGCTGATTTTGATGGGATTATCCTACCGGGTGGCCATGCTCCTGAAATGCGCCCCTACTTAGAATCATCGGATCTTTATCAGCTCATCCACGATTTCTTTGAGCAGAAAAAACTCGTTGCAACCATCTGCCATGGAGTAGTTGGGATTGCTCGGACTAAGAATCCTAATACCGGTGATTCATGGCTTTACGATTATAAGGTTACGGCCCTGTTAAAAAGCCAAGAAACTCTCGCTACTGTCATCACTAAACCTCTTATTGGGAATCATTACCGTACCTATCCAGAGACTGTTCAAGATGAGGTCACTAAAGCCCTACAGAAACCTGAACAATTTGTATCTGGACCGTTGCCTATGATCAAAGACTCTTGGGATTCAAAAGGATCTTCGCTTGTAGTTAGGGATCGTAATCTTATAACATCGCGATGGCCTGGTGATGCCCATAGTTTTGCTAAATCAGTCTATGAATATTTAAGTTAGTTCTGGTAATTGGAAATCATCGGCGGAAACGGGAATAAAATTCCACTGAAGTTGATGATTGTCTACGAAGAAAATAGCTGCTTTCTGCCAACGGGTGCCAGCGGCCCGCCTGTTGCGTGATCCTTGGACTAGCAATTTGATGACGCCTAACAAAGACCGTGGTCTAAGAAAATGCCAAAGATTACTATACCCTATACCCCACATACCATAAATCCGACGATCTTCGTCTACGATCAACCTCAATCTACCAAGACCACCAATGGATTCTAACCATAAAGACGTTGCCTCAAGACTGCCGTGACTAACGACGAACACGTCCACACCCCTATGAGTTTCCGACCAAGTTTTTAGTTGTTTTATCGTATTCTCGGCAAAGGGACAGCCGACATGCCTGAGAAATGCAATCAGTTTCTTTTGACTATGGGAGGCAAACTCCGGTACATAAGGAGTCTTCTGACCTACACTTATGCGCGGACCTAACAATTGCTGTTTGGGACGATAGAGTCCAATGATAGCCATAAGAACGTATATTCCTGAAATCTTTGGTTTTCGATTGAGCTATCTCAGAGCCCACTCGATAACTTGGTCATGTCGCCAAGTTGAAATGGACTCTTTGATTGGCAATTAGTGACTATAGTCTTTTAAACGGAAAAGATCACTAGGGAAGCTGACAATCACCCGAGATCCCTCGGGTATTTTTTTAGTAGAATATTCTAACTAAAAACATTTAGGAGATGTTGGTTTAGGGCGTCCACTCTAGGTATAAGAATCGAAACCCATTCCATTCGGCAAATCCATTCACTGTAATATCTAAAAACAAGTCGTCGACATCGGCTTGCTGAATCCCTAAAACAACTTGTTTTTCCTGTAGTAGCTTTGTCTCAAAAAGACAACGCGGAAGGCTTCCAGTAAGGCGACAGACTTTTACTTGAGCCCCGAGTGGATCAACTAAATCGATAATGTCCTCGAGGGAGACACCTTTCTTAACGAGACCAAAAATCGATTTCTCCGCGTAGCCGAAATTCTCTGGGTAGACACCATCTTTCGGATCGATGATGGCAACATCCGAATAGTCCCAAAGTTCTGGTGTATAGCCATTGCTAAATAATAACCTTGCCGCATCTGTCTGACTAACAGATCTCACTTCAAACCTTAGTGCCGATAATCCTTGGTCGCTAATACTAACAAACATTTTAACCGTAAAGTCACTATAGACCTCCGTAAGTTCATTGGTCTGTAAGTACTTCATCACGTAGTTGTAGAGTGCTTTTTCCCAAGAGGATTTCTCGAATCGAATCTCGCCTTCGATGGTACCAAAGGTGTACTCGGTATCGCTCGTACAAAAATAGAAGGGTGTGAATAGCGTCTCGACGCAAGACTGATCTGAAGAGGGGGCGTCTTCTTGTGCGAAGGTTGGTATTGGTGAAAGCAAAAAACTCAGAATCATCAGATTAAAAAATTTCATCTTTGTTATCTCCTTAGTTGCCGAGGCAAAAATTATAGGAATAGCTGGCTATAGAATTTATTGTAATCCTAAGCAGTAGGAGAAGATACCTACTAAAAGGTTTCAGTAGTAGGAAGAATATACTCTCATAGGCCTCTTATCCTGTACTGCTTTGGTGTACCGACAAAGCATCCATTGGGAAGGATTTAGAAAAGGTAACAAATACGACTTGTTGCGCTGTTAGCGATCTTACGAACCCTTTCGTAGATCTGGTAATTTTTACCTAATGGGTTTCTTTGAGATCATCCGATAGGGCCCAGACGAGGCAATGACATAATAAAATCTGAAATTTTCAGAAACGAAATGTGAGCTAGATTTTTGAAGCGACTACAGCTAAAGATTATATTGATATCATTTCTATCTCTTCTTTCTTCTCCTTCATATGGAAAAGTAAATCAAGATTTCAATTTATCCTTAGAATCATGGTACTTGGTTCCCGATCGGTACTTGAATAAAAACGAAGTCGTTGACTCATGGGGGCAAATAGTCTCATCTGCGAAACTTATCAACCTACCCACCCTGTTACCTCCTGGCAAAGAATCAGGATTAAAAGGGACGTTGTTGATCGATATCACAAAAGATTCTTTGAATTTGGACCAAGTTGGTTTAAAACTCTACCTATCTGCGGCTTATCTCGTTCATATTATCGATGTTTGGCACGACAAACCTAGCCTAAAGCGGCTGATTGGTTCTTCGGGAAACCTTGCTTGGGATCAAGACCTTAACCACGCTCCCACTTATGAGCAGTACTGGCAGCTACCTAATAATATCGGCGAACGTCGGTATGTAGTTATCCATTTTTCTCGTTTTAGTAAGGTGAATGTTCAATTCACTAGTGCGTCCATTGAATCCTATAAGCAGCTCAGAGAATCTGAACGAATAAATTTATTTAAGGTTGGTTCGATTGCTGGTCTCCTCTTATTTACCTTCATATATAATTTCAGCCTATTTCGCGAAAGGCGCGAAGATCGCGGGCCGCTGCTGATAGCTTGCTTCAGCCTCGCGTTCCTTCTGAGGTTTTTAGCAACTGAAGATATGTTCGATGCTATTCTTTTCCAAGGTAGTATTGTGTGGAGTGAAATCACCCAAAAAATCCGACATGTCGGGCTTAATATTGCTATTTGCTTTTACGTTAGCTACCTCCACTATAAGTTTCCCCAATTTCGCCGTTGGATGGTAGTTTCAGCTTGGGCAATTATGATACCGTATTTGACCCTTGTAGCCCTTAGTCCTATGGAGATCTACAATCAATTTTGGCAGGTTGTCCTTGTCTTATTTTTTCTCTTTATTGCGGGATTTGTGAGTCTCATACGGCTATCGTTACAAAAAGTAGACGGTGCTATCCACACCCTGGTCGGTACCGTATGTATTTGGTTTGGCGGATTCAACGATTACTTTGTCTATAGCGGTTACTACGATGGACCATATATGCTACATTGGGCTTTTATCGCTTTCATTTTTATCGAAAATAAACTCATAGGAATTCGCTTTGCTCGCGCCTTTCGCACGGCAAAAAAACTATCCAGAAATCTACAGCTTGAGGTTGACCGTCAGACAAGGGATATGACATCGATTCTCGAATCCATCAATCAAGGGCTTATTACCGTTGCAGACGCGCAGTTACTACCTGGTCACGGCCATGGTCATTCTACCTCCCTTAAGAAAATCTTGGGAAAAGAGTTAGACGAGCATGTTAGCGTTCTAGATCAATTGTTTTCTAATACAAACCTCTCGCCTGATGCGACCTCAAAGCTTAGAGCTAGCTTGATTGCTATGATAGGAGAGGATGATCTCAATTTTTTTGCCAATGAACCCCAGCTGCCACGCTCGATTGAATATCACACTGATAAATCGGTGAAACAACTGGAAATAGATTGGTCTCCCATCCTTAATAAGTCGGGCCAAGTGGAAAAGCTGTTAATTTGTCTTCGGGACGTCACAGAAATTGTCGAATTGAAGCAGCTGTCCGAGCAAAACGAAAAAGAAATTAAAATGATGTTTGAGATCTCTCAAACAGATCTTTCCAATTATGCCAGCTTTATGAAGTCGGCTGAAGGCTATTTGACCGACAATAAGCAAAGTATCTCACAAGATAGCTACGACTTTGATCTCTATCGAAACCTTTATATTAATTATCACACGTTGAAAGGATTAGCTCGTACATTCTATTTTTCTCGCATCGCCGATGAGGTGCACCTTGCGGAGGATCATTTGGCATCGATTCGCGATGATTTTCAAGACCATCACAGGACTGAGCTAATAGAGCATCTCGAGAGGGTCAAGACTGTTGTTCAAGATTACGCGGATGTGGCAAAAAATAGACTCCATTATAGCACTGATCCGGCGGAGATTCTGGTAGCAAAAAAAGATATGTTACAGTTGATCGAGGGTTTAACCATCTCTTTAGATTCCAATCAGTCTTCTCAGGCGACTAAGCCACAGCTCCAAAAAGCGAAAGATCTTGCATTGACTTATGTCTATAAATCGATATCACATATTGTGTCAGATTCCGAGGCAGGTATTCGTAGTACCGCTAAGCAGCTTGGCAAAGAAGTCCCAGTCTTGCATATTGATAATCATCAAATTGCCTTGAATGAGGAAGGTCAAGACCTTTTTTCGAAGGTATTTGTTCATTTGTCGAGAAACTCCCTGGATCATGGCATCGAGTCTCCAAAAGAGCGATCAGATCTCGGCAAAAGCCCAAAAGGGAACATCTATCTTTCCCTCACGATTGACGGCGATTTACAACTTAGCTACTGGGATGATGGTCGCGGCTTGAATCTAGAGAAACTAAGAAAGATTGGTATTGAATCAGGAAACATATCAGACAACGAAATGAATCCAGACCGCATAGCAGAACTTATTTTTTCTTCTGGATTATCTACCAAATCTGATGTGACTGAAATTTCGGGTCGAGGAGTTGGTATGGATGCTGTTTCTAACTTTTTAAAAGAAGTTGGCGGTGATATTAGCATTCACTTGGACCACGATTCCCCAGGGAAATATCAGAGTTTTGCGTTTCATATAACCTTCCCAAAACGTTATATGGCTTTATTAGAGTATCCTACGACTATTCATTCTCGTGCTGTTTAGTCAAAGATATGTACTTTTTTCTAAGACAGTAGAATGTGAGACCAAATCCAGCTAGAAGTATGCCCAAGATGAGAGAGTCTTTAGGGAGATTAAAAACAAGCACAAAGCAGGTTAACAATCCCAAAAAACTCAAAATATTGGATTGGTACCAGTGTTCTTTGCTTACTTTTAGTGCTGATAAGTTAGCGATGGCATAGTAAGTGAGGATGTTGAACGAACTTAAGGCAATGGCTGAACCAATATCCAAAAATAATATGCAAAGGGCTACGAGAACTGCAACCGTAATCTCTGCTATATACGGAACCTGATGCTTCTGGTCAAGGCGAGAAAACAACATAGGAATATCCTGATGTCTGGCCATTGCAAAAAGCGTTCGACTAACACCTACGAGTAAAGAGACCAAGACTCCTATGCTACCGATTCCGGCAGTGAGCCTAACGATTCTACTAAAAGTCTCATGACCCAAAGCCGATACAGCGGTGGCTAGAGGGGCTTGAGATTTAGATAGCAGTTCTGGCGTCAACACCCGGCTCAATCCAATGGCGAGAAAAATATAGAGAGCCAGGACGATCGATAAGGCGATCATAATGGCTTTTGGGATGGTCTGCTTCGGCTGCATGACCTCCTCGCCTAAAGTTGCGATCCTAGCATATCCGGCAAAGGCAAAAAACATGATGGAGGCAGCTCCCAAAATTCCAGATATTGAGACCTTATTAGGATATAGCAAGGTGGGATAAGCATTTGGTTCTGATGAAAATACGAGTCCAATCACAAGCAAAAGGATAGCGATAACAAACAAGGTGATAAGTTTGCTCAGAAACGCTGTTTTTTGAATTCCTCGAAGATTAACTAGGGTCAACGAAAGCAATATTATAAAGGCTGTTTCTTTGGGATGCTGGGGCACCAGATAATGACCGGCAGTGAGCGCCATAGCAGAACAGCTGATGGACTTCCCGCAGACAAAACACCAGCCTGCCATAAAACCTGTTCCATGACTTAAAAGCTTGCGACCGTAAATATATCCGCCTCCTGCCTGAGGAATCGCAGCGCTTAGCCGAGCCATCGAACTAGCATTAAATGAGGCGGCTAGCCCAGCAATGCAAACCGATAGTATCAGATACGGACCAGCTAACGAGGCGGCAGGACCGAGTGCCGAAAAAACACCGGAGCCAATCATGGCTGCAAGTCCAATCATAATGGCATCAGTTAGGCCAAGGGAGCGCTTGAGTGTGGTCATGAGGGATTCCTTTGACAGTACCTAAAGCCACCACAATAGCGAGGCTTAAAGAAATCTCAAGCTAAAATTGCAGCCCTATTTGTATGCCAGGAATATAGCTAATAAACTTTGATTTTGTCAGTAGAGTCCCATAGTTGAGGTATTTGAGGGAAACCGTGAATGGGCCTGCGCTAACCATATCGCTGCTTATCTCAAAGTGTGCTACAGGACCGTTCCAGGAACGAGGAGTCCCGTAATCGTAGGTAGAATCTAGATGCCCGTTCCCCAGGCTGGCCGCAAACGAGAAACTTTCGATCGTGGTCCATGCTAAATCAGGGGTTTTAACTCTAAGGACTCCACCAGCTCTTGCTGATTGATACGTTTTAAAGCTCGCGTCATCGTAGTATTCCCATTGTAGTTTGAGAGCTAGTTGAGGGCTCAGATGATAAATGGTTTCGACCCCATATGTGATATATACCAAAGGCAGAAGCAAACCTTGAACTCTAATTTCCATATTTTGACTTTCAGTTATCTTCGAAACAGCCCTGGCATTCCATGAACAAAGCATGGCTATCCCAAAAGCAAAGCCGCGGAGACTATATTTGAAATATAAGGTTTTTGTAAAAATCATACGAAGCTTCCTCATAAGATCTTTATAGTTTTCCAAATATTCGCAAGAAACCATGGCGAGAGACTGAAGTCATACTCCGAAACGAAAAAACCCTCCTCGAAATTGTCAAGGAAGGTAAATTCATCAGCCATAATCTGAAATAGATCCAAATCTGACTGACCTTCATAATACATCAAAAATGCAAAAAGCGATAGTTTACCTTAGATTTTTATTTTTTTTGCAAACCCGTGAGCCAAGGTAGGAACATTTATCACGCTTTGTCTTGTTATAATCGGGTTGAGGAGGATCGCAAACTAGATGCTAACGGAAGCGGTGCCCATAAAAATTTTCTTGGATCAGGCTTTTACCCGGATCGAGATCAAGCCTCATATCGATTCGATCCGCTTGGATGTAGCAGATCTTCAAGTCATCCTAACCGGACATTTCAATGACATGGGTATCTACTCGGTGACTCCCGAAATGGCCCCGGCTTTACTTAAAGTAATACCAAAGTATCTCGCAAATTCTCCAGAGATCTTGAGGAAAACAAGAGAACTAGCAATTCGTGAAGCACGACTCCGTCGAACCAAAGGTAAGTCGGATTTATAATGTTACCAATTTAAAAGCTTTAGAATCCACCGACAAAATTTATCGTCTACCGATAAATCTTAGCTGAACCCGATTAAAAATTTTTAACTGATTTTATAAAAGATTCCAAAAGATCGTTGGGGATCCGTGAAAAATGCGTAAAGTATTTTAGTTAGAGGCACTCAGTATAGACTGAGTGCTTTCTTTGTGATTGTGATTTAATCAGTCACAAATTCGTAAACAATGCTTCTGAAGTTCTCTGGTGATGTTCCCAAACTTTGTGCAGCCTGATCAAGTAGCTCATTAGCTTGGTCTACGTCACCACGATAAAATGCTGACTCCGCATTTTTTATCGGAAATCGCCGAAAAACCTGCTCCTTCAGGTGCAGGATGGATAGGCGTTTGTGATCCGAAGCGTTAGCGG
>JABSRP010000006.1 GCA_013215145.1 Pseudobacteriovorax sp.
GCAGTCGCGTCACGAAAATCACATGCAGTATGGCAATCCACAAGGTCTAGATATATTTATTCAGACCTATCAGGCCTATCTCCAGCAGTCTCGTCGCATTTTTGGTCGCGACATCGTCGTCACCAATGGCTCTCAGGAAGGCATTTACCTAGCACTCAAACTACCGATTAAGCCTGGAGACATCGTTGCTATGGCTCAGCTCTGCTACCCCAATGCTAGTCAGATCGTGAGTCCACTAGGGGGAAAGGTCCGCGGAGTAAATATGGATACCCAAGGTCTCTGCCCCGAACACTTAGAAATGATATGTCGGAAACATTCCGTCCGCGCTCTATATCTCACCCCTTTGCATCAATACCCAACAACGATAACTTTAAGCGCAAAGCGCCGGCAGATGATATATGAAGTCTGTCGCAAGTATCAGGTCGCCATCATAGAAGATGATTACGATCACGAGTTTCACTTCGATACAAAACCGCAGGCACCCATGGCCTCGGGCGATGTGGACCTGCGGATTATCTACCTCTCTACTCTGTCCAAAACAATCTTCCCTGGTCTACGCCTTGGAGTCATTGCTGCTCCACCAAATATTAGTGAGCGCCTTGCTAGATTAAAGGATCAGTTGTCTGGAGAGACCAATGCTGTCGGACAACTCGCCGTCGCCTATTGGATGCAAACGGAAGGATTTGAAAGGTACCTAAGGACGATGCGACGTCGCTACCAAGGGAAAAGAGATATGGTTCATAATCTACTTCAACAAGCGAATCACAAACAAAAACGATCGTTTTTTTCTTATAATCTTCCACTTGGTGGGCTTGCTTTTTGGATTTCTATTCCCACACCGATAGAAACGCTTCAAAGCCACTGTGAAGATAAAGGATATACGTTGCGAGACACAAACTTTTACGCCATCGACAAGCTTCCTAACAACAGCTTTCGGTTATCCTATGCGGGTCTAGACGAATCCGGTTTAGAGCAAGGTATCAAGGTATTGACTGATCTAGCCAAAAAACAAATGGTTTGATCAAACCGCGAAACTCTGTCCGTCTAGTAAGACCGAGTCCAAACTTTCATTAGCATCAATGACCTTAGCAGTGATACGTTCTAGTTTTACCTTGTAAGGAACAGAAGCCTGAAACTCACTAAAAAGGTTTTTAATGAGCTTTAGCCCATCAACAGATGCGAAATGCAGAGGACCTGCAAAACAAACAAAACGATTACTTGAGATGGAGATCATGGACTGTCCCTGCTCCAAAAACCTAATGGGAAAACTGTATTCACCTAAAAACTCATTACTATGCAAAGTGATATTGTTCCAAACACCGGAATCAGCATACAGTCTGCTTACCATATGAATTCCTAGCTCACCAGAACCTAAAATCCGATTTCCTCGCACAACAAAGATCTGTACACCTTCAGCGATAGTTATAGCACCATGGTCCGGTTGACTACCTGCCCCAGCACTGGATGAGACTTCATTTTGGTAGATCAGGATATCATGCTGATGAAAATGTCCATTAACCATATGCTGTGATTGGCCAACCTCTTCTTCGGGGTATAAGTAATGTTGCCGATTCTGTGAAAGAACATAAATCCCTGAAAGAGCCGAGGAGGAAATGATATTTTTCGAAATAATCACATCAGAAGCTTCAAGAAATAGCCCATTGCCTTTGGCGCCTCGAATGGAGTTACCAACGATTTTCAATTTTCGCACCGATCGAATGGCGATTATGGCACTATTGTTTTCATCTGTACTGCCGACAAAGTCTCTCATGAGGCAGTTGCGTATTTCAATCTCACGAGCAGAAGCCGTTAGAACTACCGCATTGGCAACTTCCTTAAAGACACACTCCGACACTCGATGGTTCACCGATCCCATGACAATAGCAGTGCCTGCAGAATAAAATCGGCACGACATCACCTGCAAATTAGTGGAGGTTGAGAATCCCGAATGGAGATGAGTCGGCGATTTAACCCCGGAGAAATCGCCTTTAAAACCAAGTCCAAGTAAAGGAGATTGCCGATCCGCTTCCAGGGCTTGCGCTGCCTCACCGCCATCTTTGCGAAATTCACAGGCTTGGATCAATGCGTCACTGCCATATACAGTGATCATGCTTCCCTTCCCTCGCAGAGTGACAAACAGAATATTCTTAATATGAAATCCAATGCCCAAAATACTCATGGCCTTGACCACAATCTGGGCTTGTTCACTGCCAACCAAAGTGACATTAGTCAGATTCCAGTCTAAGAGATTTCCTAATTCATAACGCTGATCGATAAGCAGGGGTTTTCCTGTAGACCTTGCCTCTGCCGCAGCATCTCGAAAGGCTTGCACATTGGCTGTTCCAGACTCGGAGGCACCAAAATCGCGAGGACTTACATAATCAGGGGGGACCTCCACACTGCCTCGTCCAGCTTGGGCTTCAATTTGATCGAAGGAAACAGGAGAGTCATCGCTTTCACCACTGGTCACGACTGTTGCCCCTGAAGATGTCACAGGGGTGCTTCCAATAGCGGAACGCACCGATTCCTTCTGTCCTTGAATTGATTTGCAGGCTGGTAACATTAAGGCAAAGAAGCACTGTCCGGAATGGTTTAACAAGCTGCGACGATCCAGTCGTAGTGTTTGGAAGTTTGTCCCTGGTGTCCGAAGTCGTTTCATAGACGCTACTACCTCGATATGATCAGAATATCCTCACCATAATAACACAGTTCCTATATCAAAAAAATTAACCACCTAAGAGGTGAAAAATTGTGTCGGAAGCCATGTAGCAATGGATGGGATGTAGTAGATCAGTAAAATACTGATCAGCTGAACCACAACGAATGGCATGATCCCTAGATAAATATCCTTAGTCGATATGTCCGGAGGAGCGACACCCTTTAAGTAAAATAAAGAGAAACCAAAAGGTGGAGTTAAAAACGATGTTTGTAGATTTACAGCAAACAAGATAGCAACCCAAAGAGGATCAAACCCCAACGTGTTCAAGGCTGGCAATATGATTGGGATAACTATAAAACAAATTTCTAGAAAATCTAGAAAAAACCCAGCACAAATACCAAAACCATGACACCAAAAAGGATAGTATCAGGACCAAACTGAGAATTAACAATCAGATCCTCAATCAAATAATCACCACCAACAGCGCGAAAAACCACACCGAAAAACTGAGCTCCGATGAGTAAAGTGAATACCATAGCTGTGATCATCGAGGTTTGTTGACCAACCTCCATCACAACCGATCGGCTAAGTTTTCCCTTTCCAAGAGCGATACCTATGGCTCCAACTGCGCCGCACGCAGCTGCTTCAGTTGGCGAGGCTAGACCAGAAAGGATCGATCCAAGAACAATCACCATCAATCCTATAGGCCCTAGTATGGCAAATAGCTTTTGAGACATCGTTAATGGGACTTCGTCTCCTTCTTCTGCTAACGGTAGGTCTTCGCCACGCTTCCCGGAGCCGCTCCAACGAGATCTTAAAAAAACGTAGCTCAGATAGCCCAGAATCAATAGACATCCTGGACCAATGGCAGCAGTGAAAAGATCACCAACATCAATCCCCATGATATCTCCTAGGATCACCAAAACAATCGAGGGCGGAATGATCTGACCTAAGGTACCGGAAGCCGCGATCACACCCGTGGCAAGATCTTTAGGATAGCCATGCTTTAACAACGTCGGCAATGCCAGTACCCCAAGGGTGACCACAGTAGCTCCTACAATCCCCGTGGAAGCTGCCAATATTCCTCCAACAAGAACCACGGTTAATCCCAAGCTCCCTTTAATACGCTTAAGTACCTGGGCCATGGTCGAAAGAAGTTCGGCAGCAATTCCGGATTTTTCTAAGGTGATTCCCATGAAAATAAATAGAGGCACCGCCATCAGAGTAAAGTTTTGCATGACGCCCCAGATTCTACTGGGAATAAATCCAAAGTCGGTTAGATAAAAAAGATCAAAGGAGTAAGCAATCAGCGCAAAAACCAAGGCTACTCCGGACAAGGCAAAGGCTACAGGAATACCCGTCATGATGAAAGCAAAGAGGCAAACAAACATTCCAAGGACCAGGAGCGATTCTGTTTCCATGTTAAGTCCTCCCGCTCTGCTGAATCGAAGATCGCGGTAACACAGCAAGCCCAAGGGCTTGGATCGCCAATAATATGGCCCCCACTGGAATAAGGGCTTTCACGAGATAGCGGGCCTCCAGTCCTCCAGGATCTGGAGATACCTCGCCTCGCAATAGGTTGCTTCGCACAAAAGTTTCTACCCCGGCCACATGGGAGTATAGCCAGTGATCAAGTCCCAGGATGGTTGAGCTGTAGAAATCTCCGGGCCGTGGATTTTGGAAATTGAGTGACTGTGAGACAAACTGAAAGCCGTAGTATGTAAGGATCCCACAACTAGGGATCACAAACAGGATCAGACCCAATCGATTCAGCAAATCCTTAGAGGTATCACTCATCCTGCCATAGAAAATATCAACACGCACATGCTGATCATTCACAAGCGCACTCGACATCCCAAACAAAAAAACCAAGGAAAATAGGTGCCATTGAAGTTCCTGGACCCAAACCGAACTCGACTCAAAAAAGTACCGTGCCAGCACCTGCTCGAAGGTTAAAAAAACAAGTGCAATACAAGCAAGCGTCACCAAAACTAGTACCATACGATCGATGATTTTTAGCACACCATCACAGGCAGCCAGCAAACGTTGACCCAAAAAATCTACTCCACCTAGAATCAATTGCTCAAATAACTATGGCAACCCTATATCAACGCACTTTCGGTCACCGAGTTGTGCGCATCAAACGACAACTGAAAAGCCTTATAGGATGCATAGACTTTTTGTCCAAGCGGATCAGACTTTACATGCTCACGCTTGATCGAGTCCGCGAGCTCTCTTGCCTTAGCGATCACATCTTTTGGAAAGGCCATGAGACTCACCTTCCCCTCTTTTTTAATCTTTTCTAGATAAGCTGCATCTTTTGCTAACCACTTGGCATGCATGTCCCGATCTAATGCGGCAGCAGCCGTACGAACGATCAACTGTATGTCTTTCGGTAGCTTTTCCCACTCTTTGCGATTAATCATCAACTCGAGAATCGGCCCAGGCTCGTGCCAGCCGGGATAGTAATAGAATTTAGCGGCCTTATGAAACCCCATAACATAGTCGTGATATGGCCCGACCCATTCAGTGGCATCGATGACTCCAGTAGATAGGTTGGTAAAGATCTCTCCACCCGCCATGAGAATCGGTTTCCCTCCCATTGCCGCAAGGACTTTTCCTCCCAAACCCGGTATCCGCATTTTTAAACCTTTGAAGTCAGCAGCACTTTTGATTTCTTTGTTAAACCACCCGCCCATCTGTGCACCAGTAGCACCAGCGGACATGGGTAAAATACCGTGAGGACGATAAGCCTCCTCCCACAGCTCCGATCCACCGCTAGCAAGCCAAGCCCGCATACCATTGGTACTCAGTCCGAAAGGAACGGAACAGAAGAAAACAGATGAAGGTATTTTTCCTTGCCAGTAGTAAGAGGCAGCATGTCCCATTTGGACTTGACCTGATGTGACAGCATCGAAAACTCCGAGGGCTGGGACTAGCTCTCCTGCACCATAAACGCGGATATCAAGTTGCCCGTTTGTCATGGCCTTCACATCTTTTGCAAATTGGACCACACCCTCTCCCCAAATCGGCAAGGTTTTCGGAATCGCCATAACGAGACGCCAACGAAAGCGCTTCGATTTGGCTAAGGCAGATGTCGCACCTGCAAGTGCAGTCGCCCCGATGAGTGCTCCTTTTTGAATAAAGCCCCGTCTGTTACTATTCATAAGCTCCGCCCCCGTGATGTTTTCCGATTTATGGATTTAGCTCAGTTCCTTATCATTTTTTTTCATTTGATGAAAGCATGGGAATCAACTAATTTAACAGCGCTAAAGCGATGAGATGACGAGAGGGATATGATTTATGGATAAGACTCTTTGGACTGTATATCTA
Organism: Pseudobacteriovorax sp.; assembly: GCA_013215145.1. Classification (GTDB taxonomy): domain Bacteria; phylum Bdellovibrionota_B; class Oligoflexia; order Oligoflexales; family Oligoflexaceae; genus DT-89. The sequence continues at coordinate 5,993 of JABSRP010000006.1, forward strand.
GCAGGAGAGATTCATAGCGACTGGCGGCAAAATATCATGAGCCTTGCAAGACAAGGTGACTTACCGGTTACCTTTCTATACCCAGAGCAAGAGCATGCTACTAGTGATACCATCGGCGAAGTTCTACTTGGCAAAGAAATTTCAGACTTTTGGTATGACCATAAATCCGCAAAAATTAACACTATACGAAACCAGAGTTTTTTGAATCGATCAGATATCGTGGTCGTGCGTTTTGGAGAAAAGTATCGGCAGTGGAATGCGGCCTTTGATGCTGGTCAAGCCGTTGCTCTTGGTAAGCATTTGATCACCATGCATGATCCTTCTTTAAATCACGCTCTCAAAGAAATCGACGCCCGTGCTATGGCTGTTACGGAAACAGCCGAGCAGATCGTAGGCGTCCTAAGGCACATATCTAGATAGAGGCCGCTTGGTCAAAGGTTGGTAAATCCTTTGGCGTCCTCATTGGGCACCATAATTATTGAGCAGCTTCAGCCTCTTCTTCTGGCTGCTCTTCCTCAGGGGCGGCATCTTCTGGAGCTTCTTCAGACTCCTCGACCTCCTCTTCCTTTTCTGGACCGTCTTCCTCTTCGCCCTCACACTCATCTTCGTTAAAGACGCTGAATTTGAATTTATTCAAAAAGTCACTTGCGATGGAGGTTTCCAGCACTTCGGCATTACAGTCTGCCTTGACTTTGATCGAATTGATCATTTCAGCAGAGATATCGATACAGTAAATCCCATTTGGGTTTTCCAAACGAATATCGACGCTATTAATCATACGAGCATTAATGCTGTACAAGATGAATCGTTGTTCTTCTGTGATTTTTTCATCTTTGAACTTTACCTTGTTCAGGACGTCGCCCTCAAAGGCATTTCGGGTTTGAAAGTCAAGAGCATCGCCAACGGTAAAGTCTTCACTCGCTTCGTAAGCAGCAAGACACGCTCCCATAGTTTCTGGAATTTCTCCTTCTTCAACTAGGTCGTCGACGGCTTCGTCGGTAAGTGATGCGCTTCGATCCCAAGAGACAGCGTTCTGCGATTCCGAATCAGTTTTTTCCGAACTACATGAAACAGACAAAATTATTCCGGCCGCTAGGGCCCATGTGTTTTTGCTGAGCATAAATATCCTCTAGTTTTTTGTAAGTCGTAGAAAGCGTTTCGGTGCATCTGCGGATTTAAGTTAAAATCCTACAGATTGGCCCATTTGATTTTTTTTTGCTATGGTTATTGATGAGTTATCGAGCAGTCGTCATTTTCAATTTATAATTGTCCCGAATAGGAAATGATACTTTTACCCAGATAATAGCCTTTTTTAGACTAAAAAACCTGAACTTGATTATTACTGATACTTATGGACCTGCCGACAGGTCTCTGGACCTGAGGGTACACTGTCAACGGCAACTACTGCTATCTTGATCCAAAGTACACCAAGCACCGTCAGCACGACCATCAGTCGAAAAACTGTATATTCCCTTAAACTTATTGGGCCTTAAGATCTGCCATTGAACCCAACCTTGAGAATCATCCACCTGCCAAAACCCTGAAATAAAATTTCCGTGTTTTTTCAAAGCGACAAGCTTTCCCAATTCGCATTCTCTAGAAAACCCTCGGCAGGACCCGCGAAGACAGCTCGAGGATGAACCAAAAACATAGGTTCCCGTATTTGGCTTATGAAGACAAACCGTGGCATTGATCCAGCGATCACCCACCAGGTACCGAGTTTGAACTGGTCTCGTAACACCATCAAAAACACTTCCCTTCCGACTGTCTATCACTCCGATGGGCTGCTGCTCATCAGCAAATCGATCGAGCAATTGCTGGGCTAAGGCAAAGGAATCTGGGTCCGGATATATCTCACTCAAAGCCTTATCCCGTTTAGAGCGGTCGGCAAGAGCAACGGAACGTTTGAATCTAATTTGACAGCTGGCGTCTTCCCCTACCCCTTGACATGTGGCGTTTGCGGCAGGGCCTTCGTAAAACCGTTTGCCGTTTTCTCCGTCGCCAATGAAATCAGCTTCGAAGGCCCGTGTTTCCCCAACCATAGTCATAGGCAGAGTATAACGAAGCTTGTCGGCCGTCACCTCAGCTTGAGGAATTTCAAACGTGCTATATGGCTTTAGTAGAACATCATCCGTTGGAATCGTATAGGTGGCAGACCAAGAGTACGTTGCCATAAAGAACAAAGAAAAAACGAAGCACTTCATTGGGAGAGCCTTTCTTGATTGAGGGTATAATAGGTTGCCTTGCCACGACCATGACGGAGCAAATATCTCTCTGTCGATAAGCCTTTTAGATCTCGAGAAACTGTGACTCGGGAGACCCCTTCAAACAAATCAGAGCAATCCTTAGCCGTCAAGCTTTCAAAACGATTGAGATACTGAATAATTTTAACCTGTCGTTGATTAAGCTCCGAAAGGTCGTGATGACTTTTCGTCAAAGGCTCATCGGATACGCTTATCTGTGGGGACCAGCTATGACAAAGAATGCGAATCATAGGACTAACCTGATACCCACCGCCTTTAGCCTCGATCCATGTCCCCGAATTGTCACCCAAAACAGTTCGCACGCGGGTCATTAGATTATAGACCAAGGGATCATGACGGGTGGGATGATAGGAATATCCCCAAAGAATATCTACTAGCTCGGCTTTGCTCACACAAGTGGTTTCAGAAAATATTTGTAGACACTTGGAAACTAAATTTTGCGACACATGCTGCTCGACAAACGTCACGTTTCCCCTGTCAAAAATAAATAGCGAGTTTGGCAAAGGATTCACATAAATCACAATTTCAGATCGATCAAGTTCAAGAACCTCATAAAGCATGCCGAACAATGAGTGTTTGATGATTAAAGCAAATTTTTCTTCGAGAGGCGTACTCTGGCTGTGGATCTGATCAATGATATCTCCTAAAGGGTCCTTTCCAAGAGTGATATCAGACAAACAATGACCCTGACGCCTTAGTATTCTCTTCGCCAAACCATACTGTGATATGGCCGTAATTTTCTTGAGTCTAAGGAGGCGGGACTGATCTGTGTCCTGCCCGCAGGAACTAGAAATTTTATGCAGAAACCCTAAAATCTGAGCCTGAAATTTATAATCAAACTTGTCGAGATTGAGCTCTAGCTCCGAAAGAATCTGCTTAGCATATTCTGTCTTTCCCGACGACCACTCGAGCATGGCTTTACGAAAACTTACCACAGGCTCGCAACGTTTATGAGCCTCACTCTCAACAATCGTTTGCGCTTTCTCGAGATAGACATGAGCCTCGTCTAAGCGTCCTGACAAACATAGTGCCCTAACGGCCGTTAGAAGCTGAAAGACATCTGTGTAATTATTCTGCGTCAAGGCAACAACGTTTGCAGGGAACCCTAGTTTTTCATCGGAGCTCAATAAATGAGGTGTGTAGAGAACCTGGTAATTGGAAATGGCCTTATCCATAACCCTTACGTAACTTCCGTTTCCTAGTTGCTCAAAAAACTGTTTCGCTCTTCTCATCGAGGCAATACCTGCCTCTACATCGCCAATGGCTACTAAAGCATGACCGTGGAGATCTAAAGCAAGAGCGCGACCATAAAAATTTTGCTGCACCGTAGCTTCTAAATAAGCTCGTTTGGCCAATCGCTCCGCGACTTTAAATCGCGACCCGTTGAAATGAAAAAAAGCGATGGCCTGCATCCAATAGAAGGCTCCACCGGAAAAGCTACCGTGAATACGACGGATCTGATTCAATCTATGAAAAAAGCCCGCCTGCTGGCCATTTCTATTATGGGTGATGGCAAGAAAAAATAATGAAAAGCATCTGGCTTCAGGATCGAGGTTAGGCTCTTCGTTATCAAAGACGACTTCAGCTTCTTCGAGGCGGCCGATAAATGCTAACGAACCAACAATGAACGCCATATCCCCAGGACCACCACCTTTTGGCGTGTCATGATACCGTCTTACGATTTCCTTGTGGTCCCCACGAAAGAACAGATCGAAAGATCGGCCAGCCTGCATAATAACGCCCCACAGTTAGAGATAAAACGTCCGGAGGCTCTCACGGTTTTAAGGATTTTCATGACGCCGTTGGCTTTCAACCAACCCGAGAAACTGGGGTATTTTGGCGAGGAGGAGTGACCATCCAAAGCTCCGTATGGGAGGGCTTGTAGCAAGTATTAAAACTTACTACAAGCATTAATCCAAAATCTCCTGCACGTAGGACTACGCTTCTGAGACTTTCTTAACGAGGTTCTGCAAGGGGCTGACAATTTTGAGCAGATTTGCCAATCACGACAACACCCTTCTGTTCTAATAAATCAAGGATGGCAACCTGCTCGTCCGAACAAACTTGATTAAAAGCGATATTAACAGAAACTAAGTTTTCTAAATCTAGCAGCGCTTCAATGGTTTCGATGGCATTGTCGCTAACATTAAGTACCCGGAGGATAGGATACCTTTCGATTCCGTCAAGTGAGTTTATTCGATTGTAAGCAACAGCTAGATTTGTCAGTTTTGGAGCACGCCCGATATCCCGAAGCGAATCCAATTCGTTTCTAGAAACCCTTAGGATTTCTAAATTAGGCAAAGAAGAAATCTCAGGAATTGAAGTAATCTGATTATTCCCGAGATCAAGATTCTCCAACGTTCCCAATTCTGCAAGACCACTAACCTCACTCAACAGATTATCATCAAGTTTGAGTCTGACGATAGAAGTCAAAAGTTCTGCTCCAGAGATACTCGTTAATGATCGATTTCTAAGCGACAACCCTCGCAATTCAGCCGCTTCTTCAGCCAACGCTTCGCAAGCAGCCTCAGCGTTTTCGGTACCGATATTAAAACGAGTAAACAGAGCAGAATATATGTCTCCAGAAATTGAGCCTTCCTTTATGGATTGCAAACAATTAGCGAGAGACGGCATCTCCGTAACAGGGAGCTGATTACCGGCTCCCTCCGATTCCTGATTGGGACTAGATCCACAACCAAAGCTGTATCCTTGGTAAAAACTCAAAAACGTTATGAGCATAAACTGCTTCATCTTGCATCTCCCTTGCTCAGTGCCAGCCGTCCCAACGACCTTCACTGTGTGTTAAAATTTGGTCTCCATATCCCCATTGTCCTTGGAATCCATCTCCGTTCTTGTTTAAGCGAAAGTAAAACCATCCTTTATGCTTGTTCTCAAATATCCAGAAACCTTGAACAACCTGATCTTGCTGAAGGTACTCTAAATCATAAAAAATACCTGATTTACCTGACGTGGTCTCATAACTCCCGGTACCTTCTTTAAATACCGTGGTACCAGTGATCCAGTCTCCACCGGCGCTGCGGTAGCGTGAGTTAAACCTTTGCGATTCCCAAGGATTGCTACCTAGCACATCCTTGACGATAGACTCAGCAAACTCGATTTCCGCTAGGATTTCTTCAAAAAGGTCGCGTAACCAATCTAATGTATGAGTTTTACGAGCGAGTCTAACACCATCTCGGACTAAGTTTTTTGCTTCGCGCAAGCGCGCGAGCCCTTTGCGAGCCAATTTTTTTGTCGCATGTCTATCAGATTCAACGGCAGCTCTGCTAAAAAGCTCTCCTACTAGAATCAGTTTTTCGTCTATAGTTGCAAGGATGTCGTCAAGCCGTTCTAGGTCTTTTTTAGACATGCCATCCACCTCTGTGGGAATCGTAACATCAGCTGACTCCCTCATCGACTCAGTTAATGACACCAGCTCCCAATAGCGATTTGCCTCAGAAGCAGATAGGTGTGACTGGATAACTAGACTAAAAAAGATAAGTAGACCGAAAAGGTTTTTTCTATTTTTGTACTTCATTTTTATTTGTCCTTTGTGCAGTTTTGCTTGTCTAATCCCACGATTTTGGGGACATGACGTTTCAGCTTGGCGATTTGGATAGGATCGCAAATTTGATTTAGAGCTATGGTAATATGACGAATATTCGGTAGCGAAAGAATGGGAGTCACATCGTTAATTTGATTTCCGTTGAGTCCTAGATACTCTAACTGGTTCAAATTCTTAATAGCATCTAGAGAGGTAATATTGTTATATTGCGCTGATAGTCTGGTTAGTTGCTTCAACTTTGCCAAAGGTTTAATAGACGATACCTGATTATTGAAAAACCTCAGTGTCTGGAGGCTTGAAAGACCTTCCACTCCGTCTAATGCTTTTAGCTTATTATGACTCAAATCAAGTTTCAATAATCCTTGAAACGCTTCAATACCGTTTAAACTCGATAATTCATTCTTCTTTAGGCTTATGGCTTCTGAGGCTTCGAAACCCTTGAGTATCCGTAAATCGCTTAGACCAATGTCATGAAGCATAACACCGCGAGAGGATTGCAATCGCATAAACGCCGACTGACAACTCACCTTATCATGAGAACTGATCCACCCTGCCTCCTTAAGGGCTGGGTAGAGACGGGAAGCGTTTCCTTCCATACAATCGGCAACGAAGGGGCTTTGACTTTGACAAGACTGAAGCCATATCATTAGAACTATCATATAACGCAACATATCAAGCCTCTATTATTAAGTGAGGGAGTTGCACTCCCTCATCTTCCTTAGCAGTCAGCCACATCTCTGGCGAATTCTAGCTCGTCTTCGAGGTCAGCAAATTCATCCGCGTAGGGTGTAAAAATGTTTGCATCTAGGGACTGAATCCGCGCCGTTCCAATACGAAGCGTCGCCTGAGAGGTTTTACTACAGCCTCTACGGAACGTCCTTCGACCATCGAAGTCACGAGGATCGTCTTCAAGGATAAAAGAGGCATCGGAGAAAAGCTCTTCTGCCTCCTCTAATTTTTCGTCGATAGCCGGCAATAGTCGATCTAGAATGAATAAATCAGCCTTATTCTCTCTCACCTTTGGTGCACACTCTCGCTCGATACGTTCGATGCCTGCTCTAACAGATTCGGAAGCCACTTGCATCCGCTTAGCGTTGTAAGAAGTTGCACCCATGGCCGAAGACGTTAGACCAACAAGACCCAAAGCAAAAATTAAATGTTTCATTTCAAGTTTCCTTTTCATAAATAGGATATAAACAATGTCCTAGAGGCAGTCAGCTACATCTAGGGCAAAACTAAGTTCTTCAGAGAGTTCGTCGAACTCATTGGCTTCAAATAACTTTGAACGCAAGGTAAATTTGACGGCCCGCGCCACCTGAATCTCGGCTCCGATCACAGTGGAACAGGCTTTGTAAAAAAGATTTTGCCCAGCATGATCAGGGAGTAGCTCCGCTGCGTCAGACAACTCACCACCGGCTTTAATCAGCTCTTTTTCGATAAGTATGAGTTTCTCTTCGACTTTGGCATCAAAGCGATTGCCACTTTCTTTGACCGTTTGCGTGAAGGCAAACTGAAGAGTCCCTCCATGATCACCACTTCCTGCATCAACGGCTGACGACTTAATCGCACGTATGGCTTTTAATCCCGACTCTACACCTGTCTGCAAACTTTGGTTATCAATCCCATAGCTCATGCTCGACATCACGAGCAAACAGCTAGTAAAGATCCACGTTTTCATAACACCTCTCCCCTTCAAGACTTAGTATTGTAGGCTTGCCGCGCCCCACTGGGCCGCTGAGAAAGAACCTAACGAAATCGGCGGAAGGCTTCTACTCGACCGTGCTATGAATGAGTGATAGGTAATGATAGGAATAATGCGCCAATAATACATGATAAAATACCTGATATGGCTTTAGTATCAAGTCTTAAATTTGGCCTTTGAAAAGTATTAGAGAAGACTACTTTCTCTAGGTATAATTTTATTTGGTGAAGGTTTAACCGATGTATGAGGCTGCAGTGGAACTTGGCAAAATTCATGATTTTATCTTTAATAACTTCACATTTTTTTTCATTTTATTGTTTATTCTTGTGTCATTTCTGATTCCAAAACTCAGTTCCTGGCCAAGATTAAAGAAAACATACCTTGCAAAAGACTTTGGCAAAAAAGGGGACCTTCTTCAGAGCCACTATTTACTGTTTATGAAAATTGGCTGGTTAAACTCTTCTAGCGCTATAAATCTTCATATCTTTACCGAGGGCCTACTTTTATCGCCTAAATTCCCTCTAGGACTGTTATTACCACAACTATTTTTTCCGTATAGCTCCCTCACTAATATTGAATTCAGTGAGGGATTGTTCAAAAAAAGAATTTTTAGAGCCAGTATTGATGGGGTCTCACTAGAGATTCACAATAAATCGGTAGATTTAATCCAGGATAGAATCACGTTGCTACGATCATAAGTCACGACCGTGTTAGGATCATTTTCAAAAAACAAGGCCGACAAAAAAATTGCCGGCCAAAAACGATAAAGTCATAAAAAACTTGAGTGAATCAGGAACGCCCCTGGCGACTCACCCTGATAGTTATCAAGATACAATAATCCTCCAAAAAGTAGGATTAAGACAACTCTTGTTGACTATTCATTATTGATACGAATTGATACGAACCAAAGTTTTAGCCCGAGCAGCTAGCAACTATTCAACCTTTAGCCACAGAAATGTTAGCTTTACAATGACTCCCAGGTTGTCTTGAAAATCAGTAGACCAAGGGTCCCACTAACGAGAAGTTTCCGCTTAAAGGAAGATATGTTGGCATTTAATCGCCTTCCGACAATTCCTGTCAATAGTGCCGGCACAGCAAGATAGACAGCGTAATCGACCCTCACCTGTCCCATCAAAGGAAATGAAGCGGTTTCTAAAGAAAGGTAGTTAAAACTCGAGAAAAAACAGGCAACCATAATCAGTGCATTGATCAATGGACTGACTTTTTTTTCGTCAATGTTGTGGGACGATAGTAGAAGAGGACCCAAGATTACACCAGTCCCTACACCAGTAAGCCCAGCAAGCAGACCACTGAATGCCCCAGCAGCCAGCAGAAGCATGCGTGATGATGATCCCGCATCCCTTTGCTGTTTTGGCATCCATAACTTGATGAGCATTGATACCATTATGATCAGAAAAACTCCTTGGATGTACTGTAACGGCACGAGCATTGAAAAGTAGGAACTCAAAAAGCTGGCCATGGCTGTTGATACCATCAGCAGCAGCAAGAGGTTTAGGTCAAGAAGCTTTTTTCTGTAGAATCGCAGCACATTCATCGCCGTGACAACAAACACGGCAACTATGCCTGTAGCAATAGTCGTGGATAGATCGAGCTGTGTCATTACGGGAAGAAGGGGAACAATAAGTAGGTTCCCCCCTAGTCCAAGAAGTGCTGCACTGATACCGACCAATGCACCCAAGACTATTGTCAATACTATATCCATACATCAGCCCCTAGGGTCAACTCGCCTTAAGCGAGAGGGACTTCAATCGCGAGGACCTGTGAGGCCTTTTCTGCCTTAATTTTGACAGAAGACGCATCAGCCAAACCGATAGCATCGCGACGTGTTAAAACCTCTTGGCCGACCTTGAGCTCTCCTTCCAATAGAAAAAGATAAACGCCCGTACCGGAACCCTTCTGAGAGTAGGAAATCTCCTGCCCCTGATCGAGGTCTGTCATAGAAAACCAGGCCTGCTGATTGATAGCCACAGCATCCTCATCACTGCCAATGGGGCTGACAACGGTCTGCCACCGATTCTGCCTCTTACTAACGTCAAATAGCTTTTGATCGTACCTAGGAGCGATATTCTCTTTCTCAGGTAACACCCAGATTTGCAGGAATCTGACATCCTCTTCTTGCGATGCATTATATTCGGAGTGATACACTCCTGTCCCCGCGGACATCAGTTGCACCTCTCCATGCTTGATAATGCCCTCGTTGCCTTCGCTATCTTTGTGTTGCAATGCGCCACTTAAAGGAATGGAAACGATCTCCATATTCTGGTGCGGATGGGTTCCAAACCCTTTTTTAGGGGCCACCTGATCGTCATTCAAAACCCTCAGCAAACCAAACCCCATGCGCTCGGTGTTGTAGTAGGATGCAAAGCTAAAGCTATGATGAGATTTTAGCCATCCGTGATCTGCGGCTCCCCTCGATTCTGCTCTGTGTACGACTGCGTTCATAGTTTCACCTCCGATATTTATAAGTGTTAGTCCACTGACCCTTGCCCATAAGGCGGCGGGAATACTGGTCAATGCCCCCAATATCAATGTCCGTCTTGCAAACATCACGATCTCTCCTTTCTGCTTGCAAACCTATCTTCGACAAAATCTTGATAATTTAACAATATTATTATTTAATATAATCTATAGCTTTAAATTATCATTATAAAACAATGAGTCATATCATGACCTTAGATCAACTAGAGATGGTAGAAGCCATCATCTCCGAAGGCAGCTTCCAAGCAGCGGCCAAAAAGATTCATAAGAGCCAACCCTCATTGAGTGCGGGAATTAAGAAAATCGAGGACTACTACTCGATCCAGATTTTTTCGCGTGAGACCTATCGCCCATCACTGACTGATGTAGGTAGGCGATTTTATGAAGGAGCCAAAGCCACTTTAAGCTCTTACCGAGAGCTTCATAAACTAGCCTCTGAACTTGGCGCCGGCAACGAACCGGAAATCATCCTATCTGTAGATCCCATGATTCCGGGAACTCGATATCAACGCCTCATGGAAATCATAGTAAGCAACGAATGTAAGACTCCGCTGAAGATTCAAACGGGGGTCTTGCTCGACAATGCGTACCGTTTGCTTTCTGGAACAGCAGATTTAGCCATTGGCAACTTTCCTCAGATTGACAACCATGAGATCGAGCATTTTAAACTCTGCGACATCGCATTGATACCAGTCATCCATCGACGACGGCTCGACAATCAAGCCTTGGATAAGAGTCTGCTATCCCGAACGCCTAATATCGTCGTACAGACCGTGCTTAAGCAGGCATCAAATCATTCAGACGCTTCCCACTGGCAATGGTTTGTAGATAGCCATAGCCGCAAGACCGAGCTCATCAGTATGGGATTTGGTTGGGGTCGGGTATCCGAGCAGGAACTAACAGAACTTAATGATTTAACAAGGCTGCCAGAAGACATGGTGCCATCAATGACGATCGAGATGCATCTGATGAGGCATAAAACTAAGCCTCTAGGCCCCATAGCACGCAAACTCTGGCTTACCTTTCAAAACGAGGTACGTACTATCTAGGCTTCCTCACTTAGAAACGAAATAAATCGCTCCTTTAAGACCCGAGCAATATGGCTATTGGGAGCCAGACGGATGGACTCCTTTGCAAGAGTCCTAGCACGAGTGAGATCCTTCTTTTGTCGTCCCAGCAGATCGGCTTCCACGGCAAACCAATGGTAGGAGCGAGAAAACGGCGGGGGAGCTTGATACCCATTAAGTAAGTCTAATGCCTGTTCCAGCCCCTTCCACTCAGCCAATGCTAGAACCCTATTTAAAAACACCAATGGTGAACCTGTCACCTGCTCAAGCAGCTCGTAACTTTTGACAATGTGTTGCCACCTCGTTTCTTTAAAGGATGGGGCAAGGCAATGCTCGGCGGCAATTCCTGCCTCGATATGGTAGCGCGATATTTGCGTTCCCTCTGCAGAATCTTGAAGCAATTGCAGGCCTTGAGCTATATCATTGGTACTCCAAAGGCTACGATCCTGCTCCTCAAGCAGCAGTAAATGACCCTCGCCTCCCTGTCGCCCATGAAGTCGGGACAAATGGAGATACATTAGGGCCAACAGAGCTCTTAGGTTGGGCTTATTCCCATATCGACTTTTTAAAAGCACTTCGCCAAGCCTTATGGCCTCGGTGCATAGATCCTTTCTTATAGCCATATCAGAATGAGATGAAAGGTAACCTTCGGTGAAAACCGTATATAATACGTTTAGAACAGCTGGAATGCGCCGGTCGATCTCAAGTTCCGATGCATCCTCTAGCGAAGTTGACTTATCTTTTAGCGCAAGCCTAGCCCTAGTGTATCTCTTGTAGACATTCTCTTCGGACAAAAACAATCGCAGAGCGATCTCTTTCACGTCAAAACCAAGAAGACTTTTTAGGAGAAACACAATCTGAGAGGCCGTAGGAATGTTCGGGTGGCAGGCAAAAAATAAGGCTCTTAGCAGCGAGTCATTCATCTCACCAGGCAAAGGAACATCTGCTTGATGAGATACAAACGCTTTGTCCTGCGCTATCGATTGAGTCAAAATCTCCTTGCGTCTATGCTCTCCTTTCAAAGTCGATAGGAGTTTTCGATAGGCGACCTGGTAAAGCCATGCTCCTGCATCATGAGGCTCACCATCAATAACCCAGAACTCTAACGCCCGCATCATAGCAAACTGCACAGCATCTTCGATCTCCGGAAGATGCTGAGAGCCAAATCGCTTCATAAGCACGGCAACCAGCTGCCCATACTTATGACGAAAGATATGTTCCATGGTTGCCGTCAAGGAGTCGCGACTTCCCGAATTTCAATACTGACACCAGGATTCATAACCATAGGACTCTCTTGAACAACTTTAATAGCCTCCTCAAGAGTGTCTGCAGTGATGGTCATATAGCCACCAACCATTTCCTTTAGCTCCACATAGGGCCCATCTTTCACTTCAGTATTGCTGACTACGGCGCCTTCACCACCAAGCTTAGCCCCCATGTCTACGATATTATTTGCAAAGGTCTCCTGCCAAGTCTTATACTTTGCGTACATGGCTTCCATCTCTGTCGGTGATGGACTAGGTTCGCAGCCTCCGCCTTCGTTTCTAAGTAGACAAAAAAATTTCTTTTCGGCCATGATGGCTCTCCTTTTGGTTAAATCAAACACAACTAGTAGACGCTCGAACCGCTGGCAATTGGACAGCAACAAGAAAAAATATCAACTTTTTTTCTTAGCTTCCTTATCGTGCTAATATTATACATAGTTTTTGGTGTATGGCGGGTAAAAATTGAGTCCTCTAAGAAACATGTCTAGCGACCGAGACCAGCTCCCCACCACGAAGCCCATTGCCAAATGATCGTCAACCGAGGCATACTTTCCCAGCATTTTTGAGATATACATCCACTTTTTGATTTGATGAGGCACCATTGAAGACTCTGATTGGCTCGGCAGGCGCGATCGGCTGTTACCTAGCGGGAGCATTGGCTGAAAACAATTTTGATGTCACGATCGACTCGTCAGAAAGAACAAGGGATGCGATTGTGAAGGAAGGCCTCACCATTACCGGAGGCGCCGGCTCCCCGTTTGAATGGAAGAATCCTAAGTTTTTATCCGTAACTGAGACCAATGAGACCTACGATGTGATTTTTATCGCCAGTAAATCTAGCAGGGCTTTAGATGACTTTGAACGCTTACGTTCCCGCCTCGCGCCTAACGGAGTTATCGTATTTCTACAGAACGGCATTCGATTTTTCAGCCGAGAGGCAAAGGCATCTTTATCAGACGAGCAAACCAGTACTGAGGCCATGGTGACGTCTAATGTCGTCAGACCTACCCTATCGACATTCCACAAAAGCAGCGATGGTCCTGTCACGATAGGATGCTTTGACCATCCTTGGATCGCTCAATTGGTGGGTAACTGGCAAGGTCAATCCTTAAGCTTGGAGGCGACATCCAACATCGAGGCTGTCAAAGCGGGAAAGCTGTTAATGAATTTAAATAACCCCATTAATGCCCTATCCAATCTACCATTAAAAGTTCAGCTATCAGAACGCAAGACTCGTATGGTTCTTGCGAAATGCATCGATGAAGCCCTCGCTGTCTACGCAAAAGCTGGTATTTCCTGCAAGTCGCCAATAACCATACCTGCACGATTCTTACCCTGGGTTTTGCGTCTACCTAACGCGTTGTTTTTGAGAGTTGCTAAGCAGACCGTTAATGTTGATGAATCAGCTAGGTCCTCCATGTGGCAAGATATTTCCCAAGGTCGACCAACCGAAATCGATGATATCAATGGGATAATCGTTTCATTAGGCACTACCTACAAGGTTCCGACGAGAGTGAATACAAGGATCGTCTCGGCCATCAAAGAGCTCGAAAACGAGCAAGTCTTCCTAAGTATTGACGAATTATCGGCTATGGCTCAGGTGTAACGTCTATGGGAGTGGGATTAAATACAAGTTCGTAGACATCACTTTTGTAAAGATGGTGTAAATGCAAGTAGAAAGTTTCTTTAATACTAGACATTCCTACAGATTTTGTTAGTGTATTTGTTTGAGTAAAAAAAGAAACAGGAACATGCTATGTTAGACATTCTATCTTTGGAAGATAAAAAAAAGCTATTCGAAAAAGAGCTGCAAAAGTTTGCTTATGATGTAGAAATACTATGCGCATTGGAAACTGGCGGCAAACTAGAGGCAGACGAAGCCTACAAAAAGATTAGAGTGCGCTGGCGTCATTTAAAGGCCCTGAAGAAAGACTTGCTACCAAAAGCCGAACCGACAGATGGACCAGGAATTCATGCCGAAACGAAACAAGTATCGATGGCAACAGATGCAAGCGCAGCAGCTAACAGCGAAGGCGAGAATCGCATCTAGTGCCGGGCTGAGCCGTAGGACGATTTAACAATGAAAGCCTACTTGCTGCCTCTCATGTTGCTACCCTTCGCTTACCTTGCTATTAAAGTTTTTCAAGGTTGGGGAAGTCAGTCCCCGCGACCAACATCTAGCATCACTGCGCTACCGGATCCAACCGGAGCTCGTTTCCCAGGCCTGTATCAGAAGGGCCACGAAACCCTACTCTGGCGGCATCAAGGTGACTCCTTAAAAATGAGCCATCTATCGTCAGAGTCTTGGCAGTTAGCCAAGACTGTCGATTCAACAGTGGGATCGAACTGGGCTGAAGGGGCATCTATTATTCTCTATGAAGGTGTCTACTACAGCATTCACCGAGATAAAAGCAACCATAGCAATTATGTCATCACGCAATCATCCGACGGGGAAACTTGGAAATCCATAGATGTCATGCATCCAACTCTTTTGAAGATAGAGTTTCCAGTCTTGTTTCTATGGCAAGACTCCGTTTACGTGTTAGCTATTTATCGCAGTGAGACGGAACAATCTCAGCTCATCACCTTCCCCTTAGGACAATCAAATGGATTTATCACATTAGATAGCTCCGTCTGTGATTGCTGCCGCTTGTCCGTAGCCTACGCTAAAAACAACTCGGTTGTTGTCGCTTATCGCGATCTTATGGACAACCTTGAGCGCCCGATCAACGTCTTAGTCTTAAATGAAGGCGGAGATTTTGTAGCGAAGCCCTTCAAGCAGCCCGAATGGCAAGTCGAAGCTTGCCCCGTAAATGGACCATCTCTAGTCATTCACAAAGAGCATGCGTTTCTCGCCTGGTATACTCAAAACGAGGGCACTCCTGCAATTTGGTATGCCGTAGCTGGCGAGGATTTTCAGTTTCGATCTAGCGGGTACCTGGATCAAGGGCCTCATATTACTGGCAGGGTTGCTGGTACCAGACTAGCAAAAACTGGAGGCTTATTTGTTTGGCTTGCTAGCGATGAAAACGAGCGGGGGCGTCTATTTGCGAAACCCGTCACCACCCAAGGTACTACGGGCAATACATTCGTCATCGCAGGGGTCGACCAGGGACTAGACAGTGGCTTCCCCTTGGCACTTACTACCCCACGGGAGCGCATTCAAATTCTATGGACGGCAAACAAGCGCAATATGTTAATGGGACAAAGCTTTAACGAGGCATTCTTTACCCAACCCACCAACTCACCGCGGCCGAAGGCTGTGATAGACAATGGACTGCCTGACGCTTCAGACAAAATTCTTTATGAGAGTATTGCAAAAAATCCTCACATGACGGAGACCTTGTTTACCTACGACAAACCTGTTCTACTGGTATTCTGGGCAACGTGGTGTCAGCCATGTTTAGACGAGATTCCCTATCTCAATGAGATTCATGCGGATTACAATGGCGTGCAGGTGGTCTCAATTCTACTTGATCCAGGCTCTGATAACCTTGCCCTTCTTAATCGTTATAAAATTTCATACCCTAGCTTCTTAGCTATCGAAGGCGATCCCAGTGACGCCTATAAAATCAATGCCCTACCCACTACAATCCTCTTCGGCTCCGATGGCAGCCAGTACTGGCGCCTAGTGGGAGCTGATATCGATGAGTTATATCGCAGACTGGAACCATACAAGAAGCCGAAGCCAACTCCGTAACGATCTCTGTATCTACAGATACTTACAGCCCTCTGACACTAAGCAAGACAAAAATTTTTCAGTTTTTGGCGCTGCTTTGCAATAATTTTGACCAAAAAAACTCTTTTAGCTGAGTTATTTATTTAAACGTTGATAACAGGGTTAAACATGAAACATATCATACTTTCCAGCATATTACTGGCAACCAGTTTGGGCTCATTTGCCGCAGATCGTACCTCCATACCTAAAGATAGTTTTAGTTTGCAGGGTGGATCCGATTCTCTCTTTTCGAAAAAGTATCTTGATACGCGCGACAGGTTAATTCAAAATTTCTATTTTCAAGGACAAATCGCCGAAGGGTATGTCGCTTCAGAAAATCACATCATCTTTGCTGACCAATCTATAGAGATGGGCCGCGCTCTGATGGCTCTGGCAAGCGAAGCCAAGACTCTTGCTGACAACGGTTACGATACCGCCAGCACCGATGCCATCATAGGTGAGATTCTCGCTGCCTTTAATGATATCGAAGGGAGTCCATACGAAGCTCAGCTTTACGGTCAGGAGATTCCTGGGTTTTTCTTACGGGATACAGTATCTCGCAACGATAGAAAGGGAGTTCCTGAGTCTTGGACCATCGGCTCCGATTTAGAATCTATTTTATATAACAATGCTCCCGAGTATCAACCTGCCATGAGCAATGATCAAACGCTGACACTGCTAGTTGGTTGGTGGGCGGTCGCAAAATGGACAACAAACGAAAACAATATCAAACAGGCTCAAGCAAATACTTCACTAGTTATGAATTACCTTATTGACAATAAGTACTTCATTGAGCTTCCAAATGGTGGACAAATTCCGGACCGTCGAGGCAGTGACATGAGGATCTCTTCTTTGGCCGCATCCATTATCGCAGACCAAATATCCTATGAGAGGTTCTACGATCGATCGAAAGTAGAATTTGATATCCCTGTGGTTGGAGACGTGACCATCGATACTCATGATTTAAAAGCACTACTGCTTGTGGAAGACGTGGTCAAAGACCTTCTCAAAGAAGACACTATAGAGCTAGAATATTTGGGCAATAAAAGAACCATTGATATTAAACCCTATTCTAAGAATCTCGTGTTCATGACCACAGCCTTGGTCAAGGACTTTCAACATAGTACGGTTATAGACGCAGCCATGGAATCTGGACACTATTCAAGTGTTTTATACCGCAGCCTTGCTTTTGGACTAGATGTTAACTCTATTCTAACGGAAGACGAAAAGTCTGACATGCTTTCCCTATACCAAAGCTACCCAGAAGACGGGCCATCAAATGATCCCGCTAAGGGAGCCTGGTCTGTGGTTTATCAGTGGTCACGCGTGCCTTCGGGGACTGGAGATGGTAAAGAAGCCTATACCGGTCTTGATTTTATGGCTTATGAAAATAATTTGCGTCAGGTCGGATTGATTGGTCAAGCGATGATTGATGAGCAGAAACGTGAGGAAATCGCAGATTTCTACGAGCAAGAACTCAAGCAAACACCTAGTCAAGAAGATCTTGACAACGCTGTTAACCGTTTGAAAGAGATTGGTATGGATGCCCTCAAGGCCGAGCTGTCCTACTCATTTAAGCCAGAAATTCTAATTCCGACTGTAATCTTACCGCTACTGCTGTAATCAGAAAATGGCTTATATATATTTACCTAGACGACTCGTAACCTAGCGAGTCGTTTTTTTGTGTACTTTTCTTTCAGTTCATTAGCCAGCTTTTTTCACTTCACCGGCATGAGGGAACATCAGTTCGAAACAAGTATGAGCATGGTCATGATCGATTCGTATACTCCCGTTGTGATCTTCGACGATACCCTTGCTTATACTTAGTCCTAAACCGGTACCTTTCCCAACTTCCTTGGTTGTATAAAAGGGATCAAACATGTGTGAGGCAATATCTTCTGGTATTCCATGCCCAGAATCGATAATTCTGACAAAATGGTGAGACTCATTCGAATCAATAGAAACCTCAATCCAGCGCTCGTCATTTCCCTCCGTGGCGTCCATGGCGTTCGTAACCAGATTCAAAATAACCTGGGAAATCTGTTCGGCTCTGCAATCTATGTATCGCTCGTCATCAGCAAACTCTTTTCGAATTTCGATACACCTACCCACGAGAGACTCATTGGCAAGAATCAAAACATCCGCTACGATTTCATTGAGAGAGCACTCCTGAAACGGATCATCAATCCCGTGACGCGCGTAGGTTCTGAGCCCTCTAATGATCTTTGATATCCGAACAGTCGTCGTTTGAATTTTATCAACCATGTAACCCATCCGACTTTTATCTATCGATTCGTCTGCAAGCATTTTTTCGAGATGCTCAGAATATCCGGTAATGATGGCAAGAGGATTGTTAATTTCATGGGCGATACCAGCTGCCACCTGACCTAAACCTGACATCTTTTCACTTTGGATCAGTAGTTCTTGCTGCTGTTTGATTTTTTCTTTGGATTGTTCGTGCTCTTCAATCTCGTGAATCAATCGCTCATTGCGGATTGTCAGTTCTTTAGTCCGCATTTTGACGGTTGCCTCGAGAACTTCCTTGTGATCCTAAAGCTCTCGCACAAGTGATAGGATGCGACTACGAATTCTAAAACCAATAGCCAGAGACATAAAAGCCATCTCGAAACAAAGCCCCACCACTGCAGCCCAGGTTCCAATGATATCGCTCGAATGTAGGCCTAAGGAGTAGCTCTCTTTAATAACGATTCCAATCGTTACACAAATCAAACCGATGAGATAAATGATGGCGGATCGATCGCCATGAAAAATGCGATATATTGTACTGGCAAAGATCAACAAAACACCCAATTCAAAGGCATAAAACAGGGTTGCAAAGAGATCCACAGGGATAAATGGATATACAACCATAGCGAAAGTAAGAAAGACAAATAAGCCCTTAAATGCTTTCCGGAAGTAGTTCGGAAAGGTTTTCACATTCAAAAAGAAGTAAACAAAAAACATGGCCGCAAGGATAGTCATGGGCTGCATACCCCGAACAAGGTGCGGAACAGGCCCGAAGGTTTCGTTTACCATGTTTTCCATAGGTGTTGTTATCAAGATCACGCTGCAGGATGCTGTTAATAAAAATACTTCATAGACTAAATACGTCTTATCTTTCAGAGTCTTAAAGAAGAAAACATTGAACATGATAAGTACCACAACGATGCCAAAGTAAAAGCCAGATAGTGCTTTTTCTACTTCAACGTGATCACGCAATGCGTTATCGGAGACAATCGTGAAATTCGTATAGCCCGCAGGGTTTCCAAACTTCAAAGCTAACACAAACACCTTGGTCCGATAGGGTCCAAGAGTGAGATTGACTCCCTGGCGCCTGGTTTTGATACTACGATCCAGGACAGGGATTTGGTTCCCGGCTTCGACGGCAGATACCACCTCGAGGCCATTCATTTCGAAGAGGACAACGTGATCAATGAGGCGTCTAGTGAGGATGTTCCAGGACGAATGATCGGCTTCATTCGTAAGTTCCAGCCTAAACCAATAGTATTTTGTGGAAAAGTTTTTCACTTTTATCTGGCCGCTGGTTTCTGCTTTTAAGACTTCGGCAGGATCTAGCAGCTGCTTTGATTCGTGGATAGGCTCAAGGGTCAAAACCTGTTTCTCGCTACCAATCACATTGGCTTGCCCAAGGCTAACCTCGCCCCAGACCACGAAGCAAAACCCTATAAACCAATTGATCCATCTGTGATTTATGTATTTCAAGTATTTACCAAATACCTAATTTACTCAGTACAACAATATAGTTATCGGACTCCCCAGTAGATTGATTACTATGACACATTGGTCATTCTGCAAATAAGTGCTACGAAACCTAGTAGTACAAGAGGTTATGCGGCCCATGAATGCCGCCAGTCAAAACATATGAGGTCGGTTATTTTGGGAATCATCGGAATCGCATTTTTTATTCTCATGGCGTGGCTTTGCTCGGTGAACCGTAAGGCTATCCAATGGAAGATTGTACTTATTGGTTTTTCTCTACAACTAGTTTTCGCCCTCCTGATTTTAGGGATCCCCAAGCTTGGTGTACCGGGAGTCTTAAGCCCCTTGTTTGCCTTTGCAAACAATGCAGTCCTCAAACTCATTTCCTACTCCGATGCAGGGGTCGCGTTCTTGTTTGGCCCCCTTGCCGATGTCGAAAACATTGGTGGATTTATTTTTGTAGTTAAAGTCCTCCCCATCATTATCTTTTTCTCTTCTGTTATGGCTGTCCTCTATCACGTTGGTATCATGCAGTTAATCGTGAAGCAGATGGCAAGACTGATGCATAAGACCATGGGAGTTTCAGGGGCCGAGTCCTTAGCTGCAGCAGGTAATGTGTTTATTGGACAAACCGAAGCGCCGCTAGTCATTAAGCCTTTTATAAAGTCGATGACACAAAGCGAACTGATGTCGCTCATGTCAGGAGGAATGGCCACTGTAGCCGGAAGTGTCATGGCAGCTTATGTCGGTTTGCTAAGCGGACGCATTCCAGACATTGCAGGACACTTGTTAACGGCGAGCGTTATGTCAGCTCCGGCTGCCATCCTATTTGCTAAGATTTTGGTCCCAGAAACAGAAACACCAGTCACTGCAGGTGGCGTTCATGATCTCAATAACGACGATCTCAAGCACGAAAACGTCATTGATGCTGCGGCTAGTGGCGCCTCAGATGGACTTTACTTGGCCCTCAATGTTGGTGCTATGCTCTTGGCCTTTGTCGCCCTTATCGCCTTGGCCAATGGTCTTTTGTCTGAAGGACTCGGCCTTTTTGGGGTTGAGTCGATTTTTGGTCGCGAGCTATCGTTTCAAACCATTCTCGGCTTCCTTTTCACACCGCTCGCACTCCTAATGGGAATCCCTTGGGAAGAGGCATTTACCGTTGGACAAATGATCGGCGAAAAAACCATACTCAATGAGTTTGTCGCCTACTTATCGCTTTCCAACGCAGGAGCGGCATTATCCGATCGCACAGTTATCATCACATCCTATGCACTTTGTGGCTTTGCCAACCTTTCCTCTATCGCTATTCAGATTGGCGGTATTGGCAGTTTGGCGCCTAGTCGACGTGCAGACTTGTCTCGCTTGGGGCTAAGAGCCGTCCTCGCCGGGTCTTTAGCCGCTTTTATGACAGCGTCTGTCGCAAGTTTTCTGGTTTAGTCGGTGGTTCCGATCATATGGCATTGCAGCCGCCTTTGATGGGGGGAGCTACGATGCTCCCACAGGTACACGCCCTGCCAAATTCCTAAAGTAAGCTTTCCTGCAACCACAGGAATCTGAACGGATGTTTGCGTTAAAACTGAGCGGATATGAGCCGGCATATCGTCGGGCCCTTCGTCGCTGTGATGGTAGAACCCTGACTCTGGTACTAACTTGCTAAAGAACGCCTCCAAATCTCTTAAGACATTTGGGTCGGCATTCTCCTGAATAAGCAAACTAGCTGACGTATGCTGTACAAAACAAGACAACAAACCGTTTTTTATCCCTGATTCTGCAACGGTTTTTTCCAAAACACTGCTAATATTCTGAATAGATTTTGGCCGTGTGCCAACCGTCTCACTCCAAAGTTTTTGTTCCATATAAACTGGTCCCATTAATTGTTGATTAAACTCCGGCCTCAGACGAAGAGAAAACCTCTGAATATATACGGAGGTTTAAGACCTAATCACCACCGTTAGTTTTGACTAGGTGTTTCCCCTAGGCTTGGGCAATCCATATTTTATGGAAATTTTAAAAGGATTTATAGCCTTGTATCGGGCCAATCAACAATTAACGGTACCAGTTATTGAGTGTTATGATGGAAGTGTACGTATACTTTAAGGATCGTAATGATACAGAAAGTGTCTACCCTGTAGGAACGCTATCATGCAGCCCAGTCGACCAAGTAAGGAGCCGTCAGAATATGCAAAATCTGCTTAGAATATGGCTGATGAGCCTGACCGTTTGCACCGCTAGTTGCCTTAGCCTAGACACGTTTCCTACTAAGGCTGTTTTCCACAACTATCAGATCCATGCCAATGTGGACAGCAAAATAGCTCAGTACTACCTTCAGAGCTACCTAACCGGCGAACGGCAGCATCCCGTTTTTGATGATAGAATCCGGGCCATCTACACAAGGTTCGAAAATCGTCTACCAACGCGGGACGAGTTGAAGGATATTTCTAATGAGACCTCAGTGGATTTTGCAGCAATCTTTTACGCCGACAAGCTATTAAGCCAGCCAGAGAACAAAAAAGTCCAGAGCTGCTTCCAAAGTCATTTAACAAACCTCCAAGGCAATTCTAACCTGATCAAACCTCAAAGAGAGTATTCTATCGTGCTAGTACCAGGATACGATTACACCGATCACGGAGCGTTTACCGGCGCTAATCTTGCTGCCCCACGTCGGATATTTCACAACAAAGGTTTCGATGTCCACTTTATCCCGATTGATGCAAAAGGAAGCGTGGAAGAAAACGCAAGCGTCATCACAAACTACTTAGATAAACGCAATCTCGATAACGTAATTATTGCCGGACCAAGCTCCGCCGGCCCAGCCATCCACCTGAGCTTGGCATCGTATATGAGCGCAGATGCGCACCGTCGCGTGTATGCATGGATGAATCTTGGCGGCATTCTCAATGGAGTCCCTCTACTAGATTGGATCTTACCAGCTCCACAAGGCTGGATTACGTCTCTCTTTTTATGGCGTGAGGAGATCCCGGAATCCAGCCTTGAAAGTATGGCCACAGATGTGAGCCGCAAGCGATTTTCCAGCTTAACCCTTCCCAGCCATATAAAGATCATCAACTACATGGGACTGTCCTTATCTGGTAACATAGCTCCCTTTGCCTACGATCAATACAGACTCACAAGACTAAAAGGCCCTAATGATGGACTAACCCTTCTACCGGATATGATTGCCCCTCGAAGTCAAACGATATTGTCTCCTTCTACGGGACATTTTTTTGCCGAAGATCCAGAAATCGATCTCAAAACCTATGCATTGTTTTTAACCCTGACAGAAGAATGCGGGTAGGCGATTAGCTCTGTGCAGAATACATTTGCTCTTTGACCGATTCCTAATCCTGTAGATAAAAACGAGCAAAGCACAAACAAATCGATATTTATAGATTAAGGTGTAAAGACTAGAATCATGAAACCTAAACACAAGCACAGTGGGGAATAGATCAAGATATTTAAACGTTCAAATGGTCCACTGCGAGTATGAGGCCTCAAATAACGATCAAAAAAACCTCCTACACCCCGAAGCAGAATTATCCCCGCCAACAGCTGTTGCAAAAAAGACAGAGTTTTTGTCGATAATCCGAAACGAAAACCATGGATGCTACTCGTAACTAATAAAGAAGAAAGAAATAGAAAAATAGCAACAGAAAAGCAGGCCACTCTTCCCGGCATCGGACTACCTGATACCCCTCCAACAACCTTTTGAGCTAGATCGAAGGGAGAAGTGCCCGGCCACAGACCACCCAACCCCCAATACACATGAATACCAGCAAGAAAAAGCAGAACTAGACCTGGTAGAATAGGAGCAAATTCAGACAAAGGAGTTTCCCCGAACTTTAAGTCAAACCATACACAAACAATTTTAATGTAACGCATCCAATTTTTTCTAACAGTTAAAGAGGTCGATTGCAATGATAAGCGCACCATAATGGAAAACCTCAGATAACTAAGCCTTTTGGTTTCGCTGATCAATAAACCCTTATGATTGTGATTGAACGCAACGCTGGACTGGAGATAAAAGCCGAGCAACTACTGTTTAGAGGATGTTATTCTGCAGGATGATAGCTTTTTATGACCTTGCACCAGTTTTTCCCCAGCGCTCAAGCGAGCGTAAAAGTTTCGATGAGACAGCATAACGCAGCACACAACGAAAAAAGCGCGCATTCATTCGGGAGGGTTTTGAAAAGCGTTGAGGGCAAGGCTTGGTGTCGCAGCTAAACCGCAGCGCACACNCGTGCGTGAGGATTTCGATGTGACAGCATAACGCAGNACACAACGAAAAACAACGAAAAAAGCGCGCATTCATTCGGGAGGGTTTTGAAAAGCGTTGAGGGCAAGGCTTGGTGTCGCAGCTAAACCGCAGCGCACACCCGTGCGTGAGGATTTCGATGTGACAGCATAACGCAGAACACAACGTTTTTTCAAAGCCCGACCCCTAGTCTTCTAAGGGAGTCACAGGATAGGCCTGAAAATTAAACCTGACGATAGTTTTTGCATCAGGGCTTTGCAAATCAAGGGCACGACTTTCCAACAATCGCCTGATTTCGATCAAAGCCTCCTTATAGTTTTCTTTGTTAGTGGGTACAGTAGCGGTAAAAAACGCAGCTACATCCTTGTCATGAAACCAATCGTTAATCCGTTCTTTAGCATCGCTCATGGCATCTTTTAGATAGTTGATTTGAGAGAAATTTTGTCCATCACGAAAGTGTAAGGAAACATTGGTTTCGCGAATGACTCCCTCATCATCAATTTCAATGAGACCCTCTTGCAGCAGGACAGCAACACTACGTTCCACTTCAATAGCCTGAGAGCGTCCGAAAAAGTTTTTCAAGCTATCCAGGGTGGCACCAATATGTCTTTTGAGACCTAGAGCTGCGAATACATCAAGGGCAAAAGCTCGATTGACAAATTTTTGGGACAGAGTTTGTCGCGCTTGCAGGGTAAGTCTAAGCTTTTGGGTTTCAATTTCCCCTTCGAGCTCGGCGCAATCCTCCCCAGCTTTTTTCTTCAGATCGCGCTCGATAAGAAGTTCCAAGACTCTAGCGACTTCTGTCTCCAGAGAAAAATACTTGTAGATGGCATCCCAGTATTTGCTATTTAGGATTTTTTTTCCCTTGAATACATCTGATAGGTACCCTGTAGAAGGGACCCCAACACTGCGGCAGATAGCAGCCAGCGATGTCCGCTTATCGACCTCTTTCTTCTGCAAATACAAGCCGCGGAGCACCTCTCCAGAAGACTCTGCGGACTGAAATAACTCATATTGAATGGTCTCAGCCAAAGGCATTCACCCAAATCGAAATTTAGTTGCTTACGATAACAGTACCCCAAAATATATCAAAATTAAAGTAGGTCGTTAGGCTTTTTACACTAGATTTGCCGCCATTACATAGCGTTTGCTGTCCACAAACGTATAAATCGAAAGGATGCTCGAACAACTGAGGGATATAGAATTGCTGTCTCCGACAGAATTCGAACCCATCATCGACTGTACAGTTTTTGGCGTCACTGGAACACCAACGCTTGGTCATTGGGTTCGCCTCAATCCTCTTAAACTTCCTGTGAGCTTCTATCCCGTAGGTAATCGTTTTTCTTTCTTGGCATTTGGCATAGGGAAGTTTTCCAGTAAGGGAAACAAAGCCTGCTTGATCATCAAAGCGCTGTGCATCTAGGTCGGGTATCTTAGAAAACGTCGTGGTCGATCCAATTTGACTAGAAAGATAATAGTCTGCAGCGTTATAGGCAAAGACTGCTGGTGCTTTAGCACGTCCTTCAGGCGCATTAGTCTGAGAGCCCCGTCCTAGCGCTATGCTCGATAGCAGTAAAGCGCTGAGCCCTAGAATGATTCCTACTCTTTTGTGATGGTGTTTCATGTCATTCCCCAATGTCTAAATTTTAATACTAAACAGCTAACTAGCACATAGGGCTACAAGCTCCAGTCTTTTTATGCAGTCCTAATCAAAAAATACTCCCCAGCCAAGAACGTCGGGAGTAGTACTCATAAATATAGTCTGTTAACATTAAATATTAGGAACATGACTAAAAGCCCTGGAAAGATGCCGATAGCTTTGATGAGATTTATGGAAATACTGCGTCGTTCCGACGCATAACCGAAACCAGAAACCTTTGGCCATCATTGGGTGGAGTGTTCTCTGGTGAAGATTTGTGCCAGGAGGGGATCGATCAAGCGCAATAATTCTTGGTAAAGGGGCTTGTCTACATTTATTGGCTTCGCCGAAGAGTCTATTGATAGTTTTATCGATACCCGTTTTGAAGCTTATATACTCTAGTAATTTGAGTCGTTAGTGCCGAAAAGTCTATAAATTTTTCCTTTCCTTGATCAGTCGAAAAATAGTGTATCAAATCGAGAAGTAGTGATTGCTTAGGAAGCCTGGCGATGTTTGGTTTCAAGCGATAAATGTCGAATTCGTTTATTTTTTCTTCCATGGCAGATCTCGATCCGAATGATCAAATTTCAATTCCTCCTCAGCAGATGCCCCTCAAAAAAATTGAGTAGGCTATTATCTATGATTTCCCTCGATTGTTTTGAATAAAAACAGAAATCCAAAAGGACGATTGTCCTTTTATTTGAAATAGAATATTTTTCGACCGAATAGGCAACCTCAGATCAGTCCTCACGGTGAAGTCTGAAGTCGCGAGGCATGGGGTCCTCTCGATAATACAATAAGGACGAAGTAGAGTTTGAAACTTTTAGCGAAACATATTCCACTACTTATCATTTGCTTTTGTAGCATCTACGTCCTAACACTTGACTCTGAGGAAGATAGAAGTCTGGCATTTGGTTTTTTTGTTGGGCCTTTGATTGCTCTCTGTGGGTTTTTTCAACTTGTAATCTGGGTTGGAATGTATGGAGACCGTCGTGCTGAGAAAGAAGATATCGATCGATAGTGGATGATTCTCTTTTCAGTCTTGTTAAGCTAATTCAAGCTTTTGATTAAAATATCAGATCTTTAGTAGCTTTGAAGAGCTCCCATCCCTGGTAATCCAAACTTGTTTCCACAGCTAAAGATTCCAAGTAATCAGCAATTTTTGAGTTACCGGACCGAAATTTCGCCAGACAATACAAACTATTATGATTTCTACATGGATAAAACGGTTGGGAGGCTTAGCTCACTGAGACTGCCTCCCTTGTTTAAGACCATAGTTTTTGTGTACCGAAGGCAATGAATGCAATCACACAAAGTGTAACAAACAAGTACCTGCACCTACGACTAGTTTGGTGAATATGATAGTAGGCTTCCGTATTTGGTCGAATATGGTTCTCAAATACTTCTTCTGAAGTCCGGCTTCGAAGGTGATCTGCCATCATTGCCCAATGGTGATGAAAGTGAGCCAGGGGTTGGCGGAAGGTGAGCCACCGGAGTCGAAGACGACGACCCGTGAGGTCTGTCATAATCTACTTGGTTTTGGTATGTCAATCGTTACTTAATTTCTTTCGGTATGACTCACCCTTAAGCGGGACCGTCGCGCTTGGATTGATGATCCGATCGGTGATGGCTTCCCCGATAACGGGGTCTTCAAAAAGACTTTTCCAGCCTTCCGGGGACACCTGAGATGTGATAATGCAGATACCTTTCTGATATCGCTCTTCGAGAACTTCCAAAAATACATTCGCTTCGTCGTGACTATAGTTTCGCAAAGCAAAGTCATCAAGTATCAGAACAGCAACCTTCTTCAATTTCTTAATAAACTTAAGATATCGACCAGCCGCCTTTTCTGCAGCGACCTCTTCAAAAAGAAGGTTGACTGAATAGAAAGAAGTAGTGTGCCCCTGATGACACAATCTTTCACCAAGAGAACTGGCTAGATAAGTTTTGCCAACACCGGTACTACCAAGCAATATTAGATTCTGCTTTTTATGAAAGAAGTTTAATGCAGCAAGCTCCTTAAATTTCGCTTTGGAAATTCCGCGATCATAGGTTTGATTCCACTCTTCGAGCACAAGATTAGAACGAAACTTCGCTCTGCTAACAAGCCGTTTGGCAACTGCTTCCTGCCTAGCTTGTTTCTCGTCTTCCAAAATCAATCTAACTAATTCTGTTGGATGCAGGTTGGCAGCGAGGGCTTCTTCGCATCTTCTTTCCACTGCGCGATGGATACCGAATAGCCTCATACTGTGTGTTAGTTCTTTGATTCCTTGGTACATTGTTTAATCTCCATGTAAATGAATAGTTCCAGGGTCCCGTCTAGGCACCCCTGATATCTTTGTTTTTTGTTTTGCAGCTTCGTAATTGTCGGCGCACGACCTAACATAGGCTAGATTGTACTTGCAGTATGTGAGGGCTCGGGAAGCAGCGTATTCAAGAGCCTCGTTGGTGTAGCCCTGTTTGCCAAGCCTTACGATTCCCTGCATTCTTCGCAAATGCCGATATGGGTAATCGCCTGAAAGCTGTTGCTTGACCAGTTCCATCATCTTAGGACCGATTGCGCTAGATTGCTTAATCAACCTCTGTACCTGGATTGAAGCTTGCTGAACAGATGCAGGCGGCATATGTGCCTCATCGATCGATTTCTTATGATTTGCGACTTTCTTATGGCAAGCAACTCGATTTACGTCTCCATCGAATATCTCGATCAATTTTTGGCCAATCTTGGCGCGAAGCGATTGACCGCAATACTGAAACGGAACCGAGTAATAGGCTTTATCGATTTGAACGCAGCAATCGGGGTGAACTTTTACAGTCTTCCATTCCAGGATCTCATAGGGTTCAGCTGGTAGGGCTTTTAATAGTGGTGCTTCAACTTCGAAACGCTCCCGCCTACTGACACCATGGTCGGGCATAACCTTCAGATTGAAATCATCTAAAATAGTCCTGAAACATCGATTTAGTTCATCTAGGCTATAAAAAGTATGATCTCTATAAGTTTGAAAAAACGAACGTTGAATAGCGCCAATTGCTGCTTCGACGCTTGCCTTATCTCTCGGCGTATAGGGCCTTGCCGGGAGTCCCGCGAAGCCCATGTGATTTCCGAAATCACAATACGTGGGGTTAAGATCAGGATCCCAGCAATGGGCGTTCTTAACTCCTGACTTTAGGTTATCGAGTACAGCGTATGGGGTGACACCTCCAAAATAGGAAAACATTCTCTCATGGCTGCGGATAAAAGATTCAAGCTTCTGGTTCATAGTAAACTCCCCGAAGGTGAGACTACTAAAAGGCAGGACTCCACAGAAGAATTGAGTCTTCGTGCGCTTACCAGTACGGCGGTCAGTAATAAAAAGCCCATCACAGTAATCAACTTGGGTCCGTTCACCGGCAACGTGATCTAAGGGTACTGCAGGTTTGATAGGCTCTTTCATTCGCCCTTTAAGGTGCCGAGCAAAAGTAGAATAGTCCACATTCAATTCGAGCTCTTCGAAGAGGGCCTTTACGTTGACACCTTTCTTTCTGCTCTTTATCAGTGACGGCCAATCGACCAAATCAGCCCAAGACCCTTGAGAGGGGTTTGACTGATTTTGTCCAGCCTGATGAGGAGCTAAATAGCGGTCGACGGTGTTGCGCGAAATACCCAAAGACTTGGCAATACCGCGTTTGCTGAATCCTAGTTGATGCATCTTGCGAATTTGTTCTATCATGGCCTTACTCTTCAAGGTCATGCCCCCATAACTGTTATTGTTTTTAGGTGTTATGGAATAGGCTGGCCTATTTTTATGTCTAATGTAAGCAATAATTGCGGGGTNCTGTCTTCGGAGTGGCTCAATTTGGTGCCAGGGAGTGGCTCAGTTTTTGCCAAGGGGTGGCTCAGTTTTCATGCCATCGGGCAATCATCCCTGGCCGAGAGCCAAAAGCGATTCGAATATCCGATTCATATAATTCGAGATGATGCTTCTTCACATATAGCAGAAAGTCAGAATGGAGACGTCGACGTCTGATGGCAAGGAAAATCATTGCAAACCAAAGGATCAAGATCGCTAATAAGAGAGCCAAAATTATCATCTGAGTACACCTGTCGTTAAGAAATGGGTGAATCATTTACAAAGTTCGGAGCCTTCACTTTCAAAACCACTCACTGAATTTGATTAGCTAATGGAACCTTGGCCCCCTCTGGTCGCGTTTTGAGTAATCTCGACTAAACGTTAACATAGTCCCTCTATCACTCCACCTTGAAGGTTGAATTCTATAAGACTCTT
>JABSRP010000059.1 GCA_013215145.1 Pseudobacteriovorax sp.
ACTCGGCTATCTGTGTCGAAGACCGGTAGGTTGTGGTTAGGTGATTAGCCTGGACCCGAGTCACGCCGAGTTCATCTAAGACGTTTTCCCAAGAACCAAAGGAAGCGGCTGGATCAATTTGCTGAGCTGCGTCTCCTGCAATAGTAATAGCAGCTTCGGGGCTTAGGGCACGACCAAGTACATTGCGCTCCATGGGTGCCAGATCTTGAGCCTCATCAATGACGATGTGATTATAGGTTTTAATATGGCCTTTTTCATTGGCTTTGCCGCGCTTGAGAAAGTAAAGTTCCAGAAGGATGGCAAAATCTTCGCTATCGATCGTACCAGAAACATCTAGCTCGTCTTGATCCTGAAGTGAGGTGCCGTCAATGGTGGCTAGCTTTTCAGTATCGATGTTTTGATAGCGCTGTTGAGTAGTGGCGCCAAGCTGATCCACCGAATAACTAGCGACCTGATTGATCATATCTTTGGTGATTGTGCCATGGGACTCTTCTTGAATCAGTTCCAATATATTCCTGTTAGTAAAAAGATCGACGCGATCATCGGCAACATTGAGGGCTTCTTTGCGTATTTTGGTAAAGAATTGCTTTACAACGTTGGTTCGTTGCTTACGAGCTTTCGATTGGGAATCACCTGGTAAGTTCAGGATGTAGTCACGTTCTGCCAATTGCAAGCGTTCAATCATCGCGAGATCAGTTCGTTTGAGCAGAATAGAGACAGCCTTTTCAGAGCCTGGCAGTTTCTTTTCCATGGTCTTAGCGATGTCATCGATTTGAATAGCAATAAGGGCTTTAAAGCCGATGCGTAAGGCCGGGTGACGTTTGAGCTTGATCACGTTGCCAGGAGTATCTGGGTAAATATTTTTTGGCAGTCTACGAATCATGCGTCGAGCCTCACGACCAATCCAGTGCTCAAAGGTTGTGATTTCGACATCCTGCAAACCTAAGCTGTCCAGCAGCCTACGCGACAATCTTACTAGGCCCATTTCGGGAACGATAACGATCATTTTTTTAGGGGAAAAGCGACGCTTGTCCTGATAGTTCAAAAACGCCATGCGGTGAAGCGCAACGGTGGTTTTTCCACAGCCAGCACCACCAAGAATAAGCAGAGGATCGTCAATATCTGAATTTAATAACCTGTATTGTTCGGGGTCGAGGAGCGCAGCAATGTCGGCTGAGGGACCTCCCGATTGACCTGTTCCTATAGACTGTTGAGACCGACTGGCTGTTCCCGCACCCCCAGTTAGTACAGGAAGTCCGCGGCCAGCAAGAGTCCACTTATCGTCTCTTAGAACAAGGTTTTTTGCTCCGCTGGTGATTTGTACAAGTCTACCTCTCTCAATGGTCAAGACCCTGCGAGACAGCACCACACCTTCGGCCAAACGACCTGGAAGCTCCTCTTCATACTCCTCGCCCTCTCGATAGTTAAAGAAAATGCGTGATACGGGGGCATGCCTCCAGTCAATGATGGGGAGCTTGGCACGATCTAAAAACGTTTGGTGGCCCAATAAAATATCTTTGGTTTTACCACCTTCTTTCAGTTTGAGATGGGCGAAGTACGGACATAATGGCTCCGGTATTGACTCGGATGAGCTGCGATCCATGAGCGCCCTTTGGGTATTCATCTGGTCGAAAATTGCAGGCAAATCATCTGGTTTTGCCTTTGCAGCCTCGTCTCGGAGCTCTTCAAGGCGTCGGCTTACTTCTGAATTATCAGATTGCCTCTTTTTAAAAGCAGCAAGGATGGTATCGCGGATGGTTGATAGCAGGGCCTCTTCTTCTTGAACGATCTCAATATCTTCGGGAGTTAGTTCGGGCACTTGGTCACCTTTCAAATCGGCGTGAAATGAGGCCCAAAAGATTACCCTGAGCTCACGGCGATGGACAAGTCTGATTTTTATTAAAAATAGCCTTAGTATTAAACGGTTGTTTGAGACATTAGAGCGTCAATTTAGATATTTTTCCGTTTCTCCCCTGAAATTTCAAGGTCTAGGAGGCGTTCGTCAGCGAGGGCCAACATTTTTTGTAGAATTATTAGTCTTTTGTGATGTTTTTAAAATTTTTTATTCATAAATCATCAAATTTGATTTTCGTATTGTTGTAATTATTGAGATAAATGGCCGTAGGGCCAGGCAATAATAGTAATAAATCCTCGAAATTATTAAGTATGTCAAAAAGTGCTTTACAACGTAACCAAAGCTGCTATTATAAATATGCCAATATGGCTTCTGTTGTTCATTTATTGTCGTGGAGATTGAATTATGTGGCGAGCGAACCCCCGTGTGGGCCTTCCTTTTCTCATGGCCGTTGCAGTACTGCAAGGTTGTAACAATTCACCGGAAAAACTAGACCAGAGAACGATACCTGAAGAGTTTGTTGAAGGTAGTTTCGTTGTTGAGACAGCTGGTTTATCCGAAACTTCTGAGGAGGATCAATCATCTCTGTTAGCTTTGAGTCAGCAAATTGCTGCTGATAAAGGTTGTAAAGCTGCCGTGAATAATATCGCTTGGGCGCAAACCCAATCGATGTCAACGAGCTTGACGAATACCTTTCATCTCGAACTAACCAACTGTACCCTTGACGAGTCTTCGACTGACGAAGTTCTTGTTAAACTTCTTGAGAGCGATCTTGTTAACACTGCGAAAGCTGACGCGGTTCTCCGCACTAGCGTTGTGGAAAACGATCAGTACAAGAGCCGCCAATATTACCTTAACAATATCCGCCGTGATGATGCCTGTGATTTGACACAAGATGGTGGCAAAGAGGTTGTTGTTGCGGTTGTGGATTCTGGTGTTCAGAAAAACCACCCTGACTTAGTTGATGTATTTTATAAAAATGCTAACGGACAGGTGATCGGTGCTAACTTTGTAGGCAAAGGTCGAAGTGGACAGCCTGACTCTAACTGGGGTGATGGTAACGGTCATGGTACTCACGTTGCTGGACTTGTCGGAGCAGCTGCCAATAACCGTGCTGGTATCGCTGGCGTTGGTGCTTGTCAAAACGTAAAAATCATGCCTATCAGAGCCATGAATGACCGAGGTCAGGGTAACTCAATCGAAATCGATCGAGCGATCCAATGGGCGGCGGCTAATGGTGCTGATATCATTAACTTGTCTCTAGGTAGTAACCAAACAGCTCGGTCAAAGAGAAGTTCACACCCGAGCGCACTTTATCAGTCTTTGAACGATAGAGGTGTCATTGTTTTTGCTGCTGCGG
Source organism: Pseudobacteriovorax sp. (assembly GCA_013215145.1). GTDB lineage: Bacteria > Bdellovibrionota_B > Oligoflexia > Oligoflexales > Oligoflexaceae > DT-89. Next base: position 3,216 of record JABSRP010000059.1, read on the forward strand.
GTAACGATGGTTTCCAAAATGGGTCGCGAAGCGGACGAGGGTATATCTACTCTTACCCAGCTAGTTACGATAATGTGATCGCGGTTGGCGCAACAGATAGTCGTGATCGATTGACTGGTTTTTCCGTCTACGGTGATCACATTGATATCGCGGCTCCTGGTCAGCAAACTTTATCGACATACCCTGGTTCTAGATACCAAAACCTAAGCGGAACCTCGATGGCGACTCCTATTGCCGCCGGAGCTTATGCACTTGCCCTTTCGGCTGCCCGATCTTGGGGTGCTGATAAGCTGTACCATGACGAAGTTGAGAAAATGTTAATGGATACAGTAAACCCAGCAGTTTCTTTTCAGCGAAACCGTATCATAGCTGGTGGCATCATCGACACAAGCGCTATGGTTGAGAGCATGAAAGAGCGTTTTGATGACGGTAGTGGTGAAACACCAACTCCAGACCCAATCGTTCCGCCAACTCCTACACCTAATCCCGAAGACCCAGAGGAAGAAGAGCCTCAGCCAGAGCCGACGCCTCCTTCCGATTCCGACTTTGGTTTTGTTGGCCTTCAGAATGGTCAATCGCTGACTGGACCTGTAAGAATTAGCGTTGCTAATTGGCCAGAAGGAACGCACCGCGTAAAACTATACTGGATCACCGGAAATGAGTACTTTACTCCAAGAAGCTTTATCTCTCTTGGGTATAGAGATCTAACACGTGACCGATCTGCTGTAACTACTCCCGAAAGGTACAACCTATTCGGAACACGTTACCTGGTTGCTGAAGCCGTAGATGAAAGAAATCGAAGGCTAGAAGTCACTGCCATCGCACTTCGAGGACTAACGTCGCGTCGATAATCAAAAGCAAAAGATAGTCTCGGGAGCCCGCTTGTCGGGCTCTTTTTTTTGCGTATACATGAGACTTCATTATCTTCGGATCATTTACTACCGAAACCTATGAGGTCATCATCATGAAATCAAGAGCCGCCATTGCAGTTGCTGCAGGTAAACCCTTAGAAATTGACGAGATCGAGGTCTCTGGCCCTAAGGCTGGAGAGGTCCTCATTCAGATCGTTGCTGCTGGTGTGTGTCACACCGATGCTTTTACCTTGTCGGGAGATGATCCTGAAGGCCTTTTCCCAGCCATTCTTGGTCACGAAGGCGGTGGGATCGTGGTAGAGGTCGGATCTGGCGTCAGTTCAGTGGAGTTGGGCGATCATGTCATTCCACTGTATACTCCTGAGTGTGGCAAATGTAAGTTCTGCAAATCGGGCAAAACCAATCTATGCCAAGCTATCAGGTCAACCCAAGGTCAAGGTTTGATGCCTGATGGCACTTCCCGGTTTTCTCGCAATGGTCAGCAGCTTTTTCACTATATGGGTACCTCGACGTTTTCCGAGTATACCGTACTTCCTGAGATTGCCGTTGCTAAGGTGCCTAAGGCGGCTCCTTTGGATAAAATTTGTTTGTTGGGTTGTGGCATCACCACTGGCATTGGTGCTGTCTTGAATACAGCTAAGGTTGAGCCGGGAAGCTCCGTTGCTGTCTTCGGGCTTGGCGGTATTGGGCTAAGTGTCATCCAAGGTGCGGTTATGGCAAAAGCCGAAAAAATCATCGCTATCGATATCAATTCGGATAAGTTTGAGATGGCAAAAAGCTTTGGTGCAACTGACTTTCTCAATCCAAAAGACCTTTCGATTCCTCTTGTTGAGGCCATCATAGAAATGACCGATGGCGGAGTTGATTATTCCTTTGAGTGTGTAGGAAGTACTGAGCTTATGAGGTCGGCCTTAGAGTGCTGTCATAAAGGTTGGGGTGAGTCGGTAATCATTGGTGTAGCAGGTGCCGGTCAAGAAATCTCGACAAGACCATTTCAGCTAGTGACGGGAGGGTCTGGCGGGGATCAGCATTTGGTGGCGTTAAAGGTCGTACTGAATTGCCGCAATACGTGCAAAACTATATTGATGGAAAAATCGAAATTGATTCTCTTGTAACCCATAATATGCCTTTGGAAAAAATTAATGATGCCTTTGATCTGATGCATGAAGGAAAAAGCATCCGTAGCGTGGTGATTTTCTAAGGAGCCTATGATGGAAAGAATATCTGAGTGCATCTCTCAAGGTGGCACATATAGTCGTTATGAACATGTTTCGAAAGAGACGAAAACTCCTATGAAAATAGGGCTCTTTTTGCCACCTCAAGCAAAAGATACCCCCGTGCCGGCTCTACTTTGGCTTTCGGGTCTGACCTGTACTGACGAAAACTTTATGGTCAAAGCAGGAGCTCATAGACTCGCGGCTCAGTTCGGCTTGGCTATCATTTGCCCAGACACCTCACCTAGAGGTCTAGATCTTCCTGGAGAGCATGACTCTTACGATTTTGGTTCTGGGGCCGGTTTTTACGTGAATGCTACGGAAAATCCTTGGGCGGAAAATTATCGGATGTACGCCTACATTGTCAATGAGCTTATTCCTCTGGTGCGCGAGTTTTTTCCTATTTCAGAGTCAATGGCTATCTCTGGCCATTCCATGGGTGGTCACGGCGCTCTTACGATTGGGATTCGAGAGTCTCACCTGTTTACGAGTGTGTCGGCATTTGCACCTATTTGCCACCCAATAGCCTGCCCTTGGGGTCTTAAGGCATTCCGTGGGTATTTGGGAGAGAATCCTGAAAGTTGGAAACATCACGATGCGGTGGAGTTACTCAAGTCAAAAAAAGCCTGCTTACCGACGTTGATAGACCAGGGGGATAGTGATGAATTTCTCGAACCTCAATTGGGTTTGCATCACTTGGAATCTCTATTAACAGAGTTATCAGCACCTGTGACCGTTCGGTGGCAACCGGGATATGACCATTCCTATTTTTTCGTTAGTAGCTTTATCGAGGACCATCTGCGGTTTCACTTCGAGCACTTGCGAACTTAAGGACGGCCATGATTTAGGGGTTTGGGCTTTAGTGTTGTGGCTGCTGCAAAGCGGCCATGATGAGTCAGGGACACAGGTAGCTGATCACCAAGGTTGGTCAAGTAAACGGGAATGCCGTGGCTGTTTTTTATGATTGATCCGGGAAGCGAAAATAAAGCATTTGCAGCTCTTCGTGCCGCTTGGCTCTGGGTTTCTTGACCTTGGATTTCGACGAGCTTATGAATAGCTTCATCGTCCTGTGATGCTACACTAGCAAAAATATAGTTAGCATTGACCTCTAGCTCTACCGAAAGGGCACCTAGGCCTCGATAAGACACAGACGTTTGGTTTTTGGAAACAACAAAATTTCTGGCGGATGACTTGATGTTGGGATCTATTTGTTGGAAAGCCTTGTAGGCAGATTCTTTGATGGCCCAGATCATCCATACCTCTGTAGGGCAATCATGAAAGAGTTTGAAGTGAGCCTCGTCATTTGAGAGAATGCGTTCTAAAAATCTGGGGTGCAGCTCGCTATCAAGCAAATCGACGATGTCGTTCCCGATGACTGAAATATTGCTCTTCCATTTCTTTGAGTTTTTGCATGATGTAAAGCGAAACTTCTTTATCGTAGCGTTTACCTTCACAAGAAAATCCAGGTATCGATAGCTCTTCAAACATAATTTGAAACTCTTCGCCATGCTTTGGAAAGTTACTATATTCCTTTTGGCTTTCACCGCGACAGTAGGTGGCTAAGATTGTACATTCAGGATTTTCACGAATCAATGATCCAACTCCATAGGTGGTAGCGTCTAAATCTATGCGTCCGATACGTGAGCGACCTCCCTCGGGAAAAATACAAAGAGACTGACCCTGAGATAGAAGGAACTTTAGCTTGTTCATCGTAAGCGTTCGGCTTTTGCTGCGTCCTTGACGCTCGACATAAACGCATTTTCCAAGGTAGCACATTAGCCTAAGTGGGATATTACGACCAAAATTCCTAATTTCAGGAACGTTCCATGGGAAAACCTTAAATTGGCTAACAAAGCGCTTAATATCGAAAAGAGACCAAGTGATGATCCAAGAGTCGATCAGGGTTAAATGGTTTGATACGATAATAATCGGTTTATCGCCGGCTTCTTCGATAAGTTTTCTGGCTAGGCGACGGGTTTCCGAAAGATTTCGAATCCGATATTTCATGCCAAACCTGAGAACTATGATAAATAATCCAGTAAAATATGGCGTACTAAGAAACGACAGCAGGATTTGCAATCGTATGCTTATTTTCTGACGAGTATTTAGCAATGCTTTGTGTTCCTTCGGTGAAGTACTCAAAACAACAAGTTACAAGGTCTTGGGACCTTTACGAGTTCCCAAGACCAACCAGCTATCATCCTAGCTTAGTTTTTGAGTTTTTGCACCAGGCTAACCGCATCACCGATGGTGCTAATGCCGTCAGCATCGTCATCAGAGATCTCAAGATCAAACTTATCTTCAAAATCTAGGACGATATCCACAAGACGAGCAGAGTTTACCTGTAGATCATTGAGGATGTGAGTATTGTTGTCGAGGTTTTTTAGAGCCTCTTCATTTTTAGCATGCTTTGACACAATACTTACAACATCTGAGTAAATTTCGTTGGTTTCCATGTTCAGCTCCATTTCTTAAAAATTAGACAGCTATTGACATCACCAAAGCCAAAACTAGCCTTTGCGAATATGTCAATATCTTTATGAATAAGCTTTTGAGGTATGCTACCAGCAAAAGGTGCTACCTTTTCGTGTACGTCTTCGCAGTTAATACTGGGATGAATGAAACCGTGTTTCATTTGCAACAACCCAGCGATGGACTCCATAACCCCTGCTGCACCTAGACCATGTCCAATCATCGATTTCGTCGAGTTAATCGTGGGAAATTTGTCAGGACTGAGCTCGAGAGCGTCGCTCCAGTTTTTGACTTCCAATGGATCTGCCATAGTTGCCGTTAGATGACCGTTAATATAATCGATATCCGTGGGCTCAATTTCCGCTTCCATCATGGCTTGACGAATACAGCGTTTCACTCCAGCCGCACTAGGTAGCGTCATCGTACCGCCGAACCTCATTCCACCGCAGTTTAGGCTGGTACCCAATATCTCCGCGATAATGTTGGCGCCACGCTTTTGTGCTGTTTCTAAACTCTCAAGCACCAAAATACCTGCGCCACTACTGGGAACAAAACCACCAGCAGATTGACTCATGGGTCGCGAGGCTCTTTCGGGATCATCGTTGAACTTGCGCGATAGAACCCTCATGGAATCAAAGCCAGCCCAAATATGGGGGTGAGCTGCTTCGACACCACCAACGAGCATGCGGTCGGCTAATCCGAGTTTGATCCTCTCATAGCCTGAGATGATGGCTTCTGTACCGGTAGAGCAAGCAGAGCTATTGGCAGACACCTGATTGCCTAGTCCCAAAATACCTGCGATTTTGGCGCTAGTTCCGGAACACATAATTTGCTCAACCACGGTACTTCCCATGCGTCGGATCGTTTTTGCTTCGACATTGGGATAGACCTTATCCGCAAAAACATCTAGACCACCGATTCCGGTGCCGATCATGGCTCCCGTATCTTCGTGAACGTAGGCAGTTTCACCAGACTCTGGTGGGATCTCGAGTCCGGCCTCGGCAAAGGCCTCAAGAGCCGCCACTGATCCGAGTTTCATTCCTTGGCTCATGGCAAATAGATCTGACTCTTGGAAGTGTTCTGCTGCGGCCTCATCGATATCGGAGCAGACGCCGCCCACTTGACAACCAAACTTTTTGTCTGCCATCTCTGGTCGGTGTGTAATACCAGATTTTCCAGCCTTAAGCGCTTCGGCAAAGGCTTCTTTTCCACGTCCATTTGGAGCAAAAACTCCCATACCTGTAATGACAATTCTTCGGTTCATCGTATGACTCCCATGCCCGATAATTCGGCTTCCGCAGCTAGGTCACCGTTGCTAAGATACAGCTGTGTTTTGCACTTTAGCTTGTTACGGCGCCAGAACAGCTTTTCAGCTTTTATGGTAACCGTCTCGCCCGGTAAAACAGGCTTGATAAACTCGGTTTGTGCCTCAGTAAACAAAGTCGTAATGTTTTGAGTTCCTAGCTTACCCTCTTTTAAAAGCAAGTAAATGGATAACGAACATACACCAACTTGCGCCATGGTCTCTGTTAGGATGACGCCTGGCGTTACAGGATTACCTGGGAAGTGTCCTTTGTAAAAGTACTCGTCTTTTTTGAAGGTGTATTGACCCACGCAGTGAGACTCATCAATTTCTATAATCTTATCTAAAAAGCGAAACGGATCTTGTTGAGGTAGTAACCCCAAGATTTTATCCGAGATGCTGCTAATATCATTCCAATCCATTGTGACCCTCAAATCCCTAAATTTCGTTAAGAAATATGCTCGCCACCGTCAACGTGCAACAAGGCCCCATTAATCCAACTTGCCTCAGGGCGCGTTAGAAGAAAAACGGCATTTGCCACGTCTTCAGGAGTCGTTAAACGGCCTAAAGGGTTTCTGGCGACAGCACTATCGACCATGGCCTCATGTCCTGGAATCAGTCTAAGCGCTGGAGTATCTGTGATACCAGCCTGAATAATATTACATTTGATTCCATGAGGACCAAATTCTTTCGCGATCGTCCTTGAGATGGACTCTAAGGTACATTTTGCAGCCGAAACAGCGGCATAACCATCCCACGCCTTGGTGTTGCCTTCTGATGTTAATCCGATCACCCGGCAATCGTCATGGAGCATGTTGCGCCCAAATAGGTCTTGGACCCAAAGAAGTAGGTTAAAGCCCATATAGGCAATGGTCTGTGAAAAGTCTTCAGAACCTAATAGCTGGTATTGTGAGTTGTCTTGATCTTTGAACTGCTCTTTTGTTGGAGCAGCTCTGCGCAGATTACCAAGTGCGATAGAATGTAAGACGGTATCAATTTGACTTGAACCAATTTGATCAGCGATATCGCAAAGGATAGACTGTCTCCCATCGTCAGACAGTGCGTTTTGATTGATGGCGATAAATTTTACGCCCGTATCTCTAATTTTATCAAACTCAGGTTCAATGCGCTTCATTGCGCTACGTCGATCTCGATGAACTATAATGATATTCTGACCGCTTCCTGCAAGTTTTTGTGCAGTTGCGAGGCCCATTCCACTCGACCCGCCCAGTATTAGCGACCAATGTTGTCTCGTCTGGTTCAAAAGATCCCCCTGCTAAAAACAATTGATGAAAACGTGATTATTGGAAATACACTTCAACACCAAAACTTGTCCATATCAATTCTAAACCTGACGCTGATTTTTACATTCGTGTCGGTTAGAACCGCATAATTAGTCGGTAAAATAGGCTTTAGTAAAAATTGATGGTGCTTTGTAAAATAAATGTCTTTAGCTGAGACGTGAGGTCTACTCAGGAAAAAGCTTACTAATCGACCTATGGTCGTGAATGGATTGAATGGCCTGCGCAAAGGAATTAGCTACCGACAAAATTGTGACTTTTTTACTAAGCTTTTGGAAACGGTATTCCACAGTATTGGTAATAATGAGCTCTTCAATCTCTGAGTCATCAATTTTTTGTGTCGCGCCTGGGGTGAGAACACCATGAGTAACGGCAGCAAAAACCTTTTTTGCGCCGCGCTTCTTGAGCTCTTGAGACATGGAAATGAGAGACCCTCCGGTAAAGACGATATCATCAACGATCAATACATTTTTGCCTGACACCTCCCCCACGACGCTCCAGACTTGAGCAGACTCGGAATGATCGCTGCGGATTTTATTTCCGATCACCGTCGGTACTCCCAAAATATGAGAGTATTTGAAAGCGTTTTTGCCATAGCCTACATCAGCGGAAGCAACGACCAAATCGCTGAGGTTTTTGCTTTTGATAAACTCGCAGATTTTAAACTTAGCATGCATATGATCTACCGGGCGTTTAAAAAATCCCTGAATTTGTGGCGAATGAAGATCCATTGTCAGGACGCGGTCGACGCCAGCAGCCTCAAGCGCATCAGCACAAACGCGAGCACGAATCGATACCCTTGGCTCATCTTTCTTGTCAGCTTTGGCATAGGAGAAAAATGGGATAACAGCAGTCACTTTTGCTGCTGAAGCAAGCTTGGCAGCGTCGACCCAGAATAGAAGTTCCATAAAATTTTGATCGACAGGATAACATACCCCTTGGACTATATACACATCACAGCCTCTGACATTGTCCAAGATACGTACAAAGGTATTACCCTCACTAAATTCAATCACTTCGCTACGGCAAGGGTCGATACCAAGGTATTGACAGACCTCAGCTCCAAGTGTTGGGTTAGCGCGACCGACGATAATTTTTATTGAATGTGAGTTTGACATGGTTGGGCTCGTTGATGGTTTGTGAACCAACCGAACATAGAAGAAAACACCGCATTGGGAAACGAATAAATCATGGGGCATCCAAATAATTCCCCATGATTATGAAATGTCAGGCCGTCGCTACGTTATCAGATTGAGAGGTATTTAGAAATTCAGCAAATATTTTGTCGGTAATAGCATAGACAGTCACATCTCCACTTTTGACTGCGCCTTTTTTACTTAGTTTGGCGGGCTGTTGCTTGGAGACTATGAACCCTTTTTCCTCTAGGTCTTTAAAGGTGCGATTGAGCTTTACTTCACTAAGCTGGGTACCCACTTGAATATCTTTGAATTGGCACCATTTTAACTCAAAATCTGAAAGAAATTTCTCAGTGTCTTTCCAGGAGGAAGAGTAACGATCACCCAGTTCGTGTTTAGTTGCCAGTTGATAAAGGACTAACTTTGCTTCAGCAGATCCAAGGTCGGTTTTCCAGATAGCGTTGACGGCACGATTTTCATTGTTCAACATGAGGTCACCTCCTAAGGTAGACGAAGCAGCAACAACGGATAACCATACGGCGTTGAAAACAAACCGCTTGATCCATAAGGGGTTGCGCTATTTTTCGTCTCGAAAAATTGTAGCAATGGTCGTAATAAAAAAAATTCTGTTAATATTTTAATATTTTTCGAGTGATAAGGAAATGGGTAGAAGTGGTTAGCTGAGAAAGAGGGCTCTCGCTCAGCTTGGAGATGAAGGGTTCTATCGTTTATTGCTTGGCTGGCTCTAAGATTGCGGTAGCAATCGGCCCAGGCAGCTTGTTGAACTTATGGATGACAGTGACAGCTCCCATCACTTTGTCGATTAAGTCGTGAGCCCGCTGTGGGTTATCTCGCTCGCGACCTTTAAGTCTTACGATGACTTTGACTTTATCACCGCGTTCAAGAAAGCGGTCTATGTTGTTAACTTTGGTTTGCAAGTCGTGATCAGAGATGTTGGCTTTAAGCTGTATCTCTTTCAGTTCCGTTTTGTGCTTGTTTTGCTTTTGCTTCTTCTTTTTTTCGTACTGTAGCTTCTTATAATCTTGTATTCTCACTACTGGCGGGTCAGCGTCCTCAGAGCTCACGAGTACCAAATCGAGACCTGACTCCTCAGCTTGATTCCAGGCTTCATTAATCGAAACTATGCTGTTTTGGCCTTCTCCAACTAGTCTTACATCTCTCATGGATCGTAAATCAGACTTCTCTAAAACTTTCAAAAAAACGGATCTCCTAAGTAGTTCGAGCTTGAAAAGAATACTCGCGAAATTTGCCCCCAAATATAGCCGGAATGTGGGCCAATCTGCAAGTATTAGTCAGATGTGTCAGTATTGTACCGCAAGGTCACTTGCAACGGGGTGTAAAACAGAATTATTATATAATTTTAGCTGGTTAGGGTATCATTTAGGCATAAAAGAGGCGGTTTTCTTGGCTCTTGGTCTTGTTTAAGCCTGACTAATTTTTTTTAAGAAAAGGGATTGTAAAGGAAAAGACACCCCCCTAAAGATTAGAAACCCCCTCGCGAATGATTTTTTTGGGCCCGTTTACTGGTGGCAATGCTGGTAAAATTTACCAAGTTGATAATTTAATTTTTTGTTTATGCTGTGTATACCATTGGGGTGAAATTCGCCCACAAATAAGGATTGGACATTCATGAGCGCTAACGAACCACAAGATCCCATTCTTAAGCCGCTTCTAATCGGTAATCATGTTTTTCCGGGTATCTGGCAATACATGATGCCTAAAGAGTTTCTGGATTTGAGTTTTCCGGCAGAAGAGCGGTCTTCTTGTATGAACTGTCCTAAATCTTGTCTTGATGGTTTTCGACCAGACTATCGATGCTGTACATACCTGCCCAGAATTCCTAACTTTTTGTTAGGACTATCCACCGAAGTGGGTCAGGGATTCGCTCAATTGGAGACCATAATTGCAAAAGGCTTGGCAACTCCCGAAGGGATGAATGGTACACCAAGACAATGGGTGGATTACCTTGAAGACCTCGAAGAAGACGCTTTCGGTAAAAGTCAGCGAGTGCTTTGCCCCATGCTTGACACGGCGACTGGATACTGCCGTGTTCACGCCTTCCGAAATTCTGTTTGCTCCACCTTCTTTTGCATCAAAGATCATGGAAAAAAAGGCGATACATTTTGGGAGTCTGTGCAGACACTTGGATCTCAGGTAGAAATGGCTATAACTCATTGGGCCATGAACCAAGTCGGGTTTGATGTTGAGTCTTATATGAAACGAGTGAATAGCCTGAGTAAAAAAATAAAAAAAGTCCACGTCAAAGGTGGTGGGTGGTCAAACGAATCGCTAAGACTACTTTGGGGAGACTGGTACGGAAAGGAAGTGGACTTCTTTTTGGAATGCGCTGCCCTTGTCAAAGAGCATCGTCATCTTCTTTGGGATATTGCCAATCAGTCAGAAATAGAAGAAGCGAAGAAGTTTGACCGTGCCATGGTGAAGTCCGTGCCGAAAAAGCTAGCAGACCAACTCGATGAGTCAGATCTTGATGACAGCGAGGGAGAGACGGTAGCGCCGGAAGACCTCTGGAAGAACTGCAAGCGGTCATATGAAAAGCTCTGGAAGCTGAAACCCCAGTCTTATCGGTTGAGCAAAAGATTCGAGTTGAAGAAGAATAAATTAGAAACGGAAATCGAAAAGTACCACAAAGATCGTCCTTATTATGTCAAAAAGAAAAAAGAAAGTGATACGGAAGATCACCTGTTTTTAAGACAAGATGAGTTTGAAGTTCTGGAAGGCTTTCAAGAAAGCACCCTTGTCGATTGGAGTTTTTTTGCGAGAGATAACGTAAAAGCTCTCGCAAATCCCAAAGACTTCATTAGTCGTATTTATTCGCAAAAGATTCTCACTCCCGTTAGCGACTAGATTGTTTGTCTTTATGCTGCATGAGAAAACGGAGACAAGCTTCGGCTGATATTCTATCGTAGCCGAACCTTGTTTCAAGATTCTGATAAGTGTCTTGGGCTAACGTAATCTCATCGGGTTTGTAATTTTTTTCGTCATCGGTGTTTAAGCTCAGCATAACTTTAAAATTTGAGTTTACGGCTGCTTCTCTTTCTCCGTAGAAATGATCCTGTATCGCCTTTAGGTAATCAGAAAAAATAGTCCCCACGTCGATGTCATCGGTTGGGTTGTCAATTTTGAAGGCTGCAATTTTACCCAACATAGCTTCTCTATGTCGTTCTGTCGCTCCAGAGATTCTTATGATTTTTTCCATATCAGTCATGATCTTATCTGATGGCGGCTCGTACGAGTTGGTGCCTTTGTTGAAAATTTTTTCCTTTTTTACCGATGCCACTACGTGAGTTACATATTGCTTGAGTAAATTGCTATATTCTTCATCCTCCACGAGACGCATAGAGGCCGTGATCTCTCTGATAAATATCTTCTGGAAATCATCTTTTAAGACAGAGATAAACTCATGTGGTTGATGATACTTTCCTCGCGGCTCAAGCTGCAAAAACTCGTATACCGTTCTATCTTTAACCAGTCGCTCCAGCTCAGCAAAGATATTCATGGGGGTGAGAGTCTCATATTTTTGATTTTGGGCCGCGCGATATAGGATGCTTCTTACCTCTCGCGGAGAGGCACCGAAACGACCTTCAAATGACACTACGTTTTCGTACTCTTCTCGAATTTGTTTTTTGAGCTCTTTTAACTGGGCCTGTTCTTGTTGCTTAAACGTCTCACTTAATGATTCGTGCTCGTAGAGACGTACCTTTGTTCGTGGATCTATTTTCGTGATGAGAGATCGGTATTTCGACTCGTAGGCTTCCGGGTTCGGCTGCTTAAGCCTTGTCATGACCGCCCATAAACATAACAGCTCGAGTGAGTGAGGGCAGACGGATTTTTCTTTGGCAATTGCCGAAATATCGTTCTTGTAGATTTTGACTTCGTCTGATGCCTTTAGCAAGTAGGGTGCAGTGACTAATTCGAATCGTGACTTAAACGAGGCAAAGTCTGGGATGGTTTTGAAGGCATCTAGGTGCTTCTCGTTGGTCGTTGCAAAAAATACGATATCTAAGTTAGCCGTGGAAGACGGAAGATTTAATGTACTTTTTTCTATGGTCGAAAGCAGATACTTAAAGGCTTCAATAGGTCTTTTTAGCATGTCTGAGAATTCTAATATCCCTCGGTTGGCTTCAATGACCGGGCCACCCACCTCATGGAAGCTGATATTGTGCAAGATAGGAGGGAGGTTGGCAATATTGCGATCCATGGTGAGCTGCTTTTCAAAGGCATCAATGGACATTTGTGGCTCGACGGTACCTACTCCAACACGGTACTGACGTGAGTAGTAGAACCTTTCTACTTGAACATGACGGAATACCTTGGATAGGTCACCTTCATAGGCGGACAAAAGGTTTTCAAAAATGAGTTGATTGCGCTTTGAAAGGCCCGGTAACAGAACATGCGGAGGTAATTCCACCTCGTCGACAGAACAGTTCTCCTTAGCAGCCACCCATTTTTTTATCCACTGCTCTCTTTGCGGCATAGGAATAAGAAAGATGGGGTTTTCCTTAAATTCAGAATGGATCTTGGACGCGATTTTAGCTTCATTTAAATAAGAGTAGGAATCCAGTTCACCTCCAGACCCGCTATCTGGAGTAAAACCAATGGGACCCGATATGCCCATAGATTTCGAAGTGAGACCTTTGTCTGTTGGAAAAATCCAATTGAACCGATACACAGAGCCTTCTTCTGTTTCGCTGTAACGATTCATGGCATGAGAAAGTGACTCGATTACAGAAGACTTTGCTGATCCATTGGGTCCGTGGAGTACGACAAGTTTGTTGGAGTACCCTTGTCTAGTAAAGGATGCCAGGGTATTGTAGATTTCGTTTTGGACGGATTCAGCGCCGACTATGGGAACTTTGCGTTCGGTGCCCACATCGAATAGCTTCCAGCGTTGATGACTGTCGTTATTTTTGGAATCCGAGGGGCCGTAGTAATTAAAAACATCGAGCAAATACTGGCTGGAATTGCGTACTAAACGACTGGGGTTCTCCTCGAGCTGTTTCAGAAAATCTGGAAAGCTGAGAATGACTTGACGCTCTTGAAAGAGGCTTCTGGCTTCAGAGTTAAGATTGTCTAGTAGTTGATTAGCTTCCGTCATATCAATACTCCCTGTGATCAGAGTCGCAATTGTTTAAGTCCATCGCTTGCCAAGTTTTTCTTCATTCCCCAATAATAACTAATAGAGGGCAAAGTCGAAACAAGTCATTTTAGATAATAATTGATATTAGTTTTGGAAATACCATGAGAATGGTATAGAGTATTAATAATCTTAAAATTTTATCTTTGGTGGGGTGATGGAGTATGAAGAAGGTCTTCATTCTGGATACCAACGTTTTGTTGAGTAATCCCCTTTGTATATTTAAGTTTGACGACAATGATGTGGTGATTCCCATTTCTGTCATTGAGGAAGTTGACACCTTTAAGAAAGAAATGAGCGATATTGGACGCAATGCCCGAGAGCTCTCTCGGATATTGGATCGACTCAGAACCCTTGGAACCTTGAGTTCGGGCATACCTGTGTTTCCTGAACGGGAAGACTCCGGTCAATTGTTCGTGTACCTAGGGCACAATATGGAGATCCTTCCAGAGCTCTTGGTCAACAGCACTGATAATCATATTTTAGCGATTGCCCTCACTCTACAAAAACAGTTTGGCGATACGCGAAACGTCTCGATTATTACCCGAGACGCGAACCTTAGGATCAAAGCAGATGCATTTGGCCTTGCAGCGGAAGATTTCGAAGCTGATAAAGTTGATATTTCTCACCTCTACACCGGCTTGGTCAGGGTGAAAGTGGAACCGAAGGTGCTAAATGAATTCTATGCGTCGCGAGAGATTCGTTTGCCCGATACCAAACTGCACCCAAATCAGTTTGTTATTTTGGAAGATAGTTCTGACGATAATCAAACGGTCTTTGGTATTTACTCGGGCGCTGAAGATATTGTGAAAATGATTGAAACCAGAACCGACGGGGTTTGGGGGATTTATTCACGTAACCTAGAGCAGGCCATGGCACTTGAAGTGCTACTCGATGATCGTATCAGGCTGGTGACCATTAGCGGCGAAGCGGGCACTGGAAAAACACTGATGGCAATCGCTGCTGGCCTGACGAAAACAACAGATGAAGATCAGTACCAAAAGCTTCTCGTTTCCCGTCCTATTTTTCCGCTGGGGCGCGATATTGGATTTTTGCCGGGTGATCTTGATGAAAAGCTAAACCCTTGGATGCAGCCTATCTTCGATAATCTAGAGCTTCTCCTAGGAGGTAGCTCGACGGGTCGAAGCAAGCGTTTGGGTAAAGGTTATGAGGAGCTGATCAACCAAGGGATGTTGGCCATCGAGCCTCTTACTTACATCAGAGGGCGTTCCTTACCGGCTCAATATTTTGTTGTGGACGAGGCGCAAAACCTGACACCGCATGAAATCAAAACCATTTTGACCCGGGCCGGGGAGGGGACAAAAATTGTACTTACGGGAGACCCTTACCAGATTGATAACCCATATATCGACTCTCAGAACAATGGACTTACCTACGTTATTGAGAGGTTTCGAGGCGAGCCCATCGCTGGGCATATCACCCTGCGCAAGGGAGAAAGGAGTGAGCTAGCCTCCAAGGCGGCTAGATTACTTTGATTCTTGGCTCTTCGTGAAAATACAGTACCCGCCCGATCTAGTGGATAAGGTGCCAAGGTTGTAGAGCAGACCGTTGTAGTCGGAGCAGATGTGCGTGTCTTCCGATACGCAGAATTCGGCAAAGTCGGGGCTATTGGAATGATGGGTCATCGCTGCAATGGTAGCTTCATCTAATTCAGCTAGGGTAGCGCAGGACAATGATGCCATGTAGCTAAACTCTTCTCCCTCACTGTCTTCCGAAAAGGACGTTTGTGGGATCAATAGGACCGCTGCCGTGATTGCGCCTAACAATAAATCTCTATTTAGGTCTCTCATCTAACACCTCCTAAGGGCTTCTTCGGAGGGCTTTGATAAAACCTAAGGAAATTTATTATTGTAAGTTATAATAGGGGGTTACTCTATGGAATCGAGGGGGTTTTTTGGTGTGGCGCAGGGCTTGTCCAGGCGGCTTCAACCGACACTTGTTTGAAGCCGCCTCGGTATTAGTGCTTAAAATGTCGTTTTCCAGTGAAAACCATAGATATTCCATTCTCGTCACAGGCGTCTATTGATTCCTGGTCACGCTTGGATCCGCCGGGTTGGATGATGGCTTTGACTCCAAGCTTAGCGGCGGAATCCACTGTATCTCGAAACGGAAAGAAAGCATCACTTGCCAAAACCGTCCCTTCCAAGCTCCGATCGAATTCCTTGGCCTTCTGGGCAGCAAAGTTTGCGGAGTCAATTCTACTCATTTGACCGGCTCCGATGGCCGAAGTTGTGAGGTCTTTAGCAAACACAATGGCATTGGATTTCACATGCTTACAAACCGTCATAGCAAAGACTAAATCCTGATCCCGACTTGGGTCAGTTGTTTTCGTGACCGTCTCCCAGGTTTGCGAGGGACATGGCTTTGCCTCGTCCTGTGTCTGGATAAGTATACCGCCGCGTATGGATTTAATCTGATCATTCTGTCGATTTTCTCGGCCCAAAAATTCTAGCTGTAGGAGTCTCAGATTTTTTTTGCGGGAGAAGACCTTTAGAGCCTCTTCGCTGAATTTGGGCGCGGCAATGCACTCAAGAAAAATATCGACCATGGTTTCTGCTGCAGCCTGATCAACGGTGGCATTGGTGGCTACGATCCCACCAAAAGCTGATTTTGAATCAGCTTCAAAAGCACGCTTAAAAACAGTGTTCAAATCATCTGAATCTGATGCAGAGACTCCACAGGGGTTCGTGTGTTTTATGATGGAAACAGAAACTTTCTGTGGAAGATCCATTACAATATTTGTAGCGGCATCGATGTCAATATAGTTGTTATAGGACAGTTCCTTGCCTTGAAGAACGACGGCATCTTGCAAGCCGGATGCTGCTCCTTGAAAGCCATAAAAACCAGCTGTTTGGTGTGGGTTTTCTCCATAGCGAAGTTTTGATTTAATGCTTAGGGGAAGTACTCTAGAACTGGCTATGGGTTCCTTTGTATTCTCTTCTTTCATGTAATAATTTGCTATCATAGCATCATACTTTGCCGTTGCTGCGAAGACTTTTCCAGCTAACCGACGTCTCGTTTCTAACTTAAGTGGGCCTTGGTTTAGCTCACCTAAAATGGAGTCGTAATCATTTGGGTCAACAACAGGAGCAGTATGGAGATAATTTTTTGCAGCCGCTCTCAGCATGGTTGGGCCACCGATATCAACAAAATTGATGGCATCCTCCAGCTTTAAATCGAGTGCAGCCGCCCTGCTTTCGAATTGATAGAGATTCACCACGACTAAGTCTATGGGAAGAATGCTGTGCTGGCTCGCTTCATCTCGGTGCTGGGAGTTATTGCGGTCCATAAGGATACCGCCATGAATTTTTGGATGTAGAGTCTTCACGCGACCGTCCATAATTTCTGGGCTGTCTGCATACTGAGCTACGTCAAAAACAGTTATGTCGTTATCACGGAGTAATTGAGCCGTTCCACCTGTCGACAATAAAGAGAAGCCCAGTTTTTCTAAACCTTTAGCGAAAGGTACGAGCCCTGTTTTGTCGGTGACCGAGAGTAATGCAATGGGTGAGCTGTCGTTCATAAAACCTCCATGAAACGTATATTGTAGGAATATTCGGGAAAAAGGTTGACGGGACTGCTAATCTTTGGGGCCTGTTTACCAGCTTTTCTTCTAAGTCCCAAGCGTAAATATGAGTTCTATGCTGTCCTACTCTGTCTCGAACCTAGGTCAGGTTTTTTTTGCCGCCGAAGTGAGCTAAGTTCTTAGCCAAACCTGGTTCAGCGCCTTTATCAGAAGGGTGATAAAATTCGAGGCCCTTCAAGTCTTCTGGCAGATATTCCTGTGCCTTAGCCTCGTCTGGGCGGTCATGGGCGTAAATGTAGTTCTGGCCGTGCCCTAGGTCCTTGAGCAATTGAGTCGGTGCATTTCGCAAATGTAGGGGAACGCCAACGGATCCCCATTGCTTAACGGCCTTTTGTGCCTCACTTATGGCTAGGTAACTACGATTACTTTTTGGACACGAGGCCAAATAGCAGACTGTCTGGGACAAGATGATTCTGGCTTCGGGATATCCAATTTGTGCAACTGACTGAAGGCAACTATTGGCCATGATCAGGGCGGTAGGGGATGCATTACCAATATCTTCGCTGGCTGAGATGACTAGGCGCCTAGCAAGGTATTTTGGGTCTTCACCCACTTCCACCATCCGGGCTAAATAATATACCGCTGCATCTACTTTTGAGGCGCGGATGGATTTGATCAGAGCCGAAATTAGATCATACTTGTCATCTCCGGTTGGACTATACTTTTGCATAAGTTCGGGCAAAAGGGGCAATGCTTCGTCTAAGCCGACCTCGGTTTTTTCACCGGAGAATGATGTCAAAATAAGATCCACCAATGTCAGTGCTTGACGGGCGTCACCATCACTAATCCTAGCAATATGGTCGATTAACGGATTCTCCATGGTGCGGCCGAAGTGCGGTGATTTTGGAGTACTTAATGAGGCCCTGATAATAGCTTCTAGGGCAGTGGTGCCAAGTGACTTCAAGGGGAATACCAAGCACCTAGAAAGAACTGCAGAATTGACTGAGAATGACGGGTTCTCGGTAGTGGCACCAATAAATCTGATCGAACCTTCTTCTAATGCTGGCAGTAAAACATCTTGCTGAGCTTTATTGAGTCTATGAACTTCGTCCATAAAAACCAATAATCCTGACTCTCCATGATTCATACGAATTTTGGAACGATTGATTTGTTCCCGTATCTGCTTAACCCCATCTTCCACAGCGGACATAGCGACAAATTCTAGAGTGCTTGAGGCACCAATGATTCTGGCTAAAGTAGTCTTTCCCGTTCCTGGTGGTCCCCACAGGATCAGTGCCTGAAATCGCCCTGAGGCGATCAATCGCTGCAGGGGTTTTCCGTGGTCAAGCAAAGACTCATGTCCAAAGACAGAATCAAGGTCGCGTGGGCGCATGGATTCGGCGAAGGGGTGATGGGATATCATGGCAAAAGATCGAGTTTGTCTAGGGTGGATTTCACCGATAGGAAATTTTCCATGGTTGTCAATGTTGGTTGCAAGTCTTCCGCGCTGTAGGAGCTTGTGATTCCGATTAGCTGACAGCCGGCTGCTCGGGCCGCTGTACTTCCGATAATACTATCTTCAAAGACCAAGCAATCCTTGGGGTCTTGTCCGAGAATGCCGGCAGCCTTTTGATACGCTTGAGGGTCGGGCTTTGGACTGGTCACATCATCTAACGTGACGATATCTTTAAAAAACTTGCTCAGCTCGAAGCGGCTAAGAATTCCGGCTATTTCTAATCTAGGCGAACTAGTGGCTATGGCCATGGGTAAGCCTTTTTCTTGAAAGTAAGCTAGTGCTTCCAATATGCCTGGTATCAGAACATCCTTCATTTCGGATACCAAGTGGTTAAAGGCGTTACATTTGATATCGATGATGGTTTGAAAGTCTACTTTATGCTTCCAAAAACGTACCAATTCCTCAGCTAGTAAGTCATTTGTGCTGCCTATGCCGCTATCTAAAAAGCCCTCTGGTAAGCCTAGGTTAAGTTTTTCACTCAACACCTCCCAAGAGTGGCGGTGTACATGCTCTGTTTCTGCAATGACACCATCAAAATCAAAGATTATTGCCTTTATTGTCACTGATTGTCTCCTTTTTCAGTACATGGTCATTGCTACCATACGCAAGATTTTTGGGCAAATCTCCTATCATAATCGTCCTTGAGTTAAGGGGCTGCCTATGCTAAATGGACCTATAAGGAGGGCTTAAGACTTGAAGATTGCAGCCTTAGTGTCAGGTGGAGTAGATAGTGCCGTAGCTCTGCGGATCCTGAAAGATAACCCTGAAAATTCGATTAAAGCTTACTACCTCAAGATATGGTTGGAAGACGAGTTTCAATTTCTTGGAGACTGCCCATGGGAAGAGGATTTAAAATATGCGCGAGCCATTTGCGAACAAGCTGATGTTCCTCTTGAGGTGATCTCGTTACAGTCAGCTTATTGGGATAGAGTTGTGAGTCACTCGGTAGCTGAGCTCAAAGCGGGACGTACCCCAAGTCCAGATATCCTATGCAATCAGCAGGTAAAGTTCGGAGCCTTTTGTGACTATATAGATCCCAGTTACAAGATTGCTACTGGTCACTACGCTCATGTTGAGAAACATGGTGATCAAGTTAGCCTCTATAAAGGTCTGGATCCTATTAAAGATCAGACTTACTTTCTGTCGAGGTTGTCCCAAGAGCAGCTGAATAGGGTCATATTTCCCGTAGGAAAGCTCCCTAAAGCGGAAGTTAGGCGTCTTGCGAAGGCTTATGAATTGGCGAATTTTGATCGACCTGATAGTCAGGGGATTTGTTTCTTAGGGAAAATAAAGTATCCAGATTTTGTTCGGCAACATTTAGGAGATTGCCCAGGTCAGATCATCAATGCCGATGATAACCAAGTGGTGGGCGAGCACAAAGGTTTTTGGTTTCATACAATTGGTCAAAGAAAAGGTCTTGGCCTAAGTGGTGGTCCGTGGTTTGTAGTGGGAAAAGACTGTGATCAAAACATCATTTACGTGTCGCGCAACAAATTTTCAGATGAGCTGCCGAAAGACCAATTTGAAGTCAGGAGTTTGCATTGGCTGGGACGTAAGCCTGAGGCGATAGAAAGTCTTTCGGTAAAAATCAGGCATGGAGAATCGGTGATTCCATGCCAGCTAGAGATTTTGCACGATCAGAAAGCCAAGATCTTTTTGGAGTCTCCAGACCCAGGGATTGCTGCCGGGCAATATGCGGTCATATATTGCGGAAATGAATGCCTGGGTTCGGGAGTCATTTCTTGAGTTAGAGGTCCATAGTCATGGACCTTTTTTTTAGAGTAGATCTAATCCGTGTTGGATCTGTTCGCCGATTAAAGGTTGGCCTTTCTTGTCTTCTAGCTCTTTTTTGATGGCAGCCAGATGTGGTTGACTTGCGATGTCGAGATTCAAATACTTCTGAGATAGTTCCGTAATCTCCAGAAACAAAAGCCACTCTTGGGGATAATCAGAGAGAACTTTACTGGCAATTTTGGTCAGTTCGGATTTTGCCGTAGATGCGTTTTTCTCGTCACGTAAACGCCTTAGATCACCGTAAAAGGAAAATAACTCGTACTCAGACTCTGTGTAAGGAAGGGAGCGTCCCGGAGTGCTTTCGGTACTTGCTATCTCATGCTCGCCATATAGTTCGCGATGAGCTGGTCCACCGGAAACTCCCGTAACAGTCTCGCCAATAGCCCAATCGAACAAGCCCCAGGATGGATCGTAGTACAAGGTGCCCTCGCGAGTAATGGTGCAGTTTTGGAAGGTCATAATAACAATTTTATCCTGAGACCTAACAATATCTAAGAGCTCAGCTTTGAGTCTGAACCCCGTTGTCAATGTAAGGTCTACGTGACGTCCTTTGACCAAACCAATCGATTCTAATTGTGTAGAGGAAAGGCGCGATATCGGTGTATTAGGTATCTCTGCAAACCGCCCTAGAGGTGAACTAAATCCATGACTATGTCTAGCGATGCCTTGGCCTTGAATTTCCTGATCCTGTGTGGCTAGTTGAACTGGGCCACTATACTTAATAAACTCTACGGTTCCTTGGTTATGTTCAAATTGAGTCAGAATTCCAGAAACCTGAAGACCAGAGTCGAGGTTTGTGGTAGTGACTGCCTCCGCCATGAGAGCTTTATTCAGGCTGTCGATACCGCCAATTCTATAGGCTAAGGTTTCATCTAACTCGTCTAGAACGTCATGCAGGTGCTTCATGTTTTCCGCGACGAACAATTGAGGCTGAGGCTCGGTAATATTGAAGCTGACATTGGTACAGTCTAGACTCAATGGCACGCGTTTGACGTTATTATGAATCGCATGATGGGATTCCCCAACCGAAGACAGTAATCCAGCACCGAAGATTTTTGGATTTTCAAGTGAGCCTGCCATTCCGTACTCGGCAGTCCACCAGCTCATCCGCCCCACCTTGGTTGCTTCGGAGACGTAGTAAAACGAGCGGATGGCTGCATCTAATCGTCGTTCAGCTTGGGCAATGTCATCTGCCGTGCTCTCAGGTTTTTCTTTGATGTCAGACAAATACCGAACGGCCTCGTAAAGGCTAAGGTCTTGCTTAGAATAAATAGCTTTGGTTCCGAGCTTGGCGTAATGAGCTAAGTATTTATTGTAGTCCTCGTCGGGAAGGATTGGTGCGTGACCTGCAGCCTCGTGAACGATATCAGGGGCAGGCGTATAGGCGATATGGTCGACGCTTCTCATATCTGTGGCGATTGGCAAGATTTTTCGCGCTTGGAATTCTAAGAAAGCCCAGGGTGGAATGAACCCACAAACAGGTACAGCGCCCCAACCAAACTCACGAAGAGATTGATCCATGCGATCAATATGAGGGATGCGATCAACTTCAATGCCTGTTTTGCTCAGCCCTTCCTTGTAGCCAGTGACACCGTGGCTGTCGAAAAAAGGCACGGCTCGCCTCATAATATAGCGCCAAGCTGCATGATCCCGATGTGTGTATTTGTTCACGTCGTGCTCGATACAATACATTTTTAAATACTGGGGTAGAGTGTCTTGCGTTCTCATAGGATAGGTATTCCTCCTCAGATGTTGAGGGAGGAATCATAGCGGAATCACAGGTTTTCAGCTAGTACCTTCGATATTTGGCTAGAAAAGTAGCCGGTTGATCTCTTTGAAATAGTATGCAGCCCGTTCTTTCGGAGACTCGTGATAGGCGATATCCCGGCCGACGCTGATAATACTGCGCTTACCAAAGGCCTCAATGATCGGGGCAAATGCACCTCCCTGAGCACCAATCCCGGGAACCAGAACTGTCATGTCTTGTGAAATAGATTCAGCAATAGCGTTGAGTTCGTCATGGGAAATATGATTTTTGGTACTTGGTGCACCCACGACAATACCGGAGGCCTGATGCTTTTCCGATTCTATGGCTAGGTATTGCCAATACTTCATTTGATTGATTTCCAGCGACTTGATTGCCTTATACTCAGGATTTGACATAAGTACTAAGGGAATCAGGCCGATGTTTCTCTTTAGAGCCATCTGACAGGTATCAGCTAAGTTGCCTGGAAATGGCGCGTAGGTGATGGCGTCGAACCCCTCCTCCACAGCATGAAATAGAGCCGCATCATTGGTGCTGCCAATATCCGAAATCTTACTGTCATCGATGCTGAGTAGGCCGCGATCCTTGGCATATTGATTAATTTTCAACATATCTTGCCTGGATAGGTCTTTGTAATATTGCCGATTTGGTTTGATAGCAGCGGCGTATTGTGCTGTTTGATCGATGATATCAAGGCTCCACTGAATCTTGTCACTTTGTTTGATGTTTAGCTCATCTCTCTGCTTTAACTCAGCCGGATCTAGATTGATGCAGAGAACTGACTTTTTGCGCTCTACCGTGGCTTTCCATTTTTCGCGAAAATTCACAGGTGCTCCTATAATTCAATATTTTCCGTGATGCTTTCCGACGCAATAGCCTCGCGGAGTGCCTCGGCTTTGCCACGATCGGTCATCTTTTCCAAGGCTAGAGGGATTAGGTCCCGGGCACGGCTAAGCGGATGATAACTTATGTTTCCTTTATAGGTCGTCTTCAGGTAGTCCTCGACGGAAAGCCCATCATCTCTGGTTTCGCCGCGGTCGGTTAAAGCAATGACTCCTTTTACGTCGATCCCTGTTTTGATCAATTGGTCGACGAAGGTAATAAGGGAAAGTCCTGTGGTGACCGTGTCTTCTAAAACATAGGTAGAGCCTTGCGGGCAGCCGATAAAATACTTATCTTCAGGAGCTCCATGGCTTTTGGGTTTTGCCCGTCCCATCGAGATTACATGGCTGTTTTTGGCAAATTTTGGATCTAATTTAGCGATTTTTAAAGCCGTAATGACGGCAGTTTTAGACGCCCCTTCGGGAACCCCGATGAGAGACGTAAAATCAATGTCACTTTGAGAGATAAACTGGGCGACATGGTCAGTCAGCTGGTCTAGGAGATAGGCATCGTTTGTTGTATGCCTCCAATTCACGTAGAAACTGCTTTTGCGTCCGCTTTTAAGGGTTAAAGGCTCCTCAAAAAAACCAATAATATCATTGTCTAAGATGAAATCATGAAACTCTAGCGTGGTCATAAAGCATCCTTGTATAGAAGCTGCGTTGGACCCTTTTATAACGAAATTGGTTTCTTGACATTACTTTGTTTGTTCTCGATTAATTTCCATCGCTAGAGCTATGGCAAGCCTACTAACGAGCTCGATGGATTTCATGCTTACATTTTCTGGATCATCTCCAGGTCTATGCCAATACTGCATGTTGTTCATATCGATCAGATCAATGGCTTGAATGCCTCGATTGCGAAATGGGATATGATCATCACTAACCGCGCTTTTGCGCTCACCATAAACGGGCCATTTGAACTCCTCTGCTAGACGAATGGCTTTGGCTAACCAGTCTTGAGAGCTGTTGAGATCCCTTGTGAGTTGTACATTGGGCGATCCGATCATATCAAGTAGGATCAACCCAACGACCCTACGGTTTGTATTTGGCTGGCAAAAATGAGGGCCGCATGCCTTAAGGTTCTTCACGTAGTAACGGCTACCGTGTGTATTGTCTTGAATCTTTGCGGGGTGGCGTGTGAGTCCGTCATTCCATTCAGGTAGGTAAGATTCTTCGCCGTCGAACCAAACCAGGCTAAAGTCGCAGGGAAGCTTGCTTAACGCTTGATAGTTTTTTAGCACCTTGGCTATCCAGAGTAATGCTACCGAAGACGAACCACTGTCGTTGGCTCCCAAATAGGAAAAGCCTTCCATAATTTTGGTATCGTAATGAGACCCAAAAAGAATGACACAGGGCTTATCAGAGCCGACGTCAGCAATCAGATTGGCTCCTTGAATATCTATCGTCAGGCTAGCTGGTGCATTGGGGTTCTTAAGCAGTACTGGATTCGGAACCTTGGCAACAAAGGACTGCCGCTTCATGGGTATCGATTGCTTTTTTAATTCCTCTTCAATCAAAGCAGCTGCCCTGAGCTGGGCAGCACTACCAAATGGATGAGGCTCAGACGAAAACCGCTCCAATATCGATCGATAGATATCAGCCTCAAATGGAACTTGGCTCACATAGTCGGCTGTGCTTTTCGGCAACGACCCTGACTCTGATGTTTGGCAGGTAAACCCCATCATCATAATCGCGATGATCGATCCTAGCGGTAACACAAGTTTGCGGGGAAATTTCATGTATGCCTCTTCGTTGACCATTTTGACAGCGACCTTTACAATGTAGAAAAAACATGGAGGTCCTGTATGTGGATTCGATTGCTCTTAACTGCAACGGCCTTGGCAGTTGTTCTTTACTTCCAAATCTTTTTCGACTTTTCTCAGTATACTGAGAGTAAAACTGTCGCTACCAAAACGGAAAAAACGGAAGCTGAGTTTTAACGCTTCTTACTTTTGGGCCTTGCCTTTTGCTTCGCTTTGGGCGTTTTTGCCTCGTCACTCTTTTGCGCCTTCGGTTCTGAGGCTACTAAAGAAGGAACCCAAATTTGGATCTTGCCGGTGATAAACAAGATTCCGATGACGACAAAAGGTATACTCAAGGTCTGACCCATATTGAGAGTCATGCCGGCCTCAAAATCGACTTGATTCTCCTTGAAGAATTCTATGACGAAACGAGAAGCAAATACCCAAGTCAATAGGATTCCTAGTAGCAAACCTTGAGGCGTTTTTTCTTTTAGTTTGCGGTAAATCAATAGTAGAACGACAAACAACGTGAAGTAGGCCGCCGCCTCGTATAGCATAGCAGGATGCCTTGCTATATTATCCACCCGGGCGAAGATAATGGCCCAAGGTCCATCCCAAGGTTTCCCCAATATCTCAGAATTGAAAAAGTTTCCCGTTCTGATACATCCTGCAACGAAGGCTGTCGTGATAGCTAAGCGATCGGCTAACCATAGATAGCTGTGCTGGGGTTGTTTTTTCCGAAAGAGATAACAAGCTAGTAGGACTCCAATAGTTCCGCCATGACTAGCAAGTCCTCCTTTCCACATCTTGAGAATTTCGAGGGGATTAGAAAGATAATAATCAGGTTGGTAGAACAAAACATGACCCAAGCGAGCTCCCACGATCGTTCCAACCACCATATAAGTGAGCAGTGACTGAAGCTCTTCCTCGTTGTGACCTTCTTTGCGAAAGATGTTTCGCATAATTTGATAACCAACGAAAAACCCGAGGCCAAATAGTAGGCCATAGTACCTAGGAGTGAAGAAACCCCACTTTACAAACTCAGGGTCAACGTTCCAGACAAAGTGCTCCATTCTGCTCTCCTCAATCAGTTCAAAGGGATATTATACGGTAAGCCGCCTAAAATGAAGGCTGTTTTTCTTGTCTTGGTTCTGGATCAATAGGCTAGTCCTCGGAAACCTCAAAGCAGATCAAAATGTTGCCAGAAATCCTAGGTTCAAATGAAAGTTGACTCTGTTATTATGAATAGGTCAATTTTAGCGGATTTTGATGGAGACAGGATGGTACCTGAAAATCTAAATGAAGATCTCTTTTATAATCTCGATCGGGCTACTCTTTTGATGCGGAGGCACGTGATTGATGTCATTGGGTTTCATCAAGTGTCACCTGAGCAGTGGGAGATCCTTCAGCTAATCGACGTACCGGAGGGTATCACCCAGAGACATCTGACTAGCTTGACCCTAAAAGATAAGGGAAATCTATCTAGAATTTTAGCTAGAATGGAGAAAGCCGAATGGATCCGTAGGACGCAACTGCCAACTGGTCGAGGGTTCTCAATTCAATTGACGAGCAAGGGAAAGAAAATCCGGGAGCGATTACCAGATATGGTGACAAAGCAGGTCGAGAGACTGCTTGAACCGCTTCCGACGGATGAGAGAACCGAAATACTCTACTGTTTGAAAAAGCTTAGGATTCTCTTGGGTGACGACGATGTCGTCACCTAAAATGATTGCTTTACGGGCTGAGAATAATCAGTAGCAAACCATCGTCTCCATCCGCAGTTATGGAGTTGATCGTCGTGTTGTAGGAGAAAACGACGGGACTATAGTCGCCAAACTGGATCTCGACATTATAGTCGTTGCTAATAAGATGGTATACCTGAAGGTAGTTGTACCAACCGATACGAACGGCGAGCGTGGGCCTGTCTAAATTTTCAAGCTCACGAGAGGATCTATCATCGAAGAATGTCTCTGTTAGGTCTTCGGTAATCACGAAGTTTTGAAGCCTCAAATATACGGTATCAGAACCTGATCCCCACAATGGCGCGCTAAACGAGAATAAAAGCGCTATAAGTGCTAGTTTTTTAAACATCTCTGCCTCTTGTTAGTGTTTCCACTCTTCTTTGTCATATAATGAGTACATCAAGTTGCAAAAGAAAGGAATACTTCCCTCGGAATTCGTGTCATTTTTTAGGGCATGCAGATCTTTTATAAACTTAAGGATTAGTTTCTTAACCTCTGGGATGGCTTCCGGAGAGATAGAGCCAGTAGAGTGCATCAAACTGGCAGCTTCGGTGCCAACTAGGCTTTTGTCGAAGTGATCGACACTCAGTTTGACCTGGTTGAGAGTGCTCTGCACACTTCCTAGGACCCAATTGTCGTGGGTGTATTTGATCGTGCCGTTATCGTGCTCGATAAGAGCTCCAGCTTCGAGCATCTCTTCGAGAGCTTCTATGCCTATCTGGCCTGCTAGTCGCTGAACGGTTTCTCTCGTTGTCCCAGCCTTTGTCGCTGCCACGTTAAATATGCGATTATGAGGCTCTCGGATCAGAAACTTGTACACGACCTCTTCGTTAGGCTCTGGCCGGATACCGTTGTTATAGCATTCCTGCATCAGGTTGCCGATGGTGGGGAAATGCTTTTGTAGGAATTCGAGCCTCTCGGGTACCGACATAACGATTTCACTAATCGCCAGTGCAGAATAAGGGTGGGGTGTGCTTTCGTTTTGCGCGATGCGTCGAACGGTAGAGTAAGCTACCTGGCTGCGCCTAGCCAAGGATGAAAGGCTTCTTCCTCTGCCTCCGTCTACCCACTGAGAGATGGCCTTAACCAAGTCACTCAGTAATTGTTGCTCATCAACCATGAAAGTATCCCGCATCCCATTTGAGGAATTTAATTTTTGGAGTTACCGTTAAAGACCACATTATCTAACCAAAATCAAATTAAAAGTGCTTAAGGTGAGCAGTGTGTTTTGATGAATGTGCTCACCTCGCTCGAAAACTTTTCCCCTAAAACCTTTGGTGGTTGACAGATTCACGCCCTTTTGGAAAAAAAAGAGCAGGTCGTCACTGCTACTACATCTTTTCGAAACTGCATGTTTCAGATGATGTCAGGTTGCCGTCATTTATCTTAGCCCGATCAATGACGACGAAGGTTTCTCAAAGATTACTTAGAGGACCTTATATCGCTGAGGGTTGTGAGCGTCAAGCGCGCAATCACACGATATGGATTGACCTATGCAATCCTACCCTGTCGGATTGTTGCGGATAAGCTCTGCAATGCTCTTGAGTCTAAAAACTCAGCCGACGGAAGCCGTCCTTTTCTACCATGTAAAAGTGGTATCCAATAAACTTCTTCCATCGGGGTAGTTACTGCCCCGCCAACCTTTTATGCTCGTTTTGTTTGATTGTGTTGCCTAAAGATGACGGTTTTTTTTCATTAAAGCAAGAAAAAACGAAACCCCTCAGCTATAGAAATTTTCAACTATGATCTGACTGTTGAATGCCATGGCTTCGTAGCGAGTATATACGCCGTGACCAAAGATGGTTTTCATAAAATTGGGTACCACAAGGCTGTGGTCTCTAAAGTCGACTAAGTAGGTGGTTCCGGCCTCTGGAACCCGCATTCCTTTGGCTAAGTTCTCGATCCAAGTTTTTGGATTGACCCCTTTACCCAGGAGCTTATCCACCTTTCTGTTGAAGTCTCTTTCGCGACTACTGGCAGCTAGAGTATCAGACCCGGCGATTCCCCATTGCTGAACATAATCTCCACCTGCAGTTTTCCAAAAGCCCAGCTGCTTTTCTGCTAAAAAAGTTTTACCGCGGTGATTTATTATATTGACAAGTTGTTGCTTTTTATTGAGTCGCCAGGGGTAACGATGGGGCGTGCCAAATGTGGCAAAATCAAAACGACATTTTCGTAGTTTGTGAGACTGCCGCTTTTCAAAAACCGAGGCCAGTTTGCTTTCTATCAGCAAATCCCAAATCTCCTCTCCCAGATGAGTCAAATTCACAAGGTGGGTAAGGATGGCGAATGTCTGACCACCGTGACTATGCCCCTGTAACAAGACCCTGGATGGTGGCACGTCAGGTAGGTCTTTAATAAGCCTCCGGTAAAGTTCAAGTGCGGCATGAATCCTTGCGTAATGGTGGTTGGCTGATGACCAATTAAATATCTGGCAAGCTGCCTTCGTTCCCGATGCGATACGAAATAGATCAACGTATCCATCAAGATAATTGCCGGTATCTTTGGTGATCGTGGAGTAACTCTTCTTGACTCTTCGACGTATATTTAGCTCTGTGGCTGGGCTCATATTGGGGTAGATGCGACGAAGAGCTGGAATCAACCCAAATGGATCTTCGCCCACAAATGTGCCATGCACGAAGTAGACATGTGTCACAGAGTGTTGGTCAAGGGACTGGCCAACGGACTGCATCGCCTTTTGCC
The DNA here is from genome assembly GCA_013215145.1 of Pseudobacteriovorax sp. GTDB lineage: Bacteria > Bdellovibrionota_B > Oligoflexia > Oligoflexales > Oligoflexaceae > DT-89. The sequence continues at coordinate 32,383 of JABSRP010000059.1, forward strand.
AGGCCGGCGATTGTCCATCTAAGTACGGATTTTTATAGTTGAACGAGATATCGGTCTGAAACGTGCGAAAATAAAAAGCGCTTTTTGGTTCTAACTTGCTGTACTGTATGGGAATACTGTGTTTTTGTCGCCGAGCTACGGTCCTCCAAATATACCAAGCAATTAAGCACCCAACGCCGAAAACTAATATGCAGAGAAAAAGGATTATCGAGATTCCTTGAGACATAGTATGCGGATCTCCTTAGCTCTTGCAGCGCAACCCTAACAGCGTAGCATGGTAATCAAGGAAGCCATAAAGATATCTTTGCTAGTAGCGCCTCTTGATAAATCTGAATATGGCTTCGCTCCTCCCTGTAGAATCGGTCCGTAGGCATCAAACCCAGCAAGTCTTTGGGTTATCTTGTAAGCTATATTTCCTGAATTTAAATCAGGGAAGATAAAGCAGTTTGCATCCCCTTGTAACGAAGAGTCTGGGCTTTTTCTTCGGGCAACCTCGGGGACAAATGCTGCGTCAAACTGCAGTTCACCATCGGCAATGATTTTGGGGTTTGCTTTTTTGAAGGCCTCTGCTGCCTCGATCATTTTGTCTGCCGCGGCATGCTGCGCCGATCCCTTTGTAGAGAAAGAAAGAAACGCGACTTTTGGCTCTTCATCTGGGAATAATTGTTGGAAGGTTTTTACAGAGTCTTCGGCGATGGTTACCAATTGTTCTGCGGTTGGCTCTATGACAACACCGCAGTCTGCAAAAACATAGGATTTATGGGCTGCAGAGCCGTCGAGCTCTTTGACCATAGCGAAAGAGCCACTGATGGTCCCTGGGTTTTTCTCAAGGCCAACACCTTGAATGGTTGCCTTAATGATCGTCGCCGTCGAATAAACGCATCCGCCGATTGCAGCTTCAACCTCGCCGTGAAATAATAAGGAGGCGGCTTGATTCGCGGGATGCTTCGCCCAAGAATCAATGGCGGCTTTTTCGGCGGAACGGTTTTTCGAGTTCAGATAGCTTTGGTAGCACGATTCCGCCTTTGGGATTAATTCGGAGGTCTCTAAAACTTGCACTCGATGATCTTCCAAGAGTTTGCCTGAACTAGAACTTAGAAGTTCGCGAATTTTATTAGAATCTCCTAATAGTTTTACTTGCTTAGTGCATTTTTGATCGATCAGGGAAGAAACGGCGTCGATGACACGTGGATCATCTCCCTCTGGAAATACAATCGAACGTGGATGCTTCTGTGTTTGGGTGATCAACGACTGAGCGAAATGTCCTGAAAGTTTCATAATTGCTTTCTATCCTTGGTGCGAGTTTCCAAAAAACATCAAGGATACCAGAGATTGGGGGCATCAAGCAAATAACTAAATGCTCAAATTTGTTAGAGAATTGCCGGATTGATGAGATAACAGCTCAATATTTTCCCTTTGGGCCCGATACTCCTCTTGTGATTGAAGAAATTTGTTTTTCTTAGGATTTGATGCCGCATGATAGTGATAGCACTCCAAGATAGCAGTATGGGTCATCGCCTCAGGGACGACCTTGCCGAAAATGGTTTGGAGTCGAAGCTCATCAACGTTACGGGTAAAACCTTCCTCTCTGAGTTTTACGAGCCAGAGGTTACCGCTATCATTACCGACGAGACATTTCCTTCGTTCCCCAGGGAAGCTACCATCGATATTTTTAACAGCCTTGGTCGGCGTCTCCCTGTGCTTGTACTCCATACTCCCTCGAAGCAAAGTCCACAGATTGGACGTTCCGAAAGCCATGAGTTTAACGATCAACTGACCGTTCTAACTCACGAGCGATACACAGATATTCTGACGACAGCTAGCCTTTTTGGAGGCATCAAGGCCGATCAGGGAGTCAAGGGTCGGTGTAAATCGATCCCCTATTACAACCCACAAATCCCGATTTCGATGTTAAGAGGATTTGGTGGTCTAGGTATTCTTACTATCGATGCCTCGAGTTTCAACAAGGTTAGTGTCGAATATGGGATTGACGTCTATAACATCATGAAAGACGTGTTTCACGATATTTTGTTTAGCCTGTGGGGCCAGGCGGGATGTTTTCGCGACTCAGATGTGATCTGCAGAAAATCTCTGACAAGTAATATTTATGTTGTCTTCATGAATCGTTCGCGAGAGACGGGCTCACTACCTTACCCAGGAGCACTCGAAAAAATTGCCGATCGCCTGTCTAACGCAGTTCATAACAACCTGTGGGATGAGTTGTTTGCAGCAAGGAAGAACCGAAGAATCCCTTCCTGTGTCCAATCGATTCCCCAGGTAGGAATTGGTTTCTTTGGTATTCTGAATAATCCCTGTATTGATGTCCAAGAGATTTTAGATAGTGGTCTTGAGGCAAGCAAACAGATGGCGGTGGCCCAACAAAAACGTGGTCGTGAACGCCAACGTGAATTGATGCAGACATTGATTCAATCTGAAGAACTATTAAAGCCGTATTATCAAGGGGTATTTCATCTTCAGTCATTGAATGAAGATATCATTAAAGAAGTCAAAGAGGGAAAGTCAATAGCCCCTCTCAAGGATCATATTTACGGATTCGAATCCTTGATTCGTGTGAATCAAGAGGCCGTGCAAAAGGAAAATAACTTTGAGAGTGGAGTCGACAGCCGCTATCTTCGACCAGATGTTTTATTTTCTTTGGCAAAATACACGAAGGTATCTCTGGAACTAGATCAGGCCTGTATGAAGCATGCTGCTAGATCAGCCATGAGCTTACCAGGTACTTTGATGATTAATATTTTACCCAGAAACCTATACTACGTCGACAGACTTAAAGAAACCTTCAGGCGGACTCATAATTTGATGTTTGAGGTTTCCGAGTCTGAGGCCATCAACAATCTCGAATTGATGATGAAGTCTCGTGAGCACCTAGAGAAGAATAACATGGGAATAGCAGCTGATGACTTTGGTAAAGGTTACTCCAGTCTTGAGCGCATCATCAAAATAAAACCTCACGTTATCAAGTTTGATAGGGGAATGATCCAAGATATCCATATGGATCCTGTTAAACAAGCCTATGTAAGGGGGCTAGTCCGCGCAGCGAAAATTCTCAATACCACAATACTTGCCGAAGGTGTTGAGCTTTGGGAAGAAGCCGAAGTGCTTCAAGAAATGGGCGTAGAGTTAATCCAAGGGTTTTTGCTACATAGACCTGAAGAGCCGGAAGTTATTATTGAACAGCTTGAAGAGAAAGAAGCCATATCCACTGTGGCCTAATGAATCTACAGAGTCAATCGGCCTCCTGTATCCTATCTTATCACCAGTTTTATAAATGTTGCTTGGCATTTTAAAGTGTTTGAAGCAGAATCGATCCCGGTTGAATCCAACATTATGGCAAGATCATGCAAGGTAAAATTATTTATAAAACTGAGTACTTATCCGTTACAGATGAGGAAAAGTTGGCTATTCACCAAATTCAAGTTGAGTCACAAACTGCAACAAATAGACCTGTTGTTTTGATGCTTCATGGAGCTATTGAAAATAGCAAAATCTTTTTCTCCCGCTCGGGAAAGGGCTTAGCTCCATTCTTGGCGCGTCACGGGTATTGTGTCTATGCCTTGGACTTTCGGGGGCGTGGGGACAGTATTCCTGCCATTGCGAAAGGGAGTTCGGTGACTCAACTGGAGCTCATAGAACAGGATATCCCATTGACTATTAACCACCTTTGGGAACGGCACAACTGCCAGCCTATGGCGATAGTTGCTCATTCTTGGGGAGGGGTGATGATGTCGGCTGCCTTGGTACGGGATTCGAGTCTTAAGGCGAAGATTTCTTCATTGTCTTATTTTGTGACGAAGCGTAGCGTTGGTGCTCTAACTCCTGAGGCGATTCTAAAGGTCCATATTGTTTGGAATCGATTGGCCTTTTATTTTACCAAGAGAGATGGTTTTTTAGCAGCTAAAAAAATTGGAATGGGATCGGACAATGAGACCGTGCGGACTCATTCTGACTCAGTTTTCTGGGTGAAACATCTTAACAAATGGATCGACCCTTCAGATCACTTCGACTATAAAGCTGCTTTTAAAGACTTCGCACATCCACCGCTTTTGTCTATCACGGGTGCCTCGGACAAAGCCCTCGGTCATCCAAAGGACTGTCAACGATTTCTGAACGAAATCTCAAGTGGTACCCTCAAAGTAACTATTATTGGCAAAAAGACTGGTTACCCTATTGACTACGATCATATTAATCTTCTAACTCACTCTAGTGCACCGGATTCGCATTTTCCTGTAGTTTTGGATCACATAAAACGACATGAATCGGGAGAATCTTTGTGACCCCTTTTTATCAGAAATCGCCGAAAACCTGCTCCTTTAGGTGCAGGATGGATAGGCGTTTGTAATTCGAAGCGTTAGCGTAGGTGAGCAAATCTTCAGCTAGGATTATTCTGTTCCTCGATATACTTCTTAATGACATCAATAGGTGCGCCGCCACATGATCCAGCAAAGTAGCTA
>JABSRP010000060.1 GCA_013215145.1 Pseudobacteriovorax sp.
CAAATTGAGCTTGCAAAGATGGCTTAATCTATGTCAAGAGATTGGCGGGAAGTTGGGTTTCCGGGTTGGCAATACAGTACAAAGGGGGAGGTACATCGTGAATGTCTTAAAGTGCTTGATGAACCCATTCTTTTCTAAGAGTCTTTCGTTGCTATAAGTCGTTATGGATTCGTTGAGTACTAGTCGATAATTAGAAATTCCTAGGCTTTTGAAGTAAGCATCGAGTTCCGTTAACATCTGCTCCAGTTCTGTAGGATCAAAATCAGTATAGTAAGCGCCATTTGTTGCCCAAATCGGGACATCCGAGTTAATACGTAGCATCATACCTTTCCACCAGACGATACGGCATTCTTTAAGACTGTCAATTGATGTCAATATATCTTCTTCTGTGATCATAATTGAATCCTCAAAAAACTACTGTGTGGCGATTCATTCTAGTCACTCCTAAAAGCCACTATTTTTACCTAGGAGATCATAAGTCAGAATTATAGCAGGCTACACTGTTTACACGTATGCTAACGGAAAAATTGCAGAAGAGATAATTAAATGTTTGGAATAGTTGGATTTTTTTTCTGTCGTGAATCAATAACGATGAATCCAAGCACATCGCGTAGTTAAATCTATAATTGCTAAAATGATATCGTAACTTCCTAACTATGGACGCAACATAAATATTGGAATTTCATCCAGGTAGATTGATTTTTGTAGATCGTTAAAGAAATTGTTACTTAGAGATTCACACAACATAGCGTTGTCGGAAAAGGGATGCAATCATAGTGTCCGAATCTCTATTGTGTTGGTAAATTGATGATGCGCAAATTGAGTTAAAACGTTCTTATATGATTTAACTTTCTCCAATTGCAATATCCTCTTGTGCAAAGCGTGTATCAGGTGAAGCTAACTGGATGCGAATCCAGAAATGAAAATTTTTTTATGGGAGTACATAAATGAAAAAATTTAAATCCAAGCAAACCCGTATCAATCGTTTAACACAAAGCGCTCTTTTAGCTGGCAGTATGCTATTGAGCATCGAAGCCAGTGCTGGTCCCGGTGAGCGAGAGTCAGCACGAGATGAAGACCGAAGTGAAAGTCGATCGAGAGAAGCAGAAAAGCGTCGTGAAGTGGATAGAATGAGAATGATAAGCGAAATTGTTCAAACCCTGTTAACTGGAGACACCGGATGTGGAGCTGGTGCCGCATATGAAAGGGACAGAATGGAAAGAGAAGATCGAGGAACTCGCGGCGGGGGTAGAGTTGAGAGAGGTCAGGGTGGGGGACTGCCTGAATGGTAGCCTCATTGCAACTAATATAACCGTTTTAACTACTATTAGAAACCTAGCGTAGGCTACGGGGTCGTTAAAACACACTAATGGCGTTACCCAACCTAATAAGAAAGTAGGAATTTTGTAGCGTTAGGTTAAAAACTAAGAGGAAAAAATGAACACTAAAAATCATAGATATTTTAAAAACGAAAGATTGGCCAATTTTTTACTTATTACTGTAGGTATGCTCTTATCAGTTAATCTAACCGCGGGTCCAGGTGAACGAGAATCTGCAAGGGATGAAGATCGAAGTGAGCGTATATATAACGAGTCTAGAAGTCGTAGTGATATTTTTAGGAGTGTTATCGATGCATTAAATAGGAGAGATTACGATCCAAGTGACCGTGGGAGAAATGAAAGGCCTGACTCCAGAAGAGCTGATAGAGAAGATCGGGGCCCAGGTGGATTTCAACCTGAGTGGTAGCTAAACCTGAATCATCTAATTTGCCGATTTGACAAGACCTTTCGGTTTTTGTCACTTTCGATGCTATCAATCAGGGAAATAGAGATTGGGAACCTATGGAAATAAGTAAAATTCTTCTGGAAATAAAATCTTCGATTGTCGAAAAAATTGATATTGATTTGGTCGATGAGGTTAAATACGAATTGGAGGAGTGTTTCCATGGGCTCTCAATGGGATTGGATAAAAATAGCAGTCGCGAAATAGTAGAGTGGCTCACTAGGATTGATCACATGATTAGTGAGCTGATTGGCTACGACTTCTCAGAAAACATTTTTAGAGATATTTCATCGATCATATCTAAGGAGAAAGCTAGACTCACCAAAATCAAACTAGATTCTAACAACATATTCTTTGTATGGATTGGAAAAATAAGCGTTAGAAGCCTAAAGCATATTTTAGTCTGGAAAAAGGCTAATCCGAATTACCAGATAACACTTTGGTTCGATAGTAGCTGCCTTCTCGCAGGGTCCTATCGCAACTATTTGAATAATTATTATGCGAATAGTGATCAGAATAGTGCAGATTTAATCGAAATTCAAAATCGTATCTATCGATCTCTTGTAGTTGATATCAAGAATGGATACACATTTGATGACGCTATCGTCAAATTTTTTTCCAAAGAAGACCCTGATATAGCCAAAAAATTCATTGCTGAGCAATCCCAGATCAGGCTGCTCTATCATAGAATCGGTTCTTTCTTACAGATAATGGATGTAAGGGAACATCTTTCTGACATAATGGATGATGAATGTGCATTCCTATATATTAGAGAGATAGCTTTACGAGCTAATCTAGCCTGTGCTAGCGATATTCTGAGACTCAACATATTGTATAAATTGGGCGGAATATACATTGACTGTGATACTCTTCCTAATACTAATCATATTTACTTAGAAATTAACAGATTTTGCGAAACTAAGGGCATTCATTCCGTTGATCTTGAGGTATTGAAGTCAGAGCTATACTTTCAAAAAATCATTCCCTTTCTTGATGACGTAGGATTTAGTGAAGAAAATAGGGAAAGTGAGGAGATCATTGATAAAGAAATCGATACTATAATCAGACGTTCCAGATCAATATATGGTGATATTGTGGATACAATTATCTCTGCGTCTGATAGCATTACCGCGGCTGAGGCATTTAGACCCCTAGATGATATTTATATCTACAAAGATCTTTTGCTTGTCACTGCGGACAATGTGCATCGCTATGATATCAATAACAACGTTATGATTGCCCATCCACGTTCGAAATTTGTAGGAATAATAATCTCGGAAATGAAACGACGTTACCGTTATCTTGAGAAAATGAATGCAATAGGTATTGATAACGCTTCTCCTTTAGTCTCGAATGAATCCTATTACGCTAGGTTACTAAATTATAGGCTTGATACGCTTGACGGTAATGCAAATACTACCATTATACTTACAGGGCCAGGTCTCATTTTGGAATTATTGCTTGGAATCGGATTCACGCTTTTCAGATTCGAAGATCGAATCTCTCCGATATCATTTTCAAAATCTTTGTATTCATCTGTATTCGGTATTGGGTTTTCGGACCAAAGCTCCCATACACTTGATCATACAAAATCAACCTGGATGGATAGATAGAATGAAAATTTCAGCTCTTATCGTGACCCATAACGATGCATCTAGCATCATGAGATGTCTAAGTTCAATTGAACAGGTGGTCGATGAAATTTTGATCGTAGATCTAGGTTCAAACGATGGGACTATAGAAATAGCGAAGGGTTTTAGCCCAAAAATCAGTTTTTTTCATCATAAATGTGAAGATGAAATGTCCCGAGTTCGAAATTTTATGGTGCAAAATGCTAAGTATGACTGGTGCTTTGTACTCCATGCAAATGAATATTTAAATCCATCGTCCAAAGATGTTTTTCGAAGTTCTCTCAGAGAATTTTCTCATAGCTTAAATAGACTGCGTTATGTCATACATTGCAAAACTATAAGTGTAGCCGGCGAAGCAAACTACGAAGATGCCCGAATTTTTTGTCGGGACATATCGACTAAGTTTCTTGGAAGAGTTCATGAATATATAGAAAAGCTAGATCCCATTCAGGTATTTTCTCATGACATCTGTATCATTAGGGATGAAGAAACAAATAATAAAATCAATCAGTCAAGAAAGCTTTCTCTTCTTATGCGGCAAATCGAAGAGGATCCGGATAACCTCAGATGGTTTTATTATTTTCTACCGTCCGTCGAAAATGAAAGTAAAGAACAGGCTAGAATATTTGATAGATTTAAAAATGCCGACTTACCGTATCCAAGGACTAGTGAATTCTATCTGAATGTGAATCTATGCTACATTCGATACCTTATTAATACCGAAAACTATACATACGCATTGTACTTTATAAGAAAGCTACTTCGTTATTATGACAGTATAGAGGTTGCTATGCTTAACTTTTTAGTGGAAGCTGAGATTAGTATTGCTGATAGAAATATAAATTACGACCGTCTATTGAAGCTTTACGACGAGGCAAAATCTAAACCTCATAACCCAATGATCACAGAAATGCCACCGACAGATATGATTTATTCCACTCTTGATAATTTGAAAATAAATCAGAGAAAGATATAGCAAATTATCGAAAAATATTCTTCATAGAAAATGGAATTAGCTGCAACCTTTTTTTAAAAATCCCATCATATAAATGAACAAGAAAGTCAAAATCTATTTTGACAAGAAGACACTTGAATAATAAAGGAGAAAACAATGAAATCTGTCTTACTAACCAGTATACTGAGTCTTGCAGGCTCAGGCCTTATGGCTCAGACGAGCGCCACCGTCAAATTTAAGTTTCAAGATAGCCTCAAAAATATTACGGAGTCCGGACTAGAGACTGTAACTCTAGATAACTCGACTGATATCATCACATCCACCAGCATTAATGGGCCAAAGGGGATGTACCTAATAAATTATGCGAAAATGACAAAAAAAATCCTTGAAGACTACGAAAACATCCGATGTGAAGTTAGATTCGATCCTTGTCCTGATTTTCCAATACCAACGGAACCAGTGATTGGTGGGATCGTTGAGCCCATTCGTTGCCCGCATCGAATTCGCGATCCAAGGCCAACTACCTGTCCAGAACGAATTAAATTGGCTACAAGATTAAAAAACGAATTGCATCAATGGAACCGAAGTCTGCCGAACCCTTTGAGGGCAGAATTTGACGAGTTAACGGATTTATCAATCAAACTGATCAGTAATATAAACAACGCTAAGGCGTCCGGTTCAAGACCTCCGCGCCCCGTTCGGCCAAAGCCTGTCCATACCGATCTTCGTGATTCCATTGGCAGCTCTGTTGGTTCAGGGGGTGCAGGAGCCGGTCTTAATGTGACGGTTGGTGGTGCGCAAGATTTTGCTTTCTTTAAAAAATCCGTTAATAGCGGGATTGTCCCAAAAAAGAGAGATTTTGTCATTGAAGGTTTTTTATCCGAGTTTGATTTAAGTATAGAGTCGAACTCACCCTGCGATAAAACCGTCTGCGTATTTCCATCAATTACCCTAGACTCAGAGAGCGAAAAACTTTTTGTTCAAATCGGCATGAGCAGTGCATTGACAGAAGAAAGCTTTCAGAGACGGCCTTTAAATCTTAGTATTGTTCTAGATATATCCGGTAGTATGTCAGCGACAGATCGTACCTCTCAGTCAAGACTTGATTGGGCGAAGGACTCTATCAACGCGATTGTGAATGAGCTGAAACGAGGGGATAAGCTTTCTATAGTTACGTTTGAGTCGAGCGCAGAAATACTTCTATCCTCACAGTATGTGACTGATAAGACAGCCATACTTACTCAGGTTGACGACATTGTGACTAAAGGAAGTACGAATCTAGAGGCAGGATTGCGTTTTGGTTACCAAGAGACACAATCGAGTTTTCTCGAAAGCTTCGAGAATCGAGTCATCCTCATTTCGGATGCGGGAGTCAACACAGGCGTGACAAACGAAGGGGAGATCGAAGCACTCGTCGAAGACTATGCTCGAAATGGGGTTGGACTGACCGCTATAGGTATAGGTACTAATTTTAAACAGGATCTAGTTCATTCGATTACTCGTTCTGTAGGTGGTAATTATATCTTTGTTAACTCCGGTGAGGAGCTCCTTGCAAACTTTAAACACTTTGACTTTCTAATGAGTCCAATTGCAACAGATTTCAAAGCTAGTCTTCATATTGATCAAGACAATGCTCAATTTGTTCGAGCTTATGGTCTAAACCTGAAAGATAAAGAAGAGTCGGGAACAATCTTTGATATTAAGACTCTATTCCTATCTGGTAGTGATAAAGGTGGAGCTATTATTCTTGAATATGACCTCTAGATAAATGTGATTTTCAGCAGGCCTCTTAATGAGGTCTGCAAAATATTTTATTCCTATTGCCGACTCATTTTGCCTTGTGTTTCTTAAGCTTTAAACGGGTAGGCTGATACCTTTGACCTTGTCTCAGGATAATCGGGAATGAGTCAACGGTTGCAGTCTAAAAAACACGAGAGCACGACAGGAAGTAGTTGACTAACTAGACGCGGATTCGTAGCGACGAAGAGCCCAACGCCAACTTACCCCAATGGCTAGCCAAAGTAGTAGGGTCACCACAATCCCCCAGATGAGAAGCCCGAAATCGTTCTTGTTGAATAGGAAGAATACGGGGCCGCTACCTACAGCAAGAACGGGGATCAAAAAAGTAAAGAGCTTGCGGATCAACCCCTGGTAGATGAAATAGGGCCATCTGGCTAATTGCTGGAGCTGCATCCTAAGAAAGTTTAGGGCAAAAGACTCTACAGTGATGAACATGGTCATGGACATCAAAATCTCGAGGCTGACTAAAAACACCAGTGAGAATATCACTAAAAATGGCAGTAGTATCCACGAGGATAGGCTTAGCTCTGTCTGTATCCCGAAGTAGATCAAAGCAGCCCAAGGCGCCGGGGTAATCATGATCGTCTCCAGACGCACATAGCGAAAAAAGCAGATAAACAGAGTATTGATAGGCTTCAGTAATTCAAAGTCCAAAGTGCCTAATCGTATTTGAGCAGAAAAATTCCAGAAGTTTTCGCTGACTAGGGCCATATGCAGATGGTCAATCGTTAGCATAAAAGCAATGAAGAATAGAAACTGATTGCGGTCCCAAGGACCAATTTGATCCACATGCTGATAGATGAGCTCAACACTTAATAGTGTGATGCCGTAAAAAAGCAGATCCATAATCATGACTAGCAAAAAATGAGTCCTAAAGCTGGCGCTACGACTAAAACAGGTAGAAACAAAACTTTGGTATACCGATAAGTATTTTTTCATGATCACATCCCCGCAGCCGTATAAAGTCTGATTCCGCGACCCCACAGCCACCGGGCAAATAAGCACAAAAGGAGAAACCAGATCGCAAGTGCACCCCAAGCCTGAAGGATACTGATGGGAGCATCTCCCGTAAAAACTTTAGCTGGTAGATAGGTGAGATAGGGGAAAGGCGTATAGAGTAAAAACTGCGTCATCCATTGGGGAAATAGCTCGATGGGTATGAGTGCGCCGGAAAAAAATTGCGCCAAAGTCAAAAACATCACCCGAAAGACCCAGGTTTCCTCGAGCCAAAAAGCCATAATGCCGATGATAAAGCAAATCACAAACCAGATTTGCGCCACAATAAGGCATGTGAGAATGCCTAAAATAAAGCTATCCCAGGCAGTAATAGTGACAATACCGCCGTAGACTAAAGCGCCAGCAGTCAAGCCTGTGACAAATAATTGAATGACCAGACCACCAAGAAATCTCGCGGCATGATAGCGCCAAAAATCATAGGGGTACACTAGGTAACTCGATATCCGGCCTAGGCGAATATCTTCAGCTAGGTTCATACTATTAAAGCTTTGCGCCAGTAGTGAGACGATAAGCACCCAACCTTGATAGCTGAGCATGGTGCTTACAGTATACCCTTCGATGGCTAGGTCTGGAGTCGCGAAAATAGCCTTCCAAAGATTTACTTTGATCAGGAAATATACCAAGCTTGGACCTATAATAAACAAGACAAAGTTCAGTTTGTAGGCGAGTTGGTTGACGATAGCAATTTTGATGGTTGCCATCCACTTTAGTAGTTCACTCCTCATGTCTGGCTCAATAGTTCGGGATTGGTTAAAATGGTACTCATGACTCGTTCAATGGGCAGCTTTTCGCTGTTAAAGTCCACCACAGGAAATTTCTGAAAGATGGCACTGGCTACGGCGCGAAAATCGTCGTCCGGGATGCGAAGCTCCACGCTGCGATTCTCTTGTAAGAATTTGGCATCTAATGGTTTCCAGATCTCATCGGTGGTTTCGATGGCAGTGGAAAACCGAACCGTGACAAATTTTTCTTGTCCTAGCAGGCTGGAAAACTGAGACAGGCTACCATCAAACTTTTTACGTCCGCCATGGATCAAAACAATGCGATCGCAGAGAGCGTCGACGTCAGCCATGTAGTGGGAGGTGAGGATGATCGTGGTCCCTGTCTCGCGGCGATACTCAGCTAAAAACTCTCTGATCTTCGTTTGGGCCACGACATCCAATCCGATGGTGGGCTCGTCCAAAAAAATCACTTGGGGTTCATGCAACAAGCAGGCGATAAGCTCCATTTTCATCCGCTCCCCCAATGACAGTTTGCGGATATGGACCTGAACTAAATCTTTGACATCTAGAGTCTCGAGTAGGTGATTGAGTTTCCTACGAAAGGTTTTCATAGGAATCTCGTAGTATTTTTGCAGCAGCAGGAAGCTATCCATGGCGGGAATATCCCACCACAGTTGCCCTTTTTGTCCCATAACGAGGGCAATGTTCCGCCTAAAGGCAATACTGCGTTGGAATGGAGTATGCCCCACGACCTCACAAACGCCATGGCTCGGGGCAATGATGCCGGATAGCATCTTCATAATGGTGGTTTTACCTGCGCCATTAGGGCCTAGTAATCCGATAAAAGAGCCTTTCGGAATCTCCAGATCAAAGGCTTCTACGGCAGACTTTGTGGTATAACTTGGGCGAAAAAATGATCTCATAGTTCCAAGCACACCTGGCTCTTTTTTCGTCTGTTTAAAGTCTTTGCCCAGGTTTTGGCAACGAATGGCAAGGTCTGTCATTTTTTCTCCATTTATGCTACGAACCCATAACTTAGCGTCGGCTACCTTAATGAATTTTTGCCGTTGCTGCTAGTATTTGCTGGAGGAAATCTAGGTTGAAGCTAAAAGGCATCGTAGAAGAGTTTTTAAGTCAGGTTCCTATGTCCTTGAGACCAAGGATGCACCCACTTAAAGGCTTTGCCCATCCTTGGTTGGTTGCTCGTGATGATGAGCTAAGTTTTGGTATCTCTGGTAGCAAACTGCGCAAACTGCTGAGCTTGGCCCGCCATTGGCAGAGTCAAGGCATCAAGCATGTGGTGGCAATGGGGGGTGCGCGATCTAACCATCTTGTGGCCACCCTCCAGGTCTGTCATGAGCTGGGGATTGACTGCGATATTGTGACACCAAAAACCTATGCGCAGGATGTCAGTGGCAATGCCTTTTTTCTAAGTTTGCTCGCCAGGGACGATCGTATCCACAGTCTCGCCCCCGAAGATTGGGAGACCCGAAAAGACTTCATCGGATCGCTTTTGAGTCGGCGCGGCGATGGCAACAGTTTTGTTATGGAAGAGGGGGGATATAGCCAACATGCTTTGCTCGGAGGGTTGTCTCTGGGCTATTATTTGGCAGATAGGATGGAGTCAGAATATCGTCCTACTATAGTTCTGGATGCTGGTACGGGCGGAATCGCCGCTTCTTGTGCCGTGTATCTTACCTTAGCGGGTTATCAGGGTAAGATTGCTGTTGTTCATATGGCCGGTCTTGCCGGTTGGGACAAGGTCTTAAGGGATACTGTCCAATGGACGGAAGCATTGATACAGGAGCCGGTCGCCTTGCCTTCGGTGGTTTCCTATCGCCCTCCCAGCGCTGCATCCTTCGGCGCTACCAGCCAATCCGTGTTTCTTGAAATCATTAAACAGGCTAGGGAGAATGGTATCCTTACCGATCCGATCTATAGTGGCAAGCTCTTTATGACTATGCGTTATTACGAGGAACAAGGAGAGCTTGATGGCGGCATTGCTGTTCATTCGGGAGGTGCGTTAGCATTGGAAGGCTTTCGCGATAAAATCATCAAATATCTCTAGAAACATGCTAGCATTGAGTCGTTAACAACCTATACAGCCTCGTATTATCGAACTCATCTAACCTTGGGGGTATTATTGACTCGGGTTTTTCAAGTCTTGGGGATGACCTATCTTATTCTAGTGCTTTCCTGTAAAGCTCATTTAGACAGCCTGTTAACTACCGAGAATCCGTCACAGGAAAGCGCAGACTGGCCTGTGGATCCTAGGGTTCATGCCGATCTCGAAGCGACGAATCCGCTAGATCCTTCGACATTCCAGCCCACGGTATTAAACAAGGAGGCCTATGGAAAATATAGCATTGGAATCCTATTAGGTAAGGATCACTTAGACCTTCAAGATGAAGCCTCGTTTGTCGCGTCACTATTTCGCTTTTACGACGAGCACCCAATACCTCATGATTATGTCGAGACCCTAATGAACGATCCTTTCCAAACGAAATGGTTTCAACATCGGTACCTTCAGTTTGACCCTGAGGCCGAACCGCCCCGAACGGTTAAGGCGTTAGATCAATTAGAAGCTAAGCTTCAGGTCTGTGAGAAGGTCTACAATCGGACTGGCTGCTGTCAGAAACTTGCTTTGCCCTGGCTGTTAGGTAAAGCAAAGTCAATACCAACAAGGGATAGCTATTCTTGGGGAACGCTACAGTCAAAGGTTTGGTTGACGATTTGTGTTCACGAAGTGCGAGAAATTCCTAAGAGTGTGGCTCAGATTAAAACTAGATTTGGTGACTATGATATTGAAAAAGATAAGTGGGTACAGGAATTTCATCCAAAAAGTCTTGCGAAACAAGCTGGACGCAGGATTTTTCGCCTTAAGGGTTTGACGGATTCTGGTGATCTTGTGACTGTGGCGCAAAGTATTTCGTCTAGCTGCCACGTTGAAGAAACCGAGTTAATCTACGGTAAGCCTAAGGGAGATAAGATTTTTGTGTCTTATGACGCCGTAGGAGACCGGACTCCCTTTGGAGAGTTTCCGACTGCCAGGGGCGGTGTTTCCATCAAGACCACACCAGATTCCTGTATGGGATGCCATTATACCTTTGATACAAGACGCTTTAAAGTGGCTCGTCCTAGTTTTCAAGCCTTGCAGTTAGCCTATTATCCTGGGGCCCGTAGTGATGATCATTGCATCAAACCTGAAGATCAGGTCATTTTTCATGATGTCGGGTCTTAAGCTGTCCAAGGTATCCAAAGGGTTGTTCTCCTAGCTGTTTTTGGTATGATGGGAGTCCAATTATCATTCAAGGGGTTCCCTATGCTGCGTTTCAGACTGATGCTTGTGTCTTTAGCTGTGCTTGTTTTACAGTCAAAACCATCGACTGCCTTTGCCGAAGAGGTGATGAAGACTAAAATCTCATGGCCGGAGGCGTCTGCTGTGGCCTGGCAAACTAAAAAAACCATGTTTTTATTTAGTAGTTCCGAACCAATTGGTATGAGCACTAAACTCACGGCAAAGCTTGAAGCCATTGCCGACCAACGGGTTCTATCTCTCAGTGTCCCTGTGGCAAGTTTCGATAGTGGAGAGAAAGATAGAGATGCCGATATTGTAAAAATTCTAAAGGCAGACAAGCATCCGAATATTGAGTTTAAGACTCCTCCCATGTCGATTCTAGATTTGGAAGACGTGATCAATGGCAATGTCAGTAGCCTTAAAGGAGATCTTTCCATTGGTGGCCAAAAATTTCCCGTGCAGTTGCTCATTATGGGGTCAGGTCCAGGACCAAAAGCTCACTTAATTGCCAGATTGGAAGCCAAGTTTTCGACCTTCAACATTGAGCCGCCTTCTGTTGCCGGGGGGCTTGTCGCTAGCGTCGATGATTTACTATGGCTTCATGGCAAGCTGTTCCTGAGTGATATAGAAGGTTTTGCCTTTGAATAATGGGTAAGCAGGGAATAATTTGCCTTCCGACTAGTCTTAAAACGCCCCTTCCTTCTTTGCTACCATAATGTAAAGGAGGCGCAATGAGGGGCGATAAGGACTTTGAAAACCAAGCATGGTCACAGGATGCTTTTACATCGGGTAACCGGGAATCCTCGTTTTCAGATCCTACAAATTTAGCCTTTCAGGCCTTGCATAACCACCAGAAAAAAAGTCTGAAACAAGGGCAAGTCCGAAAAAAAACAAAAGCTCATTTTGTTCCTAAAAAATCTGTCAAAAAGCGATGGATCTCAGCAGTTGATGCGACCAAGAGCCTTGCTTTAGGTCTTTTTATAGGATTTGTGGTTTTTACCGGCTATCAGGTGCTAGATACCAGTTTCGGCAGCTGGGGAGGGTGGGGATCCCAATCAAAGGCGTGGGAGTACATCGCTCCACAAACAGTTTCTATTCGGCGAGGGCCTTCTGTTGATTTTGAAGTCGTGGGAAATCTTCCCGCCGGCAAGCTGCTAAGAGACGTGGAAAGGGTGGGGCACTGGATTCGTTTGGATTATGGCCGCTTCATCCACATTAGTCAAATCGACGCTTTACCAAAAGCCAGTCTGATCAGCCGTTTTACGAAGGCCAAACCGAATCGCCAACGTATGCTTGTCTATTCTGCCCCGCATCACCTGGCACCTCCACTCCGAGAGCTCCAGCGTACGGGACCTATTCAGGTGAGACGCGTTGGAAAAAACTGGCTAGAACTCGAATCTGGGGGCTTTATAGCGCTTCGATCGCAACTACGACCTAACCGAATCCATGACCGTTTACCAGTATTATCCAGACAAATACCAACGAACAGTAGGCCTTAGCTCTCATCTGTCAATGGCGCTCTTCCTTCAAAGCAGTGATCCATTCCAGCATGTCCTTGATGACGATCTCTTTTTCTGGTTCGTTGTAGATCTCATGATATAGGTTTTTGTATAGTTTGTAGGTTTGACCCGGTTGATTCATGGTTTTGGCTAACTCCAGCTGCGAGTCAGGGTCAATAATAAGGTCACCCCCGGCAATTTGCGTCAAAACTGGGTAGCTGATCTCGTGAGCCCGATTCTTTAAATCCTCTTTCACCTCTAAATAACTATGATAAAAGGCCGCTGATACCATGGAATGAGTGAGAGGATCGGCTGCGTTATGCTCGCAGACGAAGGGATCGCGCGAGATAATTTGGCTAAGGTCCGATCCAGGGATTGATAGACCAGGAGCGACCTTTAGCATGACATGGCTCGCCATTTCTTTGATTTTAGGAACCTCAATAGAAAGATCGATCATGGGAGCCGAGCAGACAGCTGCCTCAATGGGTAGATCGCGGAATCTTAGGAGGGTCCGTAAAAGAATCAGTCCTCCCATAGAATGTCCCAAAACGAATAACTCAACCTTACCAAACCGTTCCAGTAGATACTCGTAAAGACGATGGATCACCAACTCACCATCATTGGCATAATCATCGAAGTGAGGAATATGCCCCCTACGGCCTCTAGAATGCCCATGACCCTGATGATCAAGGCAGTAGACTGCGCCAAAGTAATCTTTTATGTAATGGGGCAGGTGAACATATCGTCCCCCGTGCTCTCCCTGGCCATGGAAAACCAGTAAAACCCTGTGAGCATTGGGGCCCTTCCAGCGCTTCGGACGAAACAATTGGCCGAAAAGCTGCCCCTTGGCATCGCTGCTGCTAAAGGTTTCAAACTCATTGATCCAGTCTTCAGGGAGGTTTGGAAATCCTTGGGGCCCTACCGGACTTTGGGGAATCATGGTCGGCCTGTCCGGGTTGTAGGCAAACACAGGTGCAAACGAACAGGGGGTGATATCTAAATCCACTGAGGCACTCCTTTAGGTCAAAGGTCTGAAATCTCGTGGATAATATCTCAATTCTGTCTAAGGGACTATGGCAAAATTCAGGTACAGAGTCAGTGGGGTTGGCTAGAGCCGCAGGATTGCGACTTGATTCAACTCTATTTACCCAGCAATCTGATTTTCTACAGGGGAGTCAAAAATCTCAGCGCTGCGTTCGATCAAAACATCTCTAAGCTCTTCGTAGCAGTGATCGCATATTGGTTCATCAATTAGGTGTTTTTCCAGCTCTCCCCACACCACAAGCGCAGCCGTGGCCTGCGTACTGAACGAACGGGCTTTGGGTTTGCGATTAACACCACACCTTTGGCATTTCATAAAGCCTCCTTGGTAGTTTGGCCGAAGCACATAGCAATTGGTTTGGATGATCAACCTACCAATTATCTTCGGCCAGTTAGTCGATGTCAATTTTTCTATTACTCTTGAGTAAGGTTTCAGATGGCTATCGGTATTTCCGGGGCAAAACTTTAGCGAGTATTGCTGTTTTTTTGTCCTAATTGGATCCTAAAATGGCTTCCTGCTGGTAAAAATCGTAGTTTTACTACCTCAAAACCTAGCCAAAACGAAGAAGGGAAACGTCCTAAAATACTGAAATTTATGATTGAACGGACTTTAAGAAGATATTTTCTAAAGAGCCAAACTGCCAAGACCGATCAGGACTTAACGGCTAATTCGAGGGAGAACCAATGTTTAGATTATTAGGTCTAATGACTTTAGTGGTAACGTTTATTGCCTGTGAGCAGGATCCAGAACTTACAGAACAACAGCCTATCGATCAACAGGTAGCTGTTCCTGAAGGTACGGAAAACCCAGAGGACAATTTGGATGCCGATGCAAATCCTGAGGAAGAGCTCGAGGCTGAGGTAGAAGACGAGGGAGAGCCTCCCGTCGAAGAAGAGGTGCCGCCACCAACCTTCGCCGACTTTAACGCCTTAGCTTTGATTCACTGCGGTGACTGTCATGGTGCCGGAAGTGGCCGTACTTATTTGGTTAATGACGAAGCTAATGCTACAACCAACAAGGCTATTTTTCTCGATCGTATCTCTAACGCTGCCATGCCGATGCCACAATCGGGTTTATTATCCGCAGAAATCCAGGCGGAATTTAAGGCATACCTCGACACTGTTCAATAAATTTCTAGAAAGTCTACAAAGCCGCTGGATGCCAGCGGCATAAGGCGTTTCATCTTTTCCTATCATTTTTCGATTCTACCAAAGTCTAAGTTTATGCTTAGCTGGAAAACCCTGTAATTCTTAAAAAAATTACCGATATCCTATCTGTATTGCTGTGTTTTTTGTGATAGGTATCATGGCAAAAATTCTAACCTACCTATGTCTTGCAATGTTGGCGATGCCGGGGAATATACTGGCTATGCCTCAAGACTTATGGGAATGGGAGCATAGCTGGGAAAACCCAACGTCGCAGACGCAAAGCAAGTGGCGCAGTGGTATCCCTATACCAACTATCAAAAATAGCAAAATTCTGTGGTTGAGAACGAGCTTTGGCCAAAGTCAAATCGTAGACCCCATCGTCTTTATCGAAATCGCCCATCAGAGGATGAAGGTTTATCAAGGCGATGATCTAATTTATAGTTGGGGCTACGAGCCACACCAGGTAGATCAAAAAATCCTTGGCTTCCCACCTCATTTTATCAAACTAAACCCCGTTACGGAGCCTACAGAGCTCAGATTTCGTTTTGAAACCAAAAGTCATAAAATTGGTGTTAATGACCAACCCATCATCGGTAATCGTGCAGATATTTTGGTTCATATGATACGAGCTGATCTAGAAATCACCTCGGTGATTTTTATGATGCTGATTCTAGGGATTTTAGTACTGCTGTTGTTTTTGCAGCATCCGCGCAATCCCTACTTCTTGTCTGGCGCTATGTTTCCATTCTTCCTTGCGCTTTATCTGCTGTCTAAATCCAGTGTCAGGTGGCTTGCCTATGACGATCCTCAGTTTTGGTTGCTTCTAGATTTGTTCTCTCTTTATATTTGGCCAGCTGCGGCTATTTCCTTTGTTGAGTCCGTTATCGGTAAAGGGCCCTTTGGATTCATTCGAAAGGCTTGGGTAACCAATGTTTGCTTTACGATTGTCGTGGCCGTGTTGAGTTGCTTCGACTGGTCGATTGCCTTTACGGCATTGCCGATGTTTCAGACCTTTATGATTCCTGTTTTGGCCTGGCTCATTTGGTTAGCACTGGTGTATTGCCTTAAAAGTACGGACCGAGATACTCGATTGGCGCAGATGGCGCTTCTTATCATCGCATCTGGCGGCATTCACGATATTATGGTTTTTATGGGAATATTAGCCTATACCTACACCGTGATTCATTGGGCATCAATGATCTGTGTCATATGCTTTATTGCAATCCTCTCTAACCAATACTCTCGCGCGACCTCGTCGTTGACCGTCCTGAGAGAAAGAAGTAACTTTGAACGTCAAAAAAAGAAAGAGATGGAGCATGCCTACCATGAAATCAAATCCGAAAAACAAAAAGTCGAAGAGATACTGGGAAATATTAAACTAGGCATCCTTATAGTGGAAGGCAATACGATCATCCAAAATGAATACTCAAGGTATACGGAAGAGATGTTTTCTTTATCCCGCAGTCAACTGGTAGGATCTGACGTCACTGATATTCTCTTTACAGATTCCTCTCTATGTGGAGATCAAGTCTGCACGATGAAGTCTACCATAACAACTTCCATGGGCTTAGATGATTTGACTTGGGAGACGAATGCACTGTCTCTAGTGAAATCTTTTAAACGAATGATCAATGGTGAAGAAAGGTATTTTAATGCCGAATGGTATCCGATTTTTAGCGCCTCAGGTATTCTTCAAAAATTAATGATTTGCGTAAAAGATGCCACGAGCGAGATGGACTTGGTTCTCGAGGTAGAAGAGAAGGATGATGCGATTCGCCAGCAAACGGAAATCCTAAAAGAGCTTTTGATTGCTGGTCGCAGAAAATCTCGCCAAACTTTGCGAGAATGCCATGTGTTGGCTAAAAAAATCGGAGAGGTCTGGTCTGACCAGAAAGAAAGTCAAAATGTTTTTCGTATGTGTCACACTATTAAGGGATCTGCTCGAGTTGCCGGGTTCTCTAAGATTGCTGATCTGGCTCATGCCTGCGAGTCGGCAGTGATCGAGATGCCTGGAGGTGAGAAAAGAATCCATCATCATTTTGATGTTTATCTCCAGCAGCTTCTCCTCTGCATCGATAGCCATGCTGTAATTTTGGATGAAATCTCGCCGGGGGGAGCCGACGCCTTAGCTGGGGAGCAGGATTCCTTCTCACAGGTTGCCATGAAGCATCTGGACGCCGCACAAAAACACCTCAAACAGCATCAAATCGAAGTGGGACAGATTTCTACCACCGACGAAATTATGAACTGGAAACCCGAGGTCATCGAGAAAATGGGACCGATTTTGCTGCATTTACTGACTAATGCCGCTGAGCATGGTTTTATCTTGCCAAAGAATCATGAAGTGCCGGCCTGTATTAGTGTAGAGTCTAAAAGGCTTGGAGACGATCTCATCATCAATATTATTGATAATGGAGTTGGATTTGACATCGAGGGAGCAGGGAGGCCAGGTGTCCTAGAATCTAGTAAATCGGATCAGGTGAGTCTAGAGTATTACCTACATGATGGAGTTACCACAGCGGAATCTGTGAGCAAAACAAGTGGTCGTGGGGTCGGTTTGTCCGCGGTTAAGCAACTCGTTGAGGAACTTGGAGGTCGCATTGTCTTAGCTAACCGTAATGAGGGAGGCGCGAAGGTTAGTGTTTATTTACCAGTTGACTCAGTGGAAAGCTTTCAAGACTTGGCTGCAGGAATTTAGTAAAATTAAATTCTGTTTTTTAAAGTACCAGATTCATAGATTTTGAGAATATCTTAAAAATAAGGTATATAATCCCATGCAACCGTTTAGGTCCTACCAATCTGAGGGCTATCTGTTTTCTAAGTGGAAATCCTATCATTTGTGACGATTTCGCCCGCCTTTGAAATAGTAAAGGGGAAACTTTTGTGATATTCCTTCTAGATAGAGAGTTTTTATTCATTAGGGTTGTACTGTGATGGTCAAACATAAGATTCCAATGAGAGCGGACCTATATCGTCCGCCCCAAAGGGTTATTGTTAAACTTGGCTCGCAAACGGTAACACATGATGATGGTGGCGTCGATCTATCAGCATTGGGAGCTATTTGTCACGATTTATGTCAGTTACGACAAGGTGGAGTCGAGGTAGTCTTGGTTAGCTCTGGAGCCATACAAGTGGGGCGATCTATTGCACCTGGTCTTTCAGATTCCACCATGGCGGGAAAACAAGCTTTGAGCGCCCTTGGTCAACCAGCCCTTATGAGCTCCTACAGAGAGTTATTTCAACGAAGCCAAGTGCTTTGTGCTCAGGTGCTAGTGACCCATGATGATTTGCGTAACCGTCATAGATTTTTAAACGCGAGACAAACCATTTTGGAATTATTGAATCAGGGAGTCCTACCCATACTCAACGAAAATGATAGTGTTAGCTTTAGTGAAATCACTGTGGGTGATAACGATCAACTTGCTGCCATGGTCTGCGAACTAGTAGACGGTGATCTTCTACTGATGCTAACAGGCCCTGATGGCTTGTATAAAAGTGATCCTAACCTCGATGCTGATGCCAAACCCATCAAACGTTATGATTTTTCTGCTCATGACCAAGAGCAGGTCTCCACTCAAGGAGCCTCCACAGCCGGACGCGGTGGAATGACGACCAAACTTTTAGCCGCAGAAAAACTTTCAAAAATTGGTATTGAAACGATTTTGTGTAGCAGTGGATATCCAACGCCGATACTAAGAGCGTTGACTAGCGAAGTGGGTACCCTTTTCACCAGTGAGGCTTCAAAAACTCCGCTACCAAAAGGTGGTCGAACCCCAACAAGTCGTCGAGCTTGGTTGATTTCCATTATGAGCAATCACTGTAGTTTGGAAGTGGATACGGGAGCGAAAAAAGCCCTTTTGAGCTCAGGATCTTTGCTGCCTTCAGGGATCATTGGAGTCACAGGAACATTTCGCAGGGGGGACTGTATTGGAATCGAACATGAAGGGGTGATGTTTGCCTGCGGTTTAGCGGAGTATGATGCCAAAGATATTGAAAGAATTATGGGGCTAAACTCAAATCAATTACGGAAAACACTCGGATTTTACTTTTGCGATGAGGTGATTCATCGCGATCACTTCACATTGAAATAGCATCACAAAGGAGATAATCAGAATGGCAGTAGATGTATTTGCTGAGGTCAGTGAGGCGGCTAGAGCGGCGAAAAAGGCAACCCGTAAACTCCGTGAAGCCTCCTCAGAGGTTCGATTTAAGGCTTTGGATGCTGTTGCTGATATATTGCGAGACAATGTCGGCACTATCATAGAAGAGAATCAAAAAGATCTTGAAAACGCACATAGGCAAAAGCTATCGTCTGCCATGAAAGACCGGCTAGAGCTCAATGAGAAACGTATTGCTGATATGATTGCTGGAGTCGCATCCATTCGTGACCAAGAGGATATCGTAGGTTCTGTCGATAGTCAGCAGCAACGAGCCGATGGATTAAGTATCGTGAGGCAGAGAATACCCATCGGTGTGATAGGTATGATTTTCGAGAGTCGACCCAACGTCGTGGTTGATTGCGCAGCATTAGCCATTCGCTCTGGTAATGCTATCTTATTGAAAGGCGGAAAGGAAGCCAGGTATAGTAATCACTGTTTAGGACAGTTAATCCGTCAAGCCATGACAGCTTTTTTGCCGAAGGAGTCGGTAGTTGTTCTGGAGTCAACCGATAGAGGAGCAGCCGTTGCCTTAATGCATCAAACAGGTTTAATCGATCTATTGATACCGCGTGGTGGGGAAAATCTCATTCGATTTGTTGCGGACAATGCAAAAGTTCCCTTTGTAGCCCACGATAAAGGTCTATGTCACATCTTTGTCGATCGCGATGCCAACCTTGAGACGGCGATGTCAATCGTCAATAATGCTAAAGCGCAGCGACCTGGAGTCTGCAATGCCCTCGAAACCTTGTTAGTAGATCAAGTTATAGCACGAGATTTTTTGCAACTACTTCTCCCTACGCTCGAGGCATCCGCTGTCGAGGTTCGTGGTTGTGCCCGCTGCCAAGAGATGTTTCCCAATATAAGCTTAGCCTCTGACGATGACTGGGATGCCGAATACTTAGACCTTATTCTATCGATAAAAGTCGTGGATGATATAGCAGCAGCGATCGATCATATCGAAAATCACGGTAGTCAGCATACCGAGGGAATTTGTAGTGAAAACCCCGAGACGATCAAACGATTTAAAAATGCCGTGGACGCTTCCTGTATCACAGTGAATGCCTCCACACGCTTCAACGATGGTGGTGAACTTGGATTAGGAGCAGAAATCGGGATCTCAACATCTAAGCTACATGCCTACGGTCCTATGGGGGCTAGGGAGTTGACGACGATTCGGTATGTGTTAGCTGGATCCGGTCATATCCGAACCTAGGCAAGCCTAACAGACAAAAATACTGCGTTGGCTGTGTCGCTGCAGTGCTTGCCTTCGTAAATTAGGTTTCTACGACGACATGCGATTAACGCGAGCCTCTTCTAATTCTATGACCATAAAGGTGCAATCGTCCTCGACTCTCTCTTTGAGCCATGTTTCATCAATCTGCTTAACGAGCCTTTCTCTAAGAGACTCGATGGTCTTAGCTTCATTCATGATCTTTCTAATTTGACTATACCTTATGCGCTCACCCTTGGGGCCTTTATTCTCGAGTAAGCCGTCGGTATATAATAGCAAACGATCACCGGGATTCAGGTTAAGATGCTTGACACTGAAACTTGCGTTTGGTTGCATGCCAATCATCGAGCCGGGATGTGGTATGCTGCGGATTTCAGAATCTCTTTGAAGAACTAAAAAGCAGTGACCAGCGTTAAGGTACTCGAGATCACCGGTAGCGCTGTCTATAACCAAAGCAGCCATAGTCATGGCGAGATTAGTTTTGCCTCCTATGCTAAAAAGCATATGATTTAGGTTTTGCGTCATTTCATTAAGATTCGGAGAGGCTGACGAACCATGGCTTCTCTGCGAGACTCCTTCTAGGTAACTCATAATGATTCCCCCCACCATGGCTGTAACCATAGCGGAAGCTATGCCATGACCGGTGACATCGATCATCACGAAAACTGTTTTTCCACTGTTTTTACAGGTATGGACATGGTACCAATCCCCACCGGTCTGTTCGGCGGCTTTGTAATAGGTTTGATAGTGCAAACCCTGAATCGTTTCATGTTTTGATAATAGAATTTGTTGAACAACCCGAGCGGCTTCCAAGTCACTTTCCAATTTTGCTTGTTTTTCACGCTCTAAAGCACTAAACGTTTCTTCAAACCCTAGTGTCGCTGTTGCCAGTAGACTTTGCAAATAACTTTGATTTGAGTCAATGAGTTCCAAACTACTATGATCTCCAGACACCTCGAACCTCCCAATGGGACGCTCTTGCGAGCCTAATGCAAATACCCGATATCTTTTGAGGTCTGTTTCCTTGGCTTCCAAGGTGAGAACGCGATCGTCTTGGCTAAGATCAAATTTGTGTTCCGTTCGATTCCAGCAATAAGACTCATACCGAAGGGATTGACGAGCTTGATCGGATTCTAAGAGTCCGTGGTCGTCTACGTGAACTAGGAATAGGCGTAGGTCTACCAATCTCAAAGCCGGGATTTCTCGGCGTATCAGAGAGAGGAAGTAGTCGACGGCTTGGGTAATAGAGTGGGTTTTAACAAAATAGCTTGACAGTCTTAAGTTTGTATTAGTCCTACGCTGCATTTGCTCGTTTGTTTGGAGTTTGTCTTCAATGGAAGTTCGTAGGGCTTTCTGCGTAGCATCATAGTTTTGGAACATGATTACGAGAGATCCAAGTAATAAGATTGCCATCCCATATTGGAGCATGAAAAAATTATCCGATAGAAAACCCATGGCTGATATGAGATCACGAAATCCAATTGCTGAAGTTATACACAGACAGATGAGAAAAAATCGACTCATTTTTTGTCGACTCATGACCACAAACCAAAACCTGCGAAAGCCAGATATTAGTGTGACTAGTAGAGAAACATGATAAGGAGAAATCATGGCGGCAAAGCTCATGTAGTTACCTATAAACAGAGGAAAGCAACATACCATCCACAATAACTGAAATCGGATGACCCATTTTAGTGTTATGCTGGGTTTAAGCTTAACGATATTTTGAAGAAAAAGTCCTAGTGAAGGACCGAAATTAAGTAGGCAAATGAGGTTAAGGTAGGTCCACAGGGCTGCGCTATCGTATATTAAAAGACGCAGATGATTTTGCTGGCTGGCAATCATATAGATGCCAATCGTAAGTGATAGGTAGGAAAACGCTAGGTAAACACGCTCTCTTTGAAGCAAAAAGAAAAATAGCGATAGTAACCCCATGAGAATGAGAAAGATGTTTATGATTTGCTTGTGGAAGCTTTCGGAAATAATACTTTCTACCAAGTAGCGATACGATACGATTCGAGGTAAACCAGTCAATGCAGGTTCCCGATCCGAAATCGCCTCGATCCAAAGGACTCCTCTAGACATTGATGGATCCACAGGAAGCATATGCCAGCGAATCAAGGGAAACTCTGCTTGCTCGCCATGCCCAGGAAAGCTGCCGTGTTCATAAATGATTTGTCCCTTCCAATGAACGCGAAAGTTAGCCCGGACATGCTCAAAAAAGACCACTGGAGCTAGCATTTCCGAAGAAATCTCTGGATAGCGCAAACGATACCAAATATGCCAATTCTTTGAATCAGGAGCGGGTATGCGCTGCCCTAGGGTATAAGGCGTACACGATTCTGGCTGCGAAGGGCCGTTGATACAGAAATCCACACCAACATAATGAGTGGCCGAAGAAAACTCTACCTTGCCTTCCCGTCCATAAGACAGAAATGATAGAAAACATAAAAAATAAATACCTAATAAGGTGTTTGCGCCTTTATTCATAGACCTCCTCATAAGGTCATTCGGTAGAAGTTAAGAGATGGAAAAAGGCCTAGTTAGGTAAATCATACCCAGGAGATCTTGAATGGTTACCACTATCCAGTTGTGAGCGCGGTGGCTGGTCTATGGAATGGGAATGTGGTTTTTTTGTTGGTTAGGGATCATATATCGGTAACATGCTGATAATGTTAATAAATATCGAGTGTAAAAATAGGCCGCACAACTCCCTTGGGTAGACTATAAGGCAGAGCGACCGCTTACGGCTGGTTCCGACCGTTTACAGCAATCATCTGTCCATTTTTCCTTGGCTGACCGATGATTGATTGTGTGGAGGGTAACGCTTGCCCTAAGTATTAACAAATTGCACGGAGATCAAATGCTGCCCATTATTTTAGCCATATTTATCCTATTTTTTATCGTCGAAAGAGTAAGGCCCGGTTGGGAGCTTCCTAAGGTCAAGGGATGGTGGCGGCGCGTCCTAATGATTAATGGCTTCCAAATCGGAGTTGTTTTGCTTGCGGGAATCACTTGGGAGGCTTGGTTTCAATCGGTGAATCCTGTTGTCAACTTACCCATCGAGAATCCACTTGGTGAAGGTTTAGTGGCCTACTTTATCGCTACATTTGTATTTTACTGGTGGCATCGTTTTCGTCATGAGAGCGATTTTCTGTGGAAGCATTTTCATCAGATTCATCATAGTCCCCAGAGACTTGAGACCATCACCTCGTTTTATAAGCATCCCCTTGAGATGATAGTTAACTCTATCATCGGTAGTATTTTGGTTTATGCTGTCCTTGGGATCTCTATAGAAGGTGCTCTGGTTTATACTTTCTGTACGGCTTTTGGAGAGTTTATCTATCACATCAACGTAAGGTCACCGCGATGGATGGGATTCATCTTTCAACGCCCAGAAATGCATCGGATTCATCATGAATATGGGCAACATAAATATAATTATGGTGACATTGTTTGGTGGGATATGTTGTTTGGTACCTACCAAAACCCCAAAGAGTTTACCAAGACCTGTGGATTTGATGAAGCGCAAGAGCTTCGATTAAAAGACATGTTAATATTTAAAAATGTGCATCAGGAGTCTTAAGATGAAAGTTTTCAAACTAGTATTATTATGTATACTGTTCTGGTCGTCGAAACTGTTTGCTTGTAGCGTTTTCGCGGACCGCATAAACGGGCAAGAACTTATGATTGGCAAAAATTTTGACTGGCACTCAAAGGACGGTTTCCTGATCAAAAACCCGAGAGGTATGACGAGGCAAGGTCTTAGTGATAAATCTATCACGTGGACCAGTCGATACTCTAGTATGAGTTTTAATTCTATTGGTCCTGGTTTTCCCATTAGTGGTATGAATGAACAAGGACTAGTCGTAGAGACTCTAGTCAACGGTAGTGAATCATCTGCGGCTATCATTGCAGATAGCCTGATCAGCCTTGAAGCCTTGCAGATGATTTTGGATCTTGCTAAGACTGTTGATGAAGCCAAAGCTATCCTTGATAGCCATGGACTATCGCAAGTGATCATACCCTTACACTTTATGGTATGTGATAAGTCAGGAGGATGTATTGCTATCGAAACTAAAGATCAGAAACTTATGATCCAAGATCTGAAAAAGCCTTATAAAGTATTGGCAAACCGATATCTAAGTCAAGACGAGGCATCCTTTCGTCAGCAGCATAAAGGGAGTCTAGTGGCATCTCTTGCGCGATCGTCCTCGTATAGGTATGGGACATTAGCTAAGCTAAGTAAGCAACAAGACCCAAAGTCTATCGATCAAGTATTTGATTGGCTAGATCAGGCAAGGATCCCCACTTTAATTAAATGGCAAATTGTGTGGTTGCCGGGGCGCGGAGAGTTCACCTGGCGCGTCTATGATAGCCCACTCAAAAAATCGCCAAAAGTGACTTTTTCGATACCCCATGCATTGGACTGTACTTTAGATAGTTCGGTGTTGAGAATTGGATCGGCGCGGGAAGAATTTTCGCCCTTTACTGAGAAAGATCAGGAGGCGAGTCGCAAAAACCTCAAAAAGGTGATGATGTTGAGAGCTCCTGGAACCTCTACTCAGATGCTTGATGCTATTATTAAGCATACAACGACTGGGACCTGCCAAAAGAGTTAGTTTATGAATGATATGCGCTTCCGCCATCACATGTTGATGGCCACAATAGTCCTAGCTATAGTACTGCCCTATGTGTGGCTGACAAACTTCACGGCCCATAGGCTGACTATTTTAAGTCACGCTTTGATCCTTTGGGTTTTGATACCGATGATCCTATACGCGATGCAAAAAATCTTGATAAAGTCTAAGGTCTCGATTCCGCTTTGGCTTCAGATCTTTTTAAGTTTTGTCGGGATTTCGCTGGCCATTGGGATCAAACTATTTATTGTCATTGGCTTATTCTCCCTGCCGTCGGAAGTGATCATCGTGCCCCAGCTGTTTGTTGCAATCATGCCGATTTATACAATATATTTTATTGCGTTGGCTTACCGCGCATTTAAGGATCAAGAGCATGCGGCACTGTCCTATCAAAAGCTCTCGGCGGAATCTGCATGGAAGGCTTTGGCTGCACAAATCAAGCCCCATTTCCTATTTAATACCTTGAATACGATTGAAGTGTTGATCGAAATGGATCCTAAGCAAGCGCAAACATCCATCAGACACCTATCAGATCTTTATCGTCATGTGCTTTCAGGTAGCACAAAAAAATGGGTTTCCGTAGGAGCTGAGTTAGAGGTGGTAGAGAAATACCTTTTTATCCAAAAACAGAGATTTCAAAATAGACTAGCCTGGACCGTCGCTTTAGATGACGAATTAAGGTCTATTGAGATTCCGCCTCAAATCATGCTCTCTAGCGTTGAAAATGCCATCAAGCATGGTATTGAGGCAAGGCCCGACGGCGGAGAGATTGTCATTTCGATCTCAAGAGAGCAAGATCACCTGCTGATTGTTATAACAAATCCAAAAGGTTTGCATGATAATACAACTGGCGAGGGGTTTGGTCTAAGAGACCTAAAACATAGACTAAAGATCGCCTATGCAACGGGAAGTGAGTGCCGCGTATCTAACCTTGGGCAGTTGTTTACCTTAACTATTCGGACCCCTATATAAGGCTGATGAAACATGAAAGCGCAACGAATCTTGCTGATTGATGATGAACCGCTTGCCTGTGAAAATCTCAAGTTAAAGCTCTCGTCTATTGTCGAGGGGCCACAAATTCACATGTGTCACCTGCCTGAAAAGGCCTTGGAGAAAATCGAAATTTGGAAACCAGATGTGGTTTTCCTAGATATCCAAATGCCGGGTATGACGGGATTTGAGCTGCTGTCTTGGATTCCCAAAGAGAGCCGAAACTTTATCTTAATATTTTGTACAGCCTATTCAGAATATGCAATTCAAGCCTTCGACGAGGCGGCACTGGATTACTTGTTAAAACCTGTGGACCCCAACCGATTAAAAGACTGCTGGTCACGGGTGAGTTGTGCCGAGCCTCACTGGGCTGACAAGCCTGTGATTACAGAGTCTCAGTGCCAACAGATCAAAGTTCAGCAAGGCCAACATATCACACTTTTGGCGATTCATGAGGTGTTGTTTTGCCAAGCAAGTCATAATGAGACTATAGTTGTCACGACCGATGGCAGAGAATCTATCGTGAATCTTTCTTTGAACGAATTAGAAGCAAGACTATCTGATACTTTTGTTCGCTGTCATCGCTCGTATTTGGTGAATAAGGCGCAAGTAACATCGATGAAAAAAGATGGCACTTCCTTAGAGATACGCCATTGGGATGGCGAAATTCCCGTTTCTCGAAGACTGAAAAAGGAAACTAGACAGTCGCTTTTTGGGAATACTTGAATCAAAAAATAAGTCAATAAAAACAAATTGTTACAAATTTTTTCGCCTCGAAAAGCAATAGTTTGTCTTCTCGTTTATCTTTCCGTTGCAGTTAGGAAGAGCAAGCTAAGTCAAGGGAACTGATGACCCTTAGTTTATCCTTTCAAATCTGCAGTGCGATATTTAGCTTAGTCTATCTGATTTTTATTTTTATATCAGTGATGTTTATCAATAACGTTTTTAAATTTTAGGAGCAAAAACGTGTTAAGAAAACTATTAGTAGCAATGTCCTTAGTCGCAAGCATCGGTTCTTTTTCAAACTCTGCACTGGCTGATACGGTTTGTTCAGGTACTGTCGATGAAGTCTTTATTGGTAGCAATAACCCAGAGAAAGATAGTTTAGGCTGGGGCGGAGTAGCGACGCTATATATTAATTTAAATGTTAGCGGTAGCGTATACAAAATCGCCTTATGTGGTTTAGATGGTCAGGTTGTTAGCCGAGTAACATCCCCACAGACTAGATGTGCATCGATGCAAAGCTTGGCTCTAGCTGCTCAAGTGTCTGGAAAACCCTTTGAGATCCGTCATTCGGGATCAAATAACTGCTCAAAGGTTGACTACATCACCAAAATTGGAATTAAGCGTTAGTTCTTAGGAATTTGAGCGAATCGAATCAACAAGAGTCGCGAGCTAAGCTCAATTATTTTGGTGGTTCGATGAGTATTCTGGTCACTTGAAAAGAGCTTCTATGAAGCTCTTTTTCTTAAGTTTGGACATTTTTTTAATCTCTCACCTCAAAGCCATCCCTATTTAATTCACTAAAACAATCAGCCTCTAGAAAATTTAGGGTTTCAGTGACCATTTTTGGATCGGCTTCATAAGTTTTATACAAATTCAACAGGGAATGACTTTGAGGCAAGAGCATAGACAAGTATCGAATCGAAAGAAAAGCATCATCAGTTCGTGGAAGTACCTGATCTAGCGAATCAATTACTACCTTTTAAACAAAAATTAAGTAGCCCTTCCAGCATGATTTCAGCAATTTATAGTTGCAAAAAAATAAGGAGCTAAAATCCATGGAAGTGCTTACCTCTTACTTTTTATTCGTGATTGAAGATTGGCACAAGAGTTTTCGTAATAAAAATTCCTTAAACTCAGCCAAACGCTTGGCTTTCGCTTTATTGGTCACTTTAGGTCGTAAGTTATTTTGTAGGTCGGTAATGAGCGCTGGTCTCGATCAGCTTGATTGGTCGAAGTATTACAAACTTTTCTCCAGGTCAGTGTGGAGCTGTGAGGGACTTTTTCGGTCTGTGTTAGTCAGGGCGTTACCTCTGATAGAGGAAAAATACATTGCGATAGCGTATGACGACACATTAATAAAAAAGACTGGCCGAAAAATAAAGCTAAATACCTGGAATCGAGACTCGCTTTCTCCTCCATGGAGGGTCAATTTTGTTAAAGGTTATCGATTTATTCAGGCTTCATTATTATTACCTTTGTATCTCAATTGGTCTGGAACAAGGGCCTGTCGTGGGCTGCCTGTACAGCTTAAAGTTCTACCTAAACACAAAAAGCCATCAAGCCGTGCCAGTCAACAAACATGGGAAGCCTACGAAGAGTTGGTCAAGAAATCGAATTCATCAACCAAATTAGTTTTTATGATGAGGTTTATGCGAAATGAATTGGATATGGCTGGCTACAAAGATAAAACTATGATTGTCCCAGTAGATGGGTCTTACATCAATAAAACTACCTTGAATCACGATATCGATAGAGTTGTGCTGGTTGGTAGAGTGCGAAAAACGGCTCGGTTTTTCTTTAAGGAAGAAAATCCAAAAGGCAGACAATTTTATTCTAAGGCCAGCTTTACCGCTAAGGAATTTCAGCAAGATCGGGCATCTCCTTACGCCGTTAGTGAATTCTATTATGCCGGAAAATATCGACCAGTCAGATTTAAAGAAATCGCAGATGTATATCAAAAATATAGTACAAAAAAGAAGCCTCTTCGATTAATCGTTATAGCGCCAACTCCGTATCGTCGAAACGCTAAAGGAAGACTTCAATGCCGCGATCCCGCTTTCCTTTTAACCCATGATTTTGAAACTCCGACCACACTACTTATCCAAAAATATTTTGATCGGTGGCAAATTGAAGTTAATTTTAAAGAAGAAAAGCAGTGTATGAGTTTAGGGAAACAGCAGAATTGGAGTAAAGAAACTGTTGAAAAAGTACCAGGCTTTATCGCTGCATGCTACAGCGCACTTACGTTAGCCGGCGTCCTTCGTTTTGGGGATGACCCTGCTCACTCTGAATTACCAGAATTGCCGAAGTGGCGGAGAAAAAGATCATTAAGACCGTCGTTCCAAGACTATCAATCGGTACTTAGGGGCGAAATTGCTAAAATAAATGGGTTGGATTTGGGGACAACCAAGCTGAATCTAACTTTTGAACGTCTCGCGCAGAAGGCTTGCGCTTAAAAATTGGTCCAAACTTAAGAAGCCCGAGCTTAGCTCGGGCTTTTATACCATTACTCTGCTACATAGCGAATGGCGCCGTAAGCCGCGCTTTGGCCGTTGCTACAGTACTGAACAAAATCAACAGAAAGCTCTTTCAAGACATTTTCATTGTCCCAAGAGATGTTGTGCACTCGGAAGTCACCCGTGAGGGTATTGCAGCCTCGTCCTGACCCGCCTATAGACATCCCAGGTCGGATAGGACTTTGGAAAGGGTATCTTGTGGCACTCAAGTAGGCCCCGGGGGTAAGCTCTTCGCCTTCGGGTGCGACAAATTCAAAGCGATAATTGCTGCCACGGTTGTCACTCATTAGGTTGCGCAGGCTGAAAGATACTCCTCGCTCGCCATTAATCTGTCTACTGGAAAACGTAGCGTCCTCAGGGGTAAAGAGTCTAAAGGCATCACCTGAAATCCAATCACCTTGCTGTCCCGCTAAGATCGCTTGATTCCCATCAGGCTTGGCATCATAGTAAACGCTTCCCCTTAAAGCTGGTTCAGATCCTTCACAGTTTTGAATAAATTGCAGGTTAAGTTTTTCTAGGGAGTCGTCTTCCGAGAATATGATCTCTTCGATCACGAAGCTACCTTCGATGCGATTGCAACCACGGCCTGCACCGCTGATAGAAATACCGGGAACGTCATTGTCTTGGAATGGGTATCGCGTGGCACCCTCGTAGCTTCCCACTGTCAAATCCTCGCCGTCTGGCGCCTTAAATTCTAGATTATAGTAGTCATCGCCATCAAAATTTAAGGTGATCAGATTTTTGTCTCTGACATTAACGGTAACCTCACCGTTGGCAGTGGATAATACCTTTGGGAGTCCACCACCTATGTAGTCCCCCTCATCACTGGTCCAATCGACAAAAGCGATGGGTTGTCGTTCGGGCTGAGTGGGGTCTTGATCTAGGTCGATGCCCCAAGTGATCTGCGTGCCGTCAGTGATGCCAAAGTCGAATTGTTCCGCTATCAGTAGCCCTTCTTTAAGGAGGCATCGCGGTCTTAGGTTGGCATAACTGGCAAGACGAGTCTTAACATGTAAGTCATTGAGGCGTTTGCCTACGGAATCTCCATCAAGGCGTACGATAGTGTCTTTCGGAATGTAGCAATTCTGGTCCTCGCCATTTTCACTGACATAAAATGCTGGTCCTTTGGCTCTGGCAACAAAGCCAGAATCTAGACAGACGTCGTTGTTGGTGATCTGGGAAAGGCTGCGAATCTCTTTCACACCGTCCTGGCAGGTAACGCGAAACTGCTCGGAGCCTAGTTCCTCTACAGCAACCATATCTTTGCCCGCAAATAATTCGGATGACTGGGAGTTATGACTATTTCCGTAAGAAACCTGAAGCATGATTGTCAACCCGGCAGGGATGAAAGCCTGTAACTTGTGCATAAGCTATCCTATCTATAATTGTAGTTTGTGACGGAGGCCGACGGCCTTGTATAACGGTCTTTGTAACTAAGACGTCTATCTGGGAAATATATTGCATCTAGAGGCAATTATTTTAAGACTTTTTCTTTATTTGATGGGCTGCCTTTGGGGAAGGCTTTTTTGCGCCTGGCGCTCTGCAACGAAGAGGCAAGTAGGCCTGAGGGGATGGCAACAATTCCTAGGCCAATGAATAGAATAAACGTAGTAAACACACGACCGCCAGTGGTGATGGGATAAGCGTCACCATAGCCAACTGTAGTCAGTGTGACGATACTCCACCAAAGGCTTTCGCCGATGGAGCCAAAACTATCTGGCTGAGCTTTGTGCTCAAAATAATAGATTCCGACGGAGCTAATATAGACGACAACCACCGTTAGAAACAGAAAAATCATCAACTCGCCCCGGATATCGCGGAAGGCTCGTTGCAAGATATTGATCGAGCGGGTATAGCGCACAAATTTAAGGATGCGTAACAGTCTGAGTAAGCGAAAGATTCGTGCAAACCTAAGGTCGACAAATCCGAGTGTGATGATGGCAGGAAGGATGGCAAGCAAATCAGTGAGACCATAAAAGCTCAACATGTATCGCTTTTTATTTTTGGATACATAGACTCGGGCTAGATACTCGATGGTGAATAGCGTCACTACTATGATTTCCGAGATACGGAATATAGCATGGGAGGCAAGCTCGCGGTCTGTCTCTAGGGTAAAGGTGATTAGGGAAAAGAGGACCACTATTTGGGACAGAAATTCTATCTTACGAGGTAGCATTCCTTCTTCCATAGATATCCCTTCGTCAACTATTTTGTATGGTACAAACGGTCACCGGCATCGCCAATGCCTGGAGTCAGATAACCATCTTCGGTGATCCCATCTTCCACGCTAGCAACAAAGATC
The DNA here is from genome assembly GCA_013215145.1 of Pseudobacteriovorax sp. Classification (GTDB taxonomy): domain Bacteria; phylum Bdellovibrionota_B; class Oligoflexia; order Oligoflexales; family Oligoflexaceae; genus DT-89. The sequence goes on from JABSRP010000060.1 coordinate 31,460, forward strand.
TCCACTTCGGGATGAAAGTGTTGAATCCGTGATAATCCATGTGGAGAGATGAGGATGGTAAGGATCTTTATGCGACCAACATCATATTGCTTAAGCCGATCCAAGCAAGAGATCATGGTATCTGCTGTGGCAACCAAAGGGTCCAATAATAGAATATCTCTACCTTTAGCATTGGCCGGTATTTTAAAATAGTACTCAACAGTATTTTTAATGAATTTATCCCGATAGATTCCAATGTGTCCTGCACTAGCAAACGGCAGCACCCGAAGAATACCTTCAAGCATACCATCACCGGCACGGAGTATGGACACGGCTATGGGTGCGCGGCTAATACGGTCTACTTTAGTTTGGGTCACCGGGGTAGTGATATCCTCTTGATGCATATTGAGATCACGTGTGGCCTCATACGCGAGCAGACTGCTTAGTTCGCCCATAATCTGCCTGAATTCGGCGGAGGTGGTGTTGCGATCTCTGAGGTAGCCTAATTTATGTTGAACAATGGGATGTTCAATGAGATTGAGGGATTTGTCCATAAGTCTGCCTTAAAAAGTCGTTCCGGTGCTGATGATATTTATAGGTGATGATCCCTTCGGGTCACGAGCAAAGGCTAGATCACGGCCCGCCTTCCAAGTGCCTCCTTCTAGAATTTTTGCCAAAGGTAAGGTGGCTGCGTCCATGGATAGTTTTTTTCTGATAACCACTGCGAGTTGATCGAGGAGGGCTACGGTCAAGGCCCGCCATTCTATGATCAGAGGGCTATCGACGCTGTGGGCTTTATTGGCATTTTCCGGATCAAGGAGTTTAAGCACTCCTCCGTCGACGAATAGCCCTCCATTGCGATATTCGGCTAGTCCCGTGAGTTCGTCCAAGTCATACACGGTCACTCCCGCAATCTCTAAGGCTTCTATGAGCGAATAGGTGAGCCACTGAGAAAGCTTGTGAAACACGACGTAGCGCTGAACCTCTGATTCATGATTTTTGAAGGGTGGATATAGCCAGGCATCACCAAGTGTCTTTTCTTGAAAACTAGTGCCTGTTGGCCAAATAGGTCCAAAGGCGCGCAGTACATAAGTGAGTAAGCGACTTGCGCTAACACGGTTACCGAAATTTGTGAGGAAATAGTCCACCAGTCCTCCAGGCCTTTGGCCGGGAAAGTAGTGAGTGTATGCTTCTAAAGTCTTGCCTAGATTATTCAGTAGCGTTTTCCGACCCTCGAGACCAAGTAAAGGATTGTCATCTGATACTTGAAAGCCGTGAGCCAAGGAGTCCAGGGGTAGATGAATGAGAGCTTTTGCGGTTGCTTCAGGCGCATAGTGGTACGAAAATAAACCTGAGTTAAACATATCGTAGGATGCTATGGCAAGCCCTTCAGAGCGTCCGATCGGGTTAGGGTTGTCTCGTTCATGATAAACCCAGTGGTCTCCAGCTCCGGCATCCACTAGAACGGAAACAACAATGAGATCCACCAGAGCTTTGGCATAGCTTTGCCGACTTGCGCCTTCAAATCGCTTGGCAAATCGTGATACACGATCGATACCCTGACAGTTAAAATGCCGAAGACGCGCGTGGTAGGGAATCTCTCCATTCGGGTACTGCTGTTTCATAGTATCAATGACAAGATCAGCCACACCATCGATTTGATCGAGGTGAATCTGAAAGTGCTGGGACAGGGTGCGACTGAGGTCGAAAACGCGGCCACAGCTTTCTCTCACCGATATGGGGCTTTGGAGGTAATCGATGCCTTTAAGCTGATCATGTCTCGTCATAAGAGCGGCCTTTCACTTCCTTTAGATCCTTACTGGTGGGCGCAGGCGTCTCGCCTGCATAATACCCAGCCGCCTTTTTTGCCGCAATTTCCACCTGAGCATCATCAGGTATCAGATGATCGGGAATATTGAAGCGATTAAGGATCTCGATGCCTGAACGCTGCATGGCATTGAACTTCATATCGCTCATACTCATGAGGTTGTGAATCCGTTTGATGCCTAACCAGACCAAAACATCAGGCATGAGCTCTTGAAATCTTGCATCTTGAACTCCTGCCACACATTCAGTCCGGTAAAAATAGTTATCGGCGGAGTCGCCTCCCTCCTGTCGTTTGCGGGCATTGTAAACCAGGTATTTTGTCACTTCACCTAAGGCGCGACCTTCTTTTCTAAAGTAGACAACTAGGCCATTGCCCCCTTTTTGTGCTGTTTTTATCGCCTGAATGATGCCATAGGCGAGGTAGGGGCGGCAGGTGCAGATGTCTGAACCGAAGACATCAGAGCCGTTGCATTCATCATGGACGCGGCAGGTAAGCTCCTTATCCGGATTGCTTAGCTGTTCGGGCGGACCAAAGATATAGGCTGTGAGTCCCCCTATGGGCGGCAGTAGTACTTTTAGGTCAGGACGTGTCACGAGCTCAGGAAACATACCTCCCGTCTCTTGAAACAGGATTTTGCGGAGCTCACCCTCGTCGATCGCTAGGCGTTTGGCAATCCCAGGCAGGTACCACACCGGTTCCACGGCGGCCTTACACACCTTGACATTGGTCTCGTTGACGACAATATCCCCGTCGATGTCCAAGTCGCCATCCTCGATAGCTTTTTGAACCTCAGGGATCTGTAGTTGGGCCTCGGTGATGGCTATGGTGGGCATGATTTTAGTCCCGCGGGCGAGTTGCTTGGGAAAGGAATCAGTGATGTCAGCCCCCCACGGGTCTATGGACACAATCGCTTCGGGATCACTCCAAGAAGAGAACGGACCGATGGGTCTGGTTGGATTGGTAAATGCCAGGTCGGGCCGATAATCGCGAGGAAACTGGCCCGAGGCTACAGAAAGCGCTCGATAAACAGCATAACTGCCGGAATGGGAACCGATAGCATTTCTTTCCGGTGTCTGACTAGCAATGATAGGGCCCCGCTTTTCGGCTGTATGAGCTCCCCAGACTAGGGGGACTTTTTTATTGTAGATTTGATTGGAGTGGCTGGTGAGTATCACATGCTCCGGCTTTTTCATATCGTCTGCCCTTCGTTAGCTCATCCAATTTGCATCGGACTGTTGGTTCCACTTTGTGGTGATTTTCTTCAGTTGGGACCAAAACTCGACCCCGCCATAGCCTGTAATATCTCCGTGACCAAATCGCGACTGACCAATGCCCCCAAAGGAAAAGGGCTCCCGAGGGACCGGGACGCCGATATTGATACCGGCCATGCCGCAGTGGGCAGAATCGACGACTTTTTCGGCTAGCCCACCGTTGCTTGTGAAAACAGAGCAGGCGTTGCCGTAGGGGTTGCTGTTTTGAATGTCTAGAGCTTCCGTGATCGTGGCACAGCGAACGATTGTTAGAATAGGCCCAAACATCTCGTCCCTTGCAGCTAAATCGCTGGGATTAACCTGATCTAGTATCGTAGGCCCAAACCAATTCCCGTTTGGAAACTCCTTCGGTACATCTGGTTTGCGGCCGTCGAGTAGAATTTTAGCCCCACGTTTTTCCGCGGCGCTCACGGCATCTTCGAGACATAAACGCTGCTCTTGAGTGATGATAGCTCCCATGCTTTGCCCAAGTTGGACGGATTGAGCGTGGGACTTGATGCTTTCGATGAGGTGGTCGACATCACCGACAGCCAGTAAAACACTGGCCGCCATACAACGTTGTCCGGCGCATCCAGTGAAAGAGTCGGCGATCCCTTTTCCTGAAAGAGCAAGGTCGGCATCGGGGAGCAAAATGATATGGTTTTTGGCACCACCTAAAGCGAGAGCGCGCTTACCTTTCTTGGTGGCTTGCTGATAAACAGCTTCGGCTGCTGCCGACGAACCGACAAAACCCACAGCTGCAATCTTGGGATGGGTGCAAATGGTTTCCGCCACCTTTTTGCCACCTTGGACCACAGTTAGGATGCCTGGCGGCAAACCAGCTTCACTAAAAATCTCCGTTAAAGGCACCGAGGCACAGGGCGTTTTTTCTGATGGTTTCCAAACATAGGCATTTCCCAGAGCTATCGCTATAGGGATGGTCCAGAACGGGACCATCGCTGGGAAGTTGAACGGAGTGATGCTGCCGACGACCCCCAAAGGATATCGCCTATATTCGCAGTGCACGCCGCGAGAGACTGCCGACTTCCCACCCAAGTCAGAGTTTTGCAAAGCCGTGGCAAATTCTAATACTTCAATGCCCTTCAAAAGACCTGCCCTAGCTTCACCAATAGTTTTCCCGCTTTCTAAGGCAACGATATTGGCGATATCTTCCAGCTTATGGAGAAGGCTATCGCGTACTTTAAACAATAGGGAACAGCGTTCCTTTAACGGCGTCGAAGCCCAGTCTGTATAGGCCGCAGCGGCAGCTTGCACCGCCTCATCCACATCGGCCTCCAGGCTCTCATGATAATACCCCATAGCCTCGTTGTCATAGGGACTTGTCACCGCGACCTTGGCGCCGCCACCTGACTTCCAAGTTCCCGCAATATAATTATCAGCAGCAATAGGCTGCCCCAATCGTTTCACCATATCGATCTCCAAGGTATTTAGCTCATGATATGCTGGCTAGGGATTTTTTTGAAGGTCAAAAATAATAAGCCAGTTGCGCTGTGGTTTCCACCATGCTGAGACGATGAGTGTCGACAGACAGAATGTTGTCAGCCTCTAGGGTCTTACCGCGGATATACTGAATGCGTGGAGAAAGCTTGAGTGCTTGGGTGAACTGCCAATCGGCAGCTACTCCTATGGTGACGCTGGCTAGAGAATTGACTCCGGCGCTTTCCGCCTCGCGATAGGTCTCAGGGGTATAGCTAAAGTAACCGACTAACTCTACTGACTGAAGTATTTGGGACTGGTAGGAAACCATCGGTGACAATCCGTTTTTCCGACTGGCATCGATAGCGTTCTCGACTTGGTAGATCAAAGCGAGCCCCCACAGGTTATTGGTCTGGGTTGGGATAAAGGTATAAAGGGTCCATGTGATTGGCCGCTTGACAATGATTTCCTGAGTCTCAAGGGAATTGCTGCTTTCGTATTTGATTCCCCATTTGCCACTGCTGAGTGGGACATAAACATCAGCGGTGAATGCCGC
>JABSRP010000061.1 GCA_013215145.1 Pseudobacteriovorax sp.
AGCTATAAGGAGCAAAAACCCTCTCTAGATGTCACCTATAAGGTTCCTTATTTGGCACATGCTTGCCTCGAGCCTCAAAACTGTACCGTTATGATCAAAGGAGACAAAGTAACGGTTTGGACGTCCACTCAGAGTCCTGGTTTGATTCCTCCCGTTGTCGCCGATGTTGCCGATGTCTCCCAGAGTGATGTTACGGTGCATTGTACCGCTGTAGGAGGTGGCTTTGGTCGTCGCCTTGAGGTGGATTATGTTTTGGATGCCACAGAAATCGCTAAAGCTTCCGGGAAGCCCATTAAGATGATTTGGTCCCGGGAGGCCTCGACGCAAACAGACTTTTTTCGCCCCGCTGCCTATGCGCGGATGCAAGTCAGCATATCTGAAGACAAGAAAAAGGTCTTTTGGCGCCAAACCATGGCCACTCAGTCCATTGCCAAGCGGCAGCTCCCTGATTTTATGCCGGGAATCTCTCCCATGTGGATGGGGCTTGGATTTTCCAAAGGTTTGGGGTCTATGGTGGCTTGGGCTATGAACGGTATGACCGTGAAAGAAGGTATCATGCCGTCCTACAATATGACTGGGGTTGAGGTGAATTGGAAGGAGACGGAATCCCCTGTGCCTGTGGGGTCTTGGCGCTCGGTGGGGCATTCACAAAATGCCTTTTTCCTCGAGTCTATGGTGGATGAGGCGGCACATCTTATGGGGGAGGATCCTCTCGAATGGCGACTGAAACGCTTGAGAGAAGGCCAGGAAAAATTAGGGTTTGTTCTCAAAAAAGTGGCAAGCATGAGCCGCTGGTCTGAGCAAAATAACCGCCATTTAGGGATTGCAGCCCACTTTAGCTTTCGCGGTTGGGCAGCCGCTGTGATCGAAGTGGAAAAGACAAAAGACGGTGTCATCCCAAAAGCAGTTTGGTGTGCTCTTGACTGCGGACTCCCTGTGAATCCCGAGGGGATCACGACTCAGATCGAAGGGTCTGTGGTTTTCGCATTGGCTGCCGCGCGATTCGGCGAGATTACTTATAGTCAAGGAAAGATCGACCAGAAAAACTTTGATACCTACCGCTTGCTAAGAATGTCGGAAACGCCAAAGATAGAAAGCTATATTATGCCGAGCCAAGAAAAGCCAGGGGGAGTTGGGGAGCCGATTGTACCGGTGATTGCACCGGCACTCGTTAATGCCGCGTTTAAGGCGACGGGTAAGCGATTCAGAGAGCTACCTCTGCGCGTGTAATACTACGTTGTCTTACCAAGAGCTATTGGCTATCAATACGCCAGAAGCCTCAACGATTGGCTGATCGTTGCGTGGGTGCTTGACTCTGCGGAGTTGAGCGCTCTGGCTTTTGCGGATCGTTTCGATGCTAATCTCGCGACCGTCCGTAGCAGATAGTAGCTTATGTCTTGGTCCAATTTCAGTGGTTGGGACTAGATTACCATCACTAGTTAAGACAGATTGAAACTGGTTCAGCTCTAACGAATCGCCATTGGCTAGTTCTAAAATAAAATATCTCATAGGGTTTTTCTTTGCTTTTTGTTGATTCATTGTCTTCGGCTTGTTTGCCAAGAATACTCATTATTTAGTCCAAAATAATTATTTGATGATACATATTCAGGTTTTTTTGCCCCTACCAGTACCGTAAGCAGAATCCGTGCCACTTATAAAAACTTTAGAAACCCAGAATTCTCAGCTCCAAAAATTGATCAGTAGTTGAAGATGGCTAGAAATCTGCCCAGATTTAGGAGTTCATGCCCAATTCTGGGCCACAAATATCATAAAAATGCGATAAATAGTCTTTTTGTTTCTGTAACGACTGTATCCGATAGAGCTCGAATGGTTCCTTGAGACGGTTTTGTTAATCTGCTAAGGCATGCTTTCGTAATGGTTTCATGAGAAAGGAGGCTTGGATGTTTGATACCCAGCTTGGCGAACTAGTCCAATTTTATGCGGCTCAGGTAAAAGACCTATCAGAGCTAGGGCTGGATCGTTCCCTTTGGCAACAACCAGATCACGCCTGCTTTCGGGTAGCGAGTTTGTTCAGATATGAAGCCGTCAAAGCCGATCTATCGAAAAATGCGAGACTGCTAACTGAGAGTATGGTCAACGGACGACCCATTGCTTGTTTCGAGTTAGAGCGGGAGATCGCTCTTACTGACAAGGTTGCTATCCGTGTCATTGAGGTTCCTGCCCCCAGAGAGGGAAGGCAGGAAATGGAAGGGTGGGAGCATTTCGAGTTTGTCGTCGATGACGACTTAAATCAACTCTTGGCCGCATATCCGCGAGTCCCATTTAAAACCGAAGGCCTAGCCAATGATGTAAACCCGGAAATTGTCGTTCCCGTGTCTCGTGGTGTGGCCAAATTTCACAGAAAGTCTTTGTCTGCTGTCGTCGAGTTAGAGCGCGAGCTTCATCGGGCCAGGTATCAAGATCGGCTCTTGATCTTTGACTTCGATGATACATTGGCTGATACCAAAGAAGCCTTTCAGCTCACTGTGCGTGACAGCTATCAGACTCTGACAGAACGTGTATTAAGCCCAGAGCGTGCTAATGAATTGAATGCGACAACGTATGATGATTTGATGGTTGAACTCGGCTTAGATGGCAAGGCAGAGGTTGCCGAAATGGTGAGTTTGTTCGCAAAATCTTGGTCGAGGAACCTCGGCTTGATTCGTGTTCCTACTGGGGTCCGCACCTTGATGAGTACGCTGTTTCACACACAAGTTCCACTCATTGTCTGGAGTGCCCGAGACCAAAAAACCCTTGATCAATGCGTTGACTTCTTAAATCTAAGACCCTACTTTCGCCAGGTCATCGGTTTTGATGCCAAACTAGGGGGAAAGCCGCACCCAAGTGAAACGGTTAGGGAGCTTGTAAGTGGGAAAAAGGCTTTATTAATTGGAGACAGTCAGGCCGATTTTCAGGCCGCAAAAAACCTGGGTATCGGTTTTAAGCAGGCCTTGTGGCTCAAGCATCGAACTTTGGACTCCACATCTCATGGTGTGTTAGAGCATCCTGTAAGTTCCCTTTCTGAGATTCTATCGGATTTGCATTAATCGCCGTCGATCATGTCACCGATAGAACCAAGAACTCCTCCCTCTCCTGTTCGTTGACCACCTGCCGAGGGAGCGCTGCGTATGACTCGCTCAGCTAAGCGGCTAAACGGAAGGCTTTGGATCCAAACCGAGCCGTGACCCTGTAGTGTCGCAAGAAATAGCCCTTCTCCTCCGAAGACCATGGACTTTAGATTGCCGGCCCGTTCAATGTTATATTCAATGCCGGGAGAAAAGGCCACAAGACAGCCTGTGTCGAGCCTTAGCTTCTCACCCTTTAATTCTTTTTTTATGACGGTTCCTCCAGCATGGACGAAAGCCATGCCATCACCTTCCAGTTTTTGAAGGATAAAGCCCTCACCGCCAAAGAATCCGGAACCAAGCTTTTGGTTAAAGGCGATACTGACTTTGGTACCAAGGGCCGCTGCCAAGAAGGAGTCTTTTTGACATAAAAGGCTACCTCCCACCTCGTTCATATCGACGGGAATGATCTTCCCTGGAAACGGTGCGGCAAAGGCCACGCGTTTTTTACCAGGAACCCGGTTGGTAAAGTGGGTCATAAACACCGACTCTCCTGTTAAGAGTCGTTTTCCCGCACTAAACATTTTCCCGAAGAAGCCCTGTTCTGGTTCGGAACCGTCACCCATTTTGGTCTGAAACTCGATTCCTTCTTCCATATAGTTCATGGCGCCTGCCTCGGCTATCACCGTTTCATCTGGGTCAAGTTCGACTTCGACCAGTTGTAGATCGCTTCCGATGATTTCGTAATCAACTTCGTGGCACTTCATAAGATTCCCTTCAATCACAAGAGTTTATCAGTCGTTCCCTAGGACGATCGCATAGGACTCGTGAGATTGCTATAAGGAAATGAGGCCTAAAAGCGCTCCAACATTTGATGGCGAGCCCGGCCTAACTGAATAGTCTTTGGACAGGTCATCTATTCCTTACTCATGGGGATTTTAACTAGGCCGGTCAGTTGTGATGGCCGGAAATATTTTTAACTAGCTAAAATAATTAAGATAAAGCAAAAAGGCGTATAGTCTAAAAAAATTAATGTTTTTGGTATATTAATTGCTTCTATTCCTTCAAAGACAAAGACTTTAATTGAAAATGGAAAGCGGATTAAGCGGAGGTAGATAATGAAAGTTTTTAGTCTAATAAGTACGCTGATGGTAGGTCTTCTTTTAATACCTGCTTGCATTCACACGCAGCCCCAAAACGAAAAACCGTTTGGCCCTCAGACTTTAACTGTCACCGAGGGGTATCGTGGTCATTCGTTTGCTATCACCGAAGGTGTCGTGAAAATCAACTTCCCCGAAACTGGTGGTCTTGACTACAAACTCGATGCAGAGATTTCTATTGGCGGCTTGCAACGATACCAAGCTAGCTTTGAGGATCATCTAACAGTCCCCGCGGCAATGCTTCAGTTCGATAGCTATCGCACGGACAAAACTCAATATCTAATGCGTGCAAATCAACGAATTGTCTCAGTAAAAAAAGCACGTATGGATGGCGCCAAGCTCTGGTTAAACATCACTCACTTGGACAGTGGGATTTCTGCGTTGGTAGAAGTTACCAAACGAGCAGACGGCAAGCTCAGGGTTCATTCGGCAGAAGTGCAAGGACAAAGCGATTTGGCTATAGATGATCCCGAGGGCGCAACAGAAACTAAACTGGTAGCTGATAATGCTGGCTGGGAAGAGTTTAGAGAATCTGTGAAAGTTCACAAAGGTCGATTTATGGGGGCAGTCGTACTCAAGTAATCTTGCGCTTCCTCAATTATTGGATCGTACCGCATGGTACGGTCTCTTGTCAAAAGCTGAAAAATGTCACTTTACTGGAAGCTAAAAAATCATTAAATAGACAGTAAAAACAAACCATAATAATTTCGTTAAATTCTGTGGGCCTCAATTCTTAACCAATCATTCCGAAACCCCAACAGGACTATTAGCGAGTTTTAAATGATTTTCCACAAACATAGTGTGATAATTTCTACCGCTCTCATTTTTGCGGCGTTTGTTTCCATGGAGTATCACTCTTACCGCTCGTTTCTATCCTCACTCAAAAAAGTCAGATATCTAGAGCAGTACCAGCACGAACTCATGAATTATAAGGGATCTATCTATCACGTAGCCCAGCTTTTTGCTATGACGGGAGACTCAAAATGGCGAGATCAATATCATTTACTTTCTGACAAGCTTGATCGCATTTACACAGAATTACCGGCTTTTTTTGCCGACCATGGCTTTGACGACTTGATTGCTGAACTTCAGCGTGGCAGAGAAAAAAAATCAAAAATGGAAAGCAATGCATTTGAATTGACTGAACTAGGCTTGTTCCAAGAAGCTCACGCAACTTTCGCCACCGATCGCTATGGTCGGCTCATGGATTCCTACAACCAAAGATTTACCTCCTTGATGGATAAAATTGATTTGGTTGAAGAGCGTACTCTAGCTCACAAGGCAGAAAAAAGTGCGTTTAATGCAGGGATTAGGCTGGCTATTGTATGTTTGTTGGTTGTGCTCTGGACTGGATTCTTTAGAAGGGAAAGACAGAAAAGTTTTCATAAAATTCAAGGTTTCAAAAATATTCTATTTTCGACGCTGAACAATCTTCCAGCTTTGGTTTGGGCAAAAGACCTGCAAAGCAAGTTTACTTTTGTCAATAAAAAGATGGGAATGATCACAAAGCTTGATCCAGAGGATCTGATATCCAAGTCCGATGCCGACATATTTGACGACAAAGAATTGGCTGAGGGGTATCGTCGTGACGATATTTGGGTCATAGAAAATAAAAAGATCATCGAGCGTGAAGAGCAGGTACCGAATCTAGATGGTGAGTTAAAAGATCACATGACCGTTAAGTATCCTCTCTATGATAGTCAAGGTCAGGTGGTGGGATCTGGAGGGTTCTCCTTTGATATTTCGGATATCAAAGAAAAGGAAGACCAATTGGAAAACGCCATTGATAAATTAACATCGAGCCAGGCGGAAATTAAGTCGATTCTTGCGACCATCCCTCTGGGAGTCATAACAACCGATGATGTCGGTAAAATTACTGGAATTAATGAAGAGGCTCTGAGACTCCTAAACTGTGATCTTGTCAGGTTGAAGGGATCTCATATTGATCGAATTTTTCTCGATACGAAACTCTTGGATGACGACCAAAGCGACGAATATGAGCGGGATCAAAATGGTCGTAGAATATTGGAATGTGAGATTTCCATTTTTCCTGAGGGTACCTTTGAAGGTTTGGTTACGATTGGAAGCTTTAACCTTGGAAAACGTAGAAAGCACACCATTGCTTTTAGTGACATCACTCAGGTGAAAAAACGAGAAAGGGAGCTAATTTATGCCCAACGCCGTCTCGAAAATCTGATTGAACAGCAAGGGGTCGATCTTGAAAATGCAAACAGCCAAATGGCTACGATTATGAAAAATTCCCCTGGAATGGTTTATCAATTTAAACTAGAGCCTTCGGGACGATCCTATTTTACCTTCGTCAGTGCCCAGGCCTTTGATATTTACCAGCTAGGCGTCGAAGAGTTTAAACGCAATCCTAATATTATGGTTGAGATGGCTTGTCCTGAGTATCAGGACGATTTGCATAAGCGGATCGAAGAGAGCGCACGGCAGATGTCGCGATTTGAATGGACAGGGCAAATTCTTACGGGCAAGGGATACAAAAAATGGGTGAAGGCCACTAGCGTGCCGCGTTTAGAAAATTCTGGAGACATCCTTTGGGATGGGGTGGTCATCGATATAAGCAAAGAGAAGCTAACAGAAGTCGAATTAGAAAATCAATATAAGTTGGCTAGCCATCGCGCAGATTTATTAAGTGCTCAGGCCGATGAAATTTTAAAGGCCAAAGAGCAAGCAGAGATGGCGAATCGAGCGAAATCTGATTTTCTGGCTAATATTTCACACGAAATACGAACACCTATGCACGGCGTCTTGAGTTTTGCTGAAATCGGATTAGAGAAATTTGCCACGGCTGACAGGACCGCCTTGCAAGACTATTTTAACGAAATTTTTGTTACCGGTCATAGACTCATGAATCTATTGAACGATCTACTAGATTTGTCAAAATTGGAAGCGGGAAAAACCATCTACGATTTTGAATTATGTGATGTGAGTGGTTTAATTCATTCTTCTATATCGCAGTTTTCCATACTAGCTGAGAGTCGATCAATTACATTCGCCTTGGATATACAAAGCGAATCTTGTGAAGCTGAGGTTGATCAGCATAAGGTTCATCAAGTGATGAGTAACCTTATTTCTAATGCGATTAAGTTTGCCTTCGATAACACACAAATTGAAATAAGTCTTCGATCTAGGGATGAATTTATCGAATTCACGATTGAGAATGAAGGAATTGAAATCCCACCAGATGAGCTCGAAACAGTCTTCGATACTTTTGTGCAAAGTTCAAATACCAAAAGTAGCGCTGGCGGTACCGGTTTAGGCCTGCCGATCTGTCAAAAAATTATACATGATCATCAAGGAGACATTTGGGCTGAAAGTCAGGACTCTAAGGTAAAGTTCTGTTTTACTCTTAAAAAAGAGATGAATAGTGAAAGGGCAGCGTAGTTATGAGTGATCTTAAATTTACCAATAGCAGAGTTCTCATTGTAGATGATGAGCCAAAAAACTTAAAGATCATGAAAATACGATTGGAGGACGATTTTGAACTGCTATCAGCTCATTCTGGTGAGGAAGCTTTGGAGTTAATCGAAGATTTTGATCCCGCACTAGTTTTGCTCGATATCATGATGCCGGGAATCAGTGGGTACGATGTCGTCAAGCAAGTAAAAAGCAATCCAAAATTAGAGTCCTGCAAAATTATATTGGTTTCGGGAAAAGCTCTGATTGAAGAAAAAATGCATGGGTATTCTGTGGGAGTGGAAGACTACATAACCAAACCTTTTAATGGTAAGGAGCTTTTAGCAAAGGTAAATGTCTTCGTTAAGATGTATAACTTGGAAAAAGACTTACATGCTTTAAATAAATCACTAGAGAATGAAGTGGAGCAACGATCAGCGCAACTTGTCAAGTCGGAGCGCATGGCTTTTGTGGGGATGAATGCCGCGGAGATTGTACATAATCTCAAGGGTCCTCTATCAGTTATTAAAGGATATATCTTTCACCTAGAAAAAAAACTACCAGAAAGTCCGGAGCTAGCAAAAATTTCTGCGGCAACGGATAAAATTCTTGATATCACCAAGAATATTTTGACTTCGATTTCTCAGGATATAAAGAGCGAAATGGAAGATATTTGTATCAATGATGTGATTAAAGATGAAATCAACTTTATGAAAGGTTTGGATGCAGACTTGCGTTATGAGATTGACCTCGAGTTTGACTTGCAAGCCACAAGGTTGGTCGTGGCTCAAAGGTCTCATCTTGCTCAGGTGTTCGGAAATCTTATAAAAAATGCTATCGAGGCTATGGAGACCACTGAGACAAAGTCCCTTAGTATTGCAACGAAAGATACCAAATCGGGAGTGAATATTCGCTTCGCTGACTCTGGCGAAGGGGTCTCTGAAGAGCTTCGAGAGAAAGTCTTCGAACCACTCTTTACCACAAAAAGCAATCGGGCAAATGGTGATGTAGGAAATGGGCTGGGACTGCCTTTTTGTAGGCGCATGATAGAAACCTACGGAGGCAACCTTAATCTCGAACAAAATCCAAAAGGAGGAGTGATTGCTTCGATTGATCTACCGGCTCGATTTTCGCAGCTCGACGGCGACTTAAAAGATGTGAGCTAACCAGCCTGACTGGCTCGCTCCCTAACAAATTGCGATAGAGATTCTTGGATGGCCGTGACCTCACGACATAGTTTGTCGAAATCCTGTGTGATGTTTTCTAGTGAGTTTGACCTACCAGCCATTTCAATGTCTTTGCAGAGCCTTTCGCCAGAAATTGCTCCCAATACGCCGCAGGAGCTTTTTAGTTTATGACCCAACTGAAAAATCATTTCGGCATCGGAAGAGGCTACGGCTTGTTTTAACTGCGGCATGGTTAGCTCCCAAGCCTTGTTGAATCTCTCCAATTGAGTATTAACAAAAGATTCGCCTGGTCTAGAAAGCTCTTCTAATTCCTCAACAACGTCCCAGTCTATTTCTGTCATAGTAAGCCTCATTGTTCAAGGATCATCCCATGTTCTGATTATTGTATCACGACTAGGGTTTTGGAAGGAATATAGTAGGTGAAATTCCGATGGATCCTTAGCTGGCTGGGCTCCACCGCTTGCTGTCAAATGTTATGGTTGAGCTTAGAGCTCGGAAACCAGGTGAAGGTAGAACCTTTTTTTAGCTATAGGTTCTTGCTTCTCATCTTCAAAAATCTTGACGTAGACAAAGTCGCTGCATGTTCCATCGGCTCGATTAGATTCGTCACAAGTAGGACGGGCAACCACAGTATGATCGAGAGCATCGGACTCGCTTTCTAAGGTAAATTCTTCGTAAATATTTTTTTGACCTTGCCAGCTTATGGCGCCTTGAAGCGGACCGCCTTCGTATTGGATCTGGACGCGGACAGGATATTTGAATTGATACTCGCTGCCGTCAGCTATCGATACCTTCAGAGGAATCCTGGTCAGTTCATCTCCAGGCGCAACTCGGAGTGGCTGGTATCGTGAACCGATACTACGGTTGGTGACAGGCTCATCATTGTAGGTGAGACGAAGCGATGCTGGGGTAGCGTCTGGTGCGAAGCCGAAGTTTCTGGACTTCAGCGCATTGATGATGTGCGGGCGCATCATTCCTGGTGAGCGGATCTTTCCAGATGGGAGAGAGATCTCTCTCACTAAGGAGTCGGCAAAAATCATATGTTCAAACCAGATTTCGGCAGTAATTCCCGGGTGATCTCTGGTCAGTCTCATAGTTTCAAAAATCAAATCGGAGGCTAAGGCTAATCCATCAAAGTAGCCTAAGGTCTCTTGCGCTAGATGTAGGATATCTCTCATGGCTCCGCCGTAAGCCTCGCCATCGTCATGGCTTTCGTTGGTTAAATGAAAACCGATTTGGTTATTGATGCGCATCCCCTCACGACCCTCGAAATAAGAGCCTTTGGTTTCGGCAGCGACAACTAAGTAAGCTAATATATCGGCCATACCTTCATTCAAACCTCCAGAATCAGCAAAGCGATAATGATCTCCCATCATCCTGTCTTGTATCCCATGACCAATTTCGTGCCAAATGGTTGTATTGTCTCTAGCATAGTTTTGGTTGCCTTTGGTGTAGTTAGTAAAGTTAATCGTATCCCGAGAGTAAAAGGCATTATTGCGCGAACCAATGCTGGGGTTGAATAAGATGGCATCAAAGGGTCTAGTAGATAGCTCTGGGTCAGAAAATCCAAGGGGCTGCATCTGATCAAAGAAGGTGTTGATAGCCCAATAGACCTGAACCTCATCAAATCCCGTATTCATCAATGCGGTAATATCGTTGTTGACCTTGTCGCCAGTAAAGGGGAGGCGATCGAAGGCATCTAGACGATGAGATAGCGCATACCCAAAGGTTCTGACTCTTGCTTCTAATGTATAGTCGTTGCCATCGGCGGTGGGCTTGTAACCAGTATAAAAATAGGGCGACTCAGATGGTTGAAACGACAGATCGTCTCCTAACTGTTTGGAATTTGGATGGACGAACACCCTTGCGTATTTTCCAACGAGGCGGACATTGTTTTGATCTTCGTTGTCAAAGGTATTTTGCTGGAATGACAGCGAACTTAAAATGCCTCTGACCATGGACATGACAAAGTCACCATTCCAAAATCCCTGCTGGCGACCAGATAAGGTATTACCTTCGGCCCTGTTAAAGTTGCTACGGAGTAAACCTAGGTCTGTGATGCTGCTATAGGCGCTAGCATCTGCGTCGGGAATGCTCTTTAGCAAATATTTGAGACTGACAGTATCTAATGATGCTACAGCTTCCGGGTTGCCGGCGGGGTGTTCCCAAATCGGAAAGACTTTTGCTGGTATAGGGTCTTGATAGTCGGCCTGATGATACTCGCGGAATTGATAGGTCCTAGTTGTCGTCGAGGATACCGGAAATAGCCAACTGTGAATCCCGTTACCATCTTCGATGGTGACCCTACGCTTTAGGTCGTTTTCATGCCACTCCGTTTCCACTTCCATATGATTGATCTGAGTCGAATCCGATGAAAACTCATGAAGGGTTTTTGCTGCTGCGACATGATCGGCTTCTGGCAACTTAATGTCACGGCGCTGCTTACTGCGGGGTTGTTCTGGGTATGCGGTAAGCCGAACCTCTACTTGAATCATCTCACCGGTTTCTGGATGATTCCAAATTCTGATGGATCGACCATTGACAGGGCTGCCCTCCCGGATCTGAGCATAGCGCCGATAATTCAACGTGGCCATAGCGCGTTCTTCTGTAAGCCAAAAATCACTGGTAGAAAAGAAGCTGCCCTTTAAGGAATTGAAGGCTTCCAGTATGGCTGCAAGATGGGGCTTTGGTCCCGATTCTCCTCCTACCCAACGGTGCTCAAACTCTAAGGGTTGCGCTTCGACGTCTCCGGGCAATAGGGCTGGGCTCTCGTCATTTTTGGGTTGCGACGTCGTTGGCTGTTGATCACCAGGTGTCACTTTTGTTTTAGAGGTCTCAGAAATAGGGTTATAGGAGTCACCAGGACTGGAAAAAACAGGGTCTTTAGACGAGCTTTCATTACAGGCGACAGTACTAAACAAAATAAAAAGCGGCGTTAGGGCTAGGGCCCGAGAGGATTTTGGGATCAAGACAAGCTCCTTTGTTGAATTTTGCCCCTTCTAGCACGATTTTGCAGGCGTAACCATCCAGAATCGTCAGAATCGCATTCTTCAGATTTGTATGATTAGGAGCGCGTTTATATAAAAGTGATTTAGAAATCTAGGTTTAGATATACTAAATGCGGCTCTGACCCCATAAGGCCTAGGTCACCAATCACAAAACACTACCTAATGTTTCCATAGTTAGCTTCGTTGCGAAGAAAAATGGTTAAATATCCTGAAAAAAATTCGATAACGTCACTGAACGCGAGTAGGATTTTACAGTGGATACATTTCCGAATTGGATGTTAGTAGTACTGGTGTTTTTACCCAGTACTTGGTCCATAGGGTTTTCTGACGATCGTATCATTCGATTGGATCATGCTGCAGATTGGAAATCTCTTCGGATCGATGCGTACCTTTATAGCGGCAGCGATCCTGAATCAGAGATGAGTCCCGAAACAATCGCAGTGGGTGAGTTCGATGACCGCTTTCAAAAGCCCGAGGCAGGCAAAGCTATCAATTTTGGAGTTAACAAGTACTACCCTCATTGAGGTTATTTTTCTATCGAAAATCAGACTGGAAAGGCGACTCAACTTCTCTTAGAGAAAGCTTATAGTGCCATCGATCGAGTGACAATCTTTAAAGTCGGTCCTAGCGGCCAAGTCGTGAGTTCGGTAACATTGGGAGACAAACTCGCTTTTGATGAAAGGCCTATTTTATATCGTCACCCGGTATTTACCCTTGATTTGGATGAGGGGCGCAATGATTTCGTCGTTAAGGTGACAACCACCTCCATCGTACGCTTCGATTTTGTCTTGTTTACGCCAAAATCTTTTCGTAATGCAAAGCTACCAGAGCTCGTGATTTTTGGAGTTCTGATGGGCGGGATGTTCTTCATCGTCGTTTATAACTTTTTCCTTTTCCTAACTACGAGAGACCGCAGTTATGGGCTTTACGTGGCCTATGCGGCTGCTTACTTCGTGTACTCCCTAGGTTTTTATGGGTTGCTTCCTTACTTTGTTTTTTCAACAGAGCCTAATAGTCCGCTTACAGGATGGGATTTATATATGGTTATCGATGTTATAATCATATTTTGTGTCTTGTTTACAAATTCCTTCCTTCACCTTAAAAAAGAGTCTAGATTCTTCTATTGGACGATGAATGCTTTTGCCATCGTAGCTTCAGTGAATTTACTTGCGAATTCCTTGATCCTTCATGGCTCGGTTCCAGCGTTAAAATCTGTCTCGCTAGCTAGTATCTTGCTAATGGGTTTTGTCCTCATTGCTGCTGGAATCCGTATGATATTTAAAGGCTTTACTCCGGCTTATTATTTCACATTTGCTTGGACATGTTTGGTTGCTGGTAACACCATCGGTATGGCTGCTAATCTAGGAGTGCTTGATCCGAGTGCTCTCAGTAAATGGGGCAGCTGGTGGGTGTCAACATGGAAATGTTATTTCTATCCTTCGCCCTGGGTGCACGGATTAACTTGATCAAAGCCCAGAAATTAAAGGCTGAGAAAAAAATGCTCGCCGAGGCAGAAGAGAAAAAGCGGCTTCAAGCTGAACTCATCGATACGCAAAAACGTAACATCGAAACCTTGGATGCCAAAGTAAAGGAGAAAACAAAGGATATTAGGGATATCTTAGTGCATATCCACCAGGGTATATTTACTTTGGATCCTTCCTTGAACCTAGGTGATGAATTCTCCGATTATTTGGTTGATATTCTCAAAAATGAAAATCTGTCGGGTAAAAATATTCAGGAAATCCTTCTGGATAAATCCTCTCTCGAAGAGGATATGAAGTCGCAAATCATGACGGCTCTGGATTTTTCTTTTGGTGAGGATCGAGAGCTGGGATGGGATGCAAACCAGTACAACTTAGAAACAGAGCTAAACCTTACGATTGCCGAGCAGGATCTTATTGTAGAAGTGGATTGGTGGCCGATTGAAAATGACAACGGGGAAGTGGCAAAAGTATTGGTAACTCTCAGGGATGTTACAGAGATTAGAAAACTACAGGCCACAGCAAAGGAAAACGAAGTGCGAGGCCGGATGCTCCTCGAGATGCTTTCTAACGATCTTGAGAAAACTCAGAAATTCTTAGCGCGCACACTTAAAGCTTGGCGAGAGATTGATGATATCTTGGTTCAGTACCTTAACGATGTTGATACCAACTATGATGTTCTCTTTAGGGCCTACCATACCATTAAGGGTAACGCTAGATCATTGGAGTTCAAAGGTATTTCAAGCTCGGTCCATGAACTGGAAACCCAGTTAAAGGAAATTAAAAAAGAATATACTCCCGACAAACTAGAAAAACTGCGAAGCGACTCCACCGAAACGCATCAGTTAATCCGCAATTATAACAAGGTTTTTGATGAAAAATTTGCAAGACTTATGGGCAAAGATGAGGCCATAAAGGGACAGCTCTTCGAATATTTCGTGGAGAAAAATATCGCGCCATCATTAGGCAAAATCTCTAAGGAAGTTGGCAAGCCTGAGCCAGTTGTGAAAGTCAATAATCCGAACGGATTTTTAATCATGAACGATGAGATGGAAGATATTATCGAGAATATTTTGAATCACATGATGAGAAACTCCATCGATCACGGTTTGGAAAGTCCCTCGGATAGGGAAACAAAAGGAAAAAAGCCTTGGGGAACTATCTCAATTGATATCTCCATCGATCAGCAAAAGAATGTTACCTTCCGTTTTGAGGATGATGGGAAAGGCCTTAATCTAACCAAGATTTATGCGATTGCAGTATCAAAGAACCTTATGGACGAACATGCTACAGCGGAGCAACTAGTGGATGTGATTTTTAGGCCTGGTTTTTCAACGGCGGAAAAAACCACAATGATCTCAGGACGAGGTGTAGGGATGGATGCCGTAAGGCACTACTCAATGTCCCTAGGAGCTAGTTTTTCTTTGGTACCCAAAAACACCATCGATGACGAAACGCTGCAGCGGATAAAAGATGGGACAGGCGAGGATGTCTATTTACTCTTCGAATTTGTCTGTGTGGCTAGTTTGAAGCCGGAACTGCAAGCCGCAAGTTAACTCCGATCTGAATGAAGGTTTTCCCAAAGCTGAAAAAATTTTGGTAACATTGGGTTGTCGGCAAGCCATATTCTTAGTTCTGTTAGCGGTGATCTGAGCCTTGGTTGGTCAACTCATTCCACTTTAAAGCGGTAACATTTAAAATCGTCTAAAAGTATCGACTAGGTGATGAGTATTAATAAGTACTAAGACGAGGTAAGATCGTCCTCTCACCAAAAACTGTACTTCTCTAAATACCTAAAATAAAAATGGAAAAAATATGGAACGGTAATTGCTTTTAGCATCTTACGTCGTTTAGCTTATGACATCGTTACTTTAGGAGACAACCATGAAGAAAAGGTTTTTTGCCGCCATCGTCGGCACTGCCCTCAGTTCCATTGCCTATGCCCAGGTCCCACCTGGGGTGACCTTGGGGAAAGTTAATGTAGTCGGTACTGGCTGTGATCTCAGTGATACTCTTGTAGCTGTATCTGGAGATCAACAGGCTCTGACCCTGGTCTTTAACAACTTGTTCGTGGAACTTGATGGTCGGCGCACCACTCGGAAATACTGCCGATCGATTTTTACCGTAAGAAAGCCGGTAGGCTGGACCTTCGATATCGTTAACAATGCCTACCGCGGCTTTGTCAGCCTTGATGAAGGTGTTACTGCCTCTCATTCTACTTTTTACGATGTGGGTCGTACCCGCAATCAGTTTGAAGCACAGAATTTTGCCGGCGAAACCTTCGAAGATTTTGAGCGCTTCGATACTGTGGTACCACGTCCTAACCTTTCGACCTGCAATACAAGGTTGGAGCGTGTGATTATCCATAACGTGTTATCGATGACAGCTCACACCCCCGGTGGAACAGGGCTACTGGTGATTGATAGTCAGGATAATGAGGTTCAGGGGCAGTTTACTTATGGGATTCGTTGGCGGCGCTGCTAGCCTGAATCATACCTATGAATTGAGTTAGCTGCAAAAGATGAGGGGTTCTCCCTCATTGCTGTTATAAGTCGTTGGCATATTGAGACTGAGCACCGAAGGTGCTTTATTTTTTCTTATCTGTTATTTTTCTCTCCTTTTTTAAATCGAGTCCCTGATTAGTTTTTTGGTTAAGCTTCACTTTATGCCTACGGCTAAGTTTGCTGGCTGGATTTTTAGCACTTGCCCTATTCTGTTAAGTTTGATCAGATTATTCTTATTTGTCGAAAATCGAGGGAAATTAATATGGTTACTTGGGGAAAAATCATTACGGTCTGTGTTGGTATTACTATGTTTTCTCAGATGGGTTTATCAGGCTCACCCTATGAACGCGAAGAAAAATGGTGTGGTGATCCCACTTATGACTTTAGGCCGGAAACTCATCGCATCCTTCACGAAACCTATCAAGGGTATTATCGTGTGACTCAGCACACCACCATAGGCGGTCCTGTTCGAAACTACTTTGGCAAAAGTACAGTGATGAAGCATTTCTTGTTGGAGGAAGGAGATCGCGTTTTTCTCACGGGAAATGAAGCCATAGAGGAAGAAACTGGTATGGTTTATGAACAAGTTCGAGTGGATTGCACAGCCCTTCCCCTAACAGTTTGGGTCTTAAAAGAGGATTGTCCATATAGTCCCGTTGATTAAGAAATATCTAATTTTTTCAGTGGGCGAACAAATTTTTGCTCGTTGTCCTATAAGCGAGATCCGTGAAAGGGGTGGTGTCATCTATGCTCCTCTGTCAAAGCTCGAGCAAAAGGGTCTGCGGGCGAACTCTCATGAGACCCTATGCATATGGAAGGGAAAGGCTCGCTGGTACGATCTAACTTTGTTGGCATCCAGCTGGCGCAATGTAGGATGGCAGTACGATCGACCCAAACCCGATTTTGCTGACCTGAAAGACTATATTAGCTTTGATCCATCGCAGGTCAGTACTAGTGAAGCTTGGTACTTATATGGCTTCAGCCTTAACCATGGCCTCCGTAAGTGGGTAAATCAAATCGAGGGTTGAAAGGACTCTGCTACAGAGGAGTGACTCCGAAAGAGCGAACTCAAATGTAATGCTTTCTTGGTAACTCTTTCATAAAAACTGGCCAAAGATTCATTGTCTTCCTTTGGTATGGCGACAGGCTCTTGAGTCGCTTTGCCAAGGAGTTGCACAGGCTCTGGACGTCCCTCGTCGGGAAGAATCATACATAGCCCTACCTGTCTAAAATCTATTGAGTTGGCATGAAAAAGACTCGCTGGCAGGATGGCGAGATCCACCTCCGTTAATACTGTCGCGATTTCCGCCTTGTGATCAATGGTGTTTATCTTCATTTGAGGCAAGATTTCTTGAATTCTTTTAGCCAATAGCTGATCTTTGCGTCGGCCAATATCTTGCCAGGAAAAGTAGAGGCATTGCGTTAAATCCATAGCTTCAAGTTCCTTGGGGTTATGAAGCCAGATTTGACGAAGTCCCATCTGGAGCAGCGGAGTGAGCGCATTGGTTTGGCTTGCTGAATCGGCGATGAATAAAGTACGTAATTCTTGGTTGTCCTGGAGCTGCTGTATGGAAAAATCAGCCTCCTCTAGTTGGGTTTGAAAAAGGTCTTTTGCTTCAATTTTGGCAGATGAGAATCCTTGATAGCTTCCCTGGCAGTTGATCCAATGAGTAGCACCATCGATATAATGCTCTTTTTTCCAAATGGGTAAGCGGTCTTTGATTTCGTCGATAACGTAACGACAGGCGCGAAAGGCGGCATCTCTATGACCGGCACCAACTCCCACCCAAACAGCTAGCTCTCCAATTTGGAGGTGACCGACTCTATGGATACAGCGGACACTTACGTCGGAGAAAAGATTCTTTACCTCGCTGATGATGGTATTTCCTTCCGATTCAGCTAATTTCTGATAGGCCTGATATTCTAAACTGGATACAGAGTGCCCTTCGTTATGATTGCGAACCCAACCCTCAAAACTAACAAAACCTCCGGACTCCTCTTGATAGACTTTTTTTGTTTCGACGAGAGGATCTATGATCTTATCTGAAATAGTAAACATCCTTTAACCTCCTGCCACTGGTGGAATAAATACTATTTTATCACCTTCTGAGATGGGGCTGTCTAGGTTTTGAAAACTGTCGTTAATCGCTACCTTGACGGAACGATCACTTAGAGAAAAATCATAGCGATGTCTAAGGTCGTTGTAGAGATCTCGAGCTGTGTTTGCTGTAGTTTTTAATGACTCAGAGTCTTTTCCTGCTCTTTCTCGCAGTATGGCATAAAACTCTATAGCGACTGTTTTCTCTTTCATAATGGGTTCCTCTCTTGTTGATAGGCGATCAATTCGTCTCTATGATTGATGTTTCGCAGACTATTCTGGTTGATTTGTGCGAGTCGTCGGACAGGGCTATTCTATAAAATAGAACCGGGACTACTATACCCCAGGCTCAATGCCTGACATAAAAGCTGTTTTGCTTTGGGCTCGTAGATGGCGCAAAGAGGTTCGGGTAGACCATTTGAATGGCTATTGAAACAGGTTGCAACCTTTAATGGATCGCGGTTAGATATGAGGTATGTGAGGGTATCGCTGTCTAGGGACGGAAGATCGCAGGCAACGATCAGCCAAGCTTTATCGGGAAATGTTTGGAATGCCGATAGTATTCCTCCTAGAGGACCAAAACCTAAGAACCGATCTGTGATTTGAGGCAGTGCGCTTATACTTGTGTCCTGCCACTGGCCTTCCCTTGAGGAGATATAGGTACGGTTCGTGTGTTTTTTCAATAACTCATAGCTATACAGTGCCTGCGGTTTGCCGTGATAATCGAGTAGGGCTTTGTCTTTGCCCATACGCTGACTCATCCCGCCTGTAAGTACCAAGCCGTAGATCTCTGACTTCGCTTTTGCGGCAATCCATCCTTTGACAAAGGCAGACATAGCCCTAACCTGGTCTCTTTGGAAATAAGGACGATCAGATGGTATTTGCTTTGGTCGTTGGCCTTTGCCGATATAACCTACGATCCGATGATGATGCTCCTCGGGGATTTTTTGTAAGATCGCGCAGTCCTCGTCCAAGACCACAAATTTTTCTATGGTTGATCCTTTGAAACCCTCCACAAGCAATAAGTCGTAGGCTAAAAACTGAGTCTGCTTGTCAAATGCACTAGGCATACCTCTCTTGATTGAGGCTGACTTGCGTTCGTCCCATATGGTGACGTTTCCTGCTCCTGCTTCATAGGCTTTAAAGGTATCTTTTCCCGGTTGATCCATTTGAAAGCCGTGAGCATCGTGCTTCAAATAGGCAATGGAGAGTTCTGCTGCCAGTTGTTCCATGAGGCGGCAGATCAATGTCGTCTTCCCTGAATTTTTTAGACCAACAAAAGCTAGCTCAGTGGGATGATAGAGATGAGGATGCCTTGAAGTCACGTTTTCCTCCAGTTTTTTCTATGAGTTTAGTCTGAGTCAACGTAATGGTTTGAGACATCGCCTTGCACATATCGATAATTGTGAGACCGGCAACTGAGGCACCTGTTAACGCTTCCATCTCCACCCCTGTTTTGTAGGTCGTCTGTACTTCGCAAAGCACGCGTACAGTGTCTGCGCTGACGGGGTCAATCGTAATGCGACAGGATTCAATGGGAATCACGTGACAAAATGGAATAAGGTCGGCGCAACGCTTGACCCCTTGGGTGCCGGCAATGATTGCGGTCGCAAAAACAGGACCTTTTTTACTGAGTAGGTCACCATCACTGAGATGCTTCATGATGTCGCCACCTAATTCGACAAAACACTCGGCTGTGGCACTGCGTTTTGTCAGCGACTTATCGCTAACATCAACCATGGTAGGCTGATTTTTTTGATCGATGTGTGTCAGTCCCATTTATCCCCCTATTTGGTACATATCCTGGTCGAGCTGTTTGATGCGACCTGTTGGTTTCATTGGTAGAAGATCTGCTAGTAGCTGACTGTAGTTTTCCGCTGGAACGCCTTTGATAGAGACACCTTTTTCGCTCATCAGACAGGCTCTTAAATCTCCTGTTGCCGTTAACCTCCAACGGGAGCAACCGCCGCAAAATGGCTTGGACTCTGAAGCGATAAAACCTATTTTTGCACCGTTCGATAGCTTGAAGCGGAAAGAGGTAGAATCGTGGGGAACGGGGATTTTTTGAAGACCATGTTTTGCTAGGATGATGGAAATAGCCTTATCTGCCTCCATAAAACGATCATTCATCGCGCCTTTGCAGGCCTGACCAATCCTCATGAGTTCTAAGAAGCGTACCTCAATGCCATATTTTGCTGAAAAATCGACAAAGTCTAAAATCTCGTGATCGTTCAGCCCCTTCATTAAAACGCAGTTGACTTTGGTTTCAAAACCAAGGGACTGAGCCTCAACCAGACAGTCAATGACTTTATCGAGACAGTCACGTTTTGTGATTTTATGGAACGACTCACGATTGAGGGAGTCTAGACTAATATTTATGCTGTTGGTCTTGGTTTCATCCCTTAGCTGGCGCAAGTAGCGCGTGAGAAATACACCGTTAGATGTCACTCCTAGTTTATCTATGGCTAGATCTGAAAGACCCTTCATAATCGGTAAAAACTCTTTCCGCAGAGTTGGTTCGCCACCCGTGACTCTAATGGCTTTTATACCAAATTGAGTGAGGTGATCGGTAATCTGCAGAATCTCCTCCGCTGGCAGTAGGCGTTCCTGTGGTAGAAAGCTCATGGTTTCTGGCATGCAGTAAAGGCATCTTAAGTTACAGGTATCTAACAGTGAAATCCTGAGCTTTGATATCCTGCGGCCATGACTATCGATCAAAGTTTCCATAAAAGTCCTTTCTACCAAAAGTATGCCGGGAATTTTTGCCCTGCTTTAAAGCTGTCTTCTGCCTGAGGCAAGGTAATATAACCTTGGGAACGGGTGAGGGAGTAGTAGTCGCCAGAACCGTTATTCTTGACAGGATAGACGACTTCGTCTGAGGACTCCGAACGTGTTACGAGCTGGAACAACGTCAGCGGCTTTTTAAACACAACCGGTTCCCCAAGTTTGACCATTGTAGCCCGCGGTAAAGGACTATCAGTAAATTTGCAGAGGGCTGGTAAAACATACTCGTAAAAGCAGATCTGTGTGGATATGGGGTTTCCCGGAAGCCCAAACACCATTTGCTGACTCTCGCCCTGACCAAACCACAGTGGTTTTCCTGGTTTCTGCGCGACGCGGTGAAACGTCTGCGAAACACCAGCAGAATTCAGCGCTTCAGGGACGAAGTCAAACTTACCTCGCGAAACCCCCCCTGAGAACAGAATAAAGTCAAAGTTCTTCAGGATGTCTTCAGTTTGCTTCATCATGACCGGCAACTGGTCATTGATGTGAAAAATGCTACCTTCGTCAAAATGGAATCTCTTTAGGGCTGCCTGAATCGCCCAGACGTTGGACTGCCTGATTTGATGGGGTAGAGGTGTGTTGCGAAAGTCAACAAGTTCATCGCCGGTACTGATGATGGCGATTTTAGGCTTAGTTGAAACGGAAACGCTGGTATAGCCGGATGATAGGATGGTTCCCCATTCCGACGGACCTGTTGTGGTGCCCGATGTTAGGAGTACCTGGCCCTTTTGGTAGTCCGAGCCCTTTTTGTGTATATTTTGCCCATGCTTAACAATAGCATCCTGGTCGATGACGGCGATCCCATCGTTTATGGCGACCCTCTCGTAAGGGATGACTGTATCGCAGCCCTCTGGCATGCTGCTGCCCGTCATAACTTCAAGGCACATGGAAGGAGCTGACAGAGACAATTGAGGCGCTCCTGCTGCCTGGCAGCCTTCGATTTTGTACTCTCGTTGGCCCCCTTCGTAGGTTTCGAAGACAATAGCGATGCCGTCCATGGCGACGCGATCGAAGGGAGGGCTGTCTCGATCTGCCTTGATGTCGCATCGAAGGGTTTCGCTAGTGACGCTGTCGGAGTTAACCGTTTTTGTCGGAGATAACGGAACGGCTTTCATGACAAGCTTTTTGGCTTGCACGGAATCTAACATTAGTTCATCCTTTCCAAAAGTGGGAGGCCAAGGGCTTTCGCACGGGACCCTGGTAGCAGATCGCTACGGCCGAACGACCATATTCTCACTTAGGTCACAAGGCTCGGATTATTTACCGGTATTCAAGCCTACTTGGCTTTTCGAGTCAATAGTTTGTCCTGTCTTATATCATCACTGGAGGTCGCCTTTGACAGCGGTTTTCTGGCGAAAATGTAGGAGGAAGTTAGGTGCTAAAACTCTTTGCCATCATCCTTTTTGTAGGATTTCCCTTGTCGGTGGTGGGGCAGGGTAGGGCCTCAAATCATGAAACCTTGCGCATCGCTGTTGCCGCAAATTTCTACTCGACAGCTAAGGAAATCGCTGAGGCTTTCAGTCAGAAGCATGGCATTAAGGTTGAGCTGGTCAATGGCTCTAGTGGCAAAATTTATCATCAGCTACTAAGGAAAGCTCCCATTGACATATTTATCTCAGCTAATCATCGGTATACGGACGAGCTTTACCGGTCGCATCTAAGTGGTCAGCCTTTTGCGCTTAGCCTA
This sequence comes from Pseudobacteriovorax sp., assembly GCA_013215145.1. GTDB lineage: Bacteria > Bdellovibrionota_B > Oligoflexia > Oligoflexales > Oligoflexaceae > DT-89. The sequence continues at coordinate 22,395 of JABSRP010000061.1, forward strand.
GGGCGTCTGGCTGTTTGGCGAGGACCTAGTTACGAAGGTGAATGGAGTGAGCCGGTCCGCAAGGAGCTGTTCGAGGAATCTCATGTGGCGATTGCCAACCCTAAAGTCGCCCCTTTCGGTCAAGCGGCTCAGAGGTTTCTGAGTGACATGGGATGGCATCCGACTGCTAAGCGGAAATTACTAACTGGCGAAAGTGTGGCTCAAGCCTTTCATTTCGCCAGGTCTAGCCGTAAGGTTTTGGGGGTCGTAGCCTACTCGCAGATCCTGTCCTTACCTGAGTCATCTCGAGGCACCTACTGGCTCCTGCCCGAGCCATATAACAGCGAGCTAGTCCAGACTATCGCTCCACTAAAGTCATGCACGGAAAAGGCTGTTTGCCGGGCGTTGGTGGAGCATTTTCGCAGCGAGGCATCCTCGGCGGTTATGGAGAGGCAAGGCTATAGGAAGGTGGCAGGCTTATCCACGAACTGATCGACTATTCTTCCTTATTGCTTTCACTCAATCTGGCGGTGACGACAAGCTTACTGTTGATAGGCTTTTCGATCTGTGTTGGTTGGCTGATGCTACAGGTCCCTCAGAAATGGCAAATCCTCTGTGAGGCTTTTGTATCGCTATCCATCGTCTTACCACCTACAGTTTTGGGGTTTTACCTATTGATGATCTTAGGGGCTGATAGTCCTTTGGGCCCCTTGGTGACATCTTTCAATGATGGAGCGGGGTTAATCTTTACCTTCGAAGGGCTTGTGGTGGGGTCATGTTTTTACTCCCTTCCCTTCGTATTTCAGCCAATCATGAACGCCTACCTGGCGATTCCTAACCAGGCTTTTAAGCTTGCAGCAACACTAGGCCTCAATCCGTTTCAGCGATTCTATCGCGTCGGGATCCCGTTGGCCTGGAAGGGAATTGTAACTGGTGGGATTCTAGGCTTTGCCCACACTATGGGAGAATTTGGAGTCGTGTTGATGATTGGTGGCAATATTCCTGGGGAAACTCGAGTGGTCTCTGTTGCCATTTATGATTATGTAGAAACCTTAGATTATGCTTCTGCTCATCGACTATCACTTATTTTGCTTGGCATATCTTTTGTCTGCTTATTTGCCGTCGGCATGTTAAACCGCAAACGAAGGTCGAGCTCACATGCCTTTTATTGATGTTAGTCTGAAGCATAGCTTCGGTCGCTTTTTATGTGATATTCATCTCAAAGGAGACTTTCCCGGGGTCATTGGTCTGTTCGGGCCCTCTGGCTCAGGGAAATCCACTCTGCTTGAACACCTTGCCGGCTTTACCAAAGGAATGGAAGGTTTTGTCAAAATCGATGGCGACCTATGGCAGGAAGGTGGTCGTATCATCAAACCCAATCATAAGAGGAAGCTTTCCTACTTGATGCAGCAACCGTTTTTCTTTCCTTTCCTGAGTTTTGAGCAAAACCTTTGTTTTGGTTCGAAGCGTGACCCTGCATCGCTTAAGTCTGAGTTAGACCACCTGGTCAAAGAATTTGCTTTGCATGCTGTTGGGGCGACCTTTATTTCTGATTTCTCAGGTGGTGAAAAGCAACGGGCAGCTATTGTACGAGGAATTTTGCAAAAGCCAAATCACTGGCTTTTGGATGAGCCTTTGAGCGCCGTGGACGGTTCTATGAAGGCAAAAACCAAGCCGTTACTCAGACGAGTGCTCCAGGAAGCTCCCGGTTTTAGAATTTATGTCAGCCATGATAGGCAGGAGCTTGAATACTTTGCTGATACTATCGTCGAAATACGGTCAGGGAAAATTATTAATGTATTAACTTAAGTCGCTTCGGCCTCGAATGTCAACCTTTGGCTCATACTAAGGGGCTGACTATCCATTTGTGGAGGCGGCAATCGATTTACATGATGAAAAAATTATTGAATAATAAAGAACCTAGTAAGTCTTACTGACTATTTTTTGTTGCAAAGGAGTATTTATGTCAGATCGTTCTCTCATCAAGATAGCTTCGGTGGCCACAGCGGCGTTTGCATTCTCGACCACTGCCATTGCCGGGGGCACACCAGATTGGGCGAAGAAGGGTGACACGATTGTTAAGTGCAAGGGGATTGCTAAAAAAGGTATGAACGATTGTGGCGCAAACGGTCATGCTTGTGCTGGTAAGGCCGCAAAGGACAACGATCCAAATGAGTGGATCTACGTGCCCAAGGGTCTTTGTGAAAAAATCGCGGGGGGCACCGTGATAAAGTCAAAAGTTGTCAAGTAATTACACGAATAGTGACCGGTGTGTTTTTCCAGCCTTGCGAACCGAACATCTTGATTCGGCGTTAAACTGTGCAAACACGCTGGGGCTTGTCCAGGTTGTGGGAGATAATTGGTTAGAGCCTGGCCCTCATCACGATAAACTTGAGCGGCTAAGACAGGATGCCGCATTATCCTTTCACTTTGTTGGTATGAATATAGCTGGCGAAGATCCTTTGGATTTGTCTTACTTAAAACGGATCTTAAGCTTAATCCATCGTTACCAGCCTAGCCGGGTGAGTGATCACCTTTCGGTCCAGGTTCATCAAGGATTCTACTTTCACGACCTCCTTCCCTTTCCTCGCACTGAAGCTAGTTTGGCTCGCATTATCGAACGCGTCGATGGTATTCAAGAGACTCTGGGCCGTAGAATCCTCGTAGAAAACCTGAGTGCCTACCATCAATTTCCTGAGTCTGATGTCGAAGAGTGTGATTTTCTAAGTGCTATGCACCAGGCTACAAACTGCGGTATTTTACTGGATCTCAACAACTTAAAGATCAATCACCTGAACGGAGGGACGAGTCCGACTCATTTTATCCGCCGCATTCCCGTACATGCTGTGGAAGAAATCCATATCGCTGGTGGTGTGCAAAGCGGTAGATTCTGGATTGATGATCATGGTAGCTATCCCTCAATCGATACCATAAATCTGGCAAAAAAACCTATGTTCGCGAGCACTCCGATCTTTTATGAGCGCGATGAGAATCTGATTCCTTGGCACCAATTTTACGAAGAGTGCCTTAACTTGAACTCTGCAATCTTGGGTAAGGTAGAATCACCGTTACCTGGCAGGGATTCTCAAAATGAGCTGCATATATGACTACGAGCTTAGATCGTTTTTGCGAGGCTGTCAGGAATGCCCAATACGAGGCTCCCGACGGTATGAATCCTGAGGCCTTAGAAGTCTATCGACGTCATTATCAATTCACCCATTTGGACGTTTTAGAGCAAGTATTTTTGGTGGTCAGGAAAGCCCTTGGTGCTGAAAACTTTAGAGCGCTGTCTTGGGAGTATATTAGCTCAAAAGGCGGTTCGCAATCCCATAGCTTAGTGGCCCTCGCAGAGGAATTTCCGACTTACCTTTCTGCTTGTGCCATACTAGAGGCAGCGGATGTATGTTGTGAATTGGCAAAGATCGATTGGCTTCGTTATCACGCTGATCCAAATAAGATTGTTGCATCATTTGCTGGGGTGTTAGAGCTATGGCAGAGCATTGCGTTGGATTTAGACGGACAGAATCCTCCCATTGATTTTGGCCAAGCAAAAATGATTAGAGCCTATTGGGAGGACGAGGATCTTTGTCTTCGCGCTAGTGATTCTTAGTTACAGCTGCGAGCACTCCGATGTCGTAAAGTTATCTTCCATGTCGGCATCACTTGCCAGTGCCGGTAAGTTTTTATCTTTCAAAAGCTGTAAACCTTTTCTTGCAATAAACTCTTGAAGAGGGCATGTCGGATGGTTGCCGTCGAAGGTAGCATACTCGTCTTCAGTTCCAGGCTTACAAAAATCAGACTCATTCTCTAGTTTTTTGCCGTTAACCATATCCCACTGGCAGGAAGATCGATGCCTGAACTTCATGGTTCCGCTTGGGGCAAAGATTTTCGCAACTGGACCACTTAACGATTCCTTGTTATCAAACTTTTGCACAAGAGCCTTCCAGGGTCTGGAGATATCAAGGTATTGGTTGGTGGAATTGAGGCTTGATAGTTTGGTGATTTCCGCCTCCAGTAGGCGATTCATTTCGCTGCTCGCGTAATCGGCAACGCTCTGCAATCCAAAGCTTTCGGTCCATGGGGTGAGGCTGAGATCCGGGGAACTTAGGACTAGAAAGTTTTTTGCGCCGTAATTCTGATATAGATTGCGGATCCCATTGGCGATACCTTTTGCGGCTAGGGGAAGGTTTTTCTTCACACTATCTTGGGACTTGAAATCGTCTACGCTAATTTCAGAACTAGAGCATTTTACGGCCTGACAACGGGCTTTTCTATATTTTGTGAGCTCTTCAAATACGTCATTAACGGAAAATTGCACCACGTAAAGTATCTCGTCAGCCTTGGTGGCAAAGTAGGATTTATCGAGTCCGAGATAAGAGTTACGAACGGAAAATAAGTCGATCTGTTTGTCGAATGATGGAACGCCAAGAACGACACTTCTGGCGTAAGCCCCACCATAGGCGAAGTTGCCAGTTTCCTTATCTTTGGCTGTGATCCCTCTCCGCTCTCCTGATATGGCTGAGGTGCCACGGGTATTAGGCCAGGCAAGTGTATATGGTTCGCCTTGGTGACCAAGACCGCATAGGTCAGTGAGGAGTTGAACCCAGTTTTTCTTATTGCTAAATCCCCCAGGGTTATCCCTTGCTGGAATCGCCTGAACTTTGAGGGCTTTTGTGATCGTGGCTAAATCGAAAAGAACGCCAGCATCACTAAGGCTGTCTCCAAAACTGAATATTTGTGTGAACCCACGGCCACAGCCTTGGCTAGCTCCTTCGATGGCGTAAGCAGATGATGTGATGCCAAAGGCTAAGGATACTGTCGCTACTTGTGTTTTTAAAGCTGTTAGATAACGTTTCATAGTTGCATCCTTGGTTGAAAAGAAAGTGAGAGATGTCGATACTAATGTATTTTCGGTTGTAGTAACCGAGGCACTCCACCAAGCTTATGGTATCGTCTTTGAGTGCCTGACGAAGGGCTTCTTTTACACTTTTAGATATTTCTAGCCTCTCTGGTTTTGGGGTGTTCCTTGCTGCGGCGACTTCTACCTTAGAGTGAGCGCCAGGGTTAGCAAGGACATCAAGCGCGTTGAGGCTTGTTCCAATGCTACCATTCATGGTCATAATCAGATGGGATAGAACGATGCTCTGGATCGCGATAAGCCATTTATCTTTCTCTTGCTTGCTCTTGATTTCGAGCTTATCACAAAGTATTTTACCGACTTGCCCTTCTGCATTTTTGACTTTCGATGCTAAAAACTGCATAGCTGCGTCTTTGAGGAAAAGCTGTTTGAGTTGTCTCTGTTCGGTAGGAGTGTTGCAAAAGCTCTGAATATTCGCTAGTTTGACCTCTTGTACGATGGGCCAAATATCAAATCAAGGCTTTCCAGTGGTCCGGGTGGTGCTGTCCTCGAGAGTTCGGATTGAGTTTTTGTAGTTTTGCATGATAAATGTGCTGTGATAACCATCAGTAGCACTACCACACTTCGCATAATGACTCCAAAGCTGAAACGTTCAGAAAAGGTTTCGAGTCATGATAAAGAATCTTTAGGTTAATTTATGCCGACTTTTTCTCCTTGTCGGAGTAACTTGATATGAGTCCTGGGACTTGGATAGTAAAGTGAAATCCAACGAAACTATTGTCATAGTCTTCATCAAGAACAAGTTCAATAGAGCCTTGGTTCTCTTGAATCTGCTCTTTCACCGCGTCCATACCGATCCCTCTACCAGAAATGTCAGAAACAGCGTCGGCTGTGGATAGGCCAGGATTAAAGATAAGCTCCGCAACCGTCTGTCTACTAGCGCCCTCTTCAATGAGTCCTTTTTCGAGCCCCATACTTTTTAGTTTTTCAAGATTTAGGCCAGCACCATCATCTTGATAGGTAATCGTATCTCCTCGGAAGTCTATGGTAAGCATGCCTTGAACGATCTTCCCTTTTCTGATGCGTTCGTCTGAAGATTCGATACCATGATCAAGGGAGTTGCGGATCAAATGAACAAAAATATCCTTGAGAAAGTCGCTTGTTTCTCCTGAAAACTTCTTTTCTTCACCGGTGATTTTGAACAGAGGAACCTGTTTTTCTAGCCTATCAGCGACTGTGGAGATTTGGACTGCAAGTTCGGCGAACAATTCCCGTGAAGAGACCATGAATAGGTCGTGAATCTTATCAGCAACAGCACCTCCGAAGTCTTCAGCTAAGGCCTGCAGATCGTTGACATCAATTGAAATCATATCAGTGTTACCACGATTTAGCTTGTCTCTTGCCACCGTGTAATAGTGGTTGTGTGCAGCAATAATCGTGCCCTGGATTTCTCTTGCTCTCGTTTCATCCCAATGTTTGCCTTCGTGGTCCTTCAGTTCGATAAGGTCTGTTTCTGCCTCGTGGATGGTTTGACTCAATCGCTTCAAGCCAAGTGATCTCGCTATGCCTTTCACTGTATGGTAGTGAATCAAGATTTTGCGAACGTCATCTTGATGATAGGCTTCACTGATCAGCTCAGAACAGGCTCTGAGAGTTCTTCCCGTGCGGTCCATAAACCGATTGAATTTTTGCTCTTCGAGGGAAATAATTTCGTTGATTGATTTGAGCATTTCGACATTTTGCTGGTCTTTGGCCATCAACTCTCGTATAGTCGTCACGTCGCGAATACAGACGAGAACTTTTTCCACCTCTTCATCGTCGTTGAGCATGGGACTCCAGTCGACTTCATATGTTTTGTTTTCGTAGTGAATTTCCGAGGGTAAAAGGTGCGAGTTGAGTTCAAATTGCATCGGGTCTTCGCCAAATGCAGATTCTAAGGTGCAAATCGCCTGATCGATAGATTCCCTAGGGAGTCCAGAGCCGACGGTTATCATTTTGTAGGCGTCTTCGGCCTTGTCCGCATCGTTGTACAGTTTCGATAAAAATGATGATCGGTAGCCAATAAGGCCTTCAGGTAAGAGGGTGAAGATACCTTGATTAATGTACTGCATGATGGACTTAATATGCCGTGTTTTTTCGTTCACGAGAGCTTCAACTGTCTCGACGTGTTTGGCGAGTTCGGCAATATACCGTTTGTTTTCCGCCTGAAGGGTGTTCAGTCGATCAGCAAGTGCGAGTGATAGGAGTAAAATCTCGAGTATGGAACCAATTTGTTGAGCATTGGCAGTAACCGCATTGGTTGGAATCACTCCGAACTTAGCGAATGCAAGGAGTACCCCGCCGATACTGTAAAATGCCCAAGCTAGCGAGAAGAAACGCGCTTCCTTCACACCATTTTTCCATTCGTAAAATCCTAGAAAAAACGCAAACAGGCACTGAAGACCTGCCATAAGACTCAATAGCGGAATCATAATATGATAGGGTAAAAAGGGTCCCGAGACTAACAAGACTCCGAGAAAAATGGAATATCTATTCAGATTGCGATTGAGTCGCGGATGCTTTTCTTTAATCCTGAGAAAAGAGACCATAAAGGCAATGGTGCATAACAGATTGACCGCTAAGGTGATTGGTAAAACGATATCGCTTAGCTGAGGACTGTCAGGGATCACAAATTGAAAGAAAAAACCTCTCATCACAGCGCTAAACACAGCGAATGACGCCACAAATAGAACATAGTAGAGATAGGAGACACTCCTGACGGAGAGGAAGACAAATAAGTTGTAACCTAAGGTTATCAGTAGGGCTCCGTAATAGAGACCTTGGATGATAACGAATTGCTGGCGATGTTTATAGTAAGTGTTTTGATCCCATATTTTTATAGGTACCTCGACAGAGCCTGCAGACCGGGCTTTTATGTAGATGCGTGTAGTTTGATCACCAGGAAAATCCATGGGAAAAATAAAGTGAGCATCATCAATGGGGCGTTCTGAGAATTTTCGATGGTCGCCGGTTTCGAATTTGTGAATAAGCGTACCAGACTCGTCTACAGCATATAGCTTTAAGTCGTCAAGTAAGGGATATGAAATCTCAAGTAGGCGATGGAGACTTTTGGGAGCGTTGTTGGAGACGTCTATATATACCCAGGCAACTGTGTTGAAACCGAATGCTGGGGTTGGTTTTGCAAAAGGCTCAAATTTGGCCAATGTCTCTTCCGTCATGATCTCTTCGATAGGAATCGCTGATGCGTTGTCCTTCAAAAAATAGACGTCTCCAGCCTTGGGGCCTATTTTCAGCGTGTCGTCATCCATCTCGAGAGCAGCTTGTGAGGTAGTGGCCCACAGGCATGCTACTAGGGACATAAGGATAACTTTGAGTTTCATAATGTATCCTCGCTAGCTAATGTCACCCATATTCCAAGAATGGAAATCGGTGCGCTCTTGTTATCGAGCTCTCTGAGAAAAAATTGACTCATTTAGATGGTTAGCATTTTTTTCTGACTAGTTTGAGATAGTTAAAAACGAGTCAGCGAACCCATGCGTCCAACAAAGCCTGATCTACAGTAAGAGAGTCGCTCTAAATAAGTATTGTTTGGCTGTGGTTTACGGAAGGATCACCTGGGGAAGGCCTTGATCCCCCTGAAGATTGATGCAGTGCAGCTCGTAGGCATAAGTAATTCCACTTACTGCATAGTCAGCAGGGCATTGCTGATTCAGACGGGTCCAAATATTGGAAAAACCCACATCGATCTCTCTTATGATTTGAAGAGGAGGAGTTCTAGCAATAAGAGGCTGCACGGTATAGCGCACCAAGATCATTTGAGCAGACTCACACATAGGTTGTCCTGGAAAGCATCTAGGTCGGAATTCAGTACTAATGCTGTAAGCACATCGCAATGTGTTGGCGTCGCACTCTCTGCCAAATTTATCGTAGGCGATGGGGGCATTGGGGCGACCTGAGATGCGCCTTGCTGTTTCCGGCTCGAAAAGTTCAAACGGCTCCCAAGTGTTGGCTGGTAGCTCAAGGCAGTTGCCGCCTGCGACTTGAAGGCATCTAAGTAAGGCGTTGTTTCCCGCTTGAAAGGCACTGATGGCAAGAATCCCAGGTGACGACAGTAGGTTCTCAAAAAATTTGACATCGTTATACATGCTCACCCGAGCCTGGTTCCTTTCCAGGCTGACTTTCTGCTTGCCGTAAAACCTAACACTCAGCGCTACAAAAATCGCTAGCAAGCCAATCCCAATCATAGCCTCAACAAGGGTAAACCCAGAACCGTGCATGCAGCCGCTCATTCGTTTCAAAGTCCGCATCGGAGGCTCCCTCTGTTGAAACCAACAACAATCGTCTGCGAGATATCTGACGATCCCGGATTGCACTCGTCGTTAGCGTGCCTGATAAAGCCCTCCAGAGTCACGATACTCGAATAGCTGGTAAGAACGCCAGCTGCGGTAGAAAGATCCACTCGAATCACAAGGTACTCTGCCTGGGCACAAGCATCTTCGTTGTAGCATTTTGGGGTGAAAAAAGCTCTGAGTTCGATATTGCAGCCGGGCTCGTTGACTAGGCAGCGAGTTCCTTTTTCCATATAACGGACTGGATTGAGTTGGTCGCCTGCGGTTGGAGTCAATCCTCCCACTCTGTACAGATTAAAGGACCCTGTTTGGTTTATCTGACAGTTGCGATTGAGGTAGTATTCTGCAAAGGGATCGTTGACCGGTAGGCTTTGGCCAGCGCTATAAGTCAGGTTACCGGCATTGCGAGACATCTCATATGCCCATTCCCCGAGTGTGGAGGTGGCGAGTATCTTGCTAGAACTACGGGTCATGACGAGGGAGCTGTCAATGATTCTCATGACTCCGAAGGATACTAGGCCTAAAATCCCCAGAGCGATAATGACTTCAATAAGTGAAAAACCTTGGGATTTTTTCATGATCTTGGTCTTTCTGAAGGGCAAAGTTTGTAAATTCAAAGTACCGTAGATGGATTTACAGCTTTGGAAATCATCCAATGTGTTATCACGAAAAAGGCGGGAATCACTAAGTTGAGGATTAGTCCAAGGATTCGTTAAAATCTCGCGAGTCCTGTTGCTTACTTATGGTGTAACCGCAGGCAAGGTCCGTATCTTGTTTGAGCCTTAGGGCATCGCTTTTACAAATAATTTCGATCTCATTGCCTGGATCACTAGCTTCGATCGCTTCCAGGATTGTCATAGCGTTAGCTCTTTCCTGACTGCCGACGTCATCCTCTTTGCAGAGCCATGCTGCAGCCAGCAGAGCATCGTTACAAGGATTCGTCACACCGTGTTGCTTGACATGTTGGTGATATGCGATCGATTTATCGATATCTCCCCGGAAGCCAAACAACCACTTAATAAGTATGGAGTCGGGAACCAACCGATAGAACATACCCAGGGCCACCCTAGCGGAGTTCTTGAGGGTGTAGCCTCCTTCGAATCTATGATCCCATGGTGAATTTAATGCTACATGAAACTTCTCTTCTATGGACTTTCCTGATTTTAATGAGCTAAATATCCCTTGATAGGAAATGAGCCGCCCCAGGGCTGCGGCAAAGTAGAAATTGCAAAGTGGATGATTTGGATTGGCAGTCAGGCATTGCTCGGTATACTTGAGGACGATTTTCATCACCCGGGCCGGCTCTTCTAATCCACTCTCCTCGGTAAACGTCCCCGTGTAGGTCATTCCCTCATCGGCAAGCATCCATTTGCCATCTTCCCATTCAGGCTCTTTGATCAGAACCTCCGAGATAATTTGGAATCTGCGAAAGTAGTCAGATCTAACCTCATGGTCGCCAGAGAATTTTAGAACGGCGAATTCTTTATAAAGTTGCTGGTGTTTTTTAAAGGGCTTCCAATCGATAGGCCATTGCTCGGCTTCAAGGCCATAAACCCATGAGGATTTGACCAGAATTAAAACTAAGATGGCTGACAAGCGGAACATGTGCAAGGTCTCCCAATTCAACTCATATAGTCGGCATAATTATAAAACTCCCGATCTTAAGTTTTGAAGAAGGATGAATTCTGCCAAAATTGTAATATTTGGTTTTTGGGATTTGCCGGCTTAAATTCAAAAATTACCTAGGCCACATCAACTGGCGGATTCTGAGTTCCATTGGGGTCGACCATCAAAGAATATATGCGCGTATTTAGCCGATTTGTCGTCTCTGACATAAACCTTTTCTTCGGCAAGATTGATGGTGATAAACTTATTCTTTTCGGGTAGTGTAGCTTGATCGAATGCCTGGCTTTGAATAATAATCATGGAACCTAAAGATTGCTCCTGGGGATAAAATTTACGAAGCGATTCGTAGCGTTTCGCGAGCACGATGGCTTTTCCAAATAGATCGTATTCCTTTGGGTCCGATTCTGGATAGAATCCTTGTATGGCCTCATAGGCGACTCCAATGCCACAAAAGACCTTCTGATCGGGCAGGTATTGCTGAGCCAATCCAGAAAAAAGCTTATGAAAGGCAAAGCTTAATCGCATGGCAGCGTTGCAAATATTGGATTCTGAGGATGCCATAGGATATCCCACAGAGCAAAGAAATCCGTCTCCGAGTTCTTTGATGCGATAAGCATTGCACGTTAACTGGTGTGGGTCGTAGTTCTCTTTCATCATCTTATTACATTCAGCGAATACCTTGCGAAAAAAATCTTTGGCCTTTTCTTCGGGTATCTGACTACTAGCTATGATGTCGAAACTGATAACGCAGCATTTGTCTGGATGAATCGGCATGGTTTGTTCTAGTGGGATTCCGCTCTTGATTTGTAGTATTTGGTGGGGATAAACAATTTTAGAGAGTTGTTGAAAGGCATGTAGAGATTGCCGAAGAGCGTTTCTTTCGCTCACTCTCAAAGAATAAACGATAGCTATGGTAAAGAAGAAAACCTCAACCATCCAAGCAAAAAGCATAGAATAACCTAGTAACCTCGATTTTATAACTAGCGCATTAAGCGAGGTAAGGCTTGCCCCTACAGCCAAGACTGCAAAGCCCAGTAGGTAGATGCGAGCAGGGCTATAGCCCTGTTTGAGTCTAATTATGCAGCCTACGATCATGTAAACGAGTGTGGAAAATCCCAAGTAGAGCATATTCATAGCGTTGTAGTCTGACCAGGAAATATAGGTGATCGCACCTAGTAAAACCATAACAAAGACTTTAGAAAAGCTGTGATATCTCGGTGCGTACTGCCGTGTCGAGAGTACCGAGTTCATAAAAATTATGGAATATATGGCCACCACAACTGAATATACGTAGAGATGGGCAAGATGGAAAACAAGATAGCCACTCGTTGTTCCGTAAATACACATACTCGAGATCGTGTACACAAAATGATGGAAAAAATAAGCTTTACGAAACCACCCATACATAACAAGAGAGAATATCGCCATGGTGAAAACCACACCATAGATGACTCCGTGAACGTGACCCTCCAGGTGTAGCCTCTCGAGAAAATGGTCTTCACTATCTAGAGTTAGCCATATAGGTGGGAACACGTTGCCGACGGTGACTTGGTAGCTAACACCAATCGTATTAGAGCCAGGCCGAAGCTTAAAGCTTGCCGCATCGTAGCGAAAAGGAGTCTTAGATTGCCTTAAAACTTGGTTTTTTGTGATGGAAAAGAACATGACATCAGGAAGACTGGCGAAAAAGCTGAGATAGATACTTTGGTCCTGCTCTGATTCGTTGAATAAACTGATGTAGGCTGTATTCCATGCTCCGAAGATGACCTTGGTGTCATCGAACTGTGTCTTCTTGCTATCGTCAAGCATGGTGACTGTGCTTGGCCGATCGTTATAAGAGAACACATCTATAGAGAGGAGCTTCGTATCATCGTTGAGATTGTTTAGAACCGTAGTATGGTCTCCTGAGAATTGAAAACCAAAGCCCGTGGACGCCCAAGTGACAAACATCAAGGCAATGATCCTCATAATGCCATGGGACCAGCGGTCAAAGCAGGATCTATCTCTCCAGAAATTTTTTCGTTTACTGGCAAATACCAATCAAGTCTCTTTTTGGACGGAATGGGTGGTATGGTATTTTATCTTTTATACTTCGAGGTAAGAACGGTATTTCATGCAGGGTGAGGACGGGTCAATTAGGTTTTTTTTGCCGACTAGATGATTCCTTTTGGTAATACCTGACAATGGAGATTCTCTAAATAGGTTTAAAAATTCGAAGATTAAAGCATTTTTCATAAGTCCTACCTACATTACGGCAGAAAATGGCAATTAAGATTGGAGAAACATTGAAGCTAAATCACTTGCTACTTGAAATTGCTCAAAATGAAATCGGCGTCAAAGAGATTCCTGGTAAAGAAAACAATCCTAGAATTCTCGAATATGCACGCAAAGCTGGTTTAGATTGTAAACTATACGGGTGTCCGAGGAAATGATGCCACTTCAGTATAGGTCTGATAAACCCCTAAGCCGTCGGTTAGGAATGAACCGGAGAAGCCTTCCAGATATTTTTCAATTGTGGCTTTTGCACGAGATTTTTCATAATGAAAAACCGTAATTTTCTTTCCTGGCGGACCTTCTCTAGCCTGAACCAATACATAACTTTTCTGGTCAGCTCGGCGGTCCTTTTCTTTTAAAACTTGAAAACTGGTCTCGTCCATCGAGATTGCCGGACTTTTGAGAAGTATTTCATGCAATAATTTTTTTACGGGCAATAGCTTTTCGCTAATTTGGATCATCCAGCGAGACATTTTATCGCGTCCAAGCTCGATATTGTCGTTCTTTAATGATTTCTCAATACGATATAGAGGCAAACCCTCAACGTATATACTACAAGCTAAATATGCAAGAGACTCTAGAGTGACTGAGCAACGAGCCAGTGGGTGTGCTGGCATAGAAGCTTGCTTGACAGCCTCGCATTTTTTGCAGCCATAGACAGGTTTTATGAATCTATGGACGGTAAGTTTACGTGGCTGGATATGAAGCTTTTCACTGATCTTTTCACTAATCTGCTGCATGTTCTCGTTGCAACAACTGCAGATCCTTTCAGATTCTGGAACATCTAGATGGATATCTTCTCTGGGAAGTTCTTCGGGAATAGACTTCCTTGCTGTGTAGTGCTCCTAAAGAAACCTAATAACTCTCCGATAACTTTCATGAATGTCGGAGGTACAATATGGCAAAGCGC
>JABSRP010000062.1 GCA_013215145.1 Pseudobacteriovorax sp.
TCTTAAGTTGAGCTACGTCGCTTCGCTCCGATGAAGTGGATCAAACAAACCAGCAAGCTAGGGTCAAATCAAGTCGGTATGGGCATACGTCAGTGGTGCTTATCGGTTTCGCTCAACTGTAACCAATAACACAGGAGATAGGATCACAAAATTCGTCAGGTTTTATTTTCCTAGTTTGGACTCATTAGATACTTATTTAATAGATTCTGACAATAATATTGTGCAGGAATGGTCCACCGGAGATCGAAAACCCTATGGGACAAGACCCATTGCAGTACACGAGTTTTTGTTCCCTTTGGAACTCGCTCCCAATGAGAGCTACACCCTACTATCTCGGGTTAGCACCGAAGGAACTTTCCTTGCGAAATACGATATTTCCAGCCCTTTTAGCTACGTAGAAAAAAAACAGGGCAGCTACCTGATCTATGGTGGTTATTACGGTGTTGTCGCTGCTATGTCTATTTACAGTTTCTTCTTATTTTATTCGATGAAAGAGAAAAGCTATTTCAGCTGTGCTCTATTCATTCTAACCATTGGCTACGTTCAACTAACTAGGGATGGTTTTGCCTTTCAGTACATGTATCCCAATTTCGACATTTTAAATGATTATGCGACTGTGACTTTTGGTCCCCTAGCCGGATATTTTTTGCTAAAATTCTCTCATGATCTCTTATCGATTGCAAAAAGAGCCAAGAGAGCAGAGTGGTTTTTCAAGATTGCAGAATGGTATCTATTGGCTCTGCTACTTTCCTCGTTTGTCCTTCCCTATAAGCTGTCTGCCGTCCTTGCCAATGTGAGCTTACTTTCAACCGTAGTGATTACACTTGGAATCTCGATAAAAATTTCTTTTTCGGGTTATAAACCAGCTAACTATTTCAATGCTGCTTTTATATTCCTTGTTGGTGGGGTCGTGATTTCATTGTTACGTGAGGGCGGTGTTCTTCCCGTCAATGCCGTTACTAACATGTCTTTGCATTTTGGTTCTGCAGGACAAATGGTGCTGCTTTCGTTAGGCCTGGGCTCAAAAATTAACCATGAACGAGCCAAGTCAGCAGAGACCATCAAAGAACTAAACAACCATTTAATCAAAGCAAATGATAGCTTAAAGGATCTGAACCAAGGTTTAGAAGAAAAAGTCGAAGAAAAAACCCGGGATACCAAGGCCATTCTCTATAATTTAACACAAGGAATTTTTTCTTTAAAAGATAGAGGAGATGACATCGTAATATCGGGAGATTACTCTCCCTATTTGGAAACCATAGTTGATCGAAAAGAGTTAAGTGATCAGGATGCATTTCTGAATATTTTTGATAGAACCGATCTGAGCCGTGAAAAACGGGATTCATTGAGAGCGATCCTAGATACCTCAATAGGCGAAGATGAAATCCAATGGGACGCTGTAAACTATTCCTTACCGACTGAGGTGCGCATTGATCAAAAGATCTGTGAAATCAGTTGGGATAAGATCATCAAAGGCGATTTGATCGAAAAGATCCTTGTTACTATGAGAGACGTAACAAGTTTAAGAGAGGCCGAAGAAAAGACCAAAAGAACAGAAGAGGAGGCTAAAAACCTCCTCAAAATCTGCAAGATTAAACAGACTGATTTTATTGAATTTATCCAGCAGGCTGAGATGTATATCGATGAATCTAATAAAAGCCTTTCCGAGCAAAGCCATTTCTCCCTTCAGGTTTTTGAGGGAGTATTTCGAAATCTGCATACCCTCAAGGGTCTATCCAGACATTTTGGCTTTGAACTTCTTTCCTCCAAGATTCATGAGGTTGAAAAGGAACTAACTGAGTCAATTTCTCTTCGCAGCTTTACTCAGGAGAAACGACAACGAACAATCGCGGGTATTAGCGAAGTCGCTTCAGATTTTAACAAGATCAGAAGCCTAGCTGAAGAGAAACTACAAATAGATTTTGATTCCTCTTCAGTGCAAGTACAAGTCTCTCAATTTGATCAGATCATCGATGAAATTAGAGAGGGACGCATCGCGAACTCAATTGACCATATTCGTGGAATTTATCTGACAAGTTTTGAGCAAATAATAGATAACTTAACGATTCCTTTAAATTCGATTGCGAGACAACTCGATAAGCCTTTTCCATTTATTGAGAAAAATCTTGGGCAGATTTTCGCGCAAGGAAATATGCAATCGATATTAAATTCGATTTTTGTTCATATCCTTCGAAATTCTATGGATCATGGGATCGAAAGTAAAGCAATCAGAAAGTCTAAGGGAAAACGAAGTCAAGGCACGATTACAATTTCCGCCAGAGTAGATCAAAGTCGAATGATTCTTGAATACTCCGATGATGGCGCGGGACTCAATATGGAGACTCTAAAGAAAAAAGGCATTGATCTGGATCTATTTGGACCAGCAGAAACCAATTGGAAGATTATCTCTGAAACCATTTTTAAATCTGGTGTTTCCACCAAAACCGTTTCTGATGATATTTCAGGACGCGGTGTTGGGATGGATGCTGTTCGCGCTATTCTGGAAACGCATAACTCATCCATACATATTGAACCACTTAACGACTATGATGAGGAAGAATTCATGCCTTTTAAATTTGTTATCAGTCTGTCAAAAGATTTCTATATCGCCGAAACTATCTGGCATTCTGGAACTACTCCGATTCAGGCTTCATGAATAGAATCTGCGCAGAAAGTTGCAAACTATGATGAAACTTGCTTGGGATCGGTGCCCTACTAAACCACTACTGTCAGCTTATTGTCGTCCTTTTGCCGAAAACGCTCAGCCGCAGCTTCCGATGATAGTATAGTGTTACCAATTTGAAGCAAACCAAGTTTACCGCTAAATAATCGAGATAACTATGGTTTTAATTCGTCCGCTTCAACCTACTAGCGTCCAAATTGATAGGCTGATCGACCAGGATCTCCGTGTGACACCCACGGATCGGCTCCAAGACTCCTTACTACCGCCAGCGCAACTCCTTATCAATAACCTAAATTAATATAGATTGTTAGGACGCCTAGTCCTTACTTTCAGACAGGAGAGTCTAGCCAAAAATCAGAATATAAAGTTGAATTAATTGCAATCTAAAGGCTATTTTTCCGTCAATAAAGAGGAATTATGAATCTCAAACAACGAGGCGTTTGTGAAGCTAATTATTTGTCAAGGTATCTTTATCTCTTCTTTACTCCTAATAAACGGTTGTGGCGGTTCAAAAGGATCGAAAGATTCCAATCCGCCGTCCAACGATGATACGACGATTGTGGACGATGATGATGCGACGATAGTCGATGAAGATGATAATGATGCAGATCCCACTTGTGAGGGCGATGACTGCTCTGGGGATGCCCCAACAAAGGTTGCTCCATTTGCCCCCGCAGATATTACTTCCTTTGCTACGGAGTCACGGTATTTTTCAGCCGGAGCTTCGGATGCTAAGGTCGTTTGGCCTGAGGAACTAACCTCTATATATAATGCAGCCGTTGCTAGAATGACCGTGGCTATATCACAGATAGATGAAGTCAATCGAGACAGTCTCCGCACTTTAAAACCATTGGTCGATAAGTTAGATTTAGAAAATGCTTCAAGCTTCGGCAAAACATCTCGAGACGAAAGTCTTTCCCAACTCTATGATAGATTTGAAGCAGGGCTCATTCGCGTTGACAGAGGTATAGCAAGTTTCGAGCAGCGAGTCGAATCTGGTATAAATGCGTTTGAAGATCGGTGCAGCGACGGTACTGAAGATACTGCCAATAGAATCCATTCAATAAAACAAGATATCGCCGCGAAAGCCGATGATTGGGGTGAAAGCCTTGTTTCTGCAGCTGAAACTCAGTTGGATATTTTAGTAACTGAGGTTGACGAATTTCAGCGTAGCCACTGTGAACTGGAAACCGGAATAGATCGTTTGTATTCTAGCTATCAAGAAAAGATAACACAGACCAGAAGGTACTTCGATTTAAATTTAACAAATCATTTTTGGCTAGATCCACTGAAGGAACTTGATAAAAAAATCGCCCCCCATATTTCTAACTACGAAACGCTCCACGCATCCACCAGCCAGAAGCTTAAGGCAACTGAGATAAAAGCCATAACAGACCGGGATCTAAATCGTTTTATTCAAGAGGCATTCAATTCTGGTTTAAAAAGATACATCAACAACTGGTATTGGGAAACATTGTGTATTAACGGTGTCGGTGGATCTAATCCGACTGCAGAAAAGCCGTGTGGAGTCGACTCTGAACCTCAAACTCCAGAACTTATACAATCGAGTATTGAAACTCTAGGACGCAATCTGAGACTTCGTTTATCTGAACAGTCTTTGACAAATCTTTTGCTTGCCAATGGACAACGCTCAGTGTTTGATAGGTTTATTAAAACCATTGAAGTAGACTATGCAAAGCAATCTCAAATAGGTCTAAATGATCCGATTTTTGAAATAGGCAGCTTCGTAAGAAAAGACAATAACCTACCCTTTACTACTAGAAAAGACGAGGTTCTTTATGATAGTTCTATGTACGTAAGGGAAGACAACAACTTACCCTTTACTAGCAGGCAAGATAAAGTTCTTTACGATAGTGCCAACTACATAAGAATAGATAATAATTTACCTTTTACTAGCAGACAAGATGAAGTTCTTTATGATAGTGCCAACTACACAAGAGTAGATAACAACCTACCGTTTTCTAGTCGAAAAGATGAAATCTTGTACGATACGACATATTATTTAAGAATCGATAACAATTTACCTTTTAACAGCAGACAAGATGAGATCTACTACGACTGTATCGGAATCAAACGTAGTATTGCCTCATGTCAGTCTATTCTGGAAGGTATAAAAGATAAATTTGAGATGATTGCTAACAAGCTCGTCAACAATAAGGAAAACGTCTCAAAGGCTTTAGAAAGTAATCCTTGGGCGCCCTCAATCAAAAAATCAGGAGATCAAGCCAAGTCTGACTTTCAGAAAGATCTCCCTCTGTATCCCAGGGTTCACCCCAACTATGGAAAGAGTTTCGAACAAATGATCGATTCGTTATCACAGCGTATTGAGACTTCATGGATCAATGCAGATGGCTCTGTCAATCGTGATCACCTTGCCTTTAAGATACTGTCATCACATGTAAGTGCCATCATTCCCTAAAATATCGATGGCTCTTCACATGGAACATGAAAAACTACGAACCCCTGTTGTATGCAACTGAGGGTTTACGGGACAAATCTTTTCAATCACAAATATTGATAACATAGACGATTCTTGTAGAGAGCTTAAAAAACTCTCTATAAGAAGTAAAATAGGTCAAGCTACCTATTTGAGGCTTTTTTTATATTTTTATACAAAACAGTATACAAATTTATTCTCAAGCAATTTAGATATATAGACTGATGGTATATGTTTATTTGCTGTAAAAAAAACTTATGGAGACTCCTATGAATCGTGGATTTTTGATTGACATGGATGGCGTCATTTATCGGGGCAGTGAGTTAGTCGCTGGCGCAATTGAGTTTATAAATAAACTTAGCGATCTAAAAATACCCTTTATCTTTGTTACGAACAACAGCCAGCGTACACCAATAGATATCGCCACCAAATTGCAGCGCATGGGATTCAATGTTACCCAAGATCATGTTTATACTAGCGCTATGGCAACTGCCTCATACTTAGGCAAACACAGGATAGGCGGAACGGCCTATGTTATCGGAGAGGGAGGTCTTCTTACAGCTTTAAACAACGAGGGTTTTGCCGTAGTAGATAGCAATCCAGACTATGTAGTTGTTGGTGAAGGACGAACCATGACCCTGGAAACCATCGAAAAAGCGGTGCAATTGGTTGTCGATGGAGCGAAACTAATCGCCACAAACCTAGACCCAAGCTGCCCTACCCAGGACGGAGGCGTACGCCCAGGCTGTGGTGCCTATGTAGCGATGATCGAACAGGCTACGGGTATAAAGGCCTTTAGTCCTGGAAAACCTAGTCCGGTTATTTTTCGCGAAGCGCGAAAAAAAATGGACTTGCGAACGGAAGAAACGATTATGATTGGTGATACCATGGAGACCGATATTTTGGGAGCCGTTCAACTTGGGTATAAAGGGATTCTTGTGCTCTCTGGTGGTACTCAGAAGGAGCAGTTGACGAAATTCTCCTATGCCCCAGACTATGTGGTGCCTTCCGTGAAAGATATCTCTGATCAGATGTTGGAAGAGCTACTTGCGATTTAGTCACCGCTAGAAATAATTTTTAGAGATTAATAAGGGGGTGTCATCAAACATCACCTTCTGAGTCTAAACCCACCAATCCCATACAGACTAACTATCAATCTAGACTAAATATGTTCCTGCACGACAAAAGAAACAGTTTTATGCGAGATTTTAACCGTGGTTCGTGGTATCTACCCTGCCAAGAACAACTGAGGAGTATCCCATGAAAAAATTTAGTCTTATGTTTCTGCTACTTTGGCAATTTGGTTTTGGCAAGCCTGTGATTGTTGGTCCAGAGGACCGGCCGGCAAAATTGGATTTACCCAAATCCTACGAGCCAAGCCAGCAAACCCCACTCATCCTATTTCTACATGGATTCGGGATTGACGCCGATACCGTGGAATTTCTACTTGGATTTGTCAAACGAAAGAATAAATACGATTACGCTGTACTGCGGCCAGAGGGAACCCCTGACCCCGATGGAAAGTTAGCATGGAACGCAACTCCTTGGTGCTGTGGCAGCGAGGAAACCCGCGCCGACGACGTCAGCTATCTTTTAGATTTAGTAGATTCGGTAAAATCCACCTATAACTTCGGCAAGGTTTACGTTGTGGGTTACTCCAACGGTGGATTTATGGCTAACCGGCTAGCTTGCGAAACAAATGCAACCTTTGCTGCCTATGCCTCTGTTTCGGGCGGAAATTTCAACGATCTTACCGTCTGTCAACCTACGGAACCGGTTTCCTATATTCACGTCCACGGGACGGCTGATAAGGTAGTAGACTTTGCAGGCGCAAATCAGAATCAGCCAGGTGCTACGAGAACTGTGGAATTCTGGGCGGATTATAACCAATGCACAGAACCATTAGAAACGAAAAAAGCCTACAATCTATCTAATTTCTCCTTTAGCTTGTCTAACGAGGGATTTCCTCTTGAGGGTCGCCCCCTCGACTTTATCACACCTGGTTTTTCCAAAGAAACTGATCAGCTTTCTTTCTCTAACTGCGCTAATAACGCAAAAGTCGAGCTGCTAAAAATGAATGATCTAGGTCACGCCCCCATCTATACCGGAGAGCTCAACCGTGTGATCTGGGATTTCTTTACCGACGCCAATTAAATGTTTCTAAGGAATTAAGAGGGGACTCTTTGCAGTCCCTATTGTTAACCGTGACCGCATCCCAGAAACCCTTCGCATGATGAGGTTTACCTCCCTACCCGCCCCATCATTTTTACCAGCAAGTCTGACATCATCTTCTGACAAAAAAATAGTCCTTTTCCAAGACAACGAAAACGTTATGATGAAAAATATGTTTTTTTTCAACTGGTCGATGGAGATAAATTATGTTGGGTTTTTTAAAGCTGACTTTATTACTAATGGGTTCCTTACTATTAACAACCATGGCCTTGGCAGACCTGGTTGTCAGGGAACGGCCAGCAAAGCTCACTCTGCCTGCTGAGTATGATTCAGCAAAAAAGTATCCATTGGTAGTCCTTCTTCACGGATACGGTTCGAATGCCAATCAAACTGATGCCTATCTAGGCGGTACTCGGCTGCAGAACAAATGGGACTACATACTTTTAACCCCAGAAGGGACAGAGGACACTAGTGGGCGACGATTTTGGAATGCAGCTCCAGAGTGTTGTGATTTCGGTAGGACAGGGGTCGATGATTCTAGCTACCTTCAAGAGCTCATTCAATTGGCCAGCAAAAGCTATTCCATCGATCCGAATCGCATTATTGTCATTGGTCACTCAAACGGTGGGTTCATGGCTCACCGGCTAGCCTGTGATGCCCCCCAACTGTTCTCTACCATCATTCCTTTTGCAGGGGTTGCCGCTATGGATCCCGATTTATGTGATGCAAAAGGCGACCTGCCTAACATCATCCATATCCATGGCGATGCCGATGACGTTGTTCCCTATTTGGGTAGTGAGTTTTTTCTTAGCGCTGAGGAAAGCGTCCAGCGATGGGCTTTACGTCACCAATGCCAGGAATCTGTAAGCATTCCTAATGCTAAAAAGACAACACCAGGGGACCGGGGCCAAAGCATCGATATACAAACTTATTTCGATTGTGCGTCAGAAAAAAACGTAGAGCTATGGCGTGTCCGAGAGGGCTCCCATGTCCCCAACTTTAACTTCGGCTTCATCGATTTGATCTCCCCGGTTCTCACAAAATAACACAGACCTGTCGGTTCCATCACGTATAGCATAGCGTCAGGGCCCATCTCTATGGCGGGCCAAAATTTTCCCATGAGGCTGCCTCCATCCAAATACAACAGGCCACATACCTATCCCTGTCAATCACAGCTCTATCTACTAAGGTTTTTGCATAAAAGTTTTGACTAAAACGTTGAGATAGTGTTAAACGCCAGGAAAACTCGCACAGAAAGGATGTTTATGCTAGTGAACAAGTTGATTTTGACCGGATTAATGGCTGTTAGTCCTATGGCTTTTTCTGCTCCCGAAGATGGGCTATTGAATCGCATCAAAGGGACGGTCTATTTCTATGAGGACACTCAGTTAGCCTTCGATATTTTCAAAACAGAGCTCAAGGCTGACGGGACATGTTCTATAGGAACTCCTTTAGGTACCAGGTCCTGTGATTGGTTTATCGCTGACCGCACCGTAAACATTAACCTCAGCACGCCATTCACCAGAACGTATATAGACTATATCGAGGTGCCTGTTGGTGATGACATCGGTTTCGAAGAGGTTGAAGTCCTCGAGAGTATTTCGTCCTACACGATAAAACTAGACTCGTTACAAGGACTCAGGGCGAGTTGGGAATTGACCTTCGAAACGGTGAACTCTTACCCCGAAAGAGATGACTTAGAGCCCCGCGTCGACACAAACGTTCGCAGCAACCTAAGAGCCAAGGCTGAGCGGGCTCTAAGACGATTTCGCCCAGATGGCCTCACGGCGCTATCCATTCCAACAAGGCTTCAAGACTTTGATGGCGTATCCTCATCGGCTGCCATCATTGACATTCAACAAAACGGTATCGCTAAGGTTTTAGCAGGTCCGAATCAACAGACGTCAGCGACCTGGTTTCAAGATCGAGGCGCCTTCAAACTATCTCCTGAACCGGGCGTGGTCGTAAATTACAAAGCACTCGATCGGCGACAGGGATCGCTAGTACCGGTAGTTATGGAGTATATAACGGCAGACGAGACATACATCATGAAAGGCAATAGCACTGAGGTGGATTTTGGTCTTTTCAACACTGGTCTAGCAAAAGACCAGTGGGTTGGAGACTGGCAAATTCCAGGCGTGGATGACTTCCGCTACAAGTTTTTGGAGGAGGGTGGAATCATCCTTGAAAACGAAGATACAGACTCCATTGACCTCTTACTACTTTGGACGGTAAATCAAAATCGTGTGGAAGCTCGGTTGCTTTTTAGTGACAATGGAGAGCCGTTTACCACAGTTGAAGATGCTAAGACTTGTCTTAACGAGGATAATACCGTCAACACAGAAATTTGCCGTCTTCTAAGGCAAAGACGCTATTATCCCTTGCAAAAAAACGGCGACGAGATCGTTGTTCTTAGAGAGATCATTGTTGACTTTGGCGACGATACTGAAGAGATCTACTACACCTTGCATAGCCTGCAACGTATTTAAATCCATAGAGCGTATTTGTTTGTGACAATTACGCCAGTTCCCAAACCTCCAGCTCCCCTCACTGCCGTAGTAAACCATATCGATCTAGGAAACGGTTGTTGCCAAAAGCGCGCTATATCCACTCGGTCAATATAGCTAGAATACCTGCAGAACGTCTGACCACTCGAAGTGTCGTGGACCTTCTATCAGCCTATAACTCTATAAAAGGAAAAAACTGATGACCAACAGGTATGTAGCTAACATAACAAGGCGTTTCCCCTGGTTCGCAGCGCTAGCTTTGGCTAACCTGCTTTATTCCTGCAGTCCAAGCAACCATGAGAGTGTCTTAACCAATCACTTTTCTGGAACGTTTTTCGAGCGAAACGATTTACCAGAAATCCATTATGGAAAGGTTCTTCCCGTGGGTTCTTACAAAGAGGCGCGTGGAGGAGCCATCATCCCATTGACAGCTCGATATGGCATCACAGCGAGGCACGTAACTCTCGATAGATACTCTGGCTTTGCCTTAACAGACAGCACTCCGTTTACCATTAAAAAGGTCATAGAATCATACGAAGATCTTGATATTGCCGTTATAGAGTACGCTTGGCCATACGATCAACCTCCCAAAAACCTAAGTTATGTCCGTTCATACGCGAGACTTGACGAGCTAAGCTACCAAAGCTCTTCCGCTACCGAGATCGTAACCATGGGATTCCCGGCAGATAGACAAAAAAAAGCGACCATCGCCCTTGGCTTCCTGAAAGACTACAAGACTGTAGATCCATTTTCTGTCGATCATCTGTATTTCAACGCAGGGGCAGCACCTGGACAATCAGGAGGACCCATATTCCAAGCCGATAATCAGGTATTAGTTGGTGTTTTAACAGGAGGACCTCATGCCCCCTGGCAGCCAGAGTTTACCAATAACAATCCCGAGGATAGTCTTTCTTGGAATTGGGGAATCCTATTTGCTGATGTCGTGGATCGTAGCCCTCTTTTACAAGAGATTTTTATCAATGGAATCAATCGCTTTGTTAATTCCGATGGGACGCTCAGGCAAGATGCAAACTGCAACTTAGATGCCGGGGGGCTCCTAGAGCTATGCTCAATACCGCCTGAAAATCGCGAGTTCTTCGATGGAGAAACCAACCTGCGCTGGCAACTGCGCCCCCTTACAGGTGTGACCCGGAACCAAGCACAAACCTTGTGCTCGGCGCCTTGGCGCTTGCCCAGCTCAACAGAGCTGCGTCAGGCCCATAGAGATGGAGAGCTGACAAAGGAAAGCTCACACAATGGTCTTGCAGGGACATTGAATGCCTTTAAAATCAATAAGTTTTGGGTCAGTGATCCCTCCCCTCGTTTTGGTACTAGCATCGAGGCCTGGGGCAACTATCCGACTCAAGATGCCTACTACGAGTGGGTCGAGCAAGCCACCCTTTGCGTCTTAAAGGAATAGGATTTAGTTTTATCTAGCTTTTTTCTAAGACCCAATCACCTGGCCAAAATTTAAGAGTCTTACTCGAGGTAAGACTCGGATATTAGCTGTCTAAGTGTTGTACAGAGTTCACAGATTTCGCAAGTTTTTTTACAGGCCGCCTAAACTTTGTAGTATTTTTCACTCCATTTCCTGGAACGTAGATTGCACTAGTGGGGCACAACCTCAAAATCCAATCATTGCTTGCACACGAATCCGTGCGCTTGCCACAGCCAGGAGATCCTATGAAAGTTTCGCACGTGCTACTCGCGACCCTCATGTCCACCGCTATTTCTTGCGGCTCGAAATTC
This sequence comes from Pseudobacteriovorax sp., assembly GCA_013215145.1. Taxonomy (GTDB): domain Bacteria; phylum Bdellovibrionota_B; class Oligoflexia; order Oligoflexales; family Oligoflexaceae; genus DT-89. The sequence continues at coordinate 11,570 of JABSRP010000062.1, forward strand.
AAATCCAATGACGATTCCACTGCTCCATCCGGAGAGGAACAAGGTCCAGAGAAAGAAAACGACCTTGATGCCATCGGCGTGGAAAAAGAGTTCGACCCCAACGACTGTATCGCTGTTAGAGAAGAAGAGAACAGTCGGGTAAAAATAACTTGTGGTGATGCCGAGCCTGTTTATATCGAAGACGGTACCGACGGCATTGATGGGCTTCCTGGAGAAAAAGGTGACCAAGGCGAAAAAGGTGACCAAGGCGAAAAAGGTGAAGACGGAATGGACGGACAAGACGGCGTTGATGGTCAAGACGGACAAGACGGTGTCGATGGTCAGGACGGACAAGACGGTGTCGATGGTCAGGACGGACAAGACGGAACGTCTTACGAACGTACACTTAACGGCAGCTTCCTCTCAGATGATCAGTTGGTAACGATCGAGGAAAATAGGTTCATCACTCAGCTAGTCCTCGGAGATGAAAACTATAAGGTTTATGGCTTTGTCACAGAAGCAGAAGATGAACTACTATTTGCACCCACTGTGTTTCAGTGCGATGTTTCTGGCGAAACAATGCGTTTTACCACCACCCAATTTGAAGATCTCGTGGAAGCTAACCGGCAGGATTTGATCAACAAACTGATCGAAGACATCGAAGCGCTTGAGGATTTTATTGGCGAAGAATCAGATACGAGCGTTAGCCTCTATGGTCAGCTTTTTATCTTAAAGCAAGAACTTGCGACGCTTCAACAAGAATTGACTGCAGCCGTTAGTGTCAGAGACGGACTCATTGCTGACGATGAGGCATGGCACGCAGCAGACGACCTAGTTTCGCAAAAGCAGGATGAAATCGATGCTAAAAATACCGAGATTAGCAACAAAAACACAGAAATCTCTGATAAAAATGGCGAGATCAGTGCCGTTGCCGCGACTCTTACCGACTTAAACATTGCCAAACGAGCCAAGCAAGGTGAAATCGACGCAAAGCTTATAGAAATTGGTAACAAAGAAACCGAGATTGCAAACAAAACAACCGACTTTAACAACGCCACAGCCGAGGTTGCTGTTACCGAAGACGCCATCGAAAATGCTCAGTTAAGCATCGAGGCCCTTGAAGAACTGAACCGTACTGAGCCACTCGAAACTAGAGCCGTCGAGATTGCGGCACTAAGGGTCATTAAAGACCAATTGGAGTTGGATCTTGTGCCAAGGATCGCCACTGCCAATGCACTTGAGGGAGACTTAGTGGTACTTGGCAATCAATTAAGTACTCTACAAACGCAGCTCACAGGTCTACAGGACGAAATGAGCGTCATCGACTCTAACATCAATGACGAACTTATCAAACTCAATGCTTTACAAGGTGAGTTGGACGACCTGAATAATGATCTTTCAGGATTACAGAGCGAATTAGGTACACTTCAGTCTGAATTAACAAATCTTGAAAATGCAAGGGATGCGATTAACCATCCAACAGATGCAGAAATTCAGGATGCTAGAGATCTGGTTTCTGAGATTGAAGGTAACATTACTGACAAAGAAGAAGAGATATCGTCAAAGGAAACGGAAATCGCATCCAACTTGGATACCCTAGACAGCTTGAATACAGAACTTGAGCGTCTAGAGAATCTAGGAATGCTGGAAATCGAAGAGTTTTTCAATAGCTTTGCTGTGGACAATGAAAAGCTAGTCCTCAATGGTGTCGATCATCTGAGAGTTGCTGATCAACCCGACTTGGGCGAGCAGGCAAACTGCCGAACTGTAGCTGAGGACCTACTTTCCGAGGCTGGACCGGTACGTAACTAAGCTAGGGGCAGACTAATTGATCTTGCCCAGTTAAACTATCCAACCGAATCCCATCACGCACATCGCTGCGTGATGGTTTTGCCTACCATGCAGTTTGTCTTAAAACATCAATCCCTTGTATTTACCATCCAAGAGGAAAAGCTTTGTAAAAAGGCTCTAAGCTCGGACACTTCTTGGTCAGACATTCCATATTGGTTCTCATCTAAGGTTTGATGGAAGCAGTCTAACCATACCTGTCGAAATTCGGCTGTGATGCGAAAGGGAAGATGTCTGGCTCTCATACGGGGATGACCAAACTTTTGATGAAATAACGGTGGACCACCTAAAAGACCAATAAAGAAAGACGCCGAACGATCCACTGCTACATCGAAGTCTCGCTTAAACATACCGGAGATACTAGAAACCAACAGCCTGCTATAGAAATCACGAATCATCATGCGAATCGCATCTTCCCCAATTTTATCAAATACTAATGGGGGAGATGCCCCCTGAGGGCCTTGTTTGGGTACAAATAAGTCATCATCTGCAGCACGAAAAAAGGTTTTATCCATCGTTGTCTCTCTAAATAAGCAAGGTTCTCTGCTAAAGGCTTTGACTTAGGCCGCGCCGCTCTAATTCTTTTTCGAGATAAACCTTAAATTTCGTCATTGTAGGCTGTATACAATTGCCGGATTCGTCTATAACAGTGACCCATTTGATTAAGTGATCGCGATAGGACGCAATAGATTTGAAACCCGTAGGTCCGTTTCTCAAATCAGTCTGGAACTGAAAGAAACGCACCTGATATCCTGCCTTGTGTAGACGGAGGTACTCCTGCGGTGGGTTTTGTAGAATATTTTTTAGACGGTAATAGCCTTTCGCCCAACAAGAGGTATTAGAATCCAGAACCTCAGTGGAGGCCTCTTCCTGATAAAAGCTTAGCCTGCGGTTAGACCCCGTGTCAGCCTCTGGCTTAGTGAGGCTACCGTATTTGTAAGTCAGACCTTCTTTTGTGGTACCGAGTTCCCACGCACCAAGGCTAATTTCGATTCCCGTATCTCCGAGCTGAGACGGCTCAGGCAACGTTGGTATGGGGGGACAGAGCGCAATGTCAACATCCTCTTGGTCCATACTCTGCCCCTCTAGGCAGCTTAGAGCATCTTTCATCGGGGGCTTCATGTCCGCCTGTGCGAGCAGAGGTGCAGAAACTACGTTCAAGGCCACAGAAATCGAGTAAAAGCATTTCATAGCGTGTTCCAAAGGCTGTTTATGTTTTTAGAGCCAGCCTTATAGCATGAAGAACAAGGAAATCCTAGAGAAGCTGCCCTATATCGAAGTGACAGGATTGTGCTCCAATTCTGTGAGTTACTGTCAAACAACTAATCTTTTTAGGCAGTGAAAAACACCGCCTCCCGGCGTTGCAGAGTGGGCAAATAAATTTGACCCGAGACCCCGGCTGTAATAAAACTCATTGGTATACAGATTTCTGTATACATAGATTGCGGTTTTAATACCCTACTTAAACATTCATCCTAACGGTACTTAGGAAAGGAACTTCATTATGAAAGTTAAGATGTTATCCTCACTAGTCGTCTCTGGACTGCTACTTGCCGCTTGCGGAAGCGATAGCAACGATTCTCAGCCACAAGAACGAGCTGTCCAGCTTAACGCCGACCAAGTAGGCTCTAGCCTAGTTGAGACTATTGTCGCCGACGAAAGATTTTCCATCCTTGAAGAACTCGTAATTGAAGCAGGATTAGCAGACACACTGTCTAGCGGCGCTTTCACTGTTTTTGCCCCAACAAATGAGGCCTTTCAAAAGTTAGGAGCCGATACTCTCGCAGCAGTCAAAGCTGATAAAGAGCTACTAACATCTATCCTCACTTATCATGTACTAGTGGGCAAATCCCTAGCTACCGATGTTTTAGCATCGGAAAGCTTCGATACGGTCAATGGTAAATCCCTAGCTGTGTCCCTTAGAGACGGTCTCCCGTTTATAAACGACTCCAAAATCTTAGAGACGGATATCGTGGCTCAAGACTCAGTAGTCCACGTGATAGACAGCGTATTGCTTCCGCCAGCAGATTCCAATACGATTGTCGACATAGCCATCGGCAACGAAGACTTTTCCACTCTTGTCGACTTAGTCGTTAAAGCTGATTTGGCAGACGTTTTGGCAAGTGAAGGCCCTTTCACCGTATTCGCCCCTACTAACGAAGCCTTCGCAAAACTCCCTGCAGATGTTCTTGCTACCGTTCAAGCTGACAAAGAGCTACTTAAGAAAATCCTTCTTTATCACGTAGCCGCAGGCAAGCTACTAGCTGGCGATGTGGTCGGATCTGAAAAAATCATCACGGCCAATGATCTGAAGATCAAGGTTCGCATGGAAGACGGCCAGGTATTCCTTAACGACAGTCTCTTGATAGCTACAGATATCAAGGCTGACAACGGCGTGATTCACGTGATCGATACCGTACTTATCCCTCAAGAGGAAGAAGAGCCCGCTCCTAAGACCTTACTTGAGACAGCTGCAGCTGCTGGAAACTTCAATACGCTCATCGCGGCGGTTGAAGCAGCAGGACTTACCGATCTATTGAATCAGGAAGGACCATTCACCATCCTTGCTCCAACAGACGACGCTTTCGCAGCAATCCCAGAGGATCAGCTTTCCGCTATCCTAGCGGACAAAGAGATTCTTACCAACATCCTGACCTACCACGTGATTCCTAACGCTGCAGTTGCTGCCGAAACAGTGGTAACCTTGAGCGAAGCTACCATGGCCAATGGTGACACGGTAGCAATCTCCGTCAGCGAAGATGGTCTAAAAATCAACCAAGCTAACGTAATCGCAACAGACATAACCGCATCCAACGGCATCATTCACGTCATTGATAGTGTCTTAGTGCCAGAAGTTGACGAGCCCGCACCTAAAACCCTTCTTGAGGTAGCGGCTGCTGCAGGAAACTTCACAACCTTAATCGCAGCAGTAGAAGCGGCCGGTCTAACGGATGTATTGAATCAGGAAGGTCCCTTCACCATCTTAGCACCAACCGACGAGGCATTTGCAAAGATCCCTGCAAACCAGCTTTCTGCCATCCTAGCTGACAAGCACTTGCTAACAAACATCTTGACTTACCACGTAATCGGAGCCGAGGTTAATAAAGCCAAAATATCTAAGCTTTTTAAGGCTAAGATGTTAAACGGTCAGAAGATACGGATCAAGAGAACGAAAAGCGGCCTTAAGGTTAATAACGCTAAGGTGATTGCCACAGATATCGCTGGCGACAACGGCCTTATCCACGTCATTGACAATGTGCTTATCCCGCACTAAGCCATCGACATTCTTCTTTGTGAATTTCAAGAGCTAGAATCCTATGGGTTCTAGCTTTTTTCTTAAGCAGACGAAGAGATTTGTTTTGGTTTTGAGATGTCTTCAAACTCGATCACCTTATAGTATACCGTATCTACCCCCTGAAAATCCTGCTGCCGTTCTTTGGCAATACTATAGGTCTGGAAACTTTTTTGATCGCCTTTGGGGATTTGGGAATAGACTTTTTTAGATAGGGTAATGATGTTGGCCGGCGCTATTTGCTGTTCCTGAAAAATCTCTTTACGTATCTTTTCAAGACGCATGGCTTTAGTGAGTGTTTGACCATAAAGATCATAGTTTTTGAGTCCAATCTTAGGAAAAAAACCAGACACCATGCCGCTCACGACGGATATAGAGCAAAAGATCTCACGATCAGGGTAAAAAACAGATCGCTCCACACAGTATGCGTAGAAAAACCGTCGCACTAGTTTCATTGCGACTTGGTATCGATCCTCTTGGGTTTTGAACGGAAACCCTATAGAGCACATAAAACCATCACCCATCTCTTTTATCATGTAAGCATTGGCCATCATATAATCGGGATCGTAGTTCTCTGTCATATGCATATAGCAATGCTTCAAGACTTTAGAGAAAAAGTTAAATTGAAGGGGGTCATTGATCTGTGAGCTATTTTGGATATCAAAGGCAATGATACAGGCTTCACCCTCACCTACCGGCATGGTTTCCGTAATTTTTTTTCCGCGACTGATCTGATCTACCTGATGTGAGTAAATCAGCTTCCTAAATTCCCGTAGTGAGTGAGTTTTGATCTTCACTTCCTGATTGAGACGAGATTCGAGCAGATCATAACCGAGCTTAAGATGATTTTCTTCGAAGCTTTGACGAAAACGGCTTTTTACCGATTGAATCGCTTCTGTAGATAGTTTCGTCTGAAGCTCATAGCACTCCAAATGTTTACTGTGACTATCGGCAAATAGATTAAGGGAATGATAGGTTATAGCCAATTGATGGCATAGTTTCTTGCGAATATCATCTTCCAAATCGGATGTTTGTAAGCATTCGCCATAAGCCTTTGCAAATGTGAAACGCTTTTTTTCGACCAGATTTTGCAAGAGAAACAATCTAGCATGAGACAGAAAAGGTGCATTCTCCGACTGCTTCAGATGCCTAATCGCAATGAGAGTCTCCGACATAGAGAAACGACCCTGATCGGAATGTATTTGACCTAGCTTAAATTCGCAGAGCCCAAGAAAATAGGGATCCGGATCTTTCGCCCGATGGATAGCATTTTTCAGTATTATTTCTGCGGAATGGGAATCTTCAGCTTGAACTTTAGCATTAGCTAGGCAGTAAGTCACAAGTAGATAGTACTGAAAGCCGGGGTGAATATGATGGTTCTGAAATATCTGCTGAAAGGCATTGATGGACTTTTCGTAGTCAGCAAGCTCGAAGTATATATTTCCCACCGTCAAATAATAGACGAAAAAATAGCGAAAGCGCGTCTTGGCCAGATCAAGCTCAATAGATTCCAGAATGCGCATCGATTCTTCAAGATCGTTGTTAATATAGGCAATATCAGCCGTAACCAGCTGAAGCTCGAGAACCACGTGATTAAGATCGAAGCGCTTCGCCTCGGAAATCAGTGTCTTTAGATGTTCAACGCGATCTTTAGGCAAAGATAAATTACTGTAAAGCCGTAGCAGGTAGTATAGTTCGGTATCAGGACGATCTTCAAACACATCGATAAGCTGCTGATAATTTTTCTGAATTTGAGATTGAGACAGCTTTCCAGATTGGTATTGCATGGCTTTTGTAGCAATAAATTTAGCTAGGTAGGGGTCTTCAATGGTGGCAACGTCTTCTAGTGCTTTAGCAGGACTTTCAAAGACGACATCCAACCAGTCATGAACATCTTTCTGGACCATTTATCTCCAATTTACCGGTAATGAGGAGAGAATACTCAAACCAAAAAGGCGGTACCCTTGGGCAACGGACTCTCGTCCCTAGACAAGTTTTATTCCCACGCTACCAGAAGTATGACACAAAACACTGGTCATCGGTAGGTACCGCAGGGTCACTCCACTACTCGTGAAAAAACTTGCCACCGGTAACACCGCAAAACAAATTTAGATATGATTGCGATGGATCTAAAACGGCATTTTTTCTTTTTTTTATATGCCTAGCCAAATTCATGCATAAGTTTCTTAAGTTCAGGGCGTTCACCATGAGCATAGGGACAGTTTTCCCAAAACTTTCGGGCTATTTTCTTTTCTTCTGGCGTCTGATACTACGTCACTTCAACAACTTTTCGGGAGTAGACTATGCAACAGAAAACCCAACTGAGCTTAAGGCTCAGCTCAGCGATACACCTTATGTCTATCGTCACAATTTTTGGCTATATTTTCGTCTCGGCTCATCTACCCGCCCAGGTGCCATTTCCAAACTCAATCCCCTTCCATGAAGAGACGATTCAAGACTACCTGCATCCTCAACTGGGGAGCCAAAACTCAGCAGGGTTTGTAAAGTTCTCCGTGCCGGTAGACGAGAACGGTGTTTTAGGCTCCTATTTTGCTCACCCCAAGAACTTTGAGTTTCACGCGGACTTTCTAACAACAACAGATCAGTTTTTTGGCTTAACTCCACTGGAAATCGATAATTTAGCCTTAAATGCAGAAAATCGTAAGGTGCTGCTAGGAAATTTTATCCTACGGAAGCCTTCTCCATCTGACAGTAACTTCCCATCTTTGCCTTGGGACATTGATATTCAACTCATTTCTTATGATCCGTTGACTCCTGATTTGGTTAAAGAGGTTATCGATCAATTTGAGAGAGTTTCTGGGGATAGTATCGGCTTGATTCGCTATCTTCCCGTAACAGAGCAAGAAACCTACGTCAGAGATAATTTAGATGCTTTTCGATCCTTCGGTATCGAAATCGTCCCAAAGGATTCGCATAGGGATGTTGTTTGCTACAGTCCAGGCTGGACTGTCGGAACTGTCAAAATCATAGAGGCTTCTGACCTTCCCCAGGCTATTGCGCAGAATTCCATTGGGAAAAACGATATTCTCGTCATGGATAAAGCCCCACGAGAGGTTCCTCTGGTTGGAGGAATCATTACCTCGACGGCGTCCTCTCCCTTATCTCATGCCGCCTTATTGAGCCAGATGAATCAAACTCCATTTTTCTATCAGAAAGATGCGATAAGCGACCCATATTGGCAGCAGTTAGCTGCAAGCGGAGATCGTATGTTTCTTAAGGCTAAAGGAGGCAGTGATGATCCCTGCGACGTTAGGGTACGAGACTCTCGGCATGTGAACTCTCAAGAGATAGAAGAGCTTAGTCAATTTCGAAGGCCACCAACTTTAGACTTTGACGATGCTAATCGTCGCATCGAAGGGGTGATCGACTTGGACGGGCGCAGCTATAAGCATCGTCTTGTTATCGGCGCAAAAGCAGCGAGCTTAGCGGAACTACGTCGTATCATTTCTGAGAATACAGTAGATCAGGGTATGGCGATTGGAATCGGTGCTTATCACAAGTTTCTCGATACTGCAAAATCAGAGGACGGTAGGACTCTGAGAGCCGTTTTAACGCCTCTTCTCGAACGTGTTTATGCGGAGGGTGACGATCCCCAGTCTGTAGAACTATTGTTGGCAGATATTCGAAAGTTGATTAAAAAAGCCAGTATCGATCCAGGACAGTCTCAGGAGATATTGACAAGCCTCAAAGCCAAATGGCCTGCCGGTACCAGATTAAAATTGAGATCGAGTTCAAATATTGAAGATCACCCTTTATTCAATGGTGCGGGTTTATACGACTCAAAAGGAGTTTGCTTGGGAGATGATGATCAACCCACCGAGGCAACAAGCCTCTGCGAGGGCCGCACAAAGCTAGATCCTGTGCTTAAAGATCTGAAAAAAGTCTGGGCTAGTCTATACACTCATAGAGCCCATATAGCTCGGGCACACTATGGCATCAAAGATGCAGCCTTAGGCATGGGCGTATTGGTTCACCCCTCATTCCAAGGAGAGCTGGCCAGGGGAGTCATACTTTCCTCTTATACTCAAAACGGTGGGTCTTCGCCCGAAGACAGCATACAAGCCTTAATTTCTGGTTTTCCCGGCGAAAATCTAACTGTTGTCAATCCAGAACCAGGAAAAATTCCGGAACTTATGCGAGTCACCAGCAACAGAACCACATTAGTGACAGCAACTTCGGAGCTGCCTGTGGGCCGCCATATCCTTAATGAAGACGAATATGTCACTCTTCGTAAACTTGTAGCGAAAGCCCATATGAGATTTAGTCGCATTTTTGGAAAAAATCCAAAAACAGCTTCCTTTGATCTTGAATGGAAGCTTATGCCTTATGGCAACGGCCGGAAACTCATCATCAAACAAATCCGCCCAGTACCTGAGCCATCACTATCCAGAAATTTCATCGGACGGGGTAGCCAATTAATAGGCTTGCGCCAAGGTTCTTTTTGCCCAATCCCAGGAGAGAGCTCAGATGCGCTTGCCAAGGTGCAGAGCTTTTATAGAATAAAAGCCTCCGTAGGTTATCATAGTGTTCCCTTGTCTGCTAATTCCATTAGCAATCCTTTTGAAACCCTTCAGATCGATTTGGGCAACGGCAACTGGAAGTCTATAGATTTACCTGAAAGCGTTGCTGTCAATAGCCGAGACTGGCGGGAATATCATTTTTCTGTAGCGAGTCAAAGAAGGGTGGAGCTAAGCTTTCCTGTTAGTCATCCAGATCTACCCAAAGGGCTGAGACTCTCTTGGATAATCAATCAAAAACGCCCCATTCAGCTATCTGAATCTGATCAGCTAGAGAACAACTTTGCTCTGTTAGATCCCGTAAAAGTCTTTTCAGAGGCGGAGATGACACTTCGCATAGACAATCAATTCCCAACTAGCTATGTCGCAATTAAAGAAGGACAGGCCTGTGATGCTGAGGCTCACCAGCTTTTTCAAGCAGGACAGATCGATCAGATTGCTGGTCAAGCCCGCGAAACCAAAGAGGTCTCGGTGACACTTGAAGCCATAGATTTTGATCGTCCTATAAGCTTGGAAATTCATGGCCGCACTGGGAATTCCTCTGAGTTTCAAGATAAAACAGCCTATGTCTTACTCGAAAGCGCGGTTATCTCGGGCATTCTCCACCGTCCCATTTATGTCTCCGATTCCACACGTATGGTTTATGCGGGAGGGCATCATAACTTTTCCGATGCCATTGCCATTGACCTATGGGCTGCCGACCTCACAGCACTCGAAAGGCAAGAACTTATGGACAAACAAATACGGTATCTAGTGATGCCATACGGTCCTGATCAGTTCGGTGGTTCCATTCGCACAGAATTTCAAGCGTCCACTGTAAGTCACGATGGTAGTATCACTCCTCTTGGAATATGGAAAGCCACAAGAGGTGGTCTAACCGGCTTTGGTCGCGGCGGGGTTATACCTAGGAGATAATCACTAAAAAGGGACGTCTATCTCGTACGTCCCTTCTCACCATCTTAACTCAGCAGCCTCATTCTCCTTCCATGATTGGGACAGTCTAACAGCTTTAGAAAAACTCCATATCGCTTGCAAATGATTACCCGTTGAATAAGAATGCCTCTTATTAAAGAGTAATCGAATGGTTCTATATGGAGTGAATTGATATGAACAGACTCTCGCTGAGCGTATTAGGGCTGGTCATGGCCATAGCAGGTCTAACTGGCTGCACAAAAAAAGTAAAGAAGACTGATGATAAGAAGGTCTTTCTGCATCTTCGGACATCAGCGGAACGGTCTTTAGATCCTATGGCCCAGTTCGATGCGGCATCGGCTCAATTGGTACAGAACCTATACGACACTCTTTTGGACTATCATTACCTCAAAAGACCCTATGAATTGGAGCCCAATCTCCTATCTGAAATGCCCATACAGCAGAGTGACAAGGTCACCTATTTTTTAAAGCTAAGAAAAGGGATCTACTTTCACGACAACAAAGCTTTTCCTGGAGGTAAGGGTCGTGAGATGAATGCTGATGATGTGATCTACTCCATCAAACGATTTGCCGATATAAACGTCAATAAATTAAGCTACATTCTTATCCGTGGCTATGTTGAGGGAATGGACGAGTTCAGAGAGAAAACCAAAGAGCTAGGGGATAAAGTAGACTATACTAAACTTGATATTTCAGGGGTTAAAAAAGTCGATGATTATACGGTTTCCGTTAAGTTTACTTTTGATAATCCCTTAGCATTTTTCCCTTTTGCTTTTAAGGGGATGTCTATTGTACCTCGTGAGGCGGTAGAGACATATGGTCTGGACTTTTCAAAAAATCCTGTAGGAACAGGTCCCTTTTACATGAAACAATACTCTCGCCGCGGCACTCACATACTTGCAAAAAACACGAAGTATCATCTTCGCTATCCAATTGAAGGAACTCAAGGTGATCAGGAAGCAGGACTTTTAGTCGATGCTGGCAAGCAAATTCCATTTGTGGATGAAATTCACCTTCCTCTCATTGAAGAAACTCAGCCAGCCATGCTGAAATTCAAAAAAGGTCAACTACACCTTATTTCAGTCAATAAAGACGAGTTCAATAACATGGCCTTTAAAAATAAAGATGGCACTTACAAACTACAAAAAGAATGGGAAGGTAAGTTAAATCTATTCCATTCGCCACGTTTGGGAACATCCTACATGAAATTTAATATGAATGATAAAGTCGTTGGCAGTAATAAGGCCTTAAGACAAGCAATGGCCTACGCTATGGATCGAGAGGGTTATATCAACCTTATGTTCAATGGTCGTGGTGAGCCGTCTAACTCTTTTGTGCCGCTAACAATCGCTGGAGATGCAAAGGACACGAGCAGCCTTTGGTACCCTTATGATACTGAGATGGCTAAAAAGAAATTAGCCGAAGCGGGCTTCCCTGATGGAAAAGGGGCTCCGGTCATTACTGTCGAATATCGTGCGACCACCAAGGATGCAAGACAACAATTTGAGTTTTTCCGAGCAGGCTGGGAAAATATTGGTCTAACGGTAAAAGCGAATTTTCAAACATTTTCGTCTTTCTTAAAGAGAACCGAGGCAGGAAACTATCAAGTAGCAGACGCTCTATGGCTTGCGGACTACCCGGATGCAGAAAACTTCTACCAGCTACTGTTCAGTGAGAATAAGGCTCCAGGGCCTAATGATGGCAACTATACTAATCCTAAATATGACGAGTTATTTAAGAAAATACGTTATATGAAAAACAGTCCTGAAAGAATGGCTTTGTTTAAAGATTTGAATGATATTATCCAAGATGAGGTTCCTGTATTATTAATCTTCCAACCTCTTTCTTTTGGTCTCTACCAAAACAACGTTCGGAATTTTAAGCGTCATCTTCTTAACGAACATCCATATAAGTATTTCCAGTTAAAACAATAAAACTGGTTCTGTTAATTGGACCTAATTCTAGAAAATGTCATTGGTTAGAATTTTGTATCTAGCTTATGTTGCCCCTCTTACAAAGGGGGGGAATATATGAACTGCATTCATTGCGGCAGTGCTCAGTCTATCATACGCAAAGGATTCTATACTAGACCAAGTGATGGCAAGAGATTTCAGCGATATTATTGTAAAATCTGTAAAAAGCGTTTTTCTGAGCGAGTTTGGGCCATCAATTATCGCTATCGTAAACGAAGGATTTGTCAACAGGTATTCCGTTCTTTGGCCAAAGGCGTTTCTCAACGAACCTGTGCCTTTTTGCTTGACGTCACGCGAGCAACCATCGCAAGACGTGTTGTGCGATTTGGGGAGATATGTGAGCAGAATCTAAATGTCTATCGTCAAACTCGCAATCTGGCCCATCAAGTTATGTTTGATGAGCTCGAAACATTTGTCCACACTAAGTGTAAGCCCCTTACAGTGCCTATCGCAGTCGAAGCCGGAACCCGAAAGGTTCTAGCATTAGGAGTCGGTTCCATAGCTGCAAAGGGTAAACTTGCAGAAATCTCTCGTAAAAAATATGGCCCTCGTAAATGCGAGAGACGACAACTACTTAATCAGCTTCTAAAAGATTTACAGGCTTGTACTCACAAAAAAACCGTCTTTCATACTGATAAAAGTCAACACTATAGTAAACCCATCAAATATCTTTTTCCCATGGCGACACACAAAACAACCAAAGGAAGACGTGGCTGTGTTGTCGGCCAGGGAGAGCTCAAACGAGGTGGCCACGATCCTCTATTTTCCCTCAATCACACCTACGCTATGTTTCGTGACAATCTAAAAACTTTAAGTCGACGCACCTGGTGCACCGTAAAAAAAGTAGAGAACTTTCGCAGCTTGCTGTTTATTTATGCATGGCTTCACAACCAATGGGTAGAAAAAGGACCTAAAAGAAACAAGATTTTCTTAACGAGACTATAAGGCTTTAGGTCCATTTAAAGGGACCAGTTTTAGAATTTCAATCTAAAGATTCCCGCCTGATCTGGCCTTGAACCCATCCTTGCCGAAAAGATAAACTCGTCTGGTCCAATTAGCAGCCCATCAAGTGTTCTAACTATAATAGGATCATCGTAACTTACAATACGATGGCTTCCATCGTTCTCATCCAAAATTACAAAACCATTTGAAGAAATAATATATCGTAAATCATCCTTCACTTTTATCTGAGGAAATTGAAAGTCTATCACTTCAGGGCCAGGAATCTGGCTCTTAGCCAGCTCATAACCACTTTCGTTCGACTGACAAAGCCTAAATGCTCCAGGATGATTTTCAAGAGTTCCTGCTACCAAAAACCGCCCTTTTTGATCACGCCCCATCATAAAGGGGTTTGTTACCGGAAGATCAGGCTTAACCCCATCGATAAAGGACCATCTCCCCTGCGGATCTAGGTACGCATAAAAGTTTCTCGGATCACTTTCGGATACAATGGGAACCCAAACACCGCCCAGGTGGTCTTCTATGGGATCACCACGTACGAGGCGAATACCGTAATCCTGGGAGAAAAGCCATTGCCCTTGATCGAAGACAGCAAATCCGGCCCGCCCACTTAGGACCCATAATCGATTGTTTTTGTCTCGTACTATCGAAAAAACTCCACTTTTGATACCAAAACTATCACCTGTATCCCTTAGAGAAAGCTTTTGGGATACAAAGTCGATCTCTTGCCAGCCGGTATCACTTTTTAGGGCAAACTGAGTTCTTAGCAATCCATTTGAGGGATCCCGGTTAAAACTGGCTACTGCCGCAACCTCATCGGACTCTACTAGTAGTGCAGTGATATTTTGAAACGGCAGATCGCCGGACGCCTTCGACAGGGTCTTTTTTTGTCCGTCTCGGCTTAGCTTGCTGATTCCTTTCTGCTCCATGGAGTAGTAAATCGTCTCAGCATCGGTAGCAATCAAGTCCCGTGGTTCACCGCTATCAAGCGCCATCAATCGGTTGCGGGGATTATGATCAATACGAAACACCCCTTTTGACTGCACAGCATAAAAGAGTTTTCCATCTCCAGTCATGGCAAAGTTTGGATCATCACTTACCTGCCCCAAAAAACCGGTATCGTCATTAAAGACTCTAATCTGTCCACTAGCTTTGACTCGCTGATAGATGGCTTGCCGAGCAGCAAACCATTCTGAATTTGGGTTAGATTCATAGCGTTTCAGATCAAACCCTTGCAGAGAATCAATACCTGCATCCTGCCAACGCCCTTCAGTCAATTTGTCGATTTGACTATCTTCGCCAAAACGCAAAAGCTGACCTTCACGACTCAAATGGTAGTCGAAAAATACAACGGAACTAACGTCGCTGTAGGGTGTCTCTCGCCAGTTAAGGTTTTGGTCAAGGCAGACTTCTCCCCAAGCAAAATAGGCACAGACCTCCAAATTCTGAAACGATAGCGCTCTTGGTTTGCGACGATAACGATCGCGAATTGGCGATTCAGGGAACAAGTAGCTCGTCCAACTTGAGCTCTCTTTATTCCAGACACCTAGTCCATTTTCGCCGCCGATCCACAAGCGAGAGCTACGATCAAACCGCATCACATCGATCTTATTACCATCAAGAAATGCAGGATCCACCAAAGGGTTTAAATCAAGCTGACCATCTTTAATGCTTCCAACAGCTGTATGGATACCGGGCCGTCTATTAAAGGTAAACCAAAGTGAACCGTCACCTGCTGTCAATAGCTTTCTTGGTGACGACATAGAGTTATCAAAAAAACGTTGAGGCTCACCATTATGAGGGGCTTCCAAAAGATAAATGTCATTAACCGTAGCTATCCATAGCTCATCATTTTGTCCAAGAACTAGACTACCCGATTGGCTGCTGACCTTGGTGCCACCAAGATTCTCAGCAATAACCTCAAGGGGGGCCACAGCCTCCGTCGTGTTTGCTAATCCATCCGAGGTGCGCACCACTACTTGCAACTGTGAATCATTCCACTTATCCCATCTAAAGGGGTCTAATTCGAAGACCAACTCACGATCACAAGCTTGAAAATCAGTCAACGACAAGCCTTCGCAGGATGGCGATCGGCATGTGACCTCATCACCAAAAACAATCGCACGTTTTTTAACGATCTGAACTTTACACTGAAGTTTCTGATATAACTCATCAGAGTCTGAAATATCATCCTCCGCCAAAATATCGAGGCGAAAAAAGCTATCCGGTGAGGTCAATACAGGCAGAAAAAAATTGTGAGGCAAATGCCACCGAAAGTCTAAACTGGGATCACTTCCATCGACGTGAATGATCCGCGAGAGTTTGGGTGAGGACAGTTCGAGCCGCCTATCTTGCGAGAAGACTTCCAGTCGAAATCGACCAGGGACATCCACCTTTAATAAAGATCGCTCGACAAAATCATCGACGCTGCATGGCTTATCTAAGGGTTTAAGACAGGCAAAGATCTTAGCCGTCGTATCCGTAGTCATATCTAAAATAGTGCCCTGATTCATCCGCAGGATATTTCCATCAGTCTCTGGCAAATTTAATACGGGAGGCTTGGAGACAACCTCCAAGGGGCACGCCTCAGAAATTTCCCATGAAGTATTCGGTCTATCGGGATATCTAGCGAAAACTTTCAGCAGATACTTACCGTCAGACAAATCCTCAAACGCAAAGGGCGTCTTCTCTGACGAAAGAAGTGTTAGAGGGGCTTTAAGCATCCGACTAACGACAGTCTGCTCTTCGAGATTTTGTAGCTCAATATAAAACTCGAAACCAATCTGAGCGCCTGACAAGAGGTTCAATCCAGAGCGAAAGCTCGGCCCTGAAAAAAGCCCATCGTTAGGGCATGATAAATCGACAATAGTCTGGTCCGGCCGACGACTGGCAAGGGTCACTAGATTATCTTGGGTGGATAGCGGCAAAGGATGATAGTTGGCAAAGTAATCATTTGATCGATTCTCGACGCGCAAAAACCCCGTAACATCTCTAGGGACTTTAACGCAGCCACCCGACGAAGCGTCAAGCTTGGTAGTATCACCGTCTTCGCTCACAATTGCATAGGCAATCTGATTCTCATCTTGGTTCGGCGACGCTGCCTTAACAATTTGAACTCGGTTATAGTCTTCCACTGAAGTGAACTGACAAAGCCTTGTTAAAGGATCAAATTCCTCACTGACCTCTGACGACTGCTTACAAGAGGTTATAACCATCACAGAAAGCAGAAAAATAATGTGATTCATTTTCACTACCTTGTCACCTCGCTTACGGCTGGGTAGATTTATCTAACTATAAAAAGGTCGCCAAGGCACTACGCACTTCATCACGTAAAAGCTCTTGCCGTGCTTTCCTCCAATCATCCACTGCCAAGGTCATCTGTCCCATGCTACTAACTATGGCACGTTCCATAAACAGAGCGTAAGCCAATTGTCTTGTCCCCACCCGGGCTCCTTGAATCACGGGGAGTAATAGACGACCGGCGTCGGTCCTGACGATTTCTCGAGGCCAACAATTAGTAGCAGACGGCTGGCAGATATCATAAGATCCACCCTTGCGTTTGAACACAATACGATTTTTAAATGTGTTATTGAGCCGATCGCGCAGCCTTGATCGCTCTGCTAGAGGCACAGTACTGACGGCATTTTCTATCTCCTCGTCGATCATTTGACCATAGTCGAATAAGCTGTCTGGAAAACTATTCCAAAAAGCGTTCTTTCCACTAGTATTGGAGAGTACGGTGTTTCCAGAAGCGACCTCATAGAGCCTTACCGCATCGGCTGGAGAGAATGAATTTCTGACCCCACCCACACAGCCTATCCGATGATTGACTTTAGTCTGTCGCAGCCCAATATCGATTGCCAGATCATTTAGACCAACATAATCGTAGAGCAGTCTCACAGCTTCGGTGGTACGATTATCTGAATTACGCATCATCCGCTCTAGAGCGCTCTTAAGGCCAAGCCAGGACGTAGGCGGAAATCCATTCAAACAACCGTTTCCCGCTTCATCAAATGGTGTTGTGGGATCATCGCGCCTTGACGATGTTGGTGACCAGCGGATGGCATTAGAAAGGATGAGCTCGCCGTCATTGACATCTTTTGCTGCTGCCAGAAGATGAAGGCTCTTTAAGGCACTGGCGACTTCCATGGGTCTTTGAGCGTGTTCGGCGGCCTTCACTGGTCCATTGATTTGTTTGAGATAAAAGCCAGTCTTGGCGTCATATCTCGTTTCATTAGGGTCCAATAATCTAGCCACACGGGTCGCAAGTGCCTGTCGGTTATCGATCATAATCACTGCAAACCGTTTGCTAGTCCCCGAGCCCCATACAGAGATTCTTTCGACTCGAGCCGTATTTTGTTCGTAAAGCTGAGTCAAACGAGTGGATGAAACACCATAGTAGAACCAAGACTTATAGCTACGATTAGGTTTGTGCATCAAAACCGTGTATCGGCCGCTGGCTTCCCGTTCGATATCTGTAATGATTGCTGAGTTTTGTCTCAGTCTTTGTGAGATCGTTCCACCTTCGATTCCATGATACCACCACCAACTACGGCTGTCGGACCCACGATTGCGGATCATAATGACATTAAATGTTTTCCGAGAGCCCTCGTTGACTGGCTTTAGGTCTATGATTCTTGTCTGGTTGGTATCAACTCTTTGGTTAACTTGCTCACCCGACAAACCGTGATACCACCACCATGTCTTTGAATTGGCTCCCGTATTTGGCACCATGATGACGGCAAATCGTTTCGAAGACCCTACTTTGTAAGAGTCAATATTGATCAAACGAGCCTTATTTTCGCGAAGCTTCTCGGATACTTGAGCAGAGGTTTGGCCATAATACCACCACCAACCCGAAAGATAAGCCCCTGAATTTCGCACCACGGTAGCAGAAAAACGCAGGGGGTTAGCCGACTCTACCTTAAGGTCTAGCAGGCGCGCTCGATTCTGAGATAATCGCTGGGACAAAGTCTCGGCGGAAATCCCGTGATACCACCACCAGCCCGTATTGTCGGTTTTAGACTCAGTATACTGGCTTGCCGAAGCTAGCTCATAAGGACTTGTCTGCTGGTCCTGGCCGCAGCCGAAAAGGATAAATACAAGGCTAAGCAATAAGACGTTTCGAAACATAACAACTCTCCCAGACGTAATTTCTGCCGAACAGATAGCATTTCGACCGATAAAAATCCATATCGGCCTACGCTCTATGCCAGCGAAAAAGGGAAACACTCATAAATACCGCTAACTATGCAACTGAGCCCGCAGGGCTATGATAGAACGCTTAGGTCCAAAATTTTATCCAAGAAACAATGAATAACCCGTTTAGACCCACCACTCTCTCGATAAAAGGCATAAGTGAGTCAAAAAAACATAATTTATAATGCTAATTCTTATTTAGGATCGGGGCTGAAGACGTAACAGGCGACCAGAATCGTCATCGGTAAGAACGTAAATAAAGCCATCAGGCCCTAGCCTGACATCGCGGACGCGCTGCCCAACAGGAATTTGTGACTCGGAAGCCACCGTGCCATCGGGACCAAGGCTGAGTCGCCTGACGCTCTTCGATTTCAGACCCCCGGCAAATAAATCACCATCCCACTCTTTAAACCGGTCGCCACGATAAACAGCCAGTCCCGACGGGGCGATAGCAGGTGTCCAAACACGCACGGGATCTTCCATACCGGCTGCGCTTGTCTGTTCGGCCACAGGCATAAAGGAAATATACTCGCGACTGTACGAAACAGCAGGCCAGCCAAAATTCTTTCCCTTTTGGACGAGGTTAAGCTCATCCCCACCTCGTGCGCCGTGTTCCGTTGCCCACACACGATCGCTCCCAGGATCG
The DNA here is from genome assembly GCA_013215145.1 of Pseudobacteriovorax sp. Taxonomy (GTDB): domain Bacteria; phylum Bdellovibrionota_B; class Oligoflexia; order Oligoflexales; family Oligoflexaceae; genus DT-89. The sequence goes on from JABSRP010000062.1 coordinate 30,938, forward strand.
TATACGATCCCTTGAACGTTGCGATGGCCATAACTCCAAACCTCAGGCGCAGCATTTTCCGTGTTGGTAAAAGGATTGTTTTCAGGAACTCGTCCATCATCGTGAATGCGGAGTATTTTACCAAGATGAGTGCCGGGATTTTGAGCCTGCTTACGGATATAATCGCCTTGAAACTTGACGGGAGGATTACCTCCATCGCCAATCGAGATTAGCAAGGTTTCATCGGGTAGCCAGGTCATACGAGATCCAAAATGCTGCCCTCCAGATTTTAACTGCCCTACCTTAAAGATGACCGTCCAGTCTTGCAGTGCTTGGCCATCAAACTTAGCTCTAGCCACCTGAGTGTGATTAGCGTCATCGTTGCCATGGGCGTAAGTCAAATAAATCCAAGAGTTCTCGGCAAACCTAGGATGAACGGACACATCTAACAATCCCCCTTGTTTCGTCGCAAACAACTGATCAGCTTCAACCTTTGATACAGGTTTAACGCCTTCTATCGGCTTTGGATCCAAGGCACCAGATCTTACGATACGCAATTGTCCACCCCGCTCGGTGATGAGGATATCGCCATTGGGCAGCCAAGCCATTCCCCAAGGGCGAACCAACCCCTCAATAACCGTTTCTTGAGACACCGCTGCACTCGATAAATCGTCTTCTTCAGGCGCAAGGCGCTCTTTCGGTACGTTAATTGAAGTGCATCCTACAGATAACCAGGTGGACCCGATAATCCCGACCACAGACAAAAATATCTTCAACTTGCTAACTCCCTTTTTTCTCCATCCTTATGCTTCCATAAAAAGCTAATGCCAAAGTACTTCCAAAACAAGTCGTTACCCCATTGCCAAATCGGTTTCATCCAAGGCCTTACGTAACATCGAAGCTTTAACTCTATGGCACCTGAATGCCGGTAAAATTCCAAGGATACCGGCCTAATCCAACGAAAACTCAGCACGTATGATCCATAAAAATACTGAAGAATGCGGTACTCACTGGTAATTTTCCCAATACGCCCGTGCGCGCTAAGGCCGGGACCGTGATGGATGTTTAACTCTCCCTCAGCGAATGGCCCGTTTTGTGACTTGGCATCGAATTCCACCCGATACGGAAAGATCTGACCATCGACAAAGGTTTCACGCAAGTTAAGATTGTGCCAAATGGCATTAGACTGTTCATCGGAGACAGGAAATCTCTTGCTGATCACATGCTCTTCCATGCCTTTCGGGCAAGAGGTTTGTTCGAGTTGCTTCATTACCACCCCTCCGTTCCGGGCTCTCCCTTGAATGGCCCTACAATATCAGAAGTGATCCAACCACCGTAAAAATTTCCAGATTGTCCCGAAACTTCTTTTTTGTCTAATAAAATTAAATCAAACCTATTCGGATAAAAGCCCAACCAGTCTTTTGCCGCCCAATACGGTTCAGGTGGAGTGGGATATGACCAGGCTGCAGCCTCGATTCTATGGGCTGTTTTTACAAAGACTAGGTCGTGGTATAAGGCACGGCCTTTCCACTCACAAAAGGTCGAGCTCTTAACTGAGCCTTCCAGTCGAACCTGCTCGTTTATCAGGCTATCTACCGGCAGATAATAAGTGGGTGGACTAGCCGTCTCACAAAAGCGGATGGCGCAAAAGGACTCGATGACTAGCTCATCGCCTAAATACATTTCGATATGACAAGAAAGCTCCTCCATACGAGGAGGTCTTGGATAATCCCAAACAGACTCCTGATCCGATCGTGTGAGTGGCGTCCTTTGCGGGGTTGATCTGTAGAAGCTCATCGACAATCTCCCTTTAAGTATTATGACTAAAACAGCATGAAACTCTTCTAGGGATGTCGGCAAGGCCTCTTCTCGAGGCAGACCAGATCGGAGCCTGCTTGGCTTGACGAGATCACTATGGCCAATCGCCATCACCTCGACTATAGTGAGTTTTTTGAACGATAGCTGAGGTAATCATGGCACTTAATATTGGCATAGAAGAAAGTAAAGTCGCCGCTATTTCTAGCGGCCTGCAGAAACTTCTAGCAGAAACTTACACCCTGTATCTCAAGACGCACAAATACCACTGGAATGTAACAGGTCCCATGTTTCAGACTTTGCACACCATGTTCGAAACTCAGTACAACGACTTAGCTCTTGCGGTAGATGAAATTGCTGAGCGTATCCGTGTGATGGGTGATGCAGCTCCAGGATCTTATTCTGAATTTGTCGAACTGAGTGCAGTCAAAGAAGACTCTAGTCGCGACGCCAGCGCCAACGACATGATTCAGGCTTTGCTTGAGGACCATGAGCAAGTGGTTCGATCGGCTAAAGACATCCTTCCGATTCTTGACGGTGCAAACGATGAGGGTACCAATAGCCTTCTAGGCGCTCGCATCGAATTCCATGAAAAAACTGCTTGGATGCTGAAAAGCCTCCTTGGCTAGCATTTTTATGCCAACTAAGATCCAGCACCGGACGTCTTAGTTGGTAACGCATAACTCAGGGATTCAATCGATATGTCCAGCTTTGCGCAGAGCCTGGCGGAATCTTCGGCCATTATGATTTAATACCTCAGTAACATCCATTTGGAAGAAATCTTTCGCTTGGGATTCATGAGTCTCGAATATCGCATCGTTAGAACCGTCAAAATAGAAGTACTGAGCTGTATTTATGACATCCTTAAGGCTTGGGCTGTTGTAAACTGCCATTCCCGGCGGCGCATCACGAAAAAAACTCGGAATGACTCCCAGTATTTTTAGGTTTGGACCCAAATTTTGCCAACTCGTTATAAGTGGATCTTTATGTCGTAAGAAAGCCAAATCGTAGGTCACCCTTTGCGCCGACTGAATGCCTGGCACCAAATCCCAAGCGCCTAACCATGGCCGATCATCACCCGAAACGACCCATCGCATATGAAGCATGGTTGGGGCCACGGGATGTAATGCCTGTGACTCCTTGCAAAGGTATGGTTCGTTAGAACGCCTTGCAAAGCAGATGGTCTTCGCCTGCTCCTTGTCAATATCAACGCCTACAACATAGGTTCTGAAATGGTTATGTTGGGCCAAAACAAGCGCCATTAACTGATTCTTTGGTCCAAGTATATAGAACATGCCGCCATGAATATCCAGATAATGCCAGTTATCACTATCACCTAGCAGTGCAGAAAGTTTTTGCCAGAACCTTTGTTCTGCGGGAAGACCGCTTTTATAAAAGGTCAGGTTGTATTTCAGAATCTTAATCGGAATTTTGCGCTGCCCCATATCCAAGGTTTCCGACCAGCTATAGGCATACAAAGGAGGTTTAGACGATTGAATACAGTCCGGAGGTTCTGGTAGCTCCAATCGAAAGCTTTGATCTCGTTCGAATCGTTTTAAGACCTCACGATCAACTGGGCCTGAAAAACCCTCTGCAGAGCCGCGAAGCTGCGACGTATATTGCTTATAAAAATCCATAGGACCACAGGAATCAGCATCAACGTATAGCTCAGGACGGTGCTCGATGAGTAATTGTTGATCCAAGGCGCTAGGCCATTGACCCAAATCATCTGGTGACCAGGACGCATTTGGATAGGTGAGTGTTTCCAAAGCTTTGATATAGTCATCTTGATCGAAACCTAAACAGGATTGAATTCCCAAACTTAATAGTAACAAGAGAACACAACGGAAACGTCTCGATTGCATGCCCACCCCCAAATAAATCACAGGATCCGAACCCGATCTATCGTAGGAACTTTCACAAAATCCTAAAATACTCTATTCTCATAGAAAGTGATAGCTTGCATCGCTGGGGTCTTGGCCGGTCTGCTAATCTAGGCTGCCAAACAGGATTTTTTATGGATAAAAAACTGCCTTGGCAGCATCAAAATCAATTCAAAGGGAACAAAATCGTCTCCAAAATGCTGCTGTTGATGCCCCAACACATGGATATAGGCATCACCCCCCTTCGACCTAAGGGACTCTCTGATAGCTGCCATACCGACCCCACGCCCTGACACGTCACTCACTGCTTGTGCTGTGGAAAAACCCGTGTGAAAAATCAGCTCTGCAATCTCATTTGGTTCCATTTCTATACCGGCATCTATCTTTCGACATAAATCGTAGAGTTTTCCATGAACTTGAGTGACAACCTGATCAAATTCTCAATTCTGAAAAAAGCATAATAAAACATAGGATTTGCTTAGTAAGAAAGGACTTATTCCCACAATTTGAGGCAGAGTAACTGATGAAAATGCCAGAACCCTTGAGCTTAAGTTCGTCATTTGGAGGGTAACTGTCTAAACCTGATCTATGGAACCAATTAACCCTCTCTAATAGCTTGATTAAAAAGATATTACGTTATCGACGTCCCCCCGTTAAGCGCAACAAAAATTTCAGACCTTTTTGCTTATTGGCCGTTATAATAAGGAAGTTACCTACTTGGAATGTTAGCTATTAAAAAAAGAGGGTCAAACTTATGCGTCTAATTCCATTGGTTTCCGTTTTGATATCCGGTCTCGTGGTTTTCGTATTCGGTTTGTTCTTTATCATAGGAAGCACCATACCCGACACTAAAACAAACACAGAAACCTTAGTTATAGAGCGAGATGTTAGGGGCTGTTGACAATTTAAGTTTTGCTTGAAAAATGTTGGTAAACTCAAAAGTTTGTTTTGAGAAATAAAAAAAACGAGTTTACCATGCCTAGAACAATGCTTTCTGACGAACATTGGTCGAAGCTAAAGCCCATTATGATAAAG
>JABSRP010000063.1 GCA_013215145.1 Pseudobacteriovorax sp.
TTTCAGCAATTTCTTTTTTTAGCTCTTCTTTTCTTTTCTCAAGATCTTCACTCATTACCAGTCCTCAGCCCATGATTTTTGCGGCGCAGCCCATTCGTCTTCATCATCGTGATCAGGCGCCCTAGCCCCCTCTTCTTTAATCCCGGCAAACATATTTTCATAGATTGCCCCCCAGATTGGATTTATAATCACGCAAGCACATAGGGCCATAACGTGAAGATCTAGAATTTCGTTTGGAGATTTTTCTTTCTTTTTAATCCACTTTCGCGACTTATAGCCGTTTTTAAATGTGATCTCAACTTTTTCGCTTTTTAGCTGCTTAAAAAAACTCCGATCGCAAAAATCTGAAAACGGGTAATGATAATAGCCGGGACCAACATCCATAACCATTAGCCGCTGATAGATAAGCGTTTTAGCCTCATCTACTCCCAAAACAAAAAGATCTCCCTTTGTCGCCTGGGTTCTGGCCGTTGACTTAGTGGCAAGGGCTCTATCCTCGCCCTCTTTACCTTTTGATGGCCATATGTTTCGATGGGCCTTATCAGAACAAAACTGATAGACCCTGTTTGTAATTTTTCCATCTCCTGAGTCTATAAGAGCCGAGACAATCCTAAGCTTTGGCCCTAGCTCGTGGTCGTATCTTGTATTCATAAGAAAATGATCAAGATCTTCCCAAAACTCATCCTGCTGCGGCGATTTTCTTATAACCCTATGCTCTATGGTCCAGCACTCATAATCGTAGCCAAAACCTTGCACAAGGATCTCTCCCCTATCGCCTTGAAGATCGACCCCTGCGACAAGGACAAGAACGCCCTCTGGAACAGGCGCCGCGTACTGCTCGCGCCTTATATAAAGATCAACGTGCTCGACCCCTTCGGTGTTTTCCTCAAAGGGCTCGCCAAGATATGTGTTAGTAAAGACAATCATTTTTTCAATGTCAGATTTTGCATCTAAATACTCGTGGACAAAGTCTTCTAGAGAAACCCATCTAGAGTATAAAGCCGACAGTTTATATGATTTCCTGTAGTCTGTTTTTTCTGGATCAAGACAGTGCCACTTGCCGTTTTTAACATTCTTTTTTATCTCGGCGTTTTTAAGATGAGCGCCGCACTTCTGACATTCATATCTTGCCGTATCGGGGCGATCATCCTGCCAGTGAAGCTGCTCGAATTTTAGCTCTATAAACTCCCCACAGTGAGCGCATGGAATAGTAAAAACGTGCCTTTTACCCGCCTGGTAGCTTTGATAGATCCTCGAGGTAGCTTTTCTTGTCGGAGAAGATACCGCTATAAATTTTCTATTCCAAAAATTTGATGTCCGTCTTTTTGCAAGCATCGCCGCCGATCCCTCGCCCCCAACAGCGCCGATCCGGTCATACTCATCGGCAAGAACAAGCCTTATAGGCCTTGATGCAAGAGACGGAGCCGAGCCGCCGCCAATAAAAGTTATCGTCCCGCCCTCAAAGGATTTATGCTCTATCGTATTTGATGAGTCTCTGGATCTTTCTTCTGATATTTTTTTATGAAGTACAGGCGTTTCCCTCACCATAGGCGTAAACCGATCCTTAGAGATTGCCTGGACAAGCGGTAGGGAAGGAAGAAGATAGAGCATGGGACATGGATCTCTATCAATATGATAGCCTACAATGTTTAGGCATTTTTCTGTCTTGGCTACCTGCGAGGCTTCCATGCATATGATTTCTTTTACATCCGGGTTTTTCACGTCGGCGTAGACCTGGCGGTGATAAGCGACTTTGTCGGTTGACCATCTTCCAGGCTCAGGCGATGACTCTTTTGGTATACGCCGATAGATATCTGCCCACTCATCAATAGATAGGGATTCTGGAGGCGCAAGCTCCTTTTTAAATTTGGCCCTGATTTTAAGTATGGTCTCCATACTCATTTGTAGCTAACCCCCGAAAGCTCCCTTAGGGTTTGCTCGCAGTGATTTCTTGTAATCTCTTCGATCTCTTTTTTAGACTCGACCCCCGTTAGCTCGTTTGCTAGCTCGCCAGGAAGAAGCATAACTTTTGCCCGGATCGTCCTTGCAAGTTTCATCCATTCTTTTTCTACTGTCTTAGCATCAAGGCTTTCAGCCCTTTGACGCGCAAGCTCAAGCTCTTTTAGATCTGCGTTGGCCTTGGCAAGGCGTGCCTGCTCGAAATCTTTGTCAAGCTGCTCTTTTTCATCTTTTCTAGAGACCCTTGCTTTTTTCTTTTTTTCAACCATTACAGCTCCCCGTCAAAGTCTAGATCATCAAGTATTGAATCTTCAGGCGGTTTTTCTGCAAGCTTCACATAGGAAAGGGTTTGCTCAATTTTTTTATGACCCATCCTTCTTTGAAGCTCTTCTGGCGCCATACCTTTGTCGACATTAAGGGTCGCATATGTTGCCCTAAGATCGTGGGTCGTGATGGTTTTTCTAATACCCAGCTCTTTTGCAATCGCTCTTAAATGATCGTTAAAAAATGTTCTTCCAACAGCAATCGTCTTATTTTCTCTTGACTCATAAAAAAGCTTTGTATTTTCTGGAGGCGATAGCTCGCCATCGCTTGTCACATAAAAATCGATGTATTCGTTTAGCAGCTTTTCTGTTTTTCTATCGATAGTATTTCGATAGGGGCTACCCTTTTTTCTAATAAGCTCAAGAGCTGTAATGCCCCTTATGCTCTTAATCGAAGAGACAGTAAGAGCCCTAAGGGCTGATATTCTCATGCCGACAGATGCTAAAAGGTAAACGCCGATAAAAACTTTATAGGCTGTTTCTCTTTCTGGCACATCACTTGCCGCCGCAATTTTCCCGTGAAGATGAAGAAGTATTTTTTTAAGCTCATCCTTACTCAAAGGCTCTGCTTTTACTTTCATGGTTTCGCGCCTGGGAAGCTTAACAAGTTTGAATGGGTTCGACTTTGCAAGGCCCCTATCAATGCAAAACTTCATAAAATTTTGATTTACGGTAAAAGCCCTATGGATTGTTGTATTTTTATACTTTGTATCTGTAAGCCAGTTAAGATAACCCTGCGCGTGAGCTTCGGTTAGATCGTTTGGATCTGTAACGATCTGGCCTGTTACAAAGATATAGCGAATAAATCTTGCAAGATCAGACCTGTAGGTATTTTTTGTTGAATCTTCTCTTTGCCAGTCGATAAATTTTTCCATGTACTGGGAAAGTGGATCATCTTTTTTAAGCCCCTCGAAAGATCGAGGCGGCTTTTTTTCTTTTTTCTCTACGTGGGTTTCAAGAAGTCTTTTTGCCTCTTTCCTATCTACCGGCTTTATTCCTTTCGCATATTTTGAGGCCGAGGTTTTAGAGACGCCAAGGATTTTAGCAATCTCTCTAATCGTGTGACCTTTTCTTCTCTCGTCTTTTATCTTTTCTATTAGCTCATCAGATAGGGGAAGGTTCCCAAACACCTGGGGCTTTTTACTATCAGTATCTTTTACTAGCGGCGCCCTTTCTTCAAAGTCTTGTAGGCTTTGAAGCACTGCCAAAGACTGCTTTTCATTTGGCCGTAGCGAGAGGTTTGGTCTAAGTATTCTTATGCATATGTTTGAAGTTCTTTTTTTCTCGAATGCCTCTTTTGCAAGACGAATCTCTTTTAGTTCAGAGGTAGAGTAAATAACCAGCATTGAGGATCTAGGCATGGCCTCAATCACTTGATGAAGATCTCTCTCGCCGGTTGTCACAATCTCAAATTTATTTAGCTTGGGATCGAGGTAGACCAGCTCATCACCTGGGCTAGCGTTTTTTTCTTGCTGGGTGTATATGCTTAGCGCTTCTTTATAGGCTGAAGATTCTCGCAGGTAGAAGATGGTGTGCATAGGCTCGAAGCTTTCCTGGCTCTTGTTTTTCCCTACTGCCTATTATAAATTTCCGTGTCATTTCACAGAGGGCATAATTTACCGCTGTCCGTGATGATAGGGACTTTCCAAAGTATTCCGGTTCTGATTTTTGCATACCGCTAATATTGTCTTGCGATGTTATGCTGGAAGTTTAAGTGCTGTATTTTCAGTGATGCGCGGACTCGCTACAGCGAGGACAGTGACCAGGGGTAAGGTTAATGATATCTAAGGCGTGCCAGAGTCAAGAGGGACAAGGTGTAGAGGATATTTAATTAGCCACCGGGTCCTTCCCGAACACCCCAGTCTGGCGGTGAGGATTCATTCCGAAAGTATGCTAGTTTTTTGATAAAATGAAATATTCTTTTCCCTACTGCTACTGCCTTCCAACGAAAAAATTTTGGTTATGGTAAGCTTAAATTTTTATTCCCTAAGGCGCGAACCCTAGAGGCCGATTTCAAATCTTTGGGCAATATTTGCCCTACATAATTTTCTAGCGAGCATACCGATTTTCACAGAATGAATCTCACAGCGGACAGAATAAATTAAATATGCCCCATTTTTGGCGTTTATGCCAAATCTCTAGCTTTGTTTTTAAGCGATTTTCTTAGATGTATGAGTACAGTTTCGCCTAGATTTTTTAAGCTCCCTCAAGACGTCTTTTAGGGCATCTTAAGTGGGTTTTTTGCGCCGAGGCTAGATCAAATTGAAACCTCTATATAGGCGGTGATACTATGTAGCTCAATCCTCTTAATGTAGCCAATCATTCAGATGGTAATTTTTTCTTTGAAGACATTGGCGGTAGGGAAAAGAATGAGACTATTGATCATTGAAGACGATCTCGGCATGCAAGAAACCATGGGTAATTATCTATCTGATTATGAGCTAACGTTTGTATCTGAGATTAACACGGCTTCAAGGATAATTGGTAAACAGGGCTTTGAGTTTGATCTTATCATCACAGACATAAACGTACCTGGAACTGGAGGGGGCGAGAGAATTCTTTCCGAAGCCTCTTCACGGGAGATAGAAGCGTTTGTCTACACAGGCGATACTTCAAAGAGTGAAAGCTTTTACAAAAGCGCAGGAGCAAGTAAGGTTTTTTACAAGCCAACCCAGCTTCCTCTTCTTGCCGACGCTGTTAGAATGTATGAAAAAAAACCGCCTAAAGAAGCTTTCAGGCGGTAGGGAAAAAAATCACCCGATCATCAACCTTTTTCCAGTCACCTCTAGAAGCTCAGAAAACTTGCTTATACTAGGCACTGATTCGCCGTCCTGATATCGTTTGTAAGCATTCTTCCCTTTTACATTGAGCCTTTTAGCGGCTTCTTCCAGAGTTACATCAGCGTTTTCCCTAAATTCACCTAATAGCCAGGGAATTATCTTTTTTTCTGGAGACAAAAACACATCAACGTCATGCGCGCCATTGTCCCTATAATCAAACTCAATCCCTTCGATTTCGCTCGCCTCTTTTATATAGTCTTCCAGCATAGGAAAAAGCTCATCTCTTGTATGGGCCTGGGTAACGGCGTCTATTGCTGGAATAGAAATCAACCACAAATCGCCTTCTTTAGTAATTTTCGCTTTAATTCCAATCATTTGGTTACCTCCTGAAGACAAAGTACACTTATCGGTATACTTTGTCAATAGCTTTAGCTCTATTTTTTAATTTTCGTAGGCTTTTTTTGCTTTTCTAATGATGGAACTTGCCGTTCCTTCTGCGATTTCTCTATGCCTTGGTATTACTAGGTTTTTTCCTTTAGCATCCTTATATACTGTGTGTGATCCTCCTTCACGCTTGAAAGTCGCGCCATATTTTTCGATCTCGTTGATTAAATCTTTCAGCTTCATTAGGTGCCTCCTCGTTTTAAGTACCTATCTACAGAGTACACATATGCGTGTACTCTTGCAAGTTTAATTGTCATATATTGACAATATTTTTTTCTGGTTTATAGAGCTTGTGAGTTAGATGAGCCGATGCCGATGGGCCTATCAACAGGTGAGTATCACGCTGTTAAATTCATATTCAACATGTACAGCGGACGAGGAAATATAAATTTTAGAAGAGCCTGGGGTAACTGGGGAAGTGATTAGAGAGGCATTTACAAAAGTCTTGAATGACTGCGATAAGAACTTTTTCCCATAGTTGATCTCTTGATTCTATCGATTAGACACGACCATCGATAGAATCTGGATTTATTCTTTTTTTGAGAAACTAGCATTCATCGAGTCAGCATCATGTTGATCAATTAATTCTTTTACTTTTTTTAATGATCTAATGCAGTCGTTTAGGTTGTCATAGCCGTCGGCTGATACTGCTATAGTGTCATTATTGTCTTTTATTCTCCAGCGCCACTTATCTAGATCGTCTTTGTAGTTTTGAACTGCTGGTTCTGGATATACTACAAAGCTAACTGTTTTATCGGCGTCCTGCCAGTAGAGACGAAGCCTTATCAAATATTCGACATCTTTTTTTAGGGTTAGTATGACAAGAGCGTGCATATCATCGCCGCTATTATCGTCACCTTCGATGAATTTTGGAGGATCACCATTTTCAAAAACGGTAATCAACGTGTCTGCGTCGGCGCCAAATGTATTAAACATATACTCGCCGCTGGCCTTTGGCGTAAATCTGAAGTTGATTTGCTCGCCTCCAGACAATTTTAATTCGATAGGCTTATCAACCCGCAGGACTCTTTCTTTTGATCTTCCGTAGTAATGCCTAACCCACTCTTTATCCCCTTCAGACAGGCCAGGCTTTGGATAAATGCCATTTTCGTAACCCTCTGGACTATTAATGAGTCCAGCACCAAACGGGTAATGCATGATAGAGTCAGGGTCCCATTTAGAGCCCTGGACTCTGTCGACAGCTACTTTTTTTAGAATATTTCTATCTGTTTTTGATTTTGACCAGTAGTTAGGCTTTCCAGCAAGCGCAGCATATACGGCTTCCTTGTCCCACTCGATACCAGAGTTTGGGTTTTGGTGCTCGTGGTGCAGGCCTAGCGTGTGACCTATCTCATGCAGCATAGTATCAAGGGTAGCTGAGGTGTCTAAATTCATTGTGTTGGTGTATTCTGGTTGTTCGAGCGCTGCCCTACCAATGTATGACCAATGCCCTTTACCTCTTTCAAATCCAACCCTTATTTCAGCTTCTTTTCTATTGTCTGTTTCGGCAAACTCTAGCGAGCCGTTTTCCATCCAAATATCACAGGCCTGTCTAAAAAGACGTTTTTGGGCGCTCGTTCCGCCCGAAAGGTAATATTTTAGAACTGTACCCTCTACAAATACCAGCCCAACTTCCATAATTGCCGACATTCTACCAGGGTCTAGATCGGCTGGAAAAACTCTAAACTCGTTGTCTAAATCTTCTGATCCGCATAGCTTTGGAAGCTCTTTTAATTTTTGTTTAGAGTCTTTTTTAACCACGGCCCACCTCTTACTTCTTTTTCTTTGGAAGCCATTTGGCCATCGTATCGGTGTACTCAACAGAATTCATCTTCCCTAGAAGATCGCCCTCAACTCTCAACATTCTAGAGACATCAGCAGCATTGAGCTTTTGGTTTGCGGTATCGGCTTTTCTAGCGACTTTTGCAAAATATTCAGACTTTTTCATATTTATACTCCTTTTCATTTTTAGGCTATTATATACTATTTGTAATTTACGATCTCGATTGATTTTGCATCTTTGAACTTTTCAAAATATTCATCATCATATTTCATTTTGCCGAGGCTTTTAACGCTATCGGGCGTAATAATCCTAGCATCAACGTTATTTTTCGAATCTACAGTGTAGTAGATCCATGTTTTTTTAGTATCTAATTTTTTAGGTGCAAACCACTCAGCCGCCTCTTTATTTTCCTCTAGTGGTATCAGATATGCTTTTTTCCCTTTAGTTATCCCGATCTCTTGAATCTTTTCGGCTACGTCAGTAGCAGATATTTCATCTGGGTTCGACCAAACGTCTTGCAGCGAACTTTTTATTTGTTTTTCAATAATAAAATCCTCAAGAACACTACTTCTATTCTCTAGTGTTTCGACTTTCTCTTTTAGCTCTTTTTCAAATGAGCCATGAAATTTGCCATTCTCAAAACCAAAATTAAATTTTTGTATTTGAGGGTTCATAATAGCAAATATTGATACAATACCGGATATTATAGAGATAATTCCCGCCTTGGTTTCCTTATGCTTGACTAAATAACCTAGACAGCTTGCAAGCATTAATAGGATAAGTGTTCCGACACCTACATAATAAATTTCCACAAATCCCCCTACACCATGGCGAAGCGGTTACTAGAACAAATTTTTCCTAGTTCACCTACCTTAGAATATCCATAACTATTATATGTCTATTAAGCTGGAAAAATTCATGTCTAAGAAAAATTATGTAAGACGCTCATTTTCAAAAAAAGAACTTCAATGTCCGCTTACTAAAAAATGTGAAATGAATGATGTATTTATGGACAAACTCCAGGCTCTACGAGACGAATTCGATCACCCTATGATAATAACTAGCGGATTTCGAAGCCCAGAACATAACAAAGCCGTTGGCGGTAGCAAAAACAGTAGGCACCTTGTTGGCGAAGCCGTAGATATCAGTACAAAGGGAATGTCAGCAATTCGAAAGCACAAGCTTTTAGAATTAGCTTTCGCGTTCGGGTTCAATGGCATAGCGCAGGCAAAAACCTACGTTCATATAGATACACGTAAAACCAACAGCACGTGGACTTACTAGGATGAAGAACGCCTATAGAATTTTGACTTTCGATGGCGGTGGTCTTAGATCTATTTTTTCAGCCCGGCTTGTTTCCCGTATTCTAAAAGAGCGCCCTGATTTTCTAGACAAGGTTGATATGATAGCTGGCAATTCAGGTGGATCAATTGTAGCTTGCGGTTTAGCTGCTGGATACTCTCCCGAAGAGATCGTTAGTTTTTTTAAAGAAGATGGACCAAATATCTTCAAAACTAGCTTTACAAACAAGTTAAAAGGTTTTTTTGGTGTACTTGGCGCAAAGTATGAGGGTGAACCGAGACAACGTGTTTTTGAAAAGTACTTTTCAGGTAAAAAGCTATCCACTATTGAAGGCAAAACCCTTTTACTTACAGCGTTCGATCTAAAGCACAATTCGGGACGTTGGAAGCCTGTTAGTTTTCACAACTATAAAGGCTCCCCCACGATTGACTACTCGCTTACAGACTGCTTAATGGCATCTACGGCCGCACCAACGTATTTCCCTATAGCAAGAGCTGGGAACACAAGATACATAGACGGCGGTGTTTGGGCTAACAACCCTAGCCTAGCCGCTTATTCTGAGGCAATTAACACCTGGTACGGAAAACAAGATCATAAAAACGTCATCCTTTTAAACATTGGAAGCATAGCTTCTAAATCAATGATAAAATCAAAAAAATCATCGCTTGGTTATTATGATTGGTTTCAAAATGAGATCATTGATCTTATCTTAGATTCGGCTTCGATGGACTCTATAGAGTATTATCTAGGAAATATCATGGGTCCAAACTATAAGAAGCTTAATATTCTAATGGACGAAGAGATTAAACTTGATGATTTTTCTAAAATCGACAAAATGCTCTCAATAGCTGATAATCTTAACCTTGACGATGTTAAGTCGTGGCTTCAAGGCTTTTGGTACTAAAACGAGGTGAAAAATGGAAAAAGGCGATATCGTATTACATAAGACAGGAAACGGGCCATTGATGACCGTTAGCGATATTAAAGATGAATTTTATATCTGCAAGTATTGGTCAAAAACTCAGAATATGTTTGTTATAGATGATTTTAGAAAGTATGAGTTAATGCCATATAAATCACCTGATCAAGATTCAAGCAAGAACGTAATCAGGCCTACTAGTCTTTGGGATTAGGGTAAATCAATCTAATATCCAGATTCTTATCAAAACTCTTCGATCTATGAGATTATAGAGAACATTCTTTACGTTTTTACCGCCAACTATAAATTCTGAACTTTCCTCAAGATCTCCACCCAAGGCGTACCTAATTATGTATTCGATAGTAAAATCGCCCTGAGCTTTCGCGATCCCTTGGGCATTTTCAGCGGTGATTTCTAGCTTTATTGGGCTTTTGTAGCCATTTATAGCTTCTCGAATACTTACCAAAATCGGCTGTCCAGTAGTATCAAGAATCGGCGTTTTTACCGCTCCATAGTCTGTCATATTTAACAGACCCTCAAAAATATGAACTGTCATTTTTATCCTGCAAATAGATGGCCTAGAACAACTTCATAGACCACCTAACATTGAATACCAAGTATTTTTACAAGATAAATAGGACAATATCTAGTGACATTCTATGACTTTTAACCTGTCCTACTTTCAATATTTGCCTCTGGATCAACTACATTGTGACTAGTTTTTTTCAGGTTGACACCCATTTCAACAAGTAAAAACCTTTCCAGTAGTCTATAAGTTTTCAAGACCTTTGGTGGCCCCCAATCGATTACTAAGCTGATTTTTTCGTCTACAACTTCAACAGAATAGATCCTTGTAAGATGTCTATAGGTAAATGCAAATCCCTCTTCGATTCTCTTTGCCTTAACCGAGTGGACACCATGTATTGATTTGATTTTTTCAATGGTTTCGGCAAATGCGCTGTGGTTAGCAACTTCTGCTTGATGAAGAGGCTCAAGAGTTCTTTTCTTAGACTCTGTAGATAGCACTTTTTCTTTGTCTCGAATTGAATTTACCTTACTTTCTAGTTGTTCGATCGTGCAAATATAGTCATCTTTCCTTTCCTCGCTTGTTTTTCCTTTCTCAAAGCCAGCAAGATACTGTTTATAAAGGTTAGACTTACCATGTCTAGCGGCCTGTAAAGCTGAATATACCTTGCTTCCGACAATTTTCTTTTCTTTTAACCCCTTAAATTCGGTTTCAAAGTCAAATAAATCAGGGTTATTCCTAGCCCAATTTACAAGCCTACCCTTAATTTTTAGTATAAATTCGCATGATTCGCGCCGTTTTTTGATGTCTTTCCGGATTGCGAGCTTCCTAGATCGAAGAGTTGTCATTTGAGAATAGAGATCATCTAAAAAATCGCTGCTTTCAGGCGATAGGGAAAGGCCGCAGCCCTTTTTCTTTCCTGTTTTGATTTCGTCATCTATCTTTTGCGCAATCTCTTTTTCTGTTATCCGATCGCTAGATTTTTCATACTTGAATACCATTTTCTCTTCGGATTGAGCTTCAACAAGCACACTTTTAGCTGTGACCTTCTTTCCGTCAACCATCATATAACCCCAGCGATACATCTGAAATCCTTTCAAATGTTTTGCGTTGAGAAATACGCATTTTTTAGCGAAAAAAAGCTCTTTTCTAGCCTCCTGTAACATCTCACCTTCAAGGGATTGAAGTATTTTTTCCTCCAGTCTTAGAATAGATGTTAGATCGTCCATAGTATAACGTCGATCTCGGTTTTCTTTGTTATATCTCAGCGATGTTTTGCTAGCTGTAAACGTGTTCTCAAATGCCAGTTTATCTGTTCTTTCTTTTTGATATTCCTCGAACGTCTTATCAGATTTACCTGTTTTTTGCAGATACTCAGCCCATGTTTCAGCATCAAATTTGCAAGTTTTTTCAACAGTAACACCGCCTTTGATCCCTGTTTTTTTCTGTCTTTTTCCGCGAATTGTTCTGTAAAATTCAAATTGTTCTGGCTTTTTTATTACTGGATCGCCCTTTTTGATCTTTTCAAGTAAGAATGGAATTTTTTGTTTAGTGGCAACCCAAGTACAGACTTCATTCCATATCTCCCATAGCTTGTAGCTTAAGTCGAAGTCGGTACGATCCCTGTACTTACTATCCGTAATGAACCAAACACAATGAGCATGGAAGTGCGCCCCATTCTGGCCGTAAGTAATTTCAACATTGGTATTTGATGTAATTAGACCCAAATCATCTTTCGCTCTTTTGCTAAAATGCTGGGAAAACTTAGCTAGGCTTTCGTTAAAAAATTCTTTTTGACCAACGAATGAATCTTCAATATTCGCGCTTGTATCTCTTGGCACTGTTAAAGTAACAGCCAACAAATGATTATGCGGACCCATGTTCTTCCAATTGTCCATTGCGCTAATTATCTCATTAAGACGCTGCGACGTTTTAGAATGATTACAAGTGGGGCACATGAAATTCGAGCATCTATTAAATCCAGTTCTCTTAAACCGGCCACTATCTTCTACATAATTTCCCAAATGAACTGAATGTGCAGGGGCTCCACACCAATTTAAATTTCGAAGAATTTTTGCTTGATCCGACGATGGCTTATTATTCTCGTCATAATCCTCTTGGGTCATATATTCGGCTAATGCACGTTGTACCGACTCTCTTTTTTCTACTCTAGCAAGGTATCCAATTCTTTCTTTTTCAGTCTCACCACCAAAAAAGTCGACCTCATTTTTTCTCTGTATTTCTAGTGTGTTGGGGCAAGAATTAGATACCTTCCGAGAGCCGAAATTCCCAACCCCCGAATAGCTGCTAGCACCTATAACATTACGGCTATTTTTGATAGCAGATTCAAAGTGAACTGTTGAAATTGGATCGCCAGCAATAGCACCTTGAATTCTGGCGCCATTTTGACTTTTATTCGTGCATCCACAATCTTCTGACGTGCTATTTAGAAAATTTTTATTGTTTTTTATTTTGGGATTTTTTGGTTCGCTTTTAGATATAAACCGTGAAGAACATGTATGGTCTGCATTACGCGCACTTTTAGATCCGCTATTTCTAGCGATAGTGCTGCGTTTCGTCTCTTGCAAACCGTCCGTGGTCAACTTATAATCCTAGATGATGATGGGACGTTAATCCTGTTTTCGAAGTGCTGTCACAACCTGACAACACGCTTTTGACTCCAGAACCGGAAACGGGGATGGGAACGATGGTGGCAAAGGCATCCATGCCAATGCCAAGGGACTGTGTAGAAGTTTATTTAGGCGGTGCCGACCAAGCTTGACTAAATAATCTTCAGAATCCCAAAAGTAATTCTAAAATGCCTGCAAGTCTAACTTGTGGGCATTTTGCTTTTTACAAAATCGTTCCAATCTGTATTCTCTTTCTCCGGTAAATGACGTTTAATTCTACAAATATTGTGTTGTAATTTCGAGTTAAACTTACTTGTAAGTGTTCGACCTCCTTCATCATTATCGAATGCTAAAATCACTAAAGGGTTTGTAAGCCTTTCTACAGACCTAATTGCGAGTTTATATGTTTCATCCGACGGCCTACCCGCTACAGAAAAAAATCTTGCACGATCCAGCTTAAATAACTGATAGTAGCTAAGCGCATCTATGCCGGTTTCACAGAAAACTATCGTGTCGTCATCTTTAAAACACTTGGAAGACCACAGACGTTTTTGTCCACCGGCTGAAAACGCTGTATAGCCAGTGTTTTTGATCTCATAACCACAATATCCCGCCATATTTTCATGGGGAAATATTATATTGCCTCTTTCATCCTCAAAGATTCGATCATCAAAACGTCTGTTGCGGTAAGTGTTAATCTGAATACCTCGCGACTGCAAATAATCACTTTTTAATACGGATCTAAGAGAGGCAATGTGCTCTTTAATTTTTGTAGGATCAAATCTTGGTTTTTGCCTTGGCTGTTTGCTTACCTTAACCAGAGAACTTACATTAGTGATTCCTGCTCTAATTTCTCTTATCGCTTGGCTTGGGCTAATAGCCTCAAGCCATGCGAGAAGATCTATAATCGTACCGCCACGCTCGTCATTAGGACGGTTACCCACCCAAACAAAGCGGCCACTAGAAAGCCGTGTGATAGCTATTTTATCGCTGTTATCGTGCCGATACATCTTAGTTTCGCCATCACTTGATGATTCTTTAGAATCTTCAAAATAGCCGTATCTCTCGGCGAATTTCCATAAATCAAGCTGTTTTATTTCGTCGATAGTCATTTGAGGCCTCAACAGCTAGAAATACTATAGATAAAATCACAACTAGTCTTAACAGGGCTACAAGTCCATTTTCTTTTAAATCGCTGGCAAATCTTGATTTCTCGGCTGCAATCTCGCTAGCAGAGTAGGTGTTAACTGGTAAGTCTCTTGCCTCTTTTAATTGGGCTCTAGCGGTTTCAAGGTCTTTTCTGGCAGTAGTTCTGGCCTCTCTTACGTCTTTTTTAGCTACTGCAATGTTTTTCTCTATCGCTTTATATTCAGACATTACATGTGGGTTTGGATATCCCGCTGCTCTTTTTTGACTTGCAAAGCTCAATAGTTCTTTTTCGTACTTATCAACCTCAACCTGAGAAATATGAGTGCCTTTTTCGAGCTTTGCCAAAGATGCTTTTGCGGTACCCTCATCAGCCTCAGCGCTTGCCACCCTATTTGCTTTTTCTTCAGGTTTTACGGCACCATCTACAGCTTTAGTTCCCTCGACTTTTGCACTCATCGTTTGATATGAATTATATAAATCGTTCGCGGGATTGCCGGTTGCCATAAGTAGTACAAATACAAAACTAAGCGCCCTAGCCCAAGATCGTAAAGAAAAATCTCTAGCCTGCACCCATGCGTAGATGAAAATTACGTCAATTGAAGCTACGGTCATGATTGTTAAATAATCCGCGCCCCATACTGCTTGAATAGAATACGCGACAAGAATCACAGAAAATATTTTTTGTAAAGTTTTGGCATATGAAAAATTCTCGATTTCGTTTTTGATCGCAGTATTTATCTTGCGCCGCAAAAGTATTTTTACGGTGCTGTTTTTTTCTTGAACCGAATCATTTTTAAATGTTTTTCCAGCACCGTTTAAATACTCTGTATAATTTAAACAAGCTTTCTCTTGCGAACCCTCGTTAAACAAGCCCTCAGAGCCTAGCAAATCAGCTTGTATAACCTGAGCCTCAGGTTTTACAGCCCTGTTTTCATCATCTTTTACACCCTGTTTCTCGTCTAATTTAACAGACTCTTGTATAACCTCAGGCTCTTCGTCCACAGAGGTTTTATCACTGTCACTCTTTTCTTCTGTTTGTATAAAATTAGACAAGGAAATGACGCTGGCGCCATTTTCATTTACTGCTTTTTTGTTATTTTTGCGAACCTCATCGCTACAAAAAATCACGTTTTCAAGTTCAAAAATTTCGCAAATTTCTTTGACTGAAATATTTTGAAGATCCGAAATCTTTGTCATTCGCAAAAATTTAGAAAGTTCCGACCAACTGACATTTGAGTTTTCTAAAATTTCTAGTGCTTGATCTGGAAGCTTAGAGAGTTTTTTTAACCGTCCAACTTCAACATTGGCGCTGCGCTCAGTAAGCCCAAGCTCGGGCGCACTAGCATATATTTGCTTTGCTGTTAATCCTTGACCAGCTAAATCAACAATCTTTCTAGCTGCGCTAAAAGGATTTTTTTGATAATTCAACTCTGTCATACGTTACACCTTCCTTTTTTTCATAGGATTTCACGCCGTCACTTACTAAGCTAAATATAATTTGACGAATAGAAAGTCTGGAGCCTCCCGCGCTGTTCGCATCTTCGTGGATCTTCATAACAGCGTCGTACATTTCCTTAGAAAATGGGATATTCATACTCTTATAGATGTCCATCCCAGAGCCCACCGGCCGACCTTTTTTTCCTGCTTTTTTGCTGTCAGTATTGACTTCTTTTATAAAATCGTTATTCACTTTCTAGGCCCTCCAATACTGAGTTTATTTGCTTTTTCGCCTTATATGATCGTAAATCTTGAACGCTAATGCCCACAGCCATGGCTTCGTGAAAAGCCTCTAGATTTTGAATTGCGGTAGGGAAGGGAGAAAGTCCCGCCTCAGAGAGTAGATGGATATAGTGCTTTAAGTGATCTTCGCTTATATAGTGATCTACCATAGTCACAAGTGTTTTTATTTTTAGTTTGGGGTTTTTTTCTTTCGCCCTCAGAACAAGGTCTTGCATATACCCTTTAGTGTCCATATCGACATCTGATGATTTAAGTGTTAAAATGGCTGTTTCAACACTCAAAAGGCTTGATCTTAACTCAATGCAATCGCTCCCAGGAGTGTCTATAAGAACGATATCGTATTTTTTCTTAGCCTCTTCAATCGGGCCTCGCAAGTCACCTTGGATTTTTTCGCATGTCAAGCTTCCATTGGGGTACACTCTTTTTTGTTTCATGAACCAATTTATAGACGAGCCCATAGGGTCACCATCTAAAATAAACGCATCAAATCCTTTTTTAGCGTAGGTATCTGCTACAGAGCATGTCAACGTTGACTTCCCTGTTCCGCCCTTTCGCGACATAAACAATACTGATCTCATTAAACTTCTCCAGTTGTTTCAATAAATCAATATTATGATATTTTTTCGGTGCTGTATATATAGGGAGAATTATTAAGGTTCGCTTTTAGTGATATTTTTTCGGTGCTGTTTTTGTACCATAATAGAATAAATTTTTCTTGCTTAGCATTTTTTCGGTGCTGCTTTTATAACCTGTAATGTTTTTCTTGGTACATGGATTTTAAAATAGCCGCAGGGCGCGGCTAGGAAGGTTTAAAGGCGCTTGCTAGCGGGACCGCTTTGCGCCTTGGTGAGTTTAGAAACCCACCCTCACAACTAAGCAGCTTGCCTTAGCTTCATTTCTGCCTTAATTCGCTTTTTTCCTTCGGACGCTGTCATTGCTATGGCCAGCAAAACCATAAAATACATACTAGAATGCGTCACGCTCGGAAACTCAAGGTATCCGGCCATCCCAGCTATAGCTATTGCTAGAAATACGATGCCCACTACACCCGATATCTTTTCCACGACATTTAACATTTTTAATTTTGTTTGTTCTTGCATTTTAGGCCTCCTTTTATATGAAAATAGCTCAATACAACTCATTTATCAATAATTTTAAGGCATATCAGGGCATGGATGCCTAGTACATCCTCCCGGCGAGGGTATAGGGGTAGGGACTGGCGTTACAATAACTTCATACCCCGGAGGATTTGGCGTTGGATTATACGGAGGAACAGGAGGCTTCGGCTTTAAAATTGGCCCGCCACCACTTCCGCCGTAGCCGCCGCCATCGCTACCAGAGTTTTGCGCCCTTTCCATCTTACGTCTGAGTATTTCAAGTTTTTTTATTCTCGTAGCTATGCGGGTGCATGAAAATGTAGCCGCCGAACAAGTGCCAATAGCAAATAAAAATCCCCATGCTTGCCCCGTACCTGCCGATACTGAAGTGGTTAACCCGCATAAAAATATTCCCATGCCGCAAGCCAATTTTTCATGAGCAAGGTCCGATTCTGCTAGCGCAATTTCTTCATCTAAATCAGTCTCAGTTGTTATGACTCTATTACGAACAAGTAAATCATTATAATCTGTTGGCGTAACTAATTTTGTTATGACTTTTTGTGAGGCTTTACCCATTCCATATTGATTTCTAACAGTGCTTTCGACTTGCTTGTGCCTATATTGCGGATTAGTAGTAAAAAATACTAGCTTGTTATATTTTGTAGCTCTCGGGTTTGGGTGATCTACAGCAGACGCTACGATAATACACTCCTCGTTGTTGTAGCATATTTCCCGCCATTTTGTAGGGTTGGACTTGTTACTGACATAAACAGTTGGCTCAACAATTTCCAAAGCTACACACAGACCAGAAAACAAAAAAAGAGCAAACGAATAAATTATTCTCTTAATCATGAGACACCTCAAAATGAGATTAGACAATTAAACATGCCTCATTTATAGGTGCTTCAAACACCCCCAGAAACAAATAGTACGCAATGAATGTTTTTTAATTCGTCGCGACGATCTTTTTTTGTTAAAAAAAAGTACGCTATGAACTTTCATTTGACATTGGGATTTTAGATGGATGATTTTTTAGAACGTGTAGAGCAGTGGCTTGCCGAAAGAAACCGCTCTATACCAATGCTATCAAGGCTTTCGAATGTTTCGCAGCCCTCAATAAGAAGAGCCCTCTCCAGAGAATGCGTTATAAGCGATCAAAACGGGCTCAAAATCACAGATGTAATAGCAAGAGATTTTCAAGACAAAATCCAAATTTTAAAAGACAACTTTCCAAACTTGCTGGTTATATCACCTTCTGAAAACGACACCAACAATCCTCCTGGCTCGCTACCTTATTTCTTGAGATCCGAAGAGATTTTTAAAATGTTTGTTTGGATGGCAAAAAAGAAAGTTACTAACAAGTCTACAATACTATCTAAGCATGGTGATAAGGGCATAGATATAGCGAACGATCTCGTTGAAAACGATTGCGCGGAGGTCATCCTAGACGGCTATAGATCAATTGTGCCAACGATTACATGTAGTGAGCATATTAGCGTAGCATCAGAACTAAACACTAGAATTATACGTCAACCTAATGTAAAAAGAAGAAGACAATACGCGCTTTTTGGCACTGTATCCGAAGAGAAAATGCATCAAGTAGAAAGCCTAATGGATCAAATCGCCGAACTCATGACAGACGACAGCGACAAACATGAAAATACTAGCTTTATCTTTAACACGAATCTTACATGGATAGACAATGATGACTAAACTTTTCTCTATAACATTGTGTAGCTTTTTATCAGGTCTATCTTTAGCTGGCCCAACAACTGTTGGCGGCGGCGGATCTGTCTCAATATTTAGGGCGCCTGGAACAGTTGGCGGCGGCGGTGGCAGCGGCGCTCCTGTGTTTGTTTCTCAAGCAGACATGGATGCTCTACTAAATGCCTTCGAACTAGACACCTCTATCTACTCTCACGATGCCAAAGATGACATATTGCCTATTGAAGCTCGTTCTATTGAAGATCTTTATGAAGTCGACGCAATCGACAGCAATGGAAACAAAATACTATTCATCGAATCTGCTGAGTAGTTTTAAAACCCAAGCTTTCTGCTTTAGCGCCGCTTATGCGGCGTTTTTTTCTCACGAAAACGGAAACCCTGACAGAAGCCTGGCAAGGAAACATCATCACACTAAAAGAAGTTACTCCAGAATAAAAAAAAACAAGAATAAGTCAGCTTAAAACCTGGCTCATTCGTCTTCTTTTTTATCAAGCTCTTTAGCAGTCAATTTTTTGATATCAACTTCACCATCCACAAGCGTCCAATCATCATTTAGGTCATAAATGGTATCACCATCTATGGAATTGTATTCTACGGGCCTACTCTTGTTAAAATAGTCACTTATTTTAACTACCTTACCCGCACCTTTACCTTTAGCAGCCAAAAAACCTCCTTCTATGGTCTATCTGTCTGTTTATGCTGCCCTTTTCCGCTTATGTCAGCTTACTACCTGAATTATCTCTATTATAGCATCTTTTTTGTGTCTTTTATATATTTATTGAATATATAATGAATATATTTTGAATATTCAAGAATATGTTGTATTCTTCCGATATGTGGTATAGATATATTTGTTATGTACTTATTGGTACATCCGTGTTATACTAATCAATATTTACAAGTAGTTAGAAGAAACAATTAGGGGAAAAAGGCTATGGATAAAACTGAAGTAATTACAGAGGTTTCGGATGTTAAGAAAATAAGTCTCAATATAAAGATAGACTTACTAGAACAACTTAAAAGATTCGCAAGCCAAAAAGGGCTATCAAACACGTCAGCAGTAAACCAAGCTATCTCAGATTTTTTGTATTTCAGAGATCAGCACAGATCAGGTAACAAAGTATTAATCGAAGACAAAAATGGGGACAGAAAAGAAATAGTATTTAGGTAAAAAAATGACTCAAAAAAATCCTCCTGACGAAAAACCTAAAGAAGAACCTGAAGACTGGGCCAGTGATAAACCTGTAGTATCAGAACTTGACGGGCGCGATATACACAACCAAACAGTAAGAAAAAATATACTATTTGGATTGTTTGCAGCTTGGGCAGCCATTACCCTAATCTTTTGGGGTTTCGCTCCCTTTATACAGAACGACAAACTAACAGAATTAGCGTCTACCTACAAAGACATCACAACACCAATAATAACCCTCGCAGGACCTCTTTTAGGATTCTACTTTAGAGACGTAAATGACAAATCCTAAACCAGCATCTTTTCAGACTTTACTTAAAGGCCTTATAGTTAAGTCTGCAAACCTTTTTGAAGCGTCAAAGACGTTGTAAAACTCGATGAACTAAGGCTATGACTAGCCCTTTGAATAAGCCAGCGACCGTTATCTTCCGAGTCAAATCCTGTAAGCTCAACATACATCTCTGCAATGATAAAAGGATCGCCCTCAATCGTTATATTAAAGCTAACGCCAGCATATCTAAACTCCTGAAGCTTCGCCCTAGCCGCGCCCCTTGCAAGAGGCTCATCATCATAGATTTTTGGAAGGCGAAACACAGGATCACCATCGCCGACCCTCACTGTTTCGAACTTACCGTCTTCATAGCCCTTATATTTAGCCTCAACAGATCCGAAATTCTCACGTCCCTCGTA
The DNA here is from genome assembly GCA_013215145.1 of Pseudobacteriovorax sp. Lineage (GTDB taxonomy): Bacteria > Bdellovibrionota_B > Oligoflexia > Oligoflexales > Oligoflexaceae > DT-89. The sequence continues at coordinate 20,260 of JABSRP010000063.1, forward strand.
ACTAATGACAGCGTCATCACACTGAGATCTATCAATTGGAATAACAGGAAGCTCTCTACCATTAAAGGTCTCGCCAAGACCCTTAGGCTGAACTAGTAGGTTTTTACCGTTAATTCTAAAAATGCAATCAAACTGCTTAGCATACCTTGTCGCAAGGTTTAAATCGGACTCTTTTTGTTGAACAATACGCTTTACAATCTGAAAATCGAAAGTCTGAGGATGCGGTAGGGAAGAAAAACCGTTTTCCTCAGCAATTTTCTGGACAAGATCCCCCAAAGAGTCAACGTCAAAGCTTCTTGTTTTTCTCTCTTTAAGACGGCCCCTGGTATCAAATCCTTTTGCTTTTATGACAATTGTTCTTGCCGTATAGGATTTACTAACAGAGTCAACTGTCATCTCTCCAAAATTAGCAAGTTTTCCTTCATAGCCAAAATCAACATCGAGCACTACACCTCTTCGTGGCGGCTCGATACTAAAATCATAGTTATCTACCGTAATGCTTACCTCGTCTGACTTATAGCCTGTTTCATCAGTTAGTCCGATAGTAACCTGGCGCCCCCGAAATATCTCTGTTCGATCGGAGCCGTCAACTCTAATAATGTAGGTTGGTTTTAATCCCACAGCTTAATAGTTTCCCTAGGTTTTTCCTCGACTACTTCAGGAAGGATAATTTCATAGCCTTCAGGCACAAACTCAAATTCGCAAAGACCAGTGTTAATTTCCAGAACTCTTTCTGTAAGACCCTTAATATAGCGACCATACCTATCATATAGGAGGGCATCAAGAGGCCTTGGATGGCTCACTACGATTCTTTCCCTACTGATCATAGCGGCTCATATTGATAGTGTAGGTTTTCTTTTGGGGAGATCCGCCAATAAAAAATGAATTATTAGCCTTTATTCTCGTTACTACCCAAAGACCAAAGTTGTTGCCCTCGCCGTCAATGACAAGAAGAGGCCTTGAGGCCTGATTTTCAAGATCTATCAGAGATTTTGAGGCGCCAAAGCGTGGGTATAAGTAGCCATTTATAACAACATCGATGGATTTTACGCCAGTATTAAAACGCCGTATACCCGAAAGGGTCTCCTTTGATTTCCATCCAGTATCAATACTTCTCTCTATTTTATCGATGACATTTTTTCCAACCTCAAAGACGGCCGGTCCTATTGCAAGTTGAACTTTCATTGCTGCGAATCCCACATAGCTTTTCTGTAATCGTCCATCTCAGTTTTAGCCTCTCCCATCTTTTTATTTAGGATTTGGCTTAAAACCTCGTCATCTTGCATATTAAAATTAATAGGGGCATTAATAGTAACGGCGCCAGGGTTTGCCGCCTCTTTTGCCCCTGTCACTGGCCCCTTAGCACCAGCTTTTTCTTCTTCTCCAAATATATCAAACATAGAGCGCATTTCAGGAAAAATTGTTAATAAAGCTGGCTTAATAAAATTTACAAAATCCATTGCTTTTTGTTTTACCCAATCCCAATTTTCAGCTATCGCAGCAACAGCAAGTCCAAGACCAACGACTATAGCGCCAATTCCTGAGCTTATTAGGGCAATCTTAAGCACTTTAAGCGCCGAAACACCAAACAGAGTTGATTTTCCTAGAAGCACCATCCCAAACTGAAGGGCAGCAATGGTGCTATTTGCTGCCATAAAAACCGAAACACCGCCTGCTACAACAGTTAACAGCCCGCCGAAAGCAGCCGTTGCTCCAACAATCACGCTTGTTAGAGCAGGGGATATACTAAGAACGCTGTTAAGCCCAGCAAAAATCGATGTAAGAGCCTGGGTTCCTGCCCTAAGGGCTGGCTCTAATGATTTCCCAATGGTGTTTGATAGGGCTTCTTTAATAGAGGCTAGAGCCATAAGATCGCCATTAAGGTTATCTCCCATCATAGCTGCCATATCAGAAGCGGCCCCAGTCACACCAGCAAAGGATTTTGAAAGATCTGCCAGACTTTTTGCCTCCTCATTAGTTGATCGTATTGATGCATCCATGAGGGCAATAAACCCAGACACAGCTTCTTGTCCAGCTATATCGGAGGCGATACTTAGCCTTTTTTCCCTATCGTAGTCTTTTGTTGCCTCGGCAATGGCCTTAATTTTTTCTTGGATACTAAGACCATCAAGAGATATTCCAAGCCCTTCAATTGCCTTTGCTGCTGCCGATGGCGGCGCTGCTAGGCGGATAATAGATGACCTTAGAGCTGTTCCAGCAGAAGATCCGACAATGCTTCTTTCTGCTAGAACCTTTGTAAACGCCGCAAGCTCGTTTATCTTAACGCCAGCCGTTGCAGCTACCGATCCCGCATAGGTAAAGGCCTCGCCCGCCTCTCTTACGTTTGTTTGGGCCGAGGTTGCAATGGTAGCCATAACATCTGCAACGCCTGATAGCTCGCCAGCTTTCATTCCAAACTGACCAAGAATACCAGATGATATTCTTGTTGCCTCTGCAAGATCAAGATTTCCAGATTTTGCAAGATCAAGCAGTCCGGCCGACGCCGCAATAATTTGATTAGATTTAAAACCAGCTTCGGCAAGTGCCTCTTGCCCCTGAAGAACCTCAGATAAGGAAAAACTAGTCGTTGCCCCAAGCCGTTCGGCCTCGCCCACAATTTTTCTAAGCTCTTCTTCTCTTTTTTGCGGATCAGATATACCTGAGAGCGCCTTTGCATTGATACTGCTCGCAAGTGCTCCGGCTGATCGTCTTGTCTCAACGGCGCCGCCTACAGCCCCTAGTATGTTTCCGCCAACTCCAGATATACCATCGGCTGCAAGTGTAGCGTCAGCACCTCTTTCCAAGGCCTTTTCAAAGCTAGCCCTTCCTTTTGCGATTTCTTCTTTTTTTCTTTTAATGGCTTGGTAGGCTTTTTCCTGGTTTTTTAGCTCTCTAGTGGTCTTAGCCGTTGCAAGGGCCAGCTTTCTCTCCTCAAGGGCTAGCTTTCCTGTATTAATCCCAGCAGCCCTGGCCTGCATACTCATGGCATGAAGACCCTTTTTAGCATCATCAAGGCGCCGCGACAGTCTTGCTGATTCTTCTTTTGCTGCCATGAACTCTTTTTGCATTTTTTTGGTGCCGCCTCCAGCCTGCCTCATCTCGTTTGCTAGTTGGCGGGTCCTCATTTGCGAACCTTTAAGCTTCATAGAAAGGGCTTCAATTGAGGCTTTTTGCTCTTTAAATACAGTTATAGCCTTTGTCTTACGTTTATACTCCTCAAGTCTTTTGGTGTTGTTTTGATACTCAGATGATACAGAGGTGAGAGCTTTTTTGAGCTTTGATAGGGTGGGCGATAGCGTATCATTTCCTGATATACCAAGCCTTACATTAAAGTCCTTTGAAACCATATGCTTTTACCATCTTTTCTTGCTGGTCTAGTACAGTATCGTGATACTCTTTAAATTCGTACATTTCCATCGAATCAAGCTCTGAGACAGGCCAGCTAGTAACAGATGCGATATTCACCTTGATTCTCTTGATATCTTTCAGGATCTCTTCGGGCTCTTTGGGCTCTGTTTTTACATTAGACTTACTGATCCCAGCCCGATCCCTAAAAAATCCTCGTATCCTTTTTGAAGCTGCATATAGTCTAGGACATCCATAGCCTGGACGACCTCTCTTGGCTGCTGCGCTGCATTAGAAATAATTGTGATATTAGAAATATTTCCAGCCATTTCATCTTTTAGAGCAATTTCGATATCTCTAACCTGAAGCCTTCTTAGAGTAAGCTGCTCAACTTTTTTCATACCCTCGTTAGTATTAACTTCTACGGGAATTTTTAGCTTGTAGGTGTACGTTTGCGATGATGTATCCATTATCTAGCCTCCTATAATTCAATGGCTCTTCTGATATCTCTTGTTAAATCTCTACCATCTCTAATAAATATCTGATTATCAATGTCGGCTTCTTCGATTACCTCGCCGTTTGCCTGGTAGCGATAATAGACAACATCCATAATCACGTTAACGCTAGATAGCTCGCCCACCTTGAACGCGCCAGGGTCAACATCTCTTATCTGACCCCTTGCAAAAACCTCAATAGCCTCAGTTACGCTACCTACCGTGTTTGCTGCCCTAAAGATTAACGGCACATAGTCATCAAAAAAGCCCATAAGGCGCATTGTATCGGTATTATGCTCAGAGAGAATATAAGACAGCTCCATTGGCTCAAAATCAAGATAAACAGGCCTTGAGCCCATAAAGCCCGCTTTATCATCTTCTTTTATCGGGACTATCCTTGGCCTCACAAACTCCCTAACTTTTCCAACGTAGCCCCTTCCATCAACTAGAAGAGACATCCCCTTAATGGATCTAGGTTGATTTATCATGGCGCCCCTCCTGCGTCTGTGAAGATTTCCTCAATGCCCTCATCAGAGATAGCAACTGTAAAGGTAACTTCCTCTGCTGGATAATTCGGCGTAAATTGATATCTAAAAAATACGCGGCCCTGTTTTACGTTTGAAGCGGAATTTCTCGTATCTGCGTAGCATCTACCCTCGATGATAGCCCCTTGGAATTTTAGATCCCTTAGAAAATTATTTACAAGCTCAATGACTGCCGTCACGTAGCTTTTGTTGATACCGCGATCAACAACAAACTGTGATGACTCAAGAATGGACCGATTAATAACGTCCGCTGTTCTTCTAACAGGAATAAATGTGTAGGGATTTGTTCTAGCAACTAGAGATCTATTGCCCCAAGCCTTATAGCCTCTACCATCATTTATAAATGTCGTGACTCCAAGATTATTAAGAGCATTAGCTTCGCTATTTTCATCGGTAAGTGACCATCCAATGGCTCTTGAGGGAACAAAGTTTCGGGCTACTTTATTTGAAAACGAAACCCAGAAGCCCTCCTCTGCCTGGGTTCTTGCCCATACTCCTGCAAGCGTTGCGGCTCCGCCCTCTCTAGTCTCTGGCGTTCTGCCTTTATCTGGATGAACAGCAATTGCCCTGTTTGATTCTGTAAGCTCTGCAACTGCCGCCCTAATTTCTGCAACGTTAGCACCCCCGACATCAAAGATTGTAAATACCTTCATATCAGAGGCCACAGAGATTAAATCGTTACTTAAAGCGGTGCCAGCTCTAGTAAGAGAAGGCGCAATAAGTATAGTCGGCTCAAAGCCTACGCGAGAAAGGGCAAGCTTAAATCTTTGCACACCAACAAACCCAGCATTCTCGTCTGGATCATCAGATAATTCCTCATTTTGAGGCGCTGGATCATCTGCTGGCGGATCTTCTGCTGGCGGATCATCAGGCTCTATTTCAACAGCAAGGGCTTTTATGACTACAACTATCTGACTTGAAACCTGATCATAAATCGATAGGAGGGCTTTATAGATGGTATCATCTTCGTCTTCCTTCCCCGCCCCATACTTTCGTACAGCCTCTTGCCTTGTTCGAACAACATCAATATTCTCGGCGTCTGGGGAATTACTAATCCCATAGAGCCCTATTACTACTTGAGAGACAACGTTCACCCCAGGAACAAACTGGGTATTGTCCTCTTCAATTCTAATCCCGTGGACCACGCCTATCCCTCCCTTGAATAACTATGCTTGGCGTTTCAAATTCTTTTGTAACGTCAATGTCAAATTTAATCATGCCCTCTATAAAATCATCGACGGCTATTCCAACAATTCCCATATCTCCGACAAATGAAAGCCTCTCACCCCATTCGATCTCTATGTTTGCCCAGCCGCCCTTATTTGGCTCAAATGCGGCAACGTTAAGGCCACCGGCTAGCACTGTTCCATAGAATTTTGCCTTCTCGACGATCTTTCCTCTAATACCCTGGCCACCCGAAACTTCTCTTACTTTTTCTAAAATACCCTCTGTTGTAACGCTACCAGTAAGCAAGAGCTGAGGAAGGCTGGTATCCTGATCGGGAAGCCTCGTTCTAAAAGAAATTTCAACGCCATTTGGAACCGGGGTAAACTTAAAAAATTCAAGTGCGTTTCTAGCGTCCTCGACTTCATCGCCGATAAAAAGGATAGAAGCATCCTCGCCGCCCTCTCCAGCTGCATTTCGCCAGGGAAAGGTATCCCTTTCGGCCCGAACTTCCTCTTTTATTTGCTCGCCAATTTGCTCAAGCTCTGTTTTTGCTTCAGCTACGAGCCTTAAAACATCTTCCTCGACATCAAAAAACTCTTGGATAATTCTTTCTGTTCGCTCGATAACCCGAGCTACGTCCTGGGATAGTGTCACGCGCCCCTCTCCCGCCTCAGTTGATAGACTTGATATTGCAATTCAAGAATAGCGCTCGTAAGCTTTGCGATCTCTTCAGCTACGTTTAGATTTAGCTCCTCGCCAACGCCGTCTACAATAATTCGATCAGCCTCAGCCTCTTGCAAAACGAACTGAAGCCCAAGCTTGAAAGTGGCGTCAATCGGCGATCTTCTAAAATATGGCTCAGAGGCCCTAGCAGCAATTCCAAATAAAAACTCATCGCCATCTTGCTCAGCGTAAACCCCAATTTCACTTACATCGTAACTTTCTTGCAGGTTAGAAAACCTAGAGGCTATGTTGACCCCGCCCTCTATTCTTTTAGAGTCGGCAACCGGCTGGTTTTCTACAACATCCCTAAGTATCGCCTCTGAGCCATCGGCATCGTATGATCCCCTACCCATTGCCATTCTAGAAAATCTAATGGCAATTCCGCCCGGAGCAAAAAGCCTCTGTCTAGCTTGATCTGTTACTGTTATAACAATATCACTCATAGGATTGCCGAAAGCTCCACAGTTTTAAAGGGGCGAGCCGTGGCAACGCCAAAGGTTTTTGATTTTATTCTAACGCCAACGTTATAACCAACGGCCGATCTGATAGGCTTTAGCCGCTCTACAATTCGCTCTATTCGTCTAAAAAGATCTGTCGTGATATCTTCTGGCTGCTGATCAAGAAAAATGGTCACATCAAAGTTGTAGCGCTCAATAGCATCACTATCTTCGAACCATTCTGTTATGTCTGCCTCGATATTTAGAGCCTCAAGAGCCTTTTCTATAGAAAAGCGCGTCCCCCTCCTTGCTCTTATCTTAAGCCAGGTTTCTATGGTTTGCCGCTTTTGCTCCTCGCTCCAATCATCTTGCCAAATATCAACGCCAAGAGACCATGCAAGAAAAGGAAGATATTTTTCGGGACATTCTTTGTAATTCCAAAAAAGCGGGGCAAATAGCATCGATACGTTTTGACCAAGATCATCGTTGATCTCTTTTTCAAGCCTTGGCCTTATCCTGACCGCATTTTCTAGATCTTTTTCAAACTGCGATGCGCTTGGAGGTAGAAGGCTAGTCTGCATAAACTACCTCCAGGGAAAATTCTCGAAGGATAGCCGATATATCATCATTTGACTCAATATTGTCAAACTCAATACCTGACACGCTAAAAGTGACCTCAGCTCTTTCAACCGAAGGATTAGCCTCGCCCCTAGAGTTTTGATGACAGGCAGAAAGAGCCCCAGATTTAGGAACGCCAACACTTACCCTTGATCTATCTTTAAGATAGGCCCTAACCCTTTTTGATAGATCTTCAGCCAGAAGCTCTCTATCAACACCATCCAAGACAAAAACTGTAGCTTTAAAATCGTAAAATAAAAACCTTGCCTCTCTTATCTCAACCTTATCAGTAATCGGGCGAAGATCTTCAATTTCACGCTCTAGCTTTCGAAGAAGACCGGCTTTGTCCTCATCATCTACAAGCCCCGAAAATTGAACAGGCAAGATAACTTCGCCAGGGTTTGGACTGTAGGCGTTGACCGAAAACAGCTTTTCGCCGAGGATATCTTTTACGTGCTTTTCGTATGAAATTTTAGAGCCAGCCGTTGTCTTAGAATCAAAAGCCTCAAGCGCCCGCTGCCTAAGCGATTCATCAGATTCGGGCTCGCCCTCTGAGTTAGGCTGTTTTTCCGTGTTAAAAAGAGCTGCAAGGTTTTCTAGGTTTGTGCCTTCGGCAAATGGAAGAAGCGACTGCTTTACAGACTCATTAATCCTAACCCTTAAAAGAACCTCTCTATAGGCGCCAATTTCAATAGATTTGTAAGCAGGATCGGCCGGACCCGCAGCATATTCGGCTGGAAGACTTGCAAGCATCTCATCTCTAATTTGCTCAAAGCTAAGCTCGTCAATAATTTTAGGCGCAGGTATGCGCGAAAGATCAATGGTGCTCATATCTCAAAATCATCCCTAATCTCAGCCGAAGTTGGTAAAAATACGCCTCTTACCTCTATTCTTATTGCTCCCGTGTTTCCTGGCTTAATCGAAATTGTCTTAAGCTCAAAGCGAGGCTCAAAGCGAAATAAAGCCTCATTTGCAGCCCTGTAATAGTCGATCGTTTCAGATATTGGGGAATCTAAAAGCTCGAAAAGCCTAGATCCATACTCACGGTTCATGACCCTACTTCCAACAGGCGTAGCTAGAACATCGCGTATTGACTGGCGTACAGCCTCAATCTCCTCAATTCTTTCACCTGTTTTAAAATCTGCGCCGTAAAACTGGGTCATGTGAATTTTCCTACCCCCGTCGTACCGTCTGTATTTGTTACATTTACTTCATTATTTTCGACAGCATACTTAACCCCAGCAGCTACAATTCTTGCTAGCTTAAGACTCTCTACCCCCATGGGAAGATCAGGTGGCAAATTAAAAGCCGCTCTAATTTCTTTTTCTAGCTCAGCAATAAGAAGCTCTTCCACGATTGGCATTAACCTTCCCCCTCTTCTGCGGTAGGGAAAGAAAGGCCAGCTTTCACAATCGTCGATGCCTGCGGGTGAGGCGCCCCAGTAAAGGCGCAGACACACTCGCCCGTCACGACCCCAAGAGCTGTCGGAGTTTCAGCAAGCGAAATATTTTTAGCATTGACCGAGACGTCGCCGCTTACGTTTAGATCTAGCTTTGAGCCTTCAGGAAGCTTAAGATTCATTTTTTTCGACTGGGTATCATAATCAAACCTTGCCCCATCTGAGAACTCTTTTATATATTTTGTAGAAGAGGCCCCGCCCGGCACGTCTGATCGCCTTTTGATAACCCCCATAACAAATGCTGCTGACCACTCGCCGTCTGGGACTACGACCATGACTTTATCGCCAATTTTAAGCGGCTCAAAATCATTAGAGCTAGTAATTACTGGTATAAAATCGCTAGCAGCTTCGCTTTCACCGTCGATCTCGACAGAAACCCTTAAATCATCACCACTAACAGCGATGACCTCGCAGTAATTAAAAAGATTTGCCATTTTCCTTAATAGCTCTGCCATCTGAAAGCTGCTAGTCATGAGCTACCCCGCCCTCAATCTCGCCAGTAAACTCTAAAAAATCCTCAATCGGATCTGTCTTTATTGGACCTACTCGGACCCTTTGAAAAAATTCTACAAGCCACACCTCTGCTTTATGGTTAGTTAAATCAATCCTGTCATCTGAGGCCCTTACAAATTTTGATATGACCGTTTCAGAGTCAAAATGATTGTTTTGAACAAGATTGCTAATATCAACCGAGATTTGCTTTACAACCCTTTTATTCTCGTTTGTAACGGGAAGAACAATTCTTACTTCCCACTCTACGTCTAGCTCAGTTTCGCCACTATCTGGCTCTTCTCCTGATAGCCCGAATGCTACGACTTCGGCGTAAATGCCAGGCTCAATCTTTTTATGATCAGGAAACTCTGTATAGACATCGATGTTCTTGTAGCGCTCCTTAAGCGCGCTTATAACTGGCTTCTCAAATATCTCAATGTCATACAGGCCTTCAGGAAGCATCAAACGCTCCCGACAGCCGCTTTAGCTGATTTATAATGTTAACCTCAAGTCGCCTATTGACCTGGATTTGAAGGGCTGCAAGGTTTGTTTTAAGCTCGTCATCGATCTCGACAGTTTGCCTCTCAATAGGAAGCCTTGCGCGCCCTTTTCTTTTAAAAACCTGCTCTTTCTCGGAGTTTTTTCCCTTGTTTATAAACCCGCCCTTAATTCTACCGCCCCGATAGCTTACACCTTTTGAGTTTTGCTTAGGATTTAAAACAATAACAGGGACATCTGTTGATATAACTGAGATTGAGGCCGCTGGCCTCTTAGCCGTCGCAAGGTGGCGCTTAGCTCTTTTTTTAAGAATTTTTAGAGGTATTTTTTTATCAAGGGATGTTTCTCTAAGAAGCTGGCGCTGGATCTGCGTTAATGTCCTATTGATACCAATATAGATCGCTCTATTGATATCCTTTTCAGAAAGATCCACAGTTTCAAGTATTTTTTCCAAGCCTTCCAACTAAGCGGTCTCCAAGCTCAATTTCTGTCATACCAGCATCGTCTGATAAAATATTTACAACCTGGTAGCTTCTACCATTAATTAAAAGCGTAGCCCCATACTCTAGGCCTATGACATCTGAGCTAGCGCAAACAAAAACCCCGCCCTCACTTGATGCCTCGTAGCCCTCGCCTACGCTTATCTCGCCTTGAGTTTTATCAAATTGCCCTCTAATGCTGATCTCACCATCATCAGTAATAATTTTCGCCTCGGTTCCCGCGACATCAGAGAAAATCGACTTTAAATCATCCTCAAAGCTATCCATGGGCGCCCTATGATTCTGGCTCTGGCTCTGGCTCTGGCTCTGGATCAGGATCATCCACTTCAACAGTATTTCCAGGCACGATGATATCGTTGTAATAAGTAAATGACTCAGGGTGTTCTAAATCCATGTCCACATACATAGTGCCTTTAATGCTTATTAGATCCCTATTTGATCCGCTATACGGATCAACAAGGATATACATATCACCGAATTCGCCAATGATAACGCTAGACCAATTGCCATAGATCATAGTTTCAAAGGCGCTTATCCGGTTTCCCTCAAGGTTTGTTTCCTCGATATTGGTCGTATCATATGCTGGCTTTCCATTAAGCCGATCATCTTCCATCATGATAAATTGGGCGGTATTTGTAGCTTTTTCAGTGGTTTTAAGAGCCCCTGCAACTGCTGGCGTTGTGATATAGGCAAGCTGGCTTCCCGCCGCATTTGCGCTTCTAACAGCCGTTTGCATTCTAACTACTGCTGGCCAATCTAGCTCGCCGCCGCCATCCTCCCTTCCTAACCTTAACCGTCTCACGCGCGGATTTTTTGTAATGCCAAGAGGCTTATCTTGACCGTCACCAAAAAAGATGGCGTGATCAGTAGCAAGAGCGTGTTTCAAGGCCATCTGGCGCCTTATAATAGGCTCCATAGCCACAGATGCTTGATTAAGAGAAAGCCTTGTAAGCTCAACTTCTGATCTAAGACCGTTGGGAATGAGCCTTACTTTATCGTGCAGTAGTTTAGTTTTCGTCGTCTCGCCGCCCTCGGCTACCCACGTAGCACGAACGCTATTTGTCCCGCGCGGCATCTCAAGATTTCCCTGGATGCCTGTAATAGTCGTGGCGCCAGCTTGTTTTACAACAGTGTTAGCTTCGAGCGTTTCAATATATGACATGAGATTTGTACGGATAGCTGGACCAATCGAATCTTGAGCCGTAGTTGAGACGCCCTCTAGGTTTCTTCCCCAGGCCGTATATAAAACCTCTTTTGGAATGGGGATTCCCTCTTGATTCTGATTTGTTCTTTTCTTTGCCGCCAGAATAATATCTCGCTCGTGGCCGTAATCATCCCAGTTTCGAGTCGCCTCGGCTTTTACTGCGTTAAATATAGAAAAGTTTGCGGCTTCTCTTGTCGTAAGGCCAGCAAGGCTTCCCGTCCCGATATCATCATTAACCGGAGGGGTAATGTGAGCATTAGTTGAGATATTTTTTAGGACAGCCCTTGCCATATCAGATGCCGAGCCGCCCCTTGCTATGATATCTTTTGCAAGATCCATACGGTTGTGCTCGCTTCCAAGAGATATGATCTCAAGGACCTCATCTTGATCTAGACCTGAGGATGAAGGCGTACCGGCCTGACCGCCATCGGCGCCCGCCCCTTGAAGGCTTCCGCCGCCAACTCCTGAGCTGGCCCCAGCGCCATCTCTTTTCATAATTTGATTTCGCTTCACGTCATCATCCCCTTCGCTTGATGGCTGTTTTGATATATTTGTTTTTTGAGCAATATTTTTTACCTGTGATCTATTCATACCGACAGTAGGATCGGCCGGTATTGGCTCAATCGAAACCTCCATGGCCTCGCACTGAGTAACCGTTACGCGCATGACCCCGCGCTCATCCTCGCCGTCTTCTCTAAAGTCTTTAACTCTGTAGGAAAACGAAACGTTTCGGCGGATTCCATCGATCACGTCTTGGAAAACGTTTTCTGCAAGCCCTGATCGTGAAAACTTAACTCTTGTATATAGACGCCCATCATCTCCCATCCAGCTTCTAAGAGTTTTTCCTATTTGCTGGTTTCGATCATGGCACAAAAGAAGTGCGCCGCCATCTTGCAGCCTTCTTAAATCAACTCCAGTTTGATCAACCGTTTCTTTAAACCAGCCCCGGTCTGCCTCGTAGCTAGATGAAAAGGGAAATGTGACTTCTCTTTTTTCCAGGTCAAGATCAAGGGTAGATCCCCTGTCTGTGATCTCAAAAAATCGGCGCCGCTCCATAGCTGAGGGCTGCGCGCCGTCTCTACTGTGTAGTTTGCCCTTCAGGCTGTCTTTTCTCATCTTCTATAAGCCCCGCGCCTTCTAGTTTTTTCCGCTCTCTAGCCCTTTGATCACAAACATCGTTAAAGTCGTGACCCCTTTGGCTACAGATTATGGATTTTGAAGTTATTCCTGCTTTTTCAGCTAGGATTTCAGCTCTAATATCTTTTAGTGGATCAATCCAAGGGTAGGATTTTGGAATCCACAGCGGCGTATCGGCAAAAATTGCCCGCGATGCCGTAAGCTTGAAGCCTGTTTGCGCCCTTGTAAGTACGGCCATTGATAGCCAGTCGCGATATATCTCGAGCATCATCGAATCTTTTAAAAACCCTTGAATGCCCCGCCACTCGTCTCGTTCAGCAAGCGATCCCTGCCGCGATGAGGCGAAGTTTGCTTCGGATAGATCGCCGGTAAGTGTATGATAGCTTAGGTTCCACCCCGCTGCCACTGCCTGAAGTTGCTTGGTTACAAACGCCGAAAAATTACCTTGCGGGTGGGTAGGATCAAGCATTTTTATATCCATCCCAGCAGGAAGCTTTAGACCCTGACCTGGTTTCATCTCTAGCTGAGGATTCATTTTTTTTCGCTTTGTCTCCCCGCCATATCCGGTCGACGTCACTAGATCTTTTTCAATAATGGCAAACGCCTTGGAAGCCGCAACCCTTGCGGCCGTAGTCTCAGCTTCCTCATAGGCTTTAAGCATTTTTAGGCGCCTTGCCGAAGGAGCAAGCCAGCTCACCTCTCGGATAGCGTCAGGCCGCTTTGATCTAAAAAGATGGATAATATCTTTTCTATCGTATCTGCGATACTCGAACTCCTGGCCGCTTGTTCCAATGATTTTATGCTTAAGCCAATAGGCTACAGGCCTTGAGTATTCGTCTATTTCAATACCCATAACGACTCTATTTTTATTTGACCTTGATACAAACTCCTGGTGATAGTGCTCATCAAGGCACCACGGGTCTAATAGCTGTAGGGAATAGGAATAGGGGTTATTATCTGCGCCCCTAATTTTTTTAATGATGACCTCGCCATCTCTTGCAAGGCTTGACATGACTATCTTTTGAAACTCAACAAAAGAATACTTGCCGGTAATCTCGCAGCTTCCCTTCTCGCCCCATCTTTTCCAATGGGCCTCGATATCATCATTTAACTCTTTTCTTTGCTGCTCGCTTCCTACTTTTACATTTGAATTTAGCTGTATTCCTTTTTCACCAATAACTTCAGTTTGAAGAATAGAAAGATACCTGGCGGCGTAATCATTGTTGTGGCAAAGATCTCTTGCCCTGTCCCTAATTCTTGCAATGGATCCACTTAGTTCGCTGTTATAATCAATATTAAAGCTTTTCCACAGTCCAACGATTCTATCCTCAAGCTCAGCCGCCTCAAATTTTCTCTTTTGGGTTTTATCTTTTTTCCAAAATTTAAGTCTCATTAGTCAAACCTAAAATCAATGACATCAATTCCAAGATCATCATCCCCCTCTAGGGATGAAAGCTCAATTTCAAGATCTCGCAGCACCCTTGATAGATATTTCTCGTACTCGAAAAGATCTTTTACGTTAAATCTGTCTACTTTTCTTCTGCCAGCAGCAGTTTCAACTTCGTAGCTTTTGATCCCTCCCGACATGATTGCCTTTGAGTTTTCACGGACCATTTTTATTTGCTCTTTGGTTTCAGCAATTTCTTTTTTTAGCTCTTCTTTTCTTTTCTCAAGATCTTCACTCATTACCAGTCCTCAGCCCATGATT
>JABSRP010000064.1 GCA_013215145.1 Pseudobacteriovorax sp.
CAAATTGAGCTTGCAAAGATGGCTTAATCTATGTCAAGAGATTGGCGGGAAGTTGGGTTTCCGGGTTGGCAATACACAACCATGCTGAAGGTATAGTAGTCAACAAACCGTCGTACGCTAGTTATGTAGATGCACTATCCAAGCTCATCGACGACAAATTCGAAATTTCACGGAAAAAAATCGTTTTGATTGGTCATTCGTTTGGTGCTCGCATTCTCTTTGACTACTGTCAAAATTATGATCCACCGACTAACGTAGGTTTCATAGCTCTCAATTTGCCACTAGATCTCGAGCCAACTGAAACATTTAAAAGTTTTACCCTCAGGTATGAAGTCACTGACGAAAAATCATTAAGAAAATCATTCTGCGATATGTCTAGAATCTGGTTTCCGGCTTTAGACGTAGAAGACAATGTCAAAGAAGAGCAAGTGTTAGCTTTTTCGACATTTATGGAAAATAATTATCTACTAGCAGAGATTAAGAAGATCGAACCTTCAGATGAAAAAAGGACCTCGTTTGGCAAGGTGGCTAACAGATTCATTTCGATAAGCGGGAAGCAAGACACAAGACTCACTGAAAATAACAACGATCTAATTGAGTATTTTCTCGGCGAAAGAAATACCATGACTGTTGATCTAGGACATTTCCCTATGATCGAAGACAGGGAACAACTCTACGAAGCCGTATTGCAAGGCATAAGTTCAGTAACCGAGGTAATCGGGTGAAGACGTTATTATCCTGTATGACTCATAGGAGTTTAGAAAAATCATTTTTTATCGAGAAATCCTGTTAGACACCAGTTTTTTCAACGGAACATCCGACGAGGCAAAGGACGACATTGTTGTTTGATCCGAAGCTAGAGACTCGCTTGATAAAATAGTCGATCTATTACGGCGTGTTAGATTCGAGATAATTGTGATGAGGTCACACACTTCTGCGCTTGGGAAAACTTTCCCTCTACTTAAGGCGAGAAGTACCACATCGTACCACAAAAAGGATCGCTAGACTTACCAGATGATAGTTCGATCGGTCGTAAATTCGTCCTTTATCTCTTTAGTGAAGAACGCGACTTGGTAACCGCCTTGTTTCGACGATTTTTAGGTTTGTAGAGTTACCTGATAATTGCGAAAGCGATAACCATCGACTTCATTAGGTTTTTTAGGGACTAACTTCAAGAATCCTTTATTGTCACTGATGCGTATATGATTGATTGAGGTGCCTGAGACCGATGATTGAAAATTAGCAGTCGCTAAAACGACTACCAACTGATAACCAGTTAATCCATCCTTGAATATACCAACATTTCTCGGAAATTCCGATTTCAGAAACAATATTCGTGAGTACTTATTTTTTAAAAACTTAGTCAGCGCCTTTCGACGCGATCTTATTTTTGCTTTGGTAGATAGAAAATCGACTCATTAGTATCAGTAAGATCTTGTTTTTCATTAAGTTTTACCACTGATCCTGTACTAGGTAATGTAGATAACCCTTCGAGTGAGGCTCTTATCCTTGCCCTTCTATACTCGCTGCTATCAATAGTCGATATTATATCGCTCGCTTTCAGTTGACTCATAATTCGAGACGCGTTACCACCTTGGGTACCAGCCGCGAGGATTGAAGTACTAAGCATAATAAACAAGATAGTTATGGATTTAAACATCGATATCCTCACTCAATATAGCTATAATTTTAACGCTATTTTTATCTGTTCTGTCCTTGTCTTTTTCACGAATATCCGACAGACGCTTTACAAACTCACTTCTTAGCTCATCTATTTCTTTCGAAGCCTCTACAGAAAAAGCGTCACTCACATAGTAATGCTTCTGACGATTTGTTCTTTCTGATTGACCCATTGAAAAACTTGATGCCAACACTTTACATCTATTCAAGGTCGACCCTATATTCGTATCAATCATATCATGTTCGATCGAGGAAATGAGATCTTGCTCGATTTTAATATATCCAAACTTCTCCAGCTCTCTCACGACTTCTATTCCGTAAGATCCAAACTTTTTCTCTATGAGTTGAAGTGTGCAACCTTTGGAGATATCTGCCATAGCCTCGATAGACAACGCAACTTTGCACCACTCTAGCTTTGCAGTATGTGGCTTCAAGGGTCTTTTTTCTGATCAGCTATAGCTGAATATAATGCATTGCTAGTACAGTGCTTTTTTAGAAATACAAAGAACTCTGTTTCGGCGAGAATAACACCCGCGATCGGGACGATTGTATCAGTAAAACTAGGCTCTGAAGTATCGCCACTATAGATGCGCCTTACCGTACTATATGACACGCCAGATTTTCTAGATATTCCAGACAGTGAACGGTTCTTGTGACCTTTTAAGTATTGAACTAGTAGTTCCTGTAGTTCGGAAACTAGTGGAGAGACACCCATACTTCCTTCTTTCAAATGACAATGAGAAGACCAACATAAGAAAGAATCCAGATGGAAGCAATCAGAATACTGGCAACAGATTAGATCCGAACAGGGCAAGCTTGAGCTTACTCACCTTCGGTACATCCAAATATATGAAATCACTAAATATAAAACAGAACGAAAACTTTTTGACTAGCCGGATGTTTAAATTAGAGCTCAATCGACTTACTCATTCCGAACAGAAAATTTTCTAGATACCTTGAAGACAGTTGATTTGCGAACATGAATAGGGGTAGGCTGCAATCGTTTTGGAATAGTATAAACGTTTAAACAGTATGAGAGCAGGGAGCTATCTTGATATTGGAAGGACGTTATCATTAAGACAACGTCCTAAGTTGGCAACTCGAAGAGTTACCCCCTAAGCAGTGGTAAGCTATCACCCGTCAACTTGTTATTCAACATGCTAAGGCAAATTAAAGTTTCATGATGATCTTTGTTGAACGTCATTGTGGTCCTTTATGCCCAAAAACCCTGTCTTCAGACTTTGGCTTTGGTCTCAAATTTTGGAGAAATTTTATGGCAATAAAAAGAATTTTTGTGCCTTTGGTTTTGGTTTCGCTACTTGCTCAGACGGCATATTCGTTTGATCCATGCCGAACATTTTTTTGGTCTGGATCCAGAAGCGTTGAGTTTAATGGATCTTTTCCCTACAAAACCGAATATCTTACAGGAGTTATTCCAGAAAACACCCCAATCTCTGGAATAGAAGGAGGAAGAATTGTTCGTATGTGGAAGGCGCAGACCGAACGGTGCCTTCTTTCCGCAGAGGACTACGGACTTTTTAGCAATAGCGAATATTACAAATTAGATTTTGCCTCTCAAATCGCTTTTCAAATCGACTCATACAACGAGTTAAAAAGCCTAGATATAGAACACCTCTATCTTTTTGCTAAAAATAACCATCTGAGTGGCAGCCTTATAACCATAAATCAAGTAATTGGCGCTTCGAAACGCCTTAAAACAGACATCGAAGAGTTTGAAAGCAGTCTCAACTTGCTAACAGACGAAACACTAACTGACGAGATAAAAAGAATTATTATCGACGACTTTTGCTCACAGCAAAACCTAGATAAATTAGATGAAATTGAGTCACAATGCCTTGAGTCATTCGATGAAAGCTGCGATCTTCTAGATTTATTTGACGCCATCCAAAGATGTCAGTCTGACAATTCAAACTTAGATGCGATCATCCAAGAGCTAAATACCTCCAAAGATGGGTTACGTGAAGTCTCAGACAAAAACTCAGTATGGCTCGAACGGCTGAATAATCTAAGTAGCAGCCTTAGTGCTATTATTGGAGGTCAGCTATGAGACAACTTATTGCACTGATATCGATACTTTTTTCAACTGCAGTTTTAGCTAACCCCTGTCGCTCGATCGACTATATTCCTGGAGTTGATGGATCAATCCATTTCTCCGAGAGTCATCTGAACGAGTCAACCTACGGTATTAAGACTGATTACTTAATAGGTCGATTCGACTGGAAAGATGATTTTGACAAAAATAATGCGGCTCTAAGCGGTTATCAAATGGAAATCATAGCTTTTCATGCTGCAAGGTGCTTTACAGATCCCCAGGTGGGTAGATTCTTGGCTACTCAAATCGTTTTAAGCGCCAACCACGATGACGCCCACATAGTTCTCGTCGACGAGCTTATAAGCATAAAACGAGAGATTGCTACGGTCCAACTAGAGTTTTCTGCATGGGTTGACCAGATCACATCGATAAGTGAGGAAAGAAAAGAAAGACTTAAGCTAGCCACTATCGAAGCTGAAGAAAACCTTCTTATTTCAGGAGCAAACGCCCTGCTTGGATATATTGAGCTACTGAAGACCTATGACAGCTCGTTAGGCGAAATGAAACGCGCCCTTGTACTAACCCAAAATATTCTAACAGCGCTTGCCCAGTCAGGATCGGAGAACTATAGACTAGTAGCGGGCAGATTGAAAAACAATACCAACAGTGTCTTAGATACCTACTCTATCTTCTTCTCAGAAGAGGATAAAGAGAAACTGCGAAAAGCATTGGACGAGATTGACCTAGAGTCCGAAACCACAACTGAGGACGAGTTATCAGCAATAATCGAAATTCTTAGTACGATGCTAGATCAAACCTTTGAGAATTCAAGTCAGTTTCGAGAGATAGCTATCAAACTCAATATTGTTTTCGGGCGCCGATTTAGTGATTTTTTTGGCAATGATTGGCTTTCTGATCTTGTAGAAGAAGAGGAGTTGTAATGGAAAGAATAAAGGTATTTTTAGCTATATTTCTTTTACTAATATCCTCAAGAGGATTTTCTGATGAAATCAGCCGTATAAGAGAACTTCTTAAGGTTCACTATCAAGAGGTCATTCCAGCATATGAAAGTATTGTAAAAAACAATCGTAAGGGTTTAGGAAACTATATCGATGGAGCTTATGGTGGTTATGGCCTTAAGATTCAGTCAGTCATGCTCAAGGCGGTTCAACAGCAGCTATCTGATGCCGACGCGGTGATACTATGCTTAAATCAACATAGAAGTTTAGGTGGCGATCTTGATAGGTTTATCAATGAAGAAAACAGATCACCTAATATTAGCGAGTATAGGCGAGCTACATACACTCCAGAAGTCGCAATTAGCATTGCAACCGCAGTAAATGCCTTAAATGCCAACTACAGTGAGTGCCTAGCTAAGATTCAAAGAACAAGAAATGCACTTGAGATCTTAGAGACCTATAAATCGGATACTCATGATGTATGTCAGATTGCATCGCAAGAAATGACTTTTGCAAGGTTTCAAGCCGAAAAAGGTATATCAAGGCATGAAAGAATTAAGCTTGACGCCGACGACTTTATTAGTTGGCCAGGAATTGAGTTCCAGATTTCAAAGAATTTTGGATGTGATGGCAGTGTAGATAAGTGCAGCACGAGTATCTCTGCTGAAGCCAAGGATCAAAAACAGGGCCAAGTCGACAAATGGCAGCTGATGAGAGCTCATTACCCGGAGCTACTCAGCTCACTAGTCTATAGCTTTTTAGTGACGGAAAGCGCTATGGCAGTAGTTGGAGCAGAGGCGATGTCTGCTTCGGCAGCATCTGGGCCAGCTTTTATCGTAGTATTCGCGTCTGCAGTCCTGATCGGCGCCTATGAAGCGGGAGTGACAGCCCAGCGAGTACAAAGGCTCAAAGACTACATCAATAGCCAGGAGGATCGAATTGATCAAATCCTTGCAGGAGGCGTCGACAAGGCTGAGTTCGAAGCTAAACTAGCGGAAAGATGCCCTGAGCTAAATTCTAAATACAAAAATGATCTAGTTGCGAAACTAAGTAAAATAGGAGACTTTCTTAGTCTTCGCGATATTGATGATTATTTCACCGGAATGGATAACTATGTTTCCTGGTACAATCGCTTATTTCTTGACTTAACAGATGGCAGCAATCCGCTACTGGATGTGATTACTAAAGAGGCCATGGAACTTGAAAAATTTAAGTTTTATGAAGATATCTATGAGTCCCGTACAAAACTCTCACTTGCATCTGCCTCCAATGAGTTAAAACGTCAGCAAGCAAAAGTCTCACTGGCTAGTTGCAGCGCGTCCAACAGCTCTGAACGAAGAGCGCTAAAACGACTAATAAGGAGCTACAGCTCAATTTGTGAGGAAATCGCTAGCACAATCGGGCGTGATATAAAACTGTCAACTGGAAGTCAGCTTCTACAGATTCAATATACTGGGTTTGAGTACGAGGCGGCTAGATTAGAAGTAGTGCCTAATTCAGGCCCTAAAATGGATGTTAGGATCCTTACGCGGAGTGGTCAGACGATTGCTGAATACTTTGGGATAACTTCCGAAAATCTGGTTGATTTTCCATTTGTAAATATTTCAGGTACCGATTTTGGTTTAAGTAATGAAAACAAAGTCGATTTTGGCAGCTTTCCCATGAGCGAGCTCACGAATATTTCTTTTCTTCCAGAAGAATCTTTAGAAACAAGTATAAAAGCTCTTAAATCCACGAACTCCCTTGTAAGAAGAAAGCTCGCTAGATGTTCGAGGGTTTTTTCTGAGTCAGAGCCATTTACTAACATTGATCCAGTTAAATGCAATATCAGCGTGAGGGGAATCTAATGAGATATATGATTGCTAGTGTCTTCTCATTCTTTCTAGTCGTAAAGGCTTTTTCTTCAGAAGCTTTGCAGTATGAAAATGGGGCTAGACTCCAAAGCTCGTTTTTTAAAGGAGGTTATGAAAACGAAAAATTTGCTGGCATTTATCTCTACGGCAGCTCGGAGATAAAAAGTCGCGTTGAACTTGAAACCTTATCTAGGCTTATTTTTAGAGCTGGTCTTTCCTTTGAGACAGTAAAGCAAGAGTCTTTAAGGACAAGTTTAGAAACTCCAGGCTTGGGAAAACTTGAGACCAGCCTTGAATTTAGGCGATATCTAACTTCCCTACTAAATAGGAATATTAAGAACTCCTCCGATATGTACGAATCGATGAATCGGACTGCCTCTGCCGTATATCGTTCCGGCGAACTCCTTAGTAAGATTGAAGCCACCGCTATTCGAATTAGATCTGAATACAGCCGCCTGCAAAGAGGAGCGAGTCCCCCGCTACCAAAAAGAAAAGATGATACCAAAGCGAAACCTATAAGCTATGAAAATGCAAAACGCTCAGCTCTTTCAAGAATTCAAAGACAAAGATGTCGGGAACTTGAAACTTCAATGTCTCGAAAGAAAATAGAAATCTATACTGAAATTTTTTACTATTTCGCAAGTAGCGCTGATAATAAAAGAGCAAAGTGTTTTACTGAAAGTCATCAAAGCGACTTACTTTTATCAAAGAGTGAAACGCTGCGGGTGCTTTCACCTATTTTTTCTACTAGAGGAAGCTTAAGTCTAGAGGCTAGTCTTGTACTAAATATTGTTGGTCTGAAAAGAAGCTCTCAGTTAACTCAAGAAGACATCTTACTAGCTCTTTTAGCTCTTGAAATAGATCAAAAAGAACCCTCAGGAATGCTCCCAACTGACGCTATTGATATGAATTTCAGTCAGAAAAAATCCCTTTATGGAGACTTAACTTCCAGAAGTCCCGGCGACATTGATTCCGAACTAGAAACCATTTTATCAAGTATAGGAGAGCTCCGTTGAAGTATTTCGTTTTTTTACTCTCATTAGTTTTTTCCACAACATCTCTCTTGGGAGAGTGCCTTCCCGTTTTTGATATTAATCTTGTATACAAAAATGAACAAGGCAGCGAGCTATCCAAAAGAATTTTGTTCGTCGACAACGGAAACCAGGATTCCATTTTAAGATCTTATCGACAGATTGAAAATAGTATTGTCGGAAACGGTACGGTAATCAGATCGATAAGAAGCGATAAAACAAGTTGTGAGATTTCAACTTTTATTTCTAGAAACTCGAACAGACGGTTTTTTCGAAACGCTAGAAGAGGCGATATTATTGTCTGCTGGACAGAAAACGGCCAAAATGTTTGCACCTCGGATGTCGACTCGCCAGGTTCTGGGGATTCTCCTACTGGCGGATTGGTAGACGGAGAAGGAGAGACAGGCAATGGAAATGGAGATGGTGGCGGCTCAGGAGGTGGTTCCGGTGGCGGATACGGAAACGGCTTTAATACTGCAGATTGCAAAGATAGTCCCTTAGGAAGCGGAACCCTTTCGGTTTGCGGCGACGATAGCCAAGGCGTCTATTTTCCTGGTACAGGTGTAGTAGTTGTTAACCCCGTTGAAAAAGAAATTGAATCTGCTATAGAAGAGTCTACTGAGTTTGTTACCGCACTAGCTTCTAATATGGCTATACTCGCAAACAGCAGCTATTCTCCTTTGACAGGGGAAGAGAAAAAAATCATTTCACTAAATAGAAGAGATTTCGACAGATTTCTTGAAAATCTCGAAAATCTTAGCACTTCTAACATAACCAGTGCCGAAATTGTCAATATAATCGAAAGGAATCGCTATAAGACAAAAGAAGAGAGTCTCCAGCGAGTTCTTTTTAAAAGATTTGATCTTGATCGAAGAAAAGCAGCCAGCGTATCAGGTTTTTCTGAAAACCTTTCACCCTTTGAGCTAAAGAGATTTGTAAAACGATTTGTCGAACGAAGCGGCGAGATTGATCGATTTTCGATTCAAAATAACGATAACTCTAAGCGTGAAATCGTAAAACGAGTTAATAAATCTCTTGATGAAATCGTTAATTTGAATAGGTTCAGTCCAACCTACAAATCTGATCTTGCCGCTTATCGTTCTTTTCTAAACAACTACACCAGTAATGGTCTTGTGGCAGAAGCGAATTATTATAATCCTCAAAGGAGGATTAATCTTAATTCTGATCTTTTTAGCGCAGATAGAGACGAAAGGTACCTCGCGGCAAGGGTTCGATCAGCCCTAAATGATGACTATGTAAGAAGACAAAAGAACCCAGAAAAAGCTAGCGTTGCCCTTCTCTCAAGACTAACAGATAGTGAATATACTAAAGGTAATAAAGATCTCGGATTCAGATATCTAGACATGCTGGAAACCTTCGAGGACTTTGAAAAAGGATTTGGCTCTGACTATGAGGATGCTCAGCTAACAGCAGAAGGAAAAAGTATCCTGGGTATCGATGTTAGTTCCAGCGACTTTTTTTCCTACCAGGTCATCGAGCTGGCCAATGAGATAGCTGATTACTCGGGAGGGTTCACCGAAGAAGCAAAGCTGGCAGCCTCATTGTATCTTCGCTCTACCTTGGAGGCCAATGATGGCTTTCAATATGATTTTGCCATGTTTGCGGTTACAAGAGCTGCAGCCTATGCCGAGTTTTTTGCGGGTAGTGGCATTGGTTCAATAAAGACCATGTATCGAAGTATAGAAGGATTCATTGAATTTGCTTCTCACCCCATAGACTCTACAGAAGCCGTTTTAATGGCTATTTATAACTATGAAGATACCTTTAGGATTATCTCCGAAGCCATAGAAGATAAAGTCGAAGAAATTCCAAATATGAACACCTTCGAAACTGGTGAACTAGTTGGATCTATAGGTACCGAAATCGTTGCCAGCCTAACAGCGGCAGGCATCTTAAAGGCAACGGGCGTAACTAACACGATTAGAAAGGCCTCAAGGCTTGCTGCATCAAGGACTTTAGATCCTATAGTAAAGAGCGCTAGAGGCTATACAAAGATCAGGCGTCATGCGCCAAATCTGGTTCGTCGTTTTCCGCGAAATTTTGACGAACTTAGGATGAGCTATAGAGCTGGTGAGGTTTCTACTGATTTTCTAAAGGATTTGGGTTCATATTCGTCAACTAAAGGAATATCGCTGAAAGAGAGCATACATATTTCCAATTTTGATCAGGGTTATTCCTATTTGATTCCTGAAGAAGCCTACAATATCTTCGTAGTGGACGCACAAGCAGAAGTTTTAGGTAGGGTTGGCTACGGACAATGGGTTATGTCAAAAGGTGAAGTAGATCGTTTACTTTCAGAAACAAATCTAAGTGCAGAGCTTGTTCGAAAAAGTGTTGGAATTCCTGACGATAACCCAGGTGCATGGTTAAAAGGAAATGGATTAATTAGAATTGATCTCGAATTTGACTTCGATTTAAACCCAAGATTACCAACAAAGAATTCTGCCGGGGCAAACGAACTATTTATAGAAGGCGGAAAAACAAGTGGTGGATTTTTGGAGATTTTAATAGATAATCCCTTGGTTTCAAAATCAACCAAAGATGAGTTAGGTCTCTTAAAGGAATGAGTGTCATGAAAATCGAAGAATTTAATGATAGCGAATTACAGGCATTTGAAAACTCTTTTAAAGTGCTTAAATATTCTAAACCAGTTTTGGGTCATGCTTGGCAACCAGATTTCTTCTATATCGAATCTTCAACAAGTCATTCCAAAGAAGAAATTGAGAAGATAAGAGCCGAAGTAAAAAATATTGATCCTAAACCTAGTAAAGATTTTACCTACAGTATTTTTAAAAATAATTCAGAATCTAAAATTAGATTCTTGATTGTGAATTTCCAAAACCGCCCATTTTTAGATTCGCAAAAATCTGAACTGATGATGGCTGAGAAACAATTGATAGCATTCTTAAACTTAAAGGGATTTAAAATTAGCTAGTTTTCAAGTTTTAAAGAAAACTTTTTGAACAATGATTTATAATTTTGGGAGAAAACTAAATGAAAAAATTCAAAAACTTAATACTCTTATGTAATCTGCTTCTTATCTATTCTTGCGGAGTAGAGAATAACTCTAGTCTCAAATCTTGGGGGTGCGTGGGTCCAAATTGCCAAGAGGCTATCAATAGAGATATCGAAAGAAGGATGACAACGAATTGGAATATGCAAAGAACAGCTCCAGCAATCTCAGGACGTGAAGTCTATTCCTGCATCCGATTTTCGCCTGTGGGACCAAACGGTCAACCTTGTCCGGGAAGTGCAAATGTCTGTCCATCTGGCCCAAGGGTTAATGGCGTTTTAAATTGGCAAGTAAGATTTGAATCAAATCTAGATTTAATGAGCCTTTCGTCGGAGGCTGTATTCAATTTCACCGGATCTGTCGTCGTATTGGCTAATAATCGAAGGGTTCCTGCGTTTTCTGAAGTGGTATGGAGTCGATACTCAGGGAGCGAGGCTAGCGTTGGGAATACCGGGATATCCAATTTGGCTTCTAAGCCCAATTCGGTTTCCTGGCAAAACCTGAGAAGCGATTCGGTTGTTACCCTCGACTATAAAGATTTAATCATAGATGGAGTTAGCAATCGCGAGCTGAATAGATCTTACAGATGTGATTTGCCGGGCGTTGTCTACCAAAATGGCAGATATACTTGGAAGCTTTCGTTGGGAAAAAAAGATTTGGCAACCGCCCTGCATAGTTCTATAAAAAGCTCTTTCGAAACTGCGGTAATTCAAGCTACTCAATAGCTAGGAGTGGATCCCATGAAAAAACTACCCATTTATCTCTTAGTTTTAGGCGTCATTATGGCTTGCAGTGATGAGAAATCTTCTAAATCAGAAACCCCTGATGCAGAGCCAAATGAAGAACTAGCACTATTCGAAGCAAAGTCAATAGAGGCAAAACTCGAGGAAGTCCCATATACCGAGCTTGATTACAAAGATCGCTGCGATTTTTTTGTAGAGATTACTAAAGAAGTATTAGACGACCAAACGGCAAGCAATGAAATTAAGTGTTATAAGGAAATTGTCGAGTCAAAGACGGATGCTTGTCCCAATTCAGTCTCTTTGTATTATTCTGTGGGTGCTATAGGTCTCGAGAGTAAAGGTGTAGTTCTCGCTTTCTTGGATAATGGGGTCGGCTGCAAATCGGAATTTGGGGCTGTTGCAATCAAGAACGATGATTGGACAGCTGAGCAAATCATTAGCTATCAAGATAGGCTATCGACGATGTTTAGGAGTTATTTTAGCCAGGGTCAACCAGATGAAATTTTTGGGATTCCCTACGATAATTTTGTGAACAAAGTCGCATCTATTTCTAATAAGTCTGATTTTGTTGAGTCAGAGGACGAATGTTCTTTTGTGCTTAGATTTTCTGCAGACGAAATACCTGCTATCGGTATTTTGTCAAGTTTTCAACCTACCCTTGCGTGTTATGACAGATTTGAAACCATATTAAACTGCTCTGATCAAGAGTGTCTAGATAATCAAACTATCAAGTATGAATTTATTGGTGACGAGCTTGTACTCTTGAGCGGCGGCCGAAGATTTAGCCGAACTTTTTTTGCTAGCGATTTAGGCTTAGTAGAATAGATTCAAAATATGAATGATAAAAACCTGAGCAAGACTTATTGATATAAAACTCCAAGTGTCGTTAACACCGGCCGCGACTATGAGTGAGGCCTTGACCTTAGAAAAGCTGATTGTGAGCGACCATTTCAATCGGCTCTTTGTGATGAAGAGTTTAAGGAAGTAGTTACATTCTTAGGTAAGTTTGAACCAGATGAATTACATGAACTAGAAAAGAACCGTAAGCTCGGATCTCACTTAAAATCGCATGAAGAGTTTATAATTCTTTTTCCCGGAAAAGATCTGTAGAAGTGGAGTCCAATGAAAAAGACAGCATTAAAACCTCATTTCAATGCCCTAAGTCCTAGAGTCATTTTTCCGCTAACAGCATTGTTACTTGGATGTGGGTCACAGGAAGATAATATAGAAGTGACAATACCAGAGAAAGGAATCTGGATTCTTGGCCAGGATATACCTGGCTGGTTTATTTCCCCAGGAGTATATGAAAGCGAGTGTCTCATTCAAAATATAGTCCCTACTCTAGAAACTCAATCGAGAGCTGTTCGCTTTATCGTTACAGATGTCTCAGTAGAGCAAAAAGTAGACCGCTACTCTGGAAAGTGCGATGAATTGATCTATACCTATAGTAAAAAAGGTAGTTTTGCTTCCGCTTGGAAAACTGAGAGTGGTTTTATTAATTTCGAGACTGAAGATAATTTTTACACCGATAAAAGCTTTCACCTCAATCAAAAAGATATGGAGTTTGCGAATCAATGGCAACTTTGTTACAAAAATGACTGGCAGCTTGGTCTAAACTCCTTTCTAGATATAGATAAAGAGACTTGCGATAAGCACCTCCTCGAAGTCTTTCCCAGTGAAACTGAAGATTCATTAAATGAATTAGTGGCCAGTAGTATCCTTTATCCAATCCAGCTTCCATTCCCGGATGAAGCATCAATATGGTTCTTGGCAAGGGAGTCCCAGGGAGGAATTGTAGTTGACAATCTTAGCGCCGCAAGTTTTGTATCCGATGATGATGTGTTCTTAAAGAAACTTTAAAACTGCTGTGAATCAATGGCCTTTAAATATAAGAGGGCGAAGTTTCGCTAACCGAAAAAACGAAAGGTCAATAGTTTTCCGGCGTTTGTCAGATCAGATTCAAATTTTTAAACCTTAGATAATCTCCAGCAGCTCTAAAGCGCGGCTAACATCGGCTCCAATGGTTTTCAGGGGAGATCAGTGTCAGCTTTGGAGTCGACGGCCAACTTCAAGCTCACAACCCCACTTTTTAACATTGATTACATTTAGATCAGCCAGATATGAAGAAATTCCCCTCATCTATGGCGAAAAATACCACGTAGTACCACGATAAGGGTCACAAGCAGTCGTAGTAGGGCCGAAAAAAATTTCACCCCTTCGACTCCACTGAGAATCTGATACAGCACTCATTGTCTAATGGTGATTAGATTAAGCTACAGAAAAAATCGAAGATTTAGCTTTTGAATCAAAAGCCACTTTGCGCATGGGTTTTTAGTCTGTCAACTGGTATAGTTAAATAGCCGGATAATGTGATCTCTGCGTACCTATAATTACTTGTAAATATCTCTTGATATAACTCATTAGATCCTTCGTTAATTCAGATGGTAAGTGGATAGGCTGGGAGAACGCCGAACGAAATAAGGTTTATTGGGGACACTATTAAGGCATTTAAAATAAAAATTGGCGAACAATTACAAAAATACGCCGAATATTTGAAGAAGCCATTTTTGCCGGGGAGCGAAACTGGAACTCTAGAAATCAATTTGAGATTCTTAAAGAAAAATGCGGGTGAAGCTACAAGTCCCGTTGCAAATATGAGTGAATTTTTCCTTAGTACATTCGGTAAAAAAATGAAAGCTCAATCGTCCAAAACTACAACAAGATTCCAAGGTCAGGCAGTATACAAAACGAAAAAAAAGGTTGGAGATACTATTAAAAAAGGCGATCATTATTACTTAGATGGTCTACATAAGGATCATTTGGAAGTGTTCGACTCTCAAGGAAACTTTAAGCACGTATTGAATCTTGATGGGACAATCAATATTGAAAAAAAAACTAAGGCTGCTGGACGAACAATCAATCTTTAGGAGTTTATATGTTCACTGATGTAATAGATAGTAACCTCAATGGTGACGAAAAAACTTTTATTGGACTACTTCATGAGAAAGGGACCATACAACTTGATCTATTTTGGCCTCTTTTTGATCAAATTAATGGTCTCAGTGAAGCTTTATCTAAACAAGAAGATGTATCTAAGGTGATCGTTCAAAAAATTATAAAACTCCAAAGTATTATAATGTCGTACATGACTTATCACTTCGATACTAATGACGAATTTTGTATTTCTAATATTGACAAATTTGACTATCAAAGTTTTATAGAGAGGATAAAAGTACTCTTCGAAAATTTTGGAAATCGTAAAATACCTGAGTCTTTATTTGATGATGATCTACGTAAATAAATATTCAACCCTTTCGAATTCATTGTCATTATAATGAAATATTAAAAACCAGAATTTCCAATATAAAATGCGCAAAGCGATCTCAAGATCGCTTCGGCTTGCGGCTATAAATGGGTCCGAACTTAAGATCGCTTCGATTTTTCGATCGAATATATGTAACTGCAGATTTGAGATTATCGTTCCAGAAGCGCAGGTTTCGGGTGCTGAAATGGCCGAATTTGTATCTAGGGTTGGTGAGGTTATGAAAAATGAATCTCCTTCTTCCATTTCTGCATGATGAGGTTGGGTAAGTATAAGAGGCCCCCAAAATGGCTTTTTATGGATGAGATATACGAGGGATACCTCAAGGTAGAGGATCAATCGTCTTTCAATATTTGGTGGTGTGTATCGAATCCTAAACTACTTGCTTCGATGATTTTGTTTATGAATATATAAAATCTATTCTTTGTATGAAAAATCTGGCCTTCAAAGTATCGAGAGGCCATATCAAGAAGGCTTAAAAAGTAGTTTTTCTGTTTATTACGAGCTTCGAAATTTTCCATTTAGTTTTTATGAAGCTCTTCTAAATCTCGCCTTAATTTTTCAAGCTTTTCATGCTATCTAGAAGATCACTTGCGTTATAAAAGCCTAGATGTCCGCAGCTGCTTGCCATAGCGTTCCCAGCACATATACTGCAAAGCTGCTCATCTGTATGAAAGTTTTTTTCAGAAATATATTCTACTTTTCTTTTCTCGCAATGACCACACACTACTGCCATTTAGGCTTTTGTTAATCCCTCGTTCTAAAAGATAGGCGTCAGCACGTAGAGAAGGCTGGTCATCTGGTAAGAAAAACATTTGTCTCCGGAATGAGTTTATTGGCTCGCCGGATTGCGAGCCAAGACTGAAATTAGATTGAAGTGACGGCTGCAAAAATCTCGCTTGGGGAGAGGTTTCTGGCTCTGGGAAGAGTCTGCACAGGAAGTGTTTCAGAATCGTCGACTTCAACGTGTCCATCATAGGGCCACGAACACATATTGAAGCCAAAGTTCCTCGTCGCCCTCACGCAATGATGTTCATAGGCTTGAGGATTTCCCGCGATCTGATACCAGGTTTGTAAAACAAAAGAATAGTTGTTGGTGAAAGAGTCTCCAAACCAAGTTGCTGTAAAGATATAGTAGCTCAGAATTTTTCGAGCGATTTCAGCATCGTTGGCATTGACAAAGTAGATTTTCTTGTCAGAAATAGCCATCTTGTCAGAATCGATTCCGTTTTTGGTAAAGAACTCCAGACGGCTTCGATCCCAGTGAATTGGGATTGACAAGACAGAAGAAATACGACTTCCGCTATTCCACCTAGAGTCAACTTCACGGTCATCGCGGTCACTTGGTCGTTGAACCAATGATCCATTGTAGATTCGTCTGCCAAACCCACGATAGTCTTCGAGTGTGACGACCTGACTCTTAAAATGATTGTAGAATGATTCCTCGACCTCAAACATGAGTGGAATGAGGAAGGCTTCAATTCCAGAGGTGCTGCTAGTACCACCACTGATCGAGTCAATCAGCTGCCAAATAGCAGACGCTTGGGAACCGATGACGATAAGGTACTTCGCAGCCTGATAGCTATCTTCTGTCTTGAAAATCACTTCTCTTGTAATAAGATCTAAGAAGGTCTCTTCAATCCGTACTAAAGTGTCTTTTGCTGTGTCAAATTCCCTCCCGAATTCCGGTGGATACTCATCATAAGTTCCGTTCCTTTGAAAATTTCTATGTAGGCCGTGGATTGGGAAATTCTTGTATTTTAACCGCCAAGCATTGTAGGCTTTCACATATCTTTCAAGTAGTTCCCTAAATTCTTGTTCTTCTGCCGCATCGAAGTGCTTTTGAAGCAATAGATCGATTTCCCGCAAAAGATCCTCTTGGTTGATACCTTCGTCTGAACCGCCTAGTCCCAGGACGCTTAAAAGCGGGCCGGAAAGTGAGCCAAGAAAGGGCGAGGCAGCTTGAAAAGCCATTGCTAGCGCTTCCTTTACAATCTCATCGGCAATATCCTCGAGTTCCTCCTGCGCAGCTTTTCCAAGTTCGCACAGAGCTGCTTCTTTAGCTTGGTCGCCAAAACCAGCCCATTCATAGTCATCTTCGAGAATATCAAAAGTGATGGTCCCACAATCCACCTTTTTTTTAGCAAGCTGGGGTCCCTCTTGAGCGAAAGTTCTAGCTGCACCACCTAGTGATATTATCCCTATTAAAATATGTTTCAATATTTTCTTACGCATCATTCTGATCCTTTATTAATCATGACTCCTTGTTTTACTGATCACCGATTTGAATACCAGAAACTCTTAGATATTGAGATGGGGAACTGTTACATTCGTCTGTGTAGTAGTAGATATAAGACGGTCTCTTCGATGCCTGAGCAAGAAGAGCAACAGAAAGCAAAGCTTTAGGATTTGCTTGCTCATCGTCATTGAATACAAGGTTGAATAATCGATTGTTCTTGTTAGGGCAGGGTGTATTGGCTACTCCGGAAAACGTAATCACGCAGTGATATCGATTTGGCTGTGATGCTTGTTGAGTATCACCGTTCTGGCAATTGATAGACTCTATCACTCCTTTTTGAGTTCCGCTTGTGGTGCGCGCAAAGGAGGTTTGTGTGAGCATGAGTGATGCTAAGATAAATGTGAAGGTGACTTTCTTACTATAATTCATTTTTAAGATCCTTTTTAAATTTGTGATAGTTATTCCGTTAAGTCTAAATCTAAGTTTTGGTATTTTACTCGGAGATTAATATTCCCGACATCTCCATTATCTGTGAAGCGCCATTTTTGCATTTGTCATTGTAGTAGTATAGATATACTGGTTTATTGCTTGAGTATGCATACAAGGCGACACTCAGCATTTGCTCAGCATGGGGTGATGCTCCATCTCCTGAAACAACGAGATTGAAAAGACTACTTGGCATTCCCGTGCATGGATTGTTAGCAACTCCGGATGTTTTTACCGAACAATGAAAAACGTTAGCTTGAACTCCTTGTTGGGTGTTCCCGTTTTGGCAATTTATATACTCAATTTTACCTTGAGACGTTCCTGATGTTGTCCGACCCATTAAGTTTGTGCTTGATGTTGCTAGTGCTAAGATCAGCATCGTTCCTTTAAAAAATTTCAATGTTTTACCTCAGTTCTAATTTGTAATTATTTTCTAAATGTTTTCAGTTCACCGTCGTTCTATTCTTTCTTGTTACCCGTTGGTGTGCTGAAAAAAAGCTTTCACCTTATACACGCAGATCTGACAGAATATTGCGATGATCAACAGAAATAATTAGTTTTTTTTCGCGAAAACAGATGTTATGCCAGTATTAAAGCTGTAAAGCATAGCACGGTTCCTCATCGACTCTCGCATAAACCTCGATTCTCCTTGAGTCCTCAAAAAGACAGAGGCTGTAAGATTTTTTAGGGGTTGATCAACCCTATTCCACATGAAATGCGCCATTCATTTCATGGTGGGACAGAAACTATCTTCTAAGCCAAAAGGGCTTTGGATTGTTTCAATCCTTGGCCCTCGTTAAAAGTAACTCGACTCTTTAATCAGCAGTATTTTTACAGCTCTCAACATTTTCGATGGAGAGAAATTTCTCTCTTTGTTCCTCCGTTTGGCAGAGTTTAGGGTTGCCGAAAATACTGACGTTCGATTCAATATTGACCTTATCATTGATGTTGAGAGTTTCGAGCTCAGGGAGTCCCTCAGCTCTGATCCTTCGTGCAAAGGCTAGTTTTGGTAAGCTAATCAACCTAGTTTTAGAATTTTTGCCGAATAAGATACTCTCATCGACATAAAGGAGTTCGGGTAGGTCAACAACGTTAGCTTGAAGCAGAGAAAGCTGACCAGTAACAATTCTAAGAAGTGGTAAATTTATCTCTTTTGCATCGATTCCAAGATCTCTTGTTTGAACTAATTTTGGCAAACTCAACGTCCCAAAGCTACCTTCGAAATGTCCAAAACTACCAATTTCCGCACTTGAACTCAGGCTTTCGATATCAGTAGAGTAAGAGCGGAAAAACAAGGATTCAGCTTCAGCATCAATCTTCAAGGGTGGTATATCGAAAGAAGATCCGTTGTTAATACCAATCTTTAGCTCTTCGGCACCTTTGACACTTATTCGTTTAAGGCTCTTGGAATCAATCGATGAAATTTCAAACTTATCTTGAGGGAAAGCTACGTCGATGGTTTCGAGATTAGAATTGTTCCACAATGAAAGTCTATCATCAACCATATTCGTTGGATTGATCAGAATATTTCTGATCCCTGTATTGCCTAGACGCAGCTTACTTACACGGGTAGAGTTCCCCGTAATTGTCTGGAGATTGGGTAGTTCTTGCAAGAATAATTCATTTGTAATCCTCCAACTTAGTTTGATTTCACTCAATTGACCTCGTTTGATCTCAACATAATTCAGGGTTCTCATATTACTTAAGTCGATCACATCAGCGGTAGAATCCCGAATGATTAGGCGATTCGCGCTTTTCAAACTAACAAGGCCTTCAATGGAATCTACATTGTTCAATGTAATCTCGTTTACTACACGAAGGTTTTCGAGTCCAACAAGATTTTTGCGGTTTGATATTTCAACTCTTGCAACTCGCGCGAGGTTTGAAAGAAGTGATAAATCAAAAGTGGAGCTATGAACTGAGAGAATCTCAGCTTCCCTAATACATTTCAGCATCCATTGTCGATCTTCATCTATGCTCCAACCAAGGGCCCATGGAAGCGCCCCCTCATCGACCCGGATTTCTCGGACCTTTGAAGATACTTGCATATCATCACAAGTACTTTCATACATTGCAAAAAGGTGATTGGAAAAGAAAAACCAAAAAAAGACCGAAAGTTAAGAGTCTGATTTCATTTAGTTTCATGACATATCCATAAGGTTTTTTATTGATAAAGCTTTGGGGAGCTGACGCAAAATCCGACACAGTGAGAACCCGTCTTTGACTTGGCTGACCCTATTTAGTTTGTAGGAACCCCAGAGTTTGGAAGGAAAACTCGACTCCTTCTACTCCTAACACGCAGAGGGCTTATAAATATTGCATGTTGATGGAAGAAAATTAATATAGATAATAAAAATAAGGTATCTGGAGCATCTAGAGTTTTCATGGAGCAATAGAGATCTAGTGGCCTAGTCTCAGGTTGGGGTCAGATGATTGTATTTAACGCATTTTTTTGCTCGCTCTAGTTCGCTGGGTGGTGCTACCTGCCAATTCGATGGTAGCAGTTCATCGAGTCGGGACATGGGATGGCCTTCGTTGATCCGGATTGTAATATCAGTGAGATAATCTTCGGGATGAACTCGGCATAGCCTACAAGTAGCTATAATCGTGTTGAAATATTCGATTGCATTGTTGCCTGATACCGATTGGCTGAAAAGGTGGTTTTTCTGACAAAGCTTTGGAAGACGCAGGGCTCTCTCGGCACTGTTGTTGTCCGGCCACACCTTGAGATCATTAAGAAAGTATGAAATTTTCGCCCAATGACGATTCATATATCTTATCGCCTTGCCGAGTGTTGACCGAGGCGGTGGATTGTAGCTATTTGCAGTTTCTTTGATTTTAGCTAGAAGCTCCGTCGAATCTGTTTTCCGTAGATCAAGGAGTTCACTGGGTGATAGCCCTGCCTCTCTAGCCTTGTGCTCTATCTCATATATTCCGGCAATAAGCTTAATGATCTCCAGTGACTCTTCTGGAAATGATATAAGAGATTGAAAAAAATAACTCCGTAGGTGGGCTAGTCAACCAGCGTGATCTTTGTTTAGCTCCTCGTTTTCATAGATATTAAGACCATCGGTTTGCAAAACCCCAGGACCTCTGCCAATCAAATCTGTAACGATCTTGCGATTTCGTCCATCCTGCACCTTGTAGCTTATGGCCTTGTCCGAGATAAAACAGAATAGGAATGATGTCTTTTTCTTGCCCTGGTGAATAAACCTTAGCGGTGATTCATCGACGTTAAGTCGTTCTTCCAAAAGACTGATCTCATGAATACGACCCGCAATGCTTCCAAAGATATTGGTATGCCTAGCGATTGCACGATTTAAGGTCGATCTATTGAGGTCAAGACCCTCGTACTCCATCATGCGGCGCTGCCGATATACTGGGAACGACATATCAAATTTGTCGAGCACTAGCCTTGAAACAAAACGTGGCGAAAAATTTGATCCATCACTTGCTCTCACTGGCGGTGGCATTCGTATCGTAGTGCTTCCGCAGGCGCATGATCCCTTGTGTAGGTTAACCTTGCGATCTATGAATCTCGACGGATGAACATCAATTTCCCTAGCTTCTCTATACTTTCCAAGGTCTGCTACTTCTGTATTGCAGTGAGGACAAACGATCCCATGGGGAACTTTGGAAGAGATTTCCTCGTTTTTCATCTTGTCATTTGGCTTTGGTTTCTTAGCATTTATCGTTTTTGACAGCTTTTTCGCTTCGGCTCTTAGCTTCTTAAGCTCTTCCTTTGTTTTTTCTTCACGGCTCTCATCAATACTCCTAGAATTATCACTAGAATCGTTCTTGTTTTCGCCTGTGGTTGCCACAGACTCGCTTTTGCTACCAAACAAGCTACCTTTAAGATTCTTGTTTTCGTCTGATTTGTAGTCCAACTCTGTTTTCAGTAGCTCAAGAGCTGATGCCATATCCAGGATGAGTCGCAAAAGATCTGATTTTACAAGGCAAGCAGCCTCATACCTTGCTCTGTGAATTAAGTTATCGATGTATGGCATTGTAATCATGCGCAGCAATGTAATCATGTAACATATTATATTCAATGGGAACTTACCCTCATTTCTGGGTTCCATGGTGCTGGTTTTGAAATGTTTTCCAGCCTACCTCCCTCAAGAAGTAATGATAGCTCAGTAGGCGCAATATCGCATGACACCCCACCTTCAGCGATTCTTGGGAACTTGAACTGACCTTTTTCAAGACGCTTATAAAATAGGCAGCTACCGCTGCCATCAAAGTAATAAATTTTCGCCCTAGTCTTAGATTTATTGAAAAAGACAAAAAGCGAACCAGACCTAGGGTCAAGACCTAGCTTTGACTGCGCAAGGTGTGCCAATCTATCAATTCCCCAGTGGCCGTCAATAGTCTTGGTATAAAGGTAGATTTTGATTTTTGTTGTGGAGAAAAACATCATCTTCCTCCACTGATGATTGCACTAAGTAGGCTTTGGAGTTGAGCTTCTCTTGTGCCTCTAGGTATTTTAATCTCAGTGACCCTGACCGTAATCTCTGGTAATTCTCAAGTTTGGTGAGGTTCAGATTTAGGTTTTAGCTCAACAAATGCCTCATTAGGCAGTGGTTCTGCCTGATGTAGGGATAGATCGGACTTCTGCTTAATACCACGAAACCACTTATCACCAGCAGAAGTTGAAATTCCAATGAGCTTTGCCATCCGCTGCGGCGAGAGATCAGGGCTATTCCGATAATGCTGAATAGCTTTAGCTTTGAGTTCTTTAGGATAACGGATTCTTTTCTTGGCACCGCCGCTGGTAGCAAACTTTGCTTTGTGTGATGCGAAGGACTTTTGCAGGTTTTCGAGGGTCATACTTACTCCTATGATTGATGATCACAGGATATCGATTACTGGTTTTCTAACTAGCCCCACTTAGCCGCAACGGATACAAATGTAGCCCCGTTCGGATCATACCTACAGGATTTGCAGGTGGATTCTCAAGGCAGATTTGCCTATTTTGCTGATGTGGGGTCTTGGACTCAAAAACCAGCAATTGTTGTTTTGGACAGCAAAAACCGAAAATCGTGGCGGTTACTCGAAAAGGCCAGCTCAGTGATGGCACAAGATTGGGTTATAAGAAATCCCATAAAAACTATGGAGTTCTTCGGCGGCTTAGTAGGTTTCAAAACAGGCATAGATGGGATTGCCCTAACTCATGATGATAAATGGTTATACTATGGTGCCATGAATCATAAATATTTTTTCAAAATAAAGACAGATGTATTAAATACGGAAAACATAAGCAACGTCGCATCTTCTGTCATCAAAGTAGCTGAAAAACCCATGTCTGATGGGTTTAGTATAGATAAAGACGGTCGAGTCTATATCACTGACATCGAAAATGGTGCCGTCCATGTTTGGGAAGAGAAGATTGGATTAAGTACATTAGTTAAGTCTGATAAGATAAAATGGGCCGATTCATTATCTTTTGGCCCCAATCGGGAACTATACCTAGCCGACAGTCAAATTCCAAACTTAATTCTACAAAGTAAAAGACATATGAAATTATCTGCGCCCTACTTTGTTTATAAGCTCAATGCACCCGGGGAGGGGAGAGCAGGTCAGTAGGAAGAAGCTTTTGCGAACGAAATGTCTATTATACCGTTTCGTTCCAAGGCTATTTTTTATGTGAATTAGTTGAGATATGTGTTTACAGGCGGAAAGTAACTAAGAAAACTCTTAAATAGCAGTCCTTCCTGAGAGAGTTTTTCAAAGTTTATGAAGCTCTTTGGGATTCCTATGGAAAAGAATCCTTCGAGTTAAGTTAGTCTTTCATCTCTAGCAACACCCCAGTCCCAGGCGAGCATTCAAAAGCTTGCGACGAAACCGGATAAAGTGTGGCAACCAAATCTATTTGAATCCGGCCGCTGCCTAACTGGTAAATTAGAGAGCTACACTCTCGATATTATAACTAGACGTTAGGTTGTGTTCTTTCATGAATTTAATTTGAAAGGTAGTTCCTTGGTTTTGTACGGTCTCAATGACGATGGTGCCACCGAGTTTTTCAATAGATTCTTTGACCGCACTCATACCTATGCCGCGACCTGAAATCTCGGTAACGATTTCTTTGGTTGAAAAATTCGGATTGAAAATCAATTGGTAGGCTTGCTCCTGGCTGATGCTTTGGTCGTCATTGATTATACCTGCCGCTTTCGCTTTTGAAATAATTAAATCTTGATCAAGGCCCTTGCCATCATCTTTGACGACAATGGATACTTGGTCGCCAATACAGGAAACGTTGATTTCAATTTGACCGTACTTGTTTTTACCTCGGGCGAGTCGTTCCTCAGGCTCTTCAATTCCGTGGTCAATGGAGTTTCTAACTAAATGGGTCAGACTATCACACAGACTGGCAGCCACCCTCTTGGATAAAGTTAGGTGGTCGGCATTGACGACGAGTTTCGCGTCTTTGGCCAGGCGTTCCGAAACTTCCTCAACCATCGGGGCAAGTTGGAGAATCTTCTTCTCTATAGGGATACTGTCAAGATAATTCACTTCTCGCATGATTTTTCGCTTAATGTCAAGTTGGTCGATATTTTCTTCAATTATCGCTTTTAGACCATTTACGTTTTGAGAATAGACTTCGAGGATATCGCTGTCGACAATCTCTTCGGCGCGCTTAGCGATATCGGGGTCCTTGTCAATCAAATCTTTTACGGTTTTAATGTCTTCAGCTATCGAGGTCACGGTTTTGGTTTTGGCACCTACTAATTTCTGACTAAGATAGCGAAGGCCAATACTTTCCAGTTGAAAAGAACAGATTCCGAGTGTTGTTTGGATAGTTAGATGAATTTTAGTGTCGGCAAATAGTCTTTCCAAGGCTCGGTTTAAGTTATCATTGAGATTTTGAAGAGTCGCCATGAAGTATATGTTGGGGATATGGAAGTACTCTAAACCAATTTCACCGTATCTATTGATGATGTTGCAGATTAATAATAGATTTTCAGTCATGGCTTGACGTTTTGCCTCAGGGTCCATGTCTTTCGTTTCCATAAAATTTTGCTCAATAAGATGTATCTGGCCAGACAATTCCGACAGCCCTTGCAACCGTGCATTACCTTTTAGAGTATGTAAGGCCCGCATGATTGTTAGATAGGATTCTTCGTTTTCCTGGTTAAATATCTCTTGAATAACCTCATTTAGGATTTCCGATGTTGCACCCATGAATTCCTTAACCCCGTGGAAACCCATTCTAATAAAGTTTTGTAGGATGCGCTGGACTTCATCGTTATGTTCTTTTTCCTTATTTAGTTTTGCCTGGGCCGCCATTAAATCTGTTTGGTCTTCGATAACCAACATAATCTCAGACAATTCTTCCTGCTCATTAAACAACGGAGTATAGTGAACCTTAAGGTGGCGCCTACTGTCATCAATAGAACAGACGACGTTCGTTGGTAGTTTGTCTTCGTTAATATCCCATTGGATTTGTTGGGAACCGAAGGATGTTTTCATCATGGTTTTAATATTTGCATAAATTTCGCCTTCGGCAGGGACATCTTTATAGATTGTTTCAAAAATAGTTTTACCGACGATATCGCTTTTGAACAGGGTTTGACTGTATTTTGAAACTGGCGATTTGATGATGTAGTCATCGTCGATGACAAAAATTGCCTGAGCCATGTTATCAAGTAAGTTAGAAATCTCTCGGTATTGATTCTTGATTTTAAGCTTGCCCTGTTCGATTTTGGCATATGAATCCCGGATTTTGTTATAGGCTGAATAGAGTTCATCATTCTTTCTAGTGATCATTGCGTGGGAGCGGTTTTTAATTTTATAGCGGTTCCAAATAAACAGTATGATCAGGAAGAGTAGACCTACCACTGCCAAGCTATAGGTAAGCTTATCTCTTTCCCGTTCTTCGGCCAGTTTAGAAACTTCGTTTTCTTTTTGTAAGATTTGTATCTTTTGGTTTTTGATATCAGACTCGTATTTCTTATCCATTTCTGCCATAGCTGATTCACGGTTTTTTTCGTGAAGCTTTTGGCTAATCCCATAAAGTCTCTCCTGAAACTCGAGGGCTTTGGGTAAATTATTTGATTTCTTATAAAATTTGGTGAGTTTTTCGATGCTTTGTTTCTGATGGACCAAAAAATTGGCTTTTTCTGCGATACTAAGAGACTCGAGGTAATACTGCTCTGCCGCTTTCATATTATTTAAGCCCATTTGGGCATCACCCAGGCGGAGGAGATTGAGGATGATGGTCATTTTTCGATCAATCTCTTTTAAGACTTTACGGGCTTTCAGTAGATGAACTAGAGCTTCTTTATAGTTTTTTTCCTCGAGGTAAACTGCCCCCAAAGTTGAACTTGAGTGTGCCAAACCAGAACGGTAGTTGATTTCGGAAGCCGCATCGACCGCTTTTTTGGCAAATTCTCGAGCTTGCTTAAAATTCTTTTCAGCTAGCCCCATATCACTTAGGTTCTGCATGGTCGTCCACATCAGTTTCTGGTCTTTTATCGATTTATTTAGTTCCAATGATCTTTGATAGTATTCCCTAGCTCGATCGTAGGAACCTAAGGTTTGATGAACGTAACCGATATTATTCAGCTTCGAAGCCATGCGGTATTTATTGTCAAGAATCTCATCGTTTTTAAGCGATTTAAGGTAGTAATGAAGAGCCTGCTCAAGCTCGCCGCGCAAGTGATGGATGATGGCTATATTTTCGTCACCCTCGGAAAGCCTACGCAGCTTCATATGCTGACTTTTGGACCCTGTCATGCTCTCAGCAGCAGCAATACCTTTTTTGTTGTGTTCGAGAGCTAAATCAACTTTGCCCATATAATGATTGGCGGTAGCAATGCCGTAGTGAATATTCGCCTGAAGTGCAAGATCCTGATTGTTGTTTAGTTGGGTTGCTTCATCGAAAATTGCCAAGGACTCTTGAAACTTTTCTTGTCGAACTTTAACCCAGGCTCTGATGTTTTGGATACGGGCCAAGCGTTGGGAAAGCCCATTATCGTTCGCGTATTTTTTAGCGCGATCTAGATAGATGTAGGCGGTATCATGCTGCCAGTCGCGATAATAGGCCTCTCCGGCTAGTATAATAAGATCTAGGTAGGCTAATTTATCTTGAGTCGTCGCAAAGATCTCGAGAATTTTTTCGTATTCTACGATGATTTCTTTTGGTTTGCGTTCGACTTTTCCCTGCCACTCCTCGATTTTCTTTTGAATCGGAGACGGTTGCTGAGCCAAAAGAGTCAAACTCGAGAGAAGTGACAAAATAGTTAGAATTTTCCATTGCATTTCAAAACCTCTCTGCCCTGTCCGGGTCAAAAGCTGTTTCGGCTCAATGCATGAAATATTGACTAAAAAAAATATTTTTTTTAAATATTCTGGTAACTTATGTCTTTTTTGGCTTATTAGTAACCGCCGAGGAAGCCAAGAGGAAGAACATAATAGGTCACTATTGATAAGAGCGGAGCCAACAAGGCTGCTATTTCTCGCTACAACCATGATATGAACTCTGCGGTTGAAACTAGTCCTACTACTTGATGTCGATAGTTAGTCAACCATAATGGTTTGGAGAATCCCGTTCTTGCACCGATACTTTCTGCCTGCAGGGTAGCTTAACCTTACTTTTTTATTGCAGACGCCGAACTCATCGCTACGTTGCAGCTTAACGCAGTTTGAAGAACACTGCTGATCGTACTGGCATCGTTTACCGCCATCAACGGTAGGAAATCCGGTGCAGCCGCGAAATCTGTAGTTGCCCCTTCCGAGGGCTTGCCATCCATGAGTTTTCCCCCTTGGGTGGCGTTTGCCTTTCTTCCAGTTGTCTCGCCATTCCCCGCCTGCTAACTTGCATTCTTTGGGAGTCGCATAAACTGGCAATGTTGGTGGATTAAAGTCCTCTGGGTTGCATTTTGGAGGTCCTCGCCATAGAGGAACTTTTGGACTTTTTGGTTTCTTGGAAAGATTCGTCATTGTATTCGGCGTGATCAATGGATTATTTAGGATATGGTTTCTGGATGAAGGTATTTTCGGCATGCTTTCTGAAGACTGTGATGGCCTTTGTATCGGCCCTGGCGCGACCTTATAGACTTCCGATTGGAGCCGCGTAGCAATGACAAAGGCTAAAATGATTCCAAAGCAGACGAGAAAGCGCTGAAGACCCATCTATCCCTCCTTGATAGCACGCATTGCAAGCGATGACTATTACAACACTTAGCTACCTTCATCGTCAACAACGATGATTTTTTGAGAAGTTTTATCCAAACACCGCAGAATGCATTCAGTGTCTGCGGTGTTTTCTAGTCAAATAGTAATCACAACGTCAACTCACCAATTGCTTTTTCACAGCCTTGCCAAAATACTTCAATGTTTTCATCGGTCACTAGATCAGATTCGGGTGTGAGATGCTTTGGAAAACCCTTCCACTGATCGGGACCATAGAAATCTCCCGCTTTTGTTTTCGGATCCATTGCTGCTCTTATAATTCCTGTTGCACCGTCCTCGGCAGACTGAGCTTGTTTCATAAACTCTGCATTAGCATCCATACCCCCAGACTTTGCTGATGTTGCAGCCAAGCTAGTCAACGCCAGACCAGGATGAGCGGCGACGCACATCACGTTTTCGATACCAGCCGCTTCCAAGCGATTATTTAAAGCATACGTGAAGACAAAGTTTGCCAGTTTGGTTTGGTGATATCGCTCCCATCTCGGCCCGCCAAAGGCTAAAGCTTCCTCTTGGGTTCCATCACCACCGAGGTTACCGCCATTTTTTCCGAAAAACTCAGGCTGTAAAGGTCCTCCCAAACGGGCCATAGAGGTATGATTTATGATGCGGGCACCTTTACTGGCTTTCAGCAACGGCATCAACCCTTTCACCAGTTGAAAATGGGACAGAACATTGGTTTGCACCTGAATGTCATAGCCATCGCTGGTAGCTTGATCTTCTAAAGCCATGACAGCGGCATTGTTGCAGAGGACATCCAGCACTTCAATTCGAGACTTAATTTTTGCAATCGCTTGGTCAACGTTTGCCATGTTTTGCAAGTCACACTCGACTTCTATGAATCTACCTCCAAGAACCTCTTGCTTAAGTTTTTTGTAAGCAGTTTCTGACCGAATGGATTGACGATTAAGCAAAAGGACTTCGGCACCCTTTCTTGCCAATTCCCTTGCCGCTATGTAACCAGTCCCACTCGTCGTCCCAGTGATGGCAACGGTTTTTCCCAGCATATTTTGGGAGTGGTTGTTAAGCACTTGCTCTAGATAAAGGGTTTTAATTACTGACATTTTGTTCCCTCTTCACTGTTAACTGATATATGAATAATATCGGAATCTGATTTAAAAAATATATACATAAATCGGTAATTTTATGCCTATTCCTACTTTTTATGACATATTTTGACACAAAATTTGCTCAAGCTCTGCTACGATAAGGCCGAGGAGTATGCCATGGACAGTTTATTAGAACATATCGATGCTTTGGCGAAGAAAGAAGGTTACAACCAGACCCACCTTGATGGAGTTGGGGTCTATCGTGTTAGTGAGGCTTATTCACGCAAGCCGTTTGTCTATAGCCAAGGGATCATCTTTTGCTTTCAGGGTCAAAAAAAAGTCTATTGGGAAGACACCGTCTATGTCTACGATCAACAAAACTATATGGTTGTCACTGTTCCCTTACCTTTGGAATGCCAATCCGTTCTCGATAGTAATCAACCCTTGCTGGCAGTCGTTCTCGATATAGATATTCAAGTACTGAGCAATATCATTCACCTAGCGGGATCATCCCTAACCTTAGATAAATTACCCCAATCAACAACTGAGGCTGGGCTTTACACAGGAAAAGTTAAACCACATCTCCTTGAAATGATAACGAGACTCCTGCAATGCCTCCACAATCAAGCCGACGCTAAGATCCTCGGCCCTGGGATTTATCAGGAAATTCTCTACTATCTTCTCAAACAGCAGATATCACAATCCCTCCACGCATTGACCTTAAAAAACACCAAGCTATCAAAAATTGAATTGGCCCTAAAAGAGATCCATGGCGAATTTTCCAAGCCTATTCTTATAGATAGCCTAGCCAAGTCGATCGGGATGAGTCCTTCAGCCTTTCATCGGGCTTTCAAGGAGGTAACAGCAACCTCTCCCATACAATACCTCAAAAAAATTCGGCTCGACAAAGCACGCGCGTACCTTATTCAAGAGAACCTTAGGGTGCAAGAAGCAGCGCGAAAGGTTGGATATGAAAGCGTTAGCCAATTCAGTCGTGAATTCAAACGTCACTACGGTGTCGCTCCCAAAGACATAACGTCCTAGCCGATGAATTCGTAGCTAGTCTTTGCTTCAAATTGCCCTCTATGCTATGTTTTCAGCAAAACATCTTGTGGAGGAACCAAGATGAAGCGATTGCTAATGTTGGACGCACATCCCAGTGACCGAAGTTTCTGCAAAGCGTTAGCTGATGCCTATGAATCCGCGGCAAAGGATGCGGGCTATGAAATTGAACGCATCAATCTGCGAGAGCTCGATTTCAACCCCAACCTCATCCACGGCTATGCTGAGATTCAGGAATTGGAACCTCATCTTCAGATGGCTCAAAAGAAGATCATGCAATGCCAGCACCTGGTGCTGATCTTTCCGATCTGGTGGGGCAGCATGCCAGCTCTTCTTAAAGGCTTTTTCGATCGCTGTCTGCTCCCAGGATATGCTTTCAAATACCATGAGAAAGATCCTTTCTGGGACAAGCTTCTCAAGGGTCGAAGCGCGCGGGTGATTATCACTTCAGATGCCCCCGTTTTCTATAACTGGCTGATGTATTTGGGGGCTCCCTACGTCACTATTAAAAAAACGATCCTAGGTTTCTGTGGGTTTAAACCTGTGAAGCTACTTTCAATTGGCAGTGTGAAGACTTTATCAGCCTCAAAACGAGAGGGCTGGCTCACCAAAGTTTCAG
Organism: Pseudobacteriovorax sp.; assembly: GCA_013215145.1. Lineage (GTDB taxonomy): Bacteria > Bdellovibrionota_B > Oligoflexia > Oligoflexales > Oligoflexaceae > DT-89. Next base: position 30,322 of record JABSRP010000064.1, read on the forward strand.
CTCTAGGTAGATCAGGAGAATGACTGGAAGAACTTTTGCATCATATGGGACAAGTGGTTACCATGAAGAAAGGGAGTATGAATTTAGAAAGCTTTTATTAGCAGAATCACTAATCTTCTATTGCATATAGTTCTTTAAATATGTCACATTGTATTAATTGTAGAGCTCATCTTTTTGGGATTTTTAGCAAAGATTAGCTGTTCCCATCTTTAACGAGGAGATTGATTCATGCTGTTCCGACTACTATTTACTCTTAGCTTTATGGTCAACACTACGTCCTTTGCAAAGGTTGAGAAGGGTCCTAAACAGGGCTCTGATTTTCCTCACTTTTCCGTTATGGACATAAAGGGCAAGAAGGTTGATACCAAGCAACTGATCAGCCAAGGTCCATTAGTGGTGCTGTTCTACCGGGGAGGATGGTGTCCCTACTGCAATCGTCAATTGCAAGCTGTGAATCAAGAAGTATTCCCCAAAGTAAATGCTGCCAAAGGTAAAGTGATCGCAATTTCTGTGGACAAGCCCGAGGAAGGAAAAAAATCTGGAGGCAATCTTAACGACGGCTGGCACATCATCGCCGACAACGATGCAAAATTAGTGAAACAGTTTGGGTTAGACTTCGTCGTACCTAAGAAGCTGGTCAAGACCTATAAGGAAAAGTATCAGATTGATTTAGAAGCGTCTTCTGGAAGAACCCATCATATTCTCCCCGTTCCAGCAATCTACGTTGTGGATCAGAAGGGAAAGATCACATACGCCTACGCTAATGAGGATTATAAAGTTCGTGCTGCCAATAAGGAAGTGGTAAGCGCTCTGATGGCTCTAAAAAAGGGGAGTTAACGGACTAGGACAAGAAGAGAATCTCGGTATCCAATCGCGAGATTCCTTTACCTACCGCTGACCAATGAAAATTAGACTTTTCTTACTAACTTTTCGCTTCTTTGCCAGCCTAGATAGTACTGATCACAAATGACACCTCAAGCACTTGAAGGGTAAACTTCGTCATTGCTATTGTTTATGGGTATGGTGGCTTCAAGTATCGTTCCACGTGGTTCTTTTGGAGAGATGGTAACTACCCCAGACTTTCCTTCTACAATACTTTTAATGGCCCTTAAGCCTATTCCTCTACCGCTCGTGTTTGACACCGACCCCGCGCTAGAAATTCCTGTTTCGAATAATACATCGTATTTAGATTGTTTTCCTAGCGGAGTAAAACCTTGCCTTTGTATCTGTTCCTGGATAAAGGCTTCCTCAACCCCATAGCCTTCATCTTTGATGATAATCGTCAACTCGCTACCTGAGTCCCAAAGCTCTAGATCAAGTCTAGCCATATCTGTTTTGAAACCCTTGGTTTCAGATGGAAGTATATACCCATGATCAGCTGCATTCGTTTGAAGTGGCATCATTTCCACGGACACCCGTATAGTTTACAATCTAAACTTTACGGAGGACACAATGGTCAAAA
>JABSRP010000065.1 GCA_013215145.1 Pseudobacteriovorax sp.
CTTTTCGGATCTCAGGTAGAAGAGCTTAGAAAAGAAATCAAAGAATTCAAACCTCCCAAGCCAATGGGTTTTTCAAATGAAGAAATTGCTTTATTTACTGCCCTCCTATTTATTATTCTGCGAGCAGGATTTGTGATTGTTAATAGTTTGAATGCTGTGAAGATCAAAGAGGAGTTTGAAGAATGGATGAAGTTAAAAGACTACCAACATCAACCAGGCTAAATATCAAAGAACAAAGTTGGGCAAGAAGACGGATTGGCCTTAAGCCGATTAAGGTTGTCATTCGAAACTGCCGCATATGTGACGTTTTATTTGAAACCGTGAGCGAGCGAACCTGCGAGGATTGCAAAAAAAGAATAGATCGATCCACTGTAGCTGCATTGCAGGGATTTGAGGTGATATAACGTGAGGATAATACTACTCTCCGGCTTGGTTTCGCTACTTGTTTCTTGCGAGTACCCCAGGCAGGTTCCTCTGGCAGACAGTCCTCAATCGATTTACGCCAGGAATATCAAATCGGTCTGGGAAGTGTCTGATATCTACTTTGAAGCTGATGGAACCAAAATAAAAGAAGGTGAGATCTGGTATCGGCAATCTGGCTCAATATTGATTGCAGCACCACATGAACCGAGTGACAGATTTACCGGCAACATTGTCTTTGAGATGTGCCGAATAAATCCTGAATTTAGTTGCCTAGTCGCCAAAAATTTTAGATCGGATCGCGATGGCAGGCTTCGATACAATGTGAACAGACCGACAATTACAAACGGCAGCGATTCATGTGATCGGCCAAATAGATTTGCTTACCGCATTTTTCAAAATTTTCGTGAATATCTAGAGAGATCGAGTGTGAGGCTTTACGTAGAGATCCATGGAAATAGCCGACCCCTGTCTCAAAATGCGATTGAAATTGCTCACGAAGGAATTAACGCCATAAGAATTGAACAGGCGTTTTCGGGACTTCCAGTAAAGATCGAAGGTTTGAGCTTCATTCATTATAGGGCTAGGGAAGCAAAAGCCTGCGGCACTCTTGATATCATGCCGTCTAGTATTCACCTTGAACTTCCATTTGATTTTCGAGATCCAGATAAGCCAATTGGAAAAGATATTGCCACTCGCTTGAACATCGCGGTAACACGGTTGGTAGCCATGGAATTTTGAAGGTACCTAGTCCACCCTGTTGTAATTTAGACGGTACATACAGATTTTAGTTCATACCTATTGGCAGAAAATAGATCTATTTTATAGGAAAAATAGATGCGAAAGTTTTTCATATTTTAGATATGTGAGGAGTCTGTTTCAGAAAAACAGCTAGTTGCCAAATACTTATATTGAAGCCACGATTTGATTCTAAGGGTTTAGGAGGCTGTTCCGTTAAGATACTTTGAAGAAAAGATGCTATATTTCGGAGTGTCGCATGGAAAAAAAACAGGTTGAAAGAATAATCTCTAGAACAGAGTCAAAACTAAGAGCCTCTAGAACAGCTATCGAATTATCACAACATATGAATCAACTTAGCCGCAAACTGATTCGGCTTAGGGAGTCAGAGCCAAGCAAAGGATCAAGCCAGGAGTTTAACTCTAACTAGCAGTTGTCTGCTTGACGTGGGCACGATAGGCTACTCCAGTAAATCCTTGTACTTTGAATCAATTGTAATGTTCCCTGGCACTCTCAAGTTATTTCCATAAATCCATCCTGACTTTCCTGAGCAGTTTCCAGTAATAACCGAAAGGTAATAAAGTCCTCCAGTATATGGGTATGGCTTCGGAGAAATATCTTCATTAATTTTGGCCAATGAACCTTTCTGAGGCTCACATTCAATATTTTCAGGTTTGAGTGAATCCACTGGATTTGATGACTTATACAATATCGAGCCGTATGCACCATGCTGCGTTTCAATAAATCTATGAAGATTAGAGAGAATGATCTTTCTATCTTTTTGTCTTATATGTACTTCAAAGTCTTTTCCGTTTATGTTTATACCATCGCCCACATTTACCTTATCGGCAAATGCAATACTTGGGAACAAGCTACTTATCAATATCCACTTCGATATCTTCACCATTTATATTAATCCCGTCGCCAACGTTTACATAGTTTTTTTCTGATCTCTCTTGGCCTATAAATACCAAAGTAATACCCAAGATCGAAGCAATCGAACCTAATATCGTAAGCCATTTCAAAAGCTTTTTTTTCATAAAAACCTCGAATCAATATACTTATTTACAATAGAGTGCTGCCAGGTTCCTTGGAAGTCGAGTTAATTATTTTTAAATTTCATATTGGTTTAAGGAATAGGAAATATTGGTTTGGAATTTTTAGCCGAGGCTGCTGATGCATGCATCTTACGGTTTTTAACTGGTTTGAACACTTTGTAGCTTAGATAAACGTTCCCAAACCTGTCGTCCTACTTTTCCGTCAACTATCAAATTTTGATTTCGTTGAAACTGGATGACGGCTTCTTCTGTTATTGGCCCAAATACCCCATCTATACTTAAGGAAAAATCCGCCAGTAAATTTAGATTGAACTGCAGAACACTAACAAGCCTTCCTACGTCACCCTTACGAATAACGCCAAATTGCGACTTTATTGTCACATTCTCTATGGGTATTGTTTTATTTTCAATGATATCTAAACCAAAACCCTCTTCAAGTGCCTTGATACTTGCCGCTACTCCGACCTGCTGGCTCACTGCATTCTCATCGAAACGGCCATCAGATACATATTTTCCTTTCTGATAATGGTTGGTCATGCTCCAAAGATAGGGCGATCGTTTTGGAGGAGTAGTTCGACGGCCTGCTCCTGTTTCATATCCAAATCCATTGTATGCTTGGCAGTAGTGCAGAATTTTTTCGATAGAGTCTAGTTTACCACCTAGCTCTCTCAAAATTCCTCTTTTTAAATTTAGAGCGTCAATAGCCGATTCTACAAAAGTGTACCGAGTGCCATTGTTAGGCGGATCTTTTGGTCTTCCTCTTGGGACTCGAACTGTCCGCTTTGAAAGTGAATCCCCGTTATGAAGATGTTTTTTAAAGCTGGAGCTGCTTTCAAGGCTATGAACTGCACCGATAACAAACCAGGGAATATCTGTTTGTGTTTGGATCATTTGATAGCGATCTTTGTTTTTATATATTGTATTTGCTACGTTTTTCACAAGAGATGATGTCGATGGATTGATTTCAACACCTTGCCATAGTGAGCTATATTTTGCTTTAAGTTCATCAAAATTTATCATAGGTGACTTTCTTCGTTTTTTAATTAGATATCTGAGGTTCCTGTTAGGATTTGGGCTTTGTTAAGTAGGTAGCGAGTTGCCAATTTGATGAGGGAATTGCGATGCTTCTAGCACCGCATATAGGATGGCTATTTTCTACAGCAGACTGAATAGGCTGTGAGCCTAGCCCCTTGATTGCTGGTTGATGGAGAAATTGCACTGCAAAAGTATTCTCTACTCGAAGTTGTTGGATGAGAATCAACCAAGCTAGCCCCGGTTGCGCTACATCCTCCTCCAGTTAAAACCTCCTGACTCTCACACGTTGCCCTAGATCTAAGGTTTCTGAATCCTGGGATTGGTCCCGTCACAACCCTCCTTGTCAGACAGCTCGAAAGACCTCCGGCAGGCCCTGTATCTCCTTTTTCACCTTTTTCACCCCTAGGGCCTTCATCGCCGGTATCGCCTTTATCACCTTTGTCACCTTTTTCTCCCTTTTTTCCTTCGATCCCTTGCGGCCCTCGATCTCCCTTCAAATCGACCTTAGATCCTAGCCATTTACCTTCAACAAAATCGATGAGCTTTCGACCGTCGGCGTCATAAAGAGCGCTAGAGTCTAAGAGAATACTAGAGTCTATATACAACTCTCCCACATTGACCTTTCCAGAAAGATCATGTTTCGAATTTAAGCCGTCGACGCAGTAAAGAGGGATCTTCTCATTCGTGGCGTTGAATCTAAAAATACAAAAGTTTTGTTGGTTTACAGGCTCAATCCTGTCCGCAAACTGCGGTGTTCCTCCTCTATCAGGTTTGACGAATTGGCTGTAAGCGCTGCTTGAGGAAATGATGGATAGCGTAAAGAATAAAGATTTAAGCATGGATGCTCCTATATTGTTGTGGCCAGGACGGCCTTGAAAAGACTTGCTATGGTTGGAGCCAATAAGATGGAATTGATCTAGAATCCAGGTGAAGATATCCGGAGTAGATCCCGATACCTTTAAATCCGTGTTTAAAGGAAAGCTCTAGTAGGTTAAATTGATCTATCTTCGAATACTGCCAGATACGAATATCGGTAGCATTACCCGTGATATGCTGACTTTTATCGGAACTTCCAGGTAACGTGTCGTTATACTCTTTGCACCTATGCCAGCTATTTACGATAATCGGTTTTCCAAACTCGTATCGCAGTAGCTGCATCCGAATAAGATGCTCCTCGTTAACTACTGGATCGCATTTCTCGCAGGGGCAGCGAATTTCATTTAGTTTGAAGTGCTCGGTTTCTAATATCAAAGGGTTCTGTACTCAAATTTGATGTGGGCAAGCTTTACTTTTTCAATTGCAGATTTGATGCTCTCAAGCTCACTTGGCGGGATTTCTGAAATACGGTAAACTGCTGGTGTGCCTTGTATTTGATCTAAGATGAGCCTAAAGTCGGAAATCTCTAGTAGATAGTTAAAATACGATTCGAAAGTGTGATCCGGGAGAACTGGACCGATGAAGTCTTGGACGGACGAGAAATAGCTGTCTCCAAGACTAGACTCTATATAACTCTCTGCCCGAACGAATACAAGAGAAATTCCAAGAAGCAACTCCTCTAGCTTTTCGTTTTGCCAGATTTTTCCCGTAGGGAGTAGAAGTCTGAGGGCCAAAGAAAACTTATTCAACGAAGTCTACCCCTACCACCACAGCAAGCTGACCGAACACTACCTCGATGTTCTCAGTAGGTTCTAAAAGCTCATTGTCTATCTCACCCTCCGCTAAAGAGATGGCCTCCCTAAGCTGTGATATAAGAATTGTTCCTCTATTAGTTGTTCCGTCTCAGACCCCGGCGTTTCTAAAAAAGAAGTCTCTAAGTTCCTGCTCAATCTCAAACCTAACTTTCGGCGTATCTGGCTTAACTCTAATTCTAGGTCTTACCTCAAATTCGATAGGAACAAATAGGTTGACCTCAGCTCCAATTGGCGCTCTTTGCTTAAGGTAGAAATGCACTTCTTTGAATTTTTCAGAGTCTTCGATAGGTATGATATCATCTTGATTATCAAGGACAAAAGTCACGCCAACAGCGTTTGATCTTCCCTGGTAATTTGAAAACGCCCAAGCTCTTGTGACTCCTGGCACTTCCAGCGCCCAAAATTCATAGTCTCTAATTGATCCGCCTCTGGGAGGGTTTTTGATTCTATCAAGGATTCTCACCCTAAATTCGTCATCTGATTCTACATCGGAGGCTCCTGTTAATCCGGCTCCCCCTACTTCGATACTAGAATTAATTCCAGCTATAGGGTTAACAAGCGTGAGAATTACGCCTGGTGCCTGGTTCTTATTTCTTCCCGTTTCAACCGATTCGACTTTAACTGGTCTAGTTTCCTGACCTAAGATTTGACGCTCGGTCGTGGCGTACTGATTTCCAAGATCATCTTGCATCAGTGTGCCTTTTACTACCTGCGTGAACTGAGTCGATTCGATGAGCACTTCACCTGACGCGATCGATGCTCTTTTTCTACTCACTCCAAAAATTGCAGCCCATCTTTCAAGAACAACTGACTTTGCGGAATCTGGCAATAGGCCACTAGCTAGGTTGTCTGCGTAGATGTAAAGACTTAGCGTAGTTGCTGCGATCGCATTTGATATGACCCTTGTGACTGAAAAACGGGGCTTTTTCTGAGGACTGGTCTGGGAGGAAATAAGCTCAAAGGACTGAGATTTTAGATCATTAAGTGATGGTCTCACGAAGTAGGTCAACCTCCTTTTTTATTGGGCTGATATTTACAATTATGGCGTCGTCTCGATATTCGGAGGAGACGGAAAGGTTTTCAATCCAGCCATCATCAACAAGCCATTCTAAAGCGTCAGTGGCGTATTGTTCGGCTAGTACGAGATTTTGCGGGGTTCTTTTTTCTCTGGTGAGCGAATAAAGTTTGGATCCAAAAGCTGGGTCATCCCAGTAGGGCTCTTCGGTCTTTTTATCAGAAAATAGTGATATGGCAATAAGTGTGTTGATAGTTGTGTCAAGAGTATCTGGGTCAAATATTGATATGTCGATCATTTCTTTTACCTATTAACTGGGAAAATATGTTTCATTCGATACTTGATTAAAATTGTTATGTTTGATGAACACAATTTAAAATGGAGTTTTGATTAATGAAATCAATCATCATTGCTGCAAGTATTGTACAGATTATTCCTCACCTTTCGGAAAAAAGAGAGCTTCCAAAGTCTCAAAATAGTGTTGTAGCAAATAACTGTAAAGATCTTTCTGGAAACTGGAAAGGCTCTTGTAATGGCAGTGCTGAATATACCATGTTGATCGAGCAACAAGAATGTAAGTATATTGACATAAATAAGAACTTTTATCTAACTCCTGGAGATACCACCTCTGAAAGTAACGCTAACCCATTTGCGATTCAAGTCTTTCAGGATTCATCAGCATGGAAACCTGATGGTAGTCTTCTGGTAGTGAATAATGAGCAATACTCCAGGTTTGATTACGATATAGTTAGGGAAAGTGTTATGCAGGTCTTAACCTTTGACATCGTCGGAAATTCGCTTACCATTAAATCCTCTGGTAAAAAAGAAAAGATTGCAAGGGATGGGGGAGTCACTATTGAATACCTTGGCTCCGATTGTATATATTATCGACAGTGATGGATCCATTACCCAATACTACCAGATGCCGTCGTTTGGCCGGTCTGTGCTGTTGCCGATCCAGTTGTTGATACTGGAATTCCTGCTGTGACTTCGGCATTGTCTTTTATATGTTTTACGATCGCGTTTCCTACAGCATTCCAGAGTTTTGCATAGTCCGATTTATCGGAGATGCCATCTACGGCAGCTTTTAACTGAGATCCTAAATCGCTACCATTCATCATAATTTAAACCTCTCCAACTTTTGCTTTAAAGCTGGAAGTCCTGCGCCAATTAGTTTCATAGGTCCAAGCATAGTATTTGTTGTAGCACCTATAACTTCTTCCATCCAATCCGTTAGTGTTGCAACGATATCTGAGTTACCATCGGAAACCCGAAACTTTTTAGCAGTAATGTCACATTCCTCACAGTCAAGTTTAAAAGATTTGGTTTTGATCTTAATAACGTTATTTCTTGACAGAATGATCGAGTCGCCTTCGTCTGTGTATATAGCGACCTCACCTTCTTTCAATCCCTTAAGCCGAAAACGCCGATCATCGATGGCAATGGCAATCCCGCTAGATCTATCACCATCGTTAAATACCGTAATGGCTTCTGCGCCTATCCTTGGATTTGATGTGAATCCGTAATTTTGGTATCTAGGCGTGGAATCAATTACTTCATTATCAAACACAGATAGCTGAAGTTTTTGGACGCCTTCTTCATCTTTTACCTGCGATATCAAGCATCTTGCTAATATGCGCTTAAGTTTGTGTCTAATTGAAATTACCTGGTAATTCATATGGCTTGTTCAAATAATGGTTGCGGTAAATACGCATTAGGTAGCGTGAGATCTATTGTAGAAAGTGTCCCTTGCCGGAGCGACTTTGAGAACCTGACACCTTTTATAAATAAATTAGCGTTGATCGAAAGTCTAGGAGAAATCACTCTTACTAAACTGCCAACATCCCATAGCTTTCCAGAAGCATCGCGCCAGTCTGGAGTTTCGATAGTAAGAGAAAACGATCTAGCTGCCCTCACAGCGGCTTCCCATTCTGCTAGGGTGTTTGCTTGGTCACTACTTATTTGCTCGCCAGAAATGATTGTTAAGGGCCTATAGCGGCCTATTTTGTCCCTTGAACTTGCCTCAACGTTTGCTTTTTCTTCGTTAAAGCTCTGGGATTTCACCATGTAGTCTGAAAACCTATCCGATCCGTCAATAGTAAGGCTTGCGTTTAGGATGTTTCGTCCCTCAATTAATGCAGAATCCGAGATACTTTCCCCGATCCTTGCAGCAATAAGATTTCCAAGCCCATCTGGCCTAAAGAATACTCCTTGGTATTTTGCGGCGCGATCGAGGGCTTCAAATGCCTTTTCGCCTGGGTTAATTTTAAACTTGGCTATTTTTGTGGGTAACTCAGCCTTGACAGGAACACCAAGGGGATTACAAATAGCGCTTGCTATCTGCTGAAGAGACTGATCTAAAAACTCATCTCTCTCGGCCACAGCCGAACAATCAACTAATGTGGCTGTATTGTCACGACCTGCAATCATTATGTTTTGTGTATCCTTGGAGTAACTAAGATCAAGACTATCAATAAACCCTGATATCACAGCCTCGTTTTCTATTTCTATGACTGCAGGATCGTTTATTGATATCGGAAACTTAGAAAGATCCTGGCCAGAGGCCTCAGATATGGAAAGACTAAAAGAGCTGGCTATGGTCTCGATGTGCTTTGTGATCTCGACCGTCTGCCAGTAGGGATAAATGTCTGCCCCGATTTTCAAGTTAACTCTGGGTGATAAACTCAATTTTTGTTCCTGGCTTAATAATTGATGGGTTTAGTATTTGGTTTCGCTCTAGCAACTCCTCAAATCTGTCAGAAGATCCATATAGCTTTGCTGCCAAATTATAGGGTGTTGTTGGTCTTTCTAAGGTGACGGTATTAGAATTTGCAAGATTGATGGCATCTGGGATAGTTTTTAGAAGGCTTGCTTTAAGTTTGAGCCTCGTTTGATATCCGTCTTGCAACTCCGTCAATTCTAAAAGCCTATCCAAACTTGCTACTATTTCATCTCTAAGCCTAATGGCATCTTCGCTGCTAATAACTCGTGGCTCACTATCGATATTTGATAATACTTCGGCTAGTCTGATAGTTGCAGCATAGACTGAAGCGGTATTCTTAATAAACTCCAGGCTTTTAAGATTTTCCTTTTCTCTTTTTCTACTACCTGTCTGAAAGGGAGACGGTTTTTCAATTTGGAGTTCAGCCCTTGAAGCCCTGAGAACTGCCCTTATTCCATCTGGGCCAGATCTAAATGATTCTGCTAAGTTTTCGAATGAAGAAACAATCGCATCTGCTAGCTCTTTTGGAGAGTCAAAAAGCTGTTTGGCCTCGTTTTTAAAATCATCTACTGAACCAGCAAGATCACCTAGTGTTGTTCCAATAACTCCTAATCCGTTTTGTGAAACAATAGCATCGCCAATCTGATCTATTAGTCCAGTTGCAGAATCAATAATGTACCCTGGTGCTTTGATAACAGAAAAAATCTCTTGAAAGGCTAGGATCTGATCGAGAAGAAAATCTCTAGCTGTATCAATCAATGCTAGAGTCTCATCAATTAGAGAAACGCCAAAGCTGGCTGTTCCCGTCTCGACGAACTCAAACGATAAAATAGCCATTGAGCCTTCATCAAAGGATTCTGTTAGCTTGAGATTTAGGCACTCGACTGATTTAATACCTAAAAATGGATGCACCAACTCGCCTGGCCCGATCTCTTCAGCAGCTTTGATAAGAAGATCCCGAGTAAAGTTATAATCGTCACCAATTACAAACCCCTCGATTGGGTATCGTCTTGCTTTTTTTCCCATATCTTCGATGTAAGGGTCTATGGCGCTTGGAAATTCATGGACGATTTTATGTCTTCCAAACTCTGCAGGTGAGGCTGTGACGTAAAATTTTATTCCTCGAAACGAGGCTTCTAGGTATCTGTCTCGCCAGGTCATATTTGATTCTTTCGATACTTCTTTGGCCCTGAAAGGCTATATGGTATTATCTTGACGAACCTACAAGATTTCTCTGCGGCTGATTAAAACTCTCTTAGAGACAGGGAAATCATTCAGTGTCAACCTACTTTTTTATGTGTGCCGGATCTTCCTTGATGGTCCGGCACGAATTTATTGTTCGCCTCAAAGTTATTCATCTATACGTTTTCCAATTATGGCATATTGTCAGCATAGTTTTACTCCTTGCCTTATAAATTGTTTTGACTAGACTTGTAGAGTGAAACACCTTCTTCGATCCAAGAGGTTTCTTCGCCTATAGTCAAATTAACCCTAGAGACATGGGTTTTGACCAAATTTGACTTAGAGGTTCTATTTGCTGGGTCATTTTCTTGGCCCAGCAATTTTCAATGATTTATTGATCACCTCATTGCCCATCCAAGATTCAAATCTAATGGCGTCCTTTGGGACTCGGTTTTAACCTGGGTACCTCTTGGGATATTTGAGAAGTTTACATCAATGGAGACCTTTTCTTGCTTGGTTGTTGAATTCTCTGATCCAAATGGTTTTGAAGTATCAACCTTCTGAATGTTGGGCCTTACAAGTGGAATGATATTGTTTGGAAGTCTTGAATTTATTTCACCGAATTGGCCTCTTTGAAAAAGTGATAGAGGTTGTGAGATTTGGCTACTTTTTTCTATTTTTTTAAGGGCAGGCGGTGGCTTTATTGATAATTCTGGCACCTTTATGTTCTTTCCTAGCTTCTCCTCGTCTATCAGCTCTTTCTCATCGATCTTGAATATTGGATTGGCAAACGCATCATATACCGTCGAGCCAAGACCTTCCATCCAGTCAGGAATCCAGTTGATTGAATTATCTATTAAGGATTCATCTGCCCGAAAGCTCGGCTTTCTATCAAAATTTGGTAGATCATTGATCGGACCAACGTCTAGTGAAAGCTTCCGGTTTAGCTCAGCATTTTGAATAGAGGGAAAACCCTCTTCGGTGATCGACACCGATCTTTGAAGACCATATTTTTTGTCGCCTCGAAACTCTACAAACCAGTCGCCAAGATCTCTTAGTTTATCAAGGACATAGTCAATCCAGCCTCCAATGGCATCAAAGATTTTATTCCAGTTGTCATAGAGCCACCAACCTGCATAGACAAGCCCTCCTATGACGGAGCCAATAATTAGTGCTTTTAAGGCAATAGCCGCAAATGCTGCGCCAACAGTCGTCCCCATCAGCGCTAGGATGGCCGTAAGTAGTTTGAAATTGATAATGGCTCCAGCAATAGTCGCAACAAGGCCAGCAAGTCCTAAAGTGAAGGGACCGACAATGGCTGTTATACCTAGGATAATGGTTGCCAGGCGAATCATGGCAGGGTTAGCTTCCGATAACCTTTGAATATAGCTTGTGACTCCATTGGTTAGGTCTGTGAAATCACTTAGAAGGCCACTTTCACCGATTGAAATTTGCACAGCCTCTACTGCAGATCTAAAGGCATACATTGCACCCGTTGCTCCAGACTGGAACGCCTTGGCAAACTCGGCTGTCTTTCCTGTGGATGATTCTATATTGCGTTGCAACTCTCTAACAGAACTACTCATCCCTCGAAGATTTAAAAGGTAGCGGCCAGCTTCTTGTCCGAAGATGGCAAGAAAGTCGTCTGATCCGGCACCTGCTTTCTCCAGCCTCTCAATGAGACCAACGAAGGATCCCAGCTTCCCATTAGAATCTACAAGCTCGCTTGCATCTATTTTGAGTAGCTTTTTGATCCGATCACTTACTTCTTTGACGGGCTTAATTAGCCGAGCTGCCCCGCCTGCGATCGCTGTACCGACTGACGAGGCATCGATACCCGCATCCCGAAGCTTACCTATGATAGCCAGGGTCTCCGAGAACTCCACACCAATTTGAGACATCAATGGTCCTGCTTTGGTAAGTGACTCCCCTAAGGTAGAAAGATCCATCTTCGCCGATGCGAATGCTCCGGTCATCATGTCGGTCATTTGCTCGATTTCTGATACTGGCAGATTGTATCCGCGCATAACTGAAGTCACGACATCGGCTGCGGTGGCTAGATCAGTAGTGGCTGCGGTCGCTAGGTTAAGTGTGCTTGGCATTGCCTTGTAAGTTTCTAATGCCCTGAAACCAGCCATACTAAAAAAGACCATAGCATCTGCGGCGCTAGAGGCAGAATGCATGGTGGTAGCACCAAATTCCCTTGCTTGAGATTTAAGCTCATCGAACATATCTCCACCCGTCAAAGTTTCAACCTTTTTCATCGATTGCTCAAAATCTGCCGCGGTCTTTATTGAGGTGGCTCCAACTGCTGCGATAGGAAGCGTGAGACCAATAGTTGCAGCTTTTCCAACATCCTCAAGCTTGTCCTTAAGTCTGTCTAAGGTCTTCGTGTATTTCTTGGTAGATTTATCCACCCTGTCGTACAGCTTTTCCATTTTGCGAAGCGGAGCCGTTGATTTCTCAAGACTCCGAGTCACTTTATTTATGACTGCGGTTGCCCTGTCAACTGCCCTGACACTAAAGCTTACTTCACGTTTTGCCATCAAATATCTTCTTAGTTTTCTTAGCAATTTCAAGCCAGAAAGTAAGATCTGACTCGGTCATAGATAGTAGCTCGGAGGGTTGGATGTGGTTTTGGTGAGTTAGAATAGCAAATGCGTATTCGTAGTCTAGACGCCACCTCCTAGCGCGTTTCCCACGTATTCAACCACCGCATTAGCATCTTCTGCTTTTAACCTATTTATTACAGACTTAGGTTGTCCCGATAGTTTTCCCGCAATATCAAGTAATTCTCCCATGCTCATTCCAGGCTTGATTCCCCTCATCTCAAGAGCCGTCACTTCCTTAAATGTCAGCTCCTCGATAGTAGAGTTTCCGAACTCGATTGGACTTTTGAGTGTTAGAGTAAATTCTTCCATGTCTTCTCCTACGCTGTAAATTCTTCTGAATCGGTCCCTTCAAATCTGACCGAGTAATTACCGTCTTCCGTCTGAATGTTACCGTCACCTGCCCAGTGAGCATTGATAAGTACAAACACTTTCCCGTTGGCAAGCTCCAAAATGATTTCGCCGCCTTGGATTGCTTGGAGGGCCTTCGAGTCGATGCCTGGCGTGTAAATAAGCTCACCCTCTATAAATGGGACTGTTCCCATAGACTTAAAACCCGCAACTTTCCCATCCCCAGAAATTTTGGCTTCATTTCGAATGCCGCCATGGTTAAAAGTAAAACTCCCGCCTGCGGTAACAAGAGTCCCGTTTATTCTTAAATTAAATATTCCTGATAAGATCATTTTTTACCTATAGAATGTATGAGATCTGTGCGCCGATAACGCGAAGTTGGTTTATAAGGTTAGGAGTCATTAAAAACTCTAGGCGGTTAGGATCTGTGGGGGAGATCTGGACGACGATCTCAGTTTTGAACTGATCAATATCTTCAACTAGGCCAGCAAGCTCCCACTGTCTAAAAAGCGCCACAGCTTCAGCTTTTGCTGATTTGGGAGTGAGTACAGCCTGACCAGGGCCAATTCTTTCATCTGACATCGCAAGCTTGTGTCTAGGATAACGGCTTGCAAAAAGCCTTCTAAAATCCCACCTTAGAAAAGAAAGTGTCTGTTTGACTGCAAGATCGCGGTAAGATGGGTCAAGTGATCCAATAGCGTTTCTTGTGTAAGTTGTGACAAGCCTTTCAATATAGACTTTGCCGCTTTGCGCTGTGGTTGTGGAAACACCAGCTTTTAATAGCTGATCTCTAACTTCTCTTTTCTTTGGAGCTTTAGGAGGAAGAACTCCTCTAACTTCAAGTGTTTGCTGCGGACGCGCCGGATCTATGGATGCGAACCTGGAATTAAGACCTGCTACGGCTGCAGCAAACAGATGGGCTGGGACGGGAAAATTACCCGCATCCAGCATAGTAATTTGCCTTGAATTTAATGACTCTGCAATCTCTATTTGTCTTTCTGGATTTTCCCCGCTTCCAATGAACATATGCCCATCAAGTGGGTTTTCTGGTCCCCATCTATCCTCTAAAAATGTATCCAAAGTTCTTAGATTTTCCTGATCAGTGTAAGGCATGATGATAACGTTAAACTGTATTTCATCAAGACTTCCTATGACTTCAGAAATATCAGGATTGCGGCCGCTAGATCCCATTGGAGTGATTTCTGCCCCTTCAAGACCTTGAGGAAAGAAGTCGAACTCGTTGTAATTGAATCCAATTGGGATATCAAGACCGATTGCGCCCGCCTGTTTTGCAGTTAAGTTAATATCATTATTGCCACTTAGCTCGGCTGCTACAAAAGACAAAGGATTCTCGTTTATCTCGGAGACAAGCTGCGGAGCGATATCACTTGCCCTATCGCCCGTCTTTACTTGAACCTGATAGGATAGACCCCCAATGTAAACGGAGAAAAAGCCATCACCTGTAGCCACATCTTTCATATCAATTTGACCAGTGGCTCTTCCATCTTGCGCTTCTGCGAGCGAAAGAGGGCCACTAGTTTCAGCCTTCCAATCCTCAGCAAGCTTTAATTTTAGCGTTTCATCCCTGAGCGTCACTATACCAATTGCTTCAGAATCTCGAAGCTGTCCAAGCAAGCCATTTATGATTTCTTCTGTTGTGGGATCGTTATCACTTGAAAAGCTGATCGTTTCTGTTTGAGATCCCTTGGTAAGTGTTAGACCATACTCTGTCTCTGCGGCTGCTTCGGTGATAGTTAGAAGTCTTTCGCTGCCTGGTTCTGGTAATGCTATGGCCCAGGCTTCATTGACTCTGTTGTTTCTTTTGAGGTTTACAAAAATATGGTGCAGCATCGATGACGGGCCAAACAGCCTTTCAGCTGATCCCTCATCTAAGACGCGGTAAAGTTTGCCAGTTTCTGCAATTCCACTGTCAAGCTTTTGGCCGAATACTAGGATCTTATAGGGCTGCGACCCCTGCAGGTTTCTAGTGGCGTTAGTATTGTCAAATTCCACGAACGTAAAAGGTGTTAGTACGTTTTGCGGAATCTCATTAAATGAAATAGACACGTTATCTCCTAAATTGAACTATAGGTGAGCTAGTTTCTGAGGTGGGTTTTTGCGGAGTCTCTTCTGTGTGATAAGTGATTTGATAGACAAGTAGCTGGCTAGATAGGGGCTGTTTTCCATCTCCATTGGTCTCAAAAGAGGAATTCACTAGAACAGTGTCTGTTACAAGCCTAGTTAGGGTTAGATCCAGATTGATTTGGTTTTCAACAAGCCTTGCAAGCTCCTCGACTTTATGAGCAAAATTCACCCCTTGAACTACGATTTCAATTGCTGCCATAGCCATTCGCTTTAAGATGCGAGGCGTTTCGGCAAACTTTTCTGCCTTCTCGTCAGGAATAGAAATGTGGATGACAGGGGTGTTTTTTTCCCAGATTTCATTAGCCCTGTCTGTCATAATGTTTGACTTAGCTAGTATGGGATCTAAGGCAATAGCCGAAGCCAAAGCCTTTTTAATTTCAATTCTCTTGTGCGCCAACTTTGAAAAGCTCCAATATTAGATTGCCATAGCCGTCTTGGTCGGTGTCTTTGATACGGTAGATATCTTCTCTGATTAAAAGGCGATCCGTTGGGCTGAGCTCTTCCGCCAAGTCCGACTCGCGGATTAATAGCCTTGGCTCAGAGGATGAGATGATCACATGCTCATTCTCAAGCTCCTGACCCTCATCACAGAAAACCCCGCGAACTTGATCGAGAAAAAGACCATCACGCTGGATCTCAATATCTTCTTCTTCACCGAGCACCTCGAAAATTCGATCCATTGCAGGATCAATCAATTCACGCATTTTCTTCCTCTTCTATTGGAATCGGTGACGGCTCTGGTTCCGGCTGGTCATCAGATTCAGGGCCAAAACCACCGATTGGATCTAAGATGTGGTCATTTTCCGTAAGAAGGGAAGATGGCGTGATTCTAGTGGGATCGGGTGCTGGCTGATTGTCACCTGGAATCACCGTTGGAAGAATCTTAGCAGCAACTAGAATTTGATCCTCTACGGCATCCTCAATAGCTACCGCCACAATGGGGCCTGTAGAGATATCGTTTGTTAGCCTACCGCTATCAACAGAAAGCTGCTGACCAGTGGTGATAACTTCCGACCTATTCTTTCTAAACCAAAACACACCTTCAATTTGAAGGACTAGGTTTCCCCCTTCTTCTACATCAGCTACAGAAACGCCGAAGATGGAGCCGATAAGTATTTGATCACCAGAGCTTGCGGCAACTGGACTATTTTTAATCGTCAGGGCATGGCCTGGTTGGATAAAGTTTTTCATTAAGATTCCTCTCCTTCAGTGACCGGCGCTCCTTCGTTTTTATATACGCCCCGATAATCGATGGCTTTTGCGCCGACATCGATGCTTGCTCTAATCTCTGTTCCGAACCTGTCAAAAGATTCTCTTGATTCCACCATTGGCGATCTGACACCATCAAGGTAGGCCATCTCAACGATATCAACACCTTGATCTGGATCTGCAGCCATATACCAAGATGTGCGCGATTCGTTGTTTAATAGTGGCTCGGAGATAATCTCGAATTCTCCCATAAAAGGATTGGTTTCCCCTACGTTGGTTGGCATGGTAGGCAGCATCACCTGCTTTTTAGCCTGGGTTTTAAGGGTTGTTGGTACGATCAAATATCGAGGCATGATGTTAAGGCGATCCCTGCTATCAAGGCCGGTTTGTTCCGACATTGCTAGCTCGGCTGCAGATAGTGATTCCTCGCTTATTGGTGAACCAGGAGAGGCAAGGTTTCCATGCTGGGCTGAGAACAGCCTTCTGCCGTCTGACATTTGAGGATTTTCAGTAAAAATTGACCAGAAAAGAATATTCTCTAGTCTTGCAGCAGCTATACCCCACTTGGCTGGCATTTCGGTAAAGGCATTTAGATCATCGTTGATAATTGTTTCGCGGGTTAGTGCGAATTTTCGAGCGTAGGTCGCAATGCGATACTCTTCGAAGTTTTCTGATACCGTACCACTTTGAATCTCGGCACCTTCGGGAACTAGTTTCAGTGAAGGAATATCTCCGAGCCTAACTTTTCGCATAGGCTTAAAGTCGGTTGCCTCTGTTATTCTGACCAACGGTTGCCAGGTTTGATTTTGGATAAGTCGATCATAGGAATCTAAAAGAGATGTTCTTGCAACGTTTGCTAGAATTTCAGGAAAATCCGATGTGGAATGAAAAGCCCGACTTGCAAGCTCTCGTTTACCGAGCCCCTCGGCGTCTTTGCCCAGAGAGTAGCGGACCATTTCAGAAAGTGACATACCTCGATACTTTCGTCCTTGGTCGTCAATTTTAAATTTTGTGGGAGCATAACGGTGTAAAAGCGCACTTGCCATTGCTCCTCTGCGCACTGAGATCTCATCGTAATCACCAGCTTGGACTCGAATTTGTCCATTTGTTTTAGGCTCAGTTTCTACCATTTTTTCAAACACACGTTTTCTGGCTTCTTCGACAGGGACTCCAGCATCGATCAATGACCTGGACATATCCGGCAGTTTTGCCTGTTTGCACAGATTCTCAATAGCCGCCGATCTTTCTCGTTCAGCTTTGATAGCTGCCTCTTTTATCTCGGTTTCATTCAAAGCAGTTTTGCTTTCAACTTGTGATTCTGGAGAGTTACGTTTTTCAGATTCACTGCCGGTAAAAGTTCGGTTAGTTAATGGTTCTGGCTGGTTACGAGAATCGGCACTGGCGTTAATATTAACTTCAGTTTGTGATTCTGATGGGTTAGGCGAGTTTTCACTACCTCCTCGTTGTTCACTTCCACATTTTGCAGGTTGAGGTGGTGATTCGTCACCGGCTCCGGACCTAGTTTGAGTTTTTGGATTTCCTTTGTTCTTGGTAGTCACTTCAGGAAGACTCCTTATATTGGTGGGCGTAGAAAGGTTGGATGTTCTTGTTTGAGCGCCAACGTCTGCGGGGATTGAAACCATGGAGATTTCAAAAGGCTCCCAATCTGTGGCGCGATAGGTCGAATATTTGCCGTCTGATTCTTTTGTCTCAGTTAACTCGTGGATGTGATAGCCAACTGAGATATTGCGAATGATTCCGTCTTTTACATCCTCCCAGATTTCAAGGGATTCTGGATTAGAGCGAAATTGAACCGTAGCGTAACCCTTGCCGTCCGCAATCCATGCTCTAGATACAGATCCAATTTGATCTTTGAGCCTGTTTGCTATGTGAGAATCAAGGAGTGGACCGGTGTCATTAAGTCTTTGAAGTCTCACGGATTGTTCATCAACCGCTAGCTCTTCAAAGTATGGATCATCAAACCATGGGGTTCGTAGAACTCTTGCCCCTGTTGTCCAAGTGACATCTATAGTCCGATTATTAATGTCTACACTTGAAGGTAGGAAGGTGGCAGCTCTGTAGACGGGAGCCGTATTAATCTGATTGTTCTTTAGTGTCATTAGTTTCCTTTACTCGTGGGTCAGAGTCTAAAGTAATTCTCTTGGAATCAAGGGTTTGAAGTAGGGCAGCGTATTCTTCGAGAAGCTCGTCTGGATCTTCACCAGATTTTCTTATCTCTGCGGCTAGAGTTGTAAGTCCTGCTCTAATTGACATGATCTGTGCTTTGATTTCTTTTATCGGGTCCACGTACTCACGTTTGGGAAGGCCCCAATTTACTGTTGCGGTGCCTGGGCTTATACCACCAAACGCTGCAAGCTCGGTTGCCCAGTTGAATATGGGATTGCAGATTTGCGATACCATGATGTGCTCTTGCCAATGCTCGACGGTTTTGTAAAACTCAAGAAAAGCCATGCGGGAGGACGAAAAATTAACCTTTTCATAATCACTTGTTAGTACCTCATAAGGGACCTGAAGCCCTGAAGCTATGCCGTGAAGCATCGCCGATAAATATTCACCGTAGCCCTGTAATACTGGAGGATTGTTAAAGGTGACTGTTTTTCCTGGCGGCAGGATCTCCCAGGAACCTGGTGTAAAAGTAGACCAGTCCTCGTCTTTCATTTTTCCAGCCGGTTCGTCCATCTCCATGTCATGGATGACACCGACTAGACACGAGGCAATCTTCTGCCTTACAAGCTGTGCATCTTCGTAATCGTCAAGATCTTTGAGCCTAATAATCACAGGAGTAAGCCAAGGTAGGCCGCGCTGTTGACCAGGCCGTAGAAGTTCAAAAGCGTGGATGATTTCGTCTGCGGGAATTCGCACACTATCAACACGCCGCATTGTTCTTGGATCTTCTCTATAAACCCAATAAGCTAGCCGCTGTCCGTCTTCCGAATATTCAATTCCCTTCTTAGTTCCAGGTTTGTTGGTGTCTAGAAAATCAGGCTCTAAAACTTGTAGCTTTAGGGGTATGTCTTGGTTCCCCTGATCTCCTAGCCTTTTGCGAATTAACACCTCTCCGCTTTCGGCGATGGTTTTCATGGCAAGCCACTGGAGACCGTAAAATGTGCATCTACCTTCAAAATCACATTTAGTTGATGCTGCCCAAGACCGAAATGCCTTTTCGAATCTTCTATTACTCGAAATATTAGGCGTGATCCCTCTTCGCACTACATGGGATGGGATTGCATTTAGTCCGCGCTTAGCGTAAGCGTTGTTAGCAGCCAGGTAGCGAGACCTATCGACTATAGTGTGCAGTACGGTCGAGGGATCACTGAAATTCTTCGTGGTTTTCCAGTTTTCTGTTCGTCTTCCTTTGCTTGCGGCTTCAAAATTACGAGAGTTAAGTCCAAGCATATGCCTTGCTTTAGCTCTTTTTAACTGCCACTGCGGCGCAAAGTATTCAATTGTTTGATCGAGTAAATTCAACAAAGACCTTTATCAAAGCTTGATACAATGCGTGAAGAGTTAGGATTGTTTTTGGCTAGATAGCCGAGAATCGTTTGTCGTGCCTTTAGCATTTCCGTAGTGGTCTGATAGGTGACTTCTTTATCTGAGAACTTTACCTTGAGAGTGCCGGAAGAGATGGCTTTTTCCAGGCGCTGAAGATCTTTTTGGGTCCACATATATGGTCCTCCTGACTTGCTAGAGGCACCATAACAGCTTCATGTTCAGATGTCGGTGGGGTTTACTTCATGTTTGGTGGATTTATATAACGAGTTCCAGATCAAAAGGTTTATCAAGGAACCTGTCGGCTCCTGCCTTTAGGCACTCCCCTGATTTTTCGGTGTCAGTCGACATTGCAATTATTTTTTGGATTCTAAATTTGGACGAAGCTTGCCCAATTATGTGCAAACCTTCTGCTTTTTGAGCCTTGGTCAGATGGATATCGGTTAGGACAATATCAAATTCGAAGGTGCAAAGTTGATACATGGCTTCCGAAAAACTCGCTGCTACACTTATGTTGAACCTAGCTTTTAACCGTTTATGGTAGTTTCTTCTTAAAATTGGGTCATCTTCGACCAATAATAGGCGTTTCATTGCTGTCTCTTTAGTAGGTTGTCATATCAATGCCAAATTTTGGTTTCCTTTAGCCCGTCGGATTTGAAAGGCTAAAAACCGCTTCCAAGTTCAAGAAGCAACGATTATGCCAGTTGAAAGCAGACCCGACTAGGCGTATGATATGCCGGTAATTAGTTGTTAGATATTTTGACAGTGGTGGCAGGGCCAGCTTTGCTGGCTCTGTTTTTTCTCATATATCTTCTATCAAATCACAAAGGCGTTTCTACGTTCAGTAATTTCCGGTATTAGGGGATGTCTATAATTGCGTTGAAGTTCTAATCTTGCTAGGGTGGCAAATATTCTCATCTTAGGCTTAAGTTTTCTATTTTTTTTCGTGTCTGAGATAAACGCTTCAATTGCGAATTGTCCATTTACGTCTACTTCTGAGAAAACAGCTTCCGATGAAATGTCTCCCAAGAATACTCTACCTTTCCAATATCTTCTGCCTGTCATCCTAAGCAAGGTAATCTGAATATTCAAATGTTCATCTTCAATTATTGTTTCGTTATCTATTGTAACCATTGGTTGAATGCGTGGATTGGAGGTTTTTGGAGTAGCTTGGGCTTTTATAACTGAAGAAATTTCTGACTTAGAATAGCCTGTTTTTTTTCTTATCTCTTTTGGAGTGTACCCTCTTATTCTCAAACTCTTTATTTGTTCTTGTTTTGCAGCATCAATCACACATAGCTCCTTGCTCAATTATGATTTTTAATCAGCAATTCCTTATTGAAAAACTGAACCTCGAAAAATCATTGGTAGCAAAGCATTGAATTGAAAGTGAAGCACTAATGAACCAATAGAAATAAGCTAAAAAATATGGTGATTTAGAGTGTGAAATCGTAAATTTTATGGAGCTAAATTAACAAAATACGCAGAATTTTTCTCGATTTTGGAGTTATTTCATTTTTGTCAAGAATAAATCGTCTTGATCTGATCAACCATAGTTTTGTAAGTAGGCGATAATACTGATTGGCGGTCTAATTCTAAAAGTGCAGCAAGAACATGTCGCTTCTTTCCAATTACGTCAACACACCCAAGCCTAAACGTGATTTCGTTTTCTGCATCATTGCCTTCAGTTGCTTCGATAGCTTCAAAGTCGCAGGTTAGCAGCTTGCTTTCATAATATTCGACGTTTTTCTTTAGGCCGATAAATTTGAGTGGCATTGTTTCCTCCAGTTTAGGTCACAATCAATTTATAAAATGTCATGTGGAGAATCTACTGGAAAAGGCCCTTATGCAGCTATTTGTCCGCCCAGCCTATCCCATTTATCTGGTTTCCACTTATTGGCTCCCAAGATAAAATAGGCACCCATCGCATAAATAAAGCAGTCGAGTGCATGATTTTCTCGGTATCTTACCTCCCACTCATATTTGATTCTGCCAGATCTCGTCTTGGTTGTAACGCACACCTCTGACGTAAGCTGACGAAAATACTCCTCGTCAATTTGCGGAAAGTGAATGTATTCCTTGGGGTAACCCTTTTCTTTGACTCTCTCTGCAGATGGTCTATCAAGATTTAATCTTGCGTAAAGCTCGGATTTCAAGACCGATACACCAACGTTCCAAAGTTGCACACCAAGCTTGGACCTTTTACCTCTGGTGTTAACGTCAACAATTTTAGGTGCTGAGATTGGGACATCAAGGTTATCTCGGCCCTTGATAGCAAACACTCGCCTTTTACTTTTGGATCTGGCCCATTGGTAAACTTTTGTGGTTCGATAGCCTGAGTCGATGCAAAGTCCACGGATTCTCAATGTTTCACCCGATGGATGCTCGATCTCCTGATCAAGTAATTCGCTGAGATCGTCCCATACTTCATCCTGAGAAGTGTCTCCTGGTAAGCGTAAGTGATCGACAAGCCAAGCTTCTTTTCTATTCCATCCAACGATCGATACCTCTAGTCGGTCTTTTTGCACATCCACTCCAGCGGTAAGTAAAAGCACACGCTCTTGAAGCTCACCCTCGCACCAAAGCTCTCTTCTATCGTGGAGCTTTTGCCAATCCGGTTGGTCGCCAGCTTGAGATTCAAATGATCGACCAAGTGAAGTGTTCACCCAGACCTTGTAAAGCTCCAAGTCATCTTTTGCTTCGAGATAATCTTCGACCACTTCCACAAATGTTTTCCAAGGACTATAGAGTTCGGAAAGATGGAATCCCGCGATACCCTTAGAGGTGGAGTGTGCTTTCCAATATCCTTTTTTTAGAATTCTGGCCTTGTGGTGATCTTGAATTTTACCTTCACACTTTTTACATTCAAGGTAAGCTGTCTCAGGTTTTTCTATATCATTTTTGCGGTCCCACCTGATCTGCTCCCAATCCAGGGTTTGTTCATGGCCGCAATGGGGACAGGGTACATAATAATAGCGTTGGTCAGATTGGAGAAAAGCAAGCTCGATTCTGGAGCCACCTTCTCCAGCGACATATTTGTTTCCAGGTGTGGAGCTCAGGATGATCTTGCGATTATGAAAGGTTGCCGTTCTCTTTTTGGCAATGTTAAGAGGATCACCTTCTTTGCCTGCCGATGCTGGCCAGCGATCTATTTCGTCACATAGCAGAATCCGAATCGGCCTCGATGCTAAGGAGGCCGGAGAATTGGCACCAGCGAGTGTTACATGGCCACCGTTGAATTTTTTGTGAAAGATCGTGTTTTCACCATTGCGGGACTTTCCGACTACCTTGCTTGTGATCGATGGGGTATCCCTGATCATTGGGGAAAGACGGTCCTTGCTAAAGGCCTCTGCCATTTTAATAGTTGGCTGCACGACCATGACCGGCGCGGGATCATAGTCTATATAATAGCCAAGAGTGTTTAGGTGCTTCTCAGTTTTGCCGACTTGGGAGGAAGTCATATCGACAATGGTGTGTATCCCTGGTTCGTTTAGGGCATCCATCATTCCACGCTGATAAGGTGCGCGATCCGTTTTCCATTTTCCAGGCTCGGCAGAAGACTCTGCCGACAGAAACCTATATTCATCAGCCCACTGAGAGAGAGTCAGTTTCGGAGGTGGTTTTAGATAGTTGTAGATTCTATCTATGCAATTGACGATTTGCATGCAGGCTCCGCAGCTTCTTCTAGTGCTTCGTAAATCAGGTTTTCGGCTTCGTTTTCTAATTCGCTGGCTGAAGAAAAAGCATTAAACAATGCTCCAAGACGAACCGGAATTTTTAGAAACTTGGCTTTCATCGCAAGCATTCGTTTACCGAATTCCTCGATAATTTCGTTTGCGTCAACCAAAGTTCCCTGCATTTTTTGATATTCAAGTTCTAGTTTCTTGGTCTGGATGTGTGCAAGCTTCGCTCGTTCTTGATCTAGTTTTAAAGTTTCTTTGCTTTCATTGTTAAAGATTGCTTGCAAAGCGACTTTGGAGTCGAAGTAAACTTCTTTGTTTGTAGTCCTTGACACAGGAGTGTCCTCAAGTCGTTTTTTAAGCGTCTTAAAAGTTATGCCTGTTAGTTTTTCGAGTTCTGTAATTGTGACTTTCATTGTGATCCTGATTGAATGAGAGGGGGGATATTGAAATAGCTTAGAAACAAGCCGAAAACGATTTTCGGGGGGCTAGAACTGATTAAAAAAGTATTTCGTTGTCTAGCTAGGGGATTGTCGGTTCAGGCGTGAGAATTGGCCTTAGGTTGTTTTACGGTTAGTAGCTATCCAAATACAGATTCAAATTAATGCTATATTATTAGTAGGTTGGCCGTAGTTGTTGGTGGACCTAAGGAAAATCAGTAGCTAAAAAAAGGGTGAGGTCTTGCGCCGTAATCTACTGATATCATTGGAAGAACCTAGGAAATTTGTAAAGTTATCAACAGGGTTATCCACAGGCTGAAGTGAGGAAAGAGATTGTTTTAGCGTGTTGTAATTCAAATGCGACTTCAATATTAAAAGTAGAAATAAAAACCGCTGCCGGAGCCTCCGATGACCGAAGTCCTACTTATTGTCGCGATAATATCATGCGTAGTGTTAGCATTCCAACTCTTTTTATTTAAACGCCGTTCCCTAGCATCCAACGCTAGAAGTCTTCAAAGGGTTTTTGATGCCGAAGCCAAAGCGAATAAAAAAGATACCCTCCTTTCTGATTTACGAATATCCGCAAGCTCTGAGATTCGAAAACTACGTGAAGCTCTAGATCAAGGTCGAGTCGAACTTGAAAAATCAAAACTACGAATAAGTCAATACCAAATAGAGTTGGCAGAATTAGAGGAAGAGTTGAGCCAACTTCATAAGAAAGAAAATGATTTGATGAGTCCCAGAATTGAGATACAAAGGGCTTGCGAGAATTTCTTTTTGCCTATTATTCGTAGAGCAAAAGACTTTCAGCAAAAACATCCTGACTACAAGCCAAATCAAAACTATACCGAATTTGAAATACCGGAGGTCTCAAAACTAATGCCAAATACTTCAATTGCTGAATTGCAATCAGTCGCTTTAACTCACGGTTTTGAAATTGGATCTGTAATCCGAGAGTCAAAGATACCTAATGTGGAAAAGGGAGGGTTCACACCTTCGCCTCAGCAAGCAGTGATATTCGATCTAGTTGAAAATACAAATGAAAGCTTAATTGTGCAGGCGGTTGCTGGAAGCGGGAAATCCACCACGATTGTAAATTGTGTCGAACTATTAAGTCCAAGACTCCGTATTTTAATACTTGCCTTTAACACAGACATCGTCAAAGAAATGAAAGCCAAGCTTGCCAAGAAAGGTATTTATTATGTGGATGTATCGACTATAAACGCCCATGGAAATTCGATACTTAAGAGAAACGGAGTGAATAGAGTTGATAAGAGAAAACAGTGGAAATGTGTAAATAGTTTGGCTCTGCAGTACCCATACTTCAATGAATTTTTAAATGACGAAAAAAACGGCGAAGACGTCGCTAGGGCAAAAAAAATCATCAGTCGCTGCAAAGCGGAAAACTATTGGCCAGAGGATGAAGGGTTTGACGAAAAAATCGAAAAGATAAATCGCGTAATGTTTGAAAGCGAGGGTGCGGCCCCTCTTACTGTGATTAGTAAGGCACTTATTATCGAAGC
This sequence comes from Pseudobacteriovorax sp., assembly GCA_013215145.1. Lineage (GTDB taxonomy): Bacteria > Bdellovibrionota_B > Oligoflexia > Oligoflexales > Oligoflexaceae > DT-89. Next base: position 25,329 of record JABSRP010000065.1, read on the forward strand.
CCTTAAAATTTCAATGGAATTTTACGAGAGCGAAAGATCCATAGACTTTGATGATCAAGTTTATATTCCTGTCAGAAAGGGGTTGGGGATAGATGAGTATGACGTGGTGTTCGTAGATGAGTCTCAAGACTTGAACACTTCGCAAATTGAACTTGTTAAGCAGATAACAAAGCCAGGTGGAAGAGTTATCGCGGTGGGAGATAAATTCCAGGCCATCTATGGATTTCGCGGCGCAAACTCGAATTCAATGCAAATGGTGCAGGAAGCTTTTGATTGTAAGCCTTGCCCACTGTCGGTTTCTTATCGCTGTCCTAGCGTTATCGTCGATCAAGTTTATCGACACACCGGATACACTGACATTGTTGCCAATGAGGTTGGCGGTCATTACAAAGAGCTTAAGTCATCTTATTACCTCGACGTTTTTCAAAAAGGCGACTTTGTTATTTGCCGCAATAACGCTCCGCTACTCGCCTTGGCTTTTAGGTTACTTGCGGCCCAAATCCCCTTCAGTCTCGCAAAGGACTTTGGAAAATCACTCATCGATACACTGGATGGAGTTCCCAAAAAGCATAAAACCGTAGGCCAAGTGATTGAGTTTATAGATTACTTTAGAAGCTGGGCCGTTCAAAAGGGCATCGTCGATAAAAAAGATAAAAACGCAATGAAAGCACACGACGAACGCTGCGATATTTTGGAGGTTCTTTGCAAGCAATTAGAACCAGAGGCAACCGTTCAAGAGTTAAAAAAACATGTCCAAAAGCTGCTTTCAAAAAAGGAAGAGTATGAGTGCGTCAATCTTAAGACTATCCATGGCTCAAAAGGACTTGAGGCAAAACGAGTGTTTTTGTTGGATCTTGACCTTATTCCGTCCAAGTATGCAAAGTCAGAGGAGGAACTCGCACAAGAGCAAAATCTAAAATACGTGGCGCTAACTAGAGCTTGTGAAGAGTTGTATTTGATAGACTCACCGAATAAAAGGTAGAATGAGAATTGGTTCTTGCCGGTAAATGTCTCCTACCGGCGGAAAGCCTATCCAATTTTAAGCTAAGGCTAACAAAAAAGGAACAGATTATCTATCAGCGGCAAGCAAAAAAGCTCGAACCATTAGGTTGATAAAATCCGTTCGATTCTTTGCAAGTCCCTTGCGGCTTGCAATCTCAACGGCCCGTTCAAATTCATCACGATTAAAAGGTCTATAAGGAAAGGGCACTTCTTGAACACATTCATAGTCTACATTTAAAGCTTTTTTTAAATTTATTTGCAAAACATATCTCCTAAAATTTGAAGTCAAAAGCTAGCTTCAGAAAATAACGAAGTCAAATCTAATCTGCAAAAAACTATCAATAAATATCTATATTTAGATTTGACTGTGCTAGGGACGAAAGTTAGCTTGGGGACGTCGAACTAACTTTTATTTTAAGGATTTAAGCTATGAATTTATTGGTTTCAGCGGTAGATACCAAGGGCCAGATAGAAACTTTTCCCAACAGTTTACCCTTAACCCAAGAACGACGAAGCTTAGCTGCTACAATAGAAATTGTAGGCGATAGAACGGATTGCTCCCAAGATTTTAGAAAGTCTCTTTTGGCAAAGGGGAATTTGCAAACACTGGGAAATATTTCAGACTTCTGCAAAGAAGTAAATGAGCTTAGTCAATCGCAATACCTTATTTTTCAGTCTCTATTGCTCGACGGATACCATGATCTAGATGAGTCGATAAATTTTGCTAGAGTTATGGTAGGTTTCGACGGATTAAGTTCCTTAGCAAATTTTCTAATTGAAAAGATGCCCAAGGCCCAAAAGTTTTACGATGAATTGGTAAAAGACGATTGTGAATGCATTAGATTTGCACTATTGGTAGAACGTTTTCCCCTATTGGTTTGCAATGGAGTGCATGGTACATACGCCGACGTCGATACTATACTAGCAGAACTAAATTAAGCAAATTTAGAGTTGGACCTTAGCAAAAGGCTAGGGTCACTTTTTCTTGTCCTTAATCTTGATTTCAAGGCTAGAATCGAATGTAATTCTTTGTAAATCTTTTATCCCTAGCAATGGCGACGGTACTCTATAGTATTCAAAGCCTATAAAAAAATAACAGAAAAAAAATGCTCAGATATCCAAACTAGATTTGACTGTGCTAGGGACGAAAGTTAGCTTGTGGACGTCGAATTAATATTAATTGTAAGGATTTACGCTATGAACTTAATAATTGCAGCCGTTGATTCAAATGGTTGGATTTCAGTTTTCCCAAATAATGATAACTTGAGCAAAGAACGAAAAAGCTTAGCCGCCGTGATAGAAATGTTAGGCGATAGAAAAAATTATTCGTATGAGTTTAAGAATCAAATAATGGGAAGAGGGACTTTAAACACTCTAGGCGATATCTCGAACTTTTGTGAAAAGGTTAATAACTTAACGCACTCTCAATACCTTGCTTTTCAAACACTAATCTTAGACGGAATTTTAGGCTTGGAAGAATCGCTCCGCTTGGCTGCGGTAATGAAGCATTTTACCAGCTCATATGTTTTGACAAAATTTGTAATGGATGAAATGCCAAAGACAGATGAATTTTACAACGAACTATTACGCAATGAAAATGGGCAAATTAAATTTATGAAATTGTGCGAGAGATTCCCACTCAAGATTTGTACAGGGGTACACGGTACATATGCCGACGTCGATACTATACTAGCAGAATTCAATTAACCACACTTAGAGTCAGACCTTAGCAAATAAAGCTAGGGTCATTTTTTCTTGTCATGAATCTTGATCTCAACACCTAAATCCTTTTCGATTCTACCTTTGTCCCTCATTAACTTAAGCCACCCAGCAAGCTCCTGGTGTTCATACATCTGCTTTACAGTATGATAAAGAGAGTCAAGGTCCGATTCATCTTTAGAGGATTGGTTATTTAGATCACGAATTATTCTAAGCAGGTCGGTGCGTTCTATATCAAAATTAAGTGCTATTAACCTTGCCCAGGAAGTTACTGAGCCTGTGCCGAATTTTTTCATCTTTTCTACGGCTGCTCTTTTCTTTCCAAGCTTCTCCGCCGCAGACTTGATATCGCCCCTCTGGGAAAAAAATGACTTTGCTAGATCTGCAAGTGCAGCCCGTATTTCTTCGTCAAATTGGTCTTCGGTTTCCATGTCGCTCCTACCATCTCCGCAATCCAGAATAAGCATCTAGCATAATGTTTCAAAAATAGTGCTTTTTTGGAAGTATTTGAGCCTTATAATCTTGAATGCTCCTATATAATACGTTATTATGTATCCTAAATAGGAGCATATCTATGTCAGATAAATTATCATTGAAATCGACTAGGTCAACCGAAGTATTCGATAGCATCGATCATTACAAAACCGTTGCGGGAAATATAATCTCCCACCTCTGTGGAGGGCAATCTTCGGACTCCTATCTATACAATGGAATTGAGGTCGAATACATCGACGGAATTACTGATGAACGGGTAGTATTAGACTATCTGAATTCGAAGATTGTAATCCAAGCTCCCAGGGGAAAACTAAGTGTCTTAGAACGTAGAAAGCGCACAATGTATTATCTTACTGAACTTTCCAAATCAGCAGAGGCAATGCGCGTCATGGGAATCTCACAAATATATGTGGCTCTCAAACAAGAAGCAAGAGAGAAAATTTCCGAAAAGTCTATATAAATAGTCTCAAATGCGATTCGTTTGCAGAGGCATTTCTCCAACGTAAGGACAAACCAATGCTTAAAAAACAGATCGATCCTAACGATGTCAGATCTATCGCGAGGCCAACAGGTAAAATCAACGAAGGCAACAGATTTGATTTCGGTGAAGGTCTTGAGATGATCTTGGCAGTCCAAATGTTAAGCGATCGAATCTGGATAAAAACTAGCGTGCGCGAACTTTTATATAGTAGCCAAGGTGTTCTCACCGGATCAACAAAAGATATTTCGAAAATCATAGTCGCCGACGATGATGACGAAATCTTAGCAACAGTCGCCGAGATGATAACGGAAGTTTCACCGTTTTATCTTCCGTTTTATGCAAACAATGGAGCAGACGCTGAAGAATTAATAGGAAAATGCGGTGCAGATCTGATCATTACTGACAACAATATGCCTAAAAAAGAAGGTATCGCGATTATTGAGGACCTAAGAAAGTCGAGTAATGTTCCCGTGATTTTTCATTCAGCTAATCTTGATGCGATATTACAGTTAAAAAATAGGGGGTTTTCAAACATTTGGTTTCTTTCAAAACCAGCAGATTACGATGAGTTCATCGAAACTATCATCAGCGCTTTGAGCAAGGGACATGAAGCTGTTGGATAAACCATGTATTTATAATGGTTTGCATTAGATTGACATGAGAAATACATAAAAACTATTTAGGTAATATCGATGAATATGGATTAGGTAAAACAAACCTCAATTAAACAAATGTGTAGTTAAACTAGTCGTAATATGTGGACAAAGATTCAGTAATATTAGCAAATGGGCAAATTATTAGACAAAAAAAATGATAGAATAAGGTTTTTTTTATCGCTGCTGCAATATTTTTGGGGTACACGTATCCCTAGTAAGGGTACATAGGTGTACTCCGAACAACAGATTTATCTCTTTTCGCAAGGTAAAAATAGATTGAGGTTGTAATGGAATGTTCTTGGGCTGAAAAGTTAATCAAAGATGATGGAAGTAAAGACGTATTCCATTTGTATTTTGGTTTTAATAATTCGGATTCTGAAAAACTTACTTTCGATAATATGGTTCAATTCGAGGAGAGGTTTATAAGAGATGCCAAAGACAGTAAAATTGAAATTTACATCGCAAAGCCTGACCGAGCCGCAAACGGTTGGATAACTCTTCTCAATACCGGTCATGACTTGGGAAAGATGGTAGATGTTTTTGTTAAGGCGATTAGTGAGGATTTACCTGAAAGTCATTTCGTTGCAATTTTGGATAAAGGTACAGCTAGTGTAAAAAAAGCAGAACCACGTAGTTTTTCTTTTCTTAATTCCGAAATTATTGATGGATGGTTTGACGGTAACCTAAAAGAGGCCGTTAAGTCTGATATTTCGCTAATAGCCTATTCACAAGAGGTTGAGCCTTTATTTGAACCAAATGGAAGTTT
>JABSRP010000066.1 GCA_013215145.1 Pseudobacteriovorax sp.
GCAACAGAAGCATCGATATCCTGCAGGCCACCGATACCAGTCGTGTCTTGGCCAAGGCGTTCCTCAATCGGGGGATCGCCAACCGCCATGTGTTTGGTCCCTAGCCTGCTATCAAAGATTATCTTGCGTCTTTGGAGGTGTTTGAGCAGCTCGGTGACTCTGATATGACAGATCTTCCAAACATATCGGCGTCGCCTACTCCAAGCTCAAAAACTATGCATTTGCTGTGGAGTACTTCCAGAAATCTGTCGATCTTGCCGTCGAAACCGGTAGATCCGATAAAATAGCCTCATCCCTTCTAAACTTGGGGACCGCGTATATCTATCTCGGCAACCTGGCTGAGGCTCGCAGGCTTGTGACTCAAGGCTTAGAGCTCGAACAGCAGCGACCCCGAAACGATTGGATGGCAGCCCTTCATCAGTCCTTAGGCGATATTGAAAAACGCTCGACTAACTATGGTCAGGCCAAGGAGCATTACGATGCGGCAATGAATTTTGCCAAAAAAGCGGGTGAGCTATACACTCAGGGCCTGCTGCATGTGAACCTCTCCGAAATTGCAGAGCAAAGAAAAGAGCGCAAACAAGTCAAGTTTCACCTCGATCAGGCGATATCGCTGTCTCAGCAATCAAATAGCCAGGACCTTTTGATACAGTCCACCCAAAAACTGGCCGAATACTACGAGGCCAACAGCGAGTTTAAAGACTCTGCTCTAACCTATCGCAACCTGAATGAGATGCGCGAAAAAGCCTTTAGCGAGAATAGCCTAAAACAGATAGCCACCATGCAGGCTGCCTATGATCTTGGCAATAAGCAAAAGCAGATTGAAATCTTAGAAAAAGAACAGCAGCTTTCTGCCCTCGCTAAGGAGCGCAGTCGCTGGATCCTTTGGGGGTTAGTTAGTATCTCTGCGCTGCTACTCCTGATGATGATTCTTATCTATAACCGCTATCAACTTAAGGTAGCGTCGGAGCGTAAGGTCTTGGCCATCAATCAAAAGATTCAAGCGCTGCTGGACAATATCCCTCTAGGCATGGTGACTGTAGACAGCCGCCTAAATATAGACCCACAATACTCGCGACACCTAGAACGAATCCTACCTAAGATCCAAGACGATCTGCAATATGGTCTAGGGCAAATGTTTGAGCGTCGGTTTGCGATACCATCAGACCAAAAAGATATCATGATAAACGCCATCAGCGCTTCCCTAGGCGAGGATCGCATTGGTTTCGATATGAACATGAATGGCTTGCCTAAAGCTTGACGGTTCATCTGATGCAGAAGATAAACGATTTCGATTTCTTTGGTCGCCCATCTTAGATGGTGATGTGGTTAGGAGAATGATCCTTTCCATCGAAGACGTTACCGAAGAAAAAGCCCTGCAAGAAAAGATGAAGGAGCATGATGGCTACCTACAAAGACTTGATAGCATCGTCCAGCATACCGAAGGGAAAATAAGACGTTTTTTGACGTCGATGACTGATACCTTAGCCCAGAATCCAGATATGACAAATCAAAGGGCGACGTCTCTCGATTGGAATACCGTGCTAGCACATTCTCATAACGCCAAAGGAGACTCAAGGTCCCTAGGTTTCCAGAACCTTTCCCAGCTGTGGCACGAGGCTGAAACCATTTATGTTACGCTTGAATCTTCTGAAATAGCTAAGACGACAGGTTCAGACCTGAGTCATATCCACAGAAACATCGGACAAGAGATCTCTGAGATTGCAACACTCGTCGACAGAATTTATGGTAAGCAAAGTCCGCTAATCGTGAGTGAGGAGGAGTTTGCTTGGTTAGATCGTCATACTGAAGATTTCCCTTTAGCGATATCTCAGAAGCTTAAGACCTACCTCGATCTTGTTCCGAAAACCCTCAAGGAATCTATAGCGAACGCCTTAATTGGCTTGGAAAAATCTGGCGAACTGCTTGACAAGCCGTTGCCTATCGTCAATTTTCTCAAAGATGAGGCTTTTATACCAGTACAATGGGGTGATGTGTTCAACAAAGTGTTTGGTCATCTCTTTAATAATCCTTTGGATCATAGTATCGAGAATGAGTTAGAGCGAAAAACGAAGGGGAAATCGTCGCGAGGGAGCATTACTATAGAAGTCGTCATGTCAGACAAGCTCGTTGAGCTTTATTTCCACGATGATGGTAGAGGTCTCGATATAAACAAAATAACTAAAAAAGCCGAGACCAAGGGTATCGAATTCAATAGCGAGGACTTAGACTCTGTTTGCGAACTCATTTGGAAGAATGAATTTTCGACTGCTGACACGTTGACCGAGATATCTGGAAGAGGGGTCGGAATGAGTGCTGCGAAAGGCCTGTTAGAAAGCTTGGGAGCTAAGATAGCGGTGGAACCGATAGGAACCCCTGACACGGATTAAATTTTTTGAAAATAGCCATTCGCATAACCGTTGCTAGAGAAACTATCAAAGATTCAGACCATAGATCTCCCATAGTATCCGAAGCTAATACCCCACCCATCGCAGGTTAAGCTATGAAGCAAATCTTGCCTGTCTTCGGCTAGTCCCTTTGACGATAGATCTTTGGCAGGGCAACTAACAGTATCTGCAAAGTAAAGGAAAATCTATTGCAATTAGCTGTTATGGCATCGACTCATAACTATGTCTCGCTATCTTAACTTATGGATTTTTATGAATAAGCGATTTGAACGAAATCTGATGATTCTAAGTTTTCTTAGCTTTCTGACAATACTGTTGTCGTATCCAATCTTTGCCGTTGAATTCGTACCTGTGGAAAAATACCTTTCTCTAGAAGGAGAAGAACGTTATCAAGATATAAGAAATCGACTTGACATTAGACAATGGCGAGAAGGCGGCCAAAAGTTCCTCCAATCCCAGAAAGAGCATAGGAATATACTAGCTATACTCGAAACTGAAAGTAGTCCATTAGCAGCTGGATTAAGGCAGTTAATTGCCGTGGATCTTTTAGTGATGGAGCGAAATTTAGATGATCTTGAACGTGAATTACCAAAGCTAAAAAGACAAGGGGATGCTCTAAAAGACTCCTATTTTGAAAAAAAATATCATCTGTATCGCGGTATCATATTCAAAGAACGAGGCGATATAGAGAAAGCTATTGAGAGTTTTCATCAAGTCATTCCAGATAAGACTATTGGTGAGGATGATATGGATATCTCATTACACCTCTATCACCTTACTCAGGCATATGTTCAGCAAGGATCTTACCAAAAGGCTGTCGCGACTATGGAACGAAATCTGACCATTGTGCGACGGCTAGGATTAAAGGATCAAGAATTACAAATCATGTACAATCTGGGATCCAAGCTTGGTAGCAAAGGTGAGATCGCAAGTGCCTTTGACTACCTTTTCAAGACGCTTGAAATTGCAAAATCATATCAAATGGGACATTGGATTGCTGCCTCTTTAAACGACATAGCCGTAGAAAAAATGTCTATGGGTGAAAAAGAGGAAGCATTAAAATATTATCTTGAAATTGAAACATTTTTTCATCTTCCTGACGTTTCGGAAATTTTGAAAGCGACAATACTTAGTAATATATTAAGTATTTACTCCAAAATTCAGAAAATGGAACAAGCCGAGATCTATTACAGCCGGTTGATGGAAGTCGTCGAGAAAAATGATTTTAAGATCATTCGTTTACGAGGAAGAACACTGTATGCGATTTTTATGGTCCGGGTCAACAAACCAGAAGAGGCCATCAAGATCTTGCAATCTCTAGAAAATATTGAGTCAGAGGAATGGCCTGTATTCGATCGCTTGCAGGTGTTTTCTGCCTTCTTTTTTGCATACTCGACCCTAGAACAGTATCCCATGGCTGAAACGTACTACAAAAAAGCCGTAAAATTATTGCCTGAATTAGGGCGTGATAACGTCGCCATGAGAATTTATGAGCTCGGATATGAGCTCTTTGGCAAGATGGATAGACCTGCCGAGAAATTTGAATACTATCAAAAGTACAGCGACTTACGTCTGAAGACTGAGCAAGAAAAATCTAAAAAGCTCCTTTATGCTCGCGAAAACAAGTATGTTAGCTCTCAAAATAAGCTCCTTGAACAAGAGAACGCGCTTCAGGCTGAGGAATTGAAAAGTGCTCAGTATCTCAAATTTCTTTTGGCAGTTTCTATTTTAGCAGCAGTGATTCTACTTTTTAGTTTTTTTAGTATTCACATCAAAAACCAAAGGATCAGCACTCAAAAAAGAAAGATTGAAGATATTCTAGAAAACATTGAACTAGGTATTTTAACCATCAAGCAAGATGGTAAAATCGGTTCGGAGCTGTCACCTAAATCTCTAGACTTACTCAAATGCGATAAAAAAGAGTTAGTTGGGCAATCGTTTGGTAAAATACTAGATGTGCTCAAATTGAATCATGAACAGTCCAGTCAAATGAGAGACATCTTGGAGACGTGCCTCGGCTCTGATGTCCTTAATTTTGAAATGAACTATCATTTCCTTAACGGAGAATTCCCCACCGTTGATAACAGAATCCTCAAGATCGATTGGCACCCTATAGAGAAAGAAGGTAAGGTCGTCAAAATTCTCTCTGTGATTGATGATATAACCAAAACAAAGTCTCTGGAGCAGGAGGTCCATAAAAAAACTATCGATAACGAGATAAGTATTGAGCTTGCTTCAACAATCTTTACTCAAGGTAAAAACTTAGAGCGCATCATTAAGGAAGCGCAACTATTTATGCAGTCTTTGAACAAAGAAAAGCTTCAAATCCAGGCGAAAGACATCCTGATGGATCTTCATACGCTGAAAGGCAATGCTAGAATTGCAGAATTGCGCCTTTTATCGAATGCGATTCATGAACTAGAGTCCATGGTACACCGAGTAAAAGAGATGGATGATGAGGCTGATCTAATCAAGGCATCCGAAAATGTAAATAATATTTTAAGTCTTTATCATAATGTTTATAACAAATTTTCAAATAGACACATCACGGATTTAGATCCTGGTCAAAAAATTTCCATAGGCGTGGGCCATATCGTCGATAATGTTCAAAAACTTCTCAATCAGGAATCTATCGAACTAAAGTCATTTTCTCTAACATCTCCTTATTTAGACTGGGACGAGGAGTTATTTCTAGACGTCATTGATATCGTTTCCCATGCACTTACAAATTCTGTCGACCACGGCTACATCCTAGCCAAAAAAAGTGGCCGAAAGATTGAAAATGATCCTGAATTTAATATCGAAGTTACCCTGGAAGGAGACTATATCTTAGTAAGTATTAAAGATAATGGCGTAGGTCTTGATGAAGACTCTGTCAAACGGCTCGCCGCGAGCAGGAATTTCAAGCCTAAGGCTAAGGAAGATATCTACGACGTGTTGTTTGAGGGCGGGGTTTCGACAGCAAGGGATGTTAGTCTGACTAGTGGCAGGGGTGTAGGTCTTAGCGCAATCCAAAGGATTGCTGAAAAGCGTCAAGGTCATGCGAGAATTCGGCCTAGAAGCTCAGGTGGAACCATCGTGTCTGTGAGCATTCCAATCGACTCAAAACAGGATATGGCGCTATAGCGTCGCGGATCACCTCTCTAACTGAAAGCCCTCAATTATTTTTGACATCATCAAAGACTGTGTGTAGTAAATTGACAGTATGGTCAAAAATTTCGACAACGCCTCACTCAAAGTTATATACGCATGTTTAGCATCCTCAAAAGCCTCATGAATACAGATATATAGGTGTTTGTTCGAATAAGATAAATTCGCATTTTTTTGGTTCGTAACTTGCTTTTATACCTCGTGACAAGAATTGAGGATTATGGAGTGAGTTATATGTCTTTACTGAGAATGCTATTGATCGCGGGTTTTGTTGTTGGTTGCCAAGCAGATCCTCTCGAGATTCAAGGTGATCAAGATTCGTCGTTATCAAGCATCAATGTTGCCTCGCCAACAGGTTATGAAAGTAAATTTGATTCCGTATCGATTAAGATCGACTGCTATGATTGTACCGGTTACCAAAGCGGTGATTACATGGTCAATACAAGCGTTGACCTACAGAAAAAACCTTTTATCGAGCTCACTGAAACTCTTAAACAATATAAGTTTACCGAAGGAACTAAGGTTTTCGTCGACCTTAGCTACCATTTGGGCGATGAAGATATACTAGTTACCTGTGAATCAGGTCTCTTGTGCAAAGACTACACTCATCTTTTGGCTAAAGATCCCAATACAGGATCCTTCGCTATTAAAGTTCGTTTGATTGATTTAAAGGGTAACCCGCCGCCTCAGACGACACCTAACGAAGAGGGTAACCTTGATATCGAGCCTATCGTCGATAACGGTGAGACTCCCGAAGGCTTTGCCGCTGGCGAAGCGTTGTATAAAGAGACCTGCTCTGTGTGTCACGGCGCCGAAGGCGGGATCGTTGCGACCAAGACAGCTGCAGAGATCTTAGCAGCAAAAACTCTGGATAAGCACACTGATGTTACTGAGTACGCAACGGTTGACGAGGCTCTAGCTGCCGAAATCAAGGCTTACCTCGAGTCAGTGCAATTGGCTCTCTGATATAGATAAAAAACACAGAAAATGCAGCTGATCCCTTTGGGTAGCTGCTTTTTTTGCGACTAGCTTAGAGTCGAGGACATAAAAACGGTAACATTCCCTGTCTCAGAGGCCTTTTTAAGCTGTTGGCAAGCTTGCACCGAGTCACCCTAATGGGAAAAACCGCTGCCTATCGAACGGTACTTTTGCGCTATAGGCTCTACTTTTATAGGCCTATCTTTCATTATCTTATTTCAATATTTTTGCATTGAAAATTATTCAGAATTTTTGTCCCTCGTTATTTGTGAAGAGGTCTTGCAAGTTGGGCGCTTCCTTAGCTTGGTATATTCGGGGTCAAAGCCTTGAACCTTAGGCCTTACAACAAGGTGCTGCAGCTGAGCCCCTTTGCGCTTGGTTACTTTTGCTCTTGCAAATGGTCTAAATGATAAGAGAATGAATCACTTTGGGACATTGTAATAAGATCTACTTAAAGTTATTAGTTATGAAAACCAGTAATAGTTTTCATTTAACGGAGTTTTATATGAAACGTTTAATCATCGCTGCTCTAGGATTACTTATGGCTTCCACGTCTTTGTTTGGGCGTGCTAGTTGCGATCTCTGGTTCTCTGATCGTAACAACAACGGTATTGGATCGGTAGAAGGGTAGTGCTACATCAACCAGAAATTCGATACAGGGTTTCGCAACACATCTCCGATCATCGAATTAGAGATCGAGGGTGATTTCGGTGAGTATGCCCGTCTATACACCGACTTCAATATGAGAATCGTTGATCGTGCCCGTCGCGGAAACTTCCCTGTATTTGTTGATGGCAATCGCAATGGGGATGGTACTGTTGTCGGCAATGTGCGCCTAAGACGAGGATCCATCGATCAGTGGGAATCACGATATGTCACAGTATTTATGTACTTGGACAACCGTCGATTCGTAGCCTTTGATGGCTTCCTACCAAAGCGATAAGTCCTATCGCTAGCATGGTAGGCTTCCCCACTTATCTTTAAAGACCTCACAGGAGTTTCGTGCCTTAGCCGAAACTCTTATTTCTTATTTGCAAGGAGACGTTACTCATGAAGCTACTGATCACAAGCCTAATGGCACTTTTATTTATGGCCAGTACAGGGCAAAGCCAAACTATTGAAGACCTGTCCCTAACGAACCCCGTGATGAGTTTTGAAAACAAATCTGTTAAAGACTATGCCGTGGTCGAGAACAACGGCACCTGGTATGTGTTCATGTCGTCGTTTTATCGCAGTCGTGGACGTATTCGCAGTCATGTTGTGGGAGTCACGACGCGCGATTTTAAAACCTACAGCAGCCCCTTTTTGATTGAAGATGGCCGATCCGGTGGTTGGATTGGGATGGCCTCACCTGATATCAAACGTATCGATGGGCAGTGGGTGATGACCCTAAACAGTTGGGGCGATAAACGAGGTCAAAAAAATCAGCTGTTTTATAAAACATCTCGCGACCTCATCAACTGGAGCCCCTTGAAGCCTTTAGCTAAAAATATCACCCGGGGCGAGCGATCCATAGATGCTGCCATTATCAAATACAACGGATGGTTTTACCTGGCCTGGAAAGAGGATCAGCGCCCACAAATCGCTCGTGGTAGGACGCTGTCTGGTAACTATGAATTTATCGGTGACCTACGCTTTACTATGGCCAACGGCTCGCGGGTGGAGCGCTTCGAAAACTATCAGTTTTTCGTAGAAAATGATCAAGTCAAACTACTGGCCACAGCTCAGCGAAACGCCCATTTACCAACTGTCTTCAGCCTATCCGGCTCGTCCACTTCGGCTCGCTCATGGCAAAGCTGGGATCGCGGTTATACCATCAACCTTCCACGCCAAGGATTTAATACCGAAGATAGGGCCAATGCTGCTGTTCTCTCTTTGGGGCGAGATGCCGCTGGATTATACACCTTGTATTATGCCGGCTCCAATCGCGAGACCCGTGATGAATTCAGTGGTCGCGGCTGGAACCGCATGGGTATCGCCCGATCATCCGATCTGGTGAACTGGACAAGTCTAAACAGTGCTGCGGCTCCGTCCCAGTTCGTCCGTTGTTCCAGCGATAGTCGTCGCTACAACGAGTGTCCCACACGCTTATCTGGAGCTGTTTCTGTTATCCTAGCTAGCAACGTCTCGTCTGCAGACTGTGTCCGCGGACAGACTTGGGGAGTTTCTGGAAACCGTATTTGGGTTGATGATGGCTGTCGCGGAATTTTTAGCGTGGTTTCCGCAAACTAGCTATATCAGTCAGTAGGGGCTTTTTATCATTTCAAACGACCTCTACCCCAGCCTTGCCATGATCAAGCAGATTGGGGTAGAAGTGTTTCGAGTCGGCTTTGGTAGCAGAAAAACTGCTCTTTGAATAGATCTGTAAACTGCTCTGATTCAAAGGATCCCGAGCAAAGGTTTGCTTCCACAAAAACGAAACCCTCATCTGTGATAGCGACGTCCCATCCAATCACCGCAGCATTCGCTAGTAATTTATGAGCCTTTTCCGCCTCGTTAAATATGTCCTCAATATTTTGTATCTTATAGTTAACAAACGAAGATTCGGCACCTTTAAGACGCTCAAACATTTGGTCGTTTCGCTTTGCACTCATATAAAGGTTGGCAATACGTCCCACAAGTAGCGTTTTGGCTGTGATATCGATTTGGGAAGCGACTGCATCGGCAAAAAGATTGTCAACTATGCTCCCCTTCTTCCCAAATTTGATAAATGCATGAACGGTTTTAGGCTCAGAGGGGTTGAAGGTGATGACTCGCAGCGTTGCCAGTGGGGTACCCTCCGGGACGAGAGTTAGCAGTTCGTCAGAGTTCTTCAGCCGTTTTTGGAAAATATAGTTGCTATCGAAACGATCGATACAGCTGGCTAAATCATGCTTTTTAAGCAACTCAACACCTTTACCTTGGTCGAGACGGATATCTTTAACAATGACCTCATCTAAGGTAGAAGCCTCTTCTAAACTAATATTCTGAATGCAAGGAAAGCGATGCGTTTCGCACCAATCAGCGAAGTAGGTTTTTGAGTCTATCTGGAAAAACTCCTCTTGCTTTCGATAATAGTGAATACACATAAAAAATGTATTGAGGACCTCCGAATACTTCCTTTCGCACTCCTGTCTTGTAAAAGGGCATCCCAGGGATTGGATGGCTAAGTCTGGCCGCTTTACAGCTACCCTCAGAGCCAGCAAAAATCGTTGTTTATTCTTCGGTACCAAGAAAGCGTGCAACCAGGGAAGGACCACCAGAAATATGGGGAAAATTAATGGGAATCGTTTTAGGCTTTCGGGAACTTTGGTCTTGCCAAGGTCGAGAATGTACTCGCAAAACCGAAAGCCTTCATACCGTACCACCTGGTTCCAAAGGTGATACGGGGCGCAAAGGATATAAAAGTAAAGCTCTTGCGGTGGGGGCGCTTTGTCAAATTTATGCAGAAATAGGTACTTAAAGATGCGCCGGTAGTAGTTGAGTGTTTCTAACATAGCCTCCCCTTAGACATGTTTTACAATCAATCGTCAGAGCTTAATCTCTATATCTAAGTATTATGTTTTATCGCAGAAGCACCAAAGGAATCTTCGCATGATGCAGCATCTTGGTCGTGTTGCTGCCGACAAAAAACTGACGGATACGGGAGTGGCCGTAAGCGCCCATCACAAGTAAGCCGATGTTATGCTCATCTACATACTTCCAAAGCTCGGTCTCTACATCGCCTTCTCTGTGGCTGGCGATGGTTTTATGGCCGGCGTTCTCCAGTTTGGTCTTCGCGGCTTCAAGATCATCTGTCTTGTCACCTACCATCACGAGGTGGCAGCTGCGGCCCTTTAATAGCTCAGTGCGCAGGACTAGGTCCAAGGCGCGATAGGATGTTTGGCTGCCGTCGAAGGCAATCATCACCTGGTCTGGGACAGCAAACGGAGGCCGAGTTACCGCTATAGGACGGTCAAGTGTGCGAATCACACTCTCGACTTGACTACCAATGATCCCTTGTCCACCTTGGTGCTCGACACCCATATGACCAATGACCACAAGCTGGATATCGGATTTGAGATCGCTGAGAGTCTCCACAAGGGTGCCGTGGCGAAGTTTTGTGGTGATTTGCGCCGCGCTTTTTTTCTCGATATAGGACTTGGCCTCGGCCAGGATAATCTTCCCTTGCTCCATAGCAAGTTTGCCGCGTTTTTCATCGAGAGCCACAAGCTCTTCCATCAGTTGCTCGCGGCTACCGATTCCAATCTGACCGGATAAATCTTTTCCTGCGTCGTGACCTTTTTTCTCTAGCACATGGAGTAGAGTAATATCGCAGTTGAGTTGTTTGGCAGACCAAATAGCCCAATCACAAACATCATAAGTAGCAGAGGATCCGTCTAGGCAAGCAAAGACTTGTTTTTCTGATTTCATAGGGAGCTCCTAGTGACCATTAACGAGTTCAGCGTCGGGTTTATCATGCACACCAAATTGGTCAACAAGTGTGCGTGAGGCTTCGTTCATTCCGATAATCTCTACATCAGTTCCCTCTCTTCGGAATTTGATCACAATCTTATCGAGGGCCCCAACAGCGGTGATATCCCAAAAATGTGAATTTGTGACGTCGATACTAACCTTGTCGATGGCTTCTTTAAAGTCAAAATACGCCGTGAACTTTTCCGCCGAGGCAAAGAAGACCTGGCCACGGACGGTATAAGCTCTAGATTGGCCAGACTCATCCAGCTGGGAGCTAACAGAAAACAAGCGGCTGACCTTGTTGGCAAAGAACACACCAGACAATAAAACCCCGACCAAAACCCCATAGGCAAGGTTGTGTGTAAAAACCACGACGATAACGGTCGCAATGGTGACACAGGAACTGGAGAGGGGAGATTTTTTGAGATCCTTTAAGAAATCCCAAGAGAAGGTACCAATGGATACCATGATCATAACCGCTACGAGAGCAGGCATGGGAATCTGCGAGACCCAATCTTTAAGAAACACCACCATGGCGAGCATCATAACGCCAGCAAAGAAGGTGGATAGCCGACCCCGTCCCCCAGATTTAACATTAATGACTGACTGACCAATCATGGCGCATCCGGCCATACCACCCATCAAGCCAGCGGCAATATTGCCAAGCCCTTGACCTTTGCACTCGCGGTTTTTGTCACTGGGAGTGTCGGTCAAGTCGTCAACGATGGTGGCTGTCATAAGTGATTCTAGTAGACCAACAACGGTCAATCCAGCCGCATAGGGAAATACAATGGCGAGGGTTTCTAGGTTCCAAGGGACTTCCGGCCAAAGGAAGAAGGGGAGGGTGGCAGGCAGCTCGCCCATGTCACCCACCTTACGCACATCCAAGCCCCAAATCATCGAGACTGCTGTCAACCCAATGATACAAACGAGAGGCGATGGGATAATCTTGTTCACGAAGGGAAATAAGTAGATGATACCCAAGCCAGCTGCCGTCATCGCGTAGGTCTCCCAACCAACATTCTGTAGTTCGGGGAGCTGAGCCATAAAAATAAGGATAGCCAGAGCGTTGACAAAGCCCAGCACCACGGACTTTGAGACAAAGCGCATCAGTGCTCCGAGCTTTAAGAAGCCGGCAATAATCTGGAGCACCCCAGTCAGGAGGGTGGCCACGAGAAGGTACTGCAGTCCGTGATCGCGCACTAAGGTCACCATCAGCAGGGCCATGGCACCAGTCGCAGCGGAGATCATACCCGGTCTGCCGCCAGCAAATGCTGTGACGACCGCAATACAAAAGGAGGCGTACAGTCCGATTTTAGGATCTAGTCCAGCAATAATGGAAAACGCGATGGCTTCGGGAATCAGAGCCAGTGCCACGACCAAGCCTGCGAGTAAGTCGCCGCGCACATTGCCAAACCACTCAGATTTTAATTGTCCAACATTTAACATGAATCTCAACACACCTTTCGGATTAGGGTACTACACGGCCATATCCTCAGGGTAAACAACCCAGCCATCTGCCGCATGTCTTAGAATATGGTAACTATATCATATATTTATAAAGCTCTTAGGTTTTTGCCCCGTCAACTACCAGAAATATTGGCCGGTAGGGGCGTCACGCCGAGCGGGGAGTATACTCCGTCATTTGCGAAAAGAAAGGCTTTTATCGGAAATAATTTTTGTTTCGTCTTGCCAATTGGTAGGCTTGCTGCGATTGGCCGGGAACCATCGCAAGAATGCGAAAAAGGAGGTGTGGGTTGAAGTTTTTCTGGATCATGTGCTTAGTCACAATCGTAGGCTGTGGCGTTGGCGAGTCTGAGGACTCCCAAATCAAGGTCGTAGGAGGTGAGGCCATATCCGAGCCGGGGCAGTTTGGTCTGCTAGCCCTGCGTGTTAGCTTGGAGGAGCGGGCGGGCATCTGCAGTGGTAGCCTCATTTCGCAGACACTGGTCATTACAGCTGCCCATTGCCTTCACACGCCTAGCGGGTCGGTAGCCTACGCCGTTTTTGGCCCCGATGCCCTTGAGCCAGAGTCAAGTCAAATACGTAAAGTCACCGCACATTACCGAAGCGGTTCGGCGGACATCGCTATTCTTGAAATCGATCGCCCGGCGCCGTCAGGTTATTTGCCGATACCGATTGCTGATGGACTTACCGCTCCAGGCGCCCTGCTCGCAGGCTATGGTCGCACGGTAGCAAATGCTCCAAAGTCAACGGGTAAAGCCTTTTCGTTAAGGGCAAGCATACCGTTCTTCGAAACGGTGGCGCCTTTCTTTTACGTTCAGTCGAGTCAAGGCGGTATGTGTTTTGGCGACTCAGGAGGACCTGCATTGGTGCGGAATGAAGGGCAATGGGCGATACTTGGCGTGCTATCGAGTGGATCTCCCAATTGTAGCGGATTCGACCAGTACACCTCGGTCTATAAAGTTAGGGATTGGGTTCGTACAAAAATCCTTGAGACAGAAGCCTATTTGTAAAAAACTGTAGACGATTCGGCCTGAGGCGGAACCATCAGGTGCGAACCTGTCATTCAGAATATTCAAAAAATTCTAAAAAATTATCAAATAAATCAATCATGTCTGCTATGTTTTAGCCTGCTGTGTTTCCCAAACTGGTAGGACCCTTATGAGCGAACACCTCAAGTCGATTTGGTCAGTGATTAGCCAACCACTTTTTAAAATTGGCGAGAATGATATTTCCATAGCTTCCGTCTTTACTGCAGGGCTTATCCTGTTTATCGCCTTTCGGCTCTCCAAGCTTGCCGAAAAATTCATCGGTAAGTTTTTAGAGGCCCGTGGTATCGACCAAGGGGTGCGCGGTTCTATTGAGGGATTCACCCGTTACCTGATCATCATCCTAGGTTTTTTTGTGACCTTGGATACCTTAGGGATTAGTCTCACCTCCTTGGCGGCTTTAGGTGCTGTCCTAATGGTAGGTATTGGTTTTGGTCTGCAGAATATCACTCAAAACTTTATTTCGGGTATCATCCTACTGCTCGAGCGCCCCATCAAGAAGGGTGATGTGGTCCAGGTGGGTTCGGTGACAGGGCGGGTCCTCGAAATTCGGGCACGCTCAACGCTGATTCAAACCCGCGATGACATTGCCATCATCGTGCCCAACTCCGAATTTATCTCCCAGCAGGTGGTGAATGAAAGCTTCTCTGGTCGCACGAGACGTCTACATGTCTCAGTAGGCGTCGCCTATGGCAGCGATGTCAGCAAGGTGCAAAAACTTCTGCTTAAGGTTGCATCGGAGACCCCTGGGGTTTTGACCACCCCTGAACCCAGCGTCGTTTTTTCTGATTTTGGAGCTTCGTCATTAGACTTTGATCTGCGCATCTGGTCTAAAGAACTTTGGACGTCGGATCTGATCCGCTCGGCCGTGCGATTTAAGATTGACGAGGAGTTTCGCTTGCATAATATCGAAATCCCTTTCCCACAAAGGGATCTGCATATTCGCAGCGGCTTGGATCGAGATACCAAGGATCCGCTGCCTGTGGAATCCGAGTCTTATTAGTTAGGACCTGAGAGGCCTGCAGCTATAGGTCGGCGGTAGGTTTTTCTCCCGTGATCCCCTCAGCCACCATCTCGGCAAGAGCGCCAATCATTAGTGCTGGGTTGGCTCCAAGGGCACTTGGTAGCAACGAACCATCAGCAACATACAGATTCTGATAGGCGAACACCTGCCCTAAGGCATCCCTGTCGGCATTGGTGACGGCCTCGTCTGGATGGTTTCCCAGTGAGCACCCACCAAGGGGGTGAACCGTAAAGTTCCGGCCAATCAAGTAGGTGGGAAACGGAGTTCCGCCTTTGGCTCCCCAGAAATTGCGGTAGGAGGTGGCCACCCGAATCATATAATCGTAAAGCTTCTTGCTATTGGCACTGATCCAGCGAAGGCTTAGATTGCCGCTACGATCAAGGGACATTTGGCCATCGCTTTTATCAAGTCCTACCGACAGCATGATGGTTAGCGGACTCGAATCAGACTGGAGCCTGCGAATTCCCGCCAGAATCCGCCGATAACTCGGCATCAGTATCCATTTGGTCAAAGGATTTTTTGGCTCAAAAGCCACGGCGATCCATTCCAGAATTTTTGATAGGCTAGGGTAGCTGAAATCTTCCATGACGAAGGACTGATCTTTTTGCCCTTTAGAGTGACTGACTCCCAGGGTAACCGTCGGCGCGAAATGGGAGCCATCATCTTTCTCCGTATCGAAGGCAAAGTTCATAAAATCGCCATTGCCGGAGTATCCCTGGCCTAGTTTTCTTGAGACAGAGGGCAGTGTCTTAAACCAGTCTCGATTTCTTAGTAGGATTTCTGTAGATCCGTAAGTCCCGGCAGAGAGGATCACGCGCTGCGCCTTGACGACTAAGTACTCATCCTGTTTGGTATTTAGGTTTTTAAGATAAACATGATAGCCAAACTCCCCAGTCGCCTTAGGGTTTTCTTTACCTGCTGCATCAAGCGGAACGATAAGATCTACCTGCGTCTCGGTCTTAACGGTGGCATTGTATTTGGTTTCAGCCACATGTAAGTAATTAAGATCTAGGCTATTCTTAGCTTGGTAGTTGCAACCGACAAAACATTCAGAGCAGTATCGACAAGATTCTTGCGGCACACCGTAGCGATTTATAGACTCCTGGCCCATGGGGTCTGGCTGGTCTCCGGCACCAAAATTGATAGCCACCTCTGTGGTTCTGAACTCCCCATCATTGGCCGCGGCGGCATTGCGATAGCGCTCTTGTCTTATAATCTCTCGTCCAGACCCCTCTGTTGGAATCTGCCGCGAACCCATCACCTCACGAAAGACATCAAAGTAGTATTCCATTTGAGGTCGTTTGATCGATTCAGGCCACTGCTGATCGTAGATAGGGTCTTCGGGTTTTACAATAGCTGCCGAGTATATGAGAGAGCCGCCACCGTAACCAGCCGCAACCATCGTATCCATGCCTTTATAACTTCGCAGGTCAAACACCCCGTTTCGGTTGCCCATAAAAGGCAGGGGCCTAGGGACTTTCTCGTCCTCTTGGCGCCAAAAGCTATCTAAGAAATCATCCCCGTCACGGGCAAAGCTTCCTTTCGGATAGCGCTTTCCTCTTTCGACAATCATCACACCAGAACCGAAGGTTTTACTAAGCCTCGCTGCAGTGACAGCACCTCCAAACCCCGAACCAACGATGACAGCATCATAGGCTTCGTTGCTTAATTTCAATCGTCCTCTGCGCGGATCTTTAATCGGTCTGGGAAACAGCCTTTGATTCTGAGGCTGGCCTTCAGCCTTAGATGAAAGGGCGAAGCCACCGAGCCAAGCGGATAGGCCACCTTTGATAAGTCTGCGGCGATTTAAGTCTCGTTTCATAGATGTTGCCCTTATTTTTATTCCCTGAATCTGAAGCCTGTTTTCCGGCCTATTCATTCGGTTACCATCAAGCTCTTTCGAGAACAATTCAAATATCTGGAAAATATCTATGAAATATTATGTAAATGCAGAGCCTTTTGCATGGAGCGATTCAAGTTTTTCGTAACAATCCCAGATGCTGACAGCGCATGAAAGAAATTCACAGTTGATATTATAAGATAGTGAAAAAAAATCCGTTTTAGGAATTTCTAAGGCGTAGACATAATCGCGGGCAAGAATCGCTTGCGTGAAAAGATAGAATTTTAAGGAAATGCTTGACGAGCAAATCCCTTTTCAAAAAAGGCTCAAAGCGCATATTGAGCTTTTCTCAAAGACAATAAAATCTACCAAGTTGTTAAGGCTATCTTACTGAATTGTCGTTTTATCTTTAACGGATTAAGCAGAGGTTAAGCCTTAGTAAATTGCGAGGTGATTTCGCCGGTGTAAGAATAACTAAAATTTATTAATTCAAAATTTCCTATGTTTTTGTGCCTTTTATCCCTGCCTAAGGAGGCCCTAATGAAAGTGAATGCCCTTGTTGTGACATCAATGTTAACCCTCGGTTTTAGTTTTGCGAGCTCAAGCTTGGCTCATAGTTCCATGTTTGATGATTACTTTGTTTTTGATAACTCCAACGAAGGGCTTTCCGCCGCAGAAATTCGTGACATCTTGGGGCCTAGCATTGTGACCCAAACCTGTTCTGCGGGATTTGCTAATGGCTATCCTTGTCAGGCTGTTGATTTCCGCTCTTTTGTCGGCAAAAGGGATCTTGGCGGTGGATCACAGAATCTAAACGACATCTGGGGTTGGACCGACCCCTTAACAGGCAAGGAGATCGCTATCGTCGGAAGGCAGCATGGCACTGCCTTTGTTGACGTTACCGATGCCGATGAGCCCATTGTTTTAGGGTTTCTACCTTCGCGCAATGGAGGCTCCGACACCTGGCGCGATATGAAGGTCTACAACGATCATGTTTTTATTGTGGCCGATGGTCGCCGGCAAAGAAATCATGGGCTTCAGGTATATGATCTCACCCAGTTAAGAGAGATTAGACCAGGTAGTCGGCTTTCGGAAAGTGGAGGTATGGATGGATTTGGCAACTCTCACAATATCGTGATCAATGAAGACACTGGATTTGCCTATGCCGTTGGCAGCAACCAATGCAGCGGTGGTCTATACATGATCGACATTTCCGAGCCAAAGTCACCTGTGTACGCTGGTTGTTTTTCGTCTGATGGTTACACTCACGATGCTCAATGTGTCTTATATAACGGACCCGATGAGGATTATCAGGGGCGAGAGATCTGTGTGGGATACAACGAAGATACGATGACGATCATCGATGTCACCGATAAGGCGAATCCGACAGAGATTTCCAAATCAGGATACGAGGGCTCTCGTTATACCCACCAAGGATGGTTTTTGGACGAGGATCAGTCGGTTATTATTCTCAATGACGAGCTTGATGAATCAAGAGCCAGAGTCAACACTACGTCCTATATCTTCGATGTCTCCGACTTGGATCAGCCAAGGGAGATCGGTCGTTATGTGGCTCAGTCGCGAGCGATTGATCATAACCTCTATACCCGTGATGGACTGATATTTGAGGCCAACTATCGGGCTGGTCTGAGAATTTTGTCGCCAGAGGCAAATAATCCAGGAAAGCTTAGAGAGGTGGGCTACTTCGATACCATACCTGGCTCCGATTCTAGCCAATTTTCTGGCATCTGGAGCAGCTACATCTATTTCGAGAGCGGCAATATCATACTTAGTGATATTGGTGGTGGTTTGTTCGTTGTGAGCCCTAATTGGGAGCAGATCGAGGAAAATCGCCAGTAAATCAGTAAGAGTATCAAAATCGATCGGGGGCTCATGGCCCCCAAAGAAAACTCATTTCAATCAAGACTGTGGGATGGAAAAAAATGCGATGGCTAAGTGTTTGGCTACTTGCCAGTTCAATGTTGGCGTGCGTTCACAACGATAAAGTGGAGTTTCGTGATGGTAACGCACTCCTATATAAGGCAAAAACCTACTCCGAAAAATCTCGTCAAGCGATCTTGGAAGCAAACACAAAACGAAAGCAGCTAAAATCGCTGCATAAAGAAAGGAGACAGTCCAAGGCTTCAAAGGATAACATGGCCTTACAGCGCCGGATCAAAGCAAAGAATCGGCTCATCACTGATTTACAGCAGGATGGGGCCCAGTATCGTAAAAAGAGTTCAAGCTATATGAACCAAGCATCAGAAACCTTCGCTTTAGCTATGAGTGATCGCTGGCAGGATTGGATCAAGCACCGTGGTCCATTATCCTCAGAAAAGCTTGATCCAAGTTTTTTAGCTCATAACACCCCGCTTCTTAGCGTCCATCCCAGATTGTTACGTCAACGAGGGCATCCCGAAAAGTTGGTCTCTGAAACAAAAACGAAAGAGATGACATTAGATATCGACGCTTTAAAGGGGCAGAATGCTCCTAAGAATCTTGATATTAACTCCTTTCAAATCTCCAAAGACAAGGCTCTCGTGGCTCATATCGAGGTACTATCGGACGAGAATAGTGATCCTGCCTTGGTCCCCATCAATGAGATGCACAAATGGGTTCTCGTAGTAAGCGACACTGAAGGAAGGCCGTTTGTGGGCGACATTGAGGTGGATGGCCACATGCCGGGGCATGTTCATGGCTTACCAACCAAACCTAGGGTTACAAAATCCCTGGCTCCGGGAGTGTTTCAGATCGAGGGGATGAAATTTCAGATGCCAGGTTGGTGGGTGATGACGATGATTGCACGTAATGACAAGGCGGAGGATTCCATTAATTTCAATCTGATCCTCTAGGAGTGACTATGTGGTCTATAAGAAAGATACTTACCGCATTAGCGGTGCTGTTGAGTTTTCAAGCTTTTGCTGACGGATCTGGATTCACCAAGGCAGATATCAAGTTTCTGCAGACTTTGAGCCTTGATCATTTGCCCAAGCAAAGGGAGCCTATTGGCAACCGCTTTGCCGACGACATCGCCGTGGCAAAGTTAGGGCATAGGCTTTTTTTCGATAGCAGACTTAGCGCTAATGAGATGATTGCCTGCGCCAGTTGCCATCGTCCCGAACTGCATTTTACCGATGGACTCCCACAATCAAAAGGTATGGCAACGGTAAAGCGGAACGCACCAAGCGTACTCACCAGCTCCTGGGGGCCCTGGCAGTATTGGGATGGCAGGAAAGATAGCCAATGGTCTCAAGCCCTCGAGCCTTTCGAAAATCCTAAGGAACACGACATACATAGACTGGACCTCGTGGTCAAAATCTATGCCCATTATAAGGATGCATTTACCCAAGCCTTTGGTAAAGCACCGCCAGCGATAAAGCTACCGGCAAACTCAGCGAAGACAGCTGCAGAGCATTATCAGGGTCTAACTCTGCAAGAACGGCAGGCAGTCGACGAGACCTTTGTCAAAGTCGGAAAAGCTCTCATGGCTTATCAGAGGCAGCTGCAACTGCCCGACTCGCGGTTTGATCGTTTTGTGCGGGAGCTTACTGTCGATCCAAAAACTCCAACTACCTTGAGCTCTGAAGAAATAAACGGTCTTAGACTTTTCGTGGGCAAGGCCCGCTGTGTGAGTTGTCATAACGGTGCACTTTTTACCAATTTTGAGTTTCACAATGTGGGCGTGCCAGAACTCAACACTGAGGACGTGGACCTAGGTCGTTGGGATGGAGCTAAAACTCTATCGCAAGATGTCTTTACCTGCCTCTCATCATCTAGCGATGCTGAAAGAGATGACTGTTTGGAGATGCGTTTTCTCAAGACGGAGGGAGCTGAGCTTGTGGGTGCATTTAAGACACCAAGCCTTAGGAATGTGGCAGCTACGGGACCTTACATGCATGGCGGGCAATTTTTAAGTCTAAAGGAGGTTGTCGAACACTACAATAAACCTAGACCACCGTTTTATGATCGCCAGCAACATCCGTTTAGGCCTCATTTCGATATTCAACCTCTTGGGCTTAATGATGACGAGCTCGCGGCAATTGTGGCTTTTTTAGGAACATTGACGTCACCGCTGCCTAAGGATGATCCTTGGTGGTGGTTTCCAGCCCAGCCATTGACCCACTAAGCATCGCGGGCTGCTTCCCTGCAGCCCTTTATGAGTCAGGGGTAACCTCAATAAATTGCGGCGTTAAATTCCCAGCCTAAGACACCTTCCACGGTCCAAGACTGCCCGCAACTTAACGATGAGTTTGTGATTTTGTACTCGCCCGCATTGCTGCGGCAGCGGTAGATAATATCAGAGGCTCGTCTTTTTGGATTCTGAGTCTCCACATAGCCCAAAAACCCTTCGCGTGTTTGTCCCTCGCATCCTGTAGATCGAGATATAAAGTGCTTACCATTTGAGTTTATCCGGCAGCGATACAAGGGGACTCTGCCTGGGCTTCCAAAGGTTGCCAGCTTGAATTGCTCAACATTGCGATAGCCTAAGCCCGCAGCTTCATCGCGATCTCTACCCCAAAGCCCATCCTGTAGACTTGCGTTACGTTTGGCAAATAGGGTGTGGGATCTAAGGAAGGGCTCACCCGAAGCAAAGCTAACCGATCCACCCAATGCCTCGGCGTCGAAGCTTTCGTCCGCCTCTAACACGGTGAATGTGCCTTCGTCTGTCGTTACGGAGCTGCCACTATCGGTGACTTTGATAGCACTCACTTCGGTTCGTTGATTTGGCTCCTGGCCACAAGAAACTAACAGTAAACTGAGCGCAGTTGTCCATAGAACTTTCATTGTCATTCTCCTCTCAATGTGTTTTTTGAGAGAAGTGCAATTTCGGATCCAAAATCTTTCGTTTTGTAATATTTTGTTTTAGTTTATATAACTGAGATGTCAGGCCTTATTTACCCTGTGAAAGCCTATGACAATGCGTAGACCCTCGACAGCCTGATAGTGTTTGGCACTAACTTTAATGAAAGGGCAAATTCTTCATCTGATCTGGGATACCGTGGCGCCTCTTGAAAATCCATGTGATCACCAGGCCTACGACGAATCCAGCAATGTGAGCGCCCCAGGCAACGCCAGAGTTTCCGCCTAACAAATAATTCAGGATATTGATGCCAATCCAAAAAAATATATATAAAAATGATGAAATCGGAAACGAAACCACGATAAAAAAACGAACCAGAAACTGAGCCTTGGGAAAGAGTAGGAAGTAAGCCGCCATGATCCCAGACACGGCACCACTGGCTCCAATATGGGGGATACCCTCGGGACCACTCATCGCTGATACCAAAAATCCAATGAAACCAGCTGAGAAATATACGAGACAAAACAGTCGCTTACCCATGATATCCTCGACATTATCTCCCATCAGCCACAGAAAATACATGTTTCCCATAATGTGAGCATATCCGCCATGGAGGAACAAAGAGAACAAAACTTCGGGAAACACCTCGCCGCTGCCAGGGATAAAAGCCCAATCGAGGAGAAACCGCTCCAATCCCACTGATATGGAGATCATAAAGATGGCAATGTTGAGGGCGATGAGAGTGAATACTGTATATGGGGTGGTGATGGGCCTAAGGTTGCGCTCTACCGGGAGGTTGGACAAAATCTGAAATAAGATTTCCCCCTTGGACGCATCCTTGACTAGGGCAGGGTACTCTAAGTACTTACGATATAGCTTCTGTACCTCTGTCTCTTGCTGTTGGGCTTTTAGAGTTACTCGGCTCATTCTGACTCTTGCCAGCGCCCCGAAGAAGGAGCAAGGAAATCTCATTTTGAGCTCAAATTGAGCAGAATCACACAATTTTGTGCTTCCCAACGTGCTGTTAGCTCAGATTGAGTCTCATTTTGATTTTTCTCTATAGATCTTCCGGTTCCTTCATTCTATTAATCACTTAGAGCGCAAACCAGACCTTGAGGTATTTGTGACGCCCTATGAACATGTTTGGTCCCTAGTCCAGGACCATTTACTAAAGGCTAACTCACAATGGCACGCACTTGCTCAGGCTACCGAAGTGTCTGAAAACACCCTGAGATACTCGATTCTTAACCAAACTGCCCGTCACCGTACTCTGCACAATATCGTTCATAAACTTGAAGGTCCGAAGGCTGCCAGCCACTTCCTCTTGGAGTACCAAAACGAACTGAAGGGTCTAGCTGTCGAGGTGTCGGTTGCGAAAGCGCAACAGCTTGGCACGAACAAGCATAGCCCTGAGGTCATGCAACAGAAGATCCATGAAATCATCATGTGCGCCGAAGCAACCGAGGGTGTCGCCTATGATGAACTCTTGCGCATCCTTCCCCACCGGAAAAAACTCGTTGACCGGCTCATTGCCGAAGGCTTATTGGAAAACGTAGAAGGGCGGATTTACGCACACTACACGACCAGCGATCCTGATTTGACGATGCAGAAAATCAAGCTGAAGGCAGAGATTATTGGAAACTCCTCTGACGAGTATAGAGCAGGATTAGTGTCATCCATGGATGATCTAGTCAGTCTTGAAGGATATGTTGAATTGACAAGACTAACAGAAAAGTTCATAGCAGAGTCCATAGAGATCGTATCACGTTCAAAATCGAGATATGGTGTTTCGTTTACACTATCGACATTTTTAACCACCATGGGTCTGGAGCACCATACCAAGGCCGCAATCACCGAAGTGTTAGGAGAAAACCGTGAAAACTAGAGCCATTGCTGCTTCTTTAATGATGTTCTGGACTGCCTACCTAGGCGCAGGGATTTGGGGCGGTAGCTGGATGATCGTCAATTCGGAGTCGACGCAGGAACAGGTGGAGATGTCTCTCGAGATGGTCAATCGAATGCGAGCCAATCTTGAGCAGAACTCAACCTTCCAAACGGAAAGCAACAGTCAATGGAAAACCCTGACGACATTCCGGACTCTTGATGGAAGGGAGGGTTTTGTCGTGCAGTCACCCGACGGGGTCGTCCACACCCTTACACAAACACTGGATGCCGATGGCAATCCCTTGTAGTCCACGAGGCCGGGGCCCGTTTATAAGCAATCAGACTCTTTGCGGTTTTGTCAGTCTCACCAGTCCGAGGGCCGTGTGGATGGCGCGGCCCAAATCTGTGAGTTGTGCGGGAAGGCGGTATTGCTTCTTTGTTTTCGTGTCTTCGATAAGGCTGTAGCCCATTTGATTGACTTCACGGACAATCTTCGCAGGTGAAGTTCCGGGAGCTTCCGACTGGACCTCCTCGGTCACTTTCTTCAAGGCCACAAGGCTCATAAAGCAGAGTGCGACATGCCCCCGGATTCTCTTTGGTGTGAAATGAAAGATTGGTCGCACTTTGAGGTTTGACTTGGTTAATCGGAAGCAGTCCTCTATTCGCCATAGCCCTCGGTAGCGCGAGATCACTTCTTCGTCCATGAGATGTGTGTTGGTGAAGACGGCCGATAGCTATCCTTGGAGCTGGTTAACCGCTGCGTGGTCCTGACCGTCAATGAGAGTAAGGAGCAGACAGAGCAGATCCATAGGTTGCAGCGAGACGAGGAAACCCTTGAGGGCCTTATCAAGTCTGAGGGTAAAAGGGACACCATAAAGCTGCACCGCAATGCCCAAAGGCTCCTACAACCCCTTAAGGTCATCAACCCCTATGCTGATAAACTGACCTTTATCAGTCACCAAACCAGGACCAGAAGAGATCATAAAAAGTACCTCTCATTAATCAGATCCATTGCCCTGCTACACCAGTACCAAAGGCCCATCAAAACCCATAATCACAACGGTAAAAGCATCAAATACATCGAAGTAACCGAGCAGGATATCGCTATTGCTGGCGTCCTTGCCCATGAGGTACTTGGTCGCTCCTTGGACGAGTTACCAGCCCATACCCGAAAACTTCTCAGTAAGTTATACGAGATGGTGCAGGCTGCTTGCAACAAGCTGAACATGGCCCAAGAGGACTACCGTTTTACGCGAAAAGAGGTGCGGGACTACTGCGGCCTAAGCCACGGCAAGCGTGGGGCGCAGAGCAAAATTTTGGCAGAGCCTTGGTGACGATAACGACCCCGCCACAAATACACCGCTCAGACCCTGGACAGATGCTGCCCTACGAAAAAAAACAGTCATACCAAACAACCAATGCAATATTTTTATTTTTTGGGACTCCTTAAAAGTAAAGAGCTTCATATTGAGCTCTCAGGTAACCACAACAAGGATAACTACATGAAATTCAGTTTCAAAATCATCATCGGTACATTGATTACTTTAACCAGTCAATTATCATTGGCGGTATCGCCCATTCAAACAAAAATCACTAGCGTACAAGTAGGAGAACGCGGAGGCCTGGAAAGGATCAACATTCAGAGTAACTGCGACGGTACAGCGGATCCAAAGTCTGTTTGGACCGATACGACATCCGACATCGCCGGCCGACAAGCTCTATTATCAATAGCGACAGCAGCCCAACTTACCGGAAAAAGTGTACTCGTCTATTTTACCGTTGACGGAGAAAATAACTGTCGACTTAAGAAACTTAGACTAAGGGACTAAGCGTTGAGTTGTTTTCTATTACAATCGTCATAAAAGTCGATGACCAGCATGGAATATCGCACAAACCACTAGAAAGAAGAACTGCGCCGATCACTAAATTTTGGGCCGGGCAAGGCAAATTCAGTTAAAGTGATTTCTCTTGTATTCAGAAACGACCCACTGCTCAGCTTTCTTGATCGCGGCTTCTTCACCACCTAGTAACACCACACAGTCAAGACAAGTGATTACGGTCTTGTCGAACTGAAAATCTTTGAGAGCGACCCTCGTGGTAAGACATCGGGTATTTTTTAAGCGTTTGCCACATTGATGGCATTCTGCTTTAATGCCTGGCAAGACTACCTCCCTAGTTGAACTTCTTCATTCTAGCAAAAATTCATTAGGTACCGCAGAGCAGTAACTGCTCGCCACCTCTGATGATGAGATGCCATCCGAAATAGCCTTTTCTAGAATAGCAATTTAACTGCAGTCACATTTGCGATAACAGTCAAACTAAAGATCAAGTCTATTGACTGTTTACAGACTAGATTAAAAATCTGCTGGGAAAATATTGCCTAGTAGACATGTCCGTGTTTGTGGGAAGATTGAAGACAAAGCCAAAAACAGATCGAAGACGTACAGCTAGCCATCGATAAATATAATCGGGTTAATCGCCACCATGAGTCCCAATCAGATTATGAGTCGGCTGCGATCAGCTTACCACTACCACCAGCGCGATAGACGCAGATGCTACTGTTTCCCTTGCTCCTCTAGGGATATAGCGATAACTGATCGACGTGGCAATAATTCGAGGGGTCGGTATCCTTTGATTCCTGATCGATCAGTGGCTGGCATCGCCACGGGCCAACCATGAACAAGCTCCTTTACCTGGGGATTTTGCGGCAAGTTTGGCAAATCGATATATAACTCATAATCCTTTACCGGCCGGTTGCCAAGATTTATTACGACAAGAATTGTCTGTTGGTCTGTCCTGCGAACAAAGCTATAAATTCGAGAGGTACCCGAACACAGAAAATGAGTACTGTTGTCAAACGGCGGTGCCCCTACCGAATTGGGGTTTGTGGGATCTTTCAGCCAACGGCTGCCGTCCACAACCAACTTATATTCACTGAAACCCTGACGCATTTTTACCTTGCCAGTAAAAACCCCTTCACTTAGTTCTAGATCTGTTCCACCCTGGTCGACGGTGGCAGGCCATTGCGGATAACGATAACTCTCCTTTTTCGGCGAATGAAAAGGAATACCTGTCGGACCAATGGACGGGAGAAAGAGTAAGATCCATAGTAGCTCGCCTGAAGTCAACAACCGATACCCCAGTAGAGGTCTACCGGACATCAGAGGTGAGCCTAATTCCCGTTGTGGCAGATATGAATGCTGAACTCAATCGCATTTCTGCCTTTTCGGAAGTATCATCAAGTGGATTCATCGAAGATACCGACCTTGCATCAAAGCACAATTATGCCGTTCTATACTACTTTTGGTCCATGGAGTTTCCAGCCCCACAAATTCAAGTGAATGAGGAGCAAAATCGTTTGGGACTAACCCAAGGACTCTCAGCCCAAACGAGTATCGAGGTACTACGAAACTTTATGCGATCGACGTTTAAGGTAGTTGTCACAGATGACGGAGTATTACCTTCACCGGTCGATGATATCAATAAAGTTGTTGAGAGGTGACAAGTCAGTTGTTGATCACTACTGTATGAAAAAGCTTACAAACGTGATTTCAGAATTTGCAATTCCAGATTTTTTCACAGTTTAAAACTCTGGAAAATACAACTCAGGGTTGGATAAAATTTGCACCAGCGAAACCTTTACCATCCCTGCATATAGTTTCAGCAACAATAAACCAGCGATTGAAGTTTAAAAAAATTGAGATCACACTCGTTCGAGCAGAGATATTGATTAGCTGCGGGTGGTCAAGATCAGGCTCTTACCAGCCTTGGATAATTATTAGGCACCCCATAAAGTCGTTATGACTTATCTAAAGCAAAACCTGTTGTCTTTCCTAGTAAAAGAGTATATCTATAAAATGAGAATGATTTTCATTATCGTTTGGGGCCTTGCATGATTTCAGGAGTTCTTTGGCGTTCATCAAATCAAGCACCTTTATGTTCGCGAACAGCCAACAACACGTCTGGTTGGTATGCATTTACAGCGATGGAGATTGCTTCGAGCAAACCAAAGCTATTTCTAGGCAATGGCTTTGACGTGATCAATATTGCCACAGTTCATGAGACCCATCACATTAAGTCATTTGATTTGGATGAGACCGGCAGCCTTGTTTTTATAGAAAGTGACGACAAAAATAATAGCAGCCTAAAGTGGTCGCCGTTTTCAAGTCAGCTTTCTAAAGACGTCATTCCTATCGAACAAACTCTCGGTCACTATCTCAAAAAAGTTCGATGGCTAGGGTTTGGCAGAGCAATCGTAGAGTTCGAGAATTCTAGAGGGCGTAACCAAATTACTACTACAAAATGATTAATGACAACTTCTTTGAGGAGCATCCATTAGATTTACCAGAAGACGGCGACATTTTATACTGGGACACCAATAACACAGGCGATATCGTTGTTAGGCTGAGTCACAAATTGCTTACATGCGCAAAAGAAAGTCATGAATCGATATATCTGACTCGCAATGGCGAATGGATACTAGTTGGGCGTTTCGTAAATAAACCTAATTCTAGCGACCAAACTGTGAGATTAAATAATCAGGGGAAGATTATAATTCCTAATTATAATAGAGTGACAGAGGAACTAGAGATTTATAAATGGAACGGACCTGGTTCAGAGTTGGAAATCCTTTTTTCGGACCGAAAAAATCCAAATTTTTGTCCCAGTTCAATTAGCTTTGGAGAAAATGAGTCTCTTCTGTTTATGGGCCGAAACTCTCAAGGTCGCAATCAAATCCATAAAATTCATATAAAAAACTATGAAGTGCTTTTAGAACCGATTACGCTGTTTCAACCTCATAGTGCACCAGATTTGGCAGAAAAACTCAAGTTATTTGGCCACCCAAGTTATATAAGCCCCAACTCAATGCTTATTCAAGGTGAAATTGAAGGCCGACTTGCAATAATTTTGAGCCACCTTAACTGACAATTAGGAAAATTCGTGAGCAAACTAAAAAGACCTCTGTAAAAAGGTAGGCTTGGTTTAAAAAAAGATAACGGTAGATTCAAAAAGGATCGTAAAAACTATGAGGGAGAACTTATGGAATTTAGAACGGAGTCTGATAGTATTGGAGAGATTGAGGTACCAAAAAACTGTTATTGGGGAGCACAAACCCAGCGTTCCCTCCTAAATTTCGATATCGGTGGTCACAGATTTCCTCGCAGTATGATCAAAGCATTTGGAATCGTCAAAAAGTCAGCAGCTATGGTAAATTCTGAGTTAGGCAAATTATCCAGCGACAAAGCCGAGCTAATAGTAAAAGCTGCCGACGAAGTCATAGAGGGTAAACTGGACGACCACTTTCCCCTTGTAGTTTGGCAAACAGGAAGCGGCACCCAGAGTAATATGAATGCGAACGAAGTCATAGCCAATAGGGCTATTGAACTGGCAGGTGGAGTAATGGGATCAAAAAATCCTATTCACCCCAATGACGACTGCAACAAGTCCCAATCATCAAATGATAGTTTCCCTACCTATATGCATATAGCAGCTGTGGACGTGATTAAAAACCACCTGCTTCCGCATGTGGAATTATTGCGAAGCACCTTAGAAAAGAAGTCCAATGATTTCAAAGACATTGTTAAGATTGGCCGCACACACCTGATGGACGCAACTCCTTTAACACTAGGACAGGAGCTTTCAGGTTATGCTGCTCAGCTAGAATTCGCTGAAGAGGGAGTCAAGAATTCATTGGAAGGGCTATACCAACTAGCATTAGGTGGAAGCGCCGTGGGTACAGGTCTCAACACGCATCCTGAATATGCTGACAAAGTTGCCCAAACTATCGCTGAACTCACGGGAGATCCTTTTGTAAGTGCAAAGAACAAATTTATGGGTCTTGCCGCTCACGATCAAATTGTCCAAGCAAGTGGAGCCTTAAGGCAATTGGCCTCTGCTTCCTTTAAACTTGCCAATGATGTCCGTTTCTTAGCTAGTGGCCCTCGCTGCGGAATTGGAGAAATTCGTATTCCCGCTAACGAGCCAGGTAGCTCAATCATGCCTGGCAAAGTTAACCCAACGCAATCCGAAGCTTTGACAATGGTCGCAACCCAAGTGATAGGAAATGATGTTGCAGTAGGCATGGCTGGAAGCCAAGGTCATTTTGAATTAAATGTATTTAAACCAATTATGATACATAATTTACTAGAGTCAGCCCAACTCTTGGGTGACGCTCTCAAAAGCTTTAATAATAACTGCGTTGTGGGAATAGAGTCAGAACGTGAAGTTATAAAAAAACACCTTAACAACTCCTTGATGCTTGTCACTGCTTTAAACCAGGTTATTGGGTACGACAACGCAGCAAAAGTAGCAAAAACTGCATACAATGAAGGCAGTACTTTAAAAGAGGCTGCATTAAAGTTAGGTTTGATCTCGGATACGGACTTCGATAAATTTGTAGATCCAAGCAAGATGATTTCACCATAGGGGTTGGATTAACAAACAGTTCATACGGTGCTCGCAAAATACAGATTACGCTAAATACTAAAGAAGCTGTGAGACTCATCCCACAGCTATTCTGATCAGACTGCTAATTCAAAATTCCGGTTAACGACGCTTTTCCCAAACTAAATACGACTTTTTCTATCGATTTACTTTTCTTTTCTTGGGTTTACCTTGGACTGCTTTGAATTTAGGATTACTTTTGCAAATAACGAATAGCCTGCCCCTTCTTCGTACAACTTGGCAGTCGGGATGCCTTTTTTTTGCAGCTTTCAAAGAATTTACAACTTTCATGATGTACCTCTTTATAAGATATGAAATGTTAAGCCTAATGCTCTGGGCAAAGCCTATATCAGCTGTAATAATAGTGCAACTATTTGCATTTGAAGCTCAATTTAAAATATATCTTAATGCCTAGCTATCAAAACTTTGGTAACATATTTGTTAGCGCTAAGACATGTCTTGCCCCGCTTTGCAAGCGCACACTTAGCGGCTCTCAAATATTAGCTTCCAGTCATCAGTAATTGTTCATCT
>JABSRP010000067.1 GCA_013215145.1 Pseudobacteriovorax sp.
GGTTTCCTGCTGTTGGTTAGACTTTGCAAGAGTGTTCTTCTCATAACACCTGAATTTGCGCGCCTCACGGCGCGCGTAAGCTTACGGCAACCGTGTCTAGAACAGAGCTAACCTAATTTGCTTTAATACCTCCATAACAAAGGAGGTAAAAATGTCACAAACACTCACCATAGAAATTGTAAAATCAAGGTTCGACGACTGGCGATCCAAAAAAGTCGGTGGTCGCAGCAGGATTCCAGATCATATAAGAATGCAGGCTGTCGAGCTAGCAAAGACAGTCCCACGACCAAAAGTTATCGAGCAATTAAGAATCAATGGCTCGATTCTAAAAGAATGGGAAAGGTCTTAGAATTCTGAGCGAAAAAGAAAAACAGGCGAATTCTTCACGATGAGCATAACAGCATCGAAGGAGAGTAAGTCTAGACAAATAACAATCGTGATAACATCAAAAAATGGTTCCGAAGTAGAGGTGAGCAGTGAATTCTCGATAGACAATCTCGCTAGCATTGCAAGCTCAATCGCAGGTGGTGAAGAATGTTCCAGTTAACCCCAAAATCGAAAATCCTGCTTGGAATAAAGCCTCTCGACTTCAGAAAAGGCATCGACGGAATCTCAAAAGTTATTAAATCTGACTTTGAACTAGACCCTATGGAAAGCACCATCTTGGTATTCATTAATCGCAGGGGAACTCAGGTAAGGCTTCTAAGCTATGATAGAATCAGCTTTTGGCTTTTTATGAAACGTCTTTCCAAGGGGATATTCTGATGGCCAAAGTCCAGTGATGAAAAACTTGCCAAAGTTGATGCTAAAAAAGAGATGATGATTCTCTGGGGAGCGAATCCTGAAAAAGCCCCAGCCTATTCTGAATGTAGAAAGATCAGCTAAATTAGATGGATGCAATATTAAAAAATTTGTTTATAGTAGCCAAAGAATTTTTTTGACTGAGGTCAATAGTGGGAAAACTTAGGTTTAAAGATATTGCTGAATCAGAGCTTGATGCCTTTATTGCGAGGGTTGAGGAAGCTATTGAGTACGAGCTAAGCCTTGATAAGAATGACCTAGCTCTGCTTCTTGAAGCATTTAAAGCCTGTCTTTTTCTTCAGGAAAAGCTATCGGAAAATAGCCTTACCATTCTTAAGCTGAAAAACCTCCTAGTTATGGTGAAATCCTCTGAGAAACTTAGAAAGCTTATGGATGACGGCGATAAGAGCGAGGCTCAAGGCAAAGACAAATCTGAAGATGGTAAATAAACCCAAGAAACCTGGTAATGGAAAAAAACCTAAAGGCGGTTTTCCTAAGAAGGAAAGAGTAGTCGTGCCTATTGAATCGGTAAGCAAAGGTGATCTTTGCCCTGAATGCAATCAAGGGAAACTTTAAGAATAACAGCAACAGAGTTTGTAAGAATATCGTGTAATCCGCCCATGAAGGCTGAAGTCTATGTTAAATCTAGGCTTAGGTGCAATCTGTGTGGAAAAGTCTACACTGCCGACTTACCACCAGAGGTGAAATCTGATGGTAATGGCAGTCAGTGCTATGGCTATTCTGCAAGATCACTAATGGCGCTTCTAAAGTACTTCTCTGGGTTTCCGTTTTACCGCCAGCAGTCGCTTCATGGAATTTTAGGAGTTCCTGTCACGGCATCATCTGTATTTGATCAGTGTGAGTTTTTTGCAAATGATGCAAAGTCTATCTTTAATGCTTTTACTAGACTGGCTGAAAAAGCGGATCATTGCCGTATTGACGATACCACCAACAGGATTCTCGATGCCGGCCCGTCTTAAAGAAAAAGCGAGGATCAAACACTAAAGTTATGAGGTCTGGGATCTACAGCTCGGGAATGATAGCCACCTACAACAATAATGATATTGTACTTTTTAAGACCAATATTGGACATAGCGGCGAATTTTTTGACAAGATCCTTGAAAATAGAGATTGGGATTTGCCAGTCTCAATCTTGATGAGTGATGCCTTACCATCTAAAGAACCTACAGGAAGGGAGGTGGTTTGGTCACTGTGTAATGTCCATTGCAGAAGACAGTTTACTGATATTCAGGTTCAGTTTCCAGAGGGCTGCGAGTATGTTGTTGGCCAATATGATAAGATCTTTTTAATCGAGCGTGAAACCAAAAATATGACGCCAGATGATCGACTGAACCACTACAAAGTGCACAGTGAACCCTTATTTTCAGAAATGGTGAACTGGATAAGAGATGGGTTGGAGTCTAGGCTTATTGAGCCAGACAGCAACCTCGGCGTAGCTGCAAACTATCTTCTTAAGCATGAAGCTGGCCTTAGGAAGTTCCTTGAGGTTCCTGGCGCCAAACTAGACAATAACTTCATGGAGAGAGTCCTAAAACTTGTGGTGCTTGGGCGAAAGAACTATTATTTTTTAAGGCAGAAGCCGGCGCTGCCATTGTTGACGTTATCATGAGCCTTGCTGCGACAGCTCATATAGCTGAAATCAATGTGTTTGACTACTTCACGGATATTCAGCGCCATAGCAAACTGGTGAAAGCCAACCCTGAAGCATGTTTTCCTTGGAATTATGAGGCAAATATCAAATCATTAGACCCTGAAAAAGCAGCCAGCTAAGCCTCCAGCTCTTTGACAATTTTTCTTTTTCTTATCGTTTCCTAAAGGCCCAACTACTCATAAAACGCGAGTTTGCGTCTTGATTTTTTGGACTATGACAATGCGGAAGGAATCATTTACTACGGACAGCCCGCATTGCTGCTATCTGAGGCATTATAGTACGTGTGATCTGAATCGAGCTGGCTGCGGAAGTCCCATTTGCAGGCCAGATAGCCTTCTACTTGAACGACTTCCGTCGGCGTGAGGACACGACTAAAACCGAGGACCTCATAGAGGCGTCCATTGAACCGACGGGTCCCACTGTTCTTGTCACCCCCAACAAATAGGGACGTCGCCCCGCTATAGGAAGCAGGAATCGTCTGTGCAGAAGACTTCTGCGTGCCGTTACCCCAGGCGTTCCACTCCTTGCTACTCCCATTATGAGTCGCTGAGAAGAGCATTACTTCGGAAGCCGGTACAGTCGTCGATCCAATAGCCGAGCCAATCCACCCGAAGAAGGCATCCCGCGTGCTCCTTTGAAAGCCAATCCATGGATAAAGGCCACCAGAGGTGGTCGTGAAGCTAAGAACTGGACGACAGCAGGACCCACCATCTGTCTGGGTATCGGGCTCTGCCACAACGAAGAAGCTCTTGTTGGATTCAGCATCAAAATTGAGTCCTGTATTCTGCAGCACATCGGCCGTCCCATCGAAGTCGACACCGATAGCAGCGAGAGAAGCGGGATTGGCGTCTGACACGAAATGATTGCTGTTACCTGACTGATCCTGCCAGCATCCCACAGGATCAGATAGGCTCGTTGCAGCCGTTGTACAGGTGTTGGTCTGGAACAAAGATGAGGACACCGAGCTATCCAACCAGAACTCGAGACTGCCTGCTGCTGGAAAGAGAAAGCGATTCTCAAACTGATCCTTAGTGGCAGAGTAATTCCCCTGAATCTCAGTCTCGCCACCGCTATTATAAAA
Organism: Pseudobacteriovorax sp.; assembly: GCA_013215145.1. GTDB lineage: Bacteria > Bdellovibrionota_B > Oligoflexia > Oligoflexales > Oligoflexaceae > DT-89. The sequence goes on from JABSRP010000067.1 coordinate 3,555, forward strand.
ACGCAACGCTGCCATTTGACCTGGCCAGGCACCTGACCCATCATCGTCAGCTCCGAGAGAGAAATCTGAGGAACTACCATTGATGGTGACTCCGGGGTAGCTGCGTGTACAGGCCACACTTCCGTTTTTGTAGAGGGCTAGCTGCTTAGTAGAGTCATTGAAATACCCACCAAGATGATACCAGTAGTCATCCACGAGCTCGGTTTGGCAACGGGAACTACTACCGGCATCGTAATGAACTTCGATCCGAGATTCGCTGAGAGCTGAGTTGTAAACAGCGACTTCATCTATGATGCCAGCCCAGCCGTTGCTGCTCGTATCACCGGACCCAAGGTGGAACAGTGTCGCACTCGAACTACTTCGATAGTTTGTCGTCCCGCACTCCGCGCCATCGTAGAAAAGCTTCGTATTGCCAGATTCGTTCACCATCACATAATGGTGAAAGCTTCCGTCATCCGCGTCAGCAGGAATCGTACAAATGGGGTTCCCAGCACCGTCCCAGGTGCTCCAATAGATGTTACCACCAGAGAAATGTAGAGCTGGTCCACCACCATTACTTCCGGCAGTAAACAGCATCTGATCATCTGTACCTTCCCATGTCGCCCATACCTCGACAGTGAATGTCGCCCCCAATAGCCCTGCTTGCGTGACACTCGCCGTTCCTCCATCGAAATCCACGGCAGTGTCAATGCTGGTTACGATAGCTCCTGTTTGGTTTAAAGAATACGATCCTGAGTATGTGCCATCATAAGAGTTCCCTGAATTGTCGACTGCCGTGCTCCCCGCACTTTCACCGAGTCGCCAATACAAAACCGGCGAATCGGCTAAGACAACGCTGTCATAATTGGCTAGCTGCTCGCCAACGAGAAATTCAACATTACCACCGCCATCGGGGGAGGTCATCAATTGCAAACCCATGTATCCAGAATCGCCGTAGCTGAAAAGAATCTGTCCAGTTGCCAAACCTGTCGGCCGGACCCATGTAGTAAACGTGAGCGTGGTTTCAGAATTAATGTCCTGCCCAAAAAGAACGAAGTCGTTGGTGCCATCAAAAACTAAAGAGAAGGGATTGTCTGGCTGTCCATTGCCGGTCCATGCTGCCGACGTATTGAAGTTTGTCAAGACGCCATCAAAGCCGTCGTCCAGAAGGTTGGTCCACGTCGAGGTGTAGTTGGGAACGTTGAAGCCTGGCTTTTCCAGATCAGTGAATTCGGCGTCGAGATTCAAGATGAGATCTGTCTCCTCCCATAGTGAGGTGACATTCCAGGTCACAGTGCGCGAATGGGTACCTGCTGCGTTCGTTCCGGAAAATTGAAATTCGTATGCTCCTACAGAGGCCGTGGTGACCGTCCAATTGAAGATTCCGGTCGAGGTATCGAATGAAATCGTCCCGGGTAGCGAGCTGCAATTGGTGTTAGGTGTTCCGGAAAAACTCGTAATGACTCTGTAAACGCAAGCGTAGGTGATACCTGAGTCCGTCGCGGGTGCAAAGCGAACATTGTCAAAGTCGATATAAATGTTGTCCCCAACACGCACATAGTCACCAGGAAAGATACGATCCGAAACCGAAGTAATCAGTGGCAGTCCGGCCTGCACCGAAGTACTAAAGACCACGAAACTCGAATCCCCATAGGTGTCAGTGCCAGTAATCTTGAATTCATAGTCGGTGTCAACGTCGGCATGCTGGGGAGTCCAACCCGAGAAGATTCCAGTAGTCGCACTGAAAGAGGCGGTCCCTCCCCCCTCAGAACTAATGGTCGAGCAGTCGGCGGCGCTAAGATCATCGACGGCACCATTGATTGAGTTGTCAAATTTACAGGTGTATTTGATCGCGTCGCCGTCATCGTCGACGTCGCTCCCGGTGTTCTCATCGTTGGCATTAATCGAAGAGATCAGCACACCCGAGTAAACCGCTGGATCGGCAATTGTATCCAGGCTTGGCGAGGTATTATCAAGCGTTGTGGCCGTTTCATTTTTAGTATTGGAGTCGGTGGTCCCCACGACATCGTTGGCACGGACGCGATAGGTATAAGAGGAGGAAGGCTGCAGTCCTATGATCGTTGTTGAGGTCACCGCTCCTCCTGTATTGACGAGCGTCTCAACGTAATTCAAGGAGCTGCCATCGACCTCAAAAATGATAAAGGATATCGCATCTGGGGTTGATGCCCAGTTCAACCGCAAGCTGTTATGAGTAATGTTACTAATATTGTCGAGACCTTCAAAGTCGAGATCACCAAAGGCGTTACCGGAAACACCTAACACGGAACTGAACTCGGTGGTGTTAGTACTATCACGACCAAATTTCGCGGTGATCGAGGTGCCCAGTTGGGTCACCGTCTTCGGAGTAAAACGCAAGCCAATTGTGCAATCGTCACCCGGCTCAAGTGGATTGTTCGACGTGCAGGTTTCAAACAGCAGCTCAAAGTGGGAAGAGGTGTTTTCAATCTCGCCAATGAAAACATCGGCCGAGGCATTGTTCGTAAGGGTAAACTGTTTCGTAGTTGACTCTGTAAACACCTCGACATTGCCGTAGTCCCAGCTAACAGGGTCGAAGTCGATCGAGGAGTTTCCAATCTGCCCGAATGCTCCATCTGTCGATTCACTAACGGTGATCACAAAAACTTCTGAGTCGGAGTAGCCATCCTTCGTTGCTGTGACCTCGAATTCATATGATCCCCCATCTTCACTAGAAGGCGTCCACTCCAGTTGCCCTGAAGTAGGATTAAACTTGATCGTTGGCTGACCGGGCAGGCTATTGCAAGATGTCCCCCCGCTTGCCTCACCGTCTACGACGTTGTCAAATGTGCATTCATAGGTCATGCCCACATCTGTACCGGAATTCTCGTCATTGAAGTCGAGGAGAAGCTGCTCACTATAGCTAATATTTTGATCGAGAATAGACTTTAGACGCGGGCGAGAATCGGGCGTCACGGTCAAAACGAAGACCTCGACGTCTACACCCTGGTTACTTGTTCCTGTGATGGAAAGCTCATAGACACCACTGCTATCGGTACTAGGCTGCCAAAGAAAGAGCCCCGTCTCGGAATTGAACTTTTCGGCCGGCTCTCCAGGCAAGGTTTCACAACTTTTGCCATCTTTAACGACATCATCGGCTACCGTATCGAATTCACAAGTAAAGGTTGTGTCGTCATCTGTTCCGTCGACCTCATTGTTGATATCCACTTCGAATAATGAGCCTTCAAAAACAGTCTCGTCCTGCACCGTCGTGAGAACTATCGCGGCATCGGAGTCACCTTTCGAAAGGATATTCTGTTCTTCGAGTACGCTAAACCCTTCGGAATCGCCAGTACAACTCGTCAGGTAGGCGAAGACCTGCAGCGCGGTAGCAAGCTTGAGGATTTGATACACGAACACTCCTTAGACGGAATAACTCACCAGTAAGGTAGTCGGTGTTTTAGGGGTTTTATTGAGCTAGATTTTGAACATACTGATATCACAAGGGTATTGCAGGCTTTATCGAACGAATTCTCGTACCCTCTGAACGTCTAGGTATTTGCATCAAAAATGGCTTGTAAGTCCTAGGACAAGCTTACTACCTGGTTATGACCTCATGAAGGAAACCAGAAAAGGCCGTCTAATAGAGTTTCAATCATCTTAAATGGCATTTGCCACAAATTCAAAAAGCAAATACGGCTTGAAAAATCGTGTTATGGGTTTTACGGGAAAAGGATATTGGTGCTAGGCTTAAAAATACTCGAAATGATATCGGGTAGGTTCCAAGCTTCATTTTCTAGCGGTGTTTTTGAGTACAGCAACCATGGGCATGACTTTTTGATATCTGGAACAAGAATGGCTGTAGCAGAAAAATACCTTTCCAGAGTTCTATTCTCAAAGAACCTAAAACAAACTTACATATTTACCGACGACGCCGATTCTCAGGTTTTAGACAACAACACCAAAATGACCTTCCCTAGTGACGAAGGATACAATTAGTCTAAGCCTGACTCCATCTCTATCGTTGACGGCCAAGTCTTCTTGACCTGCTATGCTACCTCCTGTCATGTGTCATCAGAAATATTAGTGTGCCAGAATTGATTGTGCCTTGTTTGCCTATCACAGGTGAGTTTTTATCTCTTATCCCTAAAAGCAGCCACCGAATAGATGCCGAAAGGTTAGGACTTGAGGTCTCAAATTTGCTAAGACTGAGCTAGAAAGTCGACTCTGTCACCTACGAATCAGTAACTGCTGTGTTTTGGTAACTCCAATAGTTAATAGGAAAAGCATCCATGAAAATAAAATTAGCAAAATTGCCATCTATCGTTTTGGCGCTTTCTATTTCATCTTCAGTTAGCGCTGAATCCATCAAATTCGCGAAAGAGTTAAATAAGGCTTCTGACACACTAGTGATGTTTAAAAGCGAATCCACGACAGCAAACTTCAGCAAAGTTGATGGCCAGACGGGAGGTCAGCTAAGTCGTGCTTTAAAAGCCAATCAATTTGATGGAAGCTATGGCACTTTCGTTGAAATTCTGGCTCCAAATCAAATGAACTACCAACGTGTCTTGGTGGTTGGTACAGGAGACAAAACTTTGAACCAACCTGAAATAACAAAACTGGGCGGAAACATTGCTGCCCAGCTTAGTGGCAAATACATTAGTAATATCTCGGTAGCCGCCGAACAATTTGATCCCAAACAAGTTTCCTTATTAGCTCATGGAATGAGTCTTCGTTCATACAACTTCGATAAGTATAAAAAAGAGAAACATAAAAAGAAGACCTATACATTTGATGTAGGAGACACGTCGGCCGCGCAATCAGCCTATTCAAGGCTCGAGGGTATTCAGACCGGTGTTTTTTTAGCCCGTGATTTAACCAACGAAGTACCCAGTGAATTAACACCAGTTGATTTTGTAGAGGAGGCTAAAAAGCTCAACAAATTCGGTGTTAAAGTCAAAGTTCTTGAACCAAAACAAATCAAGAAGCTCGGTATGAATGCTCTTGAAGCTGTCGGTCGTGGCAGCGTTACTGGTTCCCGTTTAGTTGTGGCTCACTATGAAGGTAGCAAGAATCCACCCATTGCCATCGCAGGTAAAGGTGTGACTTTTGATTCAGGGGGTATTCAGATCAAAACCTCTGAGCATATCGTCCATATGAAGTCAGATATGGCAGGTGCTGCCGCGGTGCTAGGTGCTATTAAGGCGCTTGCAACGATAAAGGCCAAAGTTAATGTAGTGGGAGTCATGGGGCTCGCGGAGAACATGGTCTCGGAAAAGTCGTTTATCCCTGGTGATGTATTAACCACGGCCGAAGGGGTTACTGTTGAGATTACTCATACCGATGCGGAAGGACGTCTCGTACTCGCTGATAGTATGTGGTACGCCCGAAAAAATTATAAGCCGAGTGTGTTGATAGACATTGCAACACTAACAGGCGGCAAGTATCGTGCACTCGGAACCAAACTAGGTGGAATTTTTAGTGAAGACGAACAGCTAGTTAAAGAGTTTGAGAATGCTGGCAAAGCTGTCAATGAACGAGTCTGGCAGCTACCCTTAGGTTATAAAGAGATGCTTAAAAGCCCTATAGCAGACATACGAAATACCGGAAAGGGCGGTCCCAGTGCTACAACAGCAGCTTCATTCCTTCAGCATTTTGTTGGAGATACTCCTTGGTTGCATATTGATATTGCCGGTAATGCCTTAGCGTCTTCCCCAGGTGGGGAAGTACCTGTTGGTGGTACAGGATATGGCGTGCGGCTTCTGACAGAATGGATTCTTAATCATCATAAAGTAAAATAGTTAGTAAAAGACTTATGCCCTGATGCCTTGCCAGGGCTTTCGTTGGCTCGCATCAACCCCCTAAAAGGCTCCCCTAAACAAGGGAGTCAGTAATTTTTATTGTGAATGTTACTCTTGTTCGATAGAATGACTTATCTTTCCTTTTTGACTGAATCTAATATTTTCAATCCTCCCGGAGTCGTGCTGGATTTCGTTTTTGCGTTAAATCAAGCTCAGGGATAGCTAAGGATCTAACTTGTAATGTCATTATCCAAAAAAACGCCCCTAAAGAACGAAGCCGGGATCAGTCTTGTATCGGTTGTTATGGCTATAGGCCTTTTAGGTCTGATTAGTCTTGGAATGCTAAGAATGGTGGATACTGGAATGCGAGGAAGTGGACATACAGCTGCTCGAGTTGAATTAGCTTCACTACAAAGTATGATGATGCAAAGTTTAAGCTGCACCCAAACTCTTGGGCTCAATGCCATTCCAGACTCACCCTTAGATTGCAGCGCTTACCCGACAGTGACTTTGAAACGACGCGATGGGAGTAACATCACAGATAGCAATGGTAAGGTTGGTAAATGGGAAATTTCAGCAAGTTGCGACGGTCAGGAAATAATTGTCAAGGCGACTCGACCCGGCAACGATCCCTTAACAAATAAAGCCTGGAATAGTCTTGGTTCAGCAAATGATTTGATGGCGGGAACCTCTGATTTTTGTCGTCAATATTTCGATGGATCTTTGCAAGATAGGTGGGTAGAAACGCAGAGTGCAAGGTCAAGCTATACCGGTTGTGCCGCATCTTACAATTTGAATAACGGTCAACCAAATGCTTGGACAGTACGGTTTGTATCAGGCGTTACAAATGGTACTTGTACTCCAAATTCTCCAGCGAATCCAACCATGACTTATGGGCTTTATACAAGATCCATGGAAGTGATTTGTAAACAAGCTGGATATGTCGGAGCAACTGGAACCTGTCTCATTTCGAAAAACGGTTTTGAGGCTCAAGGATCAATCTTAGCTAATAATACAAATAGAGTTGGTTCGACGAACTATTGGGGCTACGCATGCCTATGGGGTATGATTTTCTACGACTTACCCCAGAAGATCCTCTGCTATTAGCGATGTTTTGAGATCAGGACTCATATGCTCAATGTTAGAAAGTAATAAAGTGGAAGGTTTAACCCAGGAACCATTAGTCACATAAATATCTCCAGAAGAATGGCTTCGATTTAAGGATATAAGGCTAAAGTCTCTAAAACTATCTCCAGAAGTTTTTTCTACAACTTTTCTTCCTGCAATCAAATTATACGAAAAGCACGGATTTTCAAAAAATGGGGTGACAGGCTACTTACCGGAACCCCGGCAAAATATTCTTGAGCAGCAGATGGAAGTTTTGCTTTGAAAAGACTTATAGCGGCATAATTCTTACAAAACTCTGGTTTCCAAAAAAAATTTAGTTTGTCTGCGGAAATTGCATAATTTCATGGCAAGAGACGTTTAACAGGTAATGATGTTAGTTATTGTGGAGAATAAAAAATGAAATACGCATTAAATCTTTTTTTAGGTGTTATTTTGGCTGTGTCGGTTTCTTGTGGCACAGATACCGATGAGACTAGCTCTCAAAAGCTTAGGGAAGGAGGGTCTCTGATAGATGGTATTGGGACCTCGCCAATATCCAGGCCCGGGGTCGACTATCGATTGATTAGAGAAGCAAATCAACCCTTAAGCCCATCGAGATTTGCGACACTGGCTCTGCGAAAGGTGAGAACGATGAATACAGGTGCCGATGCCAACAACGCTCGACTCCGACGCGACATAAACTGTACTGATGACGGCAAAATCTGCCTGGACTGCTACTATAATGGTTCTAAGCTCATATATTGTGATGTTTACGAGGAACTTAAATTTACCATTCGTCCCTGATTTGATTTTTGTTATTGAAACATTTGCGTTCGCTGTTTTGTAGGGTTTCATTAAATACAGCATCTTCCTAGCGCTCGCAAATCATGTTTTAAGAAACGCCATCCTCAGAGACCAGATTCACTTGAGAGGCTTGCAGAAGGTGGATAAGGTCTCGCCGAAAAGCCTGTGGCAAGTTGATAAAACGAGCGCCGTGATGGAATAGGTTTTCATGTTTCGGCATTCCCCAGACGATCTGAATAAAGATGGGCCTGACAGGGATGTCTTTTAGGAAGTCATGCCATCGGCGGTTGCTAGTAGCTCTGATATCGAGTTGTATGATGACCTCCCGTCCTAAATAGCGAGATGATCGGAATGCCAGACCACGCTGGGAAATGTTAACTAGTTGGATCTTGCGGCCGTCGATATAGGCCTCGCAGCCTTCTGGAAAGCTGAGAGCGAAACGTTCTTCGAATCGTTCCATACCACGGAAATCCTGAAACCGATCGAGGGCGCGATTGAGTGTTTCCCGTTCTATTGGAATCAGCTCCCAAGCCGAATATAGGCCTTTATAGTGCTTAAGAGAGACGAAGCGTTGGAAAAACGTCAGTTCAGAAGTTAACTCTGCCGATAAATCCTCATAGCTGTTATCACTGATCAGAACGCGATAGGGTTCGCAGCTTGATTCTAGGCGAGACGCTAAATTAACCCCAGACCCAACGAGCGTCGGCCGTATTGAATTCGTACCGCCAAGATCTCCAAAATGGACAACCGTTGTGTTGATGCCAATGCGTGTCGGTAGAATTGGGAAGGCGTCTTGAGATCGTTCAAGACTACGCTTTACACAGTCTCTTTGGATCGCCATGGCACATCGGACGGCTTGTTCGGCATGATCTGAGGTCTCAATATCCATACTGTAGTGATAGCCAAAGAAGCAAAGAATACCATCTCCTATGACGTTATCAACTATCCCACCCTGATCGTGGACATGATGAGAGATGAGCTGAATCATCTCGCGAAGTTGTAGGAATATCTCACGGGGCTCTAGCTTGTTAGTAGCTGTGGCAAAGTTTACGAGATCGATAAACATCACTGATACACGGCGATCGACGGGTGCGAAGGTGAATTGTTCGGGGTGTAGGCGGATATCTTGCATGAGTTGTGGTGGTAATCGACCCTCGAGAGAAGCTTCAGCGATTCCAGCTCGTCTCTCGATCTGACGATTCCTTTCTGCATGCCAAAATATACTTGTCACCAAAAAAGCGTTCAAGGGCACTAGCCAACTGATGTACAAATTAAAAAATATAAAGGCCGACACAGCTAGTCCGAATGTTGCCAATACAACTGAGCTCATCGAAAGAACAAAAATTAGGTGACTCTTGCGGTACCCAAGCCATGCCCCCCCAATGACCATGATGAGATTCCAGAGAAAAGGATATTCGATATATTCGATCCAATCTTTCTGTAAGACGCTGTCGATCAGGCTTAAAAGCACAAATCCACCGGGCATCGAACCCATCGGAGTATCCACAAAGTCCGTATTACCAGTAAACATCTTGGGTAAAATCACGACTATATCGCCTTCGCTAATGCCCTTCGAAGGAATGAGCCTTTCGGATCGCTGTAACAATGGCCAAAGACTGTAGCTGGACTTCATATAGACACTGCGATGACGAAGGTTTACGAGGATGCTCTGTTGTCGATCGAAGGGGACGGCGCTTTCACCGAGAAAAAACCTCCGGCCATCGAAACGTGGGCGATCTCCCACCATCAGTGCGAGATGTAGGGATGCGGCACCCTCAGGTAGCCTAACAACTGGCCTGATATATCCGTGTCCCTTGTGATTCATGTGCCCTAACTGTGAGAAAAAACCCTGTAAGGCGGGGTGAGGGCCGACGAGTATTTCGGATGTCTGGGTTAAATGATCGAATCCACTGACTACAGTTTGATTCCTCGCTAAGGATGCGGCTCGCCGAACTATATCTTTATCGACGTTTTCTTTCTCGGTGACAAAGGAACCCACAACTACTGGTACGGATAGACGATCCATCCTCTTACGGAGATTTTGTAAATTATCTTGTGAGCGAAACGCCCCAAAATATTTGTCAATGAGAATCATGCGAGGACTCTGCTTGTCCAGGTTTTCGAATATGGCGATCCACTGCTCAAGTGAGAAATCAGCCGAGCCATTACGTTGAAACGTTGAGTTATCGAAGGCATAGATTTTTATTCTTGGATCGATCGTTGCCAGGGGCTTAAAACTATTGCGAAGCTGGAATAGGGTGGGGATTGTGACCTGATTGTCAAAGGAAGATCCAAGGCGTGAATAGCTAATGGCCGTTGCTAGGAGTACGGCAACGACAGCAAAAAAAATTCCTCGCATCAAAAAGGGTCGATGCTGCAAGTCCAACCACCCATAGCAAACCAAAGATCTTTACTTTGATTTATCGGAGCTCACCGCTAAGCCCTGAGTTTTTAAGAAAGAAAAATCATTTCTTCATGACATTCGAGGTTTGAAGGACGATAAAAATATTTAGGAATAGGCTATACTAACGCATACTTACATAGTCTCTCGTCGGAATGCTATTATCAAGGGGTATTGCAAGGACGGGTAACTTTTTGAACCGCGGACTCATTATAACTGTATACAGTGCTGAAATAGATTTCAACCTGACCCTTGGGCTGACTGCAGCTGTCGTAGACGCCCATGCCTGAAGGAGTTCCAGTGCAAAAGAAAGACAAGCTTGATTTGAGGTCAGTAGGGGTGCCAGTTGAAGACTGATCGGATCGGATGGTTCCTAGCCCGCACTCGTTGGCCTGTGCGTTATCCCCAAGAAGGGTAGAGATCTTGTTGTTTCTGTGATCAACGAATCGAACCCGGTCGACGCTAGAGATGTAGAGATTCCCTAATGAATCGAAGTCGAAGGAAAACGGATAGTTCAATAATGCCGCTCCAGCATCTCCACCATCACCACGGCTATCGGTTAGCGGCGCATATTGGTTTCCGGCGACAGTGACGACGTTGCCGTCAGAATTAATCCGTCGAATTTCATACAAGCTGGAGTAGTAAACTCTGCCTTCATGACTTCCAATACCAAGAACAAAGAAATCGGGTAAAAATACATATCTGATGCGATCGTAGGTGATTGGGTCGTGTTCTTGTAAACGATAGGTCCAGCTACTCGGTTCGTGGATAAGAGAAAACAAAGTTCCTGAACCGTCCATAACAAAGTCAATTGGCATTAGGTTGGGGCGGGTATCTTCGAAGATGGTGGTTTCGTTTCCATCTTTATCAACCCGAAACATGCGGCCGGTCACAAATCCTGAATCGTCGTGGATATCGGCTGAATATATGGTCGATCCATCAGCGAGCTGGATCATGGCTCTGAAATAGGGCGTAAGGTCTCCCTTATACTCTAGTTCAGTCTTGTGCCCGGGAATGCTGCGACCAAAATGGCGACTGATCGTTCCCGTGCGATCACGTTTTAGAATGATGGAATCCGCAAAATTGAAAAAGTTTCCACTCGAGTCAACGTGAAATAGGCTTGTCATGAGTTCTTCAGGACTTCGTTGTTTCGCGGTCAGAAAAGGGTCAAGACCAATCTTACGTTGGTACGAGCTGTCAGATGGGAAAAAGATACCATACTCGTTGACATAAGCGAGTTCGGTTCCCTCATGGTAAAACAGGGCTGATTGACGATAAATATCGGACTCGGAGTAGGTATTCGAACTAGAATTGGACATAATTGTAGCGTAGTGTACAGCAATATCTCCTGATATCGGTGGCATGGCTCGGGCCTCAGCTTCCATAGTCGCAAGCTTGACTTCCGTAACCTTCGTTTTTGTTCCAACAGCTAGGTACTCGTTTGCAACCGTAAGTTTGAATATAGATTCCAACGCAGGAAAGGCTAATTGATTCTGTTCAGAATCTAGAGCTGTGTCGCCGCATGAGTCAGCATCACCCAAAATCCGTATGGTTCCAGACGCAGTAACTCCTAAAAGATTGCAGTAGAGTTCATCGAAGCTCGATTTATGGACTAAAGATTGTGCGATGTAATAAGTGCCATCGGAAGAAATGGAACTTCTTAGCACCAGATCATAGTTATCAATGGCGATGGAATGATTCAATGCTGCAAGATTAGCTATCATTTTGCTAGTACCATCGGCAATGCGAAATAGCGTCTTATTGCCCTCGTGAAGGTCTATGAATGATAGTTCGCCATTAACATCGAGCGCAAAGGACTCAAGATTCTCTGGAGACTGCAGTAAAAACGGGCTGTCTGGCACATACAAGGGGGTGACGCGACCGTTTGTATGAAAGCTTAGGATTCGATGGACGTGCACCGCCGGTGCAGTGTCATGTATAAAAGTAATCTCCGCATAATGAACAGCATCTTTACCACAAGTAATGATCGAGTTAAAACTACTGTTGCGAAGATTGGTCCGGAGTCGGTGACTGTAATCAGATTGGAATTGTTTCTGTGGTGAACCCGCCCAAATTTCAATTCCCGCTGCAGGATCCTTTGCCGAGAATCGGAATATATAGGAGTTCGATAAAACAAAGTAGTCGTCGCCTATATGACAGACACTCTGCCCTGCTCCCCAGAGATGTTCTTTGGTGCTCCAAAGAGGATCGTAGAGGCTTCCCATCTCATACACTTGGCGCGTGAAAGCTGCACCATTTCGAAATTGAAAACTGAAAGGGCTTGTAGGATAGCGTTGAAGTCCTAGCTTCTTCACTTGTAGCAAAGCCTCGTCCTCGGGCTTAGCGCTGGGTGAGATAGGACGGCCAGCCTTGTTGACAAGACTTTGGGCGGAATTGGCATAGCGAATTCCTAGTCCAGATGGGCTTCCCCCGATAGTCTCAACCGCCCAAGGCAAGTAAATGTTTTGAGCTTCACTGCGGGATTGCTGATTGGCGTTTTCAAAACGTGTTGAAACCTCTAGGCGTGCCTCATCGGATACCAGTTGGAGTTGGCACTGGAAGTTGAGTTGGTCCTGTGATTTCTGACAGTTTAGTCCGGCTACCTCGCCGTTGATGAGGTTAGGGTTGTTCCAGGTGATGTTTAGTCCTTTTGCTACTTCGGTGGCAACGAATTCGAGGCCATTCTCCTGGACTGCGATGATGCTACACTTGATTTCATATTGATTATTGTCTTCTGAGAATTCACAACGGGTTCTAGCGTTGTCGTAATCGGCTATTACTAGGTAGCTACCTAAGATCTCCGAAGTCTCGCCGGCGGGTTGGTCTGCAAATGCCTCAGGGGATTCTTCCTGGGAATTCCTGGTGTCATGGACTTCTGGTCCTTCGTTTGCTTCTGGATTTAGAGCGCTATCGCTCTCTGGCGCCGTGCATGATGCCAGTTTGAATAGGGATATTGTAATGAAAGCGAATTTAACGTACTGACCCGATGGATTACTGTGCATGTTTTCACCTTTGATGTGTCTTCCCAAATTCGGTCGTTCGTGTAAGAAATTAAAGGATTTCTCTAAGGTGCTGATTTATCTGAATTATTAGTTCTATTTTTTCTACTTATTGATTCATGGATATGCCTAAAGTCAAGGGGACCAATAGGTCTTGGAAGAGTTAAGCTCCATATTCATGCGTGAATCCTTGCACCCCTTATTTGCATTAAAAAAAAGCTTACTGAAGTCAAAAAAAATTGAGGTCACTGGTTAGAGTCGACGTTTAGCGATACAAAAGTAATTGATTCGATCCATTGTCAACAAACGGTTCAATCCTTAAGTCTAAAGCTCCAGATGAATAAGATACTTATGATTGGTCAATAAATTGCAGACGATGGTTTGTGAAACGGAGTTGCTAATAATGGAGACTATTGTGTTGTTAAAACTAAAGCTCGCTGCTGTTACCTTGGCCACTAATGTCATTTTACTGATTTCTTGCTCATTTGCCCCTGAATTTTCAGATGAATCGGAAGTAAAGTTCCTTCGAAATCTGAAAAAGCCTTTAGCCAACCAAATGAGTGAATCTGATAAGCAAGAGTTTAGGGAACAGAACAATCAGCTGTTTCAGGCAAAAACCTACATGAATTGTGATAGTGTCGATACTAGAGAGATACCTGATAATAATAGACTCTCTTTTGGAACCATAACCCACGATCCAGACTTTAACAGTCAGATATATAGCGATCATAAGGACCAAACAGAAGTTCCTGAAGGTTTCTATCTATGTGGTCAGTTTGATTTGAATGCCCCCACCATGATATTCGTTCCTGGATGGTCAAGGGCAGGGGAAGCAAAAGGAATAATACTCCCGGAGCTTGTCCATAATGCTAATTTAAATATCATAATTTTTAGAAATCATATTGATACCTTTGATTTGAGTGTCCCACCACATAATGCGGAAAGACGCATATATAAACACTCCGTGAAAAAGTTTGTCAGTTCTTGGACAAAATTGGGCCAATTTCTTGAGGCTAATTCTTCGACTCCCTATCAACAAGAGATTCGAATTATCGGACATAGCCTTGGTGCCCAAGTTGCTAGTGCCAGTCTTTATCAGCTGACCAAACACAATCCAGCATCACTACCTCTTCCCGCAAGACTTGATATTCTTGATATTTACCTAGGACGTACCATCAGCGGTGCATTTTTTAGCGAGCAGTTTAACGAATTCGAGTCCTTTACCTCAATCAGAAGTGCCTGGGTGGAAATGTTAAAAACGATGAAAGAAGCAGGAATTGCCATCACCTCATTTCAAAGTCTAACTGCATTTATGAATCCTGATTTATGTGGGCTAATCAATGTACAAAACCTGAGTGCTAGTTGGATTACTGCTGCAGACTATCCATGGAATTCCATATCCCGGAAGCATACAGGAATTGTTGGCTACTATGTGGATTCCTTCAGAACAGGTTTTGGCTATGAACGACATCCCGATAGTGATCAACCGTTGGAAATAGGAATTTCAGCTCGAACTCCGACGTCAGCTCTGAAAAAAAATATGAAGCAAGATATTTTCTTTGTTATGCAAGAACGAAATTCACAAAATGCTGACTACATAGGACAGCATACAGTAACGATTTTTGACGATTTCTATAAAAAAGAATCTTGTCGTTAGCAGCTTTTGACAGAATCATTCCCTAACTAAGCTATAGTTTCAAAGATTTTAGTGAGAGCGGACGGTCGATTGGCTATTCCGCGATTCTGAAATCTGTTTTTGATGAATTAAATCGATCTCCAAATTCCGAGGTCTAATGATATGACAAAATGACACTAAAGTTGAAAAAGAGATCTGTACTTTCTATCAAACAAAAACTTCCTTCCTCAAAAAAATAGAAAAAAAGTGAAAAAACTATCTTCCGCGTTCGTACTTAAGGTGAGGCTAGAACTGCTTCTCTGAAATATCGCGATAAATCCAGAGTTAGTCTTTAAAAGAAAGCCAAGTTGTTTGAGGAAATAAAGGGAGAGACATGAATATTTTAGAAATTGATCTTTAGACATTGTGCTTAAAGAAACATGTTTGAGTTGATGCTTTTTGGCCTTCCATAGAATCTCTGACGGTTTAACAGGCCAAGAAGCGCTCAGTTCACATTCAGAAACAGGTAAACGTATAAACGAGTATTAAAAAGAAAAAGGAGAAATCATGCATTGTAGCTTAAAATTTGGGACCATTTTTATGGGTTTGCTTAGCCTGTCGAGTACTTCGTTTTCTAAACAGGTAAAAATAGAAGTCTCGAGTATGACCGCTGAGACTGTTTCAGATGACAATTTTCTGAATGACACTGACGAGGTCTATTTCAAAATCAAAGGGCGTTTCGGTAAGATTACACCCTTTGGAGATGCGGTTATTTCAGGAGATAATCTTAGATTGCCTAAAAATCCAAACGATGACGATTATTATCGATTTAAAGACTATCAGCGACGAACGAATAAAAGCCCCTATCAATGGCGTAATCAGGATGCAGCTCCTGTAGATCGACCTGTTATTTGGTCAGGAAATCTACCAAATAATTATTTTGCCGACTTTTGGGTTTTAGTTGGAGAGCAAGATAACAAAGACGTTGGACAAATTAGGAGTGCACTTGATAAGGCTCTGTCTGAAGATTCTGATGCAATTGCGAATCTGAATCCAAAATTAAAGGCAATACATGCTGCTGCGAAGATTTCTGCTAGAAGTCTAGCGAACAGGACTAAAGATGATACCATTGGTTTAGTTTACATTAGAGCCGAGAATATAAATCACCAAGTAAAGTTTTATTATGTGACTCCTGGTGATTACCAGGTGTCGAGCAATCAAGGGGGATATACCAGCGATGGATCGTCTCAACCTGTTAAAGGAGCCGGTGGAGCAATATCTCAATTTTTTGATATGGATGGTACCGGAGGTGCTCGTTACCAGATGACTATATTAGCCAAGGTAAGTCCGATAGCTGAGAAAGTTAAGAGCTATTTGGGTAGGACTAACGACAAGTGTAGAAGAACCTGGCTGGGAGTTGTAAACAATAGGGATTATCGAGTTAGACTGTCAAAGCAAGATTCAGAGGAGTATAATTTTCGCTCATCTGGTTTTTACAAGGAGTTCCCCGTGAGTGGTAGTCGCTTGAAATGGTATTGTGGTGGAGATGGTCTAAGTGGAGGCTCTAAAGAATGGGCTACTTGTAATATTGGTACCAACTATATAAGGGTCCGAAGAGGCTATAATCAGACTATTAACTGGTATTGCTTTAAAGAAGAGCCTTACTTTAGTTTTTAAACTCGAATAGTCGAATGAGACATTAGAAAAAATCAATGAATCACCCCAAACTATTGGGGGTGATATTAAATACAACATAACTAAAAGTTTGGTAGCTCATCTGAAACAAAGTACCCATTTTAAATCTAGGTAGAATCCATATCGCGAATACCGTGGTGCTCTGTAATGAAACATTGAATGGATTTCTATTGAGAGAATCTGAAAAATTAGTCTATCAATCAAACTTTCTTAGACTGTTATCATCACTTTTGTATCATAAATAAAGGCTAGTAGTATTTTGATGCTGGTATTACATGAAACTGCTGGAATTCAAGGGAAATTGTTGAAATTATCAAGAAAAAAATTCTCTAAAATCTATCACGAGAACTATAATTACCTTAGCTTCGTAGCAAAAAAGATGGGCTTAAACGAACAGGATTCAGATGATGTGATACAAGAGACGTTTATGAAATTTTACAAGTATTGGAATAACGAAGACTATTCTAAGGTAAGATCTTTCTTAATCACTATATTACGTAATGCTGCTATTGACAGCCATAGAAAGGCTTACAGAAAGAAAGAGTGTTGTGAGGGTAATGAAATTGAAGGCGCGGTTTCTGCTGAAAATCTTTGGGTTAATGATCCTGACGTTCATTTAAATAGAGCTTTGGTATCAAAGATTATTGAAGACATAGCTAGAAAAGACGGTAAA
Source organism: Pseudobacteriovorax sp. (assembly GCA_013215145.1). Taxonomy (GTDB): domain Bacteria; phylum Bdellovibrionota_B; class Oligoflexia; order Oligoflexales; family Oligoflexaceae; genus DT-89. The sequence continues at coordinate 20,605 of JABSRP010000067.1, forward strand.
AACGAATGTTTCAAGATGTTCTATTTAGATGGTCTTAGCTTAAAAGAAATCTCGAAGCGTACCAATATCCCCATCGGTACAATCGGTACGAGGTTGTCAAAATTACGATTAGTTTTCAAAAAACATTACTCTAAGGAAGTAAAAAATGTATAGGGAAAAAGACGGAAAGCATCAAGTAAGCGATGATAAGATGAGAGGTCTGCTTTCCGACGAAGAATTAGACGCGCAGCTTTGGGAAGAGTATAAGTCTGAAGGTCATCCTGAAAATAATTTTCGCTTGAAAAGGCTAGCAAAAAAACTTGAAAATCAAATAGCACTATCTCGCATATGGTCAAAGCCATTTACTAGTGTGGCAGCTGCAGTTTTGGCTGTCGCTGTGACGTTTCATTCAAAATTAGATTTCGATGAAACTAGTCATAGGCATGATTCAATTGAAATTCAATTTCATTATTTGAATGATGAAAAAATCAAGATAGATCTCTCGAATGTGAAAAGTAAGTATGGTGCCATTTTATTAGACGATTGTTCAGATAAAATCAGAACTCCATTTAGTGGAGTTGTAGAAAAAGCTAAGACAGAAGATATAACTTTGGAATGTTCGAGTGATTGCACTACTCAAAAAGTTTGTGTGATTCTTGCCGAAAAGGAAGAACAATTAAGAGTTGAAGTTGAAAACCACAAAATTATATTGCAACAGCTTACCTCTGAAAACTGTACGACGTGTCAGTATTTAAATTCTGATCGATTGTTTTGAGAAAAAACGGTGGAAATGAGAGACATGATTCTTTTATTGGTGACTTTAATTTCACATAGTAATCTATCGTATATCTTATTTTTACAAGAATTGTTTTGAGATTTATACCTATGAGCAAAGGCGAGTCCTTCATAATTCAAAAACCAGAAATAGAAGCTGAAATATACTATTTAACGGAAGAAGAGGGTGGTCGGAAAAATCCCGTATTTAGTGGCTACCGCCGACAGTTTTATTATGATGGGAACGACTTTGATGCTCCTCAACAGTTTCTTGATTCCGACATCTGTCAGCCGGGTGATAGTATCAGAGTTGTGATGCAGACTTTCAGTCCGGAATCCCATTCTGGAAAGCTCTGGGTTGGTAAAGAATTCGAGGTAAGGGAGGGAAGTAAGACTGTTGGTAGAGGGAAAATTTTAAGAATTTTCAATGATTTATTTAATTTTTGGGATCATAAGTCTTTTAAAAAGGATGTAGACAGTGAGTTTAGTCCTTACTCAACAGATGCTTTATTAACCATTCGGTCTGATATTGATCTTATGCTGCGTGAAGTCCATGGAGTTGACGCTAATATTGACTTTGAGGAAACTGGTAACCCTGAGTGCCTACTCCTAGTTAAGGCGAAATTTTCGGCTAGATCACTGTCTTTATCAGAACTCATTGAATGTTGGAAAGTGGTTATGATTGACTCTAATCAATTGTACAAGATTAACTGGAAAACAACGTGGAGTGAGAGGAATTCAAGGCTTATTTGGCAAGAAGTAACTCTAGATTTTGCCACATGGCATGAGAGAAGCTATTTAACTGGACGAATCATCATAGATAGGTAACTTTTTGGTTGTTTAGATTCATCAATATCTTTTTGTTTTTTAGGATTAGATTATGCTTATGCCAAAGTTTGCTCTCATTGAGTGACATAAAAACAAAGCTAACCATAACCAGGTTTCACCCCATTGATTGCCGTCACTTCGAGCGTTATCAACGTAAGAAGGAAATAGAAAGGTTTCCCGTAAATTTTCCTTTCAACTTATCGTAATTCCCAAAGATTGAAAGAATTTTTTATCGTAATTCAAAATTTCCAGCCAATAGTTATAGTATCGTAGTAGCTGGGGAAGGACTCCAGTAAGCGATTGAAGGACGGCTCAATGGATTCTTCTACAGTTTGCCAGAGGGTTTCCCTTTCGTATTTCACGATGATCCCCGAGCTTTTGATATCTGGGACATAGCCGGTCCCGACTTTCGAAGTCGTACCATCAAATCTGTATGCGGTTTCCTGATTATCTAAGTAATTGGTACTCCGGGATATGTTGAATAAAAACGCTAGATCGATGTCGTTTAGGGGATAGGCATGCATGGTTAAGCCGGCATGGCCTGACCTAACACTTGAGTCTGATAGTTGATAGGAATCGGCAGCAAAACTTAGACCAAAGGCCACTCTGCCACTGAATATCCCTAGAAACAGGGCGGATAGGCCCCAATAAAAAAGGAATAGAAGGGGTGTAAGCACGATCATAAGACCGATTTCTGCTAGATTGCCACTGAAGCGCATGACATAACGAATGTCTGGAACCGATTCTGTCCAGAGTTTAAAGTCCTTGCTGCGCTTTCCAGTCTGATAAAATCTCCACTCTAGACCCACACGGATGCCAGGGTCGCAGGAATCGTTGCTATAGCAAATATCCAAATAGCTTAACCCTAAATTGAAGTCGTTAGGAAATCCCAGGGATTTACCTGGAGAGCACAGTATAAGAGCCAATAATAGGCTCCATCTATGAGAAAACCTTGGCAAGAGTCACCTACTTCTCTGAATTCAGATATGCGATATTGTGATCGAACACAATGTTCTAGATTAATTATATCCTTGGACATCCTCCTCTGAAAATGCTGTCTTCCAGGCAATTCCTGGTATATTGTTTTTGGATTAGTGACGCGAATAGACTGGCAGAGCGAAGGACGTTGGTCAAAGTCTTAAACCGGCATGCCTACCTCACGAGTTCGGTCAAGAACTGCGTATTTTGCTCGATGAAAGTATTCAAATCCTTTTTCTTGATTTTGATTTGATGACTAAAATACAACGAGCAAAAACCGTGAGCAGAAGACCAGCAAGTTACCTTTAAATTATCTGGATCTATCGATCGAGATGATTTTTCGGACACTTTTCTTACAATGGCATCTGTGATTTTTGTGACCTCTTTTAGTGCGTTTTTTGTAGGGCTTCTCATTTCGATATTGGAACTGATGGCTTTGTAGTAGCCTGGGTTTTTTATGCAGAGATTTATGTACTCAATTCCCAATAGCTGGAATGAGCGGAAAGGGCAGTCTTCCTCCAAAAGCATCTTTCTATACTGTTCACAAAGATCTAAATAGGCATGGTACTTAAGCTCATCAATCAAGAGATTTTTATTCTTGAAATAGTGGTAGGGTGCTTGATGGGTAACATTTAGAGATGCGGCAATTTTTCTTAAAGATAAATCTTTGAGATCATGTTTTGTGAGGAAATCGAGGGATTTTGCTATCAGTTGTTGCTTTAAATTCTCCATACTTGACAATGTAAGGTCATACATTTACATTGTCAAGCCTGAGACCATTAATATCAAATCTAAAGATAGATCTCGCTTATTACCTTTTTAGAAGGCCCTTCCCCATTCCGCTGACACCCATTCAAATGCGGAGAGTCAAAACGGCAAAGAAAGTGTTTCATACATTATTAGATAGAGAGGTTGAATTGGAGGCTTCTCTTAAGTTTAAAGTGTATGTATTTAATCCTGATAGCTCAAAAAAAGCTTTGGTCGTCCATGGGTGGATGTCTAAGTCTATCTATATGACAAAAATTATTCAGAAGCTTATTTTAAATGACTATATGGTGGTGGCTGTGGACTTACCTGGCCATGGCGCTTCTCCAGCACGTAGAGTTTCTTGGAAAGATTCTGTAAAAGCGCTATTAAAAGTGCAGGAGCATTTCAATGGTTTTGATCTTGCTTTGGGACATTCCTATGGTGGAGCCATGATTCTAAATGCAACGGGAATTGCCCATGAAGTTTCTGATATCGAAGAAATTTTAAAGCTGAAAAATATTGTTATGATAGCGTCGCCGGTTAAGATTCAGACTGCCATAAACCTTTTCGCTAAAAAAATGGGATTGTCAGAATACGAAGGCGATAAATTAATAAGTAAAATCGAGGAAGAATCAGGTACCACAGTTGATAAACTAGATGGGGTATATCTCCAGAAAACGTATCCAACTGACACTAAGATTCATTGTATACACGACGTAAATGATAAGATAATCCCTTTTGAAGATGCCAGCTATCTCCAGGAATTGGGCGATAGTGTTAGCCTGAGCAGAGTTCGAAACTTGGGGCATATTAGTGTGATTTACGATTCCAAAGCAATGGGAAAGCTGAATGAGCATTTGTTAAGTATCAGCTAATGCTGAAACGATTTTAGAGTTCCCTTCTCAAAAATATTGCAATCCCCATTCATTCGGGGATTGTCGTATCAACTAGGTAGCCTTGAAATTACAGTTAGATTTCACTTGACTCCATCCTTTGGTTTAGCGTGAGCGATATCAAAATGGATGATCTTCACCTTCACTTTTGTGATAACATACCGGCCCGCGACTTTCTCAATAGTAGCCTGGTTATCCCCAGCCAAAGATAATTTACCATTGATAAGCATACCATGACGAAAGCGGATATTAATGGAGTTGCGGGCAAAGCTGATAGTTTCTACATTGGTGACCCAATTAAAATGTAGCGGCTCGATCTGGCGAAAGAAACCATCATAAAAGGATTCAGTGCTATCTAAACCTTTGAAAGATAGTTTTTCAGCTCCCAGGTCAAAATTTAGCTCTACCTTAGGGCTGAATATCTGAGCCGATTGTAAACGAGCTTTTGTCTCTTTGCCGGTCTTCACCCCAATCAAGGCATTGTTCCAACGGCTAACCAAGTTCTGCGCGTTGGCATACAAGATGGCTTGCTCCTTGGTCTCAATTTGACTTGGTGCTGACCATGCTAAATGGCTGAAAAAAATGCTAAAAATTGTAAGTAGTAGGATCGATTTCATGGTGATTTCCTCTCATTGTAATCGAAGAGTTATTTCAGATATAGTTATCGAACGATTTCAGATATAACTCCAATCACAAAAAATGAGATCACATATCATGAAAACTGATATCAGAAAGCTCGATTTACAACTGCTACTTATCCTCGACTCTCTATTGGAGACGAAAAGTGTCACAAAAACTGCTCAGCATCTTGCTTTGACTCAGCCTGCCATTAGTGGTGGATTGAAGCGTCTCAGAGAGCTGTTTGATGATGAACTCTTTTTGAGGGCTCAGCGCGGTTTGATTGCAACAAATCGTGCACTTGAACTAGTTGAGCCATTAAAAAAGCTGCTACGGGATACGGAGAACCTTTTTACAACTGATTCTTTTGATCCAAGTAAGTCAGAGCAGTTGGTACGGATTGCTGCGACAGACTACGCGCAGAAGGTTTTCCTAAGCCCTTTTATTGGCGTCCTTAAAGACATGGCTCCTCGTGCACGAATTGAGATTCACCCTCTTCGGCCACATGAAGTCGCTCACGACCTGGGTAGTGGTAAGGTTGACTTTATCTTTAGCCGGGATGACTGGTCAGCGCCTCACTTATATCGGAGGGCTATCGCCAGGGAGACATTTGCTTGTGCGATAGCTACCCGGTTTGCTGAGCAAGTCCCGCAAACCCTAGAATCTTTTGCTAAGATGGACCACGTGTTATTATCTCTCTCAGGTGGACGAGGGCCTACGCGCATTGATGATGCCTTGAAAGCTAGGAAACTAAAACGTCATATTTCGCTGACGCTCCCCAATTTCCTCTTGTTGGAGGATATTTTACAATACTCCCCATCCATTGCTGTAGCGCCACAACGTTTGCTGCAAAGCATGAATAGGCAGTTAACGATCTTCCCTTGCCCAATAGACATTGGTTTTTTTGATATTCAATTAGTGTGGCATGGGCGAACACATAACGCTCCTGCCTTTCAGTGGTTCAGAAAAGAGATCGGTGAATTTTGTCAGAGTAGGTGACTTCGTTTCGTAACACTCCCGCAAGACTATTAGTCTCCGTTTTTCATCAATTCAGCATCCTCCAAGATCACTGGATACGAGTAACCAGAGCCAAAGTCTCTGTCAAGAACTAGACGACCACGCATTGCTACAACTTGGCCAATTTTGACTTTCGCTTGAGTCGTTACGGTCAGATCGCTCTTTTGTCCTTCTATGCTTTCATCGACGAGATGGATCCAGTTTCGACCCATGATCCCATCGTTAACCTTAACCACCTTACCACTAATCTCGATCTGTTTATCAGCGAATTCCTCAGGTTTAGCTAATAGCTGTGCCAAGTCGTTGAACTTTTTAGATGCGGATACCGCTTTTGAAACGTATTCTGTTTCTTCGCTGGTGATTGGTGTCGGTTCTGTAGGCTGTGATATACCAAAAGTTAGGCCGTTGACCTTGATATCTGTCACAAAATAGATTTTTTGAAATACCCGTCCAAGGGTTTTGCTCTCAAAATCATAAAACGGCTCGTTTTCAGCGAACTCAATCTGATCGTTTTTATTCACTTGTATTTTACTCGTAGCCATCCATAATTCATTTTCTTGATTCTGAATCTTCAGGTAGGTATATTCCTCGACATCTATAATTTCTACAACCTTGCCACGAATCAAGCCCGGATCGACCTCGATCTCTTGGCTACCCCCTCCGATGTATTCCGTGTAGGGGACAGCATCGGAACTCTTCTGAATCGGTTCTTTCGTTTCATCGCTATTTGGAGAAGCTATGAACTGGACATAGATTCCTACAACCAACAATGTGCTTAATGCGCCAACACTTAATCCCATAAAGAACTGTGATTGCATAGTCTAGACCTTTCTTAAATAAATCTCTCTCGAAATCCAATCTATGTTAGAGGTGATCTACAGACTCTAGTTTTGTGAATCTGGCAAAAAAAATAAAATTTTAAAAAATTGACTCAGAATTAGACGACTTAGGGAATTATAGCATAGGAAATATAGGCAGTTTGTATCCTGTGTCGATTCGTTTCACGAACCATCATTTTGAAATGTTTTAGTGTCATGCTTTATTTTACCTACGTGCCGACAAAAACTGTTTTCAGACTGTAAACAGTATAAATGAACGACCTTGACAACAATCCTGCGTTTTTCCAATATCGAGCCCCAAGTTTGCGAGGAGCGGCGACTCTATAATTTGTCATTCGATGGCAAGAGTCTTTATTTGAGATGTTTCTCGGAGACATTCATCAATGTGTTTCTATCTCAATTTTTAGGAGCGGGCTTATGTTAAGGAATTATTATGGTTACCTGGCTGGAAGCATGATTTTTTTCCTATGGTCATGTGGACAAGGATCTCCCGAAGGGAAAAACTCAGAACTTTTAGGACTGAACAATGTCGAGTTAGTGGAAGCAAACGAAGATGGTACGTTTTCGGTCACCTGTCGTGATGGAACCCAAGAGATCGTAACCCAATATCAAATGTCTCAGGGTGATGTCTGCGTCGTCGAGCCAGAACCACCAATTGAGATTCCTGATCCTATTGAGCTTTGTGGTAACTATAGCGAACCTGTACACCTGAAAGAACAGGCCTATTTGATTACTTGTGATGTCTCGTTTCTAAACAAAACAATCATTTCTGCTGGAGCAAAGATCGAAATTGATGATAGTTGGGACATACAGTTTAAAAACGATGTATTCGCCTACGGGGAAGCAGACAAGCCAATTCGATTTTCAATGAGCGAAAATAGTCGTTCGATTTCTCTGCGACAATTGACTTTTACTGGCAAGACGCGGCTTGGCTATACAAAAGACAAAGAATACCTTTCTGGTACTCTTTTGAGGTATGTAGAACTTCCACCAGTAGAGCAACGGATATACCTTTCGAAGATATTTGTTGTTGATAGTAAGTTTGGTGGACAGAGACAACTAGAACTCAGCGAGTCGTTTTTATCTAAATCTTCGATTATTATGGGGCGACCCGGACAGTCGACTCCGACCATTAGAGTTAAAAAGCAGTCTTATCTTTTGCATAATCAAATCCTAAGTGCCTATCCAAGTACGAATATCGAGACTACGGAATCTCTTGTAGCATGGAATCTTTTTGATAAAGCTCCCATTCTTGATGAGGGGAATGTTTCCGTAAGCTTTCGTCATATATCCTATAAAAATAGTGTTGTCGTATTTAACCAGTCGGCATATCCATATAATGAATCTCGATATGGTCGCACATTGATGCTCCAGAATAACTTCAAATCTTACAATCAGACTTACTCTCAGCCTGGTATAAAACCTGTGGTGGTCATCAATGCCGAGCGACTCTCAACCAATTCTTTCCTAGTACTACCATTTCCACTCTTTGATGCCAAAACAGTAGCTCTTGGTGAGGATTTTGGACATCCGATATTGTCCCTAGATAAAAACGGTTGGCGATTCGATAAAGAGTTGAAGACAACTTTAAGATATCGAGTCAATGGCGATCTACTTGCGAAGGGATTTCCTGAATTTGGCTACTATCCAAAATTTGCAGTGGACAAAAAAGAGTCTTACTTCTTTGAATTCACCCTCCAAGGAGTCGTAGAAGAGGTGTTTTTTCCCGAGATACGGTTTAATGTATACAATGACTAGTGTGATTTCGATACTTGATCATAGACAGCCTCGAGATTGCGGCTGATCTTGTATTGTAGCCATATTAGATAAGTCAGATCGAGCTGTCTCAACCCGTCGAACAGCTCCGAACACTTTGTGTAAATTCGGGTGACTTTCCTATAAAATATCAGCTTTTAATGACAAGCTTCTAGAAGCCTAACTTAATTGAGTGTTGCCAATAACTGCTATAGCCGGTTGTTTCCATTTGCTTAAGTCGTAGGCGAGGTGCGGAATTGGAACTATCTAACTAGGAGCTTTTAAAATGAATCAGGCGTTTCAAAAAACTACAACATACGTAATTTTTGCGGCTTTATTTTCTTCCTGCGTGACCGTACCCTATAGGCCTCAAGCTAGAGAGGTCAAAAAGCTACCGGGCAAGGGAGGAATCGTAGCTCTTAAATCCAATCATAGAGAAGAAGATAGAGCGTTTGCTGAGCAAAAAATGGAAAATAATTGTAAGGGCAGTTCCGTGGTCATAGTAGAAGAATCGGAAGTGTCTGTGGGGACTAAGACCGATACGGTGGCCGAAGAATCGAAAGGACGGAAAAAAAATAATCTTTTAAGCGTAGCGGGACTATCATTTGTAAGTTCTCAGCCTTCGAAGGAGACGGAAACGTCCTCTGTCGTCACCAATGTTAACGAATGGCAAATTAAGTATCGTTGCAAATAGCGATACCTCAAGTTTTTTCCCTATGAATGTTGCTTACCTGGATATCGGTTTAGGCCGAACCTAGTAAGCTAGCTAGGACTTGCGATAGCAGGAATAAGAGTCTCAGAATCGTATCCCTAGTCTGTAAAGACTTAGTAGGAATGAAGGAGCATTCTTGCTCTATTATCTGCTTTAGAATAGAAGTCATCTCGAGGGTAACCCAATCTTAGTACCAATCGAAAGTTGAGTTTCTGCCTTCTATCCTGATGCTAATCTCATTGCAAGT
>JABSRP010000068.1 GCA_013215145.1 Pseudobacteriovorax sp.
TAATGCCTTAGAAAATGGTCGCAAAAACGGTTTGGGATCTGTTGGCGAAGTGCCGAGAAAGTTTTTTCAGATTTGGAGAGAAAGTTTTTTCAGATTTGGAAAATAATGGTCGGACCGACTGGATTCGAACCAGCGACCCCACCCCCCCCAGAGGTGTGCGCTACCAGACTGCGCTACGGTCCGTTTCTGGAGCTACTCTTGTATAACCTTAAGTTTTGGAAGTAAATATTTATTTTGAAACTAATAAATTACTCTATATATTCAATCTCTTACAAATCGACAAGCCATTGACACACTGCCATTTAGACAAGCGCCCAGATACACTATAACCTGACGTAAGCTGTAACTTGGAGACGATGAAGGCATGCTTTCTAGAATCCTCGGTCTTTTTGGTTTTATCTGTTTGTTTGGATCAGTCACGGCTGAGTCCAAGGTCCGATTTGATCATTTTCCGGTTCCTAAAACGGTAGAGAAACAGGTTTCCTTCTGGAAGAAAATTTTTGCCGAGTACAATACGAAACATACCGTCATTCACGATCGCAATCATCCTGATGTGATAATCGACGTCATCGATTTCAAGGCCTTCGAGCACAGATTTAACAACGGCAGAGCCTACACTCCTCAAGAAAGGCGCCGCATCACGGCCAAGTACCTTAACCGCTATCGGCTTGCCATCAGTCGTGTCCGCAAGGTAGGTGCAAGAGCGTCAAAGTTTGGAGCTATGGAACGGCGTATACTTGAGGTCTATAAACGACACAATATCGGGATCACAAACCGGCGCAATAAAACTCCCCAGATTCGCAGTCAAAGAGGTCTTTCCGACGAGTTTGCCGTCGCCATCAATCGGTCCGCTCGGTACCTTCCTTACATCGAGGACATTTTTAGAAGCCGCTCATTGCCAATCGATCTTACACGGATACCCTTCGTAGAATCGATGTTCAATGAGAAGGCTGTATCTAAAGTCGGAGCATCGGGAATCTGGCAGTTCATGCCTTTGACAGGAAAACAGTTTATGAACGTCAACAAATTTATTGATGAACGCAACTCACCGATCAAAGCAACGAGAGCTGCAGCCGATCTGCTGTCATCCAATTACCGTGCAATTAAATCTTGGCCTCTCGCAATTACGGCTTACAATCATGGCCTCTCGGGTATGCAGCGGGCTGTCAGACAGCTTAACACAAAGAATTTGGAAACCATCATCCATAAATATAAGAGTCCAACCTTTGGGTTTGCGAGCAAAAATTTTTATGCAGAATTCGTCGCTGCCAATCAAGTTTACAACTCCATGAGACAACAGGTAACCGGTGACCGAAATCCTTTGCGAATTACACAAATAACCCTAAAAGAAAGACTATCGCTTCACGAACTCATTAGGAAGACACCTCTCGACGAGAAAACGATTCGGACCTACAACAAATGCATAAAAAAGAATACTTACACCCGATACAAGCACCGCCCTTTACCGAAGAATTTCAAACTGATCGTCCCTGAAAGGCTGACAGCGTCTATATCACGGTACATTAAGGTATATGCCTCTACAGGCAAAAGTATGACGAGGTTCACGCTATGAGAGTATTAGCATTCATCTTTATTTCTTGCCTCGTTTCCAGCATGGGTTTTTCTGGATCGGAAACTGGAGACAGCCACCAAAAAGTCGATAGTATTCTCGATCGGCTTGAACGCAAACTACTAGAGTCGCGACAAGACTCCCTACTGCTCGATCAAAGCTGGCAAGATCAAAAGAAAAAGCGACTCAAACCGGCCAGAAGTCTAAAATTTTCTGGCGAAAAAATATCATCCATGACTCCGAGTCAACAAGATTTTATTGAGATCGAAGGGGTTCTCGATTCTATCGATATGGAGGTCAAGCAATTATCATCGGACCTCGAAAAGATTAAGCAGGTCGTAGCTAAAGACAAGAAGCACAACTCAGATGTTACCATGCAGATTTCCATCAAAAATCCTGAGAAAACCATAGTCCGCGAACTAACGGTAACCATCGACGATTATGAAGTTTACAGGGTGGACGAAGCCGTAGGTCTTTGGGTCCCTCGAAAAACATTTCCAATTTTCACAGGTCCCATGCTTGTTGGCAGGCATAATATTAGAATAAACGGTCGCATAGTGAAGGCCGTCTCTGATCAAGTCCCCATTGACGATAATGTCTACCAACTCATCAATCAGGACTATAATCTCGTAATACCTGAAACCCCAAGCAAAAAGCTCATTACGATTGAAATAGACGATATCGGAAAGCAAAATTTTAAAGCCGAGGCACGTATCATTGCTCAAGATATTTAAAGGAATTGTTGGACTTTTATGCTTCGCTCAGATTGCCACTGGCAATCCAGAGGCAAGCATTAAAGTCGTTATGGGGCACTTGAAGGAGTTGGAATCCCGATTAGATTCTATCAAGGTATCCAACAAACACACCCATGAAACCATTAAAAACACAGCATCCGATTACTTACAAGAAGCAAAAACTCTGTTTATTCAGAACGAATTTACGGCAGTGGTAGTCACTTTAAAGCACTATCTCAGAATCGTTCAAAGCAATAGTAGTCAAGATCACCTGTTCAGCCAGTACCTCCTTGGAGAATCCTATCAAAATCTTGGTCAGACCGATCTCGCCATTCGCCACTATCTGAGATACTTAGCCGCTTTTCTTAACTCTCCGAGTAAGGAAGGCTCAAAGCTAATTCCAGTTATTCAAAATCTATTACTGATGATGGATAAGTATAGCCGTTCAGATCGCGTCCGAGTCGCAGAAATGATGTCATCCCTAGCCTCGTTGCAACTCCCCGAGGACGAAAAATCGAGAGTTTTGTTTTACCTGGCACTTTCCGCAGAAAACGTAAAGGGAAAGTACTTCGCTAACAGATTGTTTCAGGAAAGTAGCCAAATATCTATTGACCCAAGACTTAAGGCTGAGAACTTTTTCTATTCAGCAATGATCGCCTTTCGCGAAAATGACATGGAAACAGCCGCCAAACGTTTTCAGGCTGTTGTCAATCTTGGCCGTAGTCGCGACACCCCCTTCCGTCACTACTCTCAACTTAACCTAGGGCGTATATCGGCTATTAAAGGTCACTATAGCAATGCTCTCAGCTATTGGAGGCTAGTATCGTCGGAATCCCGGGCATATGAGGAATCATTGTATGAGTCAATTGTAGTCCATCAAAAGCTCAATCAACCGATCGAAGCTATCCAACTTTCAAAGGAGTATCTGAATAAATTCCCCGATCATAAAAATAGTAATAACGTCAGACATATGCAAGGTCTTCTTTACCTTAAAGCAGGGATGGTTGACGACTCAAATTCTTCGATAGAGACTCAACTTGCCAAGCTTAAGACTTACGAAGAATGGCTCAAGCGGAATTACTTTGGCGCTGAACAATTAAGCTTATCTGATGTCCAAAGGATTATTAGCCGTGGTGAATTCATCACTAATCCTCCAAGAGCTTTAAAAAAGAGTGCCGAGTTATTCGAACGCATCAATTCCCTAACTTTGAAGCTTAACGACATTCGCTCAGAGATACGAAGCACCATTTTTCTCTTAGGCTCGATTACCGACGAGGACATGAATCCTTCATGGGTTTACCGTAGCAACCAAATCAAAAAACTCTTCATCAAAAATGTCGATATTGCAAATATCCTGCTAGATGGCGAATATAATTTCTACAAAGCTCGTTTCACTCCGGAACTCAATCAACAACTGATCCGATCTCGAGAGAGACGTGAGAAACTAAACAAGAAACTGGATAGCTACGGTAACAAACCTAAGGACTGGCAAAATTGGATCATAATTCAAAACATGATCAACAAACTCGATAACAGGTTAGCATCTCTACACGAGATAGATGCAACCCTTGCTAGCATGATGTTAATCGATCCGCGCAGCGAGAATCTAGATATTATGATCAATATGCAGCAACGTTCTCGCTCCAGTCAAAGGGCCATCATTCGCTCCTTTGAAATATTAAGAGCAAAAACACTACAAGACATTACCAATCACAGTGAGCATTTAGCAGTAAAATCATTAATTCTTGAACAATCGCAGGTTCTTTACGAAGAGGCCCTTACTTTAGAAAAAGTACGAGATCATTATCAAAAGCCTCACGAGCATCATATGGCTCTCGATCTCAATCAAGCATGGGCTAAATGGGAATTCATCACGAAGTCACTGTACAACGAGATACTTAGGCTAGACGAAACCATAAACCAAGAACTGTCGACAATGCTAGCTGATTTGGATCAAAAAACAAAAACCTATCAGTCGCTTTTGATGAAGATATCTAAGCTGAGAGAACGAATCCAAACTGTACTTGGTAGCAACAGCTATAATCTACTAGCACTATATATTGACGGCATCCAACGAAAACGGTCCCAACTTATGAAGTGGCGAGCAGATAATCAGCTGGCTGCCTACAATATTAAAACTATCGAGAAACAGAGTAAAATCGATCGAACAAAAGTCAAAGGTGTCAACATTGAAGAAGATCTCACAGACTTGGAATACGAGGTTAATTAGCATGAAGCTCTACAATCACCTCATCTTAATCGTCTTGATGAGCATCACGACCTCAATTTGGTCTAACCCACATGGTGTCTTGGACCAAAATGCCGTTGACGCTTATGGCCAGTATTGGAAAAACTTCGACGAGTATGAGTCGAAAAGAATCCAAAACCAAAAATCCAAACTAACCCTAGCCTGGGATCAGATAAAAATCGATCTCAGAGACACCTCTGAAACCTACAGAAAAGCCCAAGTTGAGGAATTAAAATTAGCATTAAAAAACTATCGCCTCTACCTCGAAGAAAATCCAGATGCAGCAAATCGCCCTAATGTCCTTTACAACTTAGCCTACACATTGAATCTCATCGGAAGGCATCTAAGCGAACGGGATCAGCCATCAGGAATTCCATACCGAGAAGAAGCGCTCTCCGTACTCAATACCATCGAAGTAGAATATAGATACTTCAGCAAAAAAGAAGAGCTTTTTTATCTACAAGCGACCATCCTCGAGATCCTTGGCCAAGATCAGCAGAGTTTGAAAAAGTGGCGGCAACTCGCCTCCCTTGCCAAAAACACCATCTACGGGGCCTATGCACAGATCGCCATTGGTGATCGAAAATTTGAGCAGGAGCAAGCCCGGGAATCTTTACGCCATTACAAAACAGCCTTAAGCATCATAAAAAAACTCAGCCCAACAGCTGCCGATATCGACTACGAAAAGGTTAGAGTTCAATATCGTATCGCTTGGGCCTCTTACCGATCCGCTGATCTAGGGTTATCCATAGCCACGGCTATTGAGTTGTTACAGCCCGGCCGAGTCCTTAGAAAGGTTTCCGTTAAGAAAGCCATCGAATCCGATGCTATGGAATTGATTGGCGATGCCCTATATGAAAATAATGAAATGGCTTATACAAAAGCAACTTTGGGTCGTAAGGTACTAAGCAACTATGCCTCTGGGATCACCATGAGAATCCTAAAACGGTATCTTGCGGGTTCCATTGACCGTAACATTATCGAACTAGGCTCATACGTTGTCGATAAATTTCCCAAAGCACGTCACCTTCCAGATATTTTGACAATACTCGCGGGCGCTTACGAAAGAACTGATCAAAAAGAGCTCCGACTAGAATCACTGGAAAAACTGGCTATTATGCTACCAAAGGGCTCACTTTGGCGAAATTTCTACAGTGGCTCGTACGAAACCATCTCCAACATGGAGAAAAAGGCTTTCGCTGCCAACGTCATCCTAGCCAGCCATTACTATAAGACTGGAATGATAAACGCAAACGCATCATCTTTTGCGGCAGCCAGTTCCTACTACCAGACACTGATCGAATTTGCTCCCAACCATGCTGACTCAAACCAGTGGCGTCTGAAGCAGGGTAATAGCTACTACTTTGCCGGCCGCAATACAGACGCTCAGCAAATCTACTCTGGCCTTATCAACAGCAAAAGAATCGATAAAGAGACCTTACAGGTTGCCTCGTTCCAATCTCTTTTGGCATTACATAAAACTTGGGAGGAAGAGTATTCAAGACGAAGCGGAGGAGGTGTCGATGCCGAAAGGGATCCAATTGTCCTTCAATTTGTCACTAACCTTGAACAGGCTGTCGATCATTTTGCCAATCGATTTCCCAAATCTAAATTCTCTGTAGATGGACTCATCATGGCAGCTTCGGCCAATCGCGATATGAATCGATTGACTCAAGCTAATAATTTCTGGCAACGGGTCCTCGTTTCCAACCCGAATCCCAATCAAAGGATGACGGCCATAAGAGGCTTGGTCTATTACCTAGTGGCAAAAGGGGATCACCAAGAGTCCATCACCGCCATCAGTCGCTACCTAATGTTAGAGAATTGGAGAAAGCTAGGACGAGGCTTGAAATCCGAATTGGAAAGCGTTCTCCTAACTACGGTTCAAAATGAAAGTGATCGCCTCAATACCATCGGCGAGGTGGAGCAAGCCGCCAGACTACTTTTAAGGATTGCAAAGGATTTTCCCCACCTAAAAAAACGAGACACCTTAGAACGTGACGCAGCTTATATGCTTGCAATTGGAGGTGAATGGCAAGAGGCCCTATCGGTCAGTAATATCGGTATTGGTCGCGCAAGGCACAGGCACAAAGCTGATCTCTACTACCTAAAAGCCAGAGCTCTCGAATATCAAATGAGATTTCCACTGGCAGCTGAAGCCTATCTCGAATTTGGTAAAAAATATCGCAAGCACAGCAGATCTGATATTGCTCTTAACCGTTCTCAAAGATTATCTGAAGCCGAAGGTGCCTATCTAACAGCTGCTCAAGCAGCAACAATTAGGGCCCACAGAAAACGAAAGCGCAAGCAGAAACTAAATCTATTCGCCTATGCTTCAGACATGTACAAAAAAGCTGGTGACCACGACAGTTCGCTCCAGGCTGCTACCAATGCAAAAAAATATGCTCGATCCATCGAGGAAAGACTCACCCAAAGACTCAATATCAGCAAAGCGGAATTTGAAACTGGCAGGGAGTCCCTCGCCTTGCAGCACTATCAGAGGATTGCAAAGGATGCTCTTAAATATAAAGACCAAATGGATCGCAAAGTATTCTCGCAGATTTATGCCGAAACTAATTTCTTATTGGGCAATGAGGCCTTTGAGGCTTTCGAAGATTTCAAGATTGCCGAGAGAAACGGCACCATCTCAAATAATATTGTACAAAAACTTAGCTATTTTGACAGTTTGACGAAGTACTATCAAAATACCATTAAATCCTCCGATCCTGACTATCGCGTCAAAGCAAGGTATAAAATTGGAGACGCCTCGGAAAAGCTATCACAAGAGCTCAACGAAATCCGTATGACCAATAGCGATATCCCTCAAGACGAAAAAACTCGTCTCAAATCCCGCTCCCAACGCCTAGCGACATTGGCCAAACGCTACTATAGTGACAATGTTCTAGATAATAGCAGACAACCGAGCCTCTTTTACAATAACCCTTATATCAAGAAATCGGCTATCAAACTGACTGGAATTGCACCACAAGATGATTTTGACGCAAATTTCCAAAATATACCCTACTCATCCAGTAGTCTACTTCCCCAGCAATGGAGTCTAAAGTGAAACGACTTGTTCCCATCGTATTAGCGAGTGCTGTTAATCTGCAGTTGGGGTGCTCTTCCACTCCGGAAAACCTAGATATTGTGATTACCCCAGAAAACAGCACAACGGCAGACATGTTAGTGAGAAAGACAGAAGAGGGTGTTCGTCCTGCTCGCGTCATAGAATGGCAGCATTTTTTCAAAACTCATCCCACTTCGACAGAAGTTTTGCAACTCAAACAGCAAATTAAAAATCTCAACAAAAAAGAGACGATGACCTTTGATCAAATCCTAACCCTAGCCAGAGCCGAAAGAGCTGTAGGTGAACTGGAAAAATCTGAAGTGACCTATCGTACGTTAATTCGGAAGAACTCAGACAACTTCGATGCCAATATTGAACTGGCTCAAGTTTTTCTTGAGAAGAACCAAGTGTCTCTCGCATTCGATTATCTTACGGCATCTAATAAAATTCTCAAGTCTCAAGAAACTCCCGCCAAAACAGATCTATACCGCTACAAATACACCCTAGCGATAGGTATGCAGGCGACAAATCGTATCGATGAAGCGAGAAGGATGCTAAGTGATCTCATTTCAAATCAAAGAGATTTTATTCTCGCTTACCAAGCCTTAGCTCATTCCTACCTCAACGAGAGCAAATATGATTTGGCAGAATTTATCGCCAATAGAGGCATCGAAAGGACCGAATCACACGCTCCTCTATTAAATGTGCTGGGGATCGTGCGGGAAAAACGTGGCGAGTTAGCAAGAGCGACTGAATATTATAATAAGGCCCTTAAGCAAAACCCAAACTTAGTTGCTGCTTTAGTCAATAGAGCGAATCTATCCATCCGTAAGTCTGAATACGATGCTGCCGAATCGGACCTAAAAAACGCTATCACTAATGGTCCTTACTTTGCCAATGCCTATATTTCTATGGGAGTGTTATACCAAAGAACCGGACGCTTCACTAGTGCCAAGAGTTTTTTCGAGAAAGCTTTGTCTATTCGTCCAGAAAATGCCTACGCACGATACAACCTTGCGAGTCTATACGACAAGGAATTCGAAAACCCGAACAAAGCCTTACGGCTCTACTATGAAGTCGTCCAGTCAAGTGACAAAACAGATGAAATCAAGGAGCTCGCGCTCATTCAGATCCAAGGGTTACGAGACAGCAGAATCAGCTTGAATAAATAGTTATATATTTTCAATCACTTAGGCCAATTAGATGATAAGCTCTAAACTCTACGACAAAGTCTACGATAAGAAAGAGACAATCCGTACGCCTAAGGAGTGGGTATGACAATACAGGATAGGACATACAATCGGACCTCATACATACTCGTCGTCGACGATGACGATACTCTATTGAAATTTTTCAAAATCCACCTGAATAAGTTCTTTTCTCGCGTCATTGTCGTCAAAAATGCTAAGGAAGCTATTGAAACCCTCAAGGAAAAAGAGATCGATTTGGTCATCAGCGACATCAAGATGCCCCGTATGGACGGCATTCAGCTGATGAAAAAAGTGAAAAACCACGATCCTGCCATTCCGGTCTTTCTTGTCAGCGGTGCACTCTTAAACGAAAATCAACAAGAAGCCATCGACACTAAAGCCGACGGTTACCTGAAAAAACCATTCGGCATCGATGAGCTTCACAGCTTCATCGACAAAGGTATTAAGTTAAGAGACTCTTTCAAGGAGCTCATGGAGATCGTCGAGGATCCCAAAAAGTTTCAGGAGCTTGTGAGAGGGAAACGACAGGTCAAATTTATCAAGGACGAAGAAAAAAGGGCCAGAGCTCAGGAGATTGTGGACACACTTAAAGAGGCAAGCTGAATTCTTTCAGTAGGTCCTGACGCCTTCCCAGTTTCCAGTCCTCGAACTGCCGCAATGCGCGAACCGTATGAACTCCGTGCCAAGACATCAATTTTCCATCGATTTTTAAAATCTTTGATTGAGGAAACATCTCAGAGATCTCTTTCGTATCACGCTGTCGAAAAGGGTAGGGCTCGCTTGAAAGCAGGACGTATTGAGGCGCTTTTCCTTTGAAATCAGTTAGGGAAATCTCAGGATAAGGGGCATCTTCTGGCGCCATGTTTTCAAATCCAAAGAGAGATAGCATGTGATCGATGAAAGTCCCCTTACCCGCAAGCATGTATGGCTGTTTCCAAATAAAGTATAACGCTGTTCCGGCGGACTCACGGGATCGTTTTTTCAAGCTTTCTTCCAAATCTGATGCCATATTTAAAAAGGATTCTTCGGAGAAGAGTCCATGAAAATCTCGCAGCATCGCGACGACATCATCAGCGGATTTCGGAAAGCTCAGATGGATCTGAAGACTTTCTTGAAGAGCCGTATAATCGTCTTTTCTATTCTCTTCCTCATTCATAAAAACGATATCGGGTTTCAGTTCAAGAATCTTGTCAATATCGGGATCTTTCGTTCCCCCGACGATTTTCGATGTCCGATGAAGATTTGCCGGCTCGACACAGAAATTCGTACAACCTACAATCTGATCTTGAAGGCCACCCTCACATAGAGTAGCCGTGGTAGATGGGACCAAACTGACTATCCTCATCGCCTCACCTTTCCTTAAGCTTATAGGCCAAAGCACAGCAATGTAGTAGGAGAGCTACCAGTGTTCCGCTAAGACCGATCCCAATCAGAATCCCTAGCGGATCTAAAGATTCTGAAGGTCCTGCGTAAGCACGCGCCATCATTCCAGGCCCCATAGCTAAACAACCAGTAAAGAAACCGATGGTCTGATAGACCTTATATTTATGTGGCAATGGACTATAGGCCAGAGTCAATCCAAACAGGATATGAAGCATAGCAAATAGATTCGTGTGGCCATGGGAGCTTTTGAGCAATGCCATTTGCCAAGTATGCAGGAGTTCAGGATCTCTCAAATAGCCTTCCGTCATATCGAAGGCGACAAAGCTGCCTCCCGATGCCGCAAGGAATAGAACCGCAAACCCTATGATAAAATTTAGTATAGCCAGTCTTGGCATCGCCCCCTCCTAAACAGGATTTATCCTAGTTCTGCAAAACCTTTGACGTAAGCATCTTTCTTCCAGTCCACGACATTTTCTAGCAACTCAGCTGAAGACTTCCAATCTAGATCACTAAACTCGCCGTCTCCTTGGCTCAAATCCGCCTGTTGACCAGGCTTAAATCGTACGAGAAACCACCGCTGAGACTGACCAGAGTATTTATCTGCAATGGGCGCCTTAAGGCTAGGAGGAAAATCGTAAGATATCCGATTTTTGGCTACCTTTAAAACTTCAACCTCGCCACAGCCGATCTCCTCTTGCAGCTCCCGCACTAGCGCATCCTGGTCAGACTCTCCATCTTCGACACCACCCTGTGGCAGTTGCCAGACTCCCGGCTTATCAGATCGCTCACCCGCAAGAAACAACCCCTCATCGTTAACAATGGCCGCGACCACACAATTTCGATATGCTTTCATACAATTCCCTCAGCTAGAACATAATGACCTACTACTATCTGCTATTATAACATTAGGGAAGATCTAGGGCCTCCGTCAACGAGGGAATGCGATGTACAGAGTTTTTTATGTAGTAGCGGTCCTACTATTTTTACAACCCCAAGCCGATGCAGCTGTGAGTGTGGGGGTCTCCGGATCCAATTCCTCATCCTCATTTGGATTGGAATCTAACCGAAGCACGACCATCAGCGCTAGCGTTGCGGTTGGATTTCTCAATTTTCTCAGACTAGGACTCACACATCGACGATCCTACGAGAAAAAATCCGGATTCAAAAGTGAGAGGATCACGGAAGATCTTGTTGCCTACACGGAGTTCCAAGATGACACTGAGGCGATCACAAACTCTTTCGATCTGACGGCAATTATATACAAAGGGCTTGTGTCCCCATTTGTATTCGCCGGTGTTGCTCATCGAAAATACTTCTCCGAAGTCACCATCCGCAATACCATATACCGCAGCAGGACGACGCTACCATTGGTGCCCAACTACGGTATTGGACTATCCATTCGCCTCAACAGAGATTTTTCGTTGAAGTTGACCCAAACCTTCACACCAGGTACCAAAAACACGGTAGACGAAAATGGTGTCGAGCAAGAAAAGAAAGTAACCGACAGCTACTCTCAAATTGGAATCACCTACCAGCTCTAATTGATTTCTTCGGACGATTAAGCTATTTTGATGCCATAACAATAGGGTCAAAATCATGCTTAAATCCTTTACCGATCAGATATTCCTATGTGAAAAACCATTCACACTTTTCGGAATCCCCATGAGACTTAGGTCCACTATTATACGAGATGGCCAAGGTAGGCTCGCCATACACTCTCCCGTTGAGTTTTCCGAGGACGAGTTAACGTCAATCAAATCTTTAGGAACCGTAGAGCAGGTCCTAGCTCCAAGCTTATTCCACCATTTGTTTCTTGGGCCTACTCGTGAGCATTTTCCAAACGCCAAGTACCTTTCCTGTCCAGGATTAGAATCCAAAAAAAAGGGTTTTTCCTTTGATGGAACTATTTTAGACAGCAAGCTTTCGGAGGACTTTGACACCGTCCTCGTGGGCGGAAGTCCCAAAATCAATGAGGTTGTGATCTATCATAAACCTAGTGGCACATTGATCGTCACAGACTTGATATTCAACCTCCACGGTATCTCCGGTGCCGTGAACTCGTTTTTTTCTATGATGGGTGGAGTATATAACAAGGCCACGATCTGCCGCCTGTTTCGGTTTCATATTAGAAATAAATCTGCATTCTCTCAATCTCTCGACGAAATCAATGACTTACCATTCAAGCACATCATCATGTCTCATGGCGAGCCCATAAGGGGCGAAGGAAAAGCAGCATTTGCCAAAGTCAGGGATCAAGTGAGCCTATAATTTTTTAAAAGGATGGCCCCAGCTAACAGCTTAACATCTTAATATTATTAATATACTAAGGTAACGTAAAAATATTGGGGCCCAGCTTCACCCTCATGCAGCCTAGACCGATAAGACACTATTGAAGGTTTTGGGGGATGTCGAGATTATTGCACCAATTTCCATCATTGCTATCGCCGCGGTTCTGGGGGCACTTTTCTATGGTCTTTGGTCCGTAAAGAATCATCACAAAGCCCATAATTCTCGCAAAAATCGCAGACGTAAATCCGACCGTATCAACCTAAATGCTCACCAGAAAAAGCTCCACAAGCAAGCCGCCCTGGAGTTTAGTCGCGGCAATTTGAAAAGCAGTGCTAAAATACTAGAATCATTAGGCATGATTCGGGAAGCCGTGGATGTTTACGAAAAAGGTAAGTTTGTCCATGAAGCCGCTCGATTGCTGCTGCGAATCAATCGTCCCAACCGAGCCGGATTGATTTACAAAAAACACCGGTATTGGAAAGAGGCTACCGACTGCTTCAAAAAGGCAAAAATGAGCCGTGAAGTCGCAATCTGTGCCCAAAACAGCGGAGACTCTGCCACGGCAGCCGTTTTCTTCCTCGACTGCGGTGAAACTTTGAGTGCTGCTGACTGCTTCGCTGAGTTAGGAAAGCATCGCGAAGCAGCGAAACTCTACATCGATGCAAACAATAAAGCCCAGGCCCTTCAGCAATACATTTATCAGCTCGACAAAACCAAGAGCTACGAACATATCACCTACACAAAGGCCGAAATAGGAATCATACTAGAGTACCTTTGTCAGACGGGATGTGACTTCAGATTTGTTGATGTACCTTCCATTCAACCTCATCTCATTGCAGCTATCGTCGGCCTTATCAAAGAAAAGAATCTAGACCAGGCCTCACAAGTGCTATCTCGATGTCCACCGGAGACCAGTCTTTCCCTTCTGCGTAAGTCGGATTTCAATGATGAAGAAATGGATCTTGTAGGCTCTATTTTTTCCAGTATTCAGCAGTTCGACCTTGCGGGCATGGTCTACGAGCGCCAGGGAAAATACGAGGACGCCGCCGTCGCTTTTAAGAAAAACGAAGACTTTCAAAGAGCCGCCCATTGCTTCGAAAGAGCCGATCTAACGGAGCAAGCTTTAGAGATGAAGATCAAGTTCGCTGAAGTCGGCCCCAAATCAAAGCCGAGCTACTCTGAGAACAAGGCCACTCCCTTTGATACAGAATCATCAAAGGTCGCAAACCCTTATTCCCTTGAAGACTCTGAAGGTGAGGCGCCGGACGAAGCATCGACGGATACCAGCTCAGTTCAAAAACAATCCCTCGATCACGGGTCAACCCAAGGCATGCATCATAAGGCATACTGGAAGGCCTTCACCCTATCGCCACTCATTGCTGATCTTGATGACAAGGAAAAAACCGAGCTACACAAACTCGGGCACCTAGTGACCTTCGAGGATCGCAGTATTATATTCGTCGATAATCAGGTGCCTAGCAAAGGTGTGTATTTTACCATCTCGGGTCAAGTTTATGCCTCAACTGACAATAGGACATCCACCCTCTGGGGCAAAACGCTGTTGCCGGATGCATTATTTACGAGTGCGATCTCTAATCGCGTGTTTTTCACCTCAGGCGAAGTTACCTTATTTCATATATCCGACGCGTCGCTGAAAAAGTTTATGACAGAAAATCCGACATGTGCCCAAAAAATTTCCACTGCTTTTGCCAAAATCAAAGCCCTCGAGTCTACAACCCACGAGAATCAGAGCGATAATCTAGCAGCCTCCTAGAGCAATTTGGCATAAATTGTGCAATTTTACTCCTGGATACTGGGATAACACACTGTTATTGAGTTGTCGTTGTTGTTGTTAGAGGAGTGGACTGTGGATCTAGTATTTTGTTTCCGGCACCCGGAATACCGTGGCTTTACCAAACCTAATCTAAAATGCAAAACGTGCTGCGAATTGTACCTTCAGCGCATTCGGATGGAAAATGAAGAGTCGCAAAAAGAAGATCCTCTTGCATGGATTGAAAAGCGCATCACTGAACTTTCTTACTAGGATAGATTACTTTTAATCTCTGACCTTAATTATTTTCCTATTGAAATTAAAAAAAGATTCAAACTCAACAAAAGCGACCTCAAGAGGTCGCTTCCTTTTTCCTCTACATTCTTTCCACTATCACACCGCTGGCCTCGCCACCACCGATGCATAGAGTCGCTAGCCCTCGTTTTTTGTCTTTTATCTTGAGAGCGTTAAGAAGCGTTACCAGTATGCGAGCACCACTACATCCGATGGGATGTCCTAGGGAAACCGCACCACCAAATACGTTCACCTTATCTACAGGAATTTCTAGATCCCTCATGGCAGCCATGGTTACGGCAGCAAAGGCTTCATTAATCTCAAAAAGATCAATATCGCCAACACTCATCGAACTTTTTTCCAGCAGCTTTTTGATACAACCAATAGGAGCGGTGGTGAAGTGTACCGGATCCTGTGCAAAGGAGGCTTGATCAACAATCTTTGCGATGGGAGTTAATCCTTTTTCTTTCGCTGTATTCAAATCAGTAAGAACCAGAAGTGCCGCCCCATCATTGATGCTTGAAGCATTACCGGCTGTGATGGTGCCATCCTTTGAAAAGGCAGGTCGTAAAGAAGGAATCCGATCCAAATCTACGGAAAACGGCTCTTCGTCGACTTCAAACACGTTCACCTTTTTTCGAGATTTGACTTCTACTCCGACGATTTCATCGGCAAAGTATCCAGATTCTACAGCTTTACGAGCACGAGTGTATGACTCTAAGGAAAACTCATCCTGCTGCTCACGGCTGAACTGATATTCTTGGGCACAGATATCACCACAGTTTCCCATAGCCATGTCGTTGTATGGATCCCAAAGGCCATCCATCTGCATAGAATCTTGCGCCTCAAATTTTCCAAAGCGATATCCTGACCTTGAGTTGGGTAAAATATGCGGTGCCAGGGACATATTTTCTTGGCCACCGGCAAATACGATTTTCGAATCCCCAAGACGAATGGCTTGATCAGCAAGCATGACAGATTTAATGCCGCTACCACAAACTCTACCTACAGTAGTTGCACAAACCGAATGAGGAAGGCCTCCATAGAGTGCTGCCTGTCTAGCGGGAGCTTGCCCAACTCCAGCTGTCAATACGTTACCCATGATCATCTCATCAACATCACCGCCACTAAGGCCTGTTTTCTGCAACGCATCCTTAACAAGGGCTGCCCCAAGCCTGGGAGCTGGAACCGTAGACAGAGATCCGCCAAGTTTACCTATTGCCGTCCTGCTGCTATAAACGATTACTGTTGGATTATCAGTCATTGATATTGCTCCTTATTTCTTACAGTTAACTTGACCGTACCCCGTTTGCTTATTTTTTCGAGTAAAGCATAGCCAATTGCACGACATTAAGCTATGTTGAACCGCAATTTTTAGGGACCTACTTCATAGGGGGATCAACCTAGATGCATAAATGCTCGTTAGTTCTTTCAAGCGGCAGCCGTTTTTCTGGAGAACTTATTGGAGCGCCACTCACAAGTAGTGGCGAAATCGTTTTTACCACCGGGATGGTTGGATACAGCGAAGCCATCACAGACCCATCCTACTTCGGACAAATACTCTGTTTCACCTATCCTCTCATCGGTAATTACGGAATTCCACTTCCCCCACATGTAGACGCCACCGACCTTCCCAAAGGCTTTGAAAGTGCAAAACCCCAGGCAGCTGGAGTTATTCTCACCATCGACAGTCCAGAAGCGTTCCATTGGAATTCGATTCAGTCGTTGGACGAGTGGCTAAAACGCGAGGGTGTTCCAGGTGTTATTGGATTAGATACCAGACACTTAGTGCAAATCATTCGCTCCGAGCCTAACCTTCTGGGACGGATAGAACCTGAGTCTGCAGAAGGTGATCGCATGTATGAAGGTGCTTTTGCTCCCACTCAAAAAACAGCGTTCTTCGATCCTGGTATTATGAATGTTCTTGATTATGTTTCACGAAAGGAACCGATTACTGTCGGCAAGGGTAAACGCCGCGTTGGATTAATCGATTGTGGTGTCAAGTGGAACATTGTTCGTCAACTAGTTGATTTGGACTGCGAGGTTCAACTACTGCCATGGGATAGTGATTTTAGTTCCGTGGACTGCGATTACTGGCTCATATCCAACGGTCCGGGCGATCCAACCAGAACAGACGACCTTATTCAACGTGTCAGCCGTTTGTTTGACGAAGACAGACCGATCTTAGGAATCTGCCTTGGACACCAAATCTTATCCCTTGCAGCTGGAGCTCTCACCAAAAGAATGCCATATGGTCATAGAAGCCACAACCAGCCGGTCTACCTAGTCGGAACACGAAAGGGCTATATTACAAGCCAAAACCACAGCTACGTTGTCCAAGACAACACCCTAGGCGATGATTGGGAGGTCTGGTTTCGCAACGCCAACGACCAATCTATCGAGGGCATCAAGCACAAAACAAAACCGTTCCGCAGTATACAGTTTCACCCTGAAGCTTCGGGGGGACCACAGGATACCTCGTGGATCTTTTCTGAATTTTTATCGGAGGTGACCAAATAATGCCCATGTTAAAGCAGCTAGCCTCACTTGGCCGTACCCCTACCGTTCTCCTTTTAGGCAGTGGTGGTCTATCGATCGGTCAAGCTGGAGAGTTTGATTACTCTGGTACTCAGGCTATCAAAGCACTTCGTGAAGAAGGCATTCAAGTCATCGTTGTGAACCCCAATATTGCTACGGTCCAGACCAACCCCCAAGCTGGTATCAAAACCTACTTATATCCCGTCGAAGTCGAGTGGGTAGAAAAGGTCATTGAAACCGAAAAACCGGACGCCATCATCGCCGGCTTTGGCGGGCAAACAGCTTTAAACTGCCTACTAGAGCTTGATGACAAAGGTATTTTGCAAAAGCATGGCGTGATCAACCTAGGAACTCCCGCAGAAATTCTACGGATGACTGAAGATCGCGACGAATTTGCGCAAAAGATGAAATCCATCAACATGCCCGTGCCGCCAAGCTACGCTTGTGAAACTGTGGAAGAGTCTATCAAAGCCGCCAACGAAATTGGCTATCCAGTCATCGTTCGAGCCGCTTATGCATTAGGTGGGCTTGGCAGTGGTTTTGCCAACAACGAAGATGAACTTGTCGCGCTAGCTAGGCCAGCATTCGCATCATCACCTCAGGTTCTCGTCGAAAAATCTCTGAAAGGCTGGAAAGAGGTCGAGTATGAGGTTATGCGGGATTCCGAAAAAAATGCCATCACCATTTGTAATATGGAAAACTTCGATCCGCTTGGCATCCATACAGGGGATTCTATCGTTGTTTGTCCGAGTCAGTCGCTATCTGACGATGAGTATCAAGTCCTTCGAAACGCCGCTCTTACCATAGTAAATGCCTTAGGGATCGTTGGAGAATGCAACGTACAATATGCATTAGATCCGCATTCTTTACAGTTTTATGTCATCGAAGTGAATGCCCGACTCTCGCGATCCAGTGCCCTAGCGAGTAAGGCCTCTGGTTATCCCATCGCTTATATCGCAGCAAAGGTGGTCTTGGGTTACGATTTACTTGAACTAAAGAATCCAGTGACTGGCATCACATACTCGTTTTTCGAGCCTGCTCTCGACTATGTAACGATCAAAATGCCGCGCTGGGACCTTCTAAAGTTCACTGGCGTCAGCCGTTTGCTTGGTTCTACGATGAAATCCGTTGGCGAGGTGATGTCCATAGGTCGATCCTTTCCTGAAGCCCTACAAAAAGCGACCCGTATGGTCACTGAGCATGCCGCCGGTATATCAAGGGAGCTGCCAGGACTGAGTCAGGACGATCTCGAAACCGCATTATCAGAGCCGACGGACTTGCGCCTATTTGCAGTGATTGAAGCCTTTAGACGTGATATGTCTATTGAAACTGTACATAAACTGACTGGCATAAATGAGTGGTTCTTATATCACTCCAAGCGGATTGCCGACGCCGAGAAAGAGATCTCTGGTCACGCAGATACTACAGCGTTATCTGATCCTGCGAAATTCACAGTAGCATCCTTTAAAAAGGTAGGCGAAGAAACTTGGCGAAAGTGGAAATTGCTCGGCTTTGGTGATGAGCAAATTGCGCTGCTATTATACCGCGGCACAGAGAGCGAGGCTAACTCTGAGGACATCCGCATCTCCTCCTTGGAGATTCGCCGCTTACGAATCGAGCTTGGCGTCAAACCGGTGGTGAAAAAGATTGATACCACTGCCGGAGAGTATCCGTCTCCTTCCAACTACCTTTACTTATCGTACGGTGGGATTTTTGATGATCCTTTCCCAGATGATGGAAAAACCTTTTCCGCAGTAGTTCTTGGTGGCGGATCTTACCGCATCGGAACCTCCGTTGAATTCGACTGGTGCGCTGTGAGTTGTAGCAATAAGCTTCAGGAAAGCGGCTGGCGCAGCATCATTGTTAACTGTAATCCTGAGACTGTTTCCACAGACTATAATGCGAGCGATCGACTGTACTTTGAAGAGCTTAGTCTCGAGAGAATCCTCGACATCTGTGATTTTGAGCGACCTGTCGGAGTCGTGGCCTCTATGGGCGGCCAACTGCCAAACCGCCTTGCGACTCCATTGCATAAATCAGGCATCAAACTTCTAGGCCACCGTGCCAAAACTATTGATTTAGCAGAAGATCGCAGCAAATTCTCAGCCCTACTCGATGAGCTCGGGATTGGTCAACCTAGATGGCTTGCGGCGCGGTCTCAAGATGAGATCAATAGTTTTATCGAAGAGATTGGATTCCCAGTCCTTATCAGACCAAGTTATGTCCTTTCCGGGGCAGCCATGAATGTGGCCTACGACAGCGAATCACTACGCCAATGCTTGGCTGATGCCGCTGATTTATCACCTGACCACCCAGTGGTGATAACTGAGTTTATCGAAGGCGCGCGCGAGGTTGAGCTAGACGGCGTAGCCAAAAATGGCGAGATTCTAACTGCCATCGTCAGTGAGCATGTTGAGAATGCGGGAGTGCACTCGGGTGATGCCACCACTGTGGTCCCCGCTCAACGACTTTATGTCGAGACCGTGAGACGAGTTCGCCGATTTGGTCGGGATATCGCCAAGGGCCTAGGACTCAATGGTCCTTTCAATATGCAGTTTTTAGCTAAAGAGAATGAAATCAAAGTGATCGAATGTAACGCCCGAGCGGCACGATCCTTTCCGTTTGTCTCCAAAACGGTTGGACTCAATCTCGCCGACGCTGCGACTGAGATCATGATTGGTAACACACCAAACCTTTCCCGATTCAACGAAGATGATTTGCCCTATGTTGGCGTAAAGGCTGCCATGTTTAGTTTTAAGAGACTAGGCGGTGCCGATCCCGTACTGGGTGTTGAGATGGCCTCCACCGGTGAGGTGGGATGCATTGGTGAGACCTTTGATGCGGCCTTGCTACTGGCGCTTGAAGCCTCTGGTGTCAGAATTCCTAAGAAAGGCATCCTAGTCAGTTCCGGTACGGAAAAACAAAAACTGGCCTTCCTGCCCGCAGCAAAACTGTTTTCCGATATGGGAATCCCACTGTTTGCCACACCAGGCACAGCCAGCTATCTCACAGATCACGGATTCGAAGTGACTAGCCTTGCCTGGCCATCGGAAGCTGAAAATAACGGCGAGACTGATGTGGTCGAAGCCATTAAGCAGGGCCTAGTCGACTTTGTCATCAATATCCCTAAGAACACGAAACGGACCGAACTCACAAACGGGTCGAAAGTACGACAGGCAGCCGCACGATATGGCTGCTCTCTTTTGACAAATATGGAAAAAGTGACAGCCTTTTCAAAGGCGATTTCTAACCTTCCAGATTTTGTGAATCGTCATAGACTGTTAACTCTCAGGCACTATCAATAGATAGTGCCAATATGTCTTTATTTCTGTGGGAATTCAGTTTGACTTTTTAGACCTAAAACTTTATTAATAAAAACCCTCTGGCGAGGTAGCTCAGTTGGTTAGAGCGCAGGATTCATAATCCTGAGGTCACGAGTTCAATTCTCGTCCTCGCTACCAAAAAGTCAAATATTTCAATAGTTTAAAAAAAGCAAAGTGGTTAGAGGTTAAGTAGCAAATGATAATTGGTTAGAATTGATATCCTACCGTAATTATTACACTTGCTCTTTAGGCACGTTTATATTTCCTAAACTACTCATCCTTTGAATCTACAACATCTCCTATACTCATAATTCCTTCATCATTAAGTGAATATCCGACATAGTGCCGTTTGCACACTCCTTCATCATTACCCAGTGACATAGCAACCTTGCTCATAGAGACTCCCATGTTCAAAAGACTAACGGCATAGCTGTGTCGAAGATCATGGAAACAAAGCTTTGCAGAAAGATCAGCTTTTTGACATGCATCAGCTACAATCTTCGACCACCTCTTGTTCCTCATACTCTTCTTGAAGGTTAAATCTTTCTCGATCCACTCGGCTAACTCATCCTTTACTTTCAAAAAGCCATAAGCTTGCCTGGACTTTCTCCTCTTTGGTAAAGAAAAAGAAAAATCTCTCCGCATTTGCCGATTCACCAAAATAATAAGACCTTTTTTGCTATTGCGAACAGTTGACTTAGTAACCGCAAAAATCTCTCCAAGCCTTAACCCAGTGTAGAAGGCAATCGAAACTATTCGCCTAGAATCTTCACATGGAATAAAAGCCAACATTTCGAGGAACTCTTCTTCAGTTATCGCATTCACCTCTTCAAAAGTTGAGGGCAATCCTTCCAGATGATCCCTTTTGGGCCTTTCTATAAATCGAAGCATAGAGTTTATACGCATCACTGTCTTTTTATGTGGAACAATCCTATCGCCATAATACTCATCAATTTGAAATTGAATTTCTTCAATCGGCGCTCGATCTAGATCCTTGTCACCTAGTGCGATCACAGCTCTCTTAAGCTCGTTAAACGCACCATCAATACTGGTGGGGTGCAAACGATTAATTCTGTGCTTTTTTTCATACTTCCAAGCGAAGTACTGTTGCATAATTTCGAGATTTCGTTCTGTTCCTACCTTTTTCTCTTCATTCTCTTTCTCTTGAAGTCCTTTCATGATTAACTTAACTTTTACCTCTGCGTCATGCACAGACATTAGATCACTTTTGTACTGATCATTGATCTCATCAACTTCAGCAATATCCATAGTCTTCCAGGTCCCTCCTGGCTGCTTCTCAAGAATTGAGAAAGACTTTCGTTTATACCCTGGTCTTTTCATAATATAGTAAGTTCTAAGGTTCATTTTCTTGTTCTCCCTAATTTAGCTAGCCAAATATCAACCATAGTTCTTAAAGCCATGTTTCTTCGTCCAATTTTGATACACGGCAGCTTTCCTGATGACATCCAATTAGCGATAGTTTTAGGACTAACTCCAAATTCCTTAGCGATCTCTTCTTTACTCAATAAATTATCAAAGAGCTTACGATCATTAGATTCAGTTTTCATAATATAGTTGTCCTCCATGCGGAGAAGTAAGGAGAATAAACTTAGAAAGGAAAGGGCTACCACACCCATCTCAATAATTATCTATCGTTTTATTTAATTCAAGCACTTTCTCAATTTGACAAAACAACAAAAACAAGACTCACCATTCTTCGCCAAACACATCATTACAACTGTGTTTCTGTAACTTTTCCATATCAACAGAAATATTATGGTCTTTGTCAGTACTGATGTATTTATACTGAGTCATTTTTTGAATAAATAGGCCAGCCGCGATAGGATTAGAAAACACAAATTCTTCGTAACTGATAGTTTTGTATTTTAGGGCCAGTAACGCAATAAAAAACTCTGCCGATTTCGGAATCAACGCAGCCTTGAAAAATTCTGAGTCATTAAAACGAGCTTTGGCTACATCTGGAATTTTGAAATATGGACCAGGCCTTTCATTGAAAAGTTTTTCTAGTTCATCTTTTCCTTCAACTTTAAGAAGTTTTTTATAGAACAAATTGAAGTCGTGATCGTCTTTTCGAGGGTTTTTAATTGAACCTTCACCAAACCCCTTAATCTTTCGAAGAGTAGAGCCCTTAAGTTCCTTGCCATGTTCATTCTTAAAAAATGTTCTATATACTGATGGAGAGCAACCATCACCAAAGTTCCTAATTTGGATCTTTCTTATTTCATCGTAAAGATATTTCATAGTCATCTATATCAGCCCCATTAGTTGTCCGTGGAAAATATGGCGGTAAACATAGAATGCTGTCAATCACAAATATTTGAGGAAACTTATTTTAGCCTATAATATCAGCAAGAAGAGTGACTAATTTTAAAAACAGGTAACTATTTTCCAAAAAAGTTACCGATCAAGCTCCTAGCTTAAAAAACTATGATCATTACCATGACTAAGATAGGCGATCCTTTCGAACATCAATCAATTGAATAGTCAGCAATCCAACACATCGTGCATACCGTCTAGCCTTGCAAAGACTGATATACAAACTGTGTGCCAAAGCTCTTTGAGAATTTCCGTCAGTTTTAAACGGCAATAAAAAAAAGACCATTTATTTTTCCGTTATTTTTACGTCGAAAAAGTCGATATTTTACGTATTGAAACTGACAAACCGCAATTATAGTCAAAAACTCATCGGTATGCTAAACACCCTCAAAAATTTCAATAATTTAAATCCTTCCTTTTTTAAGCGTAAAAAAATCAAATAAACGGTAAATTTTAAACGCGCCATCCAGCGGGATTTACAGAGCTATTTCACATTGTTACCTTCCCCATTGTCGGCAGAAATTTCGACAAACTAAATGAAGCGAAAATAAGAACATAAGAGAAAGTCACTAGGAATAAAGCACAATGGATCGAAGACATTTAGAACGTGCCGTGATCGGCATGCCAGGACTCGTATTGTCTGGATTTTGGCCTACAAAAGCTGATTGCTATAGAAAAAAAAGAGAGGAGATACTTGAACGGCCAGAATATCTAACGGAGTTCATACTTTTAGTTAAGACGATTGAAAAGTCAAGACTGAAAAAGCAAGTGATCGGTAACAAGTGGGCCAAAAATCTTTATGGCTTGCAACTAATAAAGGCCGTCATCGAAAAAGCACTCCATCAAGAGGTTCATGTTGGCCTTCTAATAGCAGCATTTAACCACCTTGGTTATGAAATCAAAAAAACAGATGACGAGACAAATCCTTTGATTGGATTTGAATCCACAACAAAAAGCCTCGGCTTAAAAATTACAAAGTAAACAAAACTAGAATCTGCCACTGGCAGTTATTTTTAACTCATACAACAAAGGAGATTTTGTATGAAACAGTATCTTATTGCCTTATCACTAGCTTACGGCCTTACAGCATGTGAGTACGAAGACGGAAAGGATGGTGTCAATGGAATAAATGGTGCAGACGGCCAGAGCTGCGAGATTGTAAACGACGGAGAGTTGCAATGCGGTGAGGACGTCATTGCGATCAGGGGAGAGAAGGGTGAACAAGGACAAAAAGGAGATGATGGTGTTTCTTGCAAAATAGAAACTAACCAGGATGGAGATTTCGTGGTCTGCGGAGATCAAAGTGTTCGGATACCCCCTGAAACCTCAGAACAGTCCGCTTGCACGTCTGAAAAATTAGAGAATGGAAATCATCTGATCACATGTGATGGTGAGTCGATCGAAGTTCCAGGCCCAGGTAGCATCACTGAAATCATTGAATTAGCCATGACTCCAGTAGCATTAGTCAGTTCAAATGTTTCTGTGGACGAAAAAAAAGTTACTTCAACCCTTGATTTCAATGTTCCAGTTGTGTTGGCAAAGGACTCATTGAAGGCATATGGTTCGAAACTGTCCAAGACTGGGCCTAAATCTGTGAAGGTTGTTTCAGAATTAGGAGACTCTTCGCTCACTGATTGGTCATTAAGTATTCCAGGCAGTGTTTTTCAAAACACATATTACTCAAAATCCACCGCGTCAATCGAAACAATGCTCTCAATTAGGGAGTATAAATACAGCGAAATAGTCAGCACTTTATTATTTGAGTCCAACCCGTACACGCTATGTGAAAGTGCTTTTGCGATCCCAACATTGAATCAAGCAAGAGATCTTGGCGATCAAAGTAGTCCAATTTTACTTAGCCTTTTAAATCAAAAAGCATTTGATACAGCGACTAGGAGCGTAGTGGATCTTCAGTCTACGGATGAGGTTCTAGTTTATTGCTTGCGCTAGGGAGTTGGCCTTCGGGCCTTCTTTTTAGAAGGAGGTTCTAAATTTGACAACCGAGGCACAGAATTTTGCGAAATTTTTACGGAGTGAGAGCGAGGCTCTAGAGCTGCCTCTAATCAGGTTTTTGGAAATGATTGATCTGAACTATCGGACATTTAAACAGTGGGAGGATGGAATCCACGCACCATCAATAAATCGGGCCGCAAAGATATATGAAATGCTGGCCGCGTTAAAGGAGAAATAGAAAAAGTGAAGATTATCGAGAACGAGCCAATAGAAAAATACCATTCAGAAAGAGAGCATCTTTCCAAGTCGGGTATTGATCTATTGCTGAAATCACCAAGGCACTATTGGGATAAATATTTGAAAGGAGAAAATGAATATAAGCCGACACCAGCTCAAACTCTTGGAACGATGATCCACGAGATGCTTTTAGAGCCGGAGCTTTTTGCAAGCAAATATGCATGTGGGCCTAAAGGCGCAAATCGCAATCACAAAATCTTCAAAGAGATGCAGGAGGAAAATCAAGACAAAGAAATACTAACTTGGTCTGACTGGCAAAAACTGCAAGCAATCAAAGACTCAGCTATGAGTCAGTGTCACGCCAGGAGACTTCTAGAACATGGAGGTAAAAATGAAGTCTCATACTATTGGAAAGATGAAGTCACTGACCAGAAACTGAAGTTTCGTCCAGACAGGATCATTGACGACCGTAAAATCGTCATCGATTTAAAGACGACGGAAAATGCTGCCTTCGATAGCTTTTTAAGGAAGGCAGCAGACTTTGGTTATCACAGATCTGTCGCTCTAACCAGTCGAGGTTTGAAACAAATAACAGGAGACGATTATAGATATATCTTTCTAGTTCTTGAAACTAAGCCTCCGTATAACGCTGCAATTTTCGACTATGACTGGAAAGATATCGCAGATGCAGATGCTGAGATTGATCTCGCCATTGAGCGTTTTCAGAAATGTAAGCAACTCAACGTTTGGGAAAGTGAAAGTAGCATTCAGCGCCTTTATATTCCGCGATGGAAGAAAATGGAGGTTGCATGAGCGATATAGTTAAGCAAACGGAAAATCTTCCTATTTCACCGATAGTTAGAGAGCACATGATAGTCGCAGAAAAGTATGCTTCCTCAGGCATTGCTCCTAGCCATTTTAAAGGTAGACCAGAGGATATCTTTATTGCTCTGCAAATGGGAGAAGCTCTCGGACTTCACCATTACACGACGGCACTGTATGAAATTACGCCAATTAAAGGCAAGCCAACAATTTCTGCCAAGCTTGCAATGACATTGGCACAAAAATCTGGCGCTTTTAAAGACCGTATTTCATTCAGACATGAAGGGGAGTCTTGGGAAGATCTTATCGTCTTTGCCTCAGTAACATTGATATCTGGCGAAAAAGTCGAGGTCAATGCAAGCATCGCAATGGCTAAGGCCGAAGGTTGGACGAGCAACCCTAAATACAAATCTATGCCTGTGCAAATGCTGTCGTATCGAGCAGCGCTGATGCTCATCCGTAGATATGTGCCTGAGTGCCTTCTTGGAGTACCGGTTGTGGATGTGGAAGCAAGGGAAATTCAATCTGTCAAAGTACAGGACACTAAATCAAATGTGGATCAACTACTAGGATTGGAGGAAGGCGAGGAATAAACAATTGATTGGAGAGGCTACCACACCAAAAACTTTTCAACCAATTGGAGGAAATATGGATAGCAAAGAATTAAACGGAGTTAAAGAGAAATATGTGAAAGAGGAGCAAATTCCCGTCGATCTCCTTAGCGACGACGATCTCGATTGCGAGCTTATCGAACACTGGCATCTAGAGATAGTTATTGCGAAATCTAAAAACAATTTCGCAACTCTCGCAAGGGATACTTTGAAACTAGTTAAGGCTAGAAGGGAAGAACTTATTAAAGAAAAGGACGCAAGATTAAGAGTAAAAAAGGAGGCTTAACATGGGATGGCATAGAAAAAATAAAAGAGTTAGCACGATCGATCCTCGACGGATTATCGAGATTGA
The DNA here is from genome assembly GCA_013215145.1 of Pseudobacteriovorax sp. Lineage (GTDB taxonomy): Bacteria > Bdellovibrionota_B > Oligoflexia > Oligoflexales > Oligoflexaceae > DT-89. The sequence continues at coordinate 26,741 of JABSRP010000068.1, forward strand.
CAAGAAACTCAGAGAAGGCGCATTGGAGCGAGAATCTCCAGCGCAAACAGTCTCTACAAACACGAATAGATAAGGAATATTTAAAATGAAAAAACTATTATTTTGTTCAGCAATGCTATTGGCTAGCTGCAACTCACAGGAAACATCTGATCTTGACATAATAGGAGGCATTCCAGCCACGGAAAGCTATAGCTTTTTTGCAAGCCTGGATAAATCGTTCTCGTCAAGCAAATTTTGCGGAGGCGCATTCATTGCAGATGACGTGGTTCTAACTGCCGCGCATTGTGTTACAGGTGACAACTCCGATCTAGTTGTAAGGCGTGAAGGCTCCAGCACCACAATTGATGTGGTAGCAGTGAAATCTCACGAAGGCTACGACAACGAAGCATTGACCAATGATATCGCGCTTTTATTTCTAGATAGAGGTCAAGTCGAAAGTGGTGAAGTCATTGATTTGTCTTCGAACCTTAGTCTTGATGGAAAAGACCTTAAGATCATAGGATATGGCAACAAGTCTAGCTATGGCTATCTGTTCGATGACGAACTACACGAAGTTACTGTTCCGATATTGAGCGATGGGAAATGCTCGAACGACTACGGCTCCGAGTATCACGCAGATGTTCAGTTTTGTGCAGGTACTGAAACAGGAGGCTATGACTCTTGCCAAGGGGATTCAGGTGGTCCTGCGCTGATCGAGGCAAAGGGAGGTTATCACCTAGCTGGAATCGTGTCTTGGGGTTATGGCTGCGCTCAAGCAGAATATCCTGGTGTTTACACTAGGGTTTCGACTTTCTTAGATTGGATAGATTCATCTATTGCAGCGTATAGGAAGCCAATTTCAGACTACGACGAAGCGGTAATTGGTGAGCAATTAGCACTTCATTGCAGCTTTGGTACTCGAGCTTACAACACCATTTTTGACGAGGTTAACCCAGAATCTTATCGAGACAGAGTGTTTAGCATCGAGCTTGATAGCTACAGAGAAGTCGATAGCGTTGAATTCGCGGCATTGACTACCGAGGGTGAACTTCAATCAAAGTGTAACTTTGTAAATGGGTCCGACGACAGACTAAGTGCAAGTCTACTAAAATTCGGCGACGAATCGTTTCAAATAACCGTGGAAACTCCTAGAGGCTTCGGTGTCTTTTCAACAGAAGCGTTACTCGAATTCGATGTCTTTACTTGTGATTCTGACGAGTTAAAGATCCTTGAATATAGTCTATTTGGTTATCTGCAAGCTAGCTTTGGAGGATATTCATTTGAAGGATTTAAGTCAAACTTACCCAATCTAGAATTGGGATCTGCCTTTAACCAGTGTTCTATGCTTGGTTACCTCTATTCAGTTCACCAGAATAGTTCGGGAAATTTTATCGTCAAAGTAGAATCGGAGTTTGGTATTTCTATCTATCCCCTTGATCTGCAAGAACAAGCGGTTAGTTCAAATCAACTCCAAGTTTCTGCCACCCCTTCCCAACAGTTTATATCTGAAATCACTGTCCGTAATGTAGGGTTTTCGGATGTCTACACTTGGGAGCTTCAATGTCCTTTCGATTTTCAAACTAGCGCTGGAACAAATGTGCATCATGCAATACCGGTTCGACCTGGGCAATGGTCTATAAGATTTGATCATAGAATCAATCAAATCGGAACCATCATGCGATTGGGAAGTGTTAGCTTTGGTTTCCAAACTCAAGACATTGATCCTATGTTTGCAATTAGCTCCTGCAAGATCAACGAAACCTCAATGGATTTTATCAACTAAATTATTGGCCCTTCGGGGCCAGAAAGGAAAAATTATGACCTTTAACATAGCAAAACTTGAGAACACGTCTAAACCAGAAAATAGACTAGTGAAGAGAAGGGAGGAAATTGAAAACCTCAAACGAATTCTGCGCTCTGGTGGCCTATTGTTATCAGAGGCTGGAAAGCTTCTAGGCACTAAGGCTCATTCAGTCTTACAGTTGATAGGAGAGCACTCTCTAACCAAAACAAAGATTACAGGCCCAGATCTAGCCTATTTCAAAGATGTAGGTCAATTGGGAAAAAGCGCAAAGAAAGCAACCTTTTTACCAACAAAAACCCTCCAAGTGCTCGTAAAGTTGATCGAAACCAAGGAAGCAAGTGACGTATATATGGATCTTTGGGCCATCAATGATGAGATCTATGAGAATCAACAAAAGAGTCAGCAATTAGGAAGAGATTGCGACAAGGCTGCAGAAGCTGAGCCTTTTGGAGTCGAAATTAAACATGAGGACACGCACTCCTGCAATTCTGAATCATTGGAAGACATTTCTTCCGAATTTCCGGCTGATTGTATGCCTATCGAAGATATCTCGAATATTTTCTTTGGTGGTCTAGAGATCAGATATCTCGATGAATATCTATCTCAAATAGATCACCCTAATGGCGTCTACAAAAAGCACTACACAGATGGTCCCAAGATAATTGAACCCTACCAAATACTAGGTCTTGAAGCAGCCGCTAGAGATTTTTATTTGGATCTAGAAATCCACAAGATTGATGGAAAATGGGCCTTGGTGTCACATCCATGCTTCAAAGACAAGGTCTACATCGAAAAGATATCACTAGTAATTCTGGCGCAATAACGAAATGGAGCGAAAAATTATGACAATCGATAACGCAGAATCAAAAGCAGAGAATTCTACGGCAGTGTCTGCAGAAAAACGTGTAGTACGTTTAGGAGGCGAAAGTCTTCTTCTTAACCTTGTCAAAATGGGTGAAGAAGAGGGAATGTTGATTTCCGAGGTAGTATCTTGTTTCGGTGTTGGGCAAGCCACTATCTGGAACCACATAAAAAACCACAAACTTAGGTACTTGAAATTTTCAAGTACCGAGCTAAAAAACCTTAAATCACAGGGGGTTATTGGCAAGAGTACCACAAGGGCAGCTTTCCTTCCAAAAGAAAGCCTACGATGGCTTACAAAGTTTGTTCATACAGTGCAAGCCTTTGAAGTGTTCAGGCAGCTTTGGGAAATTGCAGATATTGCTTACGAGCACCACACATCCGGCGCATCGTCTAGCTCTGGGTCAGAATTCCGAGCAATTCACGATAAGTTCGACAAGCTAATCGACGCTATGAACTCACAGCCTCCCGTCGTAGTGAATGTGAATAATAGTAACTCCGAAAGTAGTGAGAATATGAAAGGCGACCCAGTTCCGTCTCATTG
>JABSRP010000007.1 GCA_013215145.1 Pseudobacteriovorax sp.
TGTTTATGCATCTGAGTATTTTAACTCAGGAGGTGGCGGTTTTTATCCAAAAAACATGTCATGTAGGCTAGGTCGCTTAGTAGGATGGGTGGGTCAAACAAAACCGGTAAGGGTGGTCCTCGGATTCCGGTTAGGGTGGGTCAATGATTGTCGTGACGGGCAATAGTTTTGGTCCTTTTTCTTATCGGTTATAACTATGTCGATATTATGATTTAGTCAAGTAGTATTGCGTGAAAGTGACGTTGGTAGACTGGGTTAGTATTGATCTAAATGAATTGATCCATTTGCATGCATTGGTGTGTAGGTAGAAGCCATGAAGGGATTACCTAAGATCGTATGTCCTTCAAATGCTTGGAAATCTGTTCAAAAGCCTCTTTAGCGTCCTTCTTAACAATCAGATCAAAAAGCCCAGCCTCATCCTCAGGCAATGAATCGACATTAGAATTAAGGAATATCGGCTTACTAAAACCGGCCTCTCGCAGCTTCTTAGCAACTTCGATCCCAGTCTCACCCTTTTTGAGGTAGTAGTCGCAGATTGCGTAGTCGTAGCCAGTTGCTAAGCTAATATCGAAGCTTGTTAGGGAATCATGTATCTCAAGCTCACCAGGGCCGTACAGGCGCTTCCACTGGCGTTGGTAGATGCCTTCGTCTTCGAACAGTAAAGCTTTGACTGAAGGGGTTTCTGCCTTCTCAAGATCAACGCACTGGCTTAGAAGCATAACTAAGTCGTTTTTGCTCATTGGTTTTGGAAGGAAGAAGTCTGCTCCGGCATCGATAGCTTTAGGTTGGAATTCAAGGCGCCCTCTATTGGAGTGAATGCAGATTTTACCTTTGTAGCCCTTATTCCTTAATTTTCTACAGACGTCGAATCCGTTTAGAGCAGGTTCTTGGAGATCAACATCTAGAATTATTAAGTCAGCATTTAGGTTGATTTTTTCAAGCATTTCGTTGCTTTTAGAGTAAAAGGAAACATTATTTTTGAGATTTAGGGTTGATGAGATTGTCTTGATAGCATTTACGTAAATTGTCTCGTCGTCTAGGATAGACGTAGAAAAATCTAAATGTCTTATTTTCTTTAAAGTTTCTAAGTCTACTAAACCAGGTGAGAACTCTGTGGATTTATCGAAAATAGTGGTTTTTGACTGAAAATACTCTGTACTTGTTGGTATTGATACACCTTCTATTTCTGCAGTAGAAAGTTGTGAAGGAACGGTAAAAATAAACTCAGTTCCGCTCTCCTTAGATGAATCACAATGGATACTTCCGCCATGGGATTCAACAACCTTTTGTACTATGGCTAAGCCTAATCCAGTGCCGCCCTTTTTCCCCTTAGTAAAGAAGGCATTAAACAAATTTTTTCTATCTTCGGGTGAAATAAAGGTATCAGAGTTTCCTATGGTGAATTTAGAATAGCCATTTTTAGGCGAAGCAACAACAATCCATATTTTTCCATCTCCGCCCATATGTTCAACAGCATTATTTATTATATTTTGGATAACTCTAGAAAACTTCAATATATCAATTTGAAAAAAAATATTTTTACTTATGAATGTTTCGATCTGAATCGAAATATTTTCTCGAAACTGAAATATCGTAGTTAAGTTATCGAAAATAAATTTTCTGCCATTAATACTTTCCGTATTGAGATTGCTCTCATTACCTACCTCCATGACATCTTGGATCATGCCCTCGACGAACCTTATCGAAGCAATAATACTGGGAATGCCGTCTTCAGCAATCTTTCTAGCCTCATGGATATCTGATTCTAACATCATAGATACGAGTGCTTTTATCATTGAAAATGGTTTTCTTACATCGTGAGCTAACATTTGAGTTGTTTTAGCAACTGCGCTAGATCTTTCATACATAAGCTGCATGGTATGGTTTTTTTTGTACAGGTTTAGATATCTATAAAAGGCTACGCTGAGAACCACACACAAGAACAGAGAGAATAAAAGGGAGTATTCTACCCCTTGCCACCGATTGTAATAAAATGTCAGATTCCCAAACTTTTCTTTTTCCATTTCATCAAAATAGAGGGGGAAGTGAAGTTTACCATAGATCAAATAGTCATCCATTGAATTCTTAATGTAATTGAGTGAATAATTGTCATTAAAAGAAATTTCTGCGCCTCCACCTATTTCATGTAAAACTATCGCAGAATAAGCCTTGTCGGTACCAACTCTCCTCTCAAAAGCTCTACGTACTGGCATTTCGTATCCAGTGAGTAGATTGTTGTATTGATCTTCGACTAAATTTTTCGCAGACTGATACTTGGAGAAATGTCTATAAACTAAATGAAAAACAGTAGAGGCACTAAACAAGAGCAGTACAGTAGTAAATACGATTTTTAAAAATTTTATGTTCATCGCAGAGATAGCGTCCTATGCGATTGGGTGGGGCCAAGCAACAAGAGACTGGATACCCCCACCATAATTGTTATGTTCTCTATTTAAAATAGCATTATTTACCTTTTCGGATATTGGTGTTCCGAAAAATAACCCTTGAAGATCGGGTGAGCTTTGGGCAGAGACAAAGAAAGGAGTCCCTTCAATTTTATTGGAATACCCTTGTAATTTGATATATGAAAAATCTACTTTTACTGGTGAAGCCGTAAGATTAAAACGGTCAATAGTGAATTTGTGAGATTCGGGGTTTAAATTTACCCTTAGATGCTCTGCGGGACCTGGACTATTTTGCTTCAAAAATTCTTTCAATGCCAACGGTGGGTAAGGTTTATTTTTATGATGAACGATGATTCTAGTAGCCTCGATCAAAGATTTTTGGACGGCATCAACAAGGCAAGGTTCGGATCCTAATCCTGCGATGACACCGAATTCTTCATCTAGTTTAGTTGCATAGCATATAACAACCTTTATTGGTGAATCTAATAAAAACCCGAAAAAATACTTTACATTTAGGTGTTGTTCGAAATCTTCAATAAACCTATAAAATGATGGAAAGTCGTTTGATAGTTTGTGTCTCAGATCAAAGATTGAAGCCCCAGTTAGGTAGTGAGATAGGAAAGCGTGTCGTTCAATAAGTTCATTTTTGGAGCTTTCTGCCGCAGCTTCTTTGGATATATGCACAGATAAACCATTTGTTGTCCGAAGATTCGATCTATTTGCGAAAAAGTAGCTTCTTTCAACAGATTCCGCAACCGCCTTGGCGATTGCGAGCTCCTTTACTTCATCTGTGCCACGACCTCGAAACTCCTTGCCCAGCATTTTTATCTTGCAGTCGAAGTCGTATAATTTTAGCTTAAAACCTTTCGTCCAGTTCAATTCGGTTAGCTTCAAGCCCAACTTTGATTGGTTGCAGTGAATCCAATTTAGGATATTGCGGAGCCCGATATTATTTCTCAAGGTACAATTGCCAAAAAGGGTTAACTGCCGAGTTGGTAGAAAAATCCATTTTCCATCCATTCTTAGACAAAGCCCTGTAGGGCGTGGCGTACATGGGTATCATAGAAATATTATCCAAAATTGCATCTTTATGCAGTGATCTTAGTAAACTTGATCTTTCTTCAAATGAATCTTCGTTAATGTATTTACTAATCCACTTGTCGATTTTTACTTTGTCCTTTATGGGAAATCCGCCCCAATTCAGAGTGAATTCAATAACTCCGAGCTCCTCTGTAAAGGTTACGTCTTGACTAAGTATCATTAGGTCTGGTGCATCTGGGTCGTTTACATCAATATTTGCGTAATTATTAACTCGATCAGATCGAACCCATTCAACTTGGTCTTTAAGATTTTTAAAAACGCGATTTGAGAAAAAATCATACACTGATTCTACCACAGCGATTTTTATTTTTTTTCGAGGAAGACTGCCTTTAATCTTTTCAAAACTGGATTCAACTTCCGAAACTTGCTCTTTTGACAATGCCCCATAACCACCTGGCAGGAAGAATTGAATCCGCCTTTTGTAGAGGTATTCTGGAATTCCTTTCTGGTACTTCGTTAAGCGTCGAAAATTTGAAACTTCGGTAATAAAAGTCTTTGCGATTTTTAGGCGTTCCTTATGAGGAATCTTCATTCCTTTTTTTGTGAAGGCAACGAAATTTACTGAGAGTTCGTCGGTTATATGATGTGTTACACCGCTTTTTTTAGATAGGCGATTTAGGTCTGCTTTTTTCCACCTGTTTGTTGTTGGAATATGGTCGATTAATCCTTTCTCGAACCATTCTACTGAAGAGAGTTTTCCGGTTTCTTTGTTAAAGTTATCATCCCAAATTTCAATTAAATCAGCTTGTCCGTAGTGAGCTTTTGAAAATTTATAAAACTTGCTCCTTTTGAGAATCAAATTACCATTTTTATCTTTGTGACTATAGCTATAGGGGCCGGAAGTTATCGAATAGTCGGATATAGAATAATCCTTTTTATCAATAGCTTTTTTCGGTATGATCGCAAAATCTAACGCCGAGAACAATGAAACGAAAGTGGGATACTTTTTAGGAAACTTTAAATGCAGACTATTGTTTTTGACTTCAATACCATCGCAACTCTCTTCAAGGTTTCGTGGCGTTCTTTTGGTACAAAGAAAGTTCTGTAGATTTCCGTGCATGTTAGTATTACCGAGTAGTAGTAGTCTATTGAAGCTTGCTTTCACATCTTCAGCAGTGATTCGGCTACCATCAGAAGCTTTAAGGTCTTTGCGAATTTCAAAAATTAATTCAGAACCCTTCCAGTAGAACTTGCTAGCCGCTTCCGCAACAATCTTATTTTCGTTGTTGAAAGTTACCAGGGTGCTATATAGTGAATCTAACAAAATAAACTGCGATCCGAGACGGATTTTCGCAGTGTCGAAGTTTTCAATTTTTTCCGCTTCGGGCAATGCAATTTTCAAGCTATTAGAAGACTTGTTTTTTTCTGCAAAACCCTGTTCTTGAAATATTATTATCCAAAGTAATAATAAATTAGATACAATTCGTTTAATCACTAAAAGCACTCCTAGTATTGCGTTAACTTACTTTTGCTCAGTAACTGTGTCGTCGCTTCCACCACCGCCACAAATAAAAGCTGCTGCTGATACCTCTTCTTTAATTTTGAGTTTTTCTATTATTTCCGCGAGATCTGCACACTCTTCGGAAGAGTGACCATTGTCCGCGCACAGCTCAGCAAATTCATTTTCAAGTTCTTCAAGGTTACTTTGCTGCTCGTCTTGCTTGCCTTCCTCTAATCGATCTATAGGCTCTTCGGTTCCACAAGCTTGTAATAGAAAAATCATAAGTGCCGAAGCTTTAAGTTTTAATGATACCTTCATTATTTCTCCTAGTCATTGATCAATCAATATAAAAGCACATAGTTTAAATACCTATGTCTATTAAGTTTTCATTATTAGGTCCCAAAGACAAAAATTTGAGGCAACGATAAGAAGACAACTAAACTTCTCCCAGTCTCCGATTAATGTATAGTACCCATTGTCTTAAGCAAATTCAGTTCAGGCAAACCTGAAAACCGGTGTTGAATGAAACGCTAAATTAGGTAGAATCTATTTGGCTCCTCACCACGTTAAATCTAAGTTTTCTTGTCACCTAGCGAAGGAGTGTTCAAACAATTTAAGCCTTTCATTATGTCTCTCGAAACCTTTATTAGGTAGGAGAAGCAGTATAAAAGATACTAATGCGGCTTAATCTCTTTTCTTCCATTCACTCTGTTGATGCTCTATTCCAAATTGTCAAAAATTCTAGTCAACTAGAATTTCTCGACAACTCAAGCTCCCACAACCAAATTAGCTATTCGACTAGCTCTTTCAGATTGTTTGCATCCTATGTCGCATTGGATCTATAGTTCAAGGTGAAAACTCCGAGAATGTACATTTTAGGCGCCATGCTGATAAATCAAAATGACGCATTAATTGGTTTTTTTTAGCTAAATTGTATAACATTCTAGAAAGGCGCCATTTTTTGAAGATAATAAGATGACCAGCTTGGAGAATCAGAATCTACCGAGTGTGATTTGTCAGATTAACTTGATTGTCATGAGCATTTTTTGTAGGAACTAACCTAGATGGGATAGATAGACAATAGGACAAAGCATGAATTGGTCACAAGACATTGCTAACGCCATAAAAGCATGGGTCGACGAGAATCCGAAAAGAAATCTTTCGCTACTAGCGAATCGAACTTCAACATCTTATTCGACAGTACGCAGAATGGCTCAGGCTGAGAGGGAAGTCTCTTTGGAAACCGCTACTCCGGTTTTGATACACATTCTTGGTCCTGCTCAATTGGTAAAAATGTTTCAGAAACATTTTTCAAGTTTAGATGGACTTTGGGAAGCATTTGCCAAACACAACACCGTGTTTTTACAAGACTCAAATAAGATCGAGTGGCATCAGCTCGACAGTGACATTATAGCCCTGGCAACGGCGTCGGAAGGTGTAAGTCGTGGCCATATAGAAAAAGAATATGGTGTTTTTGGAAATAAGAGAGTCAACTACCTATTGGCTGTTGGTATGTTAAAGGAAATCAACAGTCGAATAAAAATATTTTCAGAGAATTGGTCCGACCCGGACCGACGAAGTATGCTAAAACGGATTTCAATGCGAGCCGAGCATTACAATCTCGAGAACTTGGGTGATCTTGCAGCATTTAGAACATTTACATTGGAAGCAACAGATGAAGAGTTTAAATTGGCACTTAAGGGCTTTTTAAATCTCTTTTTGGAAACTCATAACAAACTAAAGACTAGTGTCGGTATAAAACGGCGTGTTTTCACAGTTGATTTTCTGGCAAACTTTATTAACAAGGACGATTAGCGATGCTTAAAATTTTCACTTCAATAGCACTCTTGTTTGGACTATCAAGCTCCATATCTGCGGCTGGCGAGCTTGGTGGTGCTGGTGGTAGTTCTCTAGCCCGAAGCCTAGCGCCTTTCGTTCAGAATGGAATATTAGCAACTCCTTCGAATCTTGAGTCCATTCAAAGTGACCAAGAAATGCCAATTACCGAGCTGTCGCCAGATCGATTTAATGAGCTTTCATTTGACCTTCAATTCAGAAGCACAGCCCCCATGCCAAACGATCCACACGCTAGAGCAATCAGAGTCGGAGACTCGATTATTAGCCAAGACGTTGATAGATTCGTAACGGAAGTGAAAACTTACGAAGAATAGATCTCATTTAGACCAGGATTTACAAGGGAGGCTAACAAGCCTCCTTTTTTTATGTCTCAATTTCTGGCTCATCGCTAATCTTCAACATAGTTCTGAATTCCGCCAACCTTTCCCTAAGCTGCTCATTCTCCGTTTCCACTTTGGCATTGCGAATTTCCAATGCAGTGGACCTCGACTGAATCTCTGGAAGCTCTTTAAGTTTTGCCGTAGAATCACCAAGCTGGGTTTTCAGACTCTCTATTTCTTCGTTCTTATTTTCAAGCTCTCCTTTAAGTGTTTTGAAAGCCTCGGAAACGCCCTCTAGTGACTGCAACTCCTTTTCTTGTTTCTTTGATAGCTCAAGGGCATCTCGTAGCTGAGAAGTAAGCTCTGCGCGCTCAGATTCGATCTCACCTAACTTAGCCGAAAACTCGGTGCGAAGATTCTCTTCTAGTAGTTTCGCACTCGAGTGTACGCCAGAGAAAATATCGGTAATCCGATTCATCGCTGCTTTAACTTGGGCCAGTTCGCTTGGCATTTCGGAGGAGCCGCTGGATTGCTGAGTCTGGTACCAAGACAATAGATGATCCAGAAAATCACCATCTGTTCGGCCATCCTCAGATGCAAGGGCTTTGAAAATATCGCGGGTTTCTTGCTTTGCTCGTATAGACAGTGGCTTTGAATCTGACATAGATGCTCCAAGTGTAAACATGTTTACGTAATGATTTCAGTATGTTTACAAGTAAACATAATGTCAACATGATACTATCAGACTAAAAAGGAAGCGTTCGCCTCCGTCAGAATTACTCTAAAACACGCTTAACCTCTCGATAGATATCAGCCGCTATTTCTGCGGCTTCTCTTGGGCTTTCGCCCTTAATACCTAGTACAGAGATTGCTCCTTTATATACGAGGTTTAACTCCGATTGATCTCGACAATGGAATCTCTCATGCGACTTGTCCTCCTTCGAAGGCAGCAAGGATTTTTCTAAACGCCTCAAGGGCCGTCATGGAAAGATCAAACCCCTCGCTGATGGTTAGATCCTGCAGCTCCACTGGGACAAGCAGAGCGCCGTCAAGAGCAGCCTCTAGATTTTCTCTAAACTCTGAACTTTCAAGCAGCTTTAGAACGTCGGTTAGCTGAAGTCCGTCGCCTGAGACCTCTCGTCCAATGAGGACACCAAGGGTGGTAATAAGTGCGATCACGTCTTGGGTTTCTTTGATTGTTGCCATAATAGTCTCCTTAGAAAAATAAATAACGCAGAAATGCGTTAAGGTAGGTGGGTTAGGAATCGAAGACGTTGCCAATCACTTCGGCTTCGATATCAAATTGATCTTGGATTCGCTTGACGATTTTCCTGCAGTACGCTGGTTCAAGATCCACACCATAGCCGATCCGGCCAGATTTCTGACAAGCCTCGAAAATAACGCCAGAGCCAGCAAACGGGTCATAAACTATCTCGCCTGGATCGGTGTGGTTAACAATTGGTAGTGTGTATAGTTCCAGGGGTTTTTGTGTTGGGTGAATCCGTTCCTTCGGCTCGACACCTTTTACATCCCAGACGGTGTGTTGCTTTCTGCCGCCTTTCCAGTTAGCGTTGTTTCCAACTCGCACTCCGTAAAGACAAGACTCGTGTTTCCAGTGATAAGCGGATCTACTTAGGGTAGCCCTATTTTTGTTCCAAATTATTGTTTGCCTGGGCTCATACATCCCATCTCGTAGAGCTTGGATGGCCACATCTGGACAGGTCGATGGATACCAAACGTAAGCAATCTGAGCTTTTGCGTGGTAAAAAGTTTGGGACCAATTAGTTCTGTGATCATTTCTAATTCTAATCTCTTCCAAGTCTTGATCGACGTTTTCCTTGTTTCCAGGCTTTTTTCTATCGCGTACTTGGTAATTCACGCCATATGGTGGGTCCGTGATCATAAGTCTTGGCTCAACGTCTTTTAGAAATTTTGAAACCATTGCACCCTGCGAGCTATCGCCGCAAAGTAAATAATGTTCTCCTAATTTGATGATGTCTCCGAATTTGACTTTCATAAGTATCCTTTGGTGGGAGGGAAATGAGTAAAGCCGAATGGGGCTTTATTAGTGGGAGTGAATTCACTAAGCGCAGTTTTGCGCGGAGCTTTTATTTTTAGGCGGTTAGTTTAGAATCACCGGTATTGCCTTCAACCCTAAACAGACAATATAGGGTTCAATTGGTCTCGCATAGATCGGCTGACTTTTAAGCTGATCGTTAAAGAGGTGCGCTCAATTTTGAGCGCAGCTAGTAAAATCAGGTTCTTAGGTTTAAAGCACTTCATCAAACAAAGGCTTTTGGGTTAGCAATGGTTGCCTGTTGTCAAGCCGAAAGTTGCTCTTCTCATTTTCAAGAAGTTCCAGCAAAGCTAAGTATCGCGGGTTGTATCGTACATCTTCGCAAAGATCCTCGATGAACTTTCGGGCAATACCAAGCAGTTTTCGAACTCTATCTGCCTGAAGCCTTGACAGGTTTTCTATTTCATTCATGTCTTCAATAGTTTTAACCCCCGACTTCCAGGTTGTCTTGGTTTTTCCATCAGGTGTTGCTTCTACTTGGTAAAATCCATAGCGATATTTATTCTTGCGCTTAGGTTTAGGAAGCATTTGATTCATGTTTGCAATTACTTCACCGCGTCGATCAAACTCGTTCATGAACGCTTCTTGAAACTCGGTGGCTATTTTTCCGGTAAAACCTAGAGCCAATATTGCGAATCCATTTCTCGATAATTCATACATCGCATTTGATTTTCCTATTGAATCTACATATTCATTCAAAGCAAAATTGCTTTCAACAAATGATTTCGAGAAGTTACTGATCTTTTTCCTGATGGATCTCATAACGTCTGCATGATTTTTCCCGAAGACTTGTGCGACCATTAAGGAAGTCGTCGTTGGTACACCATTGGTGATTCTAATTGCATCTGTGGGGATAAGATCTGACATCTACATTGCTCCATTAATAGTTAAAAAACTGATTGCAGGAAATCCCTGCTTCTGAACTCGTAGCAACCCTAACAACAAAAAATATTCATAAGCAACAATTTATTTGATGTTGACTTTTCCCTATTTTTCTAGACCCAATGTGAAGTTTTCTTCGAATGTAGAGGACGCTTTACTGAACATTTCGCTCTGTGGATTTGTCCTTGACAGTACCGTAAAAACCGGAGTTATGGTTTCTCTATACATCACCCATTTGGTCCTCTTATCTTTCGATCTAAATACATGGAGCCTTGGAGAGTTATTGCCTTTTTGCACAAACAGCTTTTTGTATTTCTTCTTCCTTTTACCTATCCTAAGCTGAAGCTTTTTTCGGTCTTTGACTTTAACGCCTTTTAACTTTGCTGGCTGCGGACTGGATGCCGTAAATCTAACCGCTGAAAGTCTTTTAGTTTCGGCTAGTAACCTGGCCGGAACTCCTTGTTTCACACCCTCGATTCGTCTGACAAGGCGTGTCTCGATAACTTGATTAATTGTGGGTTTTGCATACGGACTTGGTGGGCCATATTTTGGCCCTCTGGCCTTCATTCCATAAAAATCACGTAATTCGCTGGCCGCAATTTTTCGGGCTGCTCGTATTGCTTTATTCTGGGCTACTCGAACGCGCCTGAAAAACTTTTTGTTGCCAGTATCGTCGAGGATGCTGGGGAGATTTTTTGATTTTATTTTGATTTCTAGCATTCTAATACCATGAAAATTGACGACACCCAGCTGGTGAGAATCGCCCAATAGTCTTGTCTTCTTAGAACGGTCCAGTGATTGCAGCTTTGAGCCTGAGCCTAGTGGGTGGGTAATGAGGAAAACAAAAAACTTCTTCTTTAAGGATAGAGATTTAGAAATTGTCACATGTACTTTAGCGGGGAGAACAGCACTGCCTCTATGACCAAAGCAGTTTACTCGCCACTGCAATCATAGTGAATATATCAAAGCCATGTTCAAAAGGGAGTGATGTAAACGTCATGTTTTTGAAGAAAACTTCAAAGTTTTGAAATATGTCACTGGCCGATCCGTCTGATTTCTGTGAGTTTGAATCGCTGACCAATTAGAAACAGGTGGGAAAAATGCAGGTATGGCAAAAAAGAATTTTGGAGATAGATGGCGGCTTTGCCTCTACTACTGATCTATCAAGAATCACAAGAAAAAATCGTAATATTTTAGAAGACTATCTCCATAAAATCGGAGTTCGATCTAACGGAATAACTGCAGCTGGGGCGCTCCATGTGGATTGTGTTTGGGATGTGAGTTCGATACAAATGGCAATCGAGCGAACACTAATTGCATAGACCAACTCTGGATTCCATGAAAATACCTAAATTATTTTTAGATAGTTCCGATAGCCCTCCTACGAGTTTCATTTCAATAAGACGGGATGTCTCTAACTTTCTGACCATTGGGGGCATCTCAATTTATTCTTGGGTGCCTGAAAATGAAAGCACTAATTGTTGACGATGATATCGAGATGCATGATCTCTATAAGGAAGTTCTTTCTTCTAATAACTTTGAAGCGGTTACATTCGACTTACCAAGCGAAGCTCTTCAGGAACTTAGTAAAAACCCTTCTTGTTTTCATTTGATTGTTACTGATATCAGTCTGCCCCAGATGGATGGATACCAGTTTATACATGAAGTTAGAGAGTTAGGAATAAAAACCCCGATAATTTCTGTTACCGGAGTATTTCTTAGCGAATCCGATAAACACAGAGTAGGGGGAGAAGGTCGATCTCAACCGGACTTTTCAATCACCAAACCGTTTACCTACGGTGATTTTTATGACGCTATTGGAACGATTTCACACCTAATTGATTATAATGCTGCATAACACGTAGCTGGTCTAAAGCCTCTTTTCCTTGTCAAGACAAGCAAGGTTTTAAAAATGTTTGCTTGGTAATTTTCGTGGGAAATTTGGATGATGAGAACGCTACTTTATTTAATGTGGGTACGAAAAGCAGCGTTCTCAAAGAAACCATATCAAATTAATCGGTTCCTGCGCCTAAAAATTTAGGGCCAACCATAATTACTATATTTCTATTTTAATTTTTTGGAACAGGTGGAATTCTGTTTACTTTTGCGAATTTGCACGATGACTATGAATTGAATTTTTTTCATCTAATGAGATGATTTGAAATGCCGAATTACAAAGCAGTTTGACGTACAAGAGAGGGTGTCTAATCACCTGTTTTCCATCGGGCACTCTCTCGCTGTCAGTTCAGACTTACCTCAAAACAATCAAGCTCCGACAAATCAATCCCATAGTTCTCAAGTAGGAGATCTGCCGAGAATTTTAGATCCAGACTGCGAGATTCTTTTCTATCGACAAGAGCAGGGATTGAATAATAGCAAAGAGATTCACCCTTTCTTAAAGCTGCCAATTTGAATTGAAGTCTTGCGGAATCTACTTCTTCATAGTGCCAGATTGCGTTGAAGGTGATGAGGCTTCCCTCGGTTTTTATCCCGACTGTGGCTATTTCCTCGATGCTGGCAGATTTTTCCCTGGGATCCAGGTAAGGAACAAAAACAGAAGAACGGTCAAGCTTAAGGCCATACTTACCTGTCCCCTCGTCCTGATGCTGGATAATAAGTTTGTATTCGCCAGGAGTTAGAAGGGTAGTGATCTCAGCATTAGAATTAACTCCGTTGTCAAAGTCGGAGACAATTAAAGTATCATCTTTATAGAGCGCGATTTTGGTGTCGGTGCGTCCCGTTGTTCTAAGAGTGTAAAAATCCATCTGATCGATCTCGAACCTTGCAATGTCTTTCTCGCCCGCCGATGTGATCTCTCCCTCTGCCTCGGTTCCGATTGTAAGAGTCAAGGTTTGCACAGTTTTCTTGGGATAGAATTGTTTGGCCATTGCGATGTCTTGCTGTGATAGTTTGCTATTCCACTGCGAGGAGACTCCGTTCTTGGTTAAAGAAGATGGAAAGGAATAGATCATGATAGATTCAGGATCATAAGAGCTTGCGTTTATTTGGTCGCGTCGGTAGCGATTCAAAATGTTGGTCCTGATCTCGGAGTCAGTCCAGTAGTTCGGCGCTCCTCGATACCGTCGGTAAACTTCTTCCTCATCCCAAATGATGGGATTATCGACAGCATTCTGGTGTTCGTGAATGAATCCAAGCATGTGGCCAAATTCGTGGATTACGACCCTACTGAGTTCTAGATCGCTAGATCTTTCCGTAAGCCAGCCAAACTGCATGGTAGGCTTGTTTTGAGCTATTCTAAGAGCGCTGGTTCCAATATAAGACCATGAGCCATCGCCAGTTGTAAGATAAATCCTGACATCGGATGGGCCGGACTCTACCCACTCAAACTTTAAATTGATGTATTCCAGCCAGGTCTCTGCGGCCTCTTTGATTCTCTTTTTTAGGACATTGCTGCCGTTCATAAACTTGATTCGAATTGTGCGGCCATTCTTCCACCTACGCGCAACTTCAAGTGCTAGGCCAGCTTTATCTCGCTGCATGGGAAGATTGGCTGGATTCTCTTTTGCCGCAATTTTCATTTCTTCTTCGTAATTCTCGGTAACATCGATGCACATGTGTTCCATATAAACTTTGGCTCCATATCAATAGTAAGAGTTGCACATTACCACCCTGATACGGCTGGAGCCGATGATGTAAGCATCATATCCCACGATTTTAGGGCAGACTTTCGCGGATATAAAAACAAATTAATCGAAGTTTGCCCTAAAATTCGGATCGTCAAAAGAGCTTGGCATGACACCTTGTTTTTATAGCAATCCCTCCCATGCGGAAGCAATTTCGGGTGGCGGGGCCTGACCGGGAGAAGATTGACGCAAAAAAGTGTGCTTAAGGAAATTCTGGACGCAAAAATCCAGGCCACCTTGAAAAAGTAGCCTGGTATATGGCTTAAATTTTAGATTCGACTAAGCCGCTAGCGGCACTATCTTTGGATCTAGAAAGCTGATCCTTGCCTCACGGCGTCTATCTAGGTAGCCGCTGATCTGATTTCGCTGATCATACGAAATGGTGTAGGCCATCTCACCGTTATTTTTCCAGATTTCAATGTCTGTAAGTCCGATCTCTCGTAGGAGCTTTTTGACAAGTGGCATACCGTATTTGTATCTCTTGGGGTTAATTCCTTCCAACGCCGGAAATAGAAGACACGCTGTCTCCCAATTCTTTTCGCAAAATTTCTGCGCCCGTTTTGCATCGAAACTGTCAAAGTATCCGTTAAGATCTTCTCTAATTCTCAATATTCCGAGGAACTCTTTTAGGAACTGCCCCCGCTTTTCGGCATGATAGCGATCAATCACATCGTGCTGGCTTCTCTCGAAGTCATCAAAAGCCCGCACCTTTTCCTTAGTTGCAAGAAGACACTCCAGGTTTTTCATCTTTTCGAGTCCGTCTCGCTTAACAAACTCCACGTCCTTTTTTTCAGGTTTTGTCAAAAGCTCCTTTCTGATTTTACTGGACAGTAGGATCTCTTGATCGGTTGACGTTTTTGCCTCGATCTTTTCGATCTCCCTAATTACCTCTGCAGGATACTCAGGGTGCGCTACGATGCGCTCGATCTCTTCTTTCGATATTTCATCGGCAAGTTGTTTTAGGCGCTTCTTGGTCGCTTTTGGGACTCTAAAGACGGCGTCACTCGCTACCTTGGTTTTGTGACCAGCCTGTCTAAGAGCGTAGAGTATCGCAGAAGCATAATCTTTTCGCGTCTCTATCTCATTTTCATAGTTTCTTAGCACACAATTAGCGTACTGAGAGATATTAAGCTCAAGCGCCTTCATAGTTTTGACGCTAGGCCCTTTTTTACGGCAAGTGTTACGGTTAGGCACTGCAATTAGCATGTCTTTGGCGGTTCTATCACGCTCTAGCATTTGGGCGGCAGATGTTGGCTGGATCACTCCGGTAAATATTCCATAATGCTTCGTAAAATGTCTCTCTGTTATGCCTAGTCCAGAGACCATTTTCGGGGATGTGATAGCGTAGTCATATCGCTTAGCTTCCTTATTAGGATCAGCGAAAAATGCCTGTATGGCCGGATACATTTCTGGAAAAGGGTTATCTACGATCAGCAGTCCTTTTTTCTCAGGATATTTTTCCTGCATGTAGCGGTATGTTTTCATCGCCGTTGCTTTGCTATCAGTAAACATCAAAGGTCTCTCACCTTTTCCAAGCTCGTTTGCCATGTCTTGTATGACGGCCTCTGGTTTATCGGTGAAAGTTGTTTCTTTTCGGGCAGGTCTGTCTTTTGGAAATTCGACGTTTATATGTACGATTTCACGTCCTGGCGCAATTTCCCTTAGCTGCGCTACAGAGTTTTCGTTCATAAAAGCATCAGCTAGGAGAACATTCATCTTGTTTAGACATTCTCTTAGCCCCACAAAGTTGGCAGCTCGATCGGTTTTATTGCCGAGAGATAGTACTTGCCCAATGGCTTGGTCGAATTCGTCTATAAAGTGATTCTTAGCGGTTAGAAGGATATTGTCTTTCTTGTTGTAGTAGCGCCAAGATCCATAGGATTGCGTACACAGACTCTCCTTTAATACCCTTACTCTATTTCCTTTTGTATCATCTGAATAATAGTCAGCTTTGAAAACTGAGGCGTTACTTTTAGCTAGGCCCTTTCTAGGCGCGCCAATGATAAAAGTATTCAATCTTTGGGAAATTGGCTTTAGTACCGTTTGGGTCTTTCCTGTTCCCGTCGGAGACTGAAGGAGCACTATCCTGCCCGCTTTCATATGAGCTTCGGCGCTTTCTCTAACCTCCAAAGGAATGCCAGGATTGCGGTTTTCGTCGTAAATTACTGTGTAATTTTCTTGAATGTCTACAGACTCGGCAGAGATAGTGCTGTGCTTTGAAAGCCTTTTAAGCTTGGCCGCTAGGACATCTCCGAGAAGTTTTGTTACATCTTCCAAGCTAGTTCGATCTTCGGCAATCTTACACACCTTTTCGGCAAGTTCCCTGGCGCTGATTCGATCGCCTAGCATCGATGCGGCTGCAATATCACAAATAATCTTTTCCACTTGGTTTTTCGGAGCATACTCCAAAAGCTTAAGTAAATACGAAAGCCGATCTTGAGGTACAGGAAATCGGTTTTGCTTTTGCTTAAGGCGGCTAGAAACTTCCCTAGCGCCATATTTTACATAGACATCGCTATAATCTACTTTTCGTCCCTTAGTTGTACTGGGAACAAACATCGATATCCGGTGCTTTTTGGCAACTTGCATAGCACCAAAAAGACCTTGATTTCCAAGTCCGTCGTCATCCCAATCGGCTGCTAGCGCCAATTTGCAATCCGGATAGGCCTCGATGATAGACTGTGTAGCTTTTTCTAGGTTGCTCACAGAAAACGTAATCGCAACCGGCTCACCTATCGACTGATAAATAGCTGCAGCGGTAGAAAAGCTTTCGCAAACAGTAATTTTATCACCTGGTTTCGGATCTCCAATCATGGCAAAGCCGCCAGATATGCTTACACCTTCGTAAGTTGGCGTAAACCTTCGTTTGCCATCAGCAAATATTCGCTCAAACCCAAGGTATTCTCCCTTCGCATTCTTAATTTCAATGCAAAGATACGGCTCAGGATTACAATGAGGACCAAACACTTCGGCATTAGATAGCGTCTTAACTTCAACTGGCAATTTTTGCAGAGCGATTTTCTTCTTGATTAAAAACGGAAAGTCTGGGCGAGCCATTGGAGCTTTTTCAAAAGCCTTCCTGTAGGCTTCAAACGATTTTCTTTTTTCTTCCTCGCTTCTCTCACCAGACCTTTTATTAACTTTTTTATGATCAGCTTTGTAAACTTGGTGACTTGCGGGTTTATCTATTGGAAAATCAGGGTGGCCCGTGAGCGAATTCCAGGTTTCTGTTTTCCCGCCGCCTCTTTTGGTATGAAACTTAAAGGAAAGCTCCCTTGTACCTTTTTTACTAATAAACTCTTGGACAAAATAGGCAGATCTACCTTTATAGGACTTGTGGATAACCTCAGGTTTTTTGTTAAATCCTAGTGTAATTTCGCTAGTGTTATATGAAATTCCAACTCGCTCGGCGAGAGCCTTTAATGCGTATAGATGCTCAGATTCTAAAGCGATTAAATTCAAGAAAGCTCCTTTTGATAAGGGTTTTTTGATCTATATTCGATTGACGTTTGCGTTGAAAGTTAAACCAAGGAGAAAAGATAGGCTCCTATTTAGAAGCCTATATATAGCGTATGCNGNTTCTCTTAGCTAACTATTTTTAGAAACTCATTTGCCTCAAGACAAACATACAACTTTGACCTGTTGCGCCTAAAAACTAGCAGCGGAATATCGCTTCCAGCCTTATTTGCTTCGGCCTGAGCGATAGCATCCCAGAGTTTTAGGCGTTCCTGATTTTTTACCTCAACAGAAAACGGAAACTGCCTTCTGGCCTCGGCGCTAAGTAAAATATCTGGACCATTAAGGCCTGAAGGCGTAAGGCGCACGTCATCCTCTGTAAGGCTAGGATAATAGTATAGAATCAAAGCCTTAAGCTCTGCCGCTGCTAGTCTTCCCTTGGCTTTTGCGCTGCTAGTTCTCAATCAACACCTCATCAAAGTCGATTCCTGAATCTGCTAACAATTCTTTGACAACGTATCTATGATAAGCGTTGACTTTTCCCCATCTTGGATCATCGATTTTCTTGACTTTGTAACCAAGCGTTTTTGCTTTTGCTGAGAGCATTCTCCCAAGTGCCGAATCGCTAAGGGCAAAAGCTACAAAAACAGGAACGCACTTTTTCCAACCAATAACCGTTTTCCATTCTGNTGACTCACCCACTGCAACCTTCAAATCCTCGATTTCCTTTTCTTTTGCTTTGAGCTTTCTTGACATTGCACTGGCCTTGGCCATAGCTGTTGCTACCTTGCTGTCTCCTATTTTTCCTCGATCCCTGATGGCCTGTTCTTTTAGTCCACGCTCCTTTTCGATCTCTGCTGTTGCCATACTTAAGAGCTCAGTAACGTCGAACTGATCTAAGACTTTTTTGGGCTTTTGCATGGACATGCGAAGGCACTCGGTTAGGAAACGGCGCATTTCGTGACCGGCTTCTTTGTGGCCATTGGCGATAATTTCCATTGCGACTTGTGTAGTGGTGAAATAGTTTTTTTGAATGGTTGAACCTCTAGAATTTTTACGGATCGTTTTTTAGATCCGTAAAATAATCCGTATTTTCAGTATAGTATCTGAGTTTATTCTTTGCCCAGTCAGCAAATTTCACTGCCGATGAAACACCGCCTTTCTCAGATAATTTGTCAAATATCTGTCTCAAATCGATCTGACTTTCTAAGTCAATTGGAACCGGGTTCTTAAAATCTATTTCAACTAAAGCATTCATAATTACATTCTCCATATTTTAGTTTGTGCCAGTGGCATAGGTGTTGTCGGTCGATTTCTCGCTACCAGAAAGATAGAGGGTGACATATCGAGTTAGAAACCTGTAATAGCGGTCAGCGGTAAAGCTATCGATCTTTGATAATAGGAAAAAGGCTGTCTCAAGTGGGAACACCAGATAGTCTGGATGCCCCTTGTAAAATCCGACCATCTGTAAGCGCAACTTTCTTGCGTTGAAAAACGTCGAATTTAGTTCGAGTCTATCCATGAGCAATGAAGGCTTAATCCTCAAGCTTTCCGCTAGATCCTTCATAGATAGGCTTGGAACGCCTGGTAATTCTTTCCTAATCTGTGGTTTGACAAAATGTTTATCTACCGTGATCGAGTGATCGTTAAAAAAGTTGTTAAGCTTATACATTGTTCCCTCCGACTCTAGCGAGGTCAGGAATGTCGTGCTCTTCGCCGAACTCTTCCATTACTCCGTCTTTTACAAGCACATCTGCAATTATTCGTTTGTGGAAAACTTGATGCATTTCGCCTTGCCTGTTGATCTTCCTAACACAACCTTTGACAAGCCTAGTCATCTCGGAAATTTTACGTTCTAGCTCGTCTGGTCTATATTCGTTATCAATTTGAAGATTGAGAAGCCATTCTCCTATTGGTGCCCAACCTTTTGGATAATGTATTTTTTTCACAATATTCTCCATTGCAGGGCTTTCGCCCTGCTAGTTAATCGTTAATCTTTTCGAATCTGAAAAGTCCCAGCGATGCAAGGATGCTTGCACATCTTTGTTTTGGGTCCATCTGATAAGATCTTTGTCTGCTTCTTGAAAGCCTCTGCAGCACGATCAAGCCCCTCTTTTACATAGGCAAATGCAGGGCCTTGGTAGTGTTCTGTTACCTTATTAAAGTAGGCGGTGGGGTGATTGATTTTCTGCAAATATTGAGTCACCCTTCGCTCAGAGATTCCATCGAAATAGGTTGTTGCTATCTCGTTGGTACGCATGCAATGAGACGGAAATGGGTCGCCTATCAAATTCTCACTACTGTCGGAGTTACT
>JABSRP010000069.1 GCA_013215145.1 Pseudobacteriovorax sp.
AGCTACGTCGCTTCGCTCCGATGAAGTGGATCAAACAAACCAGCAAGCTAGGGTCAAATCAAGTCGGAATGGGCACCGATGGAAGAAGCTTTGTTAACGATGGAATATGAAGGTTATATTTCTGAATTTGAGATTGCAATTGTCCATAGCAAAAGCAATGAAGTAGTGAAAATGCTCGAGTTCAAGGTGCCTAAAAAGAAAGAACTCGATAAAAAGGCCTACTTTCACTTCTTTATGCCTGGACATGATCATCAGGAGCCCCCTGAGCCGGGTGCCTATCAATTAAAGATTAGCAGTATGAAGGATATTTTCGGCAAGGAAATTATTGTGTCGAGAGAAGTTTTCTTTAAGCTACATCCCTTCCGATAACACGAAAAGCTTTGGATGAGGGGCTGGCGAGTCTTCCTAATAATGTCTTATAGTCTACTAGTTGGCCGTATTCGTAGCTGATCCGAATATTCACCTTTGAATTAAATCAGGGATTGGCTGAGTTTTCATGCCATAAGGCATTAGTATAGAGCCCGGGGTGCATTCTCGCGAGAATACGGAGTAAATCGTCAAAAAATACGAACAATTCCTGAATCTTTGATTTAGGATTTTCTCGATATTGTGTGCTGTGATCATCAATTTCCACCACGTTTGAACCTTGTTTATTCCTCGACGTGTTATTCGAAGCCCCTTGTTCTTTATGTTTGCAAATACAGGTTCTACAATCGCCTTGCGCTGCCCGTAGATTTTATCGAATGCCTTGGATCTATGTTTGTTTAACTGCATAAGATAGATAGATCGCGGTTCATCATCATATACTTCGAATCTCTTTTTCCCCTTTAGAAGGCATTTGGTTTCATCACATTGAGAGCACATATTATTGTTACCGCGAAAGATCAGTTTGCCTGCCTTTGTCCTCGTCATAAGATCGAGAGGCTTACCCTCAATACAATCATAGCTCCGATCGCTAGAGGGATTCTTATGGATTTGCTCATTGCATTCAGATTGATTTGGATCGGTATTTGAGTTAGCTACAGGAATAACGCTTTCGATGCCTCTCTGGGCAAGGAGACTAAAGTTTTTGATTGAACGATACCCTCTATCAGCAAGTATCCTGTAGTTGCGTTCATGACTTAGTAGATCTATGTCATCTAATAGTTTCTCTAAAGCCCCATAGTCGGTTGATTTTGAGTGAATGTGCCCTGCTACAACAATTTGGTGCTTTTTATCCACCGCAGCTTGAGCATTGTAACCGAGCATGAATCCGCGCTTTGTTGAAAGAGAAAGAGCGTCTTTGTCATACAAAGCTCTTCTTGATTTCGGGATTCGTTGGCTTTTTTTACCTTTTTTGATGACCTTCGATTCAAAATCGTTGATTGTCTCATCTTTCAAAGTTGAAATTGCCCTAATCCGACTTTTTTTAGCTGAAATCTTTTTAACTATGTTGGAACAGTTAGAGCTGATCGAGGCTTTCGATGAAAGCTCTTCAAGTTTTCTCAGCTCCGACTTCAGAGTAGAGTCTATATTCCCAAATATCACGGCATCATTTACGGGAGCTTTGAACTTAGATCCATCTACCGCTATATCCTTAAAGTCAACTAGATTGAGGGATATCGCAGTTTCAACAACCTGACTGAAAAATTTGCTAATCGCGCTTTGATGACGAGAAACGAACCTATCAAGGGTTCGGCGATCAGGCCGTTGAAGGCCTATTAAAACGATAAATCTGTTATCATATCGGCATGCATCCTGTAGCTTCCGACCACTAAAGATACCCTTTATAAAACCGTAGAAAATCGTACGCAACATCAACCTAGGTTCAATTGCCTTTTGACCTTTCTTTGAATAAGCTCTCTCAAAATCCACATAGTCGAAGCTATCAAATAGCTGTATAAATCTCCAAACATCGCAGTCCTTAGGCAAAAGTTCTTGATGGCTAAATGCGAATAACTCTTTTTGCTGACTCATATCGGTGAGAAACATTTCTCCTCCAATTCTTTTTAACATACAAATATTATGTATTTAATTAGAGGTCAATGCTATATGCGCCCCAGGCTCTATAGTGTCCCCAAATTGAGTATGCAAATGACTTTAGATCTATGATCTTATCTTGCCTTTACTTTTTTACTGCTAGCTTTCACTGAGCTCCGCTATCAAGTCAGATTCCATTAACTTATCTTAATATACCTTCCTCCAGACTCGGGGAAAGGCTTGCACATCTCGAACAGATTCGATCCCAGTGAGATAAAGCATCAAACGATCAATGCCCACTCCATAGCCACCGTGAGGGGCGCTGCACCAACGACGTAGATCGAAATACCACTGCAATTCGCTCTTATCGATTTTTCGATCAGCGCATTCTTGTTCAAGAAATTCGAGTCTCTCCTCACGTAGACCTCCGCTAAGAACTTCTCCAAGGCCAGGCAGAAGTAAGTCCATGCATTGAGCTTTATCCGTTCCTACTTCACATCTGCTATAGAAAGCCTTGCTGGCTTTGGGATAGTGGGTGATAAAGACTGGTGACGAAAAGTGTTCAAGTAGCGCCATCTCTTCTTGATAGGAAAGATCGGATTCCTTTTGTTGCAATGTGCGTGGCAGTTCAATACTACTCAACAAGACTTTTGCGTCTTCAAATGAAATCACTTGATAGTCTTGGCTCTGCAGAGCTTCCAGTCGAGATATAAAATCGACGCCAGTCCTTTCAGATACCTTACTAAGATGTGCTTTTCCATGTTGCATCATAAATTCACCAATGAACCGAAAAAGATCGATGGTTTTAGCGATTAAGGACGGTAAGTCGCCGATTAATAGCTCTGCTTCTAGCATCCAAAACTCTGCCATATGTCTGGGAGTGTCTGAAGGATCTTTTCGGAAGCAGGGAGCCAGGCTATAAACCCTGCCAAGGCCTTGGCATAAAGATTCCAGCTCTAATTGGTAACTAACACTAAGCCCTAATTCGCTAGAAAAAAAATCTTTTGATTCAATCTTGAAAACCTCACCGCCTCCTTCACAGTCACTCTTAGTTAAAGTAGGCATTTGCACTAGGGTATAGTCTTGGTGGGAATAAAACGCGTGGATTCCTTGAATTAAAAGACTTTTGAGTTTAAATATAGATTGAAATAGAGTGGTCTGAGCGCGAATGTGACAATGCTCTCTCAGAAACTCATAGCTTTGTTTCTTTGGCTGTAGTGGGAATGAAATTGAATCGTGTGGATATGGAGTGAGACTCTCTACAAGCATCTCAATCTTACCTTCATATCTTTTCATACATCCTTGGGCTTCGACGAAACCACCGAATTTAAATTTCGATAGATCGCAAATTTTTGTTCGGTCAACAAGCAGTTGTAGGGAGGATGTATGGTCTCCGTCATGTATTGTGATGAAGGCGGTCGTTTTTGACTTTCTAATGGACTGAATCCATCCCTGACAGGAGGCAGCATGGATTGCTGATCCAGGAGACAATAGCTCCTTCAGTTCGTATTTCATATGATATTCCTTTTTAAACAACAATAGGGGTATTGTCGACAAATGATTCTTATGAGTTTATTTTCAATTTTTAAAATGGGATTCTAAAAGTACGGGCGTACTTTAATTATTGGCAGGATTCGTATTGAAGATCGAAGTGGGGAGGGCAGTGCCTTGTGATTTTTGTTCGTAGTGATCTAAAATTAACATCGTACGCTCCTTTCATTAAAACGTACGGTATTCACTGCATAGACTGTGCCAGTCCCGAAGTATCGAGGTAGGCCCTTTTTTTCATAGCTTAGCGACTTCCTATCAGATTGTCTCACAATCGATGGCCCGAAATTTAGCCATTTATGGTCGAATATTGGCCGAATGAGAAGGCTGCAGAGAACATCTTTTGATTTTAACTAGGAGGAAATTTTTCGCAGTTTTATTGGAGATGTCAATCTCACATATTCATTGAAAATTTGGAATCCGCGGTGAAGTAAATCGAGTTCTAAAATTGATTATTAATTTTTCGGAAGTGTTCTTAAAAATTTGCTCCTATAGTTTGAAGGAATATAGATGAGTTTGGAATATCCATATTTAGGGAGGAGTTCTTTGTGTCATATCTAATTTCTGGTCTAGATGAGAAAATGTTTCAGGACTTATTTGCGATGGACGATGTTGAGAGGACGAAGAATGGGGTAACTTTAGTTAAGGCTCAGTGCAAGCCAGGATATCCCTGTAGAGTATCGTTAAAGGACGCAGAGATTAGTGAGTTCCTTTTTCTATTGAATTATGAGCATTTAAGTGGTGAGTCCCCATTTCGATCTTCACACGCCATATTTATTCGGAAGGATGCAGAATCATGCAAAATTTACGAACAAGAGATCCCTAAGTTCTCGATAAGCGGCCGTTTGAGGCTTTGCAAACTTAGCAGGAAATAGCCTAATCATGCTGTTTTTACGTTCAATAGCCTACATATGCCCGTAAGCTATCGATATCACTGTTGGTTAGCGATCTAACCAACAAATCCCAGCCTAATCTAACCAACACGAAGCTCTTGTAACAGGACACTAACCGGAGATATTGTGATTTTATCACGGTTGTCTGTATCCCCTTTTCGAAACATCACCTGTATGACGAGTCAGAAACGAAAGTATTTCACAACTTTTTTAAAAATTTGGCATTGATGCGACAATTGGGATAGGTTCAAAGGAAGCTTGATTGAAATCTCAGGTTACTCAGCGACTCCGAAGAGAGCTTCGATGAATTTCACTTGCTCCATATGATGCCCGTGAGGCAGCCCTCGAAACAAGTATTAAAATATATAGGTATGTTTTATCGGTTATAATTTGTCATTCTGCTATTCGATCAGTGAACCTCACGCTTCAACCTAATTTTACGTTGATATGACTTTGGATAGCTGTCAGGTCGCTACTTTGTTTTTTTCTAGCTTTTGATAGCAGCCCGTTCTGCAGTTGAAAGCTGTTTTTATTTTTGTAGGACAAGATTAGCCGGGTAAAATTTGTTGTCGATCCGATATTGCAGATAAAACTCACCCTTATGCTTTGGCTCTGGTGCAAGAAACCCTTGTTGATGGTATAGCCTCATATGAAATTCAACCTGGAACACGCATTCTGACATGAAAGCCAATCATAATCCATTCAAATGGAAGCAGTTTCAATCTAAAATCATTCTGCTTTGTGTCAGATGGTATCTGAGGTATTCGCTTACTTACTTACCGGGATTTAACTGAAATGATGGAGGAGCGTGATTTGACAATGGCTCATACCACGATCATGAGATGGGTTCACCAACACTCCCCTGAGCTTGATAAAAGGACCAGGCCTTATTTGAAAGCCACTGGTGACTCGTGGAAAGTGGACGAGAGCTACGTGAAGATAAAGGAACGATGGGACTATTTGTACCGAGGAGTCGACAAAATGGGTGCTAATATTGACTTCTATTTATCAGTCCATCGAGATTAACTAGCAGCGGCTAGGTTTTTAAAAAAGCGCTAGGTGCCCGTCACAACAACATTCCAAGACTAGTCAATGTCGATAAGAATGCTTCTTATCCATCAGCCGTAGACTCCGCAAAGGCAGGTGGAAATCTTCAAAGAAACACAAATCAGGCAGGTAAAATATTTAAATAATAGAGTCGAATGTGATCATCGTAGGATCAAAAGGCTCATAAACCATGGCCTTGGCTTTAAAGCCTTTTGGACAGTTCATAAGACGATTCGTGGGTACGAAAAGATGTATATGATCCCGAAGGTTCAGGTAGCGCTGCCTCACAGGTATCATATGGAGCAAGTGAAACTCATTGAAGCTCTCTTCGGAGTCGCTGCGTAACCTGAGATTTCAATCAAGCTTCCTTTGAGCTCATCCCAATTGTTTCATCAATGCCGTTTAGGCGGCCTATTGGCGTTGATTTGCAAGCAGAATCCTAACCAATAAGGTTGCGAAAAGCTGAGAAAATCTAGGGGCCTAAAAGTTTTGGAGCCTCGAGAAAGTTATCACTATAAAGGAATGCACCATACCTATGAATCAAAAAAAGATCAAAAGATGGTGGCGTTGGGTTATTGGTTTAAGCTTGAAGGAATAAAAATAGGAGGGAAAAAAGGGACAAGATTTACCTATAAGATTGGTCCAACCAGTGGCAAGGCAGAGTCGCCGCACAATAGCTTTCAAGTAGTAAATCTCAAGGGTTTAGCTGAAGACGGCCTCGCGGGTAAAAAGAACGCTACCCTCCAAGAAAAACGTCATCATGCGGCTGTGTACGGACTAGTAAGTTTGGTGACAGGAGGCTCCGGTATCGATTTTGTAGCGATGGCAAAGGCGGCAAAACTTAAGTCGTCAAAAGATCCTAAAATAGCTCGGCGCTTTACGAATGCTACGATCGGTGGTGTTAAAGCAATTCGTTATAAAAGTGGCCGTGATACCGATCTTTTTTATAGTGAAACGCTATCTATTCCCCTTCTTAAAACTAGCGTCGGTACAAGTGAAAAGGGTAAGCGAGACACAATAGAATTGGTTAAATATTCCAAAAGATAATCGAATTTTAAGAATCTTGGCGACTATGATTAAGCAAAAAAATGGACGGCTGAAATTTAGAAAATTTAGTCGCCTACTTTTTATGGATTGGAACACTTTAAAAATAGCGCCTAATTCAGCCCCAACAAAAGGCCAAAAACAGCTTAAAAATAGGGTTTTTTAAACTATTTTACTTTACAACAGGCCAGCACGAAGCTAGTTTCCTGCTGCCTTAATAACAAGGCCAAAAAAATTGCAAAGGAAAAATCATGGCAAAAACACCAACCAAAGCGAAAGGCGCTGAAAATGAAAAAACACCTGAAAAACCAATTGAAGGAGGAGCAGAGGTGACAAACCTAACTAAGAAAAAACCAATCCACGTTAGCTACCTTGATTTAATGAAATTAAAGCAGATTCAAGAAAAAGCCAACGACAAGGACTACGGCTCTAAAATTTCAATACCCGATATTGTTTCGGAAATATTGAACAATGTTAATACAGATAAACTCGTAAAAAAATTACAGGAGGAATCGCTCACACCGGAAGATAAGGTTCGATCGGTCTATCAAAAATATTGCAAAGAAAACGAGGAAATTGAGTTCGATAGCTTTGTCCTGAAAGTATTAACCAAGGAAATTACTGTCGACGTTGACTTAAAAAGCCTTATGTCTGGGGGCAAATGATTTTAGGTAGTGGCCGCAATTGCGGCTAACCCTTTTTAACTTTAAGGAGTAATAGATGTTTAAATTTCACAAAGATGCGGCTTTTAAAGTGGACTACTGCAAAAAAACTAAGAAGCTAACAATGCTGGAGCAAAGCCCAAGCACAGACGGTAGGTGGCAAATTGTAAATATGCCGGAAATTGAGAAAGTAAATATAGATTTAAAAAAAGGTAGGTTAGGGCCAAAAGAGGCGGGAAAGAAATTTGATGATATTTTAGTGAGACTCTACGCCGCTAGAAAGTATAGTCGCAGCACGTCTCGACCAATGTCAAGAAACCTTTATGTCGTTGATAAAATATTTAGCTATCAGGCTAGCTCAATGAGGCTCGTCGGTGGCGGGTTTTATCATGCAGATAGAGGTTCTTTAATGGCAGCGGCGATAGATGCGGGTCCGTATCTTTTTGAAAAATGCGATTTAATGCGGCTTAAAATTCATTTAGAAGAAAAACATAGCCGCAATAACAAACTGTTAAAAATACGGATTGACGACGTTAACTTCATTTTAAATTGTCT
Organism: Pseudobacteriovorax sp.; assembly: GCA_013215145.1. Lineage (GTDB taxonomy): Bacteria > Bdellovibrionota_B > Oligoflexia > Oligoflexales > Oligoflexaceae > DT-89. The sequence continues at coordinate 7,709 of JABSRP010000069.1, forward strand.
GGGTAGACCTCCAATCAGCACAAAAAGAACTAAGCTGCAAAACAATGTTTTACCTTTTAGGAGGCGAGGCTATGTCCAAAATAAAAAGTCATAGGACGCCTTTTCTAATCAAGTTTATTTTTGTCGGCGCAATGGTGCGACCGGCATTTTTTATTTTTAAGGAGTATTTTTTATGATGAGATTCCATCCAAAAACGCATTTTAGGATAGAGAACCCTGGAGAAAGAAGGCCATTTAGAATCAGGTATAAAAGTCCTGAAACGGGCAGCAAGTGGAAAACTCTTAAATTACCGGAGATTGATAACGCCAATAAATGGTATAAGGTGGGAGCCGTAAGCTTTGAGCATACCAAGAAAAAAATGGAGGGGATTCTTAAGCAGTTATACAAGGAGCGAGATAAGTTTGTTAAAAAGCCTGAGTTTATGAGCGAAAATATTGCTCTTGTAGAAAAAATGTGGAACGAAAAGTACACCCGTCGAAAGCAAAAGCAAATGAAACGGCCCGAAAATTCTTGGCGGGATCTTGTGCTAGCAGCAGAGTCCGCTGGTATGTTTCCGCTAGATACCTGTGATCTTGACGAGCTAGGGGACTACCTTGATAAGACGCTTGGCCACAATCAAAACAGGCTAAGGCGAAGGATAGTTTGGTTAAACTCAATTTTAAGCTGGCTAGGCCGACCCAAAATTTCTCAGAACCAAAGTAGGCTAAGGGAAAAAGTGACCTATCTCAATGAAAAAGAGTTTAAGCAAGTTTCACAAGTTTTGCCTAGAGATATGGACCGAACTATTGCTCGAATTGCATTCTATACGGGACTAAGAATTGGCGAGATATTTGGTCTTGATAGATCAAGCATTAGGAACGAAAAATCCCTAGTCGTCGATAAGCAAATGCTTGAGCTAAAGTCGCCGGATGGCTCATATAGATTCGATTCAACGAAAACAAATAGTAGCCGGTTTGTTTTTTATCCTTCGTGGATTAAGGAAGATCTGGAAAGCTGGATAAATACGCCACTTTCAGAACGCTATAAGATTCGGCAGCGCAGGTATTCTTCAATTATCAAAAATGCCTGTATTAAGTGTTTTGGTACTGACAATCCGGTCAAGCTTCTAAACTTTCACGGTCTAAGGCACAGCCATGCAGTGTGGTTTTTGCAAAACGGCGCTAGTCTCAACGAGGTCGCGCAGCAGCTTGGCAATCATGCCGAGGTGACTTTCCGTTATTATTCAGGCTTTGAATTGAAAATTGAATCGATTGATCGTTTGGAAAGATTGGTAGAGGAAAAAAGAAAAAAGGACGAGCCTGAAAAGCACCTCCCTTCTACTAGCAGTATCACAAATGAATTCAGTTATACTGCTACTTTTAGTTACCCTAGCCTTGGCTTTGATAACCCGAATCCGTAAATATACGGTTAAAAATAAAAACTTGCGTCTACTAAGTACCAGTTAGTAGGCGCATTTTTTATCGTCCCTACTTTTAAGACGTACCTAAAATAAAATCAAGATAAATTTAAAAAACCAAGCCAATTTACGGCTAAACTAGGTGTTAAATGTTAGCTAAAAATACAAGTAATAGGTTTGTGCGTCTTGTAAACTTAGCTTAAAACTATCTCAAACATACTAAAACACTCACGAGAGAGATAGTGAACTATGTAAGCACCTGTATTTATTTCTGAAATAGTGCGGGTATAAATCTAACCCGATGCAGCAAATCAGTCGAAGTCAGCTAAAACCAAAGGAAAATTCGTTTGTTACCCTTTAAAAGCGATTGGTTCACTGCAGGACGCTTACCAATATTCATGCGAACTCGACCTCTAGGCTTATTTTTCCTTGTACATTTTCCATAGTACTGTATTCCCAGTCATTCTATTCATTCCTCCCATCTTCCACCCGTTCGCTGAAACACCGATGTTCACTCTAGTGTAAAGTGGAATTATGCTTGGATTAATGACAACTGAATCAAAATGTAGGTCTAAAAGCATTTTTTCCCTAACGCTGGAGTCTAATTCTCGGATATAGGTATCTAGCCACTGATCTGCTTCCTGGTCACGTTTGTTAAATTTATGTGTTTTCAAGAGAAAGGACGTTCCTTCAAAAACCTCTCGAAAGTCAACATTGAAAGATTGAAAAGACAGGTGTGGCATATCCCTATCTTGAAGGTCTGCATCGAGATAATTTGAAGGATCTCGCTTGACGTATTCAATATACTCATCCATATCGTTATAGATTTTTTCTTTATAGTAATTGATCGTGTATTGGTCTTGTAAAGCAATTCGTACTTTAATTCCCTTTGGCCAAATTACAGGTATACTATCGAGTATTTTTCTTCTTTTTGCAAATTCTGGCCCTCCAAAAGAGCCGTAGCTTCCCTTAAGCAAGACCTGAACTATACCACCGTCAAAATTCTTCAAAGTATCGATAAATTTCTGATACTTTTGATGGAGGATATTTGCAATGATTTGCCTCTCTTTCTTTGGAATTTGCATACCTTTAGGTGTGAATATCAGAGTCGAAACTCTAGTAGCATCGGACTCATAGAAATGAGGATCTTTCAACTCTTTTTCAAACTTTCTCTGAACATCTCTACCAAAGCTTAATGCTGTCGGAATTAGATCAATCTTCCCCTCTACAATCTGTTTCTCTGAAGCCCAATTTCCATTTTCATCTGAAAAGTCTCGAATAAACACTATTTCATCTGGTCCAGTAGTTTTGTTGTTCCAATGATTTTTATTTCTTTTCAGAACAAGAGAATTTTTGCTTATAGAATGGAATGAGTATCTGCCAGTAGAATTGTGAAAATCGACTATTTTGAAGTCATTCCGATATGCGATTGAGGGGACCACACCAAAAACAGGGCTAGACAAAAATTCAATGAAGGCTTGACTTTTGAATGGGAAAGTCAAAGAAAGTGTATTTCTGTCAATTTTTTTAATATTCTCGCAAGTTTGATTTTTTTGAAGGATGGTGAAGTCTACTTTGGGACAAAGGTACTTCTGAATGTTACCTGGGATATTTTGACTCAAATAAAATGACCTTATTATACTTGCCATGATCTGGTCTGAATCAATAGTATCTCCTTTTACAGATTTTACTTTTTCTCTTATTTTGAGGATAAGACTGTCTTCTTCCCAGTAAAAGCGTTTTGCAAGTCCTCCTACGAAGTACCCAGATTCTTCGTCTAAGTCTATGAGGCTTGCGTATAATAAACTGGCAACCATTGATTCTTGAGTCGAAATAACTGTCGCTGGTTCAAGCAATCTAGTATCAATATCGACTATCGATACTTTCAAAACTTCAGCCTTCAAACCTGAGTTAAGACTTAGAATAAATAGTATAATGCAAATCACTTTCAAAGTAGAACCTCCCTTCAATTTTACGTAGATTAAGTTTAATGTCGCTGATCTTTACGACCTGTTCCTAGAGCTATTTAGTTGCCATTTTGATCGTTTTGATCTTCAACGGTGGCCGGCACATTTGAAAATAGAAGAAAATGGACCAAATTTCTGTCTGAAAAGTTATAAGATCTACCTATTTAACCTTTCAATTTGATCAAATTTCTGCAGTAAATATATTTCTATCTTTTCATTTTAAAAACTCTGTTATCTGTAGAAAAGCTTCTTTTGCATCTTTCTTAATAATTAGATCAAATAGGCTTGATTTCTCTTCAGACAAAGATTCTAAATTAGAGCAGAGAAAAATTGGTTTTTCATATCCAATCTCCCGCAATTTCATTGCCACATCTATACCAGTGTCGCCATTTTTTAGGTAGTAATCACAAATCACATAATCGTAGTCTTGTACCTGTCTAATTTCGAAGCCAGTTAATGATTCATGAATTTCAAGCTGGTCAGAACCGTACAAACGCTTCCATTGACGTTGGTAGATACCTTCGTCTTCAAAAAGTACGACTTTGGTAACCTGATTATCGTCATCTTCTAATTGTATGCACTGGCTCAGGAGACCAATCAGGTCATTCTTACTCATAGGTTTAGGAAGAAAGAAATCGGCACCAGCTTCGATTGCTTTTGGCTGGAATTCGAGCTTCCCTCTATTAGAGTGAATACAAATTTTTCCTTTGTAGCCCATTTGTCGAAGCCTTTGGCTTACATCGAACCCATTTCGGTCCGTATCGCCAAGGTCTACATCTAGGATTACTAGGTTGGTTAATAGACTAATGTTACCTAACATTTCATCGACATGTGAAAAACCAAAAACATGAGTATTGACTTCAAGACTTGAACATAACGATTTAATAGATTTAATATAAATTGCTTCATCGTCTAAAACAGTCAAGGAAAAATCGACTTTTTTTATTTTGCGCAGTAAACTGCGATCAACAATACTGTTATCTAAATTCTTTGAGTCAAGAGATTTTGTAATCCTATAAAACTCACTTGAGTGTTTAGGAATGGCTCTATGCGGAAAAACATCATTTGAAATTTTTGCTGGAATGGTAAATATGAACTCCGTCCCTCTTTTCACTTCTGAGTGACAGGAAATTGTTCCACCATGAGCTTCGACAATCTTTTTTGCAATAGCTAGACCTAATCCTGTACCGCCCTTTTTACCCTTAGTAAAAAAAGCATTGAAAAGACTTGTCCGATCTTCTTGCGAAATGAATGTGTCTGAGTTACCTATAGTAAAGGTTGAATAACCACTTACTGGAGTACCAACATTAATCCAAATAGATCCCTTTCCTCCCATATGTTCTACAGCATTCGATAGAATATTTTGAACAACTCTGGAGAATTTTAAGCTATCAATATCGAATATTATACCTTCAGAAATACGACTATTAATGATGATATCAACGCCCTCTCGAAACTCAAATATTCCTCTCAAATTCTCAAAAATGAAATCTATTCCGTTCACAGACTCCAAAATCACATTACTTTGATTTCCTACCTCCATGATATCTTGGATCATTCCTTCGACTGATTTTATAGCTGCGGTAATGCTAGGAAAACTTTCCCGCACAACTTTTCTTGATTCATGAATGTCATAATCATTCATCATAGAAACAAGTGCTTTAACCATAGAAAATGGTTTTCTAACGTCATGGGCCAACATTTGAGTTGTTTGAGCAATCGCCCTATTTCTCGTAAACTCTTCTTTTTCATTCTTTTCAATTTGCTGACGTTTTCTTCTTTTATATAGAAAAACCAGGAGTAGTATTGAAGACACGAAGCTCGTCAATACAAGCCACAAGATATTTTCCCAATAATAGAAATAAAATTCAAACGTAACATAAGGTTCAGATTCTTCGATGTCAAAAAAAATGGTCCTTCGTATGGTTCCAAATTTTAGACTATTCATTACTCCAATTTTTTCGGCAATTTTTTCTTCTCTATCTCCTATAAATATTTTTTCATTTGTTGTTAAATCAAAATATCTGATTGCAGAAAATGCTTTTTGCTCACCAATCCTATCTCCAAGATAATGCTGGGCTTTAGATCTTTCACCAAAAATGACTTGGTTTCTAATTGTTGCAACAATATTTGAGGACAGTTCTTCTTTGCTACTATATTGTGCAAAAATTGAAATCAGACTGAAAAACGCAAACGCCAAAAAGGATAACCAAAGAAAAACAAAAAAAGTAATTGGCTGAATCTTCATACTAGTCGCCTGCACAAATGAACACTATTTATTTAACTTAGAAGCATCAATTGTGGGTACTTTTCTACAGAAGTTTGCATCTCTTTTCTTTCATAAAAATTATCAAATTGATTGAATATCTGTAAACGATCAACAAAATTCAAATATATAAATACTACAGAATTCGCTTGGTGGCTTTTTACAAACAAGTCTTAATTTCCAAATCTATCAGACCTTCCAGCTTTGTTTTTCAAATGTCTTTCTCAAATATTAGCGAAAATTAATTCCGACTTTTAACTCAGAAAGAATACATTGCCAAAGTCGAGTTCGAATAGTTTCAGACTAACTATTTTTATTCCCTGATCATTTTCCAACCACTCAGGAATACACTTATATTTAACCGCAAATAGAGAGGAATGATACTCGGATCTTATACAACAGAGTTTATAGTAACGTTTGTTGATTCTCCGATACTTGGGTTAAGATCAAGTGTTGAAACTCTGAAACTCTAAAAGTTTCGCAAAGCACAAAAATCGGTACCATGGCAATAATGAAAAAAATGATACACTCGTCAATCAAACTTTATCCCTTGAAATCAAGACTTAACGTACCTCATTTACATTTTTCTTGAACGCCGTACTAAACAAAAACTATCGTATATAAAACTATAGCATAAATACTACACGGCACTTAACATTTTATAATCATTATCAAACCTTAACTTGGTGGTTGAACACTTAATTAGACCAAAGTAGGGAAACTCATTTCGAACTGTATCGCTCTATAGAACGTTACATAAGACACTTGAATACAATATTTATTTCAAGAAATGACTTTAGAAAGTGATTTGTATAGCTGCGCTGTAGTGAATCAGTGGGTGGCAGCAAACCAGTAGAACTTAGCTTAAACCAAACGAAACTTCGTTCTTTTACCCTCTAAAAGCCACTGATATACTCGACGGTGAGATTATGCACCTTGGCAAATTGAACTTAGACCCACCTCCAACATGCTAAAAACTCTATGAGAGTGGTATTTGTCTATGTAAGTAATTGAATTCATGGCTAAAAAAAGTGCGGGTACAAATCTAACCCGCAAATATAGCCTATATATAACCCGCAAGAAGCTCCTGTAACAGGACACTAGCTGGAATCATTGATGAAGTGGGGACAGGTAGGACAATTTAAAACAAAAACAGTGGGTTATGAGCCGGCTGCTCTAACCAACTGAGCTATCATCCCCCATTGGTCCGAAGATCCTACATGTCGACCAAACCAAAATCAAGCACGACTTCCCAAAATATTCGAAATATTTAACAAATTTGATAAAAACTTTGAAATCTCGTCGATCTGATCACATGTCCAGAAAGAAGTGCTCAGCCGTATTGGTACGACTATTTGGGGAATGTCGAAATGGATTAGGCTCTACTAGTAGTAATAAAGGTTCCGGACAGCAAACCAGAAGAAATTGGCTGGAACCAAACGAAACTTCGTTTGCCGCTCTCTAAACACTACTGATTTTCTGCCGGGCTACATTATTCTGCCTCAATCATATCGACTTAGTTCTAAGCTCAAGTGTGAGAAGAGTGAGGAAAAAGCCAACAGATACTACTTCTTTTGATCATTTTCTTTTTCGGCTTTTTCTTCCTCTTTTAGTCTTTCGTGAGGATCATAAAAACCGTAGACTCTTTTGTAGTACCTATAGTAGGCATACAAACCTTCGCCAATAATTGCTACGATCAAAATTATAGCTATTTCAGTTGGTATTATGGAATCAAAACGCCTGCCAACACTACTACGATCGTTAGCGTTAAAACCCAGAATAAAAACCAAAGACAAAGCAATGAATCTAATATACCACATCGACTATTTTCCATTTGAAATTGTGGGACCTTGGCTCATTGATTTTACACCAAAAATTATAACTTCAGAAGCAGCTCCGTAATAATCAGCTACATTTCCCTTGGGGTCAGTTGTATAAGGCGTAGGTTGCCCACCAATAAAATCCAACAAGACTTTATCAACTAACTGAGATCCAACAGCACCTGTAAAACTACTGCCGTACATTGCGGCAACATCTACTTCAAGCATTTGTAGCCTAAGATACGCCTCCCTACTCATTTGAGCAGTTTGAGGAAATCTCAGAGCAGAGGACCTAATTAGCCTTTGGCTCATTTTTCCAGCACCAGCCCGCAAGGCGGAATATGTACTATAGGCCGCTGATGATGTACCTAGGGTTACTACAGTTGCCAATGCGGCGATGGTTTCAACATCAGTTCTAAGACCATCTGGAAAATGATTTTTTTGATATACTAGGGTGCCATTTTCCATACATGGCTCGTTTGGATCATTGGTGTTCCAAAACCTTACCTCTTCTCTCCAACCATCGGCTGTTTTGATCACGCGATGTACGAATCTATTGTAAAGTGCCGAGAACGAGGCTGTAATGGCGCCATTTTCAAAGGAGCCACCTGTTGCCTCAGATGTAATTCCTCCAACAAGCGCTGCCGAGGTAGCTGCAAAGGCTGCGTTATCAATTGATGTGCCAAGCGCATCTGCCATATGTTCGTATCCGCCCGTTAAGACCATAGTTTCAGAGATAGCAGCAGATGCAAAACCAGATTTAAAACCAGATTCAAAAGACCCACCGTTCGCGACACTAGAAACACCGCCAGCAGTTCCATGAGCAGCGATTTTTAGAAAGAATCTCGAGTCATCAATTTTATCACCTATCCCTTTAAAGACAAGGGCCGTAACCATGCTTTTCAAAGCGTAGTCATGATTTCCACTGCTAGAAACGTATCCAGAGGTATACCCGCCGGCAGCGTATGTTGCCCATGAAATCCATTGAGCATTATACACCCCAACGAGATAAGGGCCTGCAAAGGTAGCCGTCGCAGATATAGCAATAGAAGCCAGAAGCCTTTGATTTTGAGGTACGTTAACCCACTTGTTTAACTTTTTACCGGCATTCATGATCGATCGCCCAGGGTTTCTCAAAAACTTTTTTGCAGATTTAAACGCACTTCCCATGCTTATATAACCGGAAGGATCAGTGCCGCTTAGTGGGTTATTCCAAAGATAAGAATACCGATTATAGCTTTGCAGATTTTCACCGTTTTGGACAAAAGGATCTGGACTTAAAAAACGGCCTATTTCTGGATCATAAACTCGGCCTTTCATGTGTATCAGACCAACAGCATCAAGCATGATATGACCAGTAAAACCTTTATCTGTATTGACTGGAGAATAGTCTATAAGTGGGCTTTGAGCGCTGCTATCAACCCTTAGGCCCCAAGGATTGTAGTTTAGAGGTTCTATCTCTACCTGCTGAGAATTTGATACGAGAACTGTCGAACCTAGGGCATCTTTGTGAGCATATTTATCAGTTAATATACCGTTGTTAATTTCAATAATAGCATCGCCGATATAATGGCGCCAAAGAGTATTACCTCCAAGGATTCTTTGCTCAGCTCCTAAGACATACAAGATCTCGACACTTCCAAGACCTCCGGGATTTGAGTAGACTTGCTTTACAAGCTGCTCGTCTGGTCCATAAGTAAAGTCAAAGGCCTTATTTTCCTTTTGGATTTTTATTGGCTTATTTTGAAGGCCATAGCTTATCGATCGATCTTTTGATTTAATGGTCTGTCCAATTTTATTATAGCAGTACTCATGGGTACCTACTTTAGAGATAGCATGAGGTCCAGCCGATATTCCATTGCAGCTTCCACCGTATTCAAAACTACCGGATAGAGCTAGGCTGTTTCGAATGTTTCCTAGCTCGTCATAGTCATATACAAATGATCTTCCATTTGATGAGTTAGACCTTGAAAGTCTATTTAACGAGTCATAGACAAATGATTCAAAATGATTGGCTTTTGCGTCGGTTCGACTCCTTAGATTGCCGCCACCGCTAAAATCATAACTTCGCTGAACAAGAGAAGTGCCACTTCCAGATAAGACTTTAATCCCTTTGATAAAACGAGATCTTTCATCGTAGTCATTTGTTTGAACGGTTCCATTTCCATTTACATACTCTATGATCTCGCCGCTAGCATTTCGTTTGGTTATTGTTTTATAGTCTTTGCCGCTGGACAGGTTATAGGTAGACTTTTTGAAACCAAAATCATCATAGCTAAAACCAACTTCTAAACCACTGGCAAACCTATGGCTTTTAAGTCTCGATAGTGAATCGTAGTTATAGGTACTTGAAAAGCTTTTGTTATCAATCGTTAAGCTTTTTTGAGCAATACGGCTAAAGGAGTCATAGGACAGACTCTCAGAAAAGCCCTGTTGCGATCGTTTCGATAAAAGACCAATGCCATTCTCAGATCTATCAAAGACCCATTCTGAAGTGAGAACATCGGAACCTTTTTTATATTCTTTTTTTATGACTCGCCCAAGCTTGTCATATTTGGTTGTCGTAGTCTTACCATCTGCATCTTTAACGCTATATTTCCCAATTAAGTTGTGCTCGTAAGTTAAAAGGCCAGAGTTTGGCTCAAAAACACTGATTTGGCGGCCTAGATCATCATATTTGATGGTTGTTTGATTGCCTTTAGGATCTCTTATAACTTCAAGTCGGCCTACCGAGTCATAATTGTAGGTTAATAGCTCTCCATCTGCATCTTGAACAGAGATGATTTTTCCTTCGGAGTCATAAGATTTTACGCTCTTATTTCCATTTCGATCAGAGGATTCGATTTTGTTTCCTCTTAGGTACTCTGTGGTTTCTTCTGAACCGTCAGGATAGTTGGTTTTGATATTTCTTTTTCGAGCATCATAGCTGAATCTTTTCCATTGAGCCTGCTCAATGTCGAGGAAATATGGATAAGATTCTCTCTCTAGGTTTCCATCGGAGCGGAATTTTGCGTCTAAAACCGAGGTCATTCCGTCTTGAAGGGTTTTACTTTTTCTTACTACTCTAGAATTTGAATCATAGAAATCTATCTCATTTGATCCATCCGAGCTCTCTGTTATCACTTTATATACCGCTAATCTTGGACAGTCTGAATCACACCATACATGGCGTTTGCGAGATTCTTTCGCGCCCGCACGAATAGATGAAAACACCCTTAAATCTTGCCCAAGATTCGTTGTAGACTTTACGCCGTTAGCATCCTCTGTAACAAGAGGCTCTCTTGTTAAATGGTGCCTTTCAACAACTTTCGTCGTATGACCAAGTGCATTTATCGATTGCTTTAGAAATCCGTAATTATCATATGTACTAGACTCCTCAATCGAATTAAAAGGAAGCTCTCTACCTAAATGAGTTGACCACTCTTGAATTTGACTTTCTACAAGTGCATGACCACCCCTCTGGCGTGTATAGGTAGTTTTGGTCTCATATCTGGTATCTGGATAGTTTGTTTCGGTCGATAGGTTTCCCTGATTATCATAAGTAAAACTTGTCGTTTTTTCGTTTACAACACTGCCAGAAACAACTCTTTTCACGCTAACAAATCTAGTTTGAGAAATAAGCCAGCGAGCTATATTAGCTGGGAAGTAATCCATTGTAGTAATATTTGCAAAACAGCTAGAGTTGCAGGATGACACACTCATAAACGGGGCATGAGTTACTTCTTGAGTCTTTAAGTTTCCATAATCATCATATTTAGAAACCTGCCTAGTCGAGGATATGATTTGTCCAAAATCGTCATAACTAGTTTTTTCAGTAAGCTCGTTGTAAGTAAAAAGATGATTCTGATTTTGAGACATTTTTCTAGCAACCCATGACGTTATAGAGCTGCTAGTGAGCCTTAATCTACCGTTTTCATTTACATAGACTTTTGTCGAAATAGGAAGCCCGGAAATACCAGCTGCGCTATCAGTTGAGTAAAGATTTTCGGTCACCGTATTCATACTATCATCGGTAACAGTCCACTTTTTAACGCCAAGATAACCATCAATTTGATGAATGATTGCGTCTTCATATTCATAGCTTGTCCGATTAAATCCTCCGATACCATCAGATTTTTCGATCGAGCTAACAAGAATTCCAACATTTGGAAGTATAGTGTTAGGTTTACTTGCTTCTTCGGTTTTATTGTAAAAATCAAGCTTAGAGGTGTCGTAGTTTACCTTTACTTGATTTTTAAAAGCATCAACTGCGCCAGTCAGCCTAAAGTAGTTTCTCTTACCTTGAATTACATAGATCCCTCTGTTGGGATCTGTAAAAGAAAAGTCTTGGACTCCATCAGAGTTAAAATCTTCTCCTCTTAGTGGGAAATTTGTATTCCAATCAAAAAGAAAATCATCTTTAAAGTTTACTGTTAGCTCTCTTTCATCGGCGCCGGCTAAAGGAGTTCCTCTACCGATTATGGCACGAAGCTGACCTTTCCTTATGCCCACAAAGTCAAGGAAACCATCTCCATTGATATCAACAACTGTCTTAAAACCCGTTCTATTGCGCCAACCAGATTCGGAACCCATTCGCTCCGACCAAAACTCTTCTTTCGAAAAACTATCACCTTGATTAAGTCTGACTGCTACTCCAAACTTACCCATACCAACAAAGTCAACTAGGCCGTCTCTATTCATATCAGCGAAAAATCTACTGTCATCTAACGGGTTATAGATGTTTTCGTCATTCACCGACACCCAGTTGCGAGGAGCTCCAAAACTAAAACCATCACCTAAAGATACAATAATTTTATGACGTTGAATCCCCACCAAATCCTTCGAACCATCACCATCAATATCCATGACGAATTTAGGATCAGTCTCAAATCTCCAGCCATTTTCTATTGAATACGTATCACTTACTATTCCATCTGTACCTGCACGCCGAAAACCTTCGCCTGTGTTTTCCAATACAAGAACACCCTCGGGTCTAAATGCTACTATTTCAGGAAGATAGTCTTGATTTAAATCAGTGATGTTAACAATCGTCCTTCGGACATTTAATTCACCAAGCTCACGGCTTACTTGGATAGCAGGCTTAAACCCGCTTCCTGTTCCATATAGGACATAGATTCCCTTAGCTTCCTCAGGCGTATTTCCTCCGCTCTTAGTAACCATCGTCAGGACATCTATAAAACCGTCATTATTAATATCTTCAATAAAGACAGGATCTCTAGACTTATTCCATGTGGAAGGTAGGTCTACATTTGTTTCTACTCTCGAACTAGTTGTTTCGTTTTTAAGAAAATTTATATATAGCTTATTTTTGTCGAAGGTTAAAATATCTGTATGACCATCATTGTTGACGTCAATACTGAACCTGACATATTTTTCAGTATCTTCTGAACCAATCAACTGATCTTCAGTAAAGATATTTAGTTCAAAAGATGGTTTTTCATTTTGATAGGTAAATTTTGTTGGCGGAGTACAAAAATCGCCAATACAGTATGCGATCGAATCTAGTAATTCGGCTTGGTTACTTGGCATTCCAATGTAGCTTAATCTGTATTCCCAGACTATTCTACCGGAATCATTAATTGAAATAGTCTTTATGCGGGAATTTAGCACCGATTCTTTGAAGGAATGATAATAGGTACGCTTGTTTATGTTTCTTTCATAGTCAAATCGAATAGATCTGAAATGAGGGATACCTGAATCTTTATTTCCACCATATGAGATCTCAGAAATAAGAGGATAGTTCTGATCGTTTGTGTAGCTGTAAGTTATATAATTATTATTACGATCTTTTAGCTCCGTTAAGCCCCAGGAATATATGTTACCCGATTCCCCTAAAACAGTACTTGAGCTGCTACCATCAAATACCTTAATTAAACCATTTTTCTCATAGACTTCAAATTTATTTCCGTCAAAAAGAACCTTAATGAAAGTTTCAGAAGCCGATCTAAAGACTTTTGTTCCATTTTCACTGCCAACATTGACTAAACGCTGACCATTTAGGCAAAAGGGAGAATCGTCATCAAAAGATATCCTAGAATTTTCACCGTCATAGGGAAGCGTTTTAGGACAACGTGTAATTGAAGATATGTCACCAAGAGACCAGGAATAGCCAAGCTTAGTGACTGAGTTGTTTCCAGAATAGTATTGTAGCGAAACACTCGGTGTAAGACCGCTTCCCACAGGTAGAGTCTTTATGGGTACGCCAATAGATGACTGCCCATTTTTATCGACACTTAGACTGTAAGGAACACTTCCCACCATAGCGCCAGACCAACTTGAACTCGTCTCTAGTTCATTTCGGAACTCATGGGGAGATTCTAAGCCTCTTTCTCTTGAAAGTTGTGAAGTCTTATCTTCAAGGCCACATGCCGAGAAAATCGTAAGCAGTAAAGACAAAAAGACTAAGTTAGTATTCGCTGAGGATCGCATATATACACCATGTGTTTTATAAAATTACTTTTTGTAAAAGGGTCTACCAACGGGTAGACCCTTTGAAAAGGCTAGCTCTATGTTGATTAAAGAGCGATCGGTCCGGGATTACCTCCACCGCTACCAGCTTTTGAACATCTATTTCCAGACCATACGCATCGAGTATCGGAAACACATCGGTTTCTTTGAATAATATCGCTACACGAAGGGGCAGCGCTACAGGTACCTGGGCGTGTTGCGGTTTCCCAAGCTCCACCATTACAAAACCTTACAGTTTTTGTACAAGTAGCTCCATTGTTACTCAAAGTGATTTCTGTCCCGTGAGGACTTCCATCACAACCTTTGATACCGCATGATCTTGGGCCGTTCGGAGCGAATCTGTTGCTGTTACAGCGAAGTGAATTTGCAACTTCTCCTATTGATCCATCTGAATTGCAAATCCCTTTAACCTTACCATTTACTACATCTATATCCCACGTATCGCCGGCAGCTTTGTTATTAGCACATTTACGAAGACATTCGTTTCCTCTTTTTTCAAAACCAGTGATACATTTGAAGGATTTTTCGGATTGTTCGCCAAAACTACATTGCCATACGGCATCTCTACCTATAGAAGGATTGAAGACTTGCCACTCTTCACCGTGTTTTTTATTTCCAGTACATCCAACTGGCACGCATTGTCCGTTACTTTCTTTAAAGCTTGGAGCGTCACATTCTGTTTCGTTGAGTGCTGGAGTTCCATTATCTCTACATATAAATAGATTTTTTCCTGCCGCAAGACTCTCGCCAGTTGCTGGATCTTCCCATGTAAGGGGAACTTCCCATTTGTCTCCCGGCTCATAAATGGCGCCGTTATACTCACATTTCAATGTGCATTTAGCCTCGACAGTTGCTCCTTCACAAAAGTATGGGAAATCTTCAGCGTCTTCATACTGATCTTCAAGAAGTCTTAACTCATCTTTTCCTGCTGATTTATACGTGTGACTCTCACCAGCTTCTATTGTTACGCTTGAAAGGGGAATAGAGTCTGCACTGAGAATTGAAACGCCACAATTTCCTGGAAAGGCTGCTGTAAAGTTAACTTTTACAGATGTACAAGTAACCGCTTTATCTTCCTGGTTAAAGATTGTGACATCAAATGATCTACCTCTCTTTAACTCAATAGAGTTTATCACGTTGGGCTCATCTTGGGCACTGAGATTCAGTGCCATTGTTGTGTTGGCTAAACACATAAGACCAGCAAAAATAAATTTCTTCACGAATTTCTCCTTAGTTTAATAACAAACATCTAAAATATTTTCAAAAATTCTGCTGTAATTTGCAGCATTGACCAAAATTTCTCTATCCTTAGAGTTAGAAGGTGATTCTTGGGTGATAGAACCAGCCTCTCCATTTAGGGCTTCCAGTTTTATTCCGATTTTCTCTTTACTTTCCACGCCTGGGCAAAGATTCAAATTGTAGATAGAATATAAGACTGATTCGAAACCACTACTTGTAAACTCTAGATTTTCAAGTATATCGAATAAAAAATTACCTAAATGATTTTCTAAAGACTTGTAAATCGTTTCTTTTTCGACATAGGTGCTGAGATTTAACCTATTTTCATAAGCATTAGTAGGTACACTCAGACTGATAAGCATTCCTAATTTGTCGCTATCGTTTATATAGTTCACAAGCTCCTGATTTGAATAATCTATATTTAGGTCATCAAAAATCTCTCGAACTCCACCAGATTCATGAGATAGATTAATTAGGTTAGACTTAAAAACTTCGACAGGATATGAATCTAATTTTAAAAGGTAGCTTCTTAAAGCCGCATAATACCAACTAGATCGATCAAACATTATCGCTGAAGGTGATAGTATTTCTTCATTAAACCATGTTGAAAAATGGTTATTGTTTGGGTTTAAAAACGTAAGATACTCGGAAAGAAATGAAATAGATCTAGATCTATGATATTTATTTCTCATATCGTAAATTGTATCAATATCTTTAATATCGTTATCAATCATATAGCTAACAAGAGAATATAGTGCCAGGGAGGTAATTGAAGAGCCTTGATCATCAGTCCTAACTTCTTCCCATAGCCGATTATTAGAGGCTAAATCCAAAACTCTCTTGGCCAAAACGGGGTCGCGTTTCGCATCGAACTCTTTCTTCAAAGCAATGCCTATGACAAAACCTGATGTGTTTAGAATTTTTTCGTCAGAATCAAAGTAGTTTTCGTCAAGTCTTGAATCAAAAAGAAACGAAAATTTCTCTGCATCAAAATCATCGATATGACTTCCAGTAATTTCTGGAGAAATGCCAGTTTCAATATCAAATCTGTTTAAATCTCTTTGTCCTCTTCTAGAAAAAGTTTTTAGCGGAACAACAGATTTATCAAGCTTTTCTTTGATCGAAGTCATTCTACTTGTAAGATCTGTTTTGATATTTGCAGCTCTTTCATCTTGAATTAGCCGATCAAGAAGAAGAAGATACGCAAAAAGATGATTCGGTACTTTAGGAAGTGCTCTTCCTCCGTCATAACCGCCAGATGGATTTTTCATGTTTAACTGGTATTCACTAATCTTATCAAAACAGTGCTCGAAGTACTCATCGATCATAGATAATGCAAATTCACCACCTAAGTTCTTATTGAAAGAGATAAATAGATCCAGGATCATCTTCTCATTTGATACTTCATGAAGATCTAAAGGACGAACAAAACCGCTTATGAGATCAGTGTTCTGCTCTATTCTTGATTCCTGCCAATATTTTTTAGCGTGTTCGGCGTGAGGATTAAGTGCGAGTAAAAATATGCGAGATTCGTAGTTAACAATATCTGTAGAAAAATTTTCGGATATTTGACTCGCAAAATCCTGTAGCGATGGATCTAAAATATCGCTTATTCCAGAGTAAGCCATGTATTTTTTCAAAAAATAAGCTGTTTGATCTGCGAGACCAAGATTTTTGTAATAAGTAGCTGCAGCCTTCGAGGATTCAATTTTTTTATTCTTATCATTGGAAAGATATTCGGCAAATGACGCCTTTTGTGAAATCGAGGAAATTGAATCGTATGTAAGACCTAATGCGTTTGCAGCCGCTTCTTGATTTTCTGAGGAAGGTTTCTC
The DNA here is from genome assembly GCA_013215145.1 of Pseudobacteriovorax sp. Taxonomy (GTDB): domain Bacteria; phylum Bdellovibrionota_B; class Oligoflexia; order Oligoflexales; family Oligoflexaceae; genus DT-89. The sequence continues at coordinate 24,700 of JABSRP010000069.1, forward strand.
TGGCCATTGCAAGGCAAGCAGTACTGACTTTGGAGCATTAATAGAGGAAAACTCTGGATTTAACTGACCCAAAATCAGTTCATTCAGTAGCTCAACTTTTTCGAGACCGCTAAGGCTTCTAAACTCAGCCTTTTCTTCAAGAATTGATCTGACAATAGAAATGATCGATGCTACTTGGGGTGTACTAAAGCTGGTACCATTTTTTTGAAATTTGTTTGATGCTTCAAACTCTATCTGATCAGTAACAATTTTACCGAGAGCATATATCTCGCCGTTTGAAGTAAAATCAGAATACTCACCTACAAGATTTAGAGCGCCGACGCGGATAATGGCATCCTTTGGATCATCTTGCCACTGGCTATAACCTAAATTACCGCTACCTTGAACAAGAATACATCCCTTTTCTTTTAATGCCTGTAAGAACTCTTCTCCAAACTGTGGAGTTCCTTGCGGCTCGTACCCCAATGCAATCGCACTGTAGGAAATTGTCGTATAGCCTTTATCACAGCCTGAAAATATAGCTTCTTCTATCTCTAGCGGTGTCCATGAAGGATCTGACACCTGTCCGTAGTTAGTTCCAGCAAGGGCTATAGATTTTTTGGAAAACGGCTCTAAAAGACCAGTTGGTCCCTCTACCATCGATAGAACCTGGTTACCGTGAGAGTATGATTCTAGACTAAAGGAAACCTCTACAGGCTCCCACATGATGACTTCTGATGCCTTTTCAATGGAGGCTTCACTAAAATTGTTATCAATGACCAGAATGCTTGGAGCAAGTGTATCCTTTCGATCTCTCAAAAGAGATTCGACTAGACTCAAACCGTGAAGCTCTTTGTGCCAGTCGACAAGCATGCCATCGCGCACCTCTAAGTTACTGCCTTCACTTGATTTTTTCTTTTCGCAAGAAAGCGTAGTCAAGACCATAAGAAAAAGTAAAGAATTTCTGTAGGTTAGCATCGAATTATTTCCAATTTTGAGATTCAATGATTTTCACCCCCGAAAATACAGTCTTTTTGCGTTAATGTCAATAAGGCATATTTATCTGTACTAAACCAAGTCCTTATGGCTAGCAATTTTTACGAATGTAGGACTTTTTAAGAATCCGATTATTGCAAAAGTGTTTCAAAATTTTTGCAAGTGCACGATAAATTGACACTATTTTTTTGACGATAGGTCAAAAAATTAATCCTGATTGAAATCTCCCTATCCTAGACAACGGGGGAATGAAGAAGATTCCTTGTTTGGATGTGTCTAAAGTGTCCGGCACACTTAAAGATTTCAAACAGCAATAGGAACCTAGTGGCTTAATGCTAGACCGAAAACAGTTGAATATTTGGCGTATTTTTTTCTTGCTCTTGGGCACTGGCCGGTACTACCTGCCAGTTTCATGCAAGCAATTCGTTAAGACAGGACCTGTGAAGGCCTTCGCTGCTCTGAGTCAGCGATAATTTGAATAATATAGCCGAGCTTTTATCATTGGTAGGCGAATTTTTTGGTCTCCCGTCTCCGTGAATCAGGAGAAATCATTATGGTTACACTTTTTGTGACGAAACTTCGGTTCTGTAAATCCAACATTGCTGATTCTTTGTGTTGCTTTTTGCTAGTGTGCTGTCTCTAAAGAAATCCCACTTCCCTCCGAAAAACTTATATAACTTTTGGAGGACATTCCACATGGCAAAGA
>JABSRP010000070.1 GCA_013215145.1 Pseudobacteriovorax sp.
CTAGCCTCTGCGCTAAGTAAAATATCTGGACCATTGAGCCCTGAAGGTGTAAGGCGCACGTCATCTTCTGTAAGGCTGGGATAATAGTATAGAATCAAAGCCTTAAGCTCAGCCGCTGCCCTTCTTCCTTTGGCCTTTGCACTACTGGTTTTCAAGAAAAAATCCTCCTGGCTCAATTCCAGAATCTTCAAGAAGCTGGCGAACAACGTTCCGGTGATAAGCATTAACCTTTCCCCACCGCGGATCGTCAATTTTGCGATTGATAAAACCCATGGACCTGGCTTTTGCAGCAAGCAATCTTCCAAGCTCCGCATCGGTAAGCGAGAATGCCGCAAACACAGGAATACACTTTTTCCAACCAATAACAGTTTTCCACTCTACCGATTCACCTACAGCAACTTTCAAGTCTTCGATCTCCTTTTCTTTTGCCTTTAGTTTTCTTGACATTGCGCTCGCAGTGGCCATGGCGGTAGCAACTTTACTGTCTCCGATTTTTGCGCGGTCTCTTATGGCTTGATTTTTTAGTTTTCTTTCTTTTTCAATTTCCCTTGTTGCCATACTGAGAAGATCGGTGACGTCAAAGCTATCAAGTACCTTTTGGGGTTTTTCTATGGAAAGCCTAAGGCACTCAGTTAGAAAGCGGCGCATTTCATGACCTGCCTCTTTGTGTCCATTGGCGATGATTTCCATGGCGACTTGAACGGTGGTAATGTAGTCTACATTGACCTGAAAACCTTTTCCGTTTTTGCGGATCGTTTTTTTAGATCCTTAAAGTAGTCAGTGTTTTCAGTATAATAGCGGAGTTTGTTTTTAACCCAATCTGCATACTTTGATCTGGACGAGATTCCTCCTTTCTCTTGTAGTTTTTCAAATATGAGCCTTAAATCTATTGAATTATCTAAGTCAATCGGCACCGGATTCTTAAAATCGATCTCAACTAGTGTGTTCATCATTACATTCTCCATTTGCTATCTCCTCTCCCCTACCCGCTCCAGCATGGGCACTTCGTTTTCCTCATAGAGTTCCTTCATAACGCCGTCCCTAACGAGTACATCTGCAATAATGCGCTTGTGAAAAACCTGGTGATATTTTCCCCCACGATTGATTTCCTTAATGCAGCCCTGGACCAGCTTTGTCATCTCCATTACTCTTTGCTCCAATTCTTGAGCCTTGTAGTCATCAGAGATTTCTAGTCTTGCGATCCAAAGTTCCATCGGAGCCCATCCACGTGGAAATACAATTTCTCTCATAGTCATCTCCTGTGGCAGGGCATTTGCCCTGCTTTTAGTCATGCTGGTTTGAGACAATGTTCTGTTTTTAAAGTGATTTTAGCTTGGGCGTCTCTATTAGGGACAAGCAAACTTGGTACCTACTTAGGTGATTCCTAATTCCGGCGGGAGAAATTCCAAACGCCTGACAAGCCTCGTTTGATAGTAAGCCCTCGTCTCCATCCATGGTTATGAGATTTAAAAGAAGCTCTTTGCCTGAGGATTTTATGGCTTTTTGCCTAACCGAGATTTGTTCCCTGGATTCAACGATTTTTAGACTGTCTTTATTTTTTTTCATTTCAAATATTCCTTATCGATTTTTGCTTGTAGTGACTGCCTCGTCTGGAACTTTTCGCTCCAGTGCGCCTTCTCTGATTTTCTTGTCAATCTCGATAATCCTTCTAGGATCAATCGTATTAATTCTCTTATTTTTCTTTCTCCATCCCATTTATTTCTCCTCTCTAACAGGTAACCTTGTATCTTTTTCTTCCATGAGCTGGTCTTTTCTGGCTTTGACCATCTTTAAAACTTTGGCAGATAGCTTTGTGTATCTTCCTTTTTCTAGAATGATCCTATTTTCGAGCTGCATGTGCTCAATCATTTGATAATCGAGATCGTCCTCCTTTAAGTCTTCTCCTATAAACTTTTCTTCCTCGTTAAATTTTGCTTGAATTTCCCTTAGCTCTCTAATATCCATATCTACTCCAATTGGTTGGAAAAATGATTTGGTGTGGTAGCCTTTCCAATCAGTTGGTTATTTCCCCTCCCCTTCAAGTCCTAAAAGATCTTCGATATCCTCTGATGGCCTCCCTACTAGTTTAAATGGTTCTGATTTAACTTCCCTTGCTTCAACATCCACGATTGGAACTCCCAAAAGAGATTCGGGAGCGTATCTTCGAATAAGCATTAGAGCCGCGCGATAGGAGAGCATCTGAACTGGCATAGATTTATACTTTGGGTTACTTGTCCATCCTTCAGCTTTGGCCATAGCGATGCTTGCGTTTACTTCTACTTTCTCACCAGAGATTAGAGTTACCGACGCGTAGACCACTAGATTGTCCCAGCTATCACCCTCCTGTCTAAAAACGATCCGATCTTTAAATGCTCCAGATCTGTAGGCTAGAGTCATGGCAAGCTTGGCAGATATAGTTGGTTTTCCCTTAATGGGAGTTATTTCATATAGGGCTGTCGCGTAGTGATTAATTCCAAGCGCTTCTCCCATTTGAAGGACAATAAAAATATCTTCGGGTTTTCCTCTAAAGTAGCTCGGCACCATGCCAGAGGATGCGTACTTTTCTGCAACAAGCATATGCTCTCTAATAATCGGCGAGATCCCGATAGCTTCGTTTTGATTTACAAGATCATTCATACTGCAGTCCTTTTTTTCCATGGAGGAAGCGTTAGAGTTTGGATTCCGCTGCCATACCCAGGCCAAAATCCCGTCTTTACAGCCTCATCGTATAGGCTGATGGCTAGGTTGATTTCGTCATTTCCAAGAACGATGTCATCAAACTCGTATTTGAAGGTAGCAACGTTGAAAGGGGGTTTAGTCTCTACCACTAGAAAAAGATAGGTGTAATCATCGCCGGTGAGCTCCTTTAGGCCCCTCGTGGTTAGGGCTACTGATCTGTGATATCCAAAATCTGCGGCTTTCCTGGTGAACTTATCGTAGCTAGCATCTTCGGTTGTCTTTAGGTCCACGACTAGGCTTCTATCTCCAATGAGTCTGTCAGGCCTGCACTTTAGCCCCCTACCCGTTCTTTCATCCTTCCAGTAGCAAGAGACCTCGTTTTGACCTTCGTACTCGAGAAGAAGCTTGCTACTTCTTTGGGACAGAGCTGAGTCTTTGATCGTGTGGAGTTTTTGCCATTCTGCGTAAGGCAGGACCTGCTTATCCTCATTTTCCCTTACAAGCTCTTTAAAGGCCTTGTGGGTCCTGTTAGATCCTTCTGGTCCGCAGATATACTTGGTTTCAAAAAGGTGAGGCTCAAGAAGCATCTCATGAATCATAATCCCAAGGTTTTGAGCTGACGTTGGCGAGTAGCCGGTTTTCTTATTTCGATAGCGATCCCAGTAGTGTCTTGGAGACTGCAAGATAAGATCGATACCTGATTTGGAAAGATGCTCACTTTCGCTGTGGTAGGTTTCAATTGGTTCATCTGTCAGAATCATGGTTAGTAATCCTTTCTAATTTTTTTCATTTTCTGAGTGATTTTGGCCACTCTCTCGATTGAGGGTGAATTAATCTCCCGAAGCCAGTTGTAAAAGGTCCGATAATTGACATCTAAAAGATCAAGGTATCTGGATATTGGCATTCCAAGAGCGCTTGCTTCCTTTAGAATCATGTTGGCCATCTTTTTTGTTTCCATAGACTTACCACCTGTTTTTTAGTCGATCGTAGAGCACGAGTGTGCTGCCGGGTGTGTTAGGCTGTAAAAAGGTAATAAGGTGCTGTGTCATACAAATCTCCTTTGCTGTATGAGTGTGAAATACCTCTGCCAGTGGCAGTTAATAAAATTTTCTATCGTTTAGTTGACTGGGCCATATCTTGAATATTTGGATCAAAGCCAATAAGAGGATTACTGTCATCGTCAGTCTTTTTGATCTCGAATCCAAGGTGCTTAAGCGCTGCTATGAGGAGTCCGCTATGAATTTGGGTTTTAAGCTCCCTCTCGAGAAGCTCTTTTATAGTCTGCAGACCAAGCTTTGCTTTAGCCCTAGTATTTCTAATCCTTCTTTTTGCCAGTCTTGACTTTTCAATCGTTTTGACTAACAGTATGAACTCCATTAAGTACTCCGGCCTATCAAGTAACTCTTCTCTTTTTTTTCCGATAGCTCTCACACTCTCTAGACCAGAATCCAGACAATACGAGACCAGGCATGCTGATGACAGCACGTTCAATGTGTCTTCTATCCATTTTCTATTTTTAGTCTTTACGCCTAAATTTAGGCCTTAAGAGTTTCCTTTCATGGTTGTTGAAAAAGGCTGTGCCTCTACTTTTGAAAAACGCTAGCAGCGAAGTTTTACGCTGTAAATACCCTTAAATTGACAGGTTTTTGGATCGACCAGAAGCCTAGAGGATGGATTTCCTAGTTATTTAGGATAGTAATCAGCGGATGTCTTTTCGAATAAATTGTTACGACCGTGGAATCGACCAGGGAATCGACCACGCCATCGACCAGGGAATCGACCACGAAAAAAAATTGAAAAAACTTTTTGATCATAGATTTCGCCTTCTGAATTGATCGTAACTGAGCTCGATATAGCGAACGTTTGATGCCATAAATCACAGAAATGAGCGGCACAGAATTTGTATAAGAGAATCTACATAGGAACTAAAGGACAACTTTTATGATGATGAATAACCTTAAGGAAAGGTGGTTGATGTTTGTTTTCGAAATTAGGTTTGTGTTGTTGATCGTGAATGGGTGCAGTTATGACGGAAAAAATGGTCAGTTTTTGGGAAGTCCTGAGGACAACGGTTATCGAATACACGGGTTTTACAGATAAGTCAAAGAAGGGTGAATTAAAGATCAAGTACGATTTAACTGAAAAGGAGAATAGAAAATTGAGAAGATTTATGCGGTCTGAAGTCCAATCAATAAGACCTACTGAGGAAGATGAAGGTCTAATGAAATTATTAAGACAGAGTCTACAGGAGAATAATCTAGATTCTATGTGGCAAAAAATAAGTGACTACGATTTTCCAGAGGGAGGGTATCTAGTAAGTGAGAGTGAAATCTTCGGAGAAATCGATGTAGAGTCGAATCCTGCTTTTTTAGGGTCAAAGAAAAATCTAGAGTATTTCATCTTGGTAATGACATGTTTTGTATCATCAGGTGATCTAGCCTTAGTACCAAATGGTCAAGGTCTAAAATTTGTAGAGAAGATGAAAAAATTAGGCTTTCTGTCTGAATTAGAGGGACGACTAGAAGTGAACACCACACTAACTGCTAACATGCTTCCTATGATTGGTCATATCTTTGGAAATGAAGATGAGAAAATAAGATAAGTTTTTTCTTGCACTCTATTATTTTAGCGGTTACCAATATCCATGGGTGTGGTAGCCCTTTCCTTTCTTTGGTTATTTCTCCTTGCTTCATGCGAGGATGTATATATGAAATACAAAAAAGACAGTCTAGGAAAAGTTGATTTTGAAAATCTGCTGACTATCGATGAGCTATTGGCTTGTCTAAAGTATCAGTATAGCAAATCTACTGTGTATCATTGGGTTGGTGAGGGTATTCCTCATTTCAAGATCAGAGGGAAACTTTGGTTTAATAAAGAGGAGATATTTAAGTGGCTACTGCACAAAAATTAGGTATGAGATCTAAAACATCAGAAAAGGGAATTTATAAAGAAGAAAATGGAACTTATACCGTTGATACTTCTTTCAAAAAGAAAAGAATTAGTCGAAGAGGCTTTAAAAAACTTAGAGAAGCGAAAACTTTTAAATTAGATCAAATGTCGCTTTTTAATTCTGATAAATATCGAGAATCAAAACCTATAAGATTTGAACAATTAGTAGCAATGTTTAAGGAAAGGCATTTTACCAAGATAAGGGAAAGCACAGCTCAGAGGTATCTTATTGATCTTGACGGTAGAATAAGTCCGTATTTTCAATATATGAAAGTGTCCGATATATCGACTTCCCTGGTAGAAAAATTCCAGAGTGACCTGGTGAAAAATAGCGTTCTTTCTCCAAAATCAATTAATAACTGTCTCAGAGTGTTGCATACCTTGCTTGGTAAAGCAGAATTCTGGGGTATAATTGAGAAAAATCCTCACAAAGTCGAGAGTCTTCCTGTAAGGAGAAATGGTTCGGAAAATTGGTGGGACGAGCGAATATTCATAACTAATTTCGTTGAAGAGTTGAAGCGTAGGCCGGAAGACAGGCACAGGGCAGCTCTTCTTTTAGGGTTAGAATGCGGTTTGCGTCTCGGTGAAGTTATTGGTTTGAACAAAAAAGACGTCAACCTGGAGCTTGGTTATATTTCAATAAATAAGTCTTGGGACGATAAGAATCATAAAGCTGGACCTACGAAGTCAGGAAAGTCTAGAACTATCAAATTTGATAGAAACAGTCTGTTGAATGAATGGCTGGAAGAATTACTTCTTTCTGCAGAGAGTGCAAGTAGCCCATTATTTACAACTAGGACAGGAAGGCGCTTGATAGGAAGGAAGCTGTCAAACGAAGTATTTAAAAAGTACAAAGAAAAGCTGGGTCTGCCAGAGATCACTTTTCACGGATTGCGTCATACTTTTGCTTCTTGGTACATGATTAGAGGAGGTTCAATATGGGACCTCTATAAGATAATGGGACACTCTGATTTCAAGACTACGGTAAAGCTATATGCTCATCATAGTAAGGACGCTGCTGTGGTACCAACTTGGTAGAGTGTCTCCTAAAGTGAAGGAAAAAATGAAACACACAAAAAACCCACAGAGCTGTGGGTTTTATAGATTTATCCAAATGATATTGAAGAGTTGTGTTGGTGGAGGCGGCGGGAATCGAACCCGCGTCCGAACATGGGCAGATAAAGGCTACTACATGCTTAGTTCCCAGATTTGTCCTCTTGACCTGAGCGCCCGGGGCAAGCTACCAGATCCGCAGTCTGATTATTGTCCTAAGGACCCTACAGACGGAAGGGTCTCTTAGTAAGCTAACGGATTATACGTCTAGCTAGAAGCGTTAGCACCTTCTAGATCAACGTAACAGCGACTTAGGCTGCTAAAGCGTAATCTTCGTTGCCGAATATACAAAATGAAACGCATTTATAACCGGGTCACGTTACCACCCCGGACATGCTCCTTACAATCGGCTTCCATACCCGTCGAAACCAGTACGCCCCCTTAGCTTTGCTATGGGTTCATCTCTAAGGAATGAGATGACCTACGACCATATATAAAATCGTGATCCTTGCCAATTCCAAATTCAGCCTTTCCTTTCTGTCGTGATTTTAGTCGGGCCTATTCCTTGGCTATGATAAAATACGAGCTTAGCCGATGGTTTACCCAGATTGATTAGGAAATGGCGTTCATAATGGTTGAAAATGACGTGGAAGATGTCTCTGGATACGGTATGCCTTTGACCGAAAGCGGCGTCAAAGAAGCGGAAGATGAACTCGCCCCCGTAGTATTTAAATGCCCAATCGACCATTCTGGCGGTACAGCATACCTAAAGGGTTGGCTGACGGAGAACAGCCCATTTCCTCCCGTAGTGATGGTTCATGACTTGGGAGAGGGCGTAAAGCTTTACAGAGGACTAGCGCAGTCTCTCAAAAGCCTTGGTTTCAGTGTGTACTGCTTTGATCTGCGTGGGCATGGCAGATCGGGGCATATTCTGGGGCATTCTCCCAGTTTTGATTGTTTGGTCAAGGACCTGCTTCAGATCGTATCGTGGGTCCGGTTTAAATCCGATCGCAAGGTGCCCATCGTCCTCTCTCAGGGAGTGGGTAGCATGATCACGACTTACTTTCTTGAGGTATACCCGGACTATGCAAAATACTCTATTTCCATTGCACCCGTCTTCAAGCTAGGGCCCGCCATATCATTGCCGATTAAGGTGGCGATCCGGATTGTAGCTGAGATGTTGCCGAGGCTGAAACTGCCCAGGAGCCTTAGTCAAAGAATGCTCACCTTCGGTTGGTTGTCCTCCAGCAAGGCACAGCAGAAGTTTCAGCACTTGAGTTTTGGTTTGGCTCGTGAGCTCATGAATGCCTCTGAGGATCTACCAAGTCAATTTATTCGTGTCACCCACGAAGCCCTAATCATTATTCCTCAGCAGGTGCCCCATTACGATGCCATTACCCTCAAAAACCTGGTTGCCCAGCACCCCCTTAAGGATCGTCTCACTTTGATTGAGGTAGGTAATATAGGAGCACATCCGCTGACCGAACCAAAGGAGCGGCAGGTGGTTCTTGACTCCATCATACCTTGGTTAGAAGAAAAGCTATCGTGTCAACTTAAGACAAAGGTACCCTAATGGATAGTCGATTCAGCCGTCATCTCTCTCGAGTCCGTCGCAACGAAATCTGGTCTGAGGTACTGCTTCTGTTTGTCAGAGTGGTGCGGTGCTTACTTATGGTCATGGTCACGATTAGTCTGTGGGCTGTGGTCCGTCCAGGGTCACAGGAAGAGCAATTCATCGTTGGTCTAGTGAGTCTCGTATTTTTTGGTGCTATTGGAATCCGTTGGAACCTTAGATGGATTAACCCTAAAGATCTGTTAAAGTCACTGGAAATTCGGCACCCTCATGTAGCTCGTCCAGCCTTTATGTTGGAAAAAGAAGATGTGAAAAATGCTATCTGGGAGAGCTATCTGGAAGCTGATGCGATGGAGGTTGCTGTCGGCAATCGCCGTAGGTTTTATCATCACGCGTCAACCCTAGTCGTTCCTTTTTTGCTATGGGGTATGATGTCTCAGCTCTCGCCGAATGCTATGAATAATGTCTATAACAGTGTCCAAAGAGTGGTGGCACAGCTTGCTCAAGGGAGTAGCCTTCAAGTGGTGGAAGGCTATCCAAACGAATCTGACATCGTGGAGTATAGTCTTGATTCTGGACGGGTTCATGAATTAACTCTTTTGGAACGCAATCGCATTCGGATTCAAGTCACGACAGATATCTCTTCAAAGCCTTATGTGGTGCTTCAAGATGAATCGGGATCAAAGCAGACATTTAGGTTAACAGCCGAAAAAAACGTAGCTGGAGATGCTATTAACAGTGTTCACGACATCACGTTCAATGTGAAAGACAACGCTGATCTATTTCTATCTCATATTTCTTTAGATGAGCCAGTAGCTAAGATTAAGGTGTTGCGACTTCCTGTACCAAAAGTGACCCTTAAGGTAGCCGGCGTCCTCGAACAGCCCTGGCCCGATGAGAATCCGTTGCCCTTACTGATTCACGTAAGTTCTGAGAATCCTCTTAAGGAAGTGAGGCTAAAAATCAACTCAGGCAAGCAGACCTCGAATGAGTTGGTATCGAATATCATGGCGACCGATAAGACCAGTCTGACTACGACCTATTCATTGCTTCTCGAAACCTACGTTCAGTCGGACTTAGCTGAAATCGAGATCGTAGCTGAAGCGTTAGACCGTAGTCTGCCCCTCCCACTTCTCGGGCGGAGTCAGCCGCTAGTGATTAAAACAGCTTCGGCCTATGGCCGATACAAAGAAACTCTAGCAACACTGCGGAACATCAAATCCGAAACCGATGCCTCGGTTGGCGAAGGTGAACGACTGGACAAGGGGCTGAGTGAGATGATGGAGACCGCTCTCAAACAGGCCAGCCGTTCTCCTTTCTTTGATGGGTTGGACCGTCACACTATGCGTCAGGTCTCGATCTCCCTCGAAAATGCGATAGAAACGGAAGATCGAAGCAATGTATTGGAGTTCAGCGAAGAGCTAAATAAGTTCTTGTTCGAGCACGAGTCACTCGATGACCGAGAGCGAGATCGGGATTTTTTCGTGGCGGTCAGAGCGCTTTCAAGGCTCATAGAAAAGCCAAAAGAGAGGCGAGCTCTTCCTGTTGAGGTTGTAACAGATCGGCTTTCTACCTTTCTTGATGAGAGGTATCAACGCTGGGATCTTAGGATGAAGTATGTCTCAAAAGAATTTACCCCGCAAACCTGGAAAGACATCCAAAAGCGACCTTTTAAGCAATCGCTCAAAGAGATCGCTGTAGAAGCGGAACGTCCGGAAACCGTCCAAAACTCACTTAAGAACTTATCTGCCACAGTGGCATCTTATCGGAAATGGATTGATGAGTTAGAAAGTGCTGAAGACCAGAGCCGGCGCTCCAATGAGCAAAAACGGCAGCAGGGATTGTCAGATAGTCGCAACAAAATACGAGAACTACAGAAGCGACAAGGCAAAATCTCTAGCCAACTGGATCAGGCCACGGAAAAAAAGAGCAGCGAATTGGCCGAATCGTGGGGGTCAGCTCGCATGCAGCAAAAATCAAATATCAAGGAAACAGGTGCCTTAGAAGGTCAGCTACGATCCCTTTCGCCGGTAGCAGCTGAAAGAATCAAAGCAGCGGTAAAGGCAATGAACGCTACAGTAGATTCTGGCGATGAGGAAAACTTTGTTCGTGCCGAATCAGCCTCTGATTTCGCTGGTCGACTCTTGCGTCAAGCCGAAAGTGCTGCTAGTAAGTCTCAGCGTAAAGATCAACGTCGCGGGCGACGCCGTCGCGTAGGTAGTGATGCCTATTACGGAAGCCCTGTGGCTGGAGGTGATGTCGAGATCAAAAGAGAATATGAGGTCAGTCGTCGCTACCGCGAAGAGATCTTGGAAGAGGTCCGCGGCGCTGCCAAAGAGAATGCCGAAGATCGGCAGTTGTTAGAAAATTATCTCAGAAAAGTTGTTAGATAAATTGACTGCTAAAATAGCCAATCGAATTTTGGGGCAGCCCCATACGTTGCTCTGTCGCTTTCCCTCTGGCCTAAGTACCTATGGTCAGAAAGAGCTTAAGACGATCATTACAAGTTTTGAAAGTCCGGGAAAGTATCCATGCCAGCTAACTCAGGGGCCGAACCAGACTTGTCTCGTGGAAAATATCGACTTCCGTCAAGCTCTTGAGCTTGTAGCTCGCACCGCTACGGCCCGGCATATATACATCGAGATTGCTTCAAGGCATGTAGGTAGCTTTGCCGAGTTAAATGAACTGTTCAGTAAAATCGCATGGCAACACTATTTATGTAAGACTCAGGAGTATGGCGTTCATGTGGACTCTAGGCAATCCAAACTCTATCACGAGGCCAAGATCAGAGATGCCCTTTCAAAAAAGCTCGATGCTTCAGGCTATCAACAAAATTCTACTGAACGAGCCATTGACATTTTTGTGGATCAAGAAAAAAACCGTTGTCGGGTATTTCTGTCGTTTTCGGGGAGTCACCTATACAAAAGAGGGTTTAAGACCTCGTATCAAACCAAGGCTCCCTTGAATGAAAATATTGCAGCTGCATTATGCCGTGAGTTACCCTTAGAGCCCGTTGATATCATTTACAACCCTTTTGCAGGAAGTGGAACCTTTGCCACAGAGCAGGCCATGATTATTTCGCAGGTGGCTCCTTTACTGCTCAGAAATGAGTCCTTTAGCTTTGAGGCGCAAGACTGGTTTCCTACAAAATCTTTAAGCTTTATCACTAGAAAGTTGGGTACCCACCTAAAGGCTAGTCCAAAGATAATATGTGTTGAAAAAGATCAAAAGCAATCTGCTGAGTTAGAAGAAAATCTGGATGCGTTCGATGCCAAGCTAAGCTTAGATTTAGATTTTGAAGTTAAGACTGCGGATGCTTTCCTCGAGACTTTTGATGGTTTACTTGGCAAGAACCTGAGGTTGTTGATTAATCCTCCCTATGGGATCCGCCTAAGTAAATCACGCCAAAATGATCTATTTATTGAGCGATTAGCTGAATATATCGAAGCTATAGCTAAGGTCTGCGGCAAAATGGACGGGATTTGCTTGTTCCCGAAGGCTGTTGGGGCAGATCGCCTGCGATCGCTTTTAGGGAATTATGTATCTAAAACTATTGGTATAAATCAAGGTGGTCAGCACGTTATTGCGATCTATTTGGACAAGCAGTAATAACCGTAGCTTTCTTTCGATACATAGGTTAATGTGCCAGGCCTTACGATAACCCTTTGAAAGGATCCGTGCTATGAAAGCAAAATCTGAGTACAAAATTTACAAAAAGAGAAGCGGTCGCTACGCCGTTCAAGTTCGCGGCTCTAACAAATTTGTTAATGGCGATGAGAAAGTTAAAATCTTAGTTGATAAAGGTCTCATCAAAACTGGCCTAAAAAAGGCTGAAGAGTCTTCGGAAGAAGCCGCTGAGGAATCAGCTGAATCCTAAACCTCGCGCTTAGGATCATACCACCTGACGATCAGAAAACTGATCGTTTAAAGCTATCCCATACTGTTGGACAGCTTTTTTTATGATCTCATTTTGAGCTTCTCTTACATGTTTCAAAGGCTGAGGACCTAAAGCATCGATGTCTTCACATAAAGCCGAGTAGCTTCTCTCCGACATAGACGTTTTTAGGCTTTGGAGCAGTGCTTCATTTGTTCCTCGTAGCGCTAGATGCCAAGTTTTTCGATCAATTAGCTGGAACAGGTCTCGAAGCGGCTGAGGATCCATTTTCAGAATGTCCTCAAAGCGAACCATGCGATCCATAATCTCGGCGGCTTGATCAGCATGAGTTTCTTGTAGTGAATCGAGGATGGTTTCACCATCTACATGCATTTTGGATAAAATCTGGGCGGCTTTATCTGCTCCGCCAAGGCGTTTACGGTTGAGAAGACGTCCCGATAATTCCTGGCAGATCTGATCATCAATGATAGCTAAGGATTCCACATCTACGGAATCCAAATCGGCAATGCGAGCAATGGCGTCGATCCTTTTTTGCTCGGGGATAGCCTTGAGAGTCTGAACTGCTTGAGAAGGTTCTATGTTGGCGAGGACCACAGCAATAGTCTGCGCACTTTCTTTCGCCAGAACCAGCCCTATGGAATTGGGGGTGGATTGTTCGAAGCAGCGAAATCTATAGCTGCTTTGGGAGATTTCATCTGCTAGGTCTAAGGCTTTGTTCGAGTCTCTAAAAGCAAGAACAAGTGCTGATCTTAGGAAGTCTGGGTTGGCGTGACTAATATGAGAAGATGTAGCACTGATAAGCTGTTTGAACTCGGTCATCACAATGTTGACCTGTTCTTGGTTGATGCGACCTAATCGGCTCATGGCGGCCCCGACTCGCTTGACCTCGTCTTGGGACATTCTCCGAAATATTTCCGATGCTAGTTCTTCGCCTAGAGCAAGTAAAACGATAGCTACTTTGTCAGTGTTTGTAAGTTGATTAAGATTCATGTAACCGACACCTCCATTGAGGTGGTATCGGACTTTGTGATCATAGAGATAAGAAAAAAGCCAGGGTAAGAGTCAAAAAGTGGCCCCGCAGGGCCACAATCATCTGATCTTATTAAGAATTAACGGCATCAGCTTTGTCTTTGTGGGGAGTAAGAAGGTTGGTTCCAAAGTCCTTCAACGCGAAAGAGTCGACCTGAATCGCATCTTCTCGGGCTTTTTCCGCCTTTTGAACCAAATCGAAATCCTCTTTTGTGATGACGTTAGCTGCTAGAGCTTTGTCTACCATGCGGTCTGGCTTTCCTCTCGGAAGCTTTTTAGCCTTCATAGCCTTCACAATTTTGTGATAGACGCCGTTGGCTTCAGAAACCAGTTTGAAGGTATGTTCGTAGCGAGCCACGGCTTCATGAGCCTCCTCAGGTAGAAAGACACCAGTTGTCATGTCGTCGCGTAATGCACCTGGAACTGAAAGGCCTTGAGCGACTTTTCGCCCGAGTTTGTCATCTGGTAGCGTTCCGAACGAGTTAAATCGAGCCCAGAGTTGTATAGGACCGCGGAAAATCCAACGTACCAAAGGTATTTCGATATTCTCGTAGATGCCTTCGAAGGCTGCTTGAACTTGAGCGAAAGCATACTGAAGTGACCACTCAACGTATGGAATATGCTCTTTTTTACGACCTTCCGACTCAAACCTGTGAAGTGTTGCTGTGGCTAAGTAAAGCCAAGAAAGTACGTCTGCATAGCGGCCTGTAATCTTCTCTCTTAGCTTCAATCCGCCACCGTAGCTCCCTAGGGCCACATCCGACATAAAGGAAAAGCTTGCAGAAGCCCAAGCCAGCTTCCTGTAATATTTTTTCATTGGTCCACCAGGAACCTGTGCCAATCGACCTCTTGTCAGAGAGAGCAGAAGTGCGCGGCAGGCGTTGCGATTAACAAAGCCCACGTGAGCCCAAAAGTTTTCGTCAAAGGCCTTGATATCACCGTCCGTTAGGGCTTTTAGCTCTTGATAGGCGTATGGGTGACAACGGATAGCTCCTTGCCCGAATATGATCATTGATCTAGTGAGGATGTTTGCGCCTTCAACTGTGATACCAATTGGGGCTGCAATGTATCCATTTGCTAGAATATTGCGAGGACCACGAGAGATCGCGGCACCACCAAGAATATCCATACCGTCGTTGATCACTTTCCGATAGATCTCGGTAGAATTGTACTTTGCAATGGCTGAGACCACTGATGGTTTGATTCCACTGTCAACGGCACCAACTGTGAAAATTCGAGAGGCTTCCAAGATATAAGAGAATCCACCGATGCGAGCAAGTGGCTCCTCGATCCCTTCAAACTTTCCAATCTCGATTCCAAACTGTTTACGGATAGCAGCGTAAGCGCCGGCGACTCTCGCAACGAGCTTGGTGCCACCAGTACTTTGTGCAGGAAGAGAGATGGAACGACCAACTGCCAGACACTCCATTAGCATCTGCCAGCCTTTACCAGCATACTCCTGACCACCGATGATCTGATCGATTCCGACGACCACATCTTCACCTCGTGTTGGGCAGTTGTAAAAAGGCACTCCCATGGGGTTGTGACGTTGCCCGAGGATGACGCCATCGGTGTCGGCTGGTACGAGAAGACAGGTGATTCCAAGATCTTCCCCTTTCCCAAGAAGGTTATCTGGATCACGTAGTTTAACAGCCAAGCCGAGAACCGTGGCGACAGCAGCTAGGGTGATGTAACGCTTTTCCCAGTTGAGTTTAATTTTGATCGATCCGTCAGAGTCCTTAAAGAGCACTCCGTTTGAGGTCATACCGCCCGCATCGGATCCAGCACCTGGCTCCGTCAGAGCGAAACAAGGAATCTCCCGTCCGTCTGCTAGACGAGGCAGGTAGTGATCCTTCTGTGCTTGAGTTCCGTAATGTGACAGAAGCTCGGCAGGTCCAAGTGAGTTTGGAACCATGACCGTGATCGCGAGTGGAGCAGATCTTGTAGAAAGTTTTGCTACGACCTCACTGTTTGCAATCGCTGAAAAGCCAAGTCCACCGTACTCTTTCGGAATAATCATACCGAAGAATTTTTCTTTCTTGAGATAATCCCAAACCTCTTCCGGAAGATCACCCTCTTTGTAAACATCCCAGTCGTCCACCATCTGACAGACTTTTTCGCAAGGACCATTGATAAAATCGAGGATTTCTCCGGAAGCTTTTTTGTAGGGCTCGCGCGCAATCGCCTTGAAGTTCGGCTTACCGGAAAAAATCTCTTTGTCGACCCAAGTCGAACCAGCTTCAAGTGCGACACGTTCAGTTTCCGAAATCTCCGGCAGGATATTGAGCTTTTTCAATATGCCGACGATGGTATTCGTGACCAGTAGCCTCCTAAGTGGCTTAATATTGAACAGAACCAACGGTCCAAGCACGATGGCAAGTAATACCGGGTGTGCACCCAGTAGTGTTAGTGCCGCCGCGACAAAGATCGTCCAGACGATTAGTTTCGCGCCAACGAATCCCAAGGTGACGGCGGCGATGGCGCATAGTATGAGACCCAGAGATAAGGATCCGCCTCCCAACATTCCATAAATTCCTGACATGATGTTCTCCTAAAATATTCGTAAACCCTGTTCTTATGACACTCAAATTGCTTCCCATTAATGACGCTCGGGGCAAACAGTTTGATTCTTAAAGAACCCCCTAGAACGTCTACTATACTGTTATTTCTCGGAGCTCGCGATCTTTTAGTTTAATCAGACATGGTTATGGAAACCCATTAATTAAACGAATGATTAAAAAAATCCATGGTATCAATATCTTATGATTGAGTTAGCTAATATGACTATGTAATTGTTGCCACAAGGAGTGGCAAGTTAGATTTTAATGAATCGAATTGGGGCGTGATTTGCGAGATTCTATGTAGCGTTTTGTATTGAGTTCCAGATCGGCGATGGGGTCTTCGATGAAACTTACATCTAAAGTAAGTTCGTTACAATCTGCCTTGCTACGAAGAAGTGCTAGTCCGTGGCGGTAGTGAGATATGATCGATAAATAGAGATCGAGCTCGTCCGAAGGGGGCATTTCCGACAGTGTCTCACTAAGACTGTCTGTAATAAGAAGTCGTACGCCGGTTTCGTCGTATAGCGGGTCAGAAAAAGCTTTGATAAATTGATGGTCAGCTCTGACAGGTTTTGGGCGCGGTGATAGCTTGCTCATCAAATCAATCAAGGCCTGCTCAGGATTTTGCACAAGGGCTTCGGTAATAACTAGTTCTGTGACAAGATATTCCGGTAGCTCAAACTTGAAGGGCCTCATAATGCGCTCGCAAACGGTCATAAGCCCTCTGGCCCCAATAGCCTCTTCGGCTGCAAGTTTCGAGATCGCCTTCATGGCATCATCCTCAATTTTGAGATCGATCCCATAGGCTTGAAACTCAGCTCTGTATTGGTGGATTGGAGATCCAGAAGAGGTCTTTAGGATATGAAATAGGTGATCTTCCATCAGGGGATTACATGCGACTCTTACAGGTAAACGTCCGATAAATTCAGCTTCAAAACCAAATTTAAGAAAATCTTCTGTTGTCACTTGGCTGAACACATTTTTTGATTCTTCTTTGGTTTTTTGATCGTCCCTGTTGAACCCAATCGTTCGTCCCTTCAATCGTTTTTCGATAATGGGTTCGAGGCCACTAAAGGCTCCCGAGACGATGAACAATATATGTTTGGTGGATACTCGTTTCGATTTCTTCTGTCCCGACTGCATGTCCATTAGGGCCTGTATTTGCGATTGCATGTCGTTGCCGGCTCTCAAATCCACGTCGGCATCTTCCATTAGTTTGAGAAGCCCAAATTGAACACCTCGTCCAGTGACGTCTCTTTGTCCCGTTGATTTACCGGCGAGTTTGTCTGCTTCATCCAGGTAAATGATTCCAAACTCTGCCTTTGCGATATCGTTATCTGCTTGTTGAACTAACTCACGTACTAAGTCGTCTACGTTTCCACCAACGTATCCGGTTTCACTGAATCTGGTAGCATCGGCCTTGACAAAGGGGACATCTATAAGTTCGGCTGCTTTTTTTATTAAATAGGTTTTACCAACTCCCGTTGGTCCTAAGATGAGTACGTTCTGTTTCTTATAGTCGTAAGTGATCTCTTTATCCTGATGAGCTTTAGCGTGTAGATAGTGATCACAAATAGCAATTGCTATCGTTCTTTTCGCCTCATCTTGATCGATCACATATTGATCGAGATAATCTTTTATCTGTTTGGGCGTGAAATCGAACTCTTTAATTGGTGTCGGATCGATTTCTGGTATTTCGTCTTGGTTGGCCGCATGCTCATTGAGATCGATGGCATCGGACTTAAAAAATTGGCTTACGCCGTCAAATCGACGCTTAACAAAGTCTTCGAAGTCTCGTTGGACCTCATCTGGCTTGGGAATTTTTTTATCTGACAAACTATTACCCCTCATAACAATACGCATCCAGACTCCAATATTTTCCCCCGTAGGTCAATCTAAATGATGCCCGAATGTCATACTGTGAGTGGGTTTTGAGTGTTAGGGTATTCACTTCGTTCCGAGGCGGTAGTTTGCTTTCCTACCACCTCAAAACATTGAGAGAGTCCAACCGAGGTTTGGTGGACCTAGTTAGCCATGAGTAAAAGGGCTCGATCGGCCTTTTCAGAGAGGGCGCGCCCAGCCTGATTTAAATTCAACCTAGATCCGACTCGATCGAATAGTTTTATCTGAAACACATCTTCAATTTTTCTTAGTCGGTGGCTAACAGCTGGTGGAGTAAGACCTAAAATTTGAGCGCCGGTGGAAGGTCTTCCCCCATTTAGCAAGTGCTGCAGAAGGATAAGATCATCAATATCCAGCATACGTAATTTTTTATACTTCTCGTTTTGCGTTTCCATCACATACCTCCCCGGTGTGTCTCGTGCGGACGGGATTTCTAAATCACTGCTCAGATGAGTTTTCCTTATTGAAGCCAAAACTGGCCAAGAGGTCAATCAAATCCATCGATAAATTATTCTGTGAGGTTCTTTGTGGTGCGGAAAAATCACAGATTTCGGGAAAAAATCTTGTGATTATAGCTAGATATGCTGCGGAAAAGTGTAGTCTCTGGAGAGTAAAAATATTGGTTAGTTGGCCTTGACTTCATGGCCAACTATGTCTTAGGGTAAGGAAAATTCCTGAGCGGATACATTCTCGCTTCTGGCTGGACAATCTACAAAGTTGGCGGTGCAGCTCTGCGTTCACATTCAGTTGTTAACGATCTACTTTGTCAGGAGTCACATGGATATTTATCGTTTTTCAGACTATCGCGATATTTTGCGCGAGGAGCTCCTACGGCGTTCTCAGCAAAATCCGAGCTACTCCCAAGGGGCTTTTGCTCGCGACATATGTCTCACGCCAAGCCGTCTTTCGGAAATACTAAATGGTAAGCAGGGAATCTCTGTTAAAGTCGCCTTAGATATCGCGAAGTCTTTGCGGTTTGATGACGAACAGGCTGCCTTTTTTGGCGATCTAGTAGAGAGCCAGCACGGGCGTAGCCGCCTTTCACGAGAATCTGCAGGGTTGCGACTCGATAAATATCGTGATCACAGATCGTTTAACTTAGCACCGGAGTTGTTAGAAAAACTTTTGTCGAAGTGGTATTTTCTAGCGGCTTTGGAAGCAGTCAAAGGTAAATTGATTACTTCTCTGAATCCTATCGCATTATCCCAGTTGTTGAAGATCTCTCCCGAGCAAGCAGAATCTGCGGTAAATGTACTTCGTGATTTAGGGTTAGTATACCAGGTGGATGGCGTGTGGCTAACTCAAGCGGGACATAGTGGAATCAAAGGTTCTATGTCACATAAGACATTGGCAAGTCTGCATACCCAGATGGTAGAGTTGAGCTTCAAACCAAAGCAAGACCCTTCTCAGACCAAGGTTTCCTCCTATATGGTTGGTATAGATTCTAGCCGGCTTCCAGAGTTCATAAATTACCTTAACGAGTCGGTGGAGTATTTTGTTAGTCGAGTTAGTGATTCCGAATCGAAAAACTCCATGTACGGTCTTTCGGTTTCGTTTTTTCCAGTGACCGATGATTCTCTTGCTTTTTCCTGACTTTCTTGAAACCTTGGACCGGCTTTGATTGAAGATAGATTTGTCATCACCGAGGTCCTATGAAGCCATTACTTATTCTGATATGCCTTGTTTTTACAATCCCGACTGGCCATGCAAAATCCATCGCAATTATTGGAGATAGCATCTCCTCTGGTGGCGGAGCGCATCCCAATTTGGCACTAGACCAAGAAGCCTTGGCTAAAGTGTTTGAGGGTCAAGTTGTCATAACACCCGACGCCGGATATCTAAAAAAATTAGAAGAATTAGGTTTCACCTTCGCCTCGGCAAACCAGCCCGTGAGGCTCCCGCTGTCGAAGCGAGAGTACAAAACACCTTTGTCTTGGTGGTTCGAGAGCCTTTGGCTGAGTTTTTCTAGCCGATTTTTGGATGCCGAGGAGTACTCATGGGGGTATCTCCTAGCAAGAGAGATGGGAATTACAGAAAATCAAATCTACATTGCGGCTCAAGATGGAGCTGCCATGATGAGCTTAGAGAATCAAATAGATCGTGTTTTAGATATCGATCAAGGACGATTACCCGAAATAGTTATGATCTTTTATACGGGCAACGACATGTGTGGGTTGACGCCTGATATGTTGACAACTCCGGAAGAATACGGTGAGACCTTGGCAGCTGGGCTTCAGTATTTACGGCTAAATGGAGAGGCAGCATCATCTGGGACTAAGGTATATGTTGTCGATCCTATAAGTATGCTGCAAATTGTATCGAGACCTTCGATTCAGGAAAAAGTCGTTCGTTATCGTGGAAGAGATATGACTTGTAGAGATCTGCAAACCTCTAATTTTGGGCCTGAGCCTCAGGTCACACCTGCCACCGACGAGGTGTCAGCGATTTTAAATTTCTTTATCAAACCAACCCAACAGTTTTGTCCTAGTTTGTTTGCCATGCATAAAGAACCGAAGATATGGGGGCCCGTCCTGTCCAATCGTATCACAGGGTATCGTGAGCAGATCGCTCAAGTTGTGGATAATGCCAATAAACTTGCTGGTGGAAACATCGTCATTCGGCATATTCAAAGTACTAGATCTGTTATTTTCGAAGGAGACGATATGGCAAACGACTGCTTTCACATTGGTTTGCAAGGGCAGGCAAAAATAGCGAAGTCTGTCATGGATGGAATGAAGCTATAAATTACGGGCTTCGAAGAAGCCCGCTCTTTTGATCAGTAAGATTTTGCGATGATAGCTCGTTTCTTACTTGGCTTTCCTGTGAAAATGCACGTTCCCGCCTCCTCTGGTCCGTCAAGTGGAATACATCTGTGAGTACACTTCATCGACTTTAGGATATCTTCTAATTCAGGAGAATCATGGCAGTGTACTTTTGCGAATCCGCCGTGAATCTCAGGTTTATCCTTATTCTGAGGCGTAAAATAGTCTTTCAGCTCTTCCAAATCATCAAATTCTTTAGTGTTCTCAGTTTGTAGCTTGAGGGCTCTATCATATAGATTCTTCTGTATCTGGTCCAAGATACTAGCTGCGCTATTTATGAATTCCAGTCTCGGGACGCTGGACTTTTCCTTTGGGCTTTGGTCTCGTCGTCCCATAAATACCGAATCGCTGTCGATATCTCGCGGACCCACCTCGATGCGAATAGGAACACCCTTCTTAATATAGTTCCAGGTTTTTTCGCCACCACGAATATCGCGATCATCAAGGAGAACTCGCACGTTCTCGCCGTGATATTGCAGCTCGCTTAGAACTTTTTTCAAATTGTGACAGTATTCTAGTACTTTTACCTTATCCTCTTCTTTTCGATAAATCGGTAGGATCACAATGTGTTGAGTGGCCAAGCGAGGGGGCATAATGAGACCATCGTCATCGCTGTGGGTCATGATTAAACCACCTATGAGACGTGTAGAAACACCCCAAGATGTCGTCCAAGCAAGCTTTTCTTCGCTATTCTCATCTTGAAAACTAATGTTCATAGCTTTCGCAAAGTTTTGTCCGAGAAAATGTGATGTTCCTGCTTGCAGAGCTTTACGATCTTGCATCATCGCTTCGATAGTATAGGTGTTTACGGCGCCCGGAAACCTTTCATGAGCGGCTTTTTCTCCTTTAATGACCGGCATAGCCATATAGTTTTTGGCAAAATCGGCGTAAACATTGAGCATCTGCAGGGTTTCTTCAACGGCCTCTTCGCTTGTGGCATGGACCGTATGACCTTCCTGCCAAAGAAATTCCGTCGTTCGAAGAAATTGTCTCGTTCTCATTTCCCAGCGAACAACGTTAGCCCACTGATTGATAAGAATGGGGAGATCCCTGTATGATTGCACCCATTTCGAATAACTAGCACCAATAATCATCTCACTGGTTGGTCGAACTACAAGAGGTTCATCAAGTTCACCAGCTGGGACCAACCCACCCTTTCCATCGTCTTCCAACCTGTGATGAGTAACCACGGCGCATTCTTTGGCAAACCCATCAACGTGCTCGGCCTCCTTCTCCAAATAGCTCAGAGGAATGAAAAGGGGGAAATAGGCATTGGTATGCCCAGTTTCTTTGAACATTTTGTCCAAGTTATTTTGCATATTTTCCCAGATTCCAAAACCCCAAGGCTTAATGACCATACAGCCTCTTACAGCCGAGTTTTCGGAAAGGTCAGCAGCCTTGATGACTTGCTGAAACCACTCAGGGTAGTCTTCGTTTCTTGTCGGAGTTATTGCATTTGCTGCTTTTTTTGCCATGACTTTAGCTCTTTTCCTATCTTTCTAATTTTGCATACCGAACACGCTTAGGGGTCAGTGTGTCGACGCCAAGCCGTTGTTTGCGATCTTCCTCGTATTCCGAGTAATTACCTTCGTACCAATAGACTTCACTATCACCCTCGAAGGCAAGGATATGGGTTGCAACGCGATCGAGAAACCAGCGATCGTGACTAATGACAACGGCACAGCCTCCGAAGGCTAGCAAGGCATCCTCAAGAGATCTTAAGGTCGCGACATCAAGGTCGTTAGTAGGCTCATCCATCAGCAGAACATTGGCTCCTGACTTACAAAGTAAAGCCAGTTGAACACGATTTCGTTCTCCACCACTGAGGTCTCCGACCTTTTTTTGCTGATCTTGTCCACTAAAGTTAAATTTGCCGACATACGCCCTTGCATTTATTTCTCTATTACCTAGTCGTACAACATCACTATTTTCTGAAATGACCTCGTAAATTGTCTTGTTCGGATCAAGTGATAAGCGAGACTGCTCCATATAGCCAATATTTGCCGTCGCACCAACGCGAAACGAACCGTCATCTGGTTTTTCCGAGCCGGTGATGAGTTTAAATAGGGTTGTCTTACCTGTACCATTAGCACCGACCACCCCTACTATTCCGCCGGCAGGTAATTTAAAATTCATACCTTTATACAACAACTTGTCACCAAAGGTTTTGCTGACATCCTCTGCTTCAATAACTATATCGCCTAGTCGATTTCCCGAGGGTATAAACAGATTTAGATCTTTTTGAAGGCTTTCGCCCTCTGCACCAAGAAGTTTTTCATAGGCAGTAATCCTGGCTTTATTCTTTGCCTGTCTCGCTTTTGGAGACATACGAATCCAGTCTAACTCCTGTTTTAGAGTCTTTTGTCGTTTATCTTCAGCCTTTGACTCATTGGCAAGTCGCTTTTCTTTTTGTTCTAGCCAGGAGGAATAATTGCCTTTCCAGGGAATACCTTGTCCTCGATCAAGCTCAAGAATCCAACCAGCGACATTATCTAAAAAATACCTATCGTGAGTTACTGCAATGATAGTGCCCTTGTAGTCTTGGAGGTGTTTCTCTAGCCAATGCACAGACTCAGCATCCAAATGGTTAGTGGGCTCGTCAAGAAGGAGAATGTCAGGTTTTCTTAGCAATAGACGACAAAGTGCAACCCGTCGCCTTTCACCACCAGAAAGATGATCCACTACCTGATCGGCTGGCGGGCAACGTAACGCATCCATGGCGAAGTTCAGCCTGTCTTCAAGAGTCCAAGCGTCATGACGATCCAAAAGATCCTGAACTTCTGCTTGTCTAGCTATCAGGGCCTCCATCTCTTCTGGAGTCATTTCTTCTGCAAATTTTAAATTGATATCTTCAAACTCTTTTTGAAGATCTACTATTTCCTGAACGCCTTCTTCAACGATCTGTTTGACAGTTTTACCTGCTTCTAGCTCGGGTTCTTGTTCGAGATATCCAATGGTATAACCTTCAGATAGGACTGTTTCTCCGGTAAACTCCTTATCTCGGCCAGCAAGTATTCTTAACAGCGTACTCTTACCTGAGCCGTTGTGGCCAAGTACTCCAATTTTGGCTCCGTAGAAGTAAGACAGATATATGTCTTTGAGTACTGTTTTTTGACCGTGAGTTTTCGACACTCCAACCATTGAGTAAATTACTTGTTTGTCCGACATAAACCACCTGATGGATTAGTTGCATTTTAAATTGGGATAAAAAAGAGAGTAACTCTACCTTCCATGTTATGACTTAAAACATAACAGAAAGCTAGATTGCAGTTTGGTCGAGGGTAGGTAAAGAAGAATATCTCCTACTCTAATATAAATAAAAAACGAAAGCGGGGTCATAATGCCACTGTGTTATGGACTGCTGTAGATCGTGTCTAGTAGGTAAGGGTTAGATTAGTGTCGCTAAAGTGATTATTTTGAAATAACTGAGTTTTTTTTGAATAAAAGTTTGACTTCGTCGGGCGAAGGGCATATACCCTTTCTTCACCAGGGGAACACAAACAAACGATTCTACTGGGGTTCTTTGAAAACTGAATAGTAAGACGCAAAAAGAATTATAGACGTTGATTCTGGATGATCTGGGACTTTGTCTTAG
>JABSRP010000071.1 GCA_013215145.1 Pseudobacteriovorax sp.
TTAACGGAACGATACGCATTACTGCTACTATTACCTATGCAGAAGAGGTACTTGCCCCTATATTAATCGACTTTCATAATCAACACCCGACGGTACATGTAGAGCTACATGCAAGTAATGAGGCTATAAACATCGATGAGCAAGGGTTTCATATGGGGTTTCGCATATTATCTCGCAAAGGGAAAATACCGGGACATTTCATTGCTGAAAAAATCGGCAGTGTCGAACGTCACATTTTTTCTCACAATAACTATTTACAAGCAACGAGCATTCCAAGACAGCCTAAAGATCTCGATCGACACAAGCTTATTCCTTATGGGGCTGATAGATCCTTTGAACCTTGGAGATTTCAAGATTATCATGGCTCAGAGCCATCATTCAAACAGACCTCGCTCACCTTCAACAGCAATGATATGATTGCCAGTGCAATTGAGGCGGGTGTTGGCATAGGAGTTCTACCAAGTTTTTACAGTCGAAATCGCTTCAAGAGTACGGGTGTCATACGCATTCTAAGCAGCTTTGCATTAATTCCTGATGAAATTTACATCATATATCCCCAGCGTATGAGAAAGCATCTGCTACTTCGTAGCCTCGTAAAGTATGTTAGAAATCGACTGGCGCATGACGTATGAAACTTCTGTGAAATTTCGAAACAGCAAACACGGATTTCCGAACACCATCGAACACTATCTTCTATCCCATTCACAGAGTAATTGTCCCGACAATCGTATTCTCCTATAGTCAAGTTTCTTTATACAAACATACACTTTGGTTTGGGAGTTGTCATGAAACACTTATTTTTGTTTTTTGCTATGATTTTCAGTCTCGAGACTTATGGTAAAGGCTTGAGCGAGCTTCAATCTCTACAAAACTGGGAAAATGGAGACTACCAGGTGATTTGTCGTGATGGTTCATTTGAAGGCATCGACCAATTTGATCTTAAATTTAATAATCTTTGCCCTCGAGGACAGATCGTGACGACTTTAAATGTAAAGGCGATTCATCAGCTAGACAATGGACAGTTCAGTGTCATTTGTAGTGATCTATCTACAGCGATCGTTAGCGCAGAGCAGTTGCTAGAAGGCAGTCTTTGTCAAACAGGTCTGAGGGATATCGGCGATATAGCGAATGGTCAGGAAGCTGAAAATGGCTCCTACCGTATCTTGTGTAAGGACGGCTCTCAGGAAACGGTATCCGCATTAGATATCAAGCTAAACAATGTTTGCCCCCGTCAAAGCCTACCTAACATACCTAAAACCTATAGCTCACTGTACCGAGCGGGAGATAATAAGTTCTTAGTCACTTGTACTGACGGCAGTCACTTAGAGGCCACTGCCGAGCAGGTTCAGAACCAAGAGCTTTGCCCTACACCCACTAGCCAAGCTCCCACGAACGGGACCTATACGGTTATAGAAGGTTATGATCCATTCTGTGATCAAACAATCAAACAAAACGGCTCCCCTAACAATCCCAGCTCGATCACACTGACCTTCGACTGCTCAAATGTGAGCTACGATTATCCTTGTAACGCTGATTCGTGCAGTACCATGGATGGCAGGTATACCGTGGAATTTATCGATAGCACCAAGTATAGATTTTTCAGAAAAACCTCCAACCCACAACAGGCCGTTTTCGAACAGATCCGATAACCCATCTATCACCTAAAAAAGACTTCGAAAATAATAGCGGATTGAGTCCAGTCCGCTAAATCAAGTTTAGCAATAAACCATCCAAACTAGATTTTTTTCGAAAAAGCGACCACCAACAAAGCTTCAACACCCCAAAATCAAAACTATTTTCAATTGAATTTTATTTCTCTCAAGATTTTAAGATGAAATTCCGTATAGGACCTACCAATCAGTAAAATTCTATTTTTAGAGGCGACTATGGAATTCATTTCTGCTGTGATTTCTTTGATCATCATTCTGAATATTTTGGCAATCATAGCATGCATTTGGAAAATTTTTCAGAAGGCAGGGTACCCAGCTTGGGCCGAATTCATACCCTTTTTCAATATTCATATATTTTTAAAGATGATTGGTCGACCGCTTTGGTGGGTAGGCTTTTTATTGGTACCATTCGTGAATTTACTTGTTCTTCTAGTTATAGCGATCGAGCTAGCTAGGTCCTTTGGTAAAAGTCATAATTTTGGATTTGGTATATTCTTTCTCGGGTTTATATTTTTTCCGATCCTAGCTCTCGACGACTCTAGGTACCTTGGTCCCGAGAATACCTTAGATCATTGGTAAACCTGTCACAGCTCACAATTTGTTCTCTGTGGTTTTGGTCAGCACGAGCTTCCTGCGGAAAGCGGGAGAGGTTAACGCTTCGCCAGTAAATGTGTAGGCCTTCGTTTCCACTTCCTTAGGGAACTGATTAAAGCTTCCATTGTACCCATTTGGCCTACTTAGCCGTGAAGAGATCTAATCAATAACCTCTTTTGCATCAATTTTTGCTATGGTTTTGCAAAAAACTCATGATCTTGAATGTTATCAAGGGTCTGAGTGAGGCTGGTTCGATTGATTAACGTCGTGATATGTCTCCATTTATTTATGTTTTAAGCACCCAACATCTCTATCCTAGTGAATCTCTCGGATAGTTTTTTGATCATTTTTGCTGCAAGATGACGCCAGTTGAATAACACCTTAGTGGTAGGAGGTAGCTATGGAAAACGATCATGACCTCGTCTCTCTGTCAGGTCAAAAAATATTTCGCTATACGGATGGGCAAAAGGAATGGGAATCACCAAAGGGCGAGGAGTCGATTCAAGAGATATCGGACCACATCGAGACGTACATCGGTGAAGTCAACTTCGTCTACCACGAGCTGCTCTCCGATACGGTCCATATAGACGTTCACATGGTTTTTCCCAAACCTGACAAGCCATACTATAGTCTTGTGACATCAGGCATGAGCGATCTTCCCATGGTGACCGAAACCGGGGACGAACTGTACCTGGAGCTATGTGTCGCGCTTCCACCAGAATGGAAACTAGATCAAGAATCCCTTGAAGATCAGGTATGGTACTGGCCGATTCAGCAGCTCAAAATGCTAGCTCGTTTTCCCCATAAATATGACACTTATTTGGGTTACGGTCATACCATTCCAAACGGTGATCCTGCGATTCCCTTTGCCGAAAATACCAAACTCAATGGCATCATTCTCCTTCCCAATGTTATGGAAGACGAAGGCTTCAGCCAGTTGGAGATAAAGGACAAAAAGACCATTGAGTTTCTGAGCATCGTTCCGCTTTACACCGAAGAGATGAATCTGAAATTGCGAAAGGGGTCCTCGGAACTCATCGATCTCTTTATCAAGCACGGATTTTCCAATATCATTGACGTGAACAGGAAAAACGTCGCCAAAAAACGCTTCGGAATTTTATAAACCTAGAATTCTAGGCGAAAAAACCGGACTGGTTTTTTACGCTCCTTTAGAATCCGAAGATTATTTTTGGTACATTTCGATGACAGCAAAAACTCGGGCACGGACTCTCTTTCCTCAAAGCAGAACTTTTTCGGCACTTTAGTATAAAGTGATTTTGGGGGAAGACGACCATTTATAGATTTCAGTGTATTTCCGGTTTCAAAGCTATGATAATAGATCTTATTGATAGCAAGTTCTTCGACAATGAATTCTATGGCTGCCGATAAGGTAATTTCCTCCCAACGATCAAATAGAGCTTTATAGGATTCGTAATACTCATTGAAGTTTTTTAATTTTATGTCCTTTGTATCGTAGTAGGACGGAATTTGGCAATTTTGATTCATGATGCGAACCTTCTTCACCCAATCACTTTGAATCTCCTCAATGAGGGCTTCACCCGTCTTCCAATTAAAGTCAATGCGAGCCCAGGAAAGAGATTGCCGAACAGATTTCCTAACGGGATGACAACCATAGTTAAGAGATGGAGCCTCGCCGGAAAAAATACGTTCCCACGCCTTTTGGTGCCCTTTGACAAAATTAACCTGCAACACCAAATTACTCTGCCGAGCAGATGTTTGGTCCATGATCTGCCGATGCCCCCACACATCAAATGATGTCGTCAAAGGCCAATAATCACTATCATTCCAGGGATAAGATCCTAATTCTCTCATGCGATTAAAGTTTAAATTGGCAAATATAGGTCGTCGCAATAGCTTAGCAAATCGACTTTGCTTAAGCGTTTGAGGACCACGTTTCCGACAATACTGCTTCACAAGATCCCAAGCAAAACGATCGTGGTAATAATAGTACTGGCGATCTTCTTGCCCCAGGCAGGTGACTATGTCTTCTAATTCTTTTCGTTTCATCGCGTTCGTCTCACCTCTACCCCTTCACACACAAGACTTGTTTTAGTCGTGCGACGATGGACACAAGATCATTCTGATGTGTCATAACCTGGTCAATATCTTTATAGGCGCCAGGAATCTCGTCTAAAATAGTGCCATCTTTTTTGCACTCGACTCCTGCGGTTTGTTTGGCAAGATCATCAAGAGAAAAGTGTCGCTTCGCCTTCGAACGAGACATCTTTCTCCCGGCTCCATGAGAGCAAGAGCAAAAGCTATCAAGGTTACCCTTCCCTTTGACTATATAGGATCGTGCACCCATGCTTCCGGGAATAATTCCTAATCGATCTTTTTCAGCATTTACCGCACCTTTACGGGTTACGTATAGCCTTTCTCCAAAATGAAACTCCTGGGCCACATAATTGTGGTGACAATGGACTTCCTGAAGAACTTTTACTGGTCGCCCGCCATGGAACATCTTAGCCAAGATTGGCAAGATTTTCCGAATCATCTCATGCCGATTTTCCGCAGCGTAGGTTTGTGCCCAGCAAAGGTCAGCCCAGTACCTATGGAATTCCCCCTGGGATTCTTTAAAGTAAGCAAACTCAATATCTTTGGGTTTTGTTTCGCTATATTTCATAAGACTTTTGGCTTGATTCAAATGAAAATCAGCAATCATCTTGCCTATATTTCTGGAACCGCTATGCAGCATCAGCCAAACATTACGATCTTCATCAAAGCATATCTCGATAAAATGGTTACCTGCTCCCAAACTACCTAGCTGGGCCAGGGCTTTTTTCCAAAGCCGCGTTTGATCGTGATGTCTTTTACGATTGAGATGAAGCCTTCCCCACTGACGCCAACCTTTCCAGTCTTCCGCTGTGGCAGATATCTTCTTGTTGCAATCTGGACCAAGCGGGATCTTATCTTCGATCCGTTTTCTGAGCAGAACCAGCTTATCCTCAACTTTTTCAGCTACCAAGTCGGTCTTGAGAGCCGCCATCCCACAACCAATATCAACACCAACGGCAGCAGGAACCACCATATCTTTTGAAGCCATAACAGTTCCAACGGTGGCACCTTTTCCAACATGAACATCGGGCATGACGGCAATATGCTTAAAAATAAAAGGTAACCGAGACATCTCGGTCAGCTGATCGATAGCAGGTTGTTCCACCTCTTCCAAGGGAGACCAAATATGTACAGGGGATGCCCCTTTATGAATCGAACTTAAAATGGGCAATGTCTAACTCCATCGTTTAGTGACGGTAGCCAGAAAGCACAATCCATACCAGGATCAAATTCGTAGAAACCATTGCTTTTTCAGCCGATTGTAAGCGGAAATAGTTGTCAGATTGTGGCCGCAGGCCAAATACTGGCCCATTAAGACAAGTCCTAAAAAACTAAATATAAAGCCTAGATACTTTGTTTAATTAATGCCATATTGTTATTTTTTGCTACGCCAGAAGGTAAATTGTGAAGATCAAAATTATTCTTTCTATACTACTAGGGTTTTCCGCAACATCCTGTATCCATAAAACAGAGACGAGTAAATCAACTGATTTCACTAAACTACGATTCAGTCTCGATCATGTTGTGAATGAGGGAGAGACAGATCCCGTTTTTTACAACTTAGGGAAACGTGGTTTTACCCTTCAAGAGAGTTATGTCGACCATCCCGGACCAGTACGATGCCGTTTTATAAACTATAGTACGAGCTTGAACGATAAGAGGCGGTTTATTGAGTTCTGTCAGATTAGTGACAAGAAAAAATATATAGAAAATCTAAAGACTGAAAACAAAACCTTCAAACAAGCAACAGCTTCCTCCATGGCTGTTGCGATCAATAAAGATCTAGAGACCTATTATGAATCGATAAAAGACAATTTCGCCGCTTACGCATTCAAATTTCAGCATCGTAACTACAATTGGAAACAAGATAACGTATCGCGCCTACCCGGCTGGAATCATGTTTGGTTTGACAAACCACTTTATGATAACTTTTTCATTTTCATGTCAGAGCGAGAACCAACAGAAAAAGGCATCAAAAGACGCGCTAGTTACTATCGAAAAAAAGTATCTGATCGCTACCGTCATGCAAATGGAACCAATAATCTCATCGGAGTGTTGCTCAAAGATTTCGATAGTACAAAATTAGAGGAATTCTTGCTGACCGAGAGAGACAACAGCCGCTTAGCGCTTCACGATGGGACAAATCTCTGGTTTACTGACAAAGCAAAAAACGAGCTGAAAAATTTACTTGCAGATAAGGTGTATCCCATCCAAGCCGTGATTCTTGCGACCCATTCTTTAAAACTTTTTCGTAGCAAGGCCAAACCCGACATGGATATAGATTTTTTCGGCGAGGATGCTGCCGTAATAAAGCTACCTGAAACCATGTGGGATATCATCGTCGTTGAGCGATAAGACTAGTCCTCAAACTATCATTCAATTCAAAAAAGAGACAGTTATTGGCGAGCCCTCACACAAAAAAACTGAGTCTGGAGTTTTATCAGAAAGAAAACCCCATGTTCCTCCGTATAATCGTTTCCAATCGATCTCGAGACTCGCATCTGCTTTTGCATAGCTCCGCCACTCAGGGTGATTAACCTCATACTGCTGCAACAGACCCGAGCGAGATTTGCCGTAGCCCCAGCTATGCTCTTTGAAGTGATGGGCTTCAGAATTTACATTAGCAAGCTCCAAGCCCCTGTCCCTTTTACGCGAAGATCTAAAAGGTCTTTCACCTTATGTCGGATGTTTATTGCGCCGTGCGATGGTAAAGGCTGAACTTCGACACTCATGGGATAGGCCTGATAAGGCTCGTTGTATAAGGCTCTGGCAAGGAAGGCAACCCAACGACTTGGGACTAATTCTTTAACAAACTGAACGCCTCTTCGATCACCATGGCGAACATAAAACCGCAGATTAATTTCAGGAAAGGCGGTAAAGCCAGGCCATTTCACTCCTAAGACCTTAGTTTCCACAAACTCAAAGGCAACTAGACTAACATAGGCTTGCTTCTGCCAAAGATCTAAGGTCAAACCAGGCGCTAATAATGGCTCTAACAATTCCGGCGGCACCGCATAGTTTAATAGGGCGAGTCGTCTCCATTCAGCTGATATAAAGTTTAGCATGAGATTGCGCCTTCCATATGACTTACTCTCAAACAAACAGTACCGCAGCCAAGTATGACCCGACAACCAAAAAAGCTAGCATGGCAGCCCGATACTGCCATAAGATGCTG
This sequence comes from Pseudobacteriovorax sp., assembly GCA_013215145.1. Taxonomy (GTDB): domain Bacteria; phylum Bdellovibrionota_B; class Oligoflexia; order Oligoflexales; family Oligoflexaceae; genus DT-89. Next base: position 7,516 of record JABSRP010000071.1, read on the forward strand.
CTAGTCACAGGATCGCCATAGGAGCTCAAACCCGAAGCTCTCGTTCATCGAACCAACCGTTGCCGGATCAAAGAATCCTGAGGCATCAGGAAAGTCCCTTCGATTCTTATGATTGATGCGATAAGAGACTTGTAAATTTAAATTTCTACTAACGCCACAAGGTGACCACTGTAAACCTTCTAAAGGAATGAAGTCTTTCACGGCTATATAATCATCAATGGGAGATTCATGCTTTATAGAGACTGAAGTTTGTGGGCCTGTCCCAAAGTAATAACTAGCTCGCGATCGAAACACCATCCCCTCTTCGAGGTATAGATACCCCATGATGGAAACTGAGCGAATGGCAAACTGCCACTTGGAGTCCGTACGATTTTCTATGGAGACAAAGCATGATTTTAGCCTTTCACGAATGGATACATCGGGCCCTGCTTCGACATCAGCTTGTTCGAGTTGAAGGATGAAACTCTGGGCATCGTTGGAAGAGTATAGGCTTGCGGAACCAAGGGGACAGCCAGATCCCGTATAATTCACATCCTGAATGATGATCTTAGGCTTATCTTTCACCATCTCAAACTTGTCATTAGCAAATAGTACGTCACCAAAAAAACCCAAACTTCCAGCAAGGGCCAATACTAATTTACCTGTCATCTCAAACCTCTTACATTCATGAACATTACAGAGTCGGAAAACAAGCAAATTTTGTACCAGCAAATCTCGTATCAAAATATAACTATTGTTTATTTTCACTTAGATAGTCTAAGACAGCAAACACGTACTCCCAGTAGATAGTGATGCAGTTCTTACCTATTAAAACAAATTCCAGGATACCGAAGACGTGGCGAATGGGGAGAACTACGATCAACAAGGGTTCGCAAACCTAATTGAGGCTCCTATCAACGCGGGTATCGAAGCATGATCCAAGGAATCATCATAGCCCTCGGGCTCATATTTTTTTCCCAGGAAAACGGGCAAACGATTCCGTCTCTTAACACTCAACAGGCTCTATCTGATTACCTAAGGGAAACCTATCAAACCTCACTCAATGATCCCGCCAGCACCATCGAACCTCTCAAACAGATCATCGCTAGAGCCAAAGAAAAAGGTTGGAAACAGATTGAATACGATGCTGTGGCTCATCTTGGATATACTTACGTGCTACTGACTCGAGTTAACGACGCCTATGCATTGGTAGAGCCCTATTCCAAAAGTCATTATGACGAAATGAAAGTAAATACAAAGATTCTTATCGATCGATCAATGCTCTCATACTTTGATGAGAGCTATCAAAAAGACGGTATTCTTACCTATCGGCGCAGACTCCAACAATTAATGGAGTACAGCATAACACTAACTGATCGCTACGATATTATTGAAGGCCTAGTGTTCTCCTTTGTCGATGATGATCAACATGATGAAGCCTTACGGCTACTTGAGACGATCCTCGACGAGGCGACTCTTTCTAAGGACTACAGAATTCTCAATGCTATTCATAATGAAATCGGTAGTATTTACTCGAGTACGGGAGAGCATGACTTATCGGTGAAATACTACTTAAAGTCGTTAGAGTACTCAAGATTGGAGAAAAATGACTTCTCTGCTTCTATCTCTTTATTCAATTTAGGGCTTGCTAAATACGACCTAAAGCAGTGGTCCGAGGGAATTGACTACCTAATGGAGGCACTAAAAATAAGCACGAGATTAAAGGATGTCGCTGGTGTGGCAGAAGCTCGGTACATCCTTGGCATGAGCTATTTCATGATTGATGATTACGAACAGGCAATTCAATCCTATCAACTTGCCATCGATGTGGCGGAATCAAATAACCTTCCACCCACTGCATTTCGTGCTCGGATGAACCTCATTGATATATACCTCGCTCAGAAACAGATTCATCGCGCCAAACAAGTTTTTGCCAAGGCTAAAACCCATGTAGAAACTACAAAAGATCTCGAAACTATGGAAATGTACTATGATACTGGTAGCAAAATAGCTGAGTTTGAGGCTGACTATAAGTCAGCACTCAATCTTCATAAAAAGTTTTTCGATCAATACAAAAAATTACGCGACCTGGAACAGAATCGAAGCATCAATCGTCTTAAGATTCAATTCGACAGCGATCAGCAAACAGCTGAAAACAATAATTTAAAGAACCTTAACAGAATCAAAGGTCTTAAAATAGAACGCCAAGATAAACAGAATCAGATGCTTATTGCTTCGGTATGTGTCGCAGCTATGGTTCTCATTATTTTCGGAATCCTACTCCGATCACAAATCAAGCTCAGAAGAATCATCCAGAGCAAAGAACGTGAAATCAGTGAAACTCTGGCAGATGCCCAGCAGGTTCATGGATCTATGTCACAAGATCTTCATAATACTTTAGAAGGTCGCATAGCAAAGTACTACCAATCAGCAGAGATAGCGGGCGGGGATTGGCTTGGGATCAATTTTTGTGAAAAAAGCCAAAGACTGTATTTATGCCTTGGGGATGTTACGGGTCATGGTATGCTTTCGGCTCTTCTTACTGTTACCGCTGCAGGTGCCATCCAAGGAGAGTTGGCTATGATCAGCCGCGAAGCCAATTCCACATCTCTCAGTGATCAAATACAGCGTCTCGCTTATTGTACCAACGAAGCTATACTTCATTCGGCAAAGACAGTGGAAAGATATATGACAATGGTCTTTATCTGCATCGATCTAATGACAGGGGAAGGAGCCTATCTTAATGCCGGGCATAATAGTGTATTTATTTTTTCAAACGGTATATCGCAAGCCATGCTAGTTCCGGGAACTCCCTTAGGACTTTCTCAGCAACCAAGTTTTTCTCTGAAGACGTTCCGTTTGAACGATGGGGATGGACTGTTTATGTATACCGATGGTTTAACCGATAACACAGGACCGGATGGAAAGGCCTTAGGGAGTCGAGTCCTAGCCAAATCTTTCGCCAGTTGGTCCCACTTAAATGTTCATGAAATAAAAGATAATTTACTTCAACTCGGTCAGCAAACATGGAAAACTCAGCCATTCGAAGATGACTGTAGCTTTCTCATTTTTAAATGGAATCAAGCTACAAAACTGGAGGCACCAAAAACGGCCTAATTTACAGCGCGGATATAAGCAGATTTTCGGGGAGGAAGTGATTTCAGACAAAACTCATGCAATAAAATCATCATCTAGCTGCTTACCTCTATAGAACTTTATATCAGCAAGCTTGAGCATTTCGAAGTCTTCGTAAGTATCACCATAAGCGTAGACCTTTCGAAAGCGCTTTAGATCATAGGAATCCAAAATCCGACGACTCTTTTCACTCCCCGTACAATCACCATCAATGTACCGCCCATTAAGCAAACCATCGTCGGAGTCCAGTCGTGAGCAAATTAACTCTAATTTATGAGCCTGACACCAGGGCGCTAAATAAAACTCTAGGGAGGCAGAGACCACAACGACCAAATCACCTTGATTTTTGTGCCATGCTAGTTGCTGCATAGCATCTGACCTCAACAATCTTGGAATCACGTCCCTTGCAAATGCCTTACCGAGGTCATTTAGATCATCTCGTTTCCTACCCTGTAAAGCTAGCGACACAATACGTTGTCTTAGTACTGTACCTTTCACCCGACCCATTTTATACCCTAAGATCATCGGTCCGAGACTCAAATAGCCTTTCAATATGCGTGCCGGTGTCATGGATGCCTTGATGAACCTACTAAAAGCCTCATCATGAGTCAGTGTGCCATCAAAATCGAAGAGCGCTAAATCCATTTTCCTTCCACTCTGCGATGATGATGAACTGTTCCTGAACTTAGTCAATAAATGAGACAAGAATATCAATGCATGCGGATGACGCCAAACCTGGCCCATCTTCAGCTCTCTTATCGGCGTCTCCCACTTCTGGATCACTAATGATACAAAAATGGTTAACCCCGGGAAGTATCGTTGGATCTTGCTGCAAGTAGTCTGCAAGTTCTAATAGCTTATCTGAGGCAGCCGGCTGAGGGCAGGTTAGATTCTCGTTCCCTGCGGGATTCGCCAAGCAATCATTCTCCCCGACAAGCAGAGTTACGTCAGCTATGGGATTACTAGGTGGAAGTACAAGCGAGTCAACCCCTACTAGGTAGAACTGATCAACATCTGTTTCCATACCAAATCTATGACCAAGGATAGCGCCACCTAGACTGTGACCGACAACAACCACGCGACTGTTCGAGGTAAATCTTTCTGTTGCCAAAGCTAACGCTGAAGGATCTTCGCTTCGGTCCAAACGAATTCTATCGGGATTATTTTTGACAAGTTTCGCTAAGCTAAAGACCTTATTCCATCCCCCAGGAATGATGGCAAGATTCAAGGGATAGCGAACGACAAAGACAACAAAACCCTCTTTCGCCAGCCCCTCGGCTAATCCCGACATTGCTGTGGATGGAATGGCTCCTCCAGGGCTGACAATGGCAGTACCCTTGTTGTCCTCTACCGATTTGCTGATATAAAGCTCCCCTTTCGAACCAAGAAGCCCAGCAACACCGCCATATTTAATTTTCGAAACCAGGACGTCCGCCGAGACCGACAGAGACAATAAGAGAGGTACGACTACCATGGCCATCATGAAAAGCTGCTTCACACTGAACTCCTATTTGTAATAAGTGGTAACTGAAAATAATTGGTTAACCGTAAAGTCGCAATGCGAACTTCATATATCACTAAAAACATTAACGATATGATGGGAGGAAAACAGATTTTGCCGAGTTCCTCCCAAAAATCATCTACGATCTGACAAATTCACTCATTCCCAGATAAGTCAAACCATGCTTTTTAGCAATATCTTGCAAGTCATATTTTCTTGCCATACTGCCATCTTCGTTTAAGATCTCACAAATCAAAGCAGCGGGGCGCAACCCCGCTAGGCGCATAAGGTGAAGTGACCCTTCGGTATGGCCCTGACGCGCGTCGATCCCCTGTTCGTGTTCAATCAAAGTTGCTATATGACCAGGTCTGCGAAAGTCCTCGGCTCGAGCTGATTGAGTCGCAATTTGCCGAATGGTTTTGGCTCGCTCTTTAGTGGATATACCAGTTTTCGTATCAATGTGATCAAGAGGAGTCGAAAAGTTTGGAGCATCAATTGGCTGCAGGTCATTGGTAAACGATAATTGCAATTGCTTGGCAATTTGCTGAGACAAGGAAACACAGACTGTGCCGCGACCATACTGGGTGATAAAGTTAACATGCTCCGCGGTAACCTTTTCTGCAGCAATGACAAAGTCTCCTTCGTTTTCCCTAGACTCGTCATCGAAAAGGACAATGGCTTTCCCGTCATTTAGATCCTGCAAAGCCCGTTTTAACAGATCCGAGCCGTTATCCGCTTTTAACTTAGCCCACGAACTATAACCATGCTCTTTGGCAAGAAAATACTGAACGTCAGCTAGCTTCACATCTCTACCATGGGAGTTTACAAGCCGCCTATATCGCTCGCAAGCGATGGGATCACCACTGCGCAAATTCTTAAGGATTGATTTCGCTGATTTTTTGAGAAATTCGAGGTTTAGATTTTGGGTAGAGTCCATGACTCCTCCTTTCACATAGTCTCCAGCGCTCGTAATCTAGAGGAAAGAAGGAAAATCCATATCATTTGGAGAGGTTGGGTAGGACCCTTTCCACGAGCTGGAGGCTTGACCAAGAAGCCTTATAGGTTCCGTATATCACCAATCAAGATAGGATCGCAAACAAAAAAATTAAGGTAAAGAAACGACCCAAGGTCCTCGATAATAGAAATCTTCAAAGATTATATCGAAAACCAAGAAACGCCTACAAAATGAGTGATCGTCTCGCTTAATGCTCAGATCACAATTCGCCAATCCATCTCCCCCTAAGCTTTGACAACATAACAGCTGTCTACGTACTTGAGGGAGAATTCCAGCGGGTCATGTTAAAAAGACCACTCACACAAAGACTCAAAAAATAAGGGACGATCTTCCTTGAATCGGGAGGGCAACCTTACTATTATATCCCGGCATTCAAGTGATGGATGGCTACCCGTGGGAGGTATGTTTTGACAATTCAGCAGCGAATGGCTTCGTTCATTGAAAATCGAGTTTTTGGTGATTGGCAGATAAAACTTTATACTATCTCTAATGAAACTCAAATCACCCAAACTTCTATTTTCAATGATTGCTTGTTAAGGATTCCAGAATGGTTAACCTATAAGAATGGGTTCAACGACAATCATCACAACCACGGATTTTTTATTCTACACGAAACTCCAAAAGGAGTTTTTGCCGTGATAGCCTGGTGGGTAGAAGAAAATATCCTCACCAGCCATGTTTTTTTCTATCAACCAAACCAACCTGCAACCATAAAAAAAATCTCGGGCGAAGGAATAGTCGCCTGTAGCTGGGAACTAGCCATCATAGCCTACGAGAGTCGTTCATGGTCTCAGCTGGTGGTTGAGGAAGGTGGTCGCTACAACAAATACGCTAATGATCATTTTCCGCCGGGCCCTTTTTCAGCGACATAAAATATAATCAAAGCAATATGAGGGAGGTCTTTTGTCATTCACAATCCAACAAGTCCAGGCTGACGATTTACCCACGATCTACGAGATGATGCTGGAACTTGCTCGACATGTCTATGGGTCAGACTATAAAATCAAAATCTCACTGGAGAAACTAAAAAAAGACTTTTGCCGCGATCCAGCCGCCTTCAGTGCTGTTCTCGTCAAAGACGGTAATACAGCCATAGGTTATGCTATTTATTGTTTTAAATACTTGAGTTGGACAGGGGAGTTCCTTTATCTAGACGACCTTTATATCAAACCTGAGTGTCGTAGTTCGGGGATTGGACGCAAACTAATATCCCACCTTGCCCAAATCGCTTCAGAGCAGGGTTGTGCTGGCATGGAATGGTACGTAGAAAATAGCAACGGCCGAGCCATCAAGTTTTACGAGACTTTCGGCCTCAAAACCCTTATAGGGACTTCGATTTTTCGCTGCAAAGAACTAAGTAAGCTCGAATCAAATTAGTTTTCTCAATTCTAGTCATTTTTACAGTTGAATTAACCAATGACTCTCGTATTACAGAGTATCTAAATATCCGGGAGGCCATTCTAACACGACAATCTTCTAATTTCATTATGAAATCTTTCACCAGGCGGAATGGATAACAGCAATTTATCTATCAAGCCGGGTACTTGTAGAAATCGTACTAATGACCTTTAATCGAGTTGACTCCACTCCCGACTTGATCAGTCGCCGGGCCAAATCTTGTTTAGCTTGCTCGGTAAATGGGATTTCTCCCTCAACTTCAATAATTAACTGATTGCCGGATTCTTTGTAGGAGATCAGTTGCCATTCAGATTGGGCAAGTCCATTTTCTAGAGTGACTCTCAAAGGGCGACTCTCAGTCAAAATCTTGAAAATTTCGGTACTCACTGGAACGCTGACAATAAAGGCGGCTATCATAAGACCGACAAGGGTTCTGCGAGCCCAAATTTTTGGGGTTGAAAACTGTTGATCAGGTCTTGCCCCTACTGCATACAGTGTGGCTGATGCGGAAAGGATGATCATCAGTAGATTGACTCCAAAAAGCGTAGCGGCTCCTTGAGCTAAAATAGCATCTCCCATACTAGCGGCAATCCCTGACGATACAATTGGTGGGACCAAAGCAGCAGCAATGGCAACTCCTGGCAACGCTCCTGATAAACCAGGCCGTGAGATAGCATAAGAGGCCGCAGTACCAGAAAAAAATGCTATGAGAAGGTCTAAGAAATTTGGGGCTCCACGAGCTAATATCTCTGATGTCGGGCTACTAATGGTAAGCAGTCCACAGATCAATCCGATGGTAAACGATGTTAAAAATCCGAAAATAATGGATTTGGATGCATTCAAAGTCAATCTTAGATTACCTTGAACCAAACCAAGACCCGCACCGATCATGGGAGTCATGAGAGGAGCAACCAACATGGCACCAATAACAATCGCTGGCGAGTTTTGAATCAATCCAAAGGCAGCGATAAAACTGGATAACCCTATAAGAGCAATGAAGTCTATATTCCAATGTGACCCCACCTGTAAATTCTCAAATAAGTTGATCCGAGCGGTCCGGTCGAGCTGCGGAATATACCTTGCCAAAACCCTATCTAAGGCAAACCTTGTCAGATCAGAAACTGGCAGTGAATCTCTGACCGTAATAACGGGACGATCCTTAATATGCTTCGTGATAAAGGAAGAGGTTCCTCCCCAAATCAATTTAGAAAGGCCTGCCTTTTCTTTTGCAACAGCCAAGATAATAATACGACTATCGTTTTCTTCAATCGCACGTAGTAATCCAGTTTCTACCCGATCCTCGAGGTAAATTTTCTTTTCAGAGGGAATCACCTTCGCTGATACAAGATAACTTTGAAGCTGCCTATCTCCAACAGTATCAGCATCTTCACCTCCTCTAGGTTCAATATAGACAGCTGTGAATTTACTTTTAAGTTCATCCCTAAGCTTACTAGCAAGTTTAAGGGAAAACTGAGAGTGCTTACCGCGACTAGCTGGAACCAGAATATTGCAGTTAGAATCCAAAGTACATTTAGGATGGTTGATTAATACAGTTTTGGTCGGGCAAATTTTGTATAAGGATCTTACCAAGTCCGTTTCTTTTTTATCTTTATCCCTGAACAAGACAGTTACTTTCGCATCGGTCTCTTTGATGAAACGATAGATATTTTTTTCCAGGGTCTTTTGATTGGCGAGGTAGAGTTTACACGAATCTTGCTGCTCCGATTTTTGATTATATTCATTTACAATCTTGGCGAGTTTGACTGCTTGACTCGAGTATTTACTGTAGTCAATAGTTTCGCAGTCTATTTCTTTGACTTCATCAAAATCTTTCTGTCTGAAGACTAGGGTTAGTGAGTAACCGTAAGCATGAGCTAACGAATAGCCCCAAAAAAACTTCACTTCCATTTCCTCTGCCGAATCTATCACTACGAGAATCGTCACAATGCTTCCTCAATCGAAAAAAAAACGCTATGGGAGTGGTATGGCTCCCTTTGTTAGATGATTTAAAGCCAATCATGTCACTGCAACAGCATCAACAATACTAGATTATACTTACTGTTTTGACCTCCTATTTTTTACCTAGTCACTTAGGCTTACATTATTGAGAGTCTTGCCTGAGAAAATATACAGATGAAAACCCGGTTCCAAAGGAAACATAGAGAGAATTATGAGCCTCAAAGTAGGTACAATGTGATCGTGGTTTGAATGATTTCCAAGAGGAACAAACGTTCCCTGTTACTGAGATAGAGGATAGGGCCTGAAATCATTCTCAAAGAAAATTTCGTGATTTCATCGGTATGGTTCGCGGTATAAACCTTGATTTGAGATGTCTCAGTCTAAATTACTGGAGAAGTAGTCAATGGAAAAATCAAAAAGGAAAGTCTACGATGTGGCTAGGCATCGATTTTTACTAAACGGTGATGCATTTTAGATTCTGGTGATCAATCTTATCCTTCGGTTATGTATGTGTATTAATCAACCAACCATGACCAAAAATCATTGAGTCTGTTTGAACCAAAACTTTCATCGAACAAAGAGGCTTTACGTTTGTCTCTAATCTCAATAAGGCTTGTTTTCCCATAAAAAAATATAAGCAGTCAGAATCATGTATTTCTATCCATCCATTTTTCGCAAAATAAGGAACACTTAATGTAAAAAAATTGAATGATCTTGTTTATTTTTTTTGACGATGCACCGAAGTCATTGCATTCGGAGGTGCTACACAATGACAATATTTAAACTACCCATTTTCTTTCTTCTTTTAATCCTACTGAATCAACCATTGCGGGCAAATCCAGAAGTGTTTCATCTGACCGATGGTTTCAACACCAAATCTTTGGGTGAAACTGCACGTTTTTTTGAGGATGAAAATCAAAATCTAAGTCTTTCCGAAGTATGGCAGCAATATAACAATGGATCATTTTTACCAAATTCAAGTGGAAAAACAACTCTAGGATTTTCAAAGTCTAACTGGTGGATGGCTGTACCAATAGTCAATGAAACGAACAAAGAGCAATTGATATACTTTGTTAATCACTATCCTCACACCGATTTGATTAGATTTAACCTTCTCACAGCTAAAGGCGAATTATTAGACGCGGTTTCAGGCGGAGACATGACCTCCAGCAATGATGGTTCGGTCAATCACCGCTTCGCGACAATGAAGGCGAATATTCCAATTGGTGAATCCTTACTACTAGTCATGATTCGTACTGAAGGTAGTGTCGTGATGGATATAAGAGCGCAGAACACCGAGTTTTTTCAGGAGCAAAAAGTCAATTGCTCTAGTCAGGATTTGAGTTTACAGTCTGCCCTTCCGGGTAGGCAATTTCTACCTACTTAATTTAAATACTCTGGTTTTGCAAGTGGTTGATGTACATGCTGGCTGTAAAGCTCAATACCAGCTTCAAAAGTTTCTTTCGGTGTCCTTCCTTTGCAGTTCTTACCTTGGTTAGTCCTATCTTCGTTATAAGTAGCCATAAACGCGTCTAGATCGCGTTGTATTTCTTCTATGCTTGTATAGAGGGTCTTTCTAAAAGCGAGCGCATAGAACTCATTCTGGATCGTTTGGTTTAGTCTTTCTGTCGAGCCGTTAGATTGAGGTCTGCGTGGTCTGGTTTTGCTATGCTCAATCTCATTCAGATACAAAAACAATTGAAATGGATGATTCTCTTGACTTCCGCAGTATTCCCTTCCTCGATCTGTAAGGATTCTTAGCGGTACTAGGCTGTAGTTGTCGAAGAAGGGAAGGACTTTGTCATTTAGGAAATCAGCTGCTGTTATTGCAGTTTTATCAGTGTAAAGCTTCGCAAAACCTACGTTTGAATGAACATCAATCCCAGTTTGCTGATAGATCTTACCTATACCCTTGATATAACCAACATAGTAGGTGTCTTGTCCCACGACAAAACCTGGATGTGGAGCTTCTATTTCTCCGTGCTCTTGATTGTCAAGCTTAGCTTCTTCTAAGGCATGTATCTGGCTGTCAGCAAGAATTCCATTGTTTTCCGCGGCCCACTTTTCCAGACGTTTTAGTCTCAATGCCTTTTTTTCTAGTCCATGACGTAGCCATATGGATCTGACACCACCTGGACTTACATTAAAACCTTTTCTTGCGAGTTCGTTAGAAACTCTTGTCTGCCCATGGGTTGGGTATTCGAGACTGTAATCTAAGAGAGCGTTCTCAACCTCAGGTGCTACTCTATTGCCTACTCGAGGCTTTTTCCGAGACTTTTCTAGCAAGCCCTCAATCCCGTGTGACTTGATAGCATCTTTAATATCGTAATAGTGCCTGCGACTTACCCCAAGGTGTCTACAGGCTTCCGAGATGTTACCAAGAGTTTCTGATAGCTCGACAATGTTTAGTTTGCGTTTAATGATATACTGATCTTGATTCAATTTAAGCTCCTTCCGTTTGGGTTGAATCTTGATTGGTACTTAAAATTCTACCCGGAAGGAGCTATCTAAGACTTTTCCTAGTTAATATCTGCCTGTAAACACTTATCTCGACTAATTCAAGTCAATGATTATGTGATTATATCATTTCTCGCTGGTATATTATGTATTATGGCGATTTACAATTTTTGCATGTATCTCCAGCTTAGAAAAATCACCTATCTTCTTTATGTTTGCTTCCTTTTAAGTATGATATACGTCTCTTTTGGACAATCAGGAGTTGTACGTCACTTCTTTAGTGACTACACATTTCTATCAAATAGCATGTTTGTCTGTATCTCAAGTGCAAGCTCGTTTCCCATATTTGCATTTGCTTATTATTTCCTAGAGGTTCATAAAAGACGAAACCTTAAGATCCTCCTTGGGTTCGGTAGTTTCGTAGCACTAATTGTCTCGATCACCGCATTTCTCGACTACAATCTTGCTGCCAAATTGGGAATCCTATCTGGTTTCACGACATCAACGGTTTCCTTAGCCATAGGAGTTACCTTATCTCTTTCCCGTTTTCGACCGGCATATTTCTACACATTAGCTTGGACTACTATTATGGTTGCGAACATATATAGAATGGCAGCAATAACTGGCGCCTTGCCAATGAATAGTTTTGCTGAATGGGGAGTGTTTGCTGGAACCGTAATAGAAACCGCTCTCATATCCCTAGCTCTGGCAGATAAAGTTCGTCTCAAAGAAAAGCTAGATTTTGAGAGAATATCAAAGCTTAACGACGATCTTCATTTGGAATCGGAAAAAGTACGCGATATGAACGACCACCTTGAAGAATTGGTTGAGGAACAAACTCGTGAAATCAAATCAATCATGAAAAACATCCAATTAGGGATTGTAGTTATAAAAGGGGACGAACTTCTTTTGACAGATACATTTTCCGATGCTGCCAAGGATATCCTAGCCATTCAAGACATCGCAGGTCGTGATTCTATTGAAGTTCTCTTTTCACATGCACAACTGACTAAAGAAGTTAAAGATCAAGTTTCTTCCATCATGGAAAGCTGCTTGGGAAATGATGAGATAAATTTCTTTTCGAATGAGCATCTATTACCTCTAGAGGCAGTATTTATTTTTGATGGTAAGGAAAAAATGTTTCAGATGGATTGGAAACCAGTTATTGATGCTGATGACACTGTTGAAAAAATCATCGTTACCATTAAAGATGTTACTTCACAAAAAGCTTTAGAGTTAGATGCAAAGCGCCAACAGGAAGAATTGAGCTATATTGGAGAAATCTTGTCGGTTTCATCACGTCAGTTCAATACTTTCATGAGTGCCTCCATAAAATTTATTAGCGACAATCAACGATTACTAAAACTCAATAGAAATTTGAGTACAGACACACTAAAAGTAATATTTATTAATCTTCATACCATAAAGGGTGCAGCACGTGCACTAGGCTTTTCTCAATTGACACCTATTATCCATGAACACGAACAAGATGTCTCAGATATGATGAAAGGCGAAGCGACAACGAATCGCGACTTATGCTTACAACAACATAGTTTAATCGAGGAAAAACTAACCCATTACGAGCGTCTTAACTCCGAAAAATTAGGCCGTAACTCTGCAGAATCTGTTCCTGTGTCTTTAAGATTAATCGAATCGATCCACCGGATAACTAACGAGCTCGAAACAACCGCATCGCCTAAGCAGAGACTTGATATTGATAACATCCAAGAACAACTGGAAAGCATATCTTATATTGATGCAAAGAGTCTTTTTGATGAGGTTCTTGCTGACGCAGAAATGTTAGCCCGAGACCTAGCCAAAGAGTATCCGAAAATTGATTTAGAGGCTGGCCCCATTAGATTCTCACAAGCAGGCCAAGAAATCATCTGCAACGCGTTCGTCCACATCATTCGCAACAGCATGGATCATGGAATTGAAGAACCAAACATTCGGAAAGCAAAGGGGAAAGATGAGTTTGGGCATATAAAACTATCTCTCGAAGTTGAAGGAGAAAAACTAGTCATTAAGTACGGTGATGATGGAGCTGGATTAAATCTGAAAGCGATAGAGTCAATGGCTCTAAAAAAAGACTATATCAGAGATAGAGAAGACTTAAGCGATCACGATAAAGCTGAATTAATCTTTCACAGTGGATTTTCTACTTCGGCCTCAGTGAATGACATCTCTGGACGAGGTGTCGGAATGAGTGCTGTTAGAGAGTACTTCGAATCCCATGGGGGGAGCGTCAATATTGAAATTATTAATGGAGCACAAGGAGTCGACGAAGGCTGCGTGCGTTTTCAACTAGTTATGAACCTTCCAAAGTCATACTTTATCGAGCGTATACGTAAGATAGAAAAGAACGTGGCCTGATAAGTTTCATCAGGACATAGGCTGTAGGAACGAAAGAGACCGTTTATAGTCCTTGTCCTCTGTCAGCCTATCATTTTTGGCAGGCATTTTCCTTAGTTTTCGATCTCAGTAAGAACAAGTTCATTCGTTTAACAATCCACTTATTGAGGCTAGACCATCCAGTAAACCAGTTATTATGAGTCACCGGAGCAATTCACTCTTAAAAAAAGACTCTTTTAAAGCAAAAATCGTGAATTAAATCATTATAATTTCAACGGTTAATCAAGAATTTTCGGATTTGCAATTAATTGCTTAAGTATACCAGCAAAGAGACGATGGCCTCTTTATAAAGAAACTACGGAGTAACCATCATGACAAGACCTCAGGGTATATCACTTTCATTATTAGTTTTATTGTTAAGCGGGACGCAAGTACTCGCCGAAGAGGAAAGATCGAAACCGCATATTAAAGTGAGAGCAGACCCACTTCCAACAGCAAAAGAAGGGCTTGTAACTTATACATACGTAGGTATTCAGCAATCAATAGATAAAAAGTTTGACAAAGATGGGAATGAGAAATCTTTACCTGGAATGAGCGTTGATGCTTCGGTGGCTAAACATTCGTTTAAAATGGGTTTCTCAAAAGGCTGGTCTATGCACCTAGATATTTCACAGGTTAATAAAACAGAACTCAAAGTAACTGACGAGGAAGGACTCTTAGCATCCGAAGAGTATGGATTGGTTGAAGGTGCAATTAAAGGCCAATTTGCTCAGGGTATGCTCGAGGCGGGGTCTTGTGCAGACATGACAGCTTGCATGGCAGCCATTGAAGCTGGGGCTGCTTTACCAACGGACAATTCGGCAATAGGGTATTCATCGGGCACACCAATCACTTCCTATGCAGCCGTTGCTGCCAGGCAGTACTTTGCCAACGAAGAGGCTGAAGCTGAAAAAGGGCTGAGTGACACCGAACTTGCTGTGACAAATCATCAACCTATCATCGACAATCTTATACTCGGAACACAGTTAGCGCTTACTATACCAACAGGGAAGTGGGATGTAGAAGATGGTGAATTAGCCAGAGGAGATGGTCGTTACTCTCTAACGATTAACGAAGAGGCTACCTACTCACTCGACCAGGCCTCATCTTTAACCGGTATCGCTTCTATAAAACAAGATTTGACATCTGCCGAATCAAACGGCACGACCACAAAATATGAGGGTTTAAACTCAAGTCTTCTCATTGGATACGACGTAGATTTAGGAGGTTATCTTTCATCTCTAGATTTCGTCAGCTTGGGAGTCAATTACAAGTACTCTGTATTCCAAAGGGAGGTATCCAGCGACGATAACTATGTCGCCTCAGGTAACGTCGTTCAACAGATCGTTAACGCTCGTATGCACGGCTTCAACTACGGAGTACCACTTATCCTTGATTATCTTAATTATAGCCCGATGACTGGCAAAAACATAAATCTCGAACAAACAGAAGCCTATGCTTTGACGCTATTATATAAAATATAAAGACAAAAAGCCCAATGCACAGAGATGCATTGGGTTTAAATATTTCTATTTACCTGAGGAAACGTATTTGGGTCAAAATACATCTTTGAGGAACGTTTGTAGTGCACTCCAAGATTTTTCATCTGCTTCCTTTTGATAAGCCAAAGGTAGCTTGAACATCTCACCTTTTTTCGTCGCCTCTGGGTTAGTGAAACCATGCTTAGCGTCGGGATAGTTTACGAATTTAAAATCGACTCCAGCAGCCGTCATCTCATTTTTGAATCCTTTGATGGACGCTTCAGCGACCATGGGATCAGCAGCACCATTAAATACCGCTACCTTAGCTTTTACCTGCGACTTCTTGGCAGGAGTCTTGGTTCCTAATGATCCATGAAAGGAGGCTACACCATCAAGATCATAACCCTTGCGAGCCATGTGCAGCACAACGGCTCCACCATAACAATAACCGATGGCAGCTACTTTTGAACTGTCAGCTGTGCTCAGCCTTTTGGCATAGTCCATGGCACTTTTGAAACGAGCCTCCGCTTCTGTAATGTCGTTAAGAGTCTCCATCATAAAGGCTTGAGCGTCCTTTGGATGTTTCGCGATGGAACGATTCCCATACATGTCGATTGCCATACCAATATATCCGAGTTCTGCAAGCATTTTGGCTCGCTTCCTGGGATAATCCGTCTGCCCCCACCACTCGTGTACTACTAAAACCACAGGAGCATTCTTAGCATTAGCAGGCTCTGCGATAAACCCAACCAAGTCTTTTCCTTTATGCTTGGCATAAACCACTTCGCGGGTCTTAATTTCAGATTTGACAGGGTTAGAGACGGAATCAGACATCGACTTTTGTTTCGACTCAGGGGCACTCGTACAGCTTTGTATCAAACCAGCAAGTAACAAACCATAAATAATCCGGCGCATCGCTTTAGCTCCTTCTAGTGTGCAAATCTAATTACCTCGGTACTGCCTGGCACAATATCGCGATTCGCCAAGTTTTGCAGCTTCATAATGTAACTATTTTTAAGTTTTCCAGGGTTTTATGTTTCACCTATGAAAAGATAGATTCATCTGAAAACCTTGTTATGTAAAACACAGCAGAACAATGCCGTTAACTTAAGGCTGTAATCTATATGGGTCAATATTTCTGGGGAGTTGTCTGGATATGAAAAAGCCAT
>JABSRP010000072.1 GCA_013215145.1 Pseudobacteriovorax sp.
AAATTGAGCTTGCAAAGATGGCTTAATCTATGTCAAGAGATTGGCGGGAAGTTGGGTTTCCGGGTTGGCAATACACAGGACGCTGAATTCTACAACTAGTACTTCGCCCTCTTTACTAGATGGATTGTCTGAGGGTGCGCGCTGGATCGTACCGATAGAACTATCGGGAAAATTTGTAGCATAGAGCTGTGCAGCCTCTTCCGCATCTTTGTCATACATTAAGCAGATTCTATTTCTGGGGGGTTTCATTCTTTTATCCGATGGTTTGAAATTCGTATTTTGCTTCGCTCCCCCGCTTGTCACATCGCTTTTGTGAACGTGTAGAGAGTCGAACATGCATCAGAAACACCTTAGGCCTTCAATGATACCCGCTTAAATTATTCGTGTAAACTTTGGAAAAGATTGAAATGGTGAAGGTTACGGAAATCAAGAAGGTGCAGTCGTGCTTCCCTTATTCCGGCGTTAAATATAAATACATACGTCAAAAGTGTTATTACTCTACTTATCTTTGTTCTAGTGGCGGACATTTTTCAAATCTGTTCTATTAGCTTGCTTAACTTATCGTGAAAATGTAGGCCAGTATTGCTTTTGTTCTTAGGAGTTTGACATCATGGATAGTAATAAATTGACTGACTTAATAGGAGTCGTCCAGAGCTTCTGTGAAGAAAGAGATTGGGATCAGTTTCACAACCCTAAAGATTTGAGTATCGGCCTGATTACAGAGGCTTCTGAGTTGCTGGAGCACTTTCGTTTCCTCAGTGAGGAAGATGCCAGAGATAAACTAGCCGCAGGCAAGACTAGGGAAGAAATATCTGATGAACTGGCCGATATATTCTTTTTCCTTCTCAGGTTCTGCCAAATGTACGATATCGATCTCGGGAATGCTCTAAAATGTAAGATCGCTAAAAACAATCGTAAATACCCTGTTGAAAAGGCTAAAGGCTCCAATAGGAAATATACTGATCTATAATGCACCTCAAATCCTGCTCTTAGAAAACTAAGAAGACATCCCGACGAGATCCCTCCTTCTCGTCTGTGGGCTTATCATCCGAATTGTGTGGGGCAAGTGGGGTTTGTTTACACGGCGCAGGCTTTTGAGTTTCATTGTGTCGGAGTGATTATTGGTCTTGATATGGTATTTGATAGTCAAGGTAGGTATTCCATTAGGTCTTCGATGCTATTTATTGTTCTTGGATTAACCCCTTCTATGACTTTGTCATCCTGATAAACATAATTTGCATCTTTAGCATATGCGTTTTCTTCAGATACCCAATCGTCAATTATTGTTTCAAGTCTACCTAAATACACAAAAGAATTAGCATCGGCTTCCATTGCTTTACCGTGATAGACCACCTTGGTGTCGGTCTTAGCGTAAGGGCTATTTTCTAGTACTTAGAAGTTTATGCTATCAATGTCCTCGAGGACTGCCCCTTGGTAGTATGCTTTTAGTTTGTCTCTTTGGTAGTAGTTGCTAAGCAATTCAAAAGACTCAGGATCTGCACCTTTTAGTAGTTTGTTGGTGAAGACCACACTGTTTTCGTCTTTTAGGAAATTCCACCCTAAGACTTCTATTGATGATGTTTCAAGATTCAGGTTTGTTTCCTCACAGTTGAACCATACGTGGTCATCGTTGTATCCGTATGAGTATTGGATATTCTCCAAGGGTATCTTCTGCTCAACTAGTCTTTGTTTGCAGTATAGATCAGACCCATCAGTACTGTATACGTGCCCCCCGATTTCTTGTAAAACTAAGAAGTTTTTTTTGCCCATAGAGGTGTGATTCACGCCCTCAAACTGATAGCCATTGGGGAGGGTGAGCACGAGGTAAGTGGGAAAAGAGTGACTCTTTTCAGAAAACTCAAGGCTGGTAACATCAATCGTTGCAGGTAGGCTCTCCAGTGGATACTGGATGGTTTCAATTTCTCCGCATTCCACCAGGCTTTCAGGGATACATGCGACATCATCTCGTATTTTTGTGATGCTCAGCAGCTCTTGATTAAGCGATATTATATCCTTATGGTCTAATGTGAGAATTAGTTTTTCTTGAGTGGATTTTTTTTGGCATGAAATCATCGCTAAAAGTAGTACTGCACCAACAATTTTCCTCATTCTTTTGGCCCTCGTAATTCATTCTTCCTCTTCGGAAGGTCTTCAAACAATCAGGAGAGTGAGCATGGGTAAAGTGTATTCCATCGTATCCAACATCTTTTTTAATAATGACAGAATGTTAGGTCGTTGATGATCTGATCAAGTTAACGATATGAGGGGAATGCTATCAACCCTACAAATAGATTCGCTCTCAAATGACTTTCGCAATTCGAGGAATGCTGTAAAATATTTCAGATATTAGTGGTTTAAAAAGTGGAGGCGGCGGGAATCGAATTCATTTGTGTCAATGCGATGTAGTTCGAAACACTTGCAGATATTCATAATTACAGTCACTTACACTTGTTTTTAGTTGCGAACTTTTGCTGATATTTGCCCCTTTTTCTAACCATGTTGCATGGGATTAGCATGGCCTTCTCACGGATAAAAATAGCTGGAAATTCATTTAAAAGCAGGTCATCCTAAATTCAGGCTATTGGTACGGCTCGGATGGTTCAGATCCAAGCCGTTGAAAAACGGAGCCTAGCAAATTGTGACAAAAGTAGACCCCATCGTTCAATGAACGATCATAATGCCTTATTGTCTGCTTTTCAATGGTGCTAGTAGCTCCCTCTAAAAAAAGAGGGAAACCATGTCAAAGATTCATTCAATTTATCCCCCAGATCATCCAGTATTCCAAGGTGGCAGATACCTAGCTGCGTTCGCCTCACTTGATGACATCGATTACTACGAGCTTTCCATCCTTCAATACCTTGCTAGCAAGATGCCATTTGATAAGGGTTTTGTTGGTAAGGTTGCCTTCCCTTCTATTGCGACCATATCGAGATCAACCAAAATCCCAGAATCGACAGTTCGAAAAAAGATCAAATCTCTGGTCACCAAAGGTTATGTCATTAAGCAGGAGAGAAGGATCATCAATGAGCAAGGAAGATGGCAGCAGCTTACTAACGACTACTATCTCACAGAGAAGGCCTTCGAAGTCTACGAGTCTGTCATGCAGTCGAAAAAAGAGATCGCTAACACTAGAAAAAGAGCCGTTGGAGAGTCTTTCTATGAAAATACCAGCCCCTCTCACGTAGACAGCCCTCCTCTGAATACTCAGGTTAGTGGGAGTTACACCAGCGATAATGATCCGATTCAGGTGGTAGCTACTAATTCCCCTTCTATTTCCCCAGAAGAAGATCCAAATATACCTCCTAATTCTTGCAAACAGCACAATGCAAAAAAGCGAAAATCAGAGATCGACGAAATCATACTTTGTTGGGAAGAATTAATAAAAAAGACAGTCAACTCATTTGAGAGAAAACGATTCTACCAAGAGTACGTAAGGACGAGGTGTAATCCGATCCTTCTGGCGGAAAAACTTAAACAGATTGAATCAGATCCTTACCTGTTCTCTAGGGCTAAAAGTATGAATTGGCTATTCTCAGGATTTGATATGGCCGTAAAGAACAGGGGTGAGATCGTTAAAATAGGCCGAAGAGCCATTCAAAATGCGGATACCTCAGATAACCTTAAAGAAGTTGAATCAAAGCTCCCAGGCCTAATTGAGAGAAATGCTGACGGTTTTATTGAGGTAACTCCAACGATAGTGGATAGCCTTTTTGGTGATGCTCTCGCCGAGGCAAAGATGCGTTTTGGCGGAAAACCAGGAAAACCTAGGGCAAGAATTCATAACATAGATCAGCTTAAAATTGAGATTAGAAGAAAACTTGCAGGGCAGCAATCCGAAGCCGTGGCATCGAGACTGAGATCTATCCTTGAAATGGCGGAAACAACCTCGTTTGCCACAGTCCTGGATCTGTACGTAAAAACGGAGGTTAAGTAGTGACGGCCGAGGAAAAGAGGGAGAAAAACAGGGAATACTACGAGAGACGAAAAGAGGAGCTTAGAAAAAAGGCTCGGGAACGCTACCGAAAGCTTAAACTCGTCGAAGATCCGCCAGAAAAGATGGTTTCGGTTGAGAAGTCCAGTACTCTTGAGATTGCGCCGGCATCTGTGCGGGTTGAAGCACCCGAAGATTCAAAAAAGAAAACACCTTGTGGATCCCTTGTTCGCAAGACTAGAAGACCGATATGCCTTAGGCCAAAAAAGCAGACACGGAGCCCTCAGAGTTTAAGTGCTGAAAAACTGAAAGAAGCGGTCTTGCGTCCTTCTGAAAACGGACTTTCAGATTATGGTTCTGGATTTTTCAGCATAAGTTTTCAACTTTCAGATGGAGTATTACCTATGGCAACCAACTTTCAGCAAGTTCCCATTGCTATGGTGCCGGAAGTCTCTGAGGCTGATGCTGAAAAAAAGACTGAAAGTGGATCCTCTAGTACCTGGAAGCAGAAGTTTTCAGTCTCATACTTTCTGTTTTTCAGTCAGTTTTTCAGAATTTTATTTGGCGCAGGATTGACGGGACTTCTTATCCTCTTGCAGATCGAATTCTATGAAGCTCACGACCCAAGTAAATACTCTGTTGCCCTGGCGATTGCTTGTGAGCTTTGCCTTATAGCCTTGTCTATGACTAGATTTCGTGGTCTATTTACCGAAGGCATCAAACGGCTGACCTATATCGGTCTTTTTTGCTATGTTATCGGTTCCCTTGGTTTTGCTTCTTATCACAGTCAAAGAGAACAGCTTCAGGAAAATAAACCCGCAAGCCAAAGTAAAGAGCATTTAATTCAGTCACTAAAGCAGGCCGAGAGATCTCTTGCGCAAGCAACCAGGCATAGATCTTGGGACAATATGAAATTATTTGGCTCGGAAGTGCAGTCACTTAGAAAAGAAATCAAAGAGTACCAAGAACCAGAGGCGATGGGTTTTTCCAACGAGGAAATCGCTTTCTTTACCGCGCTTCTTTTTATTATTCTTCGGGCGGGATTTGTAATCGTTAATGTTTAAATGCTGTGAAGGTAAGAGAGGAATTTGAAGAATGGATGAAGTTAAAAAACTATCCTCGAGCGAGCGAACAAACATAGTAGAGCAGAATTGGGCTAGAAGTAGGGCTGGTCTCGCGCCCTTGACCGTGCGAGTTAGGAAATGCAGGGTTTGCGGCGTCATGTTTGAAACCGTTGCTGAGCGGACTTGTTCTGATTGTAAGAGGATAGTAGAGAGGTCTGCTGTGGCTTCTTTGCAGGGGTTTGAGGTTATATGAATTAAATGATTTTTATAGCTATAATCGCGATATAGCCGCGAGGTTTCGTGGTAGTCTAAATTGCTGAATCAAAGCGATTATTTTTGCCGATTTCAATGCCGTAAATCTCGTCCGCGGGTAAAAAATACCTTAACAATACCAATTGTTTATTGTTGTTTGAGTGTATTTTTCAAATTCTTTGCAATAGTTTTCATCTTCGTTTTTCCTCTAGTCGTAACAATATGACTGGAAAGGAACTCTCGATGAAATTTAAGATATTGGTCATTTCAAGTTTATTGGCAAGCTCGTATGCCCAAGCAAATGAGGAAGTCTGCCGGGACTTCTATAAATCCCTAGAATACTTAGATCGAAAAGCTCCGAACCCTGTGAGGTCTCGGATTTTAAAATTCATGGAAACGATTAATTCCGAACTTCCTGCAAAAGCTGGGGCAAACCAACATGACTTTCGTTCATTTGATGAAGATTGCAGTAGCGAATACTTGGTCAATCCGAATAGTCTTATGCTTGGAACACTGAGAGATGGGATTATGCGTTTTGCTACGCACCTTTCATACTCGATTCTCCCGCGTCCTGAAGATAAGATAGCTACTTTGAATTATATCGCGGAAAGAATATCTACACCTTTAGAAGATGAGACTACTCCTCCTGAAGATGAAACAACTCCTCCCGATGAAGAAATTGTTGAACCGGTTATACCTGAAGGACGTCCTAGCGGATCATGGGGACCAATTTCTTTATTTAAACCTGAATCTGACTGTGACTCTGTGGACTTTGGACGAGTTAATGGTGAGTTGGACGGGCCTTTGGATACCAGCAAAATCTATGGTTTCAGATGTAATAATGTAGAGTCCAAACCTATTGAGATGAGATGGGTTACCAATAATAGAAGCGATAGGATCTTAAGAAACTTACTAGTAACCAATGAAATTACATATATTGCTAAATGCGATGTCATTGGACCACAGCCATGGGCCGAGTTTTTGTACAATGGTAACTCATACAGAGTGGATGTTTCATCAAGTGCAGAAGCGAAAACAATTACACAAACCTATCCGTTGAGCGAGAGTGTTGTCGATGCAGATCCGGATGACCCTGCTGGTGTTGATATAGGAGTACACTATAAATTTTCAATGGACTTTGACTCAAGTACAAGACTAGGTGTTGCAGGCTGTAATATCAGTGTTATTTCGAACTCTTCGAGGATCAATTTAGAGCCAGTAGAGTATGTTATAGAAATCTTTGGTAATAATATTCTAGACAATATTTCACTAAAGAAAATTGTCTTGGATGCCACTACATTTCCTTCAAGCTGGAACGTACTCTTTGCCAAAATTCCTGAAATTGATTCACGGATTGAATTAGCTAAAATTGATTTAGAATTTGCAGATGAGATTCAAAAAATAAATATTGAAGAGACAATAGACTGGTACGAGAATCTAAAGAAAAATATTGAAGATGCTAAACAGGTTGCTGAACAGTGTGAAGACGAAAACAATACCCTCTGTGCTGTAAAAGCTATTGAGATACATAATGTGATCGATCGAAGAATCGATAGAGATAAAGCGCAAATAGAGAAATACTACAAATTTATGGAAACAGAGTTGCATAGAGTCAGCGCAGATGAAGAGAGTTATCGCAAGCGCTTAATTGCAAACTTTATCAAACTAAACACGCTACTAAATTCTAAATAGTTTTGTGGCATATCCCTAGATATAGCCGGCTCTTTTTTGAGGAGTAAAAGTAATGAATTTCAGGACTCTAATAGCAACCGTTGTGTTGCTTTCACCTCTAGCTTCACAAGCAGATGAACTTGCTGAGTTCCAATCACTCAAGTCTGAATATGATCAACTTGAAAAAGAGAGGAGTCATATTGTTCAGACTAAAAATCTTGTCGAGAGGATGGATATCGCTCTGAGAGAGTTCGAAACACTACTAAGAATTAATAAACCTCTACTAGAAAAATTAGAGGAAAAAGCGAATAGTGCAGTTAACGCAGATTTGACACTTGTTAATAATATTAGGAGTTGGTCTTCAGGTATTTTTGAGAGAATCAACTCAGCTGGGGATGTTGGTAAGGCTTTTGATTCTGAATTAAAAGTAATGTTAGACGAAACAGAAGAATTTATCAGTCAGTGTAGATATCCAGAAACGAATTCTCTTTTTAAGCAAATATCAAATGTCGCAAACGAAATGATAAATCACAACACGGTAATCCGAAGTCTATGGAAAAAGATCAAATTCAATCCTCGTATACCAGCAGATTATACAGCTAATATTGAGATCCAAAAAGACAAAGTCCATCAGATAACAAAAAATTTGATCACCACTAGAAATAACTCTATATCCATGTCTTTAACACCAAAGCCTTGCATTGATCTCGCATCTGTTAAGGTCATATTGAAAGACTCCCTCGATACTTCTGGTATGATTCAAAGATTAAATATAGAGGGTCTTCAAGAGGCTGTCTCAAATGTAAAAAACATATTAAAACAAATTGATTCTGCCGAAAATGCTTTTAAAGTATACAGGTCAGCGCTGCTTCTTATCGGTCACCTTGAGGCCAGTTTTATGGTCAATCTCGACCAAGGAAAATTTGATTCTGTGCTTAAGGACAAAGAGGCAATCCCCACTTTAAATAGAAAAATAATGAGTCTTGTTGAATCAGACTTTATTTCACTGGAAGATAAAAATTCGATTTTAGAGAAACTAAAGAAATCTGTTGATTTGATGCAAGAAAAATATCTCGAAGCCACAGATGATTTAGGGGGGCAGAGAATTAGTATGTATAGAAGAATGCGATATCTTGGCCTCAAAATTAGGAATATTGAATCAGCATCATTAGATGAAGCTTCGAAAAACAAAGTTATGAATCTGTCATCAGAGATTGGAATTAATGCTAGTGGATCAGCTACTCCCCCAACTGTTAGCTCTTTTAAAGAAACAATAATAATTTCGGAAAAAATCACAGAGATAGAAGGTATGTTAGGAGAAGACTCATGAAGTGTTCGAAGAATATTGGAATCCTAGTACTACTTTTTTTTACCGCCGCTTTTTCATTCAATGATGTTGAACGAGAAGTAGGTAACGCAGCCGATGCAGTCTCGGGTACGTGGGAAGATATTAACGAAGGCGTAAGAGATTTTGGAGAGTCCGTTGGACAACAGTTCTCTTCTGTTGGACAGGCACTGAACTGGATCAAAGAAAGAATCGCGGGAATTCAAATAAGTACCCCGAAACTAGATTCGGATTTTTGGGATGACATAACTCCAAATGTCAGTATCAATGACATTTCTGGGCGATTTAAAGTTCCAGAAAATATTTCAAAATTACAGCTTGATTTGGAGATAGGCGGGACACTCGGACATCTTGGGAATAAAGCTAAAAGGGACCTATCGATGGACATCCTTTTGAATAAGTGGTGGCCTCATTGGTTGGACGAAATAGATAAATGGGATGATAGATTTGTTTTCCCAAGATCATGCAGTGGTCATGCTGGAGATAGGACTAGTAAAAAATACTGGGACTGCAAAATAAAGGGTGTCAATGAGTCGATAGAACACTACAGAGATATAGTTAATACAAACAACAAAGCGATACGTTCAGATATTCTACAGAATATCCGAAGTATTGAAAAGAAACTGAAGGATGCGAGATGAAGACTTTGATATTTTTTTACTTTCTGTTCGGTTTTTTTATATCTTCCCATGCTTTTTCAGATGCACCGGACTGTGGATCACCATTTTATCCGAATCAGGCATGCACAACTATTTATAATGACTATGTTGGAAGTATCTGTGTAAGAACACTTTTCTATACCTACGATGGATCAAGTGAATGGGATAGTCCAGTATCGAAAACCTGTATTCCTCGAGGCGAGAAAAAGAGCTTTGTTTCTTATTGGAGCAAAAGAGCCTATATTTCAGACAATCTCGAAGAGGGTAAAATCTATTACTATATATACTCGCAAGATGGCAAACATGAATGGCCCGGAGTGGGTAATGATAGCTCATACCTTTGTCTTAGCTCGAATAGATTTAGATCATCAGAAAAACCGAGCGGAGAAATCTGTGCAAGAAAGAATGTGCCCCTAAAACTTGCTATTCGTAGTGATGGTAATACACTCAAGGTAAATGAAGGTAACGCTTATACTGTCAAGAGCAATGAGACAAGCGGTGCAACGGGTACTCGCCCTCAAAAAACACCCGAAGAGATTGCGAAAGAGAATGCTGAAGCCAAGGAAGCATTTGACATAGCTATGAATGAATTGGCAATTCTTGAGCAACAAATTGAAAGGTGTCAGTACGAAGAATTACAACGACTTGCAGGCCTAGACCCGTCAACGATTGATCTAGAATCGTTCAAACAAATGCTAATTGAATGTGATCCAAGTCTCCGGGATGTCATTGAAAATCTTCAAGAAGTTGTGGAATTAGTTGATTTCTATGTTGAAGAGATTAGGGAAAGACTGAAGACGACGATCATCCCTGCAAATAAGACAGAATTGCTAGCAATAGGTGAAACAGAGCCCTTTAATGCAAGATATGACGAGTTTTCACTTACCAGCCTTATGAACTTGGCCGAAGTAACATATAATAGTCTAATTGATTTTTCTCAGGGCTTTATAGCGCAGCTCGACAGCTTCTTTGTGAGGCAACTTAAAGAAAACTTTATTTATACGAAGCTAGCATGGAGTGAAACCCAAGAGTCGATTCCGAACAGATTCAGGGACGATACAGATACCGACACAAAAATTGGTTATATTAAGAGTTTTCACGACGTTTCAAAATATCTTGGATCAATCCAACAATCAGATCTTATTGACGTTAATGAGTATGGTTTCGAGGAGGATTCACCGGTTCCAATCGATACTCAAAAAGCGTTGGTAGAAGACATAAAACCAGTATTTCCAAATGAAGCCAACAGCCTCTTATCAACACTTAAGCCGTTGAAAGACAACCTCACTCCAAAACAAAAGCAAGCTATGCTTGTTATCGAGTCAATAGGCTTTGTCGCAAGTAGGTTTACATCTGACCTGAATTCGACAAAAAGTAAGATTAGCTCAATTTTAACTCAAACTGTCACAGTTTTAACGGAACGAGCTCCATGCGAAGTTGCTAGAGTTTCTCTTTCAGATTATGTAGACTACACTGAAATAGTAGGTGGTTATGATTTTTGCACCGGTGAAGAACTTACCATTACCGGAAGGCTGGTAAGCTCTTTTGGGCTATTTGTCGGAAGTTCTAAGTTTTGGAGAGTATTTGCTGAATGGGCTGGTATTGCAATCTCTAAAGGAAAAGCTGTTGCGAAAAATCTGGGTAAGTTTGGAAAGAAGGCAGCAGATGTAACTGAAGCAGCTACAAAAGCCGGAGCTAAAACTGAAAGAGGGATTGAAGCCTATACAAAGCGTGTTAACCGGAAAAATGGTCAAGGCACTATCTCTGGCGATATTCCAGAACAAAAACTAGAGTACCAGAGACTCGGGAGGACTCTATCTGACGACCAAATAAGAATAAATCCAGCTCGTGGTGATATACGAGAGATGCAAGCAGTCGACCTATTAGGTAAAGACTTTGACGTAGAATTATTACCAGATGGACCTCCTGGTGCGCCAGGAGGATACCCGGACATTGAGATAGATGGAAAGAAATTTGATGTTTTTGCTCCGATTAGTAATAGTCCAGAGTCCATTGCAAAAGGTATTGGTAAAAAAATCCCAAGACAGGCTGACAGAGTTGTGGTTTATCTTTCAGATTCAACAAGCAATGTGAATGATCTGATTACCGAGATACATAAAGTTGTAGACTACACGGACCCCAATTCAGAATGGACAGATTATCTCAAAGAGTTGATTATAATAGAGAAAGATGGAAGAATTGGTCAGTATTTTCCATTTTGAGGTTTAATTATATGTCGATTTACGAAATTTATCTGAAGGATCAAAACCTTGGTACAATTGATCTGTTAAAGAATATTTGTGGTGGAAAACACAGTATCGTGGAAGGCGGTTACTCCTTCGAACTAGGTGATTCTCTAGGTTTGACTTGCCAAAATATGGGGATAATAAAGGCTTCATCACCTTTGGATAGGAAATATCAGAGTAAAGTAGATGTCGATACGATAATCCGTATTAACATGCTTTCAAATACGACAGAAAATTTTGGACTAACGAATACTATCCTCAGTAAATTGATTCGGGAAAATAGATCTGATTTTATCTTTGTTCATGAACATGGTGACTTTTATCTCTACAGGATTCAGGGTCACCTGAAAGTTGTTAAGCATATTTATGAAGCAAAAAACTGGTTTGATTTTCCCGTAATCCTAGATGGTCTTGATTTCGAGTTCGGACCACCACTCGAATAGGAAAATTCTGTGAGTTAAATGTAATTTTGGACCCAATAGAAGATAAGTGTTACTGCTGCCAGTTGACGTGGAACAAGAATGAATGAAATATATTTGAAACTATCAGAATACATAATCATGTAAGTTTTGATAAAAGTTAATCATTTACTGGAAATTGAGTTTAAGTACTAAGTCTTTAATTTAAGTGAAAATTGATTACTTCGGTGAAATATGCCTCATATCTTTGAAAAAACGCCGAAAAGGATCTTTACATGAAAGTGCTGGATAAAGAGGGATACTCTCACATATTTTTCGAAGACGATGACAGCTTCTATATTTCCGTTCTATGCGGAGGTATTGGTGTATACGATTTAACAATCAAGTTAACTGAAAAAGAGAAAGATGATTTTCTTCGAGAAAGGAAACTACTTTTGGAATTCGTAAACCAAGTCAATTCAAAGCCTGATGAATTTAAAATTAGGACTATCGATAAAAAGTTCGACTTTTCGAACAACTAACTTGATTGAGATTGCAATGGTTGTCTGGATGTTTATCAATCCAAGTATTATTTATCTGAGTTAATGATCGATTTTCAGCGAGCATATTGAACTTCTTTTCTGACTGACGAATTAATAAGGAAATGACGGTAGTCTCTCATTATTCAAGTCAGAAAAACATAGGAAGTATTTTGAAGATTTCGTATTTAAAACATGTGAAGAGTGACAGATTTGCATTTGCTAAAGAGGAAGAAAGTGGAAAATACTGTATTTCGATTCCTGTCTCAAATGGGATGGTAGAATATAACGAGTACTACGAAATTTCTGAAGTTGAATATAAATTGTTTAGCACTGATCTGGATTCGGCTCGGAGTTTTGTAGAGGATTGTAGAAATAGAAAGCAAGACGGTAGATTGATGCAAAAGCCAGGACGTATAAGAGGGGAGCCACTTTGATTAATAGCTCTCTAGACTTTATATAATTATGATGGATAGCCACGACTGATCAAGCAGTGGCTATTTATTTCATTTCCTACAACAAACCGAATAAGCTGTCAGCCTCGCCCCCTGATTGTTGGTCGATGGAGAAATCGCGCTACAAAAATACTCCTTACCCGTATTGGTCGGATGAGAATCTGTGATACTAGCCCCTATAACGCTGCATCCCCCACCCGTTAGTATCTCTCTGGTATCACAGGTAGCCCTAGACCTTAGGTTTCTAAACCCAGGAATAGGACCTGTTACAACTCGCCTAGTAAGGCAGCTCGAGAGACCACCCGCTGGACCTGTATCACCTTTTTCACCCTTCTCACCTCTGGGGCCTTCATCGCCGGTATCGCCTTTATCACCCTTGTCGCCTTTTTCGCCTTGCTTTCCTTCGATCCCCTGCGGCCCTCGATCTCCCTTCAAATCGACTTTAGATCCTAGCCATTTGCCTTCAACAAAATCGATGAGCTTACGACCGTCGTCGTCATAAAGTGCGCCTGAGTGTAAAAGAATACTAGAATCAATATATAATTCCCCTACATTCACCTTTCCAGAGAGATCATGTTTCGAGTTTAGGCCGTCCAAACAATAAAGAGGAATTTTTTCATTCGTGGCGTTGAATCTGAAAATACAAAAGTTTTGTTGGTTTACAGGTTCAATCCTGTCCGCAAACTGCGGTGTTCCTCCTCTGTCAGGTTTGACGAACTGGCTGTAAGTGAGAGTTGATAAAAAAAGTGATAGGATAAAGAAAAGAGATTTAAGCATTGATGCTCCTATATTGTTTTGGCCAGGACGGCCTTGAAAAGACTTACTATGGTTTGATCCAGTATGATGGGTTTGATCTAGAATCCAGGTGAAGATAGCCAGAATATATCCCGATGCCTTTGAATCCGTGTTTGAAGGAAAGCTCTAGAAGGTTAAACTGATCTAACTTCGAAAACTGCCAGATTCTGATATCGGTAGCATTCCCTGCGATATGCTGACTTTTATCCGAGCTTCCAGGTAACTTGTCGTTATACTCTTTGCACCTATGCCAACTGTTTACGATAATTGGTTTTGCAAACTCGTATCGTAGTAGCTGCATCCGAATAAGATGCTCCTCGTTAACTACTGGATCACAGTTCTCGCAGGGGCAACGAATTTCATTTAGTTTGAAGTGTTCGGTTTCTAGTATCAAAGGGCTCTGTACTCAAATTTGATGTGGGCGAGTTTTACTTTTTCAATGGCAGATTTAATGGTCTCAAGCTCACTTGGCGGGATTTCTGAAATACGGTAAACCGCTGGCGTGCCTTGTATTTGTTCTAAGATGAGCCTAAAGTCGGAAATCTCTAGCAGATAGTTAAAATACGATTCGAAAGTATGATCTGGAAGAACTGGACCGATAAACTCTTCTACTGATGAAAAATACCTGTCTCCAAGACTTGCCTCTATATAGCTTTCAGCCTTAACGAATACAAGCGAAATTCCAAGTAGCAATTCTTCTAGTTTTTCGTTTTGCCAGATTTTTCCGGTAGGAAGTAATAGTCTAAGTGCCAGAGAAAACTTATTCAATGAAGTCGACCCCTACCACCACAGCAAGTTGTCCAAATACTACTTCGATATTCTCAGTAGGTTCCAAAAGTTCATTATCGGTTTCCCCCTCTGCCAAAGAGATAGATTCTCGTAGTTGTGATATCAGAATAGTTCCCCTATTTGTCTCTCCGTCTCCGACGCCAGCGTTTCTAAAGAAAAAGTCTCTAAGCTCCTGCTCTATCTCAAATCTGACTTTTGGCGTATCTGGCCTAACCCTTATTCTAGGCCTTACTTCAAATTCAATCGGAACAAATAGATTTACCTCAGCTCCAATTGGCGCTCTTTGCTTGAGGTAGAAGTCTACCTCTTTGAATTTTTCGGACTCCTCGATGGGTATGATGTCTTCCTGATTATCAAGGACAAAAGTCACACCAACTGCGTTAGATCTTCCCTGGTAATTCGAAAATGCCCAAGCCCTTGTAACTCCTGGTACCTCCAGCGCCCAAGCTTCATAGTCTCTAATTGATCCGCCTCTGGGAGGGTTTTTGATTCTATCAAGGATTCTCACCCTAAATTCATCATCTGATTCTACATCGGAGGCTCCTGTTAGTCCGGCTCCGCCCACTTCGATACTAGAAATGATTCCAGTAATTGGGTTAACTAGTGTCAGGATGGTGCCTGGCGGCTGGTTCTTATTTCTTCCCGTTTCAACCGATTCCACCTTAACGGGTTTGGTTTCCTGGCCTAAGATTTGACGCTCGGTCGTTGCATACTGATTTCCAAGATCATCTTGCATCAGTGTGCCTTTTACTACCTGCGTAAATTGAGTCGATTCGATGAGGACTTCGCCTGAGGCAATCGATGCTCTTTTCCTGCTTACTCCAAAAATTGCGGCCCACCTTTCAAGAACAACTGATTTTGCGGAATCTGGCAATAGGCCGCTAGCAAGGTTGTCTGCGTAGATGTAAAGACTCAGTATCGTTGCTGCAATTGCGTTTGATATGATCCTTGTGACTGAAAAACGGGGCTTTTTCTGAGGACCAGTCTGGGAGGAAATTAACTCAAAGGACTGTGTTTTCAGATCATTAAGTGATGGTCTCACGAAGTAGGTCAACCTCCTTTTTTACTGGGCTGATATTTACAATTATGGCGTCATCTCGATATTCGGAAGAAACAGTCAGGTTTTCAATCCAGCCGTCATCAACAAGCCATTCTAAAGCGTCAGTAGCGTATTGTTCAGCTAGGACTAAATTTTGCGGAGTTCTTTTTTCTCTGGTGAGTGAATAGAGTTTGGATCCAAAGGTAGGGTCATCCCAGTAAGGCTCTTCGGCCTTTTTATCAGAAAATAGCGATATGGCGATAAGTGTGTCGATAGTTGTGTCAAGAGTATCTGGGTCAAAAATTGATATGTCGATCATTGAATTTTACCTGTACTAGTCGTTTGTCCTGTCTGCGCTGATGCAGTTCCGGTTGTCGATACTAGGATTCCTGCAGTCACTTCTGCGTTTTCTGTTATGTGTTTTACGATCGCGTTTCCTACGGCATTCCACAGTCTTGCATGGTCCGATTTATCTGAGATGCCATCTACAGCAGCTTTCAACTGGGATCCTAAATCTGCTCCATTCATCATAGTTTGAACCTCTCCAACTTTTGCTTTAAGGCTGGAAGTCCTGCGCCAATTAGCTTCATAGGTCCAAGCATAGTATTTGTTGTAGCACCTATAACTTCTTCCATCCAATCCGTTAGTGTTGCAACGATATCTGTAGTGCCATCGGAAACTCGAAACTTTTTGGCAGTAATATCGCAATCCTCGCAGTCGAGTTTAAAAGATTTGGTTTTGATCTTCATGACGTTATCTCTAGACAGAATAATCGAGTCACCTTCATCCGTATAGATCGCAACCTCGCCTTCTTTTAGGCTTTTAAGTCTGAAACTCCTATCATCTACTGCGACGACAATTCCGCTTGATCGATCACCATTGTTAAAAATGGCAACGGCCTCAGCGCCGATTCTTGGATTAGACGTAAATCCATAATTTTGATACCTCGGGATGGAATCAATGACCTCGCCATTCAGTACTGATAACTGGAGTTTTTGGATAGGCTCGCCTTCATTTACCGATGAGACCCTGCATCTTGCAAGAATACGTTTTATTTTGAGCTTTATAGTATTTAGCTGATGATTCATATGGCCTGTTCGAATACTGGTTCGGGTAGATATGCGTTAGGTAAGGTTAGATCTAGTGTAGAAAGTATGCCTTGTCTGAGTGACTTAGAGAACCTGACTCCTTTTATTAATAAATTGGCATCGATTGAAAGTCTAGGTGAAATTACCCTTACTAGTTTACCAACATCCCACAGTTTTCCGGAAGCATCGCGCCAGTCTGGAGTCTCGATCGTAAGAGAAAACGATCTTGCTGCCCTCACAGCTGCTTCCCATTCTGCTAGGGTGTTTGCCTGGGTTTTATCAATTTGTTCCCCAGAAATGATCGTAAGGGGCCTGTATCGTCCTAAATTATCCCTTGAACTAGCTTCGACATTAATATTCTCGCCATTAAAACTTTGCGATTTGACGGTGTATTCTGAGAACCTGTTAGAACCATCAAGATTGAGGCTTGCATTTAGAATGTTTTGACCCTCTATAAGAGCTGAAGCCGAGACACTCTCCCCAACCCTTGCAGCAACGAGATTTCCAAGCCCATCTGGCCTGAGTAAGACACCTTGATATTTGGCGGCGCGATCGAGCGCTTCGAATGCAGTCTCACCAGGATTAATCTTAAACCTATGTATTTTCCCTGGTAGATCAGCCCTGACAGGAACGCCAAGTGGATTACAGATCGTTTCCGCAATTTGCTGAAGGCTTTGATTTAAGAATTCTCCCTGCTTAAGACTGACAGAGCAGTCTACTAGCGTGGCGGTGTTATCACGTCCAGTAAGCATGACATTTTGCGTATTCTTTGAAAAACTAAGATCTAGGCTATCAATAAATCCTGATATCACGGCCTCGTTTTCAATCTCTATGACTGCTGGATCGTTTATTGATACTGGAAATTTTGATAGATCCTTGCCAGAGACCTCAGCCACGGAGAGACTAAATGAGCTTGCGATGGTTTCTATGTGTTTGGTAATTTCAACTGTTTGCCAGTACGGATAGATATCTGATCCGATTTTAAGGTTAACCATGGGTGATAAACTCAAGTTTTGTTCCTGGTTTTAGGATGGTAGGATTTTGAATTTGGTTTCGTTCTATCAGTTCGGCAAATCTATCTGGAGATCCGTAAAGCTTGGTAGATAAATTAAAAGGAGTGGTAGGCGTTTCAATAATGATCGATTCGGAGTTTGCAAGTTCAATAGAGTCTGGAATAGTCTTTAAAAGAGAGGCCTTTAGCTGCAGTCTTGAGTTATATCCATCAGCATATTCAGTTCTCTCCAGAAGTCTATCGATACTAGTAATGATTTCATCTCTTAGGCTTGTAGCATCTGAAGTGCTTATGACTGTCGGCTTGTTCTGCCTACTAGATAAAATCTTTGAGAGACGATTTGTAGCTGCAAATACGGCCGATGTTTCTACGATGAACTGCAGTGCCTTTAGATTCTCTGATTCCCTATTTCGATTACTGGTTTGAAATGGTGATGGTTTGGAAACTTTTAAATTGGTTCTTGAAGCCCTTATGACCGCTTTTACACCATCTGGACCAGAAGAAAATGAGTCTGCTAGACGTTCAAATGCAGAAACAATCAATTCGGTAAGCTCTTTAGGGGATTCCGTGAGCTGTTTTGCTTCGTTTTTAAAATCCTGGATTGAATCCGAAAGGCCATTAATTGTAGAGCCAATAACCCCAAGTCCATTTTGCGAGATAATCGCATCTCCTATTTCATCAATTAGACCTGATGCAGATTCTACAATATAGCCTGGCGCTTTAAGGACGGAGAAGGTTTGCTGGAAGGAAAGGATCTGATCTAGAAGAAAATCCCTCGCGGTATCAATCAACGCAAGGATCTCATCAACTATAGGAGCGCCAAAAATAGCGGTTCCAGCCTCTACAAACTCAAACGAAAAACTGGCAAGTGAGCCTTCATCAAAAGATTCCGAGAGTTTTAAGCTTAGGCAATGGGCAGATTTTATTCCTAGAAAGGGGTGGATTAACTCTCCAGGTCCAATTTCCTCTGAGGCCTTGATGAGCAGGTCTCTAGTAAAATTATAATCATCCCCAATGACAAACCCTTCTATGGGATAGATTCTAGCCTTTTTTCCCATATCTTCAATGTAAGGATCAACGGCACTTGGGAACTCGTGGACGATCTTGTGCCTTCCGAATTCTGCTGGTGATGCAGTAACAAAAAACTTGACTCCTCGAAATGAGGCTTCTAAGTACCTTTCACGCCATGACATGAAATTTATTCTCGCGATTACGTTCGTAGGGTTGGATGCGACAATTTTAAATAGAAGTATGCATTTCTATTCTTCAGGCTGTTTTTTGCCTTCTTCATTCCTGGATTCTTCAAGAAATCTTTTCTCTTCTTTTTTGCTATGTTCCTCAAGGATTTTTTTATTTCCCCATGAATTTTTTATGTAGAATTCGTCGTAGAAATGGACGTGACACTGGCCGAAGTCTGTTTCTATTTTGTCTGATACGCAAGGGGGAATATCCACTGCCTCAGGACCTTCAGGCAAGTAGAGTAGTTGAGCGTGTGTCCAGAATTTTTCATTTTGATATTTAGGGTAATCCCAACTTCTCAAATTGAAGTAATCGTTGCCGGATCTATGTAAAGATAATGGTGCATCTATCTCGACAGGAATATTTAATGATAACAGTTTCACTTTTGTTTCAGTTACACGATCTTTATATAGACTTACAACAGCCTTTTCATTTGGTGTAGGCGGACCTATGACCGCGAAGCTAAGTATATTTTCATCGTTCATATATTTAGCGATCGCTTTTATCTGTTCTTTATCCTGAACTAAGTTAAAATAAAAATATGATTTATAATATGCTTCGGTTACAAAAGGAATATCCCAAACTGTGCTGGCCCCTAAAGTTAAATAAATGAATGTTAACAATCCGAAACTGGACAGTACGATTTTCTTTTTCATTATTTAACCTTTGTTGAATTTTCTAGTTTCAGAAAAAAGCGAATCATAGATTTCAGCTCTTAAAACGCCAAATTAGCATTAATAAAAAGGCTAGTCAATAATAATAGGTGATTTGTTATTTCTTTGAATGTAAGAGTAGTACATTTATCCGAAAAGTAATAATAACGAGTAGTTATGATGTTAGAGCCTGCTTGTGTCTAGATAAAGGTCCAATTGGATTTAATTCCGCATCCTCCATCCTTATCAAACTTAGTCAATGGTTCAGAGCCCAGCCAAGATTCAGGCTTAATGGCATTCTCCCAGGCTCGGTCTTTACTTCTGTTCCTTTTGGCTGTCCTGCCCCCTTAAAAAAGGAACCTCCGTCTGTTAAAATGGTATACATAGGAGGAAACCTCAATGAGCAAACGACCAAGATTCTCACCGCAAGTTAAATCTTCAATTCTTCGACAACATCTTCAGAATAAGAAAACAATTTCATCGCTATGCGAAGAGCACTGCTGCTCGCCAGGAAGTATTTATCAGTGGCAGGATATTTTGTTTTCTAGAGCACATACCCTATTTGAAAATGGCAATCCTCGTGGTCGCCCTAGAGACTTGAAAGCAGACAAGCGGAAGGCTGAGGAACTGGAGAAAACTCTAAATAAGAAAAACGCAATTATCGCCCAATTGATGGAGGAGCTGTTGCTAGAAAAAAAGCAAGATGGGGTGACCTAAGGTCTTGTTGGGTTGCCCCCGAGCTTAGAGATGAGATTGTCTCTGAGATTGTGAGACTTGCCAATGAAACAGGTTATCCGCTTACAAGGTGTCTCTCCTTTC
>JABSRP010000073.1 GCA_013215145.1 Pseudobacteriovorax sp.
TTTGCCATGTGGAATGTCCTCCAAAAGTTATATAAGTTTTTCGGAGGGAAGTGGGATTTCTTTAGAGACAGCACAGTACCAAATTAGGTCCTAAGTCTCATTCTTTCTCAATCCATCGGCTCTCGACCGAAGAAGAGTGTCAGGCGTGTATTGATCTCGAACGAGGATCTCATGAGGACAACACGTGTTTTCGAAGTGCTAGAGAAGCATCTTTTCGGGAGTTTCTCTCGAACCCCTTAAAATCTGTATTGATTTGCAAAGTGGATCGAAGAGTTGTCGGGTTTTTGGGTGTTAAGCAAATAAGAAATCTGGTGGCGGGCCTCACAATGGAAGTTCACCCAAGGTATCGGAGGCAAGGTATTGGGTCTGCGCTGATTCAATCTATCCATGAAATGTTTCACAACAGAGCTAATCTCGATTATTTCGTCGTAAATACGATCCGAGATTCTGCTGGTGTGATGTTTCGCAACTATGGTTTCACAGAGATCTCAAAGTCGCGGACCTACTTGAAACAAGCTCGCATCCCTTGATCAAACCAAGTTACCCAAAAGATACCAGAATTCGCCTCATCTAGCTAATCAAGAGAAAGATGGTTTAACCTCAACTACATGAATGATATAATGGGATTAGAGGTGACCTATGAGTGAAAATAACTATAGTCAGAAAAAAATATCTCAACGCCAATACGAAACTCTTTTGAAATCTCTAGAAGAAGAGAGCAAAAAGGAAGAGCTAACGGATGACATACAGTCCTACGAATCAGAATTAATTGAGAAATATAGGAATAATCAGCAGAAGCTAAAAGCCAATTCCAGTGAAGACAAACGTTCATCGTCAAAAGTAATATCGACCCCTCATAAAACCTGGATGGTGGCCGCAGTAGCCGCTGCCGTCATCATGATCTCGATACCATTTTTCGACAGTCCGGAGCCTGCATATCGAGGTACAGAAACAGACCTATGCAGTTTTTCTCATAGCATAAATAGTACCGATGTTGGTGACTCTGTCTTGACACTGAAAGGAAGTTGTCGAGAAAATGGCTTTTTGCATATTAGAATCCTTGCAGGTGATGATAAACTAGACTTTCACAATATTGCCATTACTGACCCCAACAATAAAGTCCTTGAAACAGAAAAATCAGAATTAGTCGCTCTAAAGGTTGATGGGCTTGAAAAAATCGAAATCAGATGGATTCTTTCAGAAAACAAAAATGAGCAGACCCTATTTAACGACGACTCTCTTACTTCCTCAGGAATCATCAGAATCTCACTATAAGAGTCTTTATGAGTAATTCGAACTATTTGGTAAATTTAGAAAAGATTTTTAAAGAGAATCAAGCTCATCTTGAAAGGAGTGCAAAACGTTTCGGTATTGGGCCGCAAAATATCGAAGACTGTATTCAAGATCTTTTTTTAAAGATTCTGGAGAAACAAATCGATCTATCAGAGTTCGATAACCCGAAAAGTTGGCTAACAAAAGTTCTTTCCCGGCACTGCATTTCGTTTTTAAGAAAGAAAGAGCTAACTACAAGCTATGACTTCGACACTTTAATCGACACCTCCGATGACGATTTTGATATCGAGCCAACTCTGAGACTACTCGAAAGAATTCTTAAAGACTATAAAAAGGAACCTAAGTCATCTATTGCCAAACTCTACTACTTTGAAAAGCTTACATTTCCTGAAATCTCTAAAAAACTCAAGATCCCGTTAAATACCGTGCTATCGCATCATAGAAGATTTAAAATTCAGATTAAACATGCCCTTAGCCAATGCTTATTGGCTGAAGAATAATGTAACGGATCCCAAAGATGCTGAATTCAAGCGTTTCTTCTAGAAATATATTCAACTCACTAACAATTATGCTTTTGAATCTGCTGTTTGTTGAAATTTCTATTGGCCAAAGCCGACGTATATCGAAAGATGAAGAATTTCAAATTAGAAACAAACATGCACCAAAGCACCTATCATTAGCTATAGGCATCGATAAATTTGAAGATAAGTTTTGGCGTCAACTCGCATATGCTGCAAAGGACGCAGAGGCTTTCTATTCTAAACTCAAATACTCTGTGCAACCAAAGTACGACTATTCCCAGCTATTGTCTTCGAACAAGGAACCAGTCAATTTGGAAGATGTAAGAAAAGCACTAGCTCAACTTAGCATTCAAAATAACAACGAAGATGATACTGTCATTATATATCTTTCCACTCATGGAACCCTATTTCAAAACGGTATCGACATAGAACAAAGACTTGTTATGGCTGATAGTAAGCATAAAAACATGGCTGAAACTTCTTTGAGTCTAGCAGAACTCCAAAGATGGTATACTGCTTTAAAGTCAAAACGAAAGGCCCTCATTTTAGATACGTGTTATTCAGGAATCGGTCGATCCCAACTCCCAACTGAACTTAAAAGGCAACTAAATCATCTCAAGGGAGGATCTTTTTTCTCCAAACCTATTTATTCTTTGGGAAAGGGTACGATTGAGCTTTCTTCTGCGTCTTGGAGCGAGCCAGCTCTTGAAGATCCAAAACTGGGACATGGAGTCTATACATACTATCTAATGAAAGGCATGACGAAAGACACTAACAAAGATGGCATCATCACCCTAATCGAAGCTCATAATTATGCAACCGTCAAAACCATCAGACATACAAAGGGTCTGCAAAATCCTACAGCTCAAGCCAAAGTCATAGGAATGGATCCCATCGTATTTTATAGAAAGAAAGGCAAACAAAGGAACTCGACTCTATACTCATTGGAAAAGAGCCTTCGTAATTACTATATAGCGCTAAACGGAAAGTATATAGGCCTAGCCAGTAGAGGAGTATCTATCCCAGAAGGTCAACATGAGTTAAAAATAGTAGATAGAAAAAAGAAGAAAATCGTCTATTCCAGAAATATGAATTTTAAAGCAGGGAAAGAGTATACTCTTTCTTCAATAATGACTCAAGAAAGACAATGGCGCATAGGTATGGGCCTTGCTACGCTTGGCTATTCAGACAACCTTGTAAAGGCCGAACATTTACCGACTCATACTCAAGGTGTCCTCTTGAGGCTAGAGACATCAAAATCCATTGATAGTTGGTTCACTTCATTTTCGTTCATGTATTTCCCGACTATTCGCGAATCAGTCGAAGTGCAGCTAAGCGATAGCGAGGATGTTCGAACAGTGGAGCAGGAAAGATCAAGCTTGATGTTTGAACTGGGTTTAGGAGTCAGGAAAGCATTGTATAAAAGTCTATATTATGGATTTGAGTTGGGCGCTGCAGGTCAACAAATCAAAAGAGAGGATCAGGAAGACCTGGACCTCTTTGACGATGTATTTACCGGAGGTATGTACTTAAGACCTCAACTGGAAATGAACTCGATTCTGCATTCACGAGTTTCTGTTGGATTTAAACCAAACCTAAATATCTCTCTCAACCCATATGAAACTGGTGAACCAGCTATCATTTCTTTCGGAGTTATGGTTGATGCTCAATTGAGCTTTTGAAGGGTTATTATGAAAGCATTTTCTATACTGTTTATACTAGGAATGATTCATAGCAG
The DNA here is from genome assembly GCA_013215145.1 of Pseudobacteriovorax sp. Lineage (GTDB taxonomy): Bacteria > Bdellovibrionota_B > Oligoflexia > Oligoflexales > Oligoflexaceae > DT-89. The sequence goes on from JABSRP010000073.1 coordinate 3,553, forward strand.
TTGCAGGACAAGTGCTGTCGATATTAGCAGTTTGGAATTCGACTGTGGTAGAGATTTTGATGTTACGCAGTCTGCTCTCAAAATAGATTTTACCAATGACAGACCGCAAAAAAAACAGCTATCGATTCGCTTTTTCCCCAAAGGTGAGGTTGCCGAAAGACAGATCGAGCTAAGCTCAAAGGGGTGCATTGGAATCGATCCAAAAGAAAGTGGTACAGTTTTTATTCACAATTCTTCAAAACGAGCCGTCTTTCAGATGAAGCTAACTGCAGGCCTCATCGAAAGCATCAAGGTCATTCAGTTAAAGCCACTCAATCCCAACGAATACGAAATTTGGCTTCGTTGCGGCGACCTTCCCACGTCTAGTAAAAAAAATGAAAAAAACGTAATCTTCCGTTTTACAAAACAACAAAAATCTCCCAACTCAGAAGATCTAAGAGTGATATCACTACCCGATGGAAACAGTTTCGACCTGAGCTTCTTCTCCTGCGTTGTGGTTAACCCCGAAGCCACCACCAGTATCGTGGCAACAACCGGTGAATATCAAAGAGAATACACCATTGAGACTTCCTCTCGCAGCCAAACAGCTGTAACTGATCTAGCCTTATGCCCCATTGGATTTGCTCCTGATTTAGATGACAACTGTATAACTACCAACATTCCAGTCCCTACTTTTAAACCCATGCCAGGCAACTATTCGGAGGATGTAAAAGTTGGGATGGAATACGAGAATCCACAAGCACAAATTTACTACACAACCGACGGCCAAAGCCCAGGCCCACGGTCTAATTTATTCAAGGATTCTATCCCAGTCATAGGCCCTGACTCCGAAGTTCTCTTTCGGGCCTTAGCGATCAATCCTGATGGACAACGAAGCCCCATCAGCAACGGTAATTTTCGCGTTTTTTATCAAGAAGACAATCCCGATTCTCCCGGAGGCTTTAAAGTCCAACAGGTTGAAATCGATGGCAGCTTTGTTTGCGCTCTGGATCTTAACAAAAGAGTGTACTGTTGGGGGTTAGACTCGTTTGGATCACTAGGTCAAGGCAGTTTTATTGCCTCTCCGCAGTCGCGACCGGGGCCGGTTGCCGGCTTTGATCAATCTGCGACCCAGTTAGCATTAGGAACCTTTCACGCTTGTGTTATAGCTGAATCAGCAAGTCGTGAAGTCTATTGTTGGGGCCAAGGAGCTCGTCTTGGCAACCGACAAAATGCTGAGAATGGCTCACCAAATTCGGCAAAGGCCCTAGAGGTTACAAACTTAAAAAACGCGATATTGATCGGCGCAGGGCATGCTCACACATGTGCCCTGCTATCATCGGGGACCAGTTCGAAAGTGGTGGAATGTTGGGGAGATCACTCCCGTGGTCAAATAGGGAGAGATACTCCCATCAGCGATGGATATTCTCGTAAATCTATTAGTTTTACACAGGACATCTTGCAAATCAGCTCGGGTGCTTGGCACAATTGCGTACTAACATCGAACGGTCAGGTTTGGTGCTGGGGAGATAATCGTGATGGTCAGCTGGGAAAAAGTATAGAGGAGCTTCCTAATGAACTGTCTACCGAACCAACGCTGGTATCCTTACCAAAAAAAGCCATTTCTGTCAGCGCAGGAGGAGCTCATTCTTGCGCGCTGTTGGAAGATAGCCACGCTTACTGCTGGGGCAGGCAATACAGCGGCCAACTTGGAGATAATGTTTCGGGAGGAGACATTGCAGCACCAGTCGCGGTCGTTAGCGTTGACGATTTCCTGACGATCCATGCTGGTAGTGGTCACACCTGCGGGATTTCAGCCAGCAAAGGGTTTCTTTGTTGGGGCTCAAATACCTATGGAGAACTCGGAAACGGCGACCCGAACAGATCGATTCAAAGATTGCCTGCCACTGTTCTCGAATTACCTAACGAAAGTCTTACAGCAGCGCAAATTAAGGCAGGAAATGGTTTGAGCTGCGCGATACTACCGGAAGATAGCAGCCTCTGGTGTTTTGGGCGAGGCGAGCATGGAGAACTCGGGCAAGATCAAGTCGTTCCTGACACGGTGATAGCATTACCTGTCCTTGCACCTTAAGTCGACCATCCTCATGCCCTTGCACGTTGCACGAATTAACTTACCATCAAGAGCGATTAGATCATTTCAGGCACTATGTAATTCAAGGTGTTAAGCAAGGCTATTTTGTCCCCAAGGTCGGAAATGTTTACGAATTTGAGGATATGGTCCGGGTGTATTATGATCTTGAGAAGGGTAACATGAAAGGCAGTGTCGTGGTCAAAGTACCCTAGCACACCAGATTAATGGCGCAATCACTAAACCTAGGAGCGGCTCTATGAAAAATAACCATCATAAATCAAACCGAAGACAGGCCATCAGCCAGTTGGCGGTGACGACCATGGCTTTACCGCTGTCCTCGGCCCTGTCGGCAGAACAAGACCAGAAACTGGCAACTAAGATCGCCAAACCCCACGGTCAATTGCCGACATGTGTTCGGATTTCCCGTGGTACCTATCCCAAGAGCCAGTACACCGAGATGAAAGAGCTTATGAGGAAGGCAGGGGAAACTCTCATTCCTGAAATTCTTAAACTTGAAGGTTGTTTGCACTACTATGCAGGTATTGATGAGGACGCTCGATCATTGATTAACGTCAGTATCTGGCGGTCGGAAGAGTCCGCTCGCAAGATGAGCGAGATGCAAGCGATGAAAAGGCTTGGTCAAGAGTTTGTGAAGCTTGGGGTCGAGTTTGAGAGGCCTATTATCAACTATGAAACGCTTTGGGTTGTTGGTGACTAAACTTGGGATCATGCGGCAAAGCCTCAAAATTGCCAAATCCATAGTTTTAGAAACCAGAGCTCTGAATTTCCTGATTCGTTTTACCTAACCGCACCATAATTCTAAGTTATCTAAATTATCAACTTTGGCCACTAAACAAAATCAATGGGTTAGGACGGCCCATCTGCCAGTTCTCCGGCTCATACATCAGATAGACCGGCCTGCTTGGGCTCCGTTTGAAGGTGCGAAACAGACGTACTATGTTTTTTTGCGTCAACGGGAAAACTTTCCCACAAACCCCCAATTATTGAGGTTCACATGTTTTTGAAAAAACTTAGCTTAGCATTAGGGTTAGCGGTCACATTGTTTTCTTCTCAGGCCCAGTCCCAGGAAGTTGTTTGGAATTCTGGTGAAGTCGAACTCAGCAAGGTCTATTACTTTTCAGGATCCTCATCGTCAAGATACATCGGTGGTTTTGTATCTGTTCAAAACATCGCCTACGCGAAAGACGTGACAGCATTCCTAATTGACAATGATAACGGCAATCTAATTGCAACGGTTCCCGCTCAGTTCATCGCAGCCGACCCCGAAAATACAGGTGTCGAAATCTGGGAGTTCCGAACAAGAAATCTAATTTCTTCTTCGATTGCGGACTTCAACGCTCGAATCTATGTAACATACTCAGTTGCTGGATCAACTTTCGGCGACAGCAACTCTGGTGCGGACTATGACGTCCTAGAAATCGGAATTCCCGGTCCGAGATTTACAGGGACTCTCGAGAGTTTTCTAAATCTATAAAATCGCTATAGGCCCAGAATTAGCACGGCTCTACCGGGCCGTGTGAAAACAGCTCGTAAAAATAGTGAGTTATTTCTAGTTCTAACAAAAAATATGCCACGCCTCTTCTAAGGCTCATAACAGCTCATACAGGGGTTAACTTAGATATTGGCCGAAATGTAGCGATCTTCAAAAAACGCTTGCTACAGTTATTAAGCGACAAATTTGATTCGTTTCAAATTGAGGACACTATAGATACCTATCCTTGACAAATAACAAGATTGAGACCCTCTCCAGAATCCTCTTACTTCTTAATCTAGAAACTTTATTCCTTGGAAATAACCGGCTAAAAAGCCTAGACTCATTGCCTAATCACCCAAGGCTTAAAGGTATATTTAATCTAAGAAAAAAAACCAATTTTTTTGCAATATTTTGAGATCTACTGCGTGTTTATAATCGGAAGAATATGATCCTTGTTCGAGGTTGATTCATACCCTGACCAAAAGCATTGTAAAACCTAGTGGAATGAATCAAATGGGTTGTTCTCCGTTGTGTTAGTAAATAACTATAGATATTTAGAGGTGGATCTCTAGATCTATTAAGGAGTCTAGTGATGCACTTCCCTATCAGTTTATGGCTTATTATTATGGTTTTTGGCATGAGTACAGCAAGCTTTGCAAAAAAGAAATACGAGGGGTTATTCAAGCAGGAAAATGCTAGGTTGGCATATGTTAATGCTCTCGAGGGGATCCCAAAAAACGACCTCAAGAAACGTGTATCTGCTATAAAGCCTCTGTTAAAATCGTACCCCAACAGCCCTTATATCAAAGCCATGGTGGTTGTTCTAGAAGGTGATTTGAGCCAACTAGAGTCACTATATACAGAAACCATACAAAAAAAACGTACCGTTGAAGTCTTGTCAAGCTTGATACCGGAGGCTAAGGGTCTTGATCCTTGGTTCCTCAGTTTCCTTAGAAATGAAATTGCCTATCATAGTGGAGATTTCTATCAGCAGTATCTGCTAGGAGTCGAAGAGGTAGCGGAAGGAGTAAAAGGAGGACATTTTTCCATTGGGGTGGGTGCTTCTGAATATGCATATGAGCTTTTATCAAAGGGATACTTAGTTAGGGCAATGAAGTTTGCAACTATATCGGTTAATGCTTTGAAGACCTATGAAAAGCCATGGGAGACGGGTGATCACTTTTATACGCAAGCTCTTGCTATTTCTGGTGATCAAGAAACTTCCGAAACGATATATAAAAAGGTTGCCTCCTCTCATATAGACTCCGATTTACCCTGGGACGAAAGGTATGAAAAAAGACTCGATATCATCAAAAACTCCCTTAGCAAAGATCAAAGCAAATGGCCACCTGCGGTGGTAGTACAAAAACAGGCTGAAGCCTATAATAGCAAAGATTTGGAGTCTTTCCTCAAGCTCTATCACAAGGATGCAATATTAAATCGGGAAGGAACCGGACAAAATGATGAGCTGAAAGGCCACAAAGAAATAAGGAAAGTTTTTGGCAACCTTTTCAAAAAGGCTACCCATTTGCATGCCTATACGGCGAGTCGCAAAATTATTGGCAATAAAGTGATCGATGAAGAGATCACAAAGATGACCCCAGAGCGAGAATCCAGGGTCTTTGCCATTTACACCATTGAGAATGGGCTCATTACGCGCATCAACTTTTACAGATAGAGAGCAGTCATGACAGACTTCAATCAAAGACAGGGAAGCTTTTTTTCTATATGGGTGGCAACTACAGACTTTGGGGTAGATTTTGGCTTTGACCATGGCTGTAATCGAGTCTTTGAGGACTTTCGATTTGTGGAACACAAGGATCAATTGTGTCCGGACACGCGCTCCATCCAAAGAACTGCAATCTTTCATGACCACTCGCGTCAGTCTAGTGAGGCTGTGGGGATCCACACGCCATCTTGATATTTTATAATGCCGCAATTAGGGTTTAACCATCCCTCTGGGAATACAAAAATCATGATAAAAAAATATTTAGTGCTTTCAATATTCGCTTTGAGTCTAGTCTTAAGCTCCTGCTCCAAAGATGATAGTGGGGATAATCCAGCAGTTACACAAGATTCTGATGGAGACGGGATCAATGATACAGAGGATGCCTTTCCCAACGACCCGAATGAACCACCACCGGTTGATGCGCCTGCACCGCCGGTTGATGTGCCTGCACCTCCCGCTGTCCCGCCGACTCAGCCATCCGAAGTCGACTGGAACGAGGTGAATATCCGCTATCGTGGTCTGGATGTCGTCGTCGAAGATCTGGGAGGAATTCCGTGGCAGTCGTTATTCTTAAATACCCTTGAGTCCAGTGACGATGGCTGGAGTGCTTTCCCCGCAAATGCTAGCGATCCCGCCCCTTCGATCGCCGGTCTGCAAGTCGATAGTGTGTCAACGGTTGCAGATGGATTTTTCGCAATTTCAAATAGTGAAGCGGAAACTGTCAAATTTGGGCCGGAAGCTTCGGATGAGATCGGACGTGAGCCATTGAAGACTGGAGTTCGCATCGACTTTCAAGCACCCCTTTGGCTTCGAATCGACAACTTAGATGATCGTGTTGTATTGGATCAAATCTCTTTCTTTTACTTGCTGGACCCCTTTCCTTCGCATCAACCGATGGAGTGGATTTCTGTTGATGATGCAAACTGCGTGCGTGATAAGGAAGGCGTTGTTTGCGCTCTGATCTATGGTGACTTTTCTACCCTCGCTTTAGGCGAAGCTCCACTAGGCCTAGGAATTCGTTTTTCCGATCCGATCAATGTTGGTGTGTTCCATGGTGAAAGTTTCCCTCTCAAAGTTGAACGAGTTGACTTAAATTTTTGATTAGAAACAGTAGGAGATCGAGTTATATACTTGGCTTCCTATATACTTTATGTCAAACATCTTAGCCGAAATGCTGCATGCACCGGCCAGAAATATAGGTGATGCCATAAACAATAAAGCATCACGCGGAGACCCTTTCAATTTTCAGTAACAATCCGAGAACAGCAGGCCCATCGGTCCCATGGAAGATTATGCACCTAGCCACTTCTTCAGCTGTGACGGGGAACTCCCCACTTTTTCATTGCCTCTAAGTAGTTGGTCTTATGGTGCTCTTGAAAAACTTCGAGTTTCCATATCATCGAGGTACTTTGCAGAGAGGCCTTAGGTGCAAAGAAACGAAAGTCGCTTCCCTCCCATTGCCAGGAGCGAATCTCGTAGTCGTCGCCTTCGTAAGCGTAAATGCGTTCCCAGCAGTCTTGTGGGACACAGGTGAAAAGGTCGACGGTGACAGCTTCATTTTTCATCGGCAACAAGATGGGGTATAGTTCATCTTGAACATAAAAAGCTTGCCAGTGAGGCATTTTCACTTGTTTATGATGCCGATCGAGGATTGCAGACCCAGCAACCCAAGCTAAAATATCTGGGTCCCGCAGGCTACCGTAGAACAGCATATCCGAGAAGATCTTACCAGACATGAGGGCTTTCCTCTATTCATGCTTTGAGCTTGTTCAGCACAGTTTTTGCTTCCCTAACCACTGTGCAGTTTAGTTTTTTGACTATGGGAAAGCAAGTCAGTTCTGCAGTCGAAAGGCGCACGTTGACATCCGCTTTCCAGGTAGAGGAAGAGAAAGAATTTTCAATGAACTTTCAGCGTTTTCGATTCCCAAGATCGTTTTCACAACTCAAGCCCCGTAAAACTGTAGACCGCAAGGTTAGCCTGTCAATTACCTCCCCCTAAAGGAGGAGGCTTCTGGACTAGCTAACAGCTAGATGCCAAGGCCGGAAGACACGGCCCATACACGTTATCTCGGCTAGAAGCTCTGACTCACGCTTACTTTTCTTTGCTTTCCTCAAGATGTTGATAGCTCCGTTCATATCAGCATTGAGAACCACGCCAGTACTGGACCTATAGAGACCCCTTCGAGTTCTTTTTCCCAGGTATTGAGAGTGTTTCTGTATGCCTTCTAGTACTAGAGAATCACATTTTGATGTATAGCTTTCCTCTTGCTCAACAACCTTTATTCCATGTTTTTTGGCTTTGTAGCTTATGTAGTCAATAAGCTTCGCATGGGGTATTTGTACAAAAGTTTGATTATTTTTCTTACCGATATTGATCGAATCCTTCCAACCAATATTTTTTCCAACAACTATTGATTCCAGTTTTTCTCTGACTGCATATTCTACAATTTGATAGGACGCTTTATGGAGAAAATCCTTGACTTGCCTATTGCGCTTAAACGTTATCTGAGCGATGTCATTTTCAAGCATCATCTTGAGGATCTTATGTCTCTCCTTAGCCTTGGAAGATTCTAGATTTGCTGTTCTCTTGTTCCAAAACCTATTGATGCTCTTAAGTTTGAGACCTTTAACTAAAAAGGCATCTCCTTTGGTGCTCACGCAAGATGCTAGATTGGAAATACCAAGATCAATGGAAAGAGAACCTTTACGCGTGATTTTTTGAATAGGTCCATAGACAGGCGAGTCATACTTGAAGTGCGCCTCAAACCTTCCATATCCTTTGGGCACGATCTCAACTTCCTTAAGATCGTGACTTTCCAAATGCCTTGGGAAAGGTATATAGAGGAATCTTATTCCAAAGATATTGCGATGGAACTTTGAAATAGTGAGTCGAATCTTGCCGCCTTCTCTAAAGAAGGTTCTCGTTCCGAAGTATATTGAGAATAGTCTCCTGTCTTTCTTGTACTTTGGTTGCCGTACCTTTGCGTCGTACTTTCCTTGATTCTTTAACTTTAGAAGTTCGAAAAACGAGTTATAAGCTTGATGCAGCTTTCTTTCAGTATTCTGGGCTACCTGAGAGGGAAGTCTTCTGTAAATATGTGGCTGGGTTTCTCGCATCAGCTTATCCACTTTTGGATAGGATAGATAAGCCTTGTCATTTTCTTTGTAGTGACGACGAACTTGAAAAAGAGAAGAGTTGTAGAGTCGCCTAGACTCATTGCACATAGCCTTTAAAACTATTAGCTTGTCTTTGGGAAGATCAACTTTTTCAACATACGTCTTCATCCATATATTTGTATGGCGTTTGTCGGATAAAATCAAGTTAATTTCGATACTTCATATCGATTCTCGCCGAAGGGCCTTTCCATTCCTCCTCCACCTTAAGGAAGAGGTTTCCTGGAAAGAACTGATGAAAACCAATTTTTAGGTTTCCAGATTCCAATCGTTCTTTTTAATCTTGGCTCCTAAGTCCGATATACCAAGTCTCCCGAGGGAGAGAGAAACTAGCAAAAAGTCATAAAAATGAAGATTCAGTTAAAAAGTCAAATTTCCCTCAGTTTAACGCACTACAGTGCAGCACAACTCCAGAGAGTTGCTATACTTTTGAACGACTATGCTAGGACTGCCTGAACCCCCACCGAGTTTTTCAATAGGACGGTGTCGTCCGAAATGATGCCATGTTACTGAGTTGAAAGAAAAAATCCGATTCCATAAACTCAAAATAACACAAAGCATTAAGATTTCGAATCAACCCACTCGGCAACGGCTTATCACCACGAGAATTTCCTTTCTGGATACCCTCTTGCAGTTTTTTATAGCATTCGTTTGTCGTTTGCTCGAACAAGGCGGCTTCGACAGAACTTTTTTCTAAGAGGGCTTTACTCTTGTCACGATACAGAGTCATCGGCACTTCCCTTAAAAAGCCTTCACTACTTGGGTCGAAGACAGTCAAAGCAGCAATTTCAGATTCTAATTCGGCGACTTCCGCTTGATCGCAGTAGGCATTAGCTTGCAATCGTCGCAGTTTTGCCTCCAAAGGAGAAAGAATTGTTTCAATCTCAGATAGTAGAAAATGCACACTCTGAACATTCCTTCCTAACTCTTACCTCTAATCGGAACGTAAGAATATTTTTAAAGCATTATCCTAAAAAGCTCGTAAAAGGCCTTAAAATGTTCATTAGACAGCTGTTTTGGGCTTCTAAACATCATACTTAGCAAAGAACTCGCAACTACAAGAGGTAGAAATAACCCTTCTGGATTGAAAACAAAATAAAGTTTATTGATTTTAAAAAATAAATCTTACCTTTAGAAAGTATCTTTCCTGTAGTGCAAGATCAAGCCTTGAATTTATAGTGTTTTCTCATGGGCTAATCTAGATAATTTCAATCATTTATGCAAAATATCCGAATTTAACTAAGATTTAGCTTCTTTATTCCCGTTAAGCTATGGTTTTACCAATTACCGCTAGTTCCCAAACGAAGGCCTTTGGCTGGATACCAAACAACTGTGGTCATCAGCAAAGAGGCCTTATGAAACTTACAGATCAGCAGCGTAATGGATTAAAAATGGCTATACAGCAAGATCATCCTATGCTTATCTTTGCAGCTGCAGGGTCAGGAAAATCCACCTTTCTAAAGCTTGTAGCAAAAGAGCTAAAGCATATGAACTGGCTTTGCGTAGTTTTTAATCGTCATAATAAAATAGAAGCAAGACGCAATTTCCCCAAAAACACTTTTGTTCACAGCACTCATTCTCTTTGCTACGAGCTAATGGAAATGAAAAAATACAGACACAAGCTTGATGGAAAAAGGTTTGACTATTTTTCACTTATAGCAGGTTTTAGAAAATCACTTAGGGATCCAAAGTTTTTACCTTTTAGCGATTATCAGATCGTTCAAATCGCTAGATCATCAGTGTTGTCATATGAAAGATCTACGGCAATCAATTTTAGCCTTTGCGATTTTAGAGATACCTATCAAGATGTCTTCTATATGATTCGATTTGTATATGCCTACACGATCTCTGGTCTTGAAGAAAAATCCGCAAGTCTTATCAGCTATCTGCAAGAGCAAAGTTTTGCCTATGGCAAAAAATACTTTGAAATGTTTTTAGATCGCTCTAAAAAGGTAATGAAAGATAAAAATGGCTCTCTTTTAAACCTTTTCTTATCACTTCCAAAAGATTTCATTACCCATCTTAAAACAGCTATTGAAATCAACCTTGGAAAAACTGACAAAAACTCTAATACCTACGCAAGCGATATAGACTTACTAACTAAGTATCTTCACAGCCTTGCAAGTCGCCTTTGGGAAAAATCATCAGATTTAGAATCAGATGTTCCTATGGGCCATGACAGCTATATTAAGCTATTTTACCTATCTGGAAGATCTATAGAAGGCTACGATGGAATTTTATATGATGAGTATCAGGATGCGAACGAAATTTTTGTAAAAATTATAGAGCGTCAGTCTAATCTTAGAAAAATCATTGTTGGCGATCATCACCAATCGATCTACCAGTTTCGAGGCGCAGTAAACGCTATTCCTAATCTATTGGATAAGGGATATGAGATTTGCCCTCTAACCACCTCATTTCGATTTGGAGATAAAATTGCTGAGATTGCAAATAGAGTTTTAGATTTAAAAAAATCGAAAATCAAAAACTATGACGAAAGGCTTTCTTTAAGGGTCAATGGTTTCAAAGAAGTAGAATACGATTCAGAAAAAAGACCAACCATCCTTTGCCGTACAAACGCAGATGTTATACAAAAAACGATAGAAATCGGAATCGAAGCTAGTGAAAAAATCTATATTGGCGGATCAATTGATCGAAGCTTCCTTGATAGACTCTATGACATTATATATCTAGCCGTTGGTGAAAAAGATAAGATTAGATCAAGCTATATTCAAAGTTTTGAAGAGTTAAAGGACTTAAAAGAAGAATCAGATCTTAAATCAGACTCTGAGATCTCAAGAGCCATAACTATTACCACTGCTATTCTACAAGATAAAGATTATAAAGCTGTTATGGATTTTTTAGAAGGATCACTTAGTCAAAACGATCCAAAATCATATCACATTCTAACATCCCACAAGGCAAAGGGATCTCAGTGGAATCATGTTCACATTTCAGATGATTTTGCAAAATATTTTTACAAACTAAATCCTGATGGATCGCTAAGAAAAGAGCTTAAGAGCTAATCTTAGAAACCGAAATTAATAGCCTTTATGTAGCCGTAACAAGAGCCCAGGCAAAGCTTACAGCGGACCCCTGGATGGCAGACCTCCTTGGGTTAGATACGCAAAGTGATAATTCAAACACTAATCAGAAAAAAGATGATACGGTTGACATGTCAGCCTAAATTCAGAACATATAAGTCTCGAAAACCTTTTCAAGTAATTTGAATAAGACTGTGCTTTCTTCACTAAAAGATCTTAGACTATCTTTAGTTCAGTGCTAGCAAGACAAATCAGCTTTTGAGATATCTACATTTTCGAAGATTCCCGCTGCAGAAAAAACATCAAAGATTCTTTTGCCATAATTTTGATCCATTTCACCTATGGAAAGATCGCTATCAGAGCGGTATATTTTTTCATCCGAATAGCCTCCGTCACTAAATCTTCGCCTGTATGGCAAAATCTCGAAAGCTATATGAAATAAATCTGCACTATCTTCGACAAAACGCCAAAATTTATCATCATGATCACCTGTCGCTGGCGCTGGGATAAGGCTACTTCTACGTACTGTGATGTCTTTCGAATGATGTTTACTGTCTTGAAAAGAGAACGAGTGAATTGATGTGAGATATGGTAGATTTTTTTCACTCAGCCAAACTACTATTGGTTTAGTAGAGATTCCAACCTCTTTGTCTGCACCTAAGTCATCTTGTTTGTAAGAAGAAAAATCCATTTTAAGAAGATTACTTTTTTCCTTAAGATCACTTTCGTCGCTCAATAGATAAGATATCCACCATTGAAAATCAGACTGTCTTTTAGCATTATGACTCCAGGTTGATTTTTGATCGTAGATCGCTGAAAAAAACCTTGCTGAAAACTCAGCGCCGACAACGTAAGAGAAAAAATGCATATACTTTTTTTCTGAGTCTAAAACTATATTCTTCTCTTTAAGAATCGAGCTACTTATTTCATTCATAAGATAACAAGTAAGCATAATGCTGTGTTCGCACTTTAGAAGTTTTTTCAATTCTGGAAAAACATCTTTAATGCTAACTATAGGCAGCCATCCTGCCATATTATAAATCATCACCTGAGAGGTTGCGCCTAGGAGTAGGCCCTCGAGAATGACTTCGCTTCCATGTTTTTTTATCAGTTTTTCAGCTCTAGACATGACCCATCCTCACTACTTTGCCAACCAGAAAGCGTAGGCACTGAAATTTGTGAACCTGCGTATTCTGATGGGTTAAACTCAATCAACGAAATTGTCAATCTTAGTTTAAGTGGGTCTGGTGTTCTTACAATTACACCTGCTAGGGGGGCAAAAAACTCTTCCAAATTCAGTGACTTTCCCGATCAATTGGAAAAAATATCTATAAACCACTTTGACGCATAATTCCTGAAAAGTATCTTGTTATCGATTACTTAGGGTCAAAGTAAAAATAGGGTTAGTAGGAAGGCGAGCTCTCAGCCTAAACTGAGAAGCTCTATATTTTTTGGGGACTAGTTTCTAGCTAAAATACCTACTTCGTTAAATGAGCCGTTGTAGTTTACTTCATAGGCTGCTGCCAGAAGATCATTCACAAGTCCAATATGATGATAGATCTTACCTTTATCAGAGCCTTTTAGTTTTGCGATTTCAAGCTCAGCCAAGGCGTAAGGCAGGGCCTGTGAAATGGCTAGGCCTTGATCACCCACGGTAGATATTTTTTGATCCTTGGCTTCTGGCGTTTTGATTACTTCAATCTGCGAGAGCGAATCTGATAAGGCGTCGGCATCTTTACTATTTAAAATAGCGCTTCGAATAGACGAGAACTTAAAGGCAAACGAATCAAGTTTAGCACTTGCAAGATCTGGATTTCTATTCTCGTTTGAAATGGTATCACTTAAGGCCTCATAGTAGCCGCCTGCTAAATCTGAGGCTAGCTTAAAGACTTGTGTTTTCTCCAAATTTCCATCAACGCAGGCGCCTTTTATCAATATATCAAAGACATATGATTTTATTCTTTCTGTTCGTCCTTCTTCTCCTACAAATTCAGGACCGCCACCGCTAATTGGATCAGATGGTTGATCTTGCTGCTGACAAAAAATCACTGTAAAACCCATTTTATTTCTCCTTATTTTGAAACTTTAGTTTCTATAGACACCAATAGTAACGTGAATTGAGGGTAGCTCAGAGGTAGATGTTACATGAGAAAAACCCTTTGGGATGTACAATACGTCTCCTTCATCTATAGACATATTCAGTATTTCTGGTAGCTCAAGCGAGGATAGATGCTTGCTGCAGGTAGGTCTATTGATTGCCTCCTTTGTTTTTTCATAGACCTTCCAATGCTTTTTCCCAGAAATTTGAATCACAAAAACGTCATGATCATCATAGTGAAGCTCAACACCAGACGAATCGGGAGCTGTTACATATAAATTTGCCTGAGCATCACATTCAAAATCTCTAACGATGCCGCTGCAAAGCGCCGATAGCATAAAATATTTTTTATGAACTCCAAGAACACGTCCTGTAAAACCTCGATCATATTCTTGAAGTATTACTTTAGAGTCTACGCTTCCCTCTGAAAGAGACGTTAAAGTTTTTCCATCTCGATAAAAATTAAATATTGAATTAGACACTCTAGAGTCTTCTAGCAAGTCCTCGATCGTTTCTGGGACACTCAACTGTTTTAAGCGATTCTTAGAAAGCGATTTGTAATATGAAGGTCTTTTGCCCCAGATCTCATCTTTAAACCTGCTATCTGCAATAATCTCACTAAGCATATATTCTCCATATCTTCTAATATAGATAGGTTTTGATTCCCAAATACTCATCTATAAAAATGATAGTGTTAGCGAATATGAAAGGGCCAAATATTATCGAAAAGAAAATTAGAGCTAAGGATAATAATATCCAGCACCAGCCAATCACTATCCTAAAGCTACCAACTGACATCTTAAAAACAGGTAAGAGAAAAGCGGCTAGAAGACACTGAAAGCAAAGTATCACTCCAAAAAATCCAATAATCATTAGAATGTTACTAGTAGAAAAAAACAAAGAAACAATGGTGAGAATACTTCCAAAGAAAAAAAGTGAAGCCAGTATTTTTATATCTGCTAGCGTATTTGTAATCACAAAGCCTCCTTTACCACTAGTCTTAGACCTAGCAGATAACACGTGTATCTTTTTGATCATTAAGAGTCTAAACAGTAGAGAGTTTTATTTAGTATTTTTTCACTGAAAGGATATCATAAAACATGCTAACGCGAGGAGGTATTTAACCTTCAGATAAAAATAGGATTCTAGATTTCAGGAAAAAGGCAAGTTTGTAGCTATAAGTTCTAAATGAACGAAAATCATGCAAGTTATTAATATGAATTTTTGCTTATTTGAATGCTGCCATTTTACAGATATATTTTTACGAGCTTTTTTTCATTTCTCCAAAAAGCTTTTTCCAAGTAGAGCTCTTAGGGTCTCTTCCATACATAAACTCAACTCTTCTAAGACAATCATATAGAAGATCTCTATTTTCAATATTTTTCCCTAATACATGAACTATGATGACCTTAATTTCTTTTTCGCAGGTAAAATAGTCATCTCTTACAGCTTGCCGTAATGGACCTGGCGCATCTTCAACAGCATGATAAAACATTTTTGGAAAAGCCATATCTTCGCCTTTTTGTAACCGATAAATATGTAAACTCCCTGGTCTATATTAGGCTATCGTTAAATCTAACACAGGCGATTCAAATTTCGTAAAAAACCTTAAAATTCGTCTTCTTAGCCTCAATTTTTACTTTACAATAAGGATCAAAAGATCCTGGTTTCTGGTGGATTTTAGCAAAAAAGAAAAGATT
Source organism: Pseudobacteriovorax sp. (assembly GCA_013215145.1). GTDB lineage: Bacteria > Bdellovibrionota_B > Oligoflexia > Oligoflexales > Oligoflexaceae > DT-89. The sequence goes on from JABSRP010000073.1 coordinate 18,864, forward strand.
AAGTTAAACGCTACCGGGCATGCGATTTTGCATATAATTTCTTCCCTTGTGAATGAGTTATGTTAGAATTCAGCTCTCAGGCTACAACTGAGCAAGGAACGTTCGATATTTCATCACCTACGCCGCTAAATGGAGCCGAAATATATTATGGATACCTCGCATATTATCCCTATTATCTTTCTTCTTCTTTTCCTTTTTGGCTTTGTCTTTGATCGAATCAGAAGGGCTAAGATAAGCGAAACTCTATCAGAAATGGATGGTGATGTTTTGACGTTCAAGCATACCGGCCATTTTTTCAAATTAAGCGGCCATACAGAAATCATGCGCAACGGGCATCATATTGCAAACGTTTGGTTTGGTGGTTTAAATGATACAGAATACACCTTGTGCCCCGAGCTAAAGGAAAGGTTTACAGTTAGGCAGGAAAATGCTCGATATTCGTCGCCAGGAGGTTCAACAGAAATATTTCATCCTGTCTTTAAACCCCCTTTCGCTTCACTTCTTCTAAAGTCAGGGCGAAAGATCCTTGTAAAAGGTAAGTACACTGAGTTTCTGGTAGACCTACTAGAAGAGCAGAGCCCTGTCGGACTTCTTGAGCTGCAGTCCTGGGATAACAGTAAAGGCAAGATACCCAGGAGCTTAAACGATCACGAAGTCATACTCCTCGTGGAGGTTGCGCGGCACATAAAACGCGAGGCTTCTAGTGGTGATTAACTGTCTGGTGACCCCCTCATTAAATTTTCAAGCTATGAGAAATAGCTATAAACTTTAATCAAACACTGCTTGACAAGTGCCCATTCCGACTTGATTTGACCCTAGCTTGCTGGTTTGTTTGATCCACTTCATCGGAGCGAAGCGACGTAGCTC
>JABSRP010000074.1 GCA_013215145.1 Pseudobacteriovorax sp.
AACATTCTCCGATTCGGGCGGGAATCGCTGGTGCCTAAAGTGGCCCAGGAATCCCCCACTATAGCCGCGTCAGCGGTTTAGTGGCGGGAGGCTGTCAAAGAGCTTGTATATGATGCTTATTCCTGGGCCCAGATTTTGTATTTTTCTATCGGTTCTGGGATATCTCGATCTCCCACTAGGTTATCCTACAAGATATCTATCTAAATTCGTTAATACAAACATAATGGTATAGATTCTGCTAACAGGATGAGTAGGTGTTTTTCAAGAAAAGGAGACCATAATGAAAAAAACATTTATCTTTGCAACATTACTTTTTATGACAAACCAGGTAATGGGAGCAGAAGTGAATACTTCGAAGGAAAATCTTAGAATAAGTGCACAAGCATCGTCTTTGGGACCTGTAGGGTTGGTTCCAAGCTTTCCGCTTCCTAGCCTTTGTCACTTATATCCGGTTTTTTGTGGATCCGATAATAGCTCTAATCTTCTTAAATAGGTTATATCATTGTCGGGGATAACATTTAGTATTATAGAGCGACTCTGCTTTAGAGTTGTCCTTTGAACTAGGGAAAAAAAGATGTAAGGAAACCGAGCGTGACTCGGTTCCTTGTATAAGACTCCTAATAATAAACTATAAATGTTTCTGCAAAATATAGACGCTATTTAAAAAATGCAGATGTGTTAGAAGGTATATTTATATTGGTAGACTCCTCAGAGCCGGTAGGTAGGGTGAAAATAAATTCTGTTCCCTTAACTTTATCCGACTTACAGACAATGGTCCCACCATGATCTTCAACAAGCTTTTTAGTAATAGACAAACCCAATCCGGTACCTCCCTCCTTGCCGTAAGTAAAAAATGAGTCGAAGAGTTTGTCCTTATAATCCGAAGGAATATAGGAACCGGAGTTTCCTATACATATAGTCATCATGTTATTTTTTTGATTCGTATGAACCCAAATACGAGCGGAATCGCTAATTTGCTCGATCGCATTACCAAGAATATTTTGAAAAATTCGCTTCGACTTTGATCGATCCACTAAAAGCTTTTTCTTATGACGCAGATTAAAATCAAAAACTATTTTCTTTTCCCTATTAACGGAGATGAGTGTCATCAGTGAGTCTCGGATTAACTCTGACGGTTCAATTAGCTCCTCCTTAATATTTGCACTAGCCCCAACCGTAAGCACTTCATTGATCATCAGATTGACAGATTTCGTGGCTTTGGATAGGGATGACTTGCTTTCGTCTAGAATTTCTTTTACCTCATCTGGCGAGTCAGTATCGGTTATGACATCAATTAAGGCCTCAACCAATGAAAATGGCTTTCTAACGTCATGGGCAATCATTTGTGTTGCCTGAGCAATAGCAGCCCGTTGTTCGTTGAGTTTGATAGAAAGGACAAGGGATCGAATATCAGAAGCCACCGTCCCTCCAAACACTAATACTGACGCAAAGATTCCGTACGGTGTCAGATTTGGGAGGTTGGTAATACTGTAAAATCTAAGGATATCTAATAAAAGAGTTGTAGACACAATAATAAAAGTGACAAGTCCTCTGAGATCGTTTTTATTGGAAACTCTTATAAGAAAGATGCTATTGAAACAGAATATAGCCACTAAATACTGACTATAAATTTGAAAGCCTACAGGCACTGGCACTACCAACGAAACCACAATCATGACACATGAAATAAGGATATTAATCCAATAAATGACCGAATGTGGAGAGCTGAAATAGGCTCTTTGAAATTCGGTCAAGGCCACTAAAAATATGGGTATGGATAGAAGGTTGAATCGATGATGATTTTCGAGAGAAAATGGAAAATCTAACGTCCACCCACTTAACGTTAAAGAAACAAAGAATCCACCTAGTAGAAAGAAAGAGAAACTCTTATATGTCTTTCTTTGGACTTCTCCTCTGAATAGAAAGAAAAATAGTGGAGCCAACAAACCTAGACTTAGTGCAATAGATGCCGGAAAGATCGACTTCACATAGTGCCTTACATTTGCTTTCCAGCTCAGTGTCGAGTACTCGTCAAGGATAAATTGATCCTCTCTCGGTCCGACGGCACTAGTAAGTGAGGAACAAAACTCGAGACTAATCTGATTATGGTCATTACATTTTAGGAACTCCTTCGGAATTTTATAGACGCGCTCATTCAACGAAGATTGAGTAAAACGAATTTTTGTTCCCTCGCTCCCGATATAGTTACCATTTATCTTGACCTTATCGTTATCGTAAACTCTGCCTATAAGAATGCTCGGTTCTTGATAGCTATCACAGATTGCGTAGGAATCGAAGAAGTTCAGATCTAACGTTGCACACTTCGCTTTTTGTTTAATAACCTCGTTTTTTGCGTCTAAGAGGCTATCAAAAGTGGAGGATTTTCCGTCAATAGTGACCTTGGTCACTCCTGATAGCTTAATGTCCCCAACTAATTTTTGACTAAAAAATATCACTAAGACAATAAAAACACCGACTTTTCCCATATTTTTCTCGTTTTTATAAATGCTTTTTGGGGACTTGCATTAGATATTATAGAAGGAAACGTAAAAGATAGCACCATCTGAGGGTCATTATCCACCTCTAGTACTGTAACTGAGAAAAAAACTTAGTTTTTATGGAACACCATTGAAAGGTAGGTTTCCTCGGGAGATACTTGCTATAATACACATAGTTTAACTTATTCGAAGGTGATCATGAAACCAACAATCACTATGATTTTTATGTGGGTAACTATAACAGCATGTAGTCATAACCTCAGCATAGAGACCATCGAAAATCTGAAGCCGTACGCCGAAAAAGATGAGCACCTAGGTACGCTGGCAACTGGCAGTATTCAACTTGGAACATCCCATGTTTTAGTTAACCAAGATTTTTCCATGGGGACAGCCATGTCACTAGGTTTAATGGGTCCTGCTATTGCTGCTGGTCAAAGAAGTGGAGCCAATAAAAAGACCATTAGTTATTTTTCCAAGAATTTTACAGTCGATTTTAGAAGAGCCTTTAAAATCTGTGGTAGTAATTGTGAGATGTACTCGAATCGACCTTTTAGCACCTATGCGATTCTGTATGGAAAACAACAGGCTACCCTTGTTACGGTGATTGATTTTCTCGATAAGATCGGCCCCAACCGTTTCATTAGCATAAGTAGACAGCTGCCATTAAAGGGAGAAACTTCTTGGTCAGAACACAATGGGTCTCAAGTTTTTGAGAATTATGTAGACAGCATCAGAAAGATTGGGAGCCTGGAACCAACGTTTAAAAACAACGGAAACGACATCACTTGCCACTTAACTCCGTCCACAAGACTCAGAGGAAATGTGATTCTAAAAAAATCAAACAACACTATCATTCAGTTGCCAAGTCAAAAGGGAGAGCTCGTTATTTTATTGTGCCCCAATGATTACCTAAAGAGCCCCCCACCAAATACCTAGACCAAAATTGAGATCCACAGAGGGTGTTTTCGCAAGATCGCATAAGTTCATCAGTTCAAGTTTCTACAGTTTTGACCTATTATTGTCATAGCTATTTTGAGATAAAGGTTTCAGAAGTCCAATCAGAGGATTTCCATGGAGCTGCAAAGAACATGAAACGACTCACCCTTTTTATCATGCTAACACTTGTCTACTCTTGTCAAAAAAAGCACGAACCGTACCATTTGCTCGATTTTGGACGTGTGATGCATCTCACCGAAAGACCAAATGGTAATTATAACGTTATATGTATCGATGGAACGATTGAGCTCGATGTCACATTTGATCATCTCGTCGCTGACAATGTTTGCCTTATCCCTGCAGACCCCGACAATAGGCCCGAACCTGTTGAACCCGACTATGATTTTGATACAGGCGTACCGGCATGTCTCCACAATACCATCAAAAATCAATTTGTTACACTTTATACACCACCTAAATTAAAAAGAGCACTATCAGATTTCGGGACTAGCCCTATCACTCGATTTCAGGATTTTGTTGATTTATCTGATCTCATGTTCCGGCATATCATTTTGAGCAACGGGCAGCTGAACCTTGTAGATTTTAACGTCAACTATAAAGCCTATTGGGATCTCATAATTCAAGCGATATCTAACGAAACACTTATGCAACCACCATCTAATAAAAATAAAAAGGAGCTGATTTCCTATTGGCTTATGATTTATCGCATTCTCTATTTAAACAATATTTTGCAAAACCCTACAGCAACCAATGTATTATCAGATCTAGGCTTTGACATTTTTGATACATTACACACAATCGGAGGCTACAACTTAAGCCTCAATATGATAGAGAAAGACATTTTAAACCCAACTGACAGGGACATGGATTTCAACGATATTGCTTTAAGTCCTGAAGATAGAGATCCGAGGATTCGACTACTTTTGGGTCTTTTTACACTATCATCATTTAAGTCTTATAATTTCTATTTAAGACCAGAGTCTATTGACCAAATTATGACAGAAACCCTTCTTATTGTGGCAAACTCTGAGAAGAACTTTTACGTCGAAGATGCTGAGTTTCTCATCTACCCTGGCTATTTCTTTTTTTACCCTAACGATACAGAAATCTTATTTGGACCAAACTGGCAAGGCTTAAGTTCTTATATTGTGGATGATTGCCGCAATGACAAGCAGCTGATTGACTCCATTATACCTACAGGTGAGCTGTATGATGATCCTTTTGATTGGACATTGAATGTTGCTAGGTAGCATGACTGAACTTTGATTGGCATCCGCATACCCTCTGGCGTGAATCTGGATTTATGTCACACCCAGTCAAAGTTTCCTAGGTTCTTGAACCTTTGATACCCACAGACTTTTTTTTGCCTGACTGTTACCAAGAACGGTTGCCAGCGGATTTTGGCAGATTTAAAAGAAAATCTAGCTATTTATGTACAGCTTCCGTTGTGTTTTACGCTCATGTAAGCCAAATATACTTACCACGCCTCGTATAGCCCTCAGAAAAATTCTGTGATAGTTTCAACCGTCCAATTCTCCTGACCTTTGAGAGGCAGATGCAAGTAAAATTCGCTGCATAAAGTGAATTTAGGGTACCTATGAATCATTTAACTAGTAACGGAAGCTTACGATGACTAAAAAAAGTAAAGAACAGAGTTCGGAAGGAGCAAAAGCTTTTATCGAACTCATTGCCAAAAAAATCCCTGATCCCATAATTATATTTATTTGGTTTCTTGCGATTGCCTTCGTACTTACCGCTATTATAGGCGGACTCACTTTCGAAACCGTTAGCGCTGACGGTACTGCCATAAAACATGTCATCAAGGATATGACTGACACCGAAAATGTCCGCTGGTTTTTTGATAATGCGCTTCTTCAAAATTGGCTAGGTTTTGGCAACGGTGTTATGGGAATCATCTTAATTGTCATGCTTGGTGTTGGAGTCTCGGAAAGCTCTGGACTACTCACTGCATTGATTAAAAAGCTTGGCACAAGAATCCCCGATCGCTTTCTCGCCCCAGCACTTGTGTTCCTTGGAATCATGAGTTCTATCGCTACAGATGCTGGCTATCTTGTACTCATCCCACTTGCTGGGATGCTTTATGCAGGATTAGGAAAAAACCCTTTAATCGGAATGGCTGCAGCTTTTGCTGGAGTGTCGGCAGGATTTAGTGCCAATCTCATACCAGCCACCCCAGTTGATGTAATTTTGGGGGCTAATGCTAAGATTTTTGCCGAATCTCAATCCGTCCCCTTCACCAATTCCAATGGCGAAGCTCTTTCTCCTCCAACGATGCACTATTACTTTATTGCAGCCTCAACATTTCTACTGGTGGTTCTTGGTGCATGGGTGACTAAAAAATTCGTCGAGCCAAAACTGGCGAAAACCTCGTTTACCCTTCCTGATCAAATAGATTTCTCTGATTTTAAGGTAAGCGATGCGGAAAAAAGAGGGCTTAAGTTTGCCCTAATTGGTTTAGTCGTGTCCTTGGGAATCGTCTTAGCTCTTGCCATGGGACCACTTGCTCCCTATGTTGATGAGTCAACAGGTAATACTGTTTCGCCTTACTTAAACAATGTGATTCTTTTGATAGCATTGATCTTTACCATCGTTGGTGCCTTTTTCGGATTTGCTACGAAAAAATTCAAAAGCCTAATGGATGTGGTCACAGCCATGATCGATCAAATGAATACCATGGGCTATATTTTAGTACTTACATTCTTCTGCTATAACTTTTTAGGAATACTAAGCTACTCTGGTCTTGGTACCTACATCACTTATTTAGGTGCTAGTTCACTGGCAGCCATGGGTTTGCAAGACTTCCCGGTGTTGTTAGTCATTGGTTTCGTACTCATTACTGCAGTCATCAACATCTTTGTTGGTGGGTTAACGTCAAAGTGGATGCTCCTAGGACCCATCTTTATTCCTATGCTTTATCAAGTGAATCCCCAGATGACCCCAGATTTAGTCACAGCAGCCTACCGCGTAGCCGATTCGTCTACCAACATCATAACACCAATGATGGCTTATGCAGGAGTTATCCTAGCATTTATGCGTAAGTACAAACCTGATTTTACCCTAGGTGATATGATGGTTATGATGGTGCCTTACTCCATAAGTTTTTTGATCGCTTGGACGGCACTTCTCGTAGCATTCTTCAGCATCGGAATTCCCTTCGGCTTCTAAGGGAAACTTGCCGCTTCGCTCAAGATAGGCGAAGCACAAAGGACCTATCTGCGAGCCGACGTCCCATCGGCTCCAGAAATCTCAATTCAGAGGAACTGCCAACCCAGCATAGAAAGCCGATTTCAACGCTGCCTCATCAATACCCAATTTATCCAGCTTAATTGACGCCCTTCGAAGGATATATCTCAATTCAAAGGCAAATCGATTCAAATGCACTTTACTCTCAATACCAACTAACTGCCCCAGGGCAACAGTTCTATCACTTATTTTAAAGCTAGCATCGAATAGAAATGCTTCGCTCTTTATGATAGCTAAACCCAGTATTCCGGAGAGGGACGAGTGCTGATTATCAATAAAGGAGTATTTGACACCGAAGTTTGTATTGACTTCTGTATACCGTCCTTTCAATTTACTTGTATCTACATCGGTATAAATTTCATTAGTAAATCGTTTCGTAGACTCAGAATAAGAAATATCTGCAAACCAAAGTAGCTCAGGCTTGAGTCTGTAATCCAAACCAAACAAAACCGATAAAGATTCCAACGGCAAAGACACCGTTTTCATTTCTTTCGAGTGATGAATATCATAGCCAAGTGTGATTCGGCCGGTCATTTTACCTAAATCACTACTGTCAGTAGACCTTTGAGCAAATACAGTAGAAACATCCAGCCATAATGAGAAAACTAAGATACAGCAAACACCACTACGCATATCGTCTACTCCTTTACAGCAGGCTCGACCAAAATCTCACTGACCAGACTGAGGCTACCGTTGGCATTAATCACATACTGGTTGATGCCATTAGATCCTGTTGATATCAATCCGGCCCCTCCTAAAAGAACATCGAAACATGTATCGTCAATGAGATTATACAAGGGCTGTATATTATCTGGTGCCGAGACGTTTAAGGCCTGTAGTCCATTTGAACCGTCGCAGACAAAGGCGGTGGTAGCTGTTACCGCAAGACCCCATGGGAACGTCATTTCGTATGAATTTAACAATATACCTTGAGTAATATCGGTAAAATCGTAAATCTGAAATTGGTTGATTCCAAATTCATTAGGGCTTCTTAGTGTAACATAGGCGTAGTTACCAACAACAAAAACAGGATCTCTCGCTGTGAAATGATTCACCTCACTGACCTTATTCACAGCCCCTACATCATCTATCGAGAAAACACTGAGGCCATCACTAGCGGCAATAAAAAAATGGCCTTCGGTAGCAAAAATAGTCTCTGGGGAGTCACGATCGAGTGTAATGGTAGCGGTTTCCAATGGTTGTAGTGGATCTTCTAGAGAAAAAACGTCAAGCTTATCACCATCTAAAATCAAAAGGTTATTTTTATGGATGGCAAATCTACTTGTGGATCCAGAAATACCGGTCGACTGACTCGAACTATCTCCAGAACATCCACCGGTGCTGAGGTAAAAACAAATTAACCAGACAACGGAAGCTCTCATTTATTCTCCTCTATGGATTTCATTATCTCTTGTCCATCTTTTCTAGGTTCGTATCCAATAATGACTTTTCCAGAATTGATACAATCAGATATTAAATGCTCAGGCACATAAACGTCTTCAAACTGATTTGAAAAAGCTTGAGACGTTTGAATTACGTCTTCTCTTCTTTCAACCAATCGAATATCTTCAGGGTCTAGATTTATCACAAGTAAGTCTGGCCCACTATCTGCGTATAGTGTCGTTCCCGTACTAGCCATATCGGTATTACCCAGTATTTTGAGAAAACCCAAGTTTTTTGGATTTGTAGGATTCGCGTTACTGAATATATGTATTCCCTTGTATAAATCGTTAATCAAAAGAAAGCTACCGTTGGTGTGAATACGACCAACATTCGATAGTGGACGTACACCCTCCACAGCAAAAGACGAGCGAAACGTATCAGCATCTTCACATATAGGGGTATGTGATACTCTAGGGTGCTCAAAATCTGGCGTGGAGGCACTTGTCGTAACGATCAAGGAGCTTAGAATAGCAATTTTGAGAAAGGATTGGTTTCGTCGCCCCATCTCTCTTCGGTCATGACCGTTGAAAAAGACGAAGGTTCCACCATATGCGAGTAAAATTGCAAGAAGATCAAAATAGTCGAAGGTTCCCAAAATTCCGAACAGTCCTGATAAAAGTTCTATCCCTACTGCTGGCAAAAAAATCCAGTAAATAGTTTCTTTGTGACTCAACCATTGCCTTACAATCAATGAAAAGCCCAAACATTGCAGAAAAGAAGGTAGACTTAAGAAAACAACAGAAGGTAAGGGCCAACCGTTGCCAAATCGCCCATCTAGATTTAAGAAAGTCGGATCATAAGAGCGCCAGTGAAGGTAAAAGAACCAAGCAAAACAAAGTATCAACACCCCCGAGATTGCTAATCCGTTTCGTTTGAAAGCTCTCATAGTCAACCTTTTTATCAGCCCAAATCAATTTATCTAGAAGATTATACCTTATGGTAACTATCCATAGTCCTCAAAAACCAAAGGTTCTATCATTTTTATGTGAAAATACGAATGGTCTTGGGTTTAATAGTTACTATCGCTGATTCAAAGATATGACTTTCACCATCAACCTCTAATAAGGCAGGTTTTTCAGAAAAGAAAGATACAGACCGGAAGCGATGAGCTTCTACTACTGCAGAATTTTTTATTCCCTCGGAGTACAGCAGTGGCAATCTAACCAAAAGTTTTCTCTTTGGAATGGGACGTATCTTCAAGGAGAAGAAAAACCCAGAATCGAGATTATCTTTTAATCCTAGCCTCATTCCCCCGCCAGAATATGAACCTTTTGAGATAAACCATGCCCAAAAACTTTGAGTGGACTCAGCTCCATCGATATTTACTTTCAATGATTGAGTATTAAACCAGGGCAAACAAGACACTGTGGAGACAAAGTAAGAGAGGGATCTTGGAACCCAGCGATGAAGAGTAGCCCTTCTTTCAACCACAATAGCACTCACGCCGAGACTTAGGGAATTGAAAAAATACAGTCGTTTGGATTCGGTCTCTATTTCACCGATATCGACCGACTTGACGATTCCCCCTTCAAGTATCTCTTCCCAAGATCGACCTCGTGATATCCCTCGAAAGTAGTCGTTGCCAGTTCCTCCTGGAATAATTCCTAGGGACGCATGTGGGAAGCAATTGGTTCCCTCGAAAAAAAATCCAGAGGCCGCTTTCGCTACTGTCCCATCTCCACCACAGACAATAATATTCTTTACACCATCTTGCAACGCCGAACGGGTTTTTCCCTCGACTTCATCATAGTTTCTTGTTGCAATGATTTGTAGCGGACTTAGTTGAGGAAAGTCCTTAATTAGTTTTTTTTCTAAATGACGAAGATTTCTTTTTGAATTTGGATTGGCAATTACAACTGTAAGCATAAGAAATGACCAAGTTTAACGTGCAACATGGTAAAAGTGCGATTTAATCTCTATCATAGTTTGCTTCCAACTTGGGTTCGTGTAAGGCAGCCCAGAGCTTTTGACAATTGGTTTTACTATGCTTTGCAGCTTATTAAGATTACACGAGGGAATCGAAGGAATCAGATGATGTTCGATTTGATAGTTCAGTCCCCCGAAGAACCAATCCATCCATCTAGGATTCGACACGGTTCGGGAGCAAACAACCTGCCTCTCGAAGTTAGAGACATCCAGTTTGTTACTATATAGGGGCATTCCGATATGGTTAATCCAAAAGATGCTGGCCAAATGTAAGCCTAAAATCGTGACAGGTATAAGATAGGTTGCAAATACTGTTAGAGGTTCGACACCAAGCCCCAGTGGAATAAATAGCCACATGGTATAGTGAAGTAGAATCATAAAGTTATCGAGTTTGAAAGAACGAAGGTGCGTGATGGCTCCCCATTGAGATAAATGGCGCTGACTATGTCCAAAAGCTAAAGCCAAAAACCACAAGTATATGTATTGAAATTTTCCTATCCATCGAAAAAAAGCAGATTTATCTAGGTAGGAATCGCGAGTTACCGAAGCCACCGACTCAATAGCCATGTCAGGGTCTTTCTCCTCTTGCTGACAGTACTGATGATGGGCCCGATGGCGAGCTTTCCATTCGTTGAAGGCCAATCCGCATAGTAATGTCATGGCTGTGGAGCCAAAAAATTGGTTGACACCATTTCCCCCAGGGATTGCATTATGACCAGCATCGTGGCCAATAAAGGCTAATTGAGAAAGGACCAGACTCATAGCAATACTTAGTAATACCCACACAGCAACACTTGAGGACTGCCAACTCAGGATCATCAGTAGCAATAGAGTCGCTGAAAAAAGGAAAAGTTTCCCCAGAAAGACAGAAGGACTAGAAACCTCAAGTGCCTGTTTTTGGCACTCTGCTCTAATCTTTTTCATATAAGTCCGACCCAATTCCAATGTAAGTTTGGGCTGAATAAAAGATTGCAAGCCATTTCCCTCCGGTCATCGAGTTCTCTTAAATTGAGTAGTATAATAAGCTAATACGCTCCTACAGAAAAGGAAAAGCATTGAAACTCTCCACTATCATAGATTGGACTGGTCTCATTAGTTTCATAACCCTACTATCTCACCTGACCATTGATTTTAACTGGAACAGAGAGTTGCTTTATTCAATGATATATTTATTGCCCATTGCGTTGTTTTGTGCCGATCTACTCAGCGGAATGATTCATTGGATTTGTGACTCTTTTGGCTCATCTGACACTTATCTTTGGGGGGCGATAGTAGAACCGTTCCGCAGCCATCACAAAGATCCCAGCAACATTGTCAAAATACCCCTTTCAGAGAATTTAGGTGTCTCATGTTTATTGGGGTCTCTGCTACTTTCGGCTATTACAATACTTGACGAGACCTTTCATCACGATCAGTGGACATGCTTCCTCATACTTTTTATCGTTCTAAGTGTTCTTTCGAATTTATTTCATCGCTGGGCTCATATATCGATCAAAAATAGACCTCCTTGGCTTCGCCTCTTACAAAGGTTAAGAATTGCTATATCTCCAGAGGAACACCTGGTCCATCATCGCACTCCTCATCGCAACAACTACTGTATTATGTGCGGCTGGGCAAACATTCTGACAAATCGAGTCAATTGGTCTCGTATTGAACACGTTTTGGACAAAATAGGAATCAAAACCAACTTTGATTGAGGAAACCATGCCTGTCCGCTACTATAATCGTCTCGCGTTCGTTGGGCTTTTTTATTCTGTACTGTGCCTACTTTCTGTCTTTTCTTATAGATTCCCGGGGTTGTTAACAACACCGCACCTTCGCAACATTTATGATGCAGAATGGTTAAGGGTTTTGCTTTTTTCGGTGAATACCTTGGCCCTCGGATTGGCAGTCATTAGTCTGATATTCAGTCAAAAAAGAAGAATTAGTATATTAACTCTGGCGATCCTGGGTCTTGCAGGCTTACTCGGAGGAGCTGAAGTTCCTGTGGATCTACCGGTAGTTCAAAAACCTTTTTATCTAAGCCTAGATTTGATCATCTTAGATCTTTTTTTTATGTCTGCTGTTTTTGTACCTCTAGAAAGACTATTCTTTCGTAAACGCCAAAGATTTTTAAGGCATGGATTAGAAACAGATATGGCACATTATGGTCTCAATCATCTTCTGATGGGATTGTTGTTTGCTCTAATTAATTTCCCAGGAAACTGGCTAAACGAGCTGCTCAACTTAATAAGAGTCAAAGAGTTGGTACAGTCGCTACCGATTTTGCTTCAGGTAGGCTGTGTTTGGTTTTTAACAGATTTCGTGCAGTATTTTGTCCACAGGATTTTTCACAAAAATTCGCGCTTCTGGCAGTATCATAAAATTCACCATTCTTGCACCACTATGGATTGGTTAGCTAGTTCCCGCTTACATATAGTTGATGTGGTGATCACCCGCTCCATCAGCTACGTTCCCGTTGTTCTACTGGGATTTTCTCCCGAAGCTCTGAAGATTTACATACCATTGGTTGCTCTTCAGGCACTATTTGTTCATTCCAATGTACGCTGGACCTTTGGGCCTTTGAGATATATCTTCACGACTCCATTAGTTCATCATTGGCACCACAGTAACGAACCTCAAGCAATGGACAAGAATTTTGCCGTGTCTTTTTCTATTATCGACGTGGCCTTTGGTAGTTTCTACTGCCCGAAGCGTTGGCCAAAAGGATATGGCCTCATCTCGGAATCAATTTCCCCTAGCTTTTGGAAGCAACTGATCTACCCCTTTATAACAGCTCTGAAACGCAGATAGATTCTGTGGATTTTGCATGCTCGATTTGTCGCCAAAACAAGTCACTATATTGGCAAACGTATACGCTACCAACAAATCAAGATTAATCTTTTTAAACTAATTATCTACATTCCTACCTAGTTGCAAATATTAATAAATAAAACTGTAACTATGGCTAGTCCACTGCGAAAGATGAGACGAAAGCCGCGCAGGCCGCGCGCTGTAGAATGATATAGAGGAGAAAGACAATGCTAAAATGCCACAGCAAATTTATGTTAATAACGTTATTAAGTATGGGCCCAAGCCTCACCGGTTTTTCACAAGCTCGCAAAGGAGAGCCTATTGCACCTATAGAAGCTCCGACGGGATACCATAAAGCAAAAGTCGAGTTAGGCAAAAAACTATTTTTTGACCCAAGACTAAGTAAGTCTTCGGCAATTTCTTGTAACTCCTGTCACAACCTGATGACCGGGGGCAGTGACAATCAAGTGAGTTCCATAGGTCATAACTGGCAGCTGGGACCAATCAATTCGCCCACTGTTTTGAACGCAAAGTACAACATCGCCCAGTTTTGGGATGGTAGAGCGAAAGATCTAAAGGAGCAAGCAGGAGGACCCATAGCTAATCCGAAAGAAATGGGCTTTACTCACGAGCTGGCTCTCGAAGTTGTCGAATCTATCCCAGGTTACAAATCCAGCTTCTCCAAAGTATATGGAACAAAGGCCGTAACAATCGACCAGGTGACTGATGCCATTGCTGCTTTTGAAGAAACTTTGGTCACACCGAATTCACCTTTTGATCAATGGTTACTCGGCGATGACAAGGCTTTGACTGCATTGGAGCTTGCAGGTTATCAGAACTTTAAAGCAAAAGGCTGTGTCGCCTGTCACAACGGCCCTGCAGTAGGAGGTGGTAGTTTTCATAAAATGGGTATCGTTAAGCCTTATCCCACAAAAGCTGAAGGTCGATTCGCAGTTACAAAAAATCCAGCAGACAAGCAGGTTTTTAAGGTACCGACTCTAAGAAACATCGAGCTCACCTACCCATACTTTCACGATGGTAGCGTATGGAGCCTCGAGCAAGCAGTAGATATTATGGCAGAACACCAACTTGGTATTAAGCTAAGCAAAGAGGAAAATAACAGTATTGTAGCCTTCCTGAAGACCTTAACAGGCGATCAACCAAGCTTTGCCTTACCCCAGCTACCGCCCTCAACTATCTCTACGCCTACCTACAGGAAAGAGGCGTCACTCACTCCCACGAAATCTAAAGCAAGCCACTAGTGCTCGCGTTTTCGAAAGAATCCTTTTCAGTTTAGGCCGCCATCCGGCTGCCTAAAATCAGTCATGCTCATAATGCCGAGTAGAAACCTTCAAAATTTCCAAAAAGTATAAAGACTCAGCCCCATCTACCGATAGTCTAGCTGATGCACCAGACGCAACATGGACGAAGACTGTGAAACACTCCCTGTTATGGGTACTATTAGGATATTGGTTTATTGCTCCTTTGGCAGAGGGCAAATCACGACAATTTAAGGGCATCACACCAACCTTTTATCTAAATACCACATTCGGTTTTAGCACTTACAAAAGCGAGTTAGTGGCGAGCAATGACACGAGTACTGGGCTTGTCTACGAGCTAGGAGGCTATGCAGGTAAAGAGGGGACTATTGGATTTGCCCTGAGAACTTCGACCACTGCGACGACATTTGCTTTGAACGAGAGCTCTAATGCAATCTCATGGCAGGATACGATCCTAAAGTATCGATTTTCTTACTTTTACTTTGGCCCACTGTTCACCACCCTTAGTTATAAGGTTAATAATCAGGGGACCGACCTCATACAAGCCTCCGGTTCCGGAATCGGTGGCAATCTCGGCGCTCTTATTCCTATTTCCAAGGGTGCTCTAACACTGGACATTGTCAGCGTCTGACCTTCGGAGGTCATCAATGATCTGGAGACCGACATTGCTATTGCCTCCCGTTTGGACATCGATATCGGAGGGACATTCCAAATCAGTAATATTTTTGACTTTGTATTTGGTTATCGTCAGCATACCCATCAGGTTTCCACAGATACAGCATATGTGGAGACGTTTCTTCTCACCTACCTCGGATTTAAAGTATCAAGTAATTTCTAACCAATAGTTGGACACGGTGGTTAGTAAGGTATCCGATCTATGTTTTGGTTTAGAATTGGCTGCCAAGTCTTAAAAAATTCTGGCGTATCAGATTCCCAAGGGAACATGCCCAATGTAGTTGGATACAACAGCTGAAGCACTTTAAAATCTAATCCTTTATTTAGCCAGATGCCCCAGCCTAGATATTCCTCGTAGAAACGTTTTTCGACGAGATTAAATTTGACGGAAACGTTATCTAAAAACCCATCGTAAGACTTATTGCATGCAAACTTACTACCCTCACTAATCAGTCGATTACACTCATTGAGGATCCAATGCGCTAAATCTCTCTTTAATCCGATAACAATGATTTCGGGATGGCCATACGATTGATTTAAACCAATCGTATAGGAAAAAGGAGGTAGATCAGACTCCTCCAAAACATGCTTTATACTACAGCCAGTGTCTTTTATATCCTGTAGCGTCTTTTTTTCAAATTTATCCATCTCAATCTCCATGAGAAACTACGTTCTATCAAAAAATGAAGCCATCGAACATGACAAACCTCTCAAAACCTTCATCTAAGTTTATCTTCGATACCAATAATTTTGACTAGGATTTTTTCATGATCGCAAAAGTAACCTACCATGATTCGTTGAGTCCTCGAAAAAGTCTTATTTACAAATGGCTGTTTAATCTCTAAATGAAACAGCTTTGGGATGATTTGGACTTTAAAAGTGGAGAATTCGAGTGAAACAGGTTTTAGGAATAAAAACCCTCCTTCTATCCTTGGGTCTATTTGGTGTTTCAGCGATTGGTTTTGGTAGTGCTAGAAATTTTTGTACAGGCATCGAACCCGACGCAGAATTAAAAATTCGATTAGGAGCTAATATTATTGATGTCACATCAATCACCCGGAGACAGGTCAACGAATTGTGTGAAACACGAGATATCCGCGTTCTACCCGCTTTTGGAACATTAAAACGTTTCAGCAGTGAGTTATCGGAAGAGTCATTTATCCTGACTCTATGCAGCGAAAAACAAGTAAACTTAACGTTAGACCTTCGAGCTGTCAGAAGTAAAGTCTTAGAGGTCCTGATAGACAGTCTATTTTTTCGAGAGCAACTTGATGCTACCGATAATAACGAACTTCCTGATGTAATCGGATTTAAAAGTTCTGCAGCGTTAGAGGCGTTTCGACTAAAACTTCGAGGTGCTATAACTCTCGCTTTAGCGAATGATGGAAATCAAATTAGTATTCGCGAAATCCTAAATTGTATGACTCCGGGAGATATTCGTATTGATGCACTCGAGTTTGTTCGTATATTTGAAAGGAATTAATATGAGTATATTGACTCGTGGGCTCAAAGCACTCTGTTCTCTCTGTATCTTGCTACCTATCTCGTTGATGGCAAACCATAAGCCTCAGGAAATCATAATATTCGGCGACAGTGTTAGCGACACAGGAGTTCTTAAACCATTGGCGTTTCCGCTGGATCGGGCTAATATTAGAAATATTCCCATGAACGGTCTATTTAGTAATGGCAAACAATGGATTGAATTTTTAGCCGAAAGCCTCAATCTTGGTGCTTATGCCCAGCCATGGACAAATGCATACCCCAACGGCGATGCCAGCCGAGACGCAGTATCTGCCTTTGGCAAGCGAAAGGTTGGACCACGAGATTTAAAGGCCGCGAATTATGCCATGGGCGGTGCAAGAGCGTTGAACTCATCGATTCTTCTCGACTTAAGAGAACAAGTCTCTGAACATCTAAAGAGGCTGAAATCGAATCATCATAGCCTCATCACAAGTAAAGAGAAAAGTCTTTATGTCGTTGCTATCGGTACTAATGATTTACTAAATATCCTCGATGACGTCAGAAAAAACCCCAAATTTTGCCCAAGACATAACCCTCAATTTCCCCTACGTTGCTCACCAATTGATGATAACGTTACCGAAACTATACTTAAAACCTATAAAAAAAGTATCGACAAGCTGGTTAATACTATTAGTAAAAATATTGCTAGGCTCTACCAATCGAGTCAGGCTAGGCGTTTTCTAGTGCTATCTGCCATAAACTTACCTCAAACGCCACAAATTATTAGCTACGGGCTCGAAACTCAGAGCAAAATACTGACAGAGTATTTCAATCAAAGCCTATCCGAGGACATGCTTTTTTTCTCGGAAAAGCCTCAAAAATTTCTCAGTCGGTTTTTGGATGATTCTTCCAGTAGTAGCCAAGACATCACGGTCCAATGGCTGGATCATGTCGACATTTGGAATCATGTTTTTTCGAACAGAGATTTTTACCAGATTCCAAACAGCTTTACGGCTAGCGCGTCCTGTCGCTGGAGCCTTAGATTAGCGGCACTGAAAAAGCCAGCCAGCTATTGTGACGCAAATTTTCCTGCAGCTGATCTTCGTATCAATCTGTACGGATTCTTGGATGGTCTTCACTTTACAACACCCATTCACTACCTTACGAGTCATTTTGCAGCACTCTTACTAGAAAAGGGGAAGTTTGAACTAAATCTTGATGGAGCACTACAAGAAAAAACTCCTGATAGAATCTCAGTATTTTTCCCCAAATAGAATACGGCTGGCGAAAATCGGAGAACCAGTCCAATCTATTCTGGTCAAGCTTAGGGGATGTCCTACTTCAAGGACATCAGCCCAAACGTACCTGAATACGATGGGACTCAGACAACCTTCTATTAGATGTTAGGCATTTACTTGGTTTAAAATTTCTGATGTCTAATCCACCAATGGCAAGGCCTTTATTAGTCTTACAGTTTAGGCATCTAACTTTGTACACTGAACGATTACCGGCTACTCCGTTCACAACTGTATAGGCATGAGTGACTTTGATTTGATGATGTTTTTCTAAGTCACCAAAATAGTGCTCTCCTTTTTCCCAAACAACATTTCCATTAAGATCTTTAAGGACATGGGCAATCCGAATAACAGTACCATCATCCGCGTTCTTTAACTCATCAAAAACAAATTTATGATCACCATAGGATTTGTCTGTCTTATAACGAATAAGGGTGATCTTACGGCTGGGGTGAAAGCATTTCTCCAGCCTAGTGTCCTCATTGTTAGCATAAATCCCATCGTCTTTAGACACCCAAAGGTTCACACTATACATCAAAAGAAATAAACCTATAAAAGCTCCAACAGCCAATCCTATGACCCATTTCGCAATAGTACCAATATTCATGATGATCTCGATTCATGGTATTTAAGCAAGGCATCACTCTCAACTGAGAAGAGGATATCACAGAACAGCTTGAAACCTTCCAACTTTGCATAGGAATTGACGAGGTACATAGAAAGCAAATAGTTAAAATAATTTAGATTTACTTCGTTTTTTCAGCAGAATTTAAAACGCAAACCTATTTGGTAGATTTATCATAGCGTCATGGTTATAACCCAACTTTGCATGAATTCCGTAATATTTGTATAGTTCTCATATATTCATTTCATTGGAGTTCTACTATGTTTGCCATTCAACATATCAAATTCTTTTTGTTCAGTAGTTTGTTCTTACTGTCTTTTTCTGGGAAAGCACAAATTAGGTTTGCTGTTGCTGAGACCAGCTGTATCAATACTGCCGGTACAAGTGTATTTACCCTAAAGTACCTACTTGAAACACCCTATTCCGATCTTCGTGCGTTTACCTCCACGACGAGCCTTTTAACACCCTTTCCTTTTTTTCAACGAGATTTCAATCCAGCGACTCTTGCCTTTAATCCAGAAATGATTCTTTTATCCCGTCGCGGCACCTTGAAAATGGACAATGATCAAATTCAATCCGTTAGAATAAACGATTCGAAGTGTAACAGCGGTGAATTCATTAGCAATGGACCAGTAAGACAATGGGGAATCGGTGAGTTTTCTGTTGACACCAACTTTGCGACTATTTCAGCATTCAAACTGAAAAAATTATGGATACTTGGGAGTACAGATCTCGCGGAACAAGAGTCTGCAGGGGACGATTTATATCAGGTCCCGACAAAGGGAGTTTCTTATTCCGAGACCGAGGGACACTTACCTTTGAGAACCTAGATTTTTCCTGCAAAACATCCCTATCAAAAAGCTCAGTGACTGTGGAGGAATTGTTTTTACTCGTTGAAACAACCAATCGAAACCTTGGATTAGCTATACCACCTAGCCCCAGAGCTCTCGTAAGTAGAGGCCTAAGGGATTGGCGGAAAGCGTTGACGACGTTGATGATAAAGCTGAAAAGGAAAAGCCCTAAGTTCTAAAGAGTGTATTTAACAAAATCCCTAAATGTTTTTGCACTCCAAAACTTCAAGGTTGAACCTGAAGTTTTGAGCAAAATATCGCCGTATCGTCCTGGAAATATTAATCATTTTGGGAAGTATGAGATTGCAGAGAGTAGTGAGGAGATTAACCTAGATGGGTTTGATTTAGAAAATCAAATTAGAGATTTAAGTCCGATGTGCTAGAAAAAAGTACTTTTCGTTGCCATCCTCCAAGAAGGCAAGATGATAGTTTGGGTTTAGGTTACTTTTCATCGAAAGTGCCTGCAAGGTTGATCTATCGTGTCTGGCTTGACGGATCGATTCGCACAAGTAAAAAGCACTCAACGATTATGTGGTCCCATATGGCTAGAAGGCTA
>JABSRP010000075.1 GCA_013215145.1 Pseudobacteriovorax sp.
CCGACCGCATTACAGAACTAGCCATAGGGCTCGGGAAAGAGGTATCAAAAAGTCAAGACTATCCAGGATTTGTCGTCAATCGTATCCTCATGCCCATGATTAACGAGGCATTTACCGCACTTATGGAAAATGTAGCAAGCCCAGAAGATATCGACAAAGGGATGAAACTCGGGACGAATCAGCCCATGGGCCCACTAACCCTTGCTGACTTTATCGGTCTCGACACCTGTTTGGCGATTATGGAGGTCCTACATAACGGACTCGGAGATCCACGTTACCGCCCTTCTCCCCTATTGGTGAAA
This sequence comes from Pseudobacteriovorax sp., assembly GCA_013215145.1. Lineage (GTDB taxonomy): Bacteria > Bdellovibrionota_B > Oligoflexia > Oligoflexales > Oligoflexaceae > DT-89. Next base: position 303 of record JABSRP010000075.1, read on the forward strand.
TACGTAGAGGCAGGCTATCTTGGCCGCAAAACTGGCCGCGGAGTCTACGAGTACTAAATCACCAGAATGAAAGCAAATCATCCTACTTAGAAAGGTATGTAATGACAATTAGAACGGAATATGAAACTCTGGAAGTGGAAGTATCAGAAGCAGTGGTCACTGCCACCATCAATCGGCCAAAGGTACTTAATGCTCTTAACGAGCAAGTAATTTTAGATCTATTAACAATGCTTGATGAAACCGCCCTGGCATCTGGTGCGCGCGTCCTTGTTATCACCGGCTCTGGGGAAAAGGCCTTCGTCGCCGGCGCAGATATTGGGTCTATGAAGGGCATCGATACTGATTCTGCCTTGAGTTTCTCCAGACTTGGGCAAGAACTCACCAAGGCACTCGAAGACTCACCCTTTGTCACGATTGCAAAAATCAATGGATTTGCGTTAGGTGGTGGATGTGAACTTGCTATGGCCTGTGACATTGCCATCGCATCAGAGCGTTCACTATTCGGCCAACCTGAGGTTGATCTTGGTTTGATAGCTGGCTTCGGCGGGACGCAAAGGTTGACTCAAAGGGTGGGATTGCCCATGGCTATGGATATTCTTGTCGGGGGCAGAAAGCTAAACGGCCGAGAAGCCTATGAGTCAGGAATCATTTCTAGAGTATGCCCCACGGAAGAGTTAGATGATGCCGTGGATGCCACCATTGCAAACATCTTAAAAAGCGCACCTTTGGCTATCCAAGAGTCCAAAAGACTCGTAAGAGAATCTCTAGATATTCCCTTGCACCTAGGCCTCTCGAGCGAGTCTACTGCATTTGCGAATTGTTTTGGGCGAGACGAATCTAAAGAAGGCATCAGTGCTTTTCTAGAAAAACGAAAAGCGACCTTTTCTTTGTAGCATTTTTATACGTCGTTTTTTATGATAGCTCCGCAACAGGCGGAGCAGTGCACAGATCTTCACCTGACTATCGATCTTTAATACTGCCATTTTGGGTAAAGAGGGAATAAACCTATGAACGATTTGATCGCGAGACTACAAAAAGACCTCAACAAGCTGCAAAAAACCTTCGAAAAAGAAGGAGAACAACTTCTTGACAAAATACGAAAAAAAGCCAGCAAGGCTGAGTCTAATGTCAATCAAAAGAAAGACGATGTTGCCGAACTGATCCAAAAGCAGATTAAAAACTTTGAACCAGCTCTTGATAAGTTTATGAAAGAGATCAAAGTCAACGCTGCTAAGTACGGGGTTGACTTAAGTGATATCGAATCTAAAGTCAAAAGCACCACAAAAAAAGCTGCAGCTAAACTATCAAGAAAGAAAAAGGCCACTAAAAAGAAAAAAGTGAAAAAGTCTGCGAAAAAAACAAAGACGAAAGCAAAAACCAAAGCTAAAAAGTCGCCAGCTAAGAAGTCAGCTGCGAAAAAGAAGTCAACAGCAAAGAAGAAATCCACGACGAAAAAGGCAAGTAAATAAGCATGACGAGCCATCGTACAGCTACCGAGGCACAACCTATCCCTAGCATTCACTTTAACTTAGATGAACTGGGGGCAAGGATATCACAGTGGTACGATAGCCATCAGAGAGAGCTGCCTTGGCGCAGGAAATGGCGGGAAACACAAGACCCGTATGTCGTCTGGGTCAGCGAAATCATGTTACAACAAACTGTAATCAAGGCCGTTATTCCTGCCTACGCGCGATTTCTCGAAACTTTTCCCAACGTGCAAAGCCTAGCCGCGGCGTCAGAAGAAGAAGTCAGATTGGCTTCTCGCGGCCTTGGCTACTATCGCCGATTTAACTTTTTGCACAGGGCTGCCCAAGTTCTAACTCAGGCTAGTAACATTATTGATTGGCCTACATCTTACAAGGACTGGTTGAAGCTACCAGGAGTTGGTCAATACACAGCGGCAGCGATTGCTAGTATATGCTTTGAAGAGCCAGTGGCCGTCGTTGACGGTAACGTAGAGAGAGTTTTCTGTCGGCTATTCGATATTCAAGAGGAACCAAACCAACCACGGCTTAAAAAAGCGTTTTTTGAAATTGGCAATAAAGCTATCGCTAAGCAACCACCAGGCTCATTTAATCAAGGGATTATGGAGCTTGGCCAGACTCATTGCTCCAAAGGCCAAACCGAGTGCCAACACTGCCCACTTTCTAGCCTCTGTTTGGCGAACAAGCGCGGCACGCAGAAGCTCGCTCCAAAGCTAAAAAAACGGCAAGCCCCTATTGAAGTGTCCATGGAAGTCATTATCCCGATTAATAAGGAAAACAAAATTGGACTTGAAGAAAGGCCTAAGAATGCCAAATTTCTAGGTGGTACTTGGGGATTCCCTACAAAACTTGTCAACGTTGACGGCGAAAAATCATGGGACGGCACAAGGCCATCAAGTTTTGAGAGCCATCAAAATGAACGAATCGGCGCTATAAAGCATTCGATTACCAAGCACAAGATTCAATCAGATGTATATGTTTCAAAGCGTTATCGGAATAAAACTATAAAATGGTTTGATCAAGGCAGTGTCGAAGAAAACTTAGTATCCAATTTAGATCGTAAGGCCTTACGTAAGTACCAAAATTCCGCAATACTTAACTAGTAATCAATAGCTAGATATTGGTCTAATTTACTCAGATCGTTCAGATCTTCCAAACTCTGTCTCAATTCCATTTCTCTTTCTGACAGATAGGAATACCGCTCTACTGTATCTTTCACAAGCTTAGGGTCTTGACCTGACTCTAAGATCGATTCTTTCAGATCGCTATTGCGATCGCGCACAAAGGCAGTTTGATCCTTGATGATCAACTCTAAATCGTTATCAGGATTATCGTAGCTAGCAAGAGCATGCAAATCCTTGAGAGATCGGATAGCTAGGAGTTTCTCATCAATCGCATAGCACAAGCTTTCGCCTAAAGTTAGGGCGCATAACTCTTGTTTCTTGTCACCAATTTCGGCCAGCTCCAATTCTATTTGATTCAGAATCGTTTGAGTGCCAGCAACATAATCCAAGATTTCCTGCTTACGATTTGATTTGATTTCGTAACCGATTATGAGGATGCGGCGATCCACTGGATTATGAATGGATAACTTGTCTAAGTCGCCTTTGGTAGCAGAATCTTGGGAGCTATTGGCAACGGCGTTGATGGTGGTTTCGCTTTCGGAAGGCTTAGGGTTTTCTTCTTTCTGTTCGTCCATGGGTAAGGCTCGATTTTCCCCTAAGACAGCAATAGTCCGCCTCTTTATCAGCAGCATTTCTAATGTGTTGATAAAGAATACATAGGCAACAATGAAAGAAAAAACACGTCTCATAGACTTCCGTAATTTATGAAAGTACCCCATACATGTACAAGCAATTTGCAGTCCATCTAGGTGTCTGTATTATCAGGGGCTTACTTTAGAAAAAGTGTCCAAGAATTTGACAGTGACTAGTGGTAGCGACGAAAAAAAAGCCACAGTGTCGGTAACACTGTGGCTTCAGACAAAAGTTGAGCATGAATGGACTCAAGCTTTACTAGTTTAACTCATGGAGGCATTAGCCCTCAAATTTTTCGCAGGCTCCAATTAGAGTTCGGACTCCAAACCCACTACCGCCGTTAGTCATATAACCTGTACTACTGCAATTCCAGGCAGTACCTGCAATATCAACGTGAGCCCACTGGGTCGGATGATCCTTCACAAAGTCATATAAAAACCAACCACCCATGATGGTACCCGCTTTTACGTTAGGTTTTGGAAGATTCTTTAAATCTGCTAATTCCGACTTAACCTCTTCCCCTAACTCAGGCCAAAGAGGTAGTCTCCAGAGAGCTTCGCCGTAAGACGAACCCACCTGATTCAAGTATTCCGCAGTCTTGTCTTCAGCAGTCATATAAGCCGCACCAGCATGACCCAAACCAAACAAAACAGCTCCTGTTAGGGTTGCAATATCAATCACTAATTGCGGTTTATGCTCAGTCACGACGTGAGTTAGGACATCTGCGAGAACCAGACGACCCTCGGCATCAGTATTCAAAATCTCAATGGTTTTTCCTGATGCAGATTTCACAACATCACCCGGTCTAATAGCTTTTGACGAGGGCATGTTTTCAACAGCACCAATAGCACATACCACATTCACTGGCGGTTGTACTTCAGCGAAGTAATGGGCCGCCCCAAGCACTGCAGCGGCGCCAGACATATCGTATTTCATTTCCTCAAGACCTGGAGTCGGCTTCATGTTGATACCGCCAGCATCAAATGTCACACCCTTACCGACCAAGGCAACAGTCTTAGTTTTGTCTTTACCCTCGAATTCGATAGTCACCAATTTTGGATCAACATCCGCCCCCGAGGCAACAGCTAAAAACGCTCCCATTTGACGTTTCTTCATCTCTTCTCGGCCAAGGATAGTAAGCTTACCTTTATCGCGAAATTTACTTTCGGAGATCTCAGCTAGCATTTCGGAATTCATAAAGTTGCTTGGAGCATCCTGCAACCACTTCGTGAAGATCATTGCTGCAGCATATTGCTTTCTGTGCTTGCAGGCCTCGAGAGAACTACTTGGAACCGAAACTCCTTCTGGAAGAGCTTGTTCCTTAGCCTTGAATTGAAACGCTGAACTTTTATCCATTCCAATGCAAAACCCCTCAAAGACATCGGCTACATCGAGATCTTTAACCGCCAAAAGATTGATTTTTGGTAGGCTGTTTTTGACAGTAGCCTTAGCCACATTAATACCTATTTGACGCCCTAACTGCATAGGATTCACTGGTATCACCGGCTTTGCAGCAATAATCAATTTAACACCGTCAACGATGGCCCTTACGGTTTTTTCTCTAGATTTCCACTTCAGGCTGTCAAGATGAGCCGTTACTTGGGATGCCAAATCACCTAAATCGGAGCTCAAAACCTGAAAGCTGTCTCCAGATGCCGTCACAACGACTACATTCCAGGCATCAGAGACGAGACCCTGCTCGCTGGACAGATCAAGCGACCCAACCCAATCATAAGCGGGAGACTGGCATTCTTCCAGTGTTCCTAACAGATTATCCATATGTGAAAACCCCTCTTCAATGACATGAATACTTATTTAAAGGACCATACGTACCTTTTTGTTTGAACTCTGGACAGTACCACACCCGTCTTTAAATACAAACAACAGAAGCCTTGCCTTTCCCGTCCCAAAGCAACAGAATAGGCCCGTCTAAAAATTTGTCAGATCAATGAGGAGCGTTTCATGAGCGTCATTACATACGTCAATGCAAGGGAAATCTTAGATTCGAGGGGAAACCCCACGGTAGAAGTGGAGGTGATGACTGAATCAGGTTATTTTGGCCGTGCCGCCGTCCCATCAGGTGCATCGACAGGAGAGTATGAGGCCTGCGAACTAAGAGACGGTGATGATCAGCGTTACTTAGGTAAAGGGGTTTTGAAGGCTGTTGGTAACGTTAAAGACAAAATTGCTCCTAAGTTACTAGGGATGGACATCGTCAATCAAACGGAAATTGACCAATTACTTATCGAACTAGACGGAACCGATAACAAGTCAGAGCTCGGCGCGAATGCGATCTTAGGGGTATCGCTGGCTTGCGCCCGTGCAGCTGCCGAGTCGGTTGGATTGCCACTTTATCGGTATCTAGGCGGCAGTCATGTTTCCAAATTGCCTGTACCTATGATGAATATTATTAACGGTGGTGCCCATGCCGACAACAACGTCGATTTTCAAGAGTTTATGATCGTTCCTTTTGGAGCTCCAACATTTCGTGAGAGTCTCAGATATGGTGCTGAGGTGTTTCACCATTTGAAAAAAGTACTGAAAGAGAGAGGCCTTAACACGGCCGTCGGCGACGAAGGTGGATTCGCCCCAGATTTGAAATCCAATAAGGAAGCACTTGAAATCATTTCTATCGCCGTAGAGCAAGCTGGATACAAACTAGGAGAAGACATTGGTATCGCCTTAGATGTGGCCGCTTCTGAGTTTTTCGAGGATGGGAATTATCATCTTAAAGGGGAAGGCAAGACTCTTACCTCTGAAGAGATGGTGAACTTCCTTTCTGATCTCGCCAAAGAATATCCGATTATATCTATTGAAGATGGACTCGACGAAAACGATTGGTCTGGATTTGCGGCCCTAACTGCTGCTATCGGATCCACAGTTCAGATTGTTGGTGACGATCTTTTTGTTACAAATGTAAACAAGCTGAATCGCGGTATCGAAGAAGAATCTGGCAACGCTGTTCTGATCAAACTCAATCAAATAGGAACTCTGACAGAGACTATGGATACTATTGCTCTTGCGACCCGCAATGGTTTCAATAGTGTGATTTCCCACAGATCTGGAGAGACAGAAGATACCTTTATTGCAGATTTAGCAGTTGCCTCAGGTTGCGGCCAAATCAAAACTGGCTCTGCTTCAAGAACTGACCGGATCTGCAAATATAACCAACTCCTCAGAATTGAAGAAGAGTTGGCATCTGCTGCAGTATTTGGCTAATCATTAGCTTTCTTAAAAGTACCCTAGGATCATTACTATCTGTGCAAGGCTATCATTTATTATGATAGCCTTCTTACCTCACCACCCTCCGGACTAATTAGTAACAATCAAAGTATTTAATTGTTTTAGGAGCCAACGCTTTCTCTCTGATAATAGCTGACTAACGAATACGTTCTGAACTTGACTTAAGGCGTCAAGTTTTTGAAGGCAATACAATACTGCGATGATATCCTCTTTGAATCCAAACAAAATCACTGAATCCAAGTGATACCTTATCTTCACTTCGCAAGGTAGAGTCTTGCCTGGTGAGTATAACCAAATGTTCGAACGTTTCATTTGATTCACAAAAAACATCACATCCTCGTGATATCCAATAAGTTTGATTCTACCACCGAGCACGTAAGTGATTTTTCTACTGAGATCAGACTCATAACCTAAGGGTATCCCATTAGAATCCGAATTTTGTTTTTTGGTAGGATCCTCCAAAGAGCACCTCCCCCGTAAAAGTATTGTCAGTTGGAATTTCCCTTTTTCATGGGAAATCAGGCGCAACCCTTGGTTATCCAAGATAACCATATGCCTAATAGGTTAGTTATATAAATGGCCTCAGCATTAAACGATATCTCTAATTTCGGAAACGATTGATTACCACTCCCCAGTTTTAAAAACACGAGAGTAAAGAGTTTTCATAGTCATCCCGAAGAAAGGATCGTAATGAGATGACAAGGACCAGAAGTACCGGCGGGGGAAAACTTGTACATTATCATAATGTTGACAATATTATTTACGGGAATGAATACTATTCATTATGAGGGTAAGGCTGCTTCGACAGTTAGCATGAAATGTGGCAAACACTTGAAAGCGCAGACCCTAGCGCAATTGATCCGATCACATCCCAAACAACAGCGTAAATCTCTAAGATGTAGCGCAAAGCTATCCAAGCTGGCATTAATGAAAGCCAAAGAAATGGCTAAAAGAAAAAAAATATCTCATATTTTACCCATTGGTCCCAACCAAAGCCTAAGAGACCACGGATATCCTTTGGCCGATATTTATCCGGGAGTCAGCGATAATCAGGTGGAAGCTATTGCCGGAGGAATTTCAGATCCTAAAGAAATGATGAAAGGTTTCTTAGATTCTTCAGCACATCGCATTCATCTTTTGGCACAAGATAAATTCTACCAACTACAAGATGAGTTAGGTGTAGGGTACCATTACGATGCTTCCACACCTCATATCCACTACTGGGTTGTTTACATTGCCCATCAAAATAAAGATCAGGATCGCCATACGAAAGTACCAGAAAGTAAACCAAATTAATGATCGTTTCGACTCGTTCGTCAAACTCCTAATGGCCCACCTCTGCAATCACTCAAGTGACGATATCAACCAGGATAATATCCACTTTTTTTCCTTTACCCTAGATGCACCCTACTTACCGAATTGAGATTCGCTTAAGTGATCCCTTATCTCTCCGATATCCCATAGAGATCTTCAAAATTATTAGGACCGGAAATGGTAAAGAAACTCTCGTTCTCGAATCTTGATATTACCATCGAGGAGCAAGCAGACTCGATCTGCTATACCTTTTCAGGTGAAGTGGACGAGAACTTCAACCAAACTCAAGTACCACGTATTCGAAAGTCAAAGATCTATCTGGAGTTGGGAAATATTGAACAATTCAATTCAGTTGGTATTCGAGAATGGCTTCTGTTTATCCGGGATTTAAAAAAACAAGGGTCTCTCGTATTTAAATCCTGCTCAGTCGCTGTTATTGATCAGATCAATATGGTACCTGATTCGTTAGGAAACGGTGTTGTGGAAAGCTTTTATGCTCCTTATTACTGTGATTGTGGCAAAGAGGTTAATAAATTGATTGATACAGCGGAGTGTATCGGAAATCTCAGCAGTTTCGTAGCACCACAGTTTAAATGCGAATGCGGCAAAAACCTTGAATTTGACGCTCTGGAAGAAAGCTATTTCCAATTTGTCGGCAATATGAAGAAAACAAGTTGATGAAACCATGGAGAAGATGAGTATGGATGCACTAGCGCTAACAAGCATCGACACCCTGCTTAAAAAAGCACTGGTAGAGCTTAGATCAGCCCTTGCTAATGATTCCAAAGGCTTAGCAGATGATGCCGACAGGGCTCTCAAAGTACACACGCAAATTCATGAGACAACAGAATTACTCAAAATTGTATCGACTTGGTTAGAGAAGTCTCATCCCGACTTAATCCAAGCGCCCTGTGTCGATCAGAGCAGCGATGACCTTGGAGATATGTCTGACGAAGAGATTTTGAAAGGGATGGAAGATAGCGAAACCTCGGAGTCTCTAGGGTCAAGTCCCGAAGAGTTATCTGACGAAGACGCAGCTAAGATGCTGGCAGAAATGGATGAACCCGCTGCAGTACCTCCCTCTGTGTTCGAAGAATTGTCCGAAGAATTGTCCGACGACGAGGCCGCGAGACTTCTTGCTGAGATGGATAAGCCGGCTGTGGCAACTGAGCCTGAATCAAACGAACTATCTGACGATGAAGCTGCCAAGCTGCTGGCCGAAATGGATAAGCCTGCCGAAGCAGCTTCCTCCACCTCTGAAGAATTATCCGACGAAGAGGCCGCGAGGCTCCTTGCAGAGATGGATGAGCCAGCTACTGCTGAAGATGATGCCAACGCACTGTTACAAAAACTCGGAGGTGCTGAAGAGTCAGAGCAAGCATCTAAAACAGAATTAGTACCTACTACAAGTGAACCGGCGCCCTCCCCTGTGGAAACTTCGGCAAATGATGGTAAAAATCCTATCGAGGAAATTCCCGAATGGGAAGAAAATGATTTTCAAACCGATCCAGAGATGATTAATGATTTCAACAGTAATAGCGATGAAATCATGGAAAAACTTGATGAGATGATACTTAGGCTCGAACAAGAACCCACCAACAAGAAAGTCATCGAGGAGATATTCCGCGGTGCCCATACACTAAAGGGAGCAGCTGGAATGTTCGGGTTTAAGGCCTTAGAAAGAGTCATGCATCGCATGGAAACCTTGTTCGATCTTGTTAGGAAAGATCAACTTATACCTGACTCCAATATTATTGATGTGGTCTTCGATGGATTAGACTGCCTCAGAACGTTATTGAAAGCAGTTAAAGATGGAAAGCCCTGCGGGATTCCCACCGCTGACATGGTTTATGCTCTTGAACTAGCAGCAGAAGGTAAATCCTTTAAAAAATCGTCAACACCCACTGTAGCATCTCAAAACAATGCAGAACAAACCAGTTCAGCGACTGCTACTCCTCCTCAGGCTAAGCCTGGCGCGAGTAGCAAGTCTTCCGGTGACGAAAAGAAAGCAAAAAAGAAAGAACAATCTACTATCCGAGTAGATCTTGAAAGACTCGATGTATTGGTGAATCTTATCGGCGAACTTGTGATCGATCGCACCAGATTTGCCAGTATAGAGGAAGAATTACGGACAAATTATCCACAAGTCGAGCTAGGTGGTAGCTTCTCTGAAACTGTCCAACTATTTGGTCGTCATATGAATGAAATTCAAGACATCATCATGAAAGTTAGAATGGTCCCCATTGGGAATGCCTTCAATAAGTTCACGAGAATTGTACGCGACCTATCTAGATCACTTGATAAAAAAATCGATCTCGTGATCAGTGGTGAAACTGCAGAACTAGATAAAACACTCGTGGAACAAATTGGAGATCCTTTAATCCATCTTATTCGTAACTCCTGTGACCATGGCGTCGAAACACCAGAGATAAGAACAGAAAATGGAAAATCACCCACAGGGACAATCATTCTTTCCGCTCATCAAGAGGGAAATCATATTGTCATAAAAATCGAGGACGATGGGAAAGGTATCGATCCTGATATTATTCGACGCAAAGCCATTGAAAAGGGTCTTATTTCAGAAGAATCTGTACTCGATAAGCGAGATATCCTTGGACTGATTTTTGAGCCTGGATTCTCTACCGCTGAGCAAGTCACCAACATCTCTGGCCGAGGAGTTGGTATGGATGTGGTTAAAAAGAATATCATGAAACTAAAGGGTATGATCGAATTGGATAGCGAACTCGGAAAAGGTACAACAACCACAATTCGTTTGCCATTAACACTAGCCATCGTACAAAGCCTCCTTGTAAGAAGCAAGCAAGAAGTATTTGCCATACCACTCAGCTCAGTTATTGAATCTATCCGCATACTTCCTGAAGAAATACAAAAAGTCGGAGACGCCGAGGTCTTCAAGTTACGTGACCGCGTCCTACCACTAGTTCACCTAGACGAAGCTTTGGACTTAGATAGTAAAGAAGGAACCTACGCCGAGCATATCTCAAAAAAGAAAACACAAAGACGATCTCGTTCCAAACAAGAGCGACTATTTGTGGTCGTCGTTGGTCACGCCGATAGGCCTACTGGAATAGTTGTCGATCAATTATTGAACCAGCAAGAAATGGTGATCAAATCTATGGGCGGACTTATGAAGAACATCCCGTGTGTTGCGGGGGGAGCTGTCCTTGGTCATGGTGAGGTTGTATTAGTACTCGATATTCCAGAATTGGAAGAGTCCACAAGATCAAAAAGGCAGATTGCCGCTTAGGAGATAAAAATGTCTAATTTCAATGCACAACTCAACGAACATGAAGATCCAGGTATGTTTAGCATCCGCGGAGATCTCGATGGTGGAAAGGAAAACCAGGGTTATTCCGACGTAAAACAGTTCATTGGACTTTTGATCAATGACGAAGAATTTCTGCTACCCATAGAAGTCATGAATGAAATTATCATGGTTAGTCAGCTAACCTATGTCCCTAGTGCACCAAGATTTATCGAAGGAGTGATAAATCTTCGGGGAAAAATCCTTCCCGCGATTAACCTAAGGAAAATGATGGGACACGAAACTGCCGCTCCAACCATGCAATCCCGAATCATAATCGCCCATTTTGAAGAGCACATGGTCGGACTGATTGTGGATGGCATCACTTATGTGATTTCACTCAATCAAGAGGAACTGCAGAACCAGACGTTACCTGGCAAAGGTAGAAGTACAGAGCTCGTCTCAAGTATTTCGAAACGAGGCGATAAAGTCAACGGAATCATAGATATTGCTAAGATCATGATGGAAACTGGCTTCGACCCAAATGCAAAGGAAGAAATCAGCGAAAATGATTCCTAGGCGAAAATACATTACTATTATCGCACTAACTTGTAGTATTATCTCCAATACTTCGATGGTCTACGCAAAAACAAAGGCAACATCAACCGAACCCTACCATCCTAGTATTTTTGAACAGCTAGTCTTCGATCTTAATATTGATTTTTCCGGAGAGACCGTATTTACCCATGAGGATCCATTTCTTAAACTAGCTAAAATGATGAATCGTTACACCTCCTACTTCGGTTCCGTCATTCCTTTAGGTAGATCCTTACAAAAATTCTCGTCGTACCCCGACCCCATCATGGCTCCGCGCGTGATGATAGCTGGTACAAACTCAAAAAACCAAACAAACTACAACTTTTTTGGTCGACTATTTTTAGCTTATGCGGCTGGCTCTAATAGCCTAGAGGTCATCAGTTTTAACGATGAAAAAGAGGCATTCGACTTTTTTTTGGTAACCGACTTTAAGCCAAACGGAAAGCCCAAGCTACAGCATACGCCACCAAACTTTTGTCAGAACTGCCATCAAAGTGGAGTTCCTATTTTCTCAGAAGAACCCTGGATGGAAAGCACAGCCTTCAACCAGGATATACGAAAGGCATTCGTAAAAACTCATGGGACTCATGTCTATCGGGGAGTCCCAATTGAACGAGATGTCGTATCTCGTGATTTAGACATCCTACCAAGACCTGAACGATTTGACGACGCTGTAACTGCGGGCGCGCTGTTGGTGGCCTATCGAGACTTTATGAAGTCCATGTGCCGCCGTACTCCTTCTGTTAGCGACTGCTTAAGAGACCTATACAGTATGATAGCTCTACAGACCCTCACTCCACTCGCGAGCTGGATCCCTCAAAAAGAAACCCTAACCACATTTCAAAGTAATTTCTCCTCTGGTCTTTCCAATGTCCATGAAGAAAAAATCAAAGATCATAACCCATTTCGTAAGGGAAAATTTATATTTGAGATGCCACCATCGGTAGATCCCGTTCATACCAGGGATCTCCTTCGGATCTCTCAGCCATTCCAACCATCTCGGCGAGACGATGCATTTAACAAACTATCCAACATTACCCAAGCTATCGCAAGAATTGTATTTACTAGAGAAGACAAACTATTGATGCAGTCATCCATAAACATGCAAACATCGTCAAAAAAATTTACTGTTACTGTTGACAACAACGCTTATGAACTTGAGTTCCAGAATTCTGGCTACTCTACAACATGCACTAAAGACAATATAATTATTAAGTGCCAGGACAAAAAAAAGCGTATTAATCTCGCTATCGGAAAACATGCGTTAAATCAAATCTCAGTAATCCAAAATAAATCCTTCTATTGTTTCCTTTCTCCATACTCTATCAGTGGATTTTATCAAAAATCTAAAAGACATCAAAATACCCTTAAAGGTATTTGCCTAGATTCAAAGGTTAAGAACATCATCGGTTCCTTTCAGAATTCTGTCTCAATCGGATCCATTTTGCCAAAAAGAAATATTATTATGACTAACATCCAGAAGAGTTTCAAAATAAATCAATTTAAGGACTTCAGTTTATATGAATCCATTAAAAGAAAAAGATTCCCCACAATAAATCAAGATATCATTCCCTCTAAGCCACCCAGGGTCGTATCTGAACAGCTTAAGAAAATACAAATCTACTGTGGTGAATGCCACATTGATGGAGAGTTCCCAAAAAATTTTCTCAATGCAAATTCTGAAGCGCAATTGAAATCTAATATCATCGATATAAAACAGAAAATCATTGATAGACTTGTACATAGAAATATGCCAGCAACGTTTGCAAATAAAAAACTACCGGAAAGCACGAGGCTCGAAATCATCTCTTACTTAAAAAGTTTAGAGTAGGAGTGTCGATAAATTGGCAAAATTTTCTGCAAAAAAACTTGTTACACACAGCCGTAGATTTTTTTCCGAAATCCTAAAGTACTCCGATATACCCGGAAAGACTATCATTATAACCTGCGAAAACCAAGAGCTATGCGAACTAGTTTCCAATGAGTTAGTCAAACGACTCGAAATAAAATCTGATAAAAATCACATGATAAAACCGACTAAATCAGGTTACGAGTATTTCAAGACCCTACTAAATAAACATGATGCCGATAACTGGCAGAATCTAATGAAATTGGGTTATGATATTCCCGAAGAGATTTTGGCTGCAGATGAGATGACATTAGATCAAAAATTAGACGAGGTTTGGCCTGATTTCAACGCACATTCCTTTGTTCGACAAAATATCCGTCAGCATGACTTTACCCTCGACGTGATCTGCAATCGTATCAACCGCAACCATCTTCTTAATATTGTATTTGATCGCCCTCCCCTTGCCAATCGAAATGCAAGCAACTTGATTATTGCTATGATGAGAGAAAGGAATCTTACCGAACCGACAAATTTACCTACTTTCTGGCTCATATGTGATATGTCGGAGGACAAAAAGCGAGATTCAAAGCTTCATATCGATATCGCAAAAATTATCGGAAAAGATGCTATCGTTAATATACCTTTTGTGACACCCACAGCGAGCGAAATCGAAGATGCTCTTATTTCTGAAAAACTTCCGAATCCAGCAGAAAATGCCCTTTCTATAAAATTAGAATTGGATCAGAATTCGGATCATCAAGAGATCCTAAGCCTTACTCATGCAAAAAAACTGTTTCAAAATCACTTCGATCGTTTGGAATGGGTCTCCGAGCCGTTCACACAAAAAGAAGATCAGTCTACGAGTTTTCAAAGATGCTTTCGGCTAAGCGAATTTGAAGAGCTACAGGAAAAGATCCTAAATGATCATGATAAAATAGATCAACTCAGTCCAAGTCATCAATACATTATGTTTGAAATTCATAAATCCACTGTCATTCCAACATCAAAATTATACTTAGAAAGCGACACGATTGATTTCTATCAGAAGACTAAGTCTAATTTCCTAAAAACATCTATTTTAACCATGCTTTTTGCTCAGCATAGAGATTTCCAATACAACGAACTCGTTAAGAATTTAGAACAGTCACCAAAAGGATCTTGGCTTCCACTAACCGTTGCCGATGTCTTCTTAAGATACTACTTTACCACCGATAAAGATGACTTTATAAACACAGCAGTCGAAATCATTCACCCCTATTATAAGAAAAATAAGGTTCCCTATGACTTTCGTTATCTGACGTTTCTCATAGTTGCAAATTATGCTGAATTTAGGAAAACTGGAAATATTCGATTTCCAAAAGCACAAGAGGAGGCTAGACAATTTCTAATCGATGGCTACGCGACGGAGTTTGAGGGAACTGATGAACACGGTATCTACTACCTCAATCTATTTATCATTGCCGTTTGCTACCTCTATCCCGAAAGTGATATTCACAATATTCACCTCAGGCTTGATGAAAAACTTATTTTACTCGCCGGCAAACATCTAGCATTAAAAAATACTGCCATTGCCTATTTGAATAAAGGGTATGCATACGGTAACGACCTCAAACTGAACCTTGCCATCGAAGAAATACAATTAGGCGAAACCATAGCCAATACATTAGAACACGACCGTGCCTATGGCATCGCACTTTGGTATGATACAGAAGTAAAGTCTCATGGTTGTAAAATCCCATGGAGTAGGCAAGGCATCATTGAATCTTTCGTATTTGGAGGTATGGATAAATTCGACCCTCAGTCAATTAGCAGCCTTCATAAATTCCTTATCATCATGTACTATATTGAAGAAAAATATGATCAAGCGCGATTGGTATATACAAAATTAAAAAGCTTTCTCGAACAACGAGGAATGTTTTTAGACTCAACCATCTTCATGCCTATCATTTTTGACGAGATCTTTGATGAAAAAACGACGTTTTATAAGAAGATCTTCACCGCCGAAGATAAAAAAAGTCTAAAAAAGTGGCGTAAAACGAAAAAAATTGGAATCACGGCAAAGAAGATCGAAAACCTAATCAGGACTGATGGAACATCTAGGTACCTTAAACAGCTAATCATATTAAAGTATCTATACAAAAAGCATTCAGACCTATTCTTCCATGAGGATCTCAAAGTTTTGAGATCTAATTCATTCGTCGAAATTTTCTTTCAAAAATGGTCGGGTTATGAATTTCGATCTAAATTAATCCAAGGCATTGAAACTAAGTTCTATTATGAGACAAAAATCCCAACTTCATCACTAAACAAGTCTCTAAACATTATTATTTCAAGCTGTTCCAAAGTTAACAACTACAGCGATCTACAACTCACCATCGGAGTAGCATTTGCGATTCTTACAGGAAATAGTATTGTCGAGTTTCAAATTATAAAAAACAATGGCCAAATCATGAACTCGGTGTTTCAAAATCAACGAGACATGATCCACTTTACAATAGAGACTAAGCCGTCTGCAAATAGTCAGAAAGTAAAGTATAACGATGAAAATATTACGGGAAATTGGTTTCTATCTCAAGACGAAGACAGTATTATAGTTTATCAATTTGACACTCATTTGAGATTACAGTTTCGTTGTGACAAAGAAAAAAAATCAGAGATAGCCAAAAGAATCCAACACGTCGCTAGCGAGTCTGTTTTATTCGAAACCCTCGATCAAGTATTCGATCATTTGAATACACGTGAAGCAGTTCAGACCATTGAACGAGAAAAGAATCTAGAAATACTAAATAAGACAGAAAAAGCGAAGGAGTTTGCAAAGCTTGCTCACCGAGCAACGACTCAGGTCAAGGAACGGAACCAACAAATTTCGCAAATTATGACTCATATTAATCAAGGAATTTTTACGATAGATAAAAAATTACAGATCGGTGAGCAGTTTTCACCATTTCTTTGCCAAATATTAGAATCTGAACACCTAGCAAGAGCTAGTATTAAAGATGTTTTACTTCGACCGTCTCTGCTACTAGAAGATCAAAAGAAAGCCATTGAAGAAATACTCAGGTCGAGTATTGACTCCAACTCCCTGACCTTTGAAGCAAATCAGAGCTCTTTACCCCATGAGCTAGAATTGAACTTCAAATCCGGACGAAAAACTGTGGAGATCGATTGGCTTCCTCTTGGCTCGTCTGACATGGTTTCCTCCATCATGATAACCATTAGAGACGTCACAGAACTCCGCCAACTATCTGCTCAAACAACCAAGATCAAAGAAAAAACCATGATCATCGAAAATATGATCAACTTAGATGCGATTAATCTAGGTCAATTTATGACTAACGTAAATATTTTCGCCGAGGAGCTCTCAAAAGGTATTCTTCTTTCACAGGCTCGCGATGATCTCAAACGAAAAATCCATACAATAAAAGGTTTGTCCAGAGTTTTTGGTTTCGCTTTTCTGGCCAATCAGCTTCATATACTAGAAGATCATACACGCAAAGAAGGAACAATCGATCTAAAGGTTGAGATTGGTCACACTCTAGCAAGTATACGAAATCATCAGGAGATATATCATCAGCTCTTTGAGAATCAGGTGAAATCCACTGAGGGTCTAAAAAACGATATCATGAAAGTACTCAATGGATATCGCTCAAGCGAAAGCTATGACAATCATAAAACTAGTGTTACACAGATTTTTAATCACCTCGGAATTTTTAGAAGTATCGAATCTGTCTTAAAACCGCTTTTTGATGATACCAGAGTTCAGTCCGAACAGCTGAATCTACCTATTCCCGAGTTTTTGGTAGAAGGGCCTGAGGTTCAGGTCAATTCTGATCTTCAAGACACGATCGTCAATGTTTTTACGCACTTACTTTCAAACTCTGTTGCTCATGGTTTTTCGCAGATGAGTCAGAGCAAACCAATGGTTTTTATTAGAGCACTGGTAACTGATAGCAACTGCCTCCAGATGTCCTACTGTGATAATGGTGTGGGACTGAATCTCAATAAAATTACCGAAAAAGCAATAAAGTTAGGCATTATTAACAATGATCAAAGCCTTTCAACCTTAGAAAAGGCCGAACTTATTTTTAGTCACGGATTCTCAAGCGCCTCCAAGGTAGACCATCTCTCGGGTAGAGGAGTCGGATTAGATGCGGTCAGATCCGAACTAGAAAGCTCCGGTCACACCATTACCCTCAAGCTGTTGGAACGCATCGGTAACGAAATCTACCGATTTGAATTCCAAATCACAATGCGCCAAGGCATGGAATTAGTGGCCTCCTGATACCTTGAAATAGCTTTTTTAGACTATTCTGACTCACTAAGTCAACTCCACAGCAATCATTTTTTGCAAAATTTACCGTATGTTAAACTATTTCCAAAAAAACATGCAATATTGATCCATCTCAACGGTCTTAAGGGGGTAAGAAAAACGAACCTGTAAAAGGAATACAAAATGAATAAAATCTGCCTTACCCTACTAGTAGCCCTAGTTGCAGCATGCGGAAGCGATGACAAGAAATCTGCTCCCATTGCACCAGAAAAAAAAGTTGAAGAGAAATCAGAAAACCTCGACCCGAAACCTCCCGTTGATGGAACTGAAAAACCAGCAGTCGAGGAGCCAGTCATTGAGGAGCCAACTCCTGAAGAACCCATAGAAGATAAAGTAGAGCCCAAAACTGAGGCGGAACTTCTTCTTGAAAAACTTGATGCAGCAATCTTAGCCGCAGAAGAAGCTCTCAATGCTGAAGAGCTTGACCTAGAACTAGCCGAGTCGCTTTTAGCTGAACTTCAAGAGCTACTTGGCGATGCCCAGGCAAAAGTAGAAGCTGGCCTAGAGCTTGATCTTACAGAAGCTTTGGAAGACTTCGAAGCGCTTGTGGAATTGTTTGAAAAAGCAAAAGACCCAAGCCAGGAAAATCCAGGTCAAGACGGCGAAGAAAGCCCTGAGCAAGAAACTCCTGTTCAAGAAGAAGAAGACAGCGCTGAGCAAGAAACTCCTGTACAAGAAGAAGAAGAAGAAAGCCCTGAGCAAGAAACTCCTGTACAAGAAGAAGAAG
>JABSRP010000076.1 GCA_013215145.1 Pseudobacteriovorax sp.
ATATACCTCCAACCAGGTAGCTCCGTTAGCCCGATCCGCCGTCAGCTTAGCAAATGACTTGGTACCACTAATATCTGATGAGTACTGACTCTTATAATAATCATGAGCCTTGATATACACCTCTAACCAGGTCGCACCGTTAGCCCGTTCCGCGGTGATCTCAGCAAATCTCTTGGTGCCGCTAATATCTGATGAGTACTGACTCTTATAATAGTTGTGAGCCTTCATATATACATCTAACCAAACTGCTCCGTTACTACGATCCGCTGCCGCCTCAGCAAATCTTTTGGTATCGCTAATGGCCGAAGGATACTGACTCTTATAGTAGTTATGAGCAGCGATATATACCTCTAACCAGCCTGCGCCGTTTTCACGATCTGCTGTAGTTTGTGCAAAACTCTTGGTATCGCTAATAGATGTGGGATAATGTTGCTTGTAAAAGTCATGGGCTTTGATATAGGTGGCAAGCCAAGTCTCGCCACCTGTTCGGTCTGCGACAGCTTCCGCAAAGTTTTCTGTCTCTGATATTGCAGTTGGGTACTGCTTGCTATAGTAATCATAGGCTTTGATAAAAAGATTCAGCCAATACTTACCGCCGTCATGATTAGCGGCTTTAAATGCGATCTCACTGTATATATAGGTATGATCTGCCATTCTTATTATTTAAGTAACGAATAGCTTCCTTGAAGATCGCAAGTCTATCTAACTCATCGTTATCTATATACTCGAGTAGTTCTGGTATATCAGTATCAGATATATCCATATCATCCAGAAACTCCATCAAGTCGATGAGTTCGTCCTGCTGAGAGGCTGGAGAGCCGCCAACTTTAAAGCCGATGATTCCGATCTCTCTGTATTGATCTTCGCCAACCTTTTCGAGCAAGATATATTCATATATCTTTATATCTAATTCATTATAGGCAAAACGAGCGGTGGGCAACTCACGAGCAATCCGATCCTCTTCGTTAACGTTATATTGAAAGACGAAGTTGTCTTTATCCAGTTTATTCTCGTCTCTATCCCAAATCGCAAAATCAAAGTCTATCTTACGGCTAGTGCGTTCATCATCGGTCACAAGATACGGGTTCTGACTCGAGGCATCCACCGTAAACCCTGCGAAATCGTCGACAAAATAGAGCCTTATTTTCAAAAACTCGGGAGTTAGCCTCACTGCCTTATCGAAATCAGACTCTGGCTCTGGCTCTGGCTCTGGAACAGGCGTCGGGGTTGGAGTAGGAACTGGAGTCGGCGTTACATCACCGCCATCACCGCCATCACCACCGTTTCCGTTATTCTGATTATTGCCATTGTTTTGATTGTCAGTATCATTTTGGCCATTTTGATCTCAAGTTCCCTGATCATCTTGATCAGTCACTTCAGGGGCAGGCTGTTTGGACGATCCAGATCCATCGCCGCAGGATGTTAGCGTAAATGCCAATGATAATAGAAGGGTATTTACTAATCGTTTCACGAGAGAACTCCATTCATGCGTGAACCAGGGGTCTTACAGCTAAGTGACGTGACAGATTTAGATAAATTGCAGGAATTTTGGAATTCTTTTGCCGCTTTAGTCTATTGAGATTACCTAAAGTATCTGAGGTGTTGGTGGAGCAGAGGTCATAGCAAGGACAGAAAACTGACGATCACAACTTCGATCGTCAGTTCAATGGTTTCTGATAGACACGGTAGGAAGCGCTGTCTTAGGTGTTGCGTGCTTTGATGGTCTCAAAGCTTTCGTCCACCATGAGCTTTCCATCGAGAAACACCGTGCGCAACTCGTCGGTACCGGCTGCCGTTTGTCCAACAGTTTTGTAGACGCCGTCTTCTTTCACGAGCTTAAACTTACCGCGCTTAGATTTCTTAAACGATGCCGTAATCGGCTCCTTGTAAACATCCTGGCTTTGGCCATCAATGGTGATAGAAGAGCACTTGAAGGCAAACTTTAGCGTATCGCGATTGACCTTCTGAAGCAGAGCTCCACCAGAACCAAAGGCCAGATTATCGCTGGCGTATCCAGCAGCCTCGACCTTTTCTAGAATCTTAGCCGTCTCTTTGAGATCGATGCCATCGCCTTGAATCAATCTAATCTGTGGAGGTAGCAGCTTATAGCCTTGGCTAGTCTTAGTACTACCAAACTTATCCGTGAGGATATCAAGGCATTGGACCACGATCTCAGAAGGATCTCCAGAGTCGGGTCTCACGACTAAAGTCCCATCTCGGGCAAGGATCTTTTCCTTAAGCTTATCGCCCCAAATGTCGGCGCAAGCCTTAAAGATATCGAAGCTATCGCTGACACAGGCAACGAGTCCCGTTGGGTATTGATCAAGCATATTTTCCATGGCATCGGTCTCGCGCTCCTTACCCCAGCTGGTAATGGTGCTGTGCTCACTCGCCGGGATAGAAAACCCTGGCATAGCCTCGTATCCATAATAGTCGCCAAGTAGTGCGATCGCGGCCATGGTATCAGTACCAGCGAAGTTCAAAAGGTGAGCCGCCCCAGAGATCGCAGCCGTCTCATTAGAGCTGACGCCCCGGTAACCAAAATCGTGAAGCTTGAAGGGAAGACCAGCCAGCGCCTCCTTGCCCCCTGTCTTAACTAAAGAGTTGCGGATGATAGTTTTAAAGGCCAAAGACTGACTCGCCACAGTTATCGGTGCCCAAATCTGTGTAAGGATAGTCTCAAGAAAGTTGGTCAACCAGTAGCAGTCTGGATCTGTGTTGCGTACCGTCATCAGAACATTTTTCCCATCCACAAGAGTGCCTTCGGGGATGGCTTTGATTTCGATAGGAAGGCGCCCACCGTGCTTAGTTAAGATCAGCCCCCAGCCTTCGCGATTGAAGTTACCCGGCCCCATGTGCTGAAGGATCACCTCTTCTGCTTGGTCGATGCCTTCCTTGGTGACGACGACTCCTAAGAGGTGCTTTTTGATGATGTACTGAAGCCCAAAGAACAAAGTCTTGTCAAAGGCACCGCCGCGACTCTCAAGGTAAGAGTAAACTTCCGTGGTCCCCTTAGGGTACTGCTTAAAGTGAGAGAACTTATAGCTATCAGATTTTAAAATAATATTTTCGGTAAGATTTGTGTGCTTGCTCATAATGACTGTTTCCTTTCGTTTTTTCTACCAAAACCACCTCGGCTTTTGTCCGATGACCCATCCGGTTTGCTAACTTCAGTCTGTTACCACAAACCCAAACCGAATCGGCTTCTATTGCGTAAACTAAAATAAAAGAACCTAGACCTGACCTTAGAGGCAGCAACTCACTTTGCAGCGCTCCTAAGATCTGCGCTAATAGCGCCGGGTAAAGTAATTAATAATATGAATATGATCCTCAAAAAACTCATCGCAGCGCTCATAGGCCTCGATAATCGGGATCCAAAACGCATGTTTGGCATCATCTCCACCCTTAACCTCTGGCAGCGGTCCGCCATCAGGCAACTTAAAGCAGCTACCATGCGTAATGGTGCGGCCCCTAAGCGATCGTGCCACGTGATCGAAGACCTTGGTCTCGCTGACGATAGTCTTGAGATAATCCTTATTTACGTTGATCTTAGTCTCTTCCTTAAGCTCTCTTACAGTAGAATCCAAAATAGACTCCTGCACATCCAAGTGACCACCAGGCAGACCAAGAAGCCCTTTTCCTGGGTTGATCCCTCGCTCGACCACAAGCACATGACCGTTCTTAATCACCACGGCATCTGTCGTTACAAAAACCGGCGGGTAAGGAAGGCTCTCAAAGTTTTTACGATAAGACTTATAGTGCTCGTACTCGCTTTTCATTTTGGTGAAGGCTTCAGTCGTTTTGTACTGCTCCAAATAAGTCCTAACACCTAGAGGAATTCCTTTGATTTTTTTGGGCTCCACACCTTCGAAAAGCTTCTCACGGATACCCGTGGCAGAAAGATTTTTTTCGGGTTTTTGGATAATCTCGCGCTTCCAGTGATCAGGAAGTGAGGCGATATAATAGCTCGTCGTATCCTTGTTACAGCCCGTAAGACAGATAGTCGCATTTTTAAGCCCCCAAGCCGCCATAGCCTGATCCACAAGCCGGCCGACATCAGAGAACCACTGAGTATCGTTATATAAATAGTCTCTGACATAGACACAACTGATACGCTCGTTCTCCTCCTCAGACAAAGAAGCCCGTATCATGGCCTCACGCTGTTCGGCAGTGAAGGGATTTTTGGGAGTCGTCGAACTACGATAGGATCCAATGACAATCACAAGTTTGTCAGCCAGAGTTAAAGATCGTTTGATTTCTTTAAGATGTGCGAGATGCAGAGGTTGGAATCTACCAATAAATACAGATGCTTGGTAACGCATGAGAATCTCCTTGATTCGTCTTCAATTGTCCTGATCTCAAAAACCGATTGAGACCCAAATGCCTGTCCACTGACAGACACTGGTATTATCGCCAGAAATGCGGAAAAAGCAAATGGAAAAGGATAAATACGCTAAAATAATCGGATTAAAAGAGGGTATCTCAGTCAAGGATATCTATAACCCCTTGGTCGACATCAATAAACTCTACCGTCGCACCATTTGTATATATACTAGCACCGGTTAGGTCCGTGTTGATAAACGTAACTCTTGATCTTGGATCTAAGATAAATATTGCACCCATCAATGAAGAGTCTTCAAATGTCATATTATATAACCAACCCTGGAACACTGTATGATCTAAATCAGATTGGGAAAAGTTACAAAATCGAGAGACCTGAGAAAAACCCCATATTCCGTAAGTGAACTCTACATTTTCAAAGACACTATGATAACAACGATTGCCCTGGACCACCTGGCCATTAAAAACTTCACCTACGATTTCAACCCGATCCAGGTTCCCTTCAGGAGAGAGTGGTAGACGATAATCCTCCTCTATTTGCGATGGTTCGGGCACAATGTCGTCCGCGTCTTCGTCCTCTATAGTAGTCTCGACATCAGAATCCAGCCATTCGTCTTCGCTGATACTTTCAGCTAGAATACTAGGCTCGGTAGATTCATTAGTCTCATCTAGTTCGTTTGCAAGACATACCGAAGTCGTAGCAAACAAAAGATATGCGATGACTGGTTTCATGGTTGCTCCATATTTTATTATTATACTATTTTGACTTATTTAGAATCAATTTAGCTTGATCATTTGAAGGACACCGCACTAGGAAGAATTATTGCAAAAAAAAGGGACAAGCTAGGACCGGATTCACGGCGGTAGCTCGTCCCTAAAAGGAAATATGAGGCGAGGGATATCACAACTCTGTGATAAAACCCTCTGGGGGTTTTGGTTAAAACGGGTATCCTATCGAAACCATCAGCAGCGACACATGATTGGCCTTGCCAATTTGCTCGAAGGAATTACGTTTTTTCGGCGTTTCTTCGATTGTTTTTGACTGGTGTTCTCGGCGATCTTTGCAGACTTACTATAGCGCTTGTTAGCTACAGCCACTGCAGATTGAGAAAGAACCGACAGGATAAATGGACTAAGAAAAACTTTAACAGACATAAGATGAGCTGCAACTTCAGCAACAACAGATCGTTTGTTCTAGAGTCAGCGCCTCCGGTTTGACGAGTGATGCGCTGACCTTCCTCTCAATACGAGCTTAGATATCCAAGTTACATGCCAGAAGGCGACTCAGGGAATTCAACTGGTTAGCGGATAGGGCTTGTTTAATTTTGCTAAAAGTGTCGAAGAAACTTGACAGTCCTAAACGCCAAACCAACAAGTTAGGCTGAAATGATTGGGTTTTTTGATGGAGTTGTGGGGCCTTGTCAAAAATTGACGATAGGCTATCAAGGTCTTGTTTTGGCACAAAACGAGAGGTCTATCCTTACTCCCCAAACTGAGGAGGACGCGGAGATACTAAGACTGAGACGCTTGGGCCAAGGCTCTTTTTCTAAAAAGGATCACATATTGGGTTTTTGCGATCAAATGGAAGGTACTGGGAAGCGTGATAAGAGTCTGAGTTAAAGCCATAACGAGATGATGCCAAAGCTCAGGGCTTGTTTGCTCCCAGTAGCTCTGCTTAGATAGGGCAAACAGCATATAGGTACTTATGGGAACGCAAGCGTAGGTGAGGATAAAGATAAAAATCGACTTAACTGTAAATTCTTTTTTGATGGAATGCTTTGGCCGCAACTTACCATCACGCTTCTCATATATGTAAAGGCGCATCAGTAGCATGGAGGGGACGACCACCACCATACTAGCTAGAAACGCCGCAACGTTTCCAAGTATATCCCAGTGAAAAAGACCATAATCGATCTCTCCAGCAATACCTAGTAGCAGATAGAACACAGCAGGCGCAAAAAAGATTCCTAATACGTAAACAGCATTCACCCAGTTGGCAGGCTGACCCTCACGATTAGGGTGCAGGATCCAAAGCCATTTATTCATCTTTGCTTGCTCGTCTTTGCTGAGCTCTTCATACCACTGAGACATAGGAAATCATTCCTTTACCAAGTACACGGCTCAAGCTTATCGCTAAAGCTTGACCGAGTTAACAGATACTTTATAGATGGTTTCACCATCATCAGTTTTTGTTTGATAAAACACACCAGAGAGATCAAACTCAAGGGTCCCGCCAGCTGGGTGGTACATCTTCGCATCGACAGCTGTGAACACGCAGGTATCTGCCGTATAAACCACCTTAGCTTCATAGCAAGAGTATTTATCTGTTTCCTCTGCGTACTTGCAAAGGCGACCGTCTTGAAATTCTGATTCAAAGCTTCTGACTTCATAGGTGAATGGCTTAGCGCATTGCAAAGTCACCTTATCAGTGGACTCAACAAGGCTCACGCTAGATGAGATAGCACCTGTACTAAAAGACAGCTCAGCAGATACGTTGGCTACTGCGATGGGCTCTTGATCACCCGCCAAGTAAGCTTCTACTTCATCAACGGTTTCGAAGGGAAGATCCTCATCCGAGGTAAAATCAAAGTCGATACCATAAGCAGCAATATCGCCCTTGTTGATCTGATCCTTTTTATCAAAGCCTACTAACAGTGGATCATCGCTAGTCCACTCAACACCGGCCGATCCAATGGCAGATTCTAAAACCTGACAATCTGGATTATTGGAAACCGGACCACTGGTCCTGGAGCCCGCGATCACTCGACTTTTTTCGCTACTTAGCGTAAAGGCACTTTCCGACCAGGTACCGTCATCTTGAAGGGTACTACGGCGACTGAATCCCTCAAATGTGAGGCCCTTCGACCAAACATGAAGGCCACAGTCACTGTCTGCAAAGGCAATGTCGTCAGTATTCCCATTAAGGTTGCCACCAGGGCCAGGAATGCGTCCCCCAGGATTGATGGTAGGTTCGTCATCGCTACCACCGCTCGAACCACAAGAAACCGCAAACAATGAGGCTACCGCAAGGGTAGAAAGTGCTATCTTCATAGGAATACTCCAGAAACAAATAATTGTCAGCAAAACTGGCTTGCATATAGGCCAGTGACATCTTTCAGATCTCTATAGATCAGACGTTACGGATATTCAAATATTGCAAGAAAATGAGAGGGATTTTTCTGACAATTTTGGACTAGTATTTATGTTGGAGGGGTTAATCTATCGGGTATTCGAAAAGCTTTTGTTTAGCATGAGCTCAATCCGAACCGGTTCCATTTTCACTTGAGACGATCCATGGATTCTTGGGGACTCAATCTAGAAATAATATCAATAATTTAGCTTCTAGAAGAAAATCCTATAGAATTCACTCAACCAATTTGGTATAGCCATAGCTGAGTAGCCAACGGCAGTAAGTGTGAATCGCCGAAAACCAAAACAGGATGACCGTCATGAACTTGTTCTGTAGCTATGCTTACCTGATATTTCCCCTTACCATGATCATTACTTTCACAGCTTGTGAGCAAAAAAAAGCCGATAATAGCTTTTCCGTCGGGGTGGTGGACTGCGGCCTAGGTACGTCGCAGGAGATGAATCGCAGCGCCTACCTGAAACTCACCACCAACGAGCCCAATAAAGCATTCGATCCGAATTCGCTGACGGCTGCTATCGTTAGCCCGAATGAGAACAAGGCGTTGGCTCTGACAGAAAAAGGCTGTATTCAAAAGCCTGAGCTACCAGAAGGCGCATCGCTTGTCCTTTTCGGGACGATCTCGGGCCGGGCTTACGGGGCGGTCACACGATCGCTCAAAGGAACATCCATCGAACTAAATGATTTAACAGACGACTACCTCAACCTTAGTTGTCCCAAAAATGTGATCTACGGCGCCAGTGAATCACGCTCTTTCAAACACGGCATCGAGTTGTCCGTCCCATCAGGTCAATTCTATTATGGAATCGAAACGAGATTGACTGGAGGAGACGATCTCACTCTTACGACCGAACCCATCCGCACAACCTTCGACTCTCGCGTCACCGAGCTGGATATTGATTTGACCAATTTACCAGACGGGACCTATACCCTAACGACCCAAAGGATCAACATCCTCAACCCCAAACAGCGGCTCGATGCCTTGGAGTGTCAGGTGATCATTGATACCACCGAACCCGAGCTTGATATCCTCGACGTTGATCTTGACGGCTCCAATGCCTTGACTCCTTTTCAATCGGTATCGCTTGTGATCTCTGACGCTAATCCAGGGGAGGCCTTCTACTGTATTAGAGAACGAAACAGCGCACCTGGATCGTGCGATTTCCAAAAGGTGACAGGTCCCATCACGATGCCTGAGTCGGGATATTTTACCTTGGATTTTTATTCGGTTGATCGAAGCAAAAACAAATCTCAGATTAAAAGCGCAAACCTTCGGATATACGATGAGCAAAAACTTAATGATCTAGAGTTTAGCTTTCTCGACGGACTGTCTCGTATCGACCGTAACCAAAAACTCAATGGTATGACCAGGATTCTAGACGCCGAAATACGCCGCAGAAATATGCCAACCCAAGAGGAGCAGGAAGCGCAAAAACTCAATAGTTTCTTTGCCATGCTTAAAAGCTCCGGCAGTGATCCAGAACTATTCTCCAGAGACTACTTCAATCAAAATGTTTCAATCGTCGAAGAGATCGCGGCCTATATCCCGGAAGCACAGGCCATCGAGTTATTAAATCTCAGTAACAAATCCACTATAGCACGCTATGAATTCGCTCCGGAGTTATTTGAAGTCAAAAATATCGCTATTTCTCAAGACAGGACTATGTTGGTGGCCGAAGTTCTTAAACTAGACTCCAGTAATTTTGGGGCCTGTATTTTCCAACTTAACACGAACCTCATCTTAGACAGATGCTTTTACCATGAGGAAGGCATAGCTTCATCATTGATGATTGCGCCAGATAACACACGCTTTGCCCTCGGGCTTAATTTTCAAGATAGCCTTTTAGTCGGAACCATCGAGCAAGAGAGCTTCTTCTTAGTCGAGGATGTAAAGGCAACGCTTCCGATTTCCTTCTCTCAGGACTCTAGCAAACTCTTACTAACAGCATTAGATCTCAAAACTATTTACTCTATTGATGCCAACAATGGCGAGAAGACTCTAGTTCAAGAAAGCAGAACACCAGAATCCATAGATTTTCAAGAATTTGCTTTATTTGCCGCCAATGGCAACGTCATAAAAATTGATCAAGAGATCTCACTGATTGATCAAGACTTAAGCATCGTGTTTCAAACCGACACCGAGGATCTTAAGCCCGAGTTTGTTAAGCTAAGCTCAGACAGAAGCCTGCTTTATGTTTTGGATGATGGCAGCACCCTTAAGATCTACAGCATCGCAGACGCGAATGTGAGTTTGTTTCGTGAGATCCCCGATATAAGTCGATTCTCTCAGCTCCATACCTTCGAACAAAACGGACAGTTTGCTATCGCAGATAGTAGAAGGATTAGTGTTTATGATCTTTTTGTCAAAAACCTTATTCCCATCCGCGTGATTGATATCAACGAAGATAATGATAGCTTTTTCCGAGGCTTTGACTCCTTCTCCTCCCAAAGCGGCTATCTGCTAACCTCAACTAGTTCGGACAAAAAACACAAATTCTGGGACTTGAATGCTCTGTTTGTTCCCTACGTCACCGCCTACGAAACCGATTGGAACGATGAGCCGACAGGAATCAATATCCAGAGTCTATCTCTCGTGCCTCATTCGGATCGTCTTATCATTCGGGGGGAGTTCAATGTTTCAGTTTTTGGACCGGGCAATCAGTCCTTTTCTACGGACTCAATCTTTCTCTTGAGCGATGTCTCAGGATCTAAAACCAAACCTTGGATCGCCACAGCAGGGGCCGAGGACGACTACGAGGCTAGCATCTGGGACTACGAGAGGCAGACAAAACTCTTTTCTATTCCCCATGACGATGTCGTTGAGAGAGTATTTTTCCAAGACGATCTGTCTGAGACTGACCTCATTACCGTAACCCCCCAGACGATAAATTGGTGGACCTTTAATGAAGACGGCGCGACTCTAGACAGATCTATGGAACATAATCATTTTGGGTTTCACAAAATTTTAAATTTGCAAGGTCAGGAGTTTCTATTTGCTAGTGGACAGGTTTGGGCTGAAGGAAGCTCAGGAGCCTTCGACGAAAGCTTATGCCAAATCGAAAATGCGGGTCAATTTAAAGAGCATAAGGCAGCCAACAAAATAACTGTCAATAACCTGGGTGGAGAGGTTCTCATCTTTGATACTCAAGACTACAGTTGCCGGACGTATAAGTTTGATCTGAATGCAGGCAATTTTCTAGCTGGCGTTGCTGTCACAGAGCAAGGGGAGATACTGGTTGCAGGCAGCAATCAAGGCTATCTTGAACTGTTTGACAGCGAAGGAAAACCGCTTCGAACATACAAAAATGATTCTAAAAAATTCAAGATTGCCTACGACAGTCGAAATAGAGTGTTCTACACCGGAAACGAATTTGGAAACATCTCAGTCTGGGATCTCAATTCTGAGGAAAAGCTTGGACAGATCAAACACGACCAAACCAGCCAGGTGGACTTTCTCCAGATAACTGACGATGGCCAATACCTTATCAGCTCTAGCACTCAAAATAACAACACCAGAAAATGGAAGCTGAACTTCGAAGAGCTATTCCGCGACCTTTGTGATTTTAACCCGGACTGCGAATTCTAAGGCTTTCGCTAAGTCAAAGGTGTATCCAAAAGCACCCAAACGTGCAGCCAGAGCAACGAGGATGACGTGCCGGCTGCGCTTATCAAATCTCTATCTCTTCGAAAACATTGATTTATAAAGACGGCATGCCAGTTGCTTAATCGCTCGTGTAACGATTAACCTGGAGAATGTAAAATGATAAAATCAATTATAACCCTTTCACTACTATGTAGTTCCATGACTGCCTTAGCAACGGAATATAAAGACGATGAAAACGTATCAACGATGAAGGGCCGTTTGGTCGAAGTAGGCGAGCGCAATCGCTACCACTACAATGCCCCTAAATTCAACCTAGATGTCAACCCATTCGGACTCGTGGCGGGAACCTATTCTGTCGGCGCTAGTTACGCCCTAGGTGATATCGCAACGGTTCGCGGTGATGTGTCATACTCGGAATACACCTCTTCCATGGAATACTCCATCAGCAGTCAGTTGTACTTCAAAAAAATGTACTCTGGCATCTACTTAGAGCCGGGTGTTTTACGACGTGAGATCGGTAATGTCCTAGGTCCACAAGTTCTATTAGGCTATACCTGGTTCTGGGACTCTGGACTAAACATCAGTCTTGCTGTAGGTGGCGGTCGTAACCTTAACGATAGCGAAGATGATGATTTTTATGAGGACGATGATGAGACCATCGATTCCTTTAGCAATGGCTACCTACGGGTTGGCTACGCCTTTTAATAAGTCGCGTTAACTTGTCAATGACCTTTCCACTAGAGGTGGGTCATTGACTTATCTAAACCTCCTCAACTCTTACATGACTCGGTAAATCACATAGTATTCATCACCCACCAACAGAAAAATTAGCATTCCTTAGAATGTCACTTGTTAACTTGACATTGGCGTGTTAGTGACCTCTCAAGAATATGGCTCTACGACCTACTACAAAATCTTACTGGAATAGAGGACCACATTGACTAAATGCAAAGCTTACTTTTTCCTCGGACTATTTTTCCTAAGCCCCTTTGTTGTCGCACAAGAATCTATAAACAAATTCACAGCCGTCACCTATCGTAACGAAAGAGTCAAGATATCTAATCGATTTAGTTTTGAGATGACTTTCGGTTCTCATAAACTTCCATTCTGGGGTCCGGGATTACGATTTGGCTATACGATTGATCCTAAATTTCGAGTGAGTTTAGGGACATCTCGAGCACTTGACAGTGGTGTAGAGACTTCAAATCATGCCATACTTTTTGATGCTAAACCGCCTAGAAAAGAGTACGTGCGATTTGAAGATATTCGTTTGAGTTGGTTTGTAACTAAAAGTTCGCATCTGAATTTTACTCTAGGACAGCAATATGAGACAGAGAGATTCTTCATTTTCAGAGCACCCGGTGGAAGAATAGAACCTGTCAATGCAAGTATTAGAACGCGATATTTCGGAATAAACTTCGGCAACCTTTGGGTTTTTGACACAGGGCTGTATTTCGGAGTGGACTGGATTGGTTTCACCAAAGATTTTTCTGAAACAACGTATTTTACGATCCGATGGAAAGACTTTAGGGAACTGAAGAATAGTCCAGACTCATCGAGTAGTAATCCTATCTTGGTTAAACGAGGCAGCACATCCCGAGACTATGCCTGGTCAGTCTTGAATCTTAAAATTGGCTTTCATATCTAAAGCTATAATCTCAATTTAGATTAGTATATCACCCTCCAAACCCATCAACTACAAATCGATATGGATTGACACAGTCAGGAATATCTGTTTCTCTAAATATAACAAAGGCCTTTTGGACTGCGATCAATTGAGGTTGACCATGGATTCTTTGATGCAAAGCATGTACGAATTTTTGGTGGAGCTCGACAAACTAAAGCGAGTCAATCGGCGTGCTTACGTCACGGATGGTTCCAGGCACGAGAATTCTGCAGAGCACAGCTGGCATTTGACCATAGCCATGGTAGCCTTCCAAAAAGAACTAGATCTTCAACTGGATCTTGAAAGAGTTCTAAAAATGGCTTTAGTCCATGATTTAGGGGAGATAGATGCCGGCGATGTCTCCGTGTTCTCCTCAAAAAGGGCCACCATAACTGAAGACGAACAAGCATGCATCGAAAGGCTAGCTGACTACAATACGGCTTTTGCTAAAGAAACAAGAGAGCTATGGCTGGAATTCGAAGAGCAAAAGACTGAGGAAAGTCGCTGGCTAAAAGTTTTTGACCGCCTGCTACCATTTTTTCTTAACATGGCCACCGAAGGCCGAGCCTGGAAAGATCAAAATGTGTCGCGCTCCGATTTGTTGCGGATACTAGAGCCGGTGGCCCAAACTTCTGCCGATATGTATGCATGGATGCAGGGCAAAATCGAAAAGGCGGTTTCCGCTGGCTGGGTAAGGGATTCATAAATAAGTTTTAGGTTTCCACACATATAAATACTGGAGGTAACTATGGCAAAATTATTACAAATCGCTTCAATCGTGTTTGCAATTTGTGTCTTTGGATCCATTTTGGATGTTTACATCAACCTAGATCGAGCGAATATCGATCATATCGGGACAGCTGTTGGCATGGGCAAATGGTTTCTTTTACCGTTAGTGGTATTTCTATCCATCAAAAACAAAATTAAGTCACTTGGTTTGTACGTGGTGGCAGCCTTTTTCCTTATCAACGGCGGCTTTGTCTTTATCGGGCTGGTGATGGAAAATCTCCATGTGTTTCGCTTTTCCAAAATACTAGTATTTGTACTGGGCTTTGCCTTGAGCGCCACCTATATCTACTTTTTGAGAACCCGGGATAAGGAGCCAGCAGTAGCCGTTAGTTAGCATTCAAAGAAGCCAAAAAAAAGAAGCCGCTGATAGATGTTATCGGCGGCTTCTTTTTTTTAGTCTTTTTTGGAGGGTGATCGACTTTTGAGGGGAATCAATCTGTCGATCTAGTCTGTTATTTAACTTCGCGAATCACCGCTTTGAACTCAGGATCAAAAGCGTTGCGGTCAACCTCTTCTGCAGCAAAGTAGTGATCGAACTGACTAACTGGCAACCAAACAAATCCGTTTGAGTAGGCTACCGTTGCAGGAGAATCCAAGTCAGCAAAGACTGTTGTAGCTGTACCGTTGGAACCATTTACGGAGATCCTTGTCAATTTTCCTGCACCTTGCTCAGCAACAAGAATGCTGCTATCGCTTTCTTTGACGATTCCGTCTGGAGCAGTAAGCTCGGCATCGATAGTGAGTTGCTCGGCACTTGCGGCGTTGCTAGGATCGATTCTCCAGATGGTTCCGGCGTTGTAGACAGAGGTGTATAGGTAGCCATCGACAAATTCGATTCCGTTAACAGAAAAGCCTTCTAACGTCGCCCACTCTGCATCCTGAGCCCAGATCTCATTGCTGTCGCTTGAGGTAAGAAGGTCTGCTTGATCGATTTTAAAGATACCATGCTGGATAGAATCCGTCACATAAAGGTTGCCTTGATTATCAAACCCAAGGTCGTTACACAGTCCTTGTGCACCTAGAGAGTGAGTCGCAACGATTGCGCCGTTAGCTGTATCCAATACAAGAACTCTGGGGTTTTCTAAAGCATTGCTGCGGGTTGGATTAGAGACATCGCAGGCATAAAGGTATTTTCCTTGAGCATCGATCTCAAGACCTAGGATATCCCGTAGCTGCTCGTCTTCGGAAAGGATCTCAGCCTGACCAGCACAGCCATTAGACTTGTAAATCTTGCTATCGTTAAATCCACCTATATAAACGGTCCCGTTTGCTGCCCTGACGATTCCCTCGGGATAGGTTTCGTCGCCAAGTAGGATATCGCCTTCTGCAACCGAGCAGATATCTGCCTGCGATGGTTGGTTATCATCGTCATCTGAGCACTGAGTCAAGCCAAAGCTTAAGGCTATGGTCGTTAGAGGTAACATGATCGTGTTTGATCGTAGCTTCATTTAAGGTCCACCTTTCTAAATGTGAGTGCCGACATGTATGCCGGAATGTAGACTTTATCGGAGCTGGGGCTTATCAGTAAAATTAATAGTTTCTCTATAAGCTATCTGTATTATTCATATCAAAAGATGGAGGGATACTTACCCAGGGTGTGCACGATTAGGTTAATAAAATTAGCACTTAATAGAAAATAAAGGACACTTTAGTAAGGGTTCAAACTCTTTGAACGAAGACAGTCAACTCAGTAAAGGACTAGGGATTTGCCGCCTGGTAGTGAATCTATGCAGAACTATATCCCTAACCCAGCGATGTCCTTGGTTGGAAGCATTTTAGAATACAGTCGAATACACTTAAACACTCGAATTCATTTATGAATACAGCGTAAATCCGATATAAATTCTATCGCAACGGAACATTTAGGAATACACCATGAACTCTCGATATTTTTACAAGTTAACATTTTTTGCTTTTTTGATAGGGGGTTGTAGCTTTCACAAAGATAAGCAAACCGAAAGACCCATTAAAGAGTATCACACCAATCTTTTTGCGAAGACCTATGAGGATTGCACCGAACTGTCAGCGGATCTAACAGCGAGACGTCACCGCAATATTGAATATAACAAAAAAATGCGGGAATGGTGGGAATCCCAGCCCCAACGTTCAGTAGCAACCGTTGACGAAGCAGCAGGAGACTCCGCTACCGAAGAAAGCGCAAATCAAGGAGAAAGAGACACCAACATAACAAACAACCAAGAAGATGGCATCGACGAGGCTGACTTTGTCAAACGAAGTACTCAGCAGATTTTTGTACTTCATGGTCAAATGCTAGAGGTCATCAGTAGGGACAGCCTAGAAGTGATCGGCAAAATCGATCTCACTGAGACCTTCCCACTAAGACTTGATTGGAATCAGCCTATCACTCAACTCAAGATGCATCTTATAGATAATAGACTAGTGATTCATGGGCAATCTATAGAAAGCTATATAGTTTTGAACTATAGCCTGGGTGCATCAGCTCTGGAGATGCCAGTATTAAGCTGGGAAAAGGAGTTTGAAGGGTGGTACATCGATGCCAGGCTAAAAGGAGATGCGTTAACACTGATCACCTCACACCTTCATAATGAGCTGCGAAATTATGTCTCTGGTCGCAATAGCCATGAACTGAGTATTGATGACAGCACATTGGGAGTGCCTTGCCAGACCGTCGTCAAATCAGCATTCAACGACGAAAATATGAACCTTACTAGTGTTCGCATGATCTCCTTGTCTCATGACGAAGCTAAAATCAACGAGATCCATGTACTCGGTGGTAATAATAGTTGGGTCTATATGGGTCCCTCTCAAATCATACTAAGCAATTTAAAACCGCATGATTATTGGTCTCAACCTGACTTTGACTACGAAACTGTTATTACACGTATCAAATACGACGCTAACACAGGAGATCTGGCTGCAGATGGGCGCGGTAAGGTTGCTGGGTATCTCACACAAGGGCAATGGTCTGTAAAAGAACTAGCCGATAACGTCAGCGCTATCGTAGCGACAAGCCATAAACCAATCCTCGGAAATAATCAGTGGGTGGATCATGAAGTTGGCCGTAATCATTTATGGCTCTTACAGAATCAAGAGGAAATTCTGAAACCTATCGGTACCGTGATCAACTTTGGCAAACCTCACGAGGATGTCCGTGCAGTGAGATTTGTTGGCGAGCGAGCCTATATTGTCACCTTCGAAAAGACCGATCCGCTCTACGCTTTTAATATCGAGAATCCTGTGACACCAGTTGTGGAGGATGCCCTTGAGATACCTGGATTTTCTACCTACCTAGAGCCCTTTGGAGATCACATGGTAGGGATTGGATATGATGCGGTAGATATGGGCGATTATTCGCTTTACCAGGGCATTCAACTCAGTTTGTATCATAGCGGAACACCTGGGGAGTTAGAGCAATTAGATCGCCATATCTATGGAGATCGAGGATCTTACTCAGATGCCACGGGAAATCATCATGCCTTCTTTAGCGATAAGTCCACAGGGACTTTTGGGTTCCCATTAGTGACAGTTGATAGTACAGATCAAATTAGCGGGAGAACGATTAGCGATGATATGAGTTTCTCGGGCGCCATCGTCATGGGCATCGTAGAAAACGAAGAGGGCTCCCATACCTTGCAAGAACTTGGCAGGTTGTCACACTTTGATATGATTCCACAAGACTGTCGAGCGCGTCTCGAGCAAGGGCGCTGGTGGCAGAAT
Source organism: Pseudobacteriovorax sp. (assembly GCA_013215145.1). Taxonomy (GTDB): domain Bacteria; phylum Bdellovibrionota_B; class Oligoflexia; order Oligoflexales; family Oligoflexaceae; genus DT-89. The sequence continues at coordinate 17,248 of JABSRP010000076.1, forward strand.
ACAAGCGACTCCCTCGATATCAATCGCATGTTTCTGGAAGGTGATAAGCTAGTCTCAGTCTCACGATTTGGCCTGAAGTTTCATGATCCCCTTGATCAATATGCGGTTGTCCACTCAGTGGCATTTTCTGATGCGGCCTGCGAACCGAACTACTATCAACCTCCGATTTCTGATTGAAACATGGGAAATTATAATAGTTAATGGCTGCTACTAATTCGATTGAAGCTGTATTAAGGATAGGCTACTAGGTGGAAAGACAAAGGCGAGATGGGTAAGCTTAATTACCGGTCTCGTCATTTTGTCGATTGCAATGGACCCACAACAGCCATTATGACACTCATCTTTAGCAGGAGGAGTCCGATATGTCTGGCTTTGCCTTTCTACCGTCAATACTCATGAGTCTTTTCCTATATATTGTGTACGCACTGTGCGTGTACAATGATGCTATCCGCTCCTCTAAATACTTCACCCTCGGTGTGGTTGGCCTAAGTGCAGCCTGCGCCCTAGTTTATGCGTTGCAAGTGAGAGTACTACAAGATCCAAAGACAATCTTTTTGTTTGGACTATCTATTGATATCGTAATCGCTATCTCTTTTTTTGGGGTGCCCTTTCTGATTCATGGCGTCAAGTTTACAAAACTTGCCTCTTTGGGAATCGTCTTGGTAGTAGTGGGACTTGGGTTGATCAATTATGGGAAGTAGCTTTCGGATACGATAGCTAGTGAAGTTCTGCAATGGATTTAAGAATGCCTTTAGGTGCTTGGTGCTAGAGCCCTCGGTAGGAGAGGGCTGTCTTTAGAGCTTGAGTCCTAGCGGCATCCGTAGGGATTCATCTCAGGGAGTAGATCAGCCGTCACACTGATATTTTCGAGATAAGTCCAGCGCCCATACCGGCCTTCAAAAATGGAGTCTCGCAGAGTTTCATTATTGAAAACAAAATTCCTTTGACCTACCGCGTTAGCCCAATAGCGAGTGCCATGGATCGTCTCCACGAAAAAAGCACCCTCATACTCAGCCGAACCGCTGTCCGAGCTAATCAACAAGCCCTTCTGCCCGTAAGGCCCACGAATGATTTGAAAATAGTCTTCTACGCCGAGAAACGGTTCAAAATCATACGTTGCCCAATCACCATCACTGTAGCGCGCATAGAATGTAACGCGCACGATTTCGCCATCAAGCTTACTGCGATCCACTTTAAGAAAAGGATCGGCAACATGTCTAGCATGAGAGCCTAGCTTAACCCTCACTTTATCGGAAATCGCCGAAAAACCTGCTCCTTCAGGTGCAGGATGGATAGGCGTTTGTGATCCGAAGCGTTAGCGGA
>JABSRP010000077.1 GCA_013215145.1 Pseudobacteriovorax sp.
GAGGAGTGTATACCCGGAGCGGAAAAACTGGCCCTAACGCGCAAGTTGGTTGGCCCCAGTGAGGCAAATCCGCACACAGAACATGCTGCCGGGATTCAAAAAAGCTTTGACGAGATGCCATCGCCATGGCAAATGCAACGGATCGAAGATACCGCGAATCAGGTAACCATCACTCTTGACATTCCTCCTTTGTTTCGAACCTCTAAGCCAACATCTTTGAGCTTTTTCCCCAATCCAGGTAGTGGATTGACCACTCAAGGTCACAGTTTTAAGGTCACTGACAACTCCATCGAGATTCGCGCCCCGAAGAACGAATACCCCACCGAGCCTTCGACTCGCGGAACAGGCCTATTATCCCTAACGAGGGCTGACGACCAAAGCGCTGCTTTCGACCTGATATTGCCTAAAACCCAAGCTCAATCTCCAGATACTAGCCCAAGTAGTGTTTGGGCCATGATAGGTCTAGCTTTTTTGGGTGGGTTGATCTTAAATCTGATGCCTTGCGTGTTCCCTATCTTATCAATCAAAGTACTCTCTTTAGTACAGCATAGCAGAGCCGAAACCAAGGATAGGTTATCTCAGGCCCTTGGTTACACTCTGGGCGTGTTGCTGAGCTTTTGGGTTTTGGTGGCCGGTATATTTGCCCTGAAAGGGGCAGGCGTCAGTGTTGGCTGGGGATTCCAACTACAGTCACCGTACTTCATTGGGGCTCTGATCTATGTGTTTTTTTTGCTGGGACTTAATTTTCTCGGCGTGATTAATCCTTGGAATGCCCTCACTACCTTGGGACAGGCCGGCAATGGATCCCGTCATCGACCGTGGGTCGAGAGCTTTTTGAACGGCCTTCTAGCCGTAGTTGTTGCTAGTCCGTGCACGGCGCCATTTATGGGAGTGTCCTTAGGCTATGCATTAGGACAAGATCTATGGAGTGCTTTCTCGGTTTTTACGAGTTTAGGCATAGGCTTTGCCTTGCCGTTCCTGATTCTTGCCTATCAGCCATCGCTGCTCGCCTGGTTACCTAAGCCAGGTCCTTGGATGGAACATTTGCGACAGTTTTTTGCTTTCCCTTTATTTGCAACAATCATTTGGTTGCTCTGGATCTTGGAGACGCAACTAGGCTCGACAGCGGTTTATCAATCCCTTGCTTCCATGTGTTTTCTTGGATTTCTTTGCTGGTTGCTTTTTCGGTTGCCGGCGACAGGGGGTTGGCTAAGACGCGGATTGTGGGGGCTAGTCTTACTATCGATAGCCGCTAATGTCATTTACTTGAGGCCATCCGCAGCAGTGGCAACCTCATCAAAAGCCGCCGATGGATGGGCCGATTTTATGGAGGTGGACCTGGATGCGTTGGTGGCTAAGCAACCGGTATTTATCGACTTCACAGCCTCTTGGTGTGTTACCTGTCAGGTGAACAAGATTGTGGTCTTGCAAAAGCAACCGATGCTTGACGCCTTTGAAGAAAAAAATGTCAAGTTGGTCCGGGCTGACTGGACCGATCAGAATGATCGCATTGCTGAATTTTTAGCCAAATATGACCGAAGTGGTGTTCCATTGTACCTCCTGTATCCTCAGGGCGCGACACAGCCACTTATTTTACCTGAACTTCTGACCTACGATCTGCTAAAACAATTTCTTGACGATCTATCCATTCATCATAAGGAGACCTTACCATGAAACTTGTTTCCAGCTTACTTGCGGGCATGATGGCCCTTGCCTTCAGTGCACCCTTGATGTCAGCTCCTAAAATCGGCGAAATGGCTCCCGAGTTTAGCGTCAAAGGCCACGATGGCAAGATGTACAAACTTTCAGACCTTAAGAAAAAGCACGTGGTCTTGGAGTGGTGGAACAAAGACTGTCCCTACGTAAAAAAGCACTACGATACCAATAATATGCAGGAGCTACAGGCAACTTTTACCGGAAAAGATGTCCAATGGTTTACCGTCCTATCCTCAGCACCGAACAAACAAGGTTACATGAAGGCCGCGGAAATTGCTGAGTACATGAAGAAAACCAAAGGCAAGCCGACTGTCGTTCTTCTGGACCCTGATGGCAAGCTGGGACGGATGTACGACGCAAAAGTTACGCCTCATATGTACGTCATCAACGGCGAAGGGAAGTTGAGTTACAACGGTGCCATTGATAGCATTAGCTCGACCAAGAAAGCCGACGTTGCCAAGGCTGATAAGTATCTCGTTAATGCCGTCAACGCGTCGATGATGGGCAAGACTGTGAGTCCGAACGTCACGAAGCCATACGGTTGCTCGATCAAGTACAAATCCAATAGGACTTAAGCGCCACTGGCTTATGCTCTTCTTTTAAGACCGCTCCCTGGGACGCGGTCTTTTTTGTTTCATGACTCGCCCAGCTATGTTTTGGGGCGGCACATTATGAATAAACTGTGCCATCCTAGTGAGAGCTTTGTCTGTACGGAGGTTTATGATGCCACTAGCTAAGGATTTGCCTGAGAGTCTTAGCCCTATTGCTACAATCGGTTCACCGGAGTTTGGCTGGGATCGCTTGGAGAGGTTTCTCCCACTTGCAGGTCAGGCTTACAAAAAAAACAGGAACTACGATTACGGTGCGGGTAAGCACGCCCATGTTTCCCTTTTGTCGCCATTTTTACGTCATAGGATATTGTCCGAGCAAGAGGTTTTTCATAGAACTTTAAAGACTCACAGTTGGGTACAGGCCGAATCGTTTTTGCAGGAGGTTTGTTGGCGAACCTATTGGAAGGGCTGGCTTGAACAGCGACCGGCCGTCTACGAAGACTATCGCCTTTGGTTGAGGTCTCCCAATCTATCTGAACAATTACAGCACAGCCATGAAGTGGCCGTTGAAGGTCGAACGAACCTCCCTGTTTTCGATGACTGGGTTCGTGAGTTGAGAGAAACCGGCTATCTACACAACCACAGCCGTTTATGGTTTGCAAGTATTTGGATATACACCTTTCGCATTCCTTGGCAATTGGGTGCGGATTTTTTTCTTCGTCATCTGCTCGACGGCGATACGGCAAGCAATACTCTGGGGTGGCGCTGGGTTGCCGGTCTTCAAACGAAAGGCAAGCAATACCTGGCTACCAAAGAAAATATCGAGCGATTCACGCAGCGTAGTCATGAACTTGCGGCATTGTCGGACTATTGCATTTACATCGAAGACAGACTAACCCCTGAGCAACTTCAAATCACCCCCCTAGAATCTTTACCCGAACAACCTAAATCTACTGACATTCATCTGGTTTGGCCCGATGATCTAAATAGTCCTGCCTTACATGAAGAGGAGTTACCTAAGGCGCTCGGAATGATAGATCCCAATTGGGAGGCCTCTGGGTTAGCGCCCATCGTGAAAGATTTTCGTGAGTCCGCGGTGGCTTCGTTTGAAAACAAGTGGCAGGGGCGGGTTCCGGTCAAACGACTCACTTCAATGGATGACCTTTCTGCTTGGTTGCATGACTATCCTGACCATAGAGTTTCCTATTATCGCCCTTTTGTGGGTGACGGGGCTGACCTGAAACAGTCTATGACCCATGCTTTTGCCAGTCGCACTGTTCAAGAGTTGCGACGCCCTTGGGATACCTATTTCTTCAAGCATGCTAAAGCGGGATTTTTTCGCTTTAAAAAGGCAATTCCTCAGTACATTCAAGAGCATGGTTTGGATGAATTATGTTAGAGGTGAAAGAGCATGGTTTATACTGCGCCTTAGGGGATTTTTTTATCGACCCCACGAGTCCAGTTGAAAGGGCTGTCATCACTCATGCCCATGCTGATCATGCTGTTGACGGCTCGACTCATATCTGGGCTCATGAGGCCACGATTCGTATTTTAGAAGCTCGCTGGGACAGATCCTTGGCGAGAAGTTCTAGTCCCTTAAAGTATAAAGAGACCACGGAAGTTGGCGAGGTTGGCCTTTCGCTTCACTCCGCAGGGCATGTTCTAGGGTCATCTCAGGTTAGGCTTGATGATGGCAAAGAGATCTGGGTCGTCACTGGAGACTATAAGCGAGATTCAGATCGTAGCTGTGACCCCTTTGAAGTGGTTCCCTGTCATCGCCTAGTTACAGAAGCCACCTTTGCTCTTCCGGTATTTAAATGGCAACCAATAGAACGCCTCACACAAGACATTTTAAGGTGGAGTGAAGAGGCTTTTGCTCAGGACCTTCCTGTCTGTTTATTTGCATATTCCTTAGGCAAAACCCAGCGCCTGATGGCAGAGTTATCGGCTGCAGGTCATAGTCAGTTTCTTATTCATAGGAGCGCTGATAAGATTTGTCAAATCTATCGTGAGTTTGGGTTTCCCATTCCCGACTATCAGATTTTTGTTAATAACATGGAAGTAGAAGGCACCAAAGGAGCCATCATCATTGGACCACCGGTCCTACAAAATTCACGGTTTCTGAAAAAACATAAAAACATACCATCAGCTTTTGTAAGTGGCTGGATGGCGTTGAGAGGGATGAGGCGCCGGAGACGATTAGCAAAGGGTTTTATAATGTCTGATCATGCCGATTGGCAGTCTCTTATTAAAACCGTTGAGCAAAGCCAGGCTAAGCATGTATATGCGACTCATGGTTACAGTGATGTTCTTAGCCGCTACCTCAATAGCAAGGGATCGATCGAAGCGGACGAGCTTCTGGTGCTGCGCGAGTCAGCGGAGGACGATTAATTGAAAGACTTCGTCCAACTGTTTTTTGAACTGGATGGAACCACATCGAGTAACCAAAAGATACGATACTTAGTTCAATATTTTTCCGAAGCCGGGCCTGAAAATGCCATTTGGGCGGTAGCCCTATTATCGGGAAATCGTCCCAAACGATTTTTCACCAATAAGGTTCTAAGGGTTTGGCTGTCGGAAATCACCCAATATCCCGATTGGTTGATTGAGGATACCTATGCCATCGTTGGTGATCTTGCTGAGACTTTGAGTCTCATGATGGAGCCTTGGGCGGTCGCTCAAAAATCCCTAGGTAGTCTTCATGAACTACTTTCCTTAAATTTTCCAAAATGGAGGACAATGGATGAAAGCTCCCTTAAACGTCAAGTTATCGATATCTGGCGCACGACAGATGCAAACCATAGATTTGTTTTCAACAAATTGATAACCGGTGGTTTCCGTGTCGGTGTCTCAAAAGCCACCGTCGCCAAAGCCCTCGCCCAAGTCGCTGGGATATCAGTATCAGAAATGACCCATCGCATGACGGGTACCTTAGCCACGAGCGCCGAGGCATATCAACAGCTGATTGCAGATGATGGAAGCGCATCACGCTCGATTGCTCAGCCTTATCCTTTTTATCTGTCCTATGCTTTGGAAGAGAATGTCGAGACTCTCGGTAACTTTTTCGATTGGTCCATTGAATGGAAATGGGATGGTATCCGCTGCCAAGTGATTAAACGCGAAAGCAATGTCTTTGTTTGGTCACGGGGGGAAGAATTGATCAATGAGAGTTTCCCCGATTTGGTGGAAGCATGCTCTAAGGCTTTGCCTGACGGCACCGTTCTTGATGGCGAGCTTTTGGTCGTTGACCAAAACGGAAAACCTAAACCCTTTTCTCAGCTCCAAAAACGATTGGGACGCAAAAAACCTTCCAAAAAAATGCAAACTGAGTTTCCAGCAGGACTTTTTGCTTACGATCTGCTGGAAATGGATGGGCTCGATCAAAGGGAAAACGAGCTTTCCTTGAGGCAAGAACGGTTAAAGAGCCTCCTCTCGCAAGCAGATGCGACTCAGATTCTTCTGTCCCCAGAGGTTGGGGCTTCCACTTGGGAAGATGCTGCGGCATGGCGAAAAAAATCGAGAGAGATGAAAGCCGAAGGACTGATGCTCAAGTTAAAATCGTCCACTTATAAGGTCGGTCGAAAAAAAGGAGAGTGGTGGAAATGGAAAGTCGACCCACTAACCATCGATGCTGTCCTCTTATATGCTCAGGCAGGCCATGGCCGTCGAGCAAACTTATACACAGACTACACCTTGGCCATCTGGAAAGAAGACGCCTTGGTCCCTATTGCTAAAGCCTATAGTGGTCTCAGTGATAAGGAGATGACGCAGCTCGATCGATGGATCAAAGCTAACACCCGTGAGCGTTTCGGCCCTGTGCGTTCGGTTCTCGCCTCGCAGGTTTTGGAGATTGCATTTGAAGGAATCTCTCGGTCCACGCGGCACAAATCGGGTTTTGCCTTGAGATTTCCAAGAATTAGTCGCTGGAGGCAGGATAAAAACGCCGACGAGGCGGATACGATAGACACTGTGACAGCGTTGTGGAGATCATATGAATCCATCTCTTGATCAGGTGAGTCAACGTCTCGATGATTGGTTTTCTGCTCGGGATTGGCAAATGAAAGATTTCCAAAAGCAGGCCCGAGACGCTTATATAGACGGTAAACATGGTCTTATTTCGGTACCGACAGGTGCGGGCAAAACCTACGCGGCTTTGCTAGGACCCATGACGAAGCTCATGATCGAAGGGGGCAGTATCAAAGGGCTTAGGATTCTTTATGTGACCCCTATCAAAGCATTGGCGCGTGATGTCGAGCGAGCTTTTGAGGCCATGATCAAAGATTTGCTACCCTCGGCGAGCATCGCCGTCAGGACGGGTGATACCAGTGCATACCGGAAAAAAAAAATAAGAGACAAGCTACCAAATATTCTCATTACGACACCTGAGTCTTTGGCTCTTATGCTTTCCTACGAGGATACTCCTGAAAAATTCGAGAGTTTAGAAGCCGTTATCATCGATGAGTGGCATGAACTTATCGATAACAAACGTGGCTGCCTTTTATCGTTGAACCTTTCTTACCTAAGAAAGCTCGCTATAGGAAGTCGTATCTGGGGAATTACAGCAACGTTAAAGGACCTCGATCAAGGCCTGTTGGCGCTAACCAATGAGCGTCGTCAAGCGGCGATTATCACAGCGTCAATAGAGCGGGAGATCCGCTTCGATATCCTACTGCCAGATCAATACAAGAAACTCGCCTGGTCAGGGCATATGGGACTACGTAGTCTCGAGACGCTAGTTAAGGATTTGGATTTTGGAAAAACCAATATTTTGTTTACCAATACGAGGTTTCAGGCGGAAGCCTGGTATGTGGCCTTGCAGGACTTTTTTGCTGATCAGGATGTCCCTATGGCAATGCATCATGGGTCCTTATCGCCAAAGAATCGCACTGCTGTTGAAGATAGACTAAAGTCGGGGCAGTTAAAATTGGTCGTTTCAACGTCTAGTCTTGACCTGGGTGTGGATTATAGTTCAGTAGAAAAGGTTTACCAAATTGGATCTCCCAAGTCTGTTGCTAGGGCCATACAAAGAGCTGGCCGAAGTGTTCATCGACCAGGAGAAGCCTGCTCTCTCACTGTGATTCCCACCAGCGTTCCTGATTTAATTGAGGTTCAGGCGTTAAGGCAGGCGGTGGTCGCCAAACAGATCGAAGGGAAAAAACTTCCGTCACATCCCCTTGATATACTTTTGCAGCATTGCTCGAATCGTGCTCTAGGCAATGGTTTTTGTCGCGATGAGATGCTCCTAGAGATTCGTCGTTCTTACTACTTCCGCGAGCTGAAAGAAGACGATCTGGATTGGGTCTTGGATTTTTTGATGACTGGAGGCGCTTGTTTATCTGCTTATCCCGAGTATAAAAAACTGGTTTTAGAAAATGATCGTTATTTGATGAAAGAACGAAGACTACAGCAGTTGCAGCGCATGAATATGGGCACTATTTCTTCTGACCAGTCATTACAAGTAAAACTTCAACGCGGTAAAGTGATTGGTCATGTGGAGGAGCGTAGTCTGACTCGTATGAAGCCGGGCGATAGCTTTTACCTAGGAGGTAAATCCTATGCGCTTATCAAGATATATCAAGGTCGCGCTATTGTGAAACCAAGTCGATCCAATCAATTCACCTCTCCACGATGGGTCGGAGGACGCTTAGCCCTAACCCCTGTGCTTGCCAGTCATATCCGTCAGGAAATATATCAGCAGAATAAAGGTGAGGGTGTTATGTTTGATATCCTAAATCACTATTACCAGTCTCAGGAAAAATTTTCCCAAGTGCCTAGGGATGGTGAGTTGTTGATTGAGTCTTGGGTCCATCAGGGCGCCACTCATATTTACCTATACAGTTTCGAGGGACGCTTTCTAAACCACGCCATCGCTATTATTTTAGCCGGACGGATGAGCCAAAAACAAGATCTTACCATTTCCACCGCTGTTAATGACTTTGGGATGGAAATTTTGGTCAACGACATCATTGATCCCAAAGAATTCCTTAGTGCGGAGGATTTAGAACCCGAGTCATGCATGAAGGAGTTAGTTCGTGGTCTCAATATGACGGAAGTCTCGAGAGCTCATTTTCGCGATATCGCCCGGGTGTCTTGCCTTATTTGGCAGACTTATCCGGCCCAGCGAAAATCAGGTTCTCAGCTACGGAGTAGTTCATCATTGATTTATGATGTCTATCGGAAGTTTGAAGCAGATAATAAGCTCCTAGCACAGTGTGACCAAGAGGTGCTGAGTTTTGAGTTTTCCATTGACGATCTTGAACGAAGTGTGGCATCTCTTAAGGCACTAACATGGACCTTCGTTTCTTTGAAAAAGCCAAGTTCATTTAGTATTGGGTTGATATCAGAGCGATTAGCCTCTCGATTAAGTTCTGAGTCACTAAGCCAAAGAATAGAAAAGCTGACGAGGGTCTACCAATCATGAGCCACACAACGATGGAGTTTGGCGGACAAACCTTAAGGCTATTACCTGAAAAAGCTATTTTCCATGAAGCCTCATCGACTCTCTTGGTTGCCGATATGCATCTAGGAAAAGAATTCTCCTTTCAATCTCGCGGTATCCCCGTGCCTCAGCTTTATAGCGAGTATGATTTGAGCATCATTGAAAAACTAAATAAGGCCTGGGGATTTGAACGAGTGATCGTACTGGGTGATCTAATTCATGATGAGTTTAGTCTTCCCAAGGCCTTTGTTCAGAAGATTGGTTGCTGGTTGGATGCGAAAAACTTCGAGGTAGTCTTGGTTGCCGGTAACCATGATCGACATCTCAAGAAAAAAAATCCCCAGTGGCGCCTTTCTGTGCGATCTTTAGGTGACTTATCAGGAATTCATCTTGTGCATGACCAACCAGCGGCTGACTTTGAAGGTTACAGTATCGGTGGTCATCTTCATCCCGTTTTCGAGCTCAAAAATCGAGTGGACCGTTTGATCTTCCCTTGCTTTTGGCTGAAAGGTCGCCACCTAACGCTGCCATCGTTTGGCAGTCTTACGGGAGGAGAAAAAATTCGTCCTTCCGGCAAAGATGGTGTTTGGATTGTTCACAATGGAAAGACACAGCTTATCAATTAACGGGTGAATAGCTGGAGAATAGCTGACTAAACGGAATCATATTTCTTACTGTGCCATATCCCGATACTCTTACTGATTTCCGCAAAGTGCCGACCGCCAACCGTCCAATGACAGCCTCCGGGTATCGATTTTATCTCGGCGTCGGTGATGCGGCTGGCGATCTTACGGTGAATGCGTGGCGGCACCAGCAAATCTTGCTCTCCGCTAATCACAATGGTAGGAACCGATATTTTGCGAAAATCGACAAAGGTCTGAGGCCGTTTATTGAGAAACCACAGGCCTACCTCCCGAGTGACTTGGCACGACTCGTAGGAGGTCTGGGAGGCTATCAGTTTCTGTAAGCGTTCACTTTGGCTGTTAGCGATACCGAATTTAATCTCGTTGAGATCGATTTCGGTGAGTTTGCCAGTAAACGGAAACCGCAGCAGATTGCGACTAAATACTCTGACAACGGACCAAGCTAGAGGGTTGATACCAGCGGGGGCTGCAGGTGACATCAAGATGAGTCCCTTGAGTTTGTTTTTTTGAGCCAGAAGAAGTGCGATGAGCCCTCCCATGCTGTGGCCGACAAGCAGCGGAGGCCTATCACAGCGATCAATCTCTGATTGTACCGCATCAATGTAATCCATCAGACAAACAGACTTTAGCTTTTCTTTATCTTCCGCGGTGAAGTCTTTCTTTGTTTTATGATAAGGCAAAGTAGAACAAACCACATCATAGCCCAGTTTTCTGACTGCGGTTTCCAGTTCTTGCAAGGTATCATTAGTGGACCACATGCCATGGATAAGAATAGCCTTATCTCGCGTCATTTGGCCTGAGGCTGATTGACTTTCGTCCTTCAATTGCCGTGTCTTCTCTTGTTCGGCATCGAAAAGCTTTTTCGCTTTTGTATGAAAGGGAACCAATGGCTGGGTATCATTAAATCTCAAAATCCCATCATCAAGTTTACTGTATTTTATGGCGAAAAGGTCTGCTATGTAAAAATCTTTGTTGCGCCAAGGAAATGCAGAACCCTGTTTAGGAAGCTTACTTGCAGCCCTGAGAATGTAGCCAGAGGTCAAACCTACAAGGCCTTGGTCGTCACTAATCTCTTCGAGGCATGGGAAAACCACTTCGTAATGGTGTTTGTCCATATGATTCAAAAGTTTGAGAATATAGTCATAGGTTAGCTCAGCTTTAACCGTCCAGGACGTATTCGTGTAACCAAAAATGGTCACAAAATTTGGCATTTGACTAAACATCATGCCTTTGTAATTGGTGAGTTTGGTGGGAGTGACAGGAACTTCGTCGACAGAAACCTCAATGCCACCCCAAAGCTTTAAATCGAGACCTGTGGCAGTGACAATGAGATCAGCTGGTAGAAAATCGCCACTGCTTAGTTTGATCCCGTCTTTGGTAAAGCTGTCGATGGTATCTGTGACCACATTGACTTCGTTCCGCTTTACCGACTCAAATAGATCATTATCGGGAACCATGCAAACTCTTTGATCCCAGGGTTTGTAGTTAGGAGCAAAGTGCTTCTCCACAAAATCTGCGTCGGCAGCAGATTTTTTGATATCTCGGACGAAGGTCCAGCGGGCAAGTTTGGGGAAGTTCTTGGAAAACCAATAGGCAAACTGCTGTAGCCAAAGAAACTTGATGCGCATGATGATGTTAACGACAGAAGGGGGAAGCTTGTTATTCAGTTTCATGTAGAGAGAATCGATGGCGGGTCTGTTATAGACGTAACTAGGGCTCCTTTGTAGCATGGTCATACTTTTGGTGGTTTCTGCCATGACGGGTACGATCGTAAATGCCGTGGCTCCGCTACCAATGACTACCACATCCTTGTTCGCGTAGTCATAGGACTCAGGCCATTTTTGAGGGTGAATGATATCGCCTTCAAACGAGTCGACGCCGGGGAATTTAGGTGTATATCCTGCATCGTAGCTATAATAACCGGTGCATGTTATCAGGAACTTTGTGATAATGGTGTAGGAACTGCCATCGGCTTTTTGAGCTACCAACGTCCAAGTTTTGTCTTCAGAGGACCAACTGGCGATTTTAATCTTTGTTTGGAAACGAATGACGCGATCAATTCCGTTTTCCTCAACCATTTCATCGAGATAGGTTTTGATTCGTTCAGCTGAACCAATGTACTCTTTGTGGCGCCAAGGTTTAAATGAGTAAGCGAAGGTATACATGTCAGAATCAGAACGTAACCCTGGATACTTGAAATAATCCCAAGTCCCGGCGATTCTCTCACGACTCTCAATAACGGCAAAGGATGCGGACTCTCGCCTCTTAAGTAAATTGTAAGCCATACCCAATCCGGAGATCCCGGCACCAACTACAACAATATCGAGAAATTCTTGATGATTTTCCACAGGAGTCCCTTTTCAAAAAGTCTTTAGCTTCAGCTATAACTATACCCTGTTACCCCGTCACAGGTTAAGTTTCAAGCAAGATCTTCTCTGCCTTGAGATAGGCAAAACCTTAGGATTTTTGACAAAGTGTCGATCCATACCGAGTGCAGTTATTTGACTTTACAGGGGCGGGTATCGCAGTGTTAGGCGCGCAGGATAAGCAAGGTTTTGAGCTACGGCATGAAAGGCGTAGAAGAATCTATGTCCAGCAAAAGACCTTTGCTACGGTCGTTGATGGTTCCGAAACATTCGAAGCCTATTTGCTCGACTATAGTGTCTCTGGCCTAGGCTTAGCCCTGAATTACGATAGCGATAAGCCACAGTTTACCGTTGGGAAATCATATCATATTTGTATTTCTTCCAAGCGTAATGGCAAGACGGACTCTATTCGGTACAAACTGCTCAATTCTGGCGAAAAGAAAATTCTTGGGCGTTCGGTTCTAAGGCTAGGATTTGTTAGAGATCATAATGAAGATTTTGAACTTGCGGAAAAAGAGGTTGGGATTGATGGTTATGATACCCAAAAACCTGTCATCCCCATTGCTCACGTCAAAGAACCATTCCTCTTGAATGAAGTCTGTATTTTTACCGTTGATGCCTTTTACTCCGGAGGTATGAAGCTCTCTTCTGAGCGCTTTAGCCATGGATTACTGCCTGGTATGCACTTTGATTTTGTTGTTAGTTTACCGCCATACGGCATGTATCACGTGCCATGCAAAGTCGTCTACTCGAAGGCGGGCTTACACAACTCCGAACTTCTCGTTATGTTCAAAAAACCCGTTCCGGCATTTATGGAGTTAGTGAGCGATTATCTTCTTGCCCACCATTCTGCCGCCACAGGGGAAACGTTAAGGCGAGATGGATTCTTTTTGGGGCAGGCAAAAGCTTCATTGTCGTTCTGCTCGCCACAAAATGAAAAGGAATGGCAAGAGGTGCTTGAACTGAGAAAACTTGCCTACGAGCATATTTCCGATGACATTGCTGTCACGGCGGAAGATATGGAGGACGAATATGATCGGTATTCCCGTCATATCGTAGCTCGATCGCAGGGTCAGGTAATCGGTGCCATCCGTATCACATTTCCCAATAAGGACTTGCTCAAAAGTGAGCACGTGGGCATGGGCCTAGAGATTCCCGATTGGCTTAAGAATTCCGATTTTATTGAAATGATGAGACTGTGTATTCATCCCGATTACGTGAGCACCGGTGTCACAATAGAAATGCTCAAGCAGACAGCGAAGGTGGCCTATGAATCAGATGCTGACTACCTCATAACTGATTGCGTACCAGAACTTTTTTCGCTCTATGAAAATATGGGCTTCGAAAAGCTTGGTCTAACTTTCGAAGCCTATGGTCGTAAAGATAATGAGTTAATATGCGTTGATATTCAAAAAAATATGAAAGGGCTATCGGGAAATATCATGTTTTTTAATCAAGTACTATATGAGGCCGTTCAGGAGGCGAAAGCCGAGACAGTTAACAAGTTTCCATTATTGTACGTCCATAGCGCCTTGAGAAAAGTCATCGAAAAATACGAACTCTCCCAAAGATTTAAGCAATACTTAAAACGAAGAAAGCAATAGGGCTCAAACGTCCCAAAGGCAAGTTTCGCAATCTACAGGACGCCAGATGAAGAGTCATGACAATGCTACGATAAACTTGGTCAGACAAGTCACCAAACTGGTCCTCTGGATCAATGCTTCTACCATCATTTGTAGCTTTTTATTCGCTGAAGATAAGAACATGCAGTTTTGGTCAGTTATTGTCACGCAAGTTGTTCTTACGGTACCTTACGGACTTGTCCTAAGGCTCTTGCAGCGGAAAAAGCGCCGGCAAGCAAAAATTATCTTTGCAGCAGCAGGAATTTTTCAGCTTTCAGCTTTGGTATTATTGATGGGTACTAATAACAGTATTCACATCTTCTTCATAGTCACGATGTTCAGCTCTTGGTTTATTTTTTCTGACGAAACATCTGTTCTGCAATACTATTTTACTGTGACATCAGCCTTATGTTTTATTGGTTCCTATCTTTTTTACGATCTTCTTGGACTGCCAACAATTCTTAAAGGGGATTTGCACTATGCTGAGTTTAACGTCATCAATAGTGTATGTATGGTGATTGGACTTATCTATGTGCTTCGGGCTTATAGTCTCAAAATACAGGCTTATGAAGATATGATACTGCAGGAAAAGGCTAGATCAGAGGGGTTACTTTACAATACCCTTCCCCAGGCCATTGCATCCAGATTAATTGCTGGAGAATCTACGATTGCAGATTCCTTTTCTGATGCCACGGTAATTTTTGCTGATATCGTCAACTTTTGTGAGTTTTCTAAGAGTCATACACCTAACGAAATTGTAAAACTCTTAAATGAGTTGTTTTCGGCCTTTGACCAGGTAGTTGAGAGCCATGGAGCTGAAAAAATAAAGACTATTGGGGATGCGTATATGTTAGTGGTGGGTATACCGGATGCTTCGAAAACCCATGCCGAGGTAGGGTTAAGGGTTGCCGAAGCCATGCTTGATGAAACGGAAGTGTGGCGTAAGAAGCATCAAATTGATCTGCAACTGCGCATAGGCATGCATTCTGGCCCCATCATAGCCGGTGTTATCGGGAAACATCGGGTTAGCTTTGACTTGTGGGGACATACAGTGAATATTGCGGCGCGCTTAGAGTCAAGTTCCCTTCCGGGACGCATTCATACCTCGGCACAGACAGCTAAGCTTTTACAAAAAACGGGTCGGATTCAGGAACGTGACGATATGGTTGATATTAAGGGATATGGGAAGATCGAAAGTTATTTTATCAATCGTGGCGTCATATCAACCAAACTCCCACAAAGTTCCTGATAATTCGATGTCAAAATAAAATTTTGCTCGGCAGAGTAGGGAAACGCTTTTTGCTGCGCATAACACAAATATATGCTAATACGTAGATTGTAATGATATAAAGGAGTATTGCCGAAATGAGAATTTTTTTAATAGGTTTTATTTTTGCGTCATCAATTGCTTGCCAGTCGTTATCCTCTGACGGGTCACTCGAATACGAACCTGAAGCTGGAAATTTTCTTGTAAAATATAATCCCAACGGCATCGAAAGACTAGTCAATGAAAGACGTTTCAGTGCATACAAGCGAATGGGTCAGCAATGTGGTGGTATGGATCGATTTGAAATCGTCAATGAGGAAATTAATGATTCTGGCCGCGATAAGGGAAGCACTATTGAACTAGCGGGCGTCGATAGGCTGTTATATATAGAGTACAAGTGCCGGTAGATCACGATTCAAATTTTACAAAAGCTTGAGTTGATGCGTTTGCAAGGACCTGAGACTTTTTCGTTTTAATAAGCGATAAACGGAGCTAAAACCAACTTGTATTTATTTGAGAATTAGCGTTTTCAATGAGTTTCAAATATCGTTGGAATAGTGGCATGATTACACTACGATTTTTGCCATTCAACGGTGCCTGGGACGATTTAGGCGAATTTCAGGTCGTTTTTAGTGAAGTAGAAGCAAATTATAAGGGCTTTTATGCCCATAATGATGTGAATCCAGCTCCAAAGAAAAGGCGTAATCTAATCCGCTATCTTAGCAAATACCTTTGCCGGCCTCAGATCAGCTTAAAGCGCTTGCTGAAGTATAATCCTAGAAATGACGAGGTCGTTTATAAATATAGCAGCCATAGCTCAGGGAAAGGTGATTTGATGCAAAAGGTGATTCAGACTCTGTATTTAAAGCGAGGGTGAAATTGATCGCCGTGCAGCAAATCAGCAGCAATTAGCTAATGTCTAACGAAGTTTCGATCACAACCTTGACTGATTAATCAATATGGCATGCTAATGACCCTCAATTTTCCTGAGGAAATAGGGTGCCTACCCATCGCACTTACGATCATCGAATAAAACAGCTTAAAGCCAACACTGGAAACCAAATCAATTTCCAAACCTCAGAATACCTCTATCTACGGCAAGAGAGTGGATCAAAAAAGGCACTTCCTTTCCAGAATAAAGCCCAACAATTAGGAGGAAGTGCGGTTGTCGAGAATACTTCAATTTATCGTGGACGGCAGCTTTCCAGTTCTAGAGAGTTTCTTTGTGGAGCAGGAACATTGATCGCTGGAGGTTTCTTTCAGGCAAGGATTGTTGACACAAAATCAAAAAAAGTATACTCGACGAAAACAAAACCGAAACAGGCTAAGCCAAGCAAATCTAAGATTGAAATGGCCAAAAAGTGCCAATCGAAAGGTGGCGTCTGGGTAGATTCCCAATGTGTCATTGATTTAGACCAATCGCAATTTAACAAGCTGAAACAGTCATTGGTATATGCCAAAGACTGTTTTTTTTAGCTTAGAGATCTCGTTCTTCCATTTGGTCCTCTTCTTCTTGATCTTTGTATTTTTTACGCAATGGTTCGGTTTTCATATTTTTAGATTTATTAAATCGAGGATCGACTTTATAGATGAGCATCTGGACTCCATTCACTGTTGGCTCTTTATCAATATCATCGACATCATCAGATCTTTTCATATCGAACACTGCAACAGCAAAGTCACCACCGGCGACCTCCACAGCTAGCTTCAGGTCTTTCATCAAGGTTTTTCTGCTAACTTCTTCATCTCCAACACATGGATACCATGTAGGTATCATACCCCAGTAACCTAGGGTGACGTAATAGAGAGGAATTTGAGGATAGCAGGCGACTTTTCGCCAGGTGTCCGTGTAGCTCCAATTCGTTCCTGACAAAAATAAGGCATAGTTAACCCCGACACCATTTCTTGGTTTTAACACGACCTTCGATATTAGCTTATGCCGATAACCTTTCTTTACGCTTAAATTCAGAGTCCGTGCGTCTTTACCTAATATCGCATATAATGGATTTTTCGACTTTACCCATTTGTAGTCAAGTCCTTCTGGAATTCTTTTGTGGTAGACTTTTTTTGATTTTGGTTTGGCCTTGGCGTCAATTTTATCCTGAAATTTTTTCTTATAGACAAGTGATTGACGATGTCTATCATCCTCGTCTTCAATCTCAGGTTCGAAGACAATGGTTTCTGCTAAAGTGTCAGAAGAATTCAGGGTTGCACAGTTAGTAAGAAAGCAGCCCATTAAAACCAGAAGTGCGAATCTAATCAATGTCAAATCTCCTTCAATACTATTCGGTCCCTTTGTATCGGATTAGCACCTATAGATTTGAAATATTTTAGACTAAGAATTTTGTAAGAATGGCCGATTCTAAGAGTAGGTAATCATATAAAAATTTTTGTAATTCGGAGTCATTGTAATAATGATTGGAAAATTTTCTACCATAAGAATCGTACTGCTGCTTTTATTCTTTAGTGAATTTGGTTTTGCTCAGCAAAATTGTGATCAGAAATGTAAGAATCTACGGGACACAATTGCTCGCTTAAAAAGGTCGGTTGTTAGCGTGTTTACCTATGATACTACAAATAAGGATGCAAAGATCTCTGAAAAGTTTTTTGGTCTAGGTTCCGGCTTTTTCTATAAAAAATGTAATATAATTACAAATTCTCATGTGGTAGGCGAGTCAGAAGAAATTGGCATCTCGATTCCGGGGACTAAGAAAGGCAGACGAGCAACAGTAATCGCCAATGATAAACGAATGGATATTGCCGTACTTCGGCTTGATAAGCCTTATAAGTGTAAACCAATCAAATCAGCTAATTTTCGAGATTTCGCATTGGGAACACCAGTAATTTCGGTTGGCAATCCTATGGGCTTAGGGTGGAGTGTTACATCGGGAATCATATCTGCTGATAATCGATCTTTAGGGCCCAAGAAATTCCACCGATACATTCAATCTGATGCCGTTATTTTTCCTGGCAACAGTGGAGGTCCGCTACTTACCTTATCGGGGGAGCTACTTGGTATTAATACAATTGCTACTATTAATGCTGGCCTAGGATTCGCATTTCCCTCCTATATTATGGATCGAATTTTGCCCGAATTGATAAGTCATACTCGACTTAGACCGAGATATCTTGGTATTAAGGCAAAGCAAAACAAAAACGCAGATAAAGTATCTTTCGAAGACTATTTTGCTGGAGTAAAGGTAGCCGAGGTAACCAAAGGTTCACCAGCATTTAAGGCTGGAATAAGAAAAAATGATATCTTGATACGCTTTGATGGTCACGAAATAAAGAGTTTAGATGATTTAGAAATGGAGCTCTATTCTCACAGAATTGGATCTGTTGTGAATGTTGAAGCATTGGTTAAAGGAAAAAAGTTGGAAGAAAGTTGAAAATCACCATGAGATAGTGGTCTTAGGGATCAAGTTTTTTAAGTTGCTTTGCGGTTTCTAAGTGAACAAGTGATGTTGATGTTGTTATGCTGCCATCATCTTCAAAGTAAGTTTGTCTGAGAGTTTCATGAGTAAATAGAATCTCGGAATCCCTAAATGTAAAAATTTGAACGGCCTGTTGAAAAAGTCCTTTGCTATTATTTTTATGTGAATTAAGTTGAGTCAATTCACGGAGGATTTTATGCAA
>JABSRP010000078.1 GCA_013215145.1 Pseudobacteriovorax sp.
CCGCTCTATTGTCGGCTGGCGAGTCTCACGCTCTAGCAAGGCTAAGGTCGCTGTTGGCGCGCTAGAGGACGCAATCATTAGGCGACGACCTGATCTTGGCCTTAAGCTGCGCTCGGACAATGGTCTGGTTTTTGGATGTAAGGATTTTACCAAGGCTGCTCGTTCAGCAGGAATCATGCAAGAGTACATAACGCCCTATACGCCAGAGCAGAATGGAATGATAGAGCGGTGGTTTAGGACTCTAAAAGAAGAATGTCTTTGGTTAAAGCAGTTCAAGACTCTAGGTGAGGCGAGAGCCGATATTGATCGCTTTGTTGAAGAGTACAATATGGACCGACCTCATCGATCATTAGAGATGTTGTCACCCAGTCAGTGGCTGGAAAAAATAGTTGCTTAAATGGTTTGCAGAACGGGGGACCTTACATGTTTCATCACTTTTTTGAGCACCGCAGGCACTAAATATTAGTGAAACGATTGTGATTATCGTCATTAAACTAAATGTCTTCATGCTTTACCTCCAAATTACGACTTAGGTTAACTAAGTGGAAATTGTCATTTGGTTGCAGGTAAAAAGTTAAACAAAGGAAACCATGAATAAATTTTAGCTATTAAACTATCAAGTATACGCGTATAGCTTTATTGTGTTATTTGAGCTAAATAAATAGAACTAATTAGTTCGTTCATATAGCGAGAGTATTGAAACTCAGGCTTAAAAACTCTAAAGCATACTGGTCCGCATCATCATCGATAAAGCTAACTTTCCAGACCCCTTGTACTGAGAGCCCACTAAAGATCGATAAATCTATGTTAGCGTCATCATGGTCACCAAATTTTACCTGCCGATTTCCTCGTGATCGAAGAATCTCACTTCCATTATCAGCTAACTGAAGATCTACGGAAATTCCGTTTGGACTTGTCAAGCGAATGGAGTAATCATCAAAATCATCAGATGTATTGATCTTGATATTGACTATCAAATTGTTAAACAGGGTATTCTCTTCAACTCTAATTTTAAAAACATTTTCAAAATTATTTCCTTTTAAAATTTTATGAATACTCATCGGACCATAGTCTTTGGTGGGTCCTCGATGAGAGTCTTTGAAGATTGTAACAATCTTTTCTCGTTCAATATCTGTAAAAGGAAGAATTAGAAAATCATCTTTTTCTAAGCTGGCTTTGATATCAGCTTTAAATTTAATTTTTCCATTAGCGTCTTCAATGGACTCTCTTGTCAAATTGTTGGTTTTATCAATCTCCCATAGTAGATCTATGATATCTTCATATCGTGCTCGATTTATCTTTGCCATTGCGAGCCATTCTTTGAGGGCTGCCAAATTTTCGTTAAGCTCTTTTATGTTTAAAGTCTCTTCTAAGACCTGTTTTTCAAGTCTATCAATTTGTGCCTGAGGCGCCCCGACTTCAAGACGATTCAAAGCTTCTGTTAAAAATCTCAGTTGATCATATCGGTCGGGTAAGATTTGTTTAATAGATAATGCTTCTTTTTCGTTTTCCGCGATTTTCGTTTTAGATACAAATATGTCTTCTTTTTCCTCGTCTAGCAGCCTTCTCTTTTCTAGACTTAAATTTAATGTCTTTTTCAGTTCTGTTAACTCTTGTTCTACTCCGGATAAATCAAGTAGCTCATAAATCTTATCCAGATATTTGCTTTTTGATATTCCAATAGTATTGGCAAGAATATTGGAGATTTGTCGACACTGTTTGGGGTCAGAGTAGGTAAGCCTGTTTTCGCAGTCAGCTATATACAAAAGATTGGAGTCTTCGAACACGACAAGGCTTGAGTTGTCGGTTTCTGGAATATAGTGATCTTTTAGTTTTGAGGTATTGTCTTGATCGAGTCTACCGCATGAAACTAAATTCATGATAAAAAGAAGAGACAGGATGTTTCGTATCATAGTAGAACTCCGATAGTTAAGATTAACAGCCTGTCTATTGAGACTGGAGATAAAAGGCAAGTCTTATTGGTGTTAAGCAGTAGTTTGTGTTTGGAACGGCTGATATTTCGACGAACAATCAGCCTCTGTTGCGTATCTTTCAAATATCCAGGGGGTAGGAGTCAACTAAGAAGGCTCGTGCTAACTATCCATGAAGTCCCCACATCTAATGAAATCCAATTGTCTCAAATCATCTCGCGGCATCAGTACTGCGAAAACAATCTCGGCGCAAAATCCAGTGTCTAACCCGTCAGCAACATGTTTTGTGTCTTCTTCAACCTAATCGATATGGTAAGCAAAAAAGACATAGCAGAGAGTCTCCGGTAGGCCCTATAAGCCTTTAAACTGCTCCTGTCACTGATGAGAAAAGCGATCGCATGTAAAAACCTGAAGTTAAAAATTTCATGGGATACCGCATTAGGTTTGCATTTTTTCAACATAATAGCTATGTCTGCATAGCTGTAAACGATAGGCTGCAAACCCTACTCCTTAAACCCTTAATGAGGACCCCTTATGACACTAAGATTTTTGCTCGGTCTGGCGCTATGCTGGGCCACGAGTTCGACATTTGCCTACCAAACAGAAGATACCCGGCTTCTTCGTTTTGCTGATATCCATAAGGATATGGTGACGTTTGTCTACGCTGGCGATATCTATATTGCCGATCGCAGAAGCGGACAAAGTCAACGTTTGACCGATCATATAGGATTCGAAACCTTTCCTAAGTTTTCTCCAGATGGTCAAAAAATAGCCTTCTCTGCCGAGTACAACGGCAGTAGGCAGCTTTACGTCATGAATGCTGATGGGTCTGAACTAACTCAGTTGACGTACTATAATGACGTAGGTCCGATGCCTCCTCGGGGAGGTTTCGATTACAGGGTCCTAGATTGGACCCCGGATGGGAAGCATATCTTATTCCGTGCCAATCGTTTGCCTTGGGGCAAACGTATGGGCCGCCCTTATTTAATACCGGCAACTGGCGGTCTCGAAAAAGCTTTGGCAGTCCCAGAAACTGGAGGCGGCATGCTATCCCGTGATGGAAATAAATTCATCTACACACCGATCGATCGAGAGTTTCGGACTTGGAAACGAACCCGAGGGGGAAGAGCGCAGGATGTGTGGGTTTACGATTTGAAGCAAAATACTTCTAAACAGCTCACTAGTCATCGGGCAACTGATCAGCAACCTACTGTCGTGGGTTCAGACATTTACTTTGTGTCCGATCGAGACTCGATCCTAAATCTTTATCAGTATCGAGATGGGGCGGACCCTCTCAAACTCACAAATCATGAAGACTATGATGTTCTTTGGCCATCTGCAGGGCCCGAAGCGATTGTCTATGAAAATGGCGGTTACTTGTATCGCTTTGATCCCAAAAGCAAGGCATCAGAACGCTTAGTCATAAACATTTCAGGTGTCCGTCAGTATACGAAGCCTTATACAAAAGATGTTGGTAAATTTATTGATTCGGCGAGCGTCGACAACAATGGTAAGCGCGTTCTCTTTACCGCCCGCGGTGAATTGTTTTCCGTCCCTAAGAAAGAGGGGCCAACGAGAAACTTATCCCAGTCTCCTGAAGCTCGAGAAATCTCGGCGAGTTGGTCGCCTAATGGACGATACATTGCTTACATGAGCGACGAAAGTGGAGAGTATGAAATTTACATCAGGGACAGAAAGAACAACAATAAAGTAAAAAAACTCACAAAGAATAGTACTATTTGGCGATTTGAAGCTAAATGGTCTGCCGATAGCCGAAAACTTCTCTTTGCCGGTAAAAACCACAAACTCTGGGTGCTCGATATCAACTCAGGTAAGCAAACACTAATTGATACGGCAAAATACAACGACAGTGGCTTGACAAGCTACGTATGGTCACCTAATAGCCAGGATATTGTATACGTAAAAAATAATGAGAATCGCTTTTCTTCGCTTTGGCACTACAACTTAAAGAGCAAAAGAAAGTCGCGCCTAACAGATCACATGACATCGGAAAATAATCCAAGCTTTTCCAGCGACGGATATTATCTCTACTTCACATCAGAACGGGATTTTAATCTATCCTACTCAAGCTTTGAATCCGACTTTGTATTTAACAAGGCGACCCGTGTTTACACGGCTGCCGTCAACAACAAAATCCCAGCTTTTAACGGCCTCGATAGCGATGAAGTTGTTATTGGCGACAAATCTGAGAATACAAATAACGACAAGTCTCTAGATAGTACTCTACAGGTTAAGGGTTTCATGGACCGGATTGAGGTTCTCCGTGGGGAGGCCGGGTGGTATAGGGCTCTTCAGGGAATCGATAATGGAGTTCTAGCGGTTTCAGATAAGTCCCTAGTGTTTATTCCGAAAGACCCAAAGGAAAAGATCAATACCCTAGTAAAGGAGATCGAAAGTTACAGGACATCCGCAAATGGTAAGCACCTACTTGTCAAGAGCGGTGGTAACTATAGCCTTGTAGAGGGTTTTTCAAAAGGCTCATTCAACGAGGAAATTCTCGCGAAACATCGCATCGATTTGGGGGGGATGCTTGTTAAAATCAATCCCACTACGGAATGGCAGCAAATGTACCTTGAAGGCTGGAGGACTCTTAGAGATTGGTTCTACGATGAAAATCATCATGGTCAGGACTGGGAAGAGATTCGCAAGCGATACCAACCTTTGGCCGATGCTGTGGTACATAGAGTAGACCTGGACTATGTCCTTAGCGAGGTAGCTGGGGAACTCAATGCGGGGCACATCTATGTCCAATCTGGCGATCATCCGAAGGCCAAGAGGCTTAAACACGGGTTGTTAGGAGCAGAGATCAGCCGTCATAAATCAGGGTTCATAAAAATCGAGAAAATTTTTCAAGGGGAAAACTGGCACGAACAGTTTCGCTCACCTTTTGATGAGCCAGGTATCAGAGCAAAAGCTGGTCAGTTCATCATTGCCGTGAATCAAAAACTGAGTTCAGAATCAACCAACTTCTATGACTTACTGGAAAATACACAGGGAAAACCCACCGAGCTACTTTTGAGTGATTCTCCAAGCGCAAAAAACACATGGAAAGTGATTATTCGACCTATCGCTAGTGAAACAGGGTTGCGGTATTTAGATTGGGTTTCCTCACGCAGGGATTATGTGAAAAAATTATCTGGCGGACGAATTGGTTATGCCCATTTGCCGAATACACGTCTCGAAGGGCACCGCGAATTGTTTAAACAATTCTTACCTCAGACCAATCACGAAGCATTCATCATCGATGATCGCTACAACGGTGGCGGGTTCATACCTCAGCACTTAATTCACTGGATCGGACGAAAGCCTTTGAATTACTGGAAACGTCGTGGCGTTGAACCTTCAAAGACGCCTCAGTTTGCCCATTACGGACCCAAGGCCATGCTCATAAATGGGTATTCAAGTTCGGGCGGTGATGCTCTGCCTTATTATTTTCGCCAAGCAGGTCTCGGCAAACTAATTGGAACCCGAACTTGGGGTGGGTTGATTGGGATATCAGGTAATCCCCGCCTTGTAGATGGCGGTCAGGTGATAGCGGCTACCTTTAGAATACTAGATAAGGACGGTAATTGGATTATTGAGAACGAAGGAGTAACTCCAGATATCGAAGTTATTGATCGACCGGAGTTGATTTTTAAAGGTCAGGACCCCTCCATTGATCGTGCTGTTAAAGAGCTGTTGGAAGAGTTAAAGAACAATCCCAAGAAAAAACTGACGGTTCCGCCGGCTCCGACCAAATTCTAACGAATTACGAGCAGGTTTTCTAAAGCCTGCTCCTTCCTTGATATCTAAGTGCAGTAAATACAGATAGTTATGGTTGATGCTCAATAGATCCTTCTACCATCTTTTGTTACAAGCTCTTACTGGCCCCACCTGGGTGCTATCTAGCCAGCAGGTACAAAACTACATGTGGTCATTTCATGAATATACTAAAAAATACAGTTAGTTATAGTTTTTAAAATCAAATTCCTGAAGGACCCTCGTTCCAAACTGAAGCCTGAAAGAGGCGGATTTGGTCATCAATAAATTCTCTCGAACACCGAAAACACCACCGTATGTCTGCCAAATCCTTTGTTCCTGGCTATGCATTGACTCGAATAAGGGGAAGCAAAAACGGAAAGGATTTTCTCCTGTCTAAAATAGCCCTTAGTTTACTAATCTTTTTAGTTTTCTCCTCGTGGAAGGTTCATGCAACGCCATCCACGATTGGTGTCCCATTAGCTATTGTTCCAATAGAAATGACTGACGACAGCTCATTCGACTGGATCAAAGAATTAAACTTTAAGGAGTATAACGACCATTACCTAACCGTTCCTGACGGAAAAATTGCTATTGCATATTTTAGCTATCAAAATTTAGATCAAACTCATGTGTTTTTGAATCTCTCCTCGGGTTTTGTGAATCGTTTGCGGGTATATAACAGTGCAACTGGGACTATGAAAGAAGCTGCCCTGAAAGATGCAAACCACCCAGCCCTACACAGCTAAAGCTCGATTTAGTTGCTGGCGAAAATCCCTTTTATATTATTTTCGATAGCGATCATGTACCGTTTCGAGTCCTCTCCTTAGGAGAAACCCACACAGACGAAGCTATGATTGATACTATCTTTCAATTCGTTTTATTCGGCGTGATTCTTTCACTTATTGTCTATAATTTATTTGCCCGCTTTGAAAGTCGCAATAGGTCTTATTTTGGCTATTTAGGATACGGAATAACTGTGTTGCTTACTACTCCACTAATGACCGGATGGGCTCATTTTATCCTAATAAAGTTGGATGTAGTGCTACCAGTTAAATATACTATCGGATTGACCTATCTTCTATCTAGTATTGTTTTGGTGTCGATCACGTCTTTCGCGCACAGCTTTTTAGACCTGAATCGTTTTGGCTTTTGCAAGAAAATCGAAGCCTTTCACTATATATTGGCTGGATTTCAACTAGTTTCTACAATCATGTTTTTTGTAGTTAGGGATCTAGGCTACGATGCAATCTTTGTCGAGACTGCCCGTAATATTCCGCTGGCCCTGAATATCTATCTTTTTATCAGCTTATATCTTGCTTGGCGGCATAAAGATAAAAATGCACTTTATTTTTTCATTGCTTTTTTTATGATGATTGCTTTTGGATCCTATTGGGTCACTGCTGTTGAGGAGAACGCGATTAAGGGAGGTTTCCATAAATACTCACTATATTTCGGAACTGCCTTAGAAATGATGCTTCTATCATTTGCTATATCGTCTAAATATAAACGCCTGATTATGGAATTAAATGGAAATTTACAAGATACAAACGAAAAATTACAGACCCTGAATACAACCCTCGAGCAGAAAGTTACTGAACGTACGCGTGATATTCAATCAATTATGACTCACGCACCAATTGGGATAGTCTTACTGTCCGATCGTGAGGTATCTCTTGAAAAGCCGTATAGTCGAGATGTGGAGCGTATTTTTTGTCGGCATCAAGTCGATCATATGTCGCTTGTTTCTTTAATTGAGGACTATTTCGAAATCTCTTCCCAAGAAATTTATAACATGAAAATGGTGTTATCTCATTCTATTCAAGGCTTCTCACTGAACTTTGAAGCAAATTTGATTCACCTACCAACTGAAATTAATTCTAAGGATGGAAGGTTTTTTCGTTTTGGATGGTCCACAGTGGAAAACGACAATTTGGAAATCGATAAGATTATTGTGACTATTGACGAAATAACAGAGATGAAACAAAAAGAAAATGCCCTTAGAAGAAACTCCGAAGAGATGCTTCTGGTAGAACAATTACTGTCAGCTGACGAACTTAGTTTGAGAATGTTCTTTGATGTCACGGCCAAATATTTTCGTCATAATAGGGATATTATCGAAAGAGAAAAGATCAACAAACTATCGTCTGTGTACGCAAATGTACACACTACCAAGGGTTCAGCTAGCAGTCTCGGGCTGAAACAATTATCGGAATCGGTACACACCTTAGAAGAATACCTTAGCCTTTGCCGTGAAGATAAACAAAACATCGATTTTTCAAAAATATCTGAGCTTCATCGGATTATGGAGACGGTATTTGATAGCTATCTAGAAATCTACACCCGAAAGATAGGACGAACCTTGAGTCCAGAGATAAGGCTTTCAACCAATATTGCGGATGAGATATTTCATGAGTTAAATGGTTTGTCAGGCATGAATCTGAAAATCTTGGATGCCGTGGCAGTCAGTTTAGAAAAGTTCGCAGAAAGACT
Organism: Pseudobacteriovorax sp.; assembly: GCA_013215145.1. Taxonomy (GTDB): domain Bacteria; phylum Bdellovibrionota_B; class Oligoflexia; order Oligoflexales; family Oligoflexaceae; genus DT-89. The sequence continues at coordinate 8,184 of JABSRP010000078.1, forward strand.
TCTAAGAGATCGGAAGAGGCTTGCTAAAGACTTGGAAAAACCTATACCTGACTATCAGGTTTTTGCAAAGGGCTATATAAACCATAAAACTGCTAGTGTCATTGAACAGTGCTTCGTCCACCTGCTACGAAATTCTATGGATCATGGAATCGAGTCTGCTGCAGTTAGAATTGAATCGGGAAAGCCAGCATCTGCACTCTTGTCTTTAGACTTGCAAGAGAGGAAAGACGGCTATCATATCAGTTATTGGGATGATGGTTCTGGTCTAAATCTAAAAAAAATTCGTGAAATCAGTGTTTTTAAAGGTCTGATAAATCCGGAGGATGAATTGGACGACGTCAAACTGAATGAGCTGATCTTCCACGAAGGTTTGTCTACGGCTAAAACGGTGACAGATATTTCGGGTCGTGGTGTTGGTATGAGAGCAGTTAAGCGGTTTGTTACCGAAGCCGGCGGTGCATTAACCGTCGACTTAGGTGAACGAAGGGGTGACTATGTTTCGTTCCGAATTAAGCTCTTTATACCGGACCAACATATTGTTGCGGGTTATAATTTAGTAAAGTACTCAACCAGCTGATCAAAAACGAATCTGATTCGTCGATTACTTCTAAGTTCTCTATGACTAACTATCCAGGTTGAAAAACTGATTCCTTTGAATGATGGTAAAACTCTTTCCACAGATTTTTCTTTGTCACCTATGTAGTCTGGCATCATGCCAACTCCAAGCCCATCCTTAACTAGGCCCCAATGAACAAAATGATTTTCAGTCATGATCGGGAAATTCTCTTTTGTTAGAATAATCCCATAAGCCTTGAGGCCTCCGATATAAGTAGACAGATCTCCAACACTGACAAAGTCGAGCTTTGCTAAGTCTTTGATGGTTTCGATAGGGCTATGCTTCTTTATGAACTCTTTCGTCGCATAGAAATGACCTAAGGAGTCTGAGACTTGCTTCATGATTAGGTCTGGTTGTTTCGGTTGAAAGTTCCTAATGGCAATATCAGCCTCACGTTTCCTCAGATCAGCTGAATCATTTTTTGCCACAATTTCAATACTAATTCCTGGAGCGAGGTTTCGAATCTTTTTGACCACAGAAGGAAGTAAGAAGGCTGAATTGGCCTCGCTTGCCGTAATGGTAACGGAACCCTCCAAGTTTTCAGACTGGCCCATGGCGGCCAGAGATAATTTGTCAGCACCTTGAGCCATTGACTTAACATGAACCATTAAGTCAAGACCCATAGGAGTGATTTGGATCCCCTTCCCAACGCGCTCAAAAAGAACGACTCCAAGCTCATCTTCAAGGGCTTGCACCTGACGTCCTAAAGTGGATTGAGTCAGGTTTAATGCCTTGGCAGCAGCTGAGAAGCTTCCTTTTTCGGCTGTTACTAGAAAGGCTTTTGCTTTATTCCAATCAAAATTCAATAACTTACAGTCCATTGAAAATACTTGCAAAAATGCATAGACGAATTGCTTATTTAGCCATTTATTTTGCGTAAATGCAACCGTAAAGTATAGTTAACAAGGAGGTGAACATGACTACAGAAGCAAGATTTTGGGACGACATTTCGGAAAAATATTCAAAAAAGGCTGTACCTTCGGAATATATCTACCAAGAAAAGCTTAGGAGAACTCAAAAGCTTTTCCGTAAGGACTCGATTGTTATGGAGTTTGGTTGCGGGACAGGGACTACGTCTCTTATTCACAGTCCCTACGTTAAGAAAATATTGGCCTACGACTACTCTCCTGGGATGATTGCGATAGCCAATCGGAAAAAAAGTGAGCAGCAGGTGAGTAATGTTACGTTTGAAGTTAATTCTGTCGAGGATGTTACATTTCATTCTGAAGCTTATGATGTGATTATGGCTCATAGTATTTTGCACCTCACAGAGAATAACGAGCAAATCATCAAAAATACTTATGATGCTCTTAAGCCAGGAGGGTATTTCGTTTCGAGCTCGGGCTGTATCAAAGAAATGAATGTTTTCATACGTAATCTAATTCCGGTTTTGACTTCAGTTGGTAAGGCACCCAAAATTACAAAGTTTACCGCGAATGAACTTATTGAATTGCACAAAAAATCTGGCTTTAAGATCTACGATGCTTGGCCTTGCAAAAAAGGTGAGCTTTTTTTGATCGCGCAGAAATAATGTTTATGGTTAGTGTAGGTAGGATAATAATATTGGAGAAAGAACAGTGAAATTGAGTTATGTGGTTCTTGGGATTAAAGATATGGATAGGGCCCTTCAATTCTACTAACAAATAAGATTGAAATTATAGTTCGACTTTCATTCTTATAAACTCTATAAACAGCTCGTTTATTACTGATTTTGCTGATAATTTCTTCGAAAGATCTATTTTTGAAACGTCCGATCAAACCCTAAACATTCTTTTTTATTTTAAAAGACTGTTTAGATTTCTGATGAAATTATTTGAAAAAATAAATCAAATGGTTGAACAAGGCTGCTATACAAGTATTTTTGTTCAAAGCCTAAACATGTGTTGGTTGATGTTACGAGCAGACCATTCGAAATCATGGATTCTGTTGTTCTCGGAAAGCAACAAAAGTCACTCTATCAGGTTGCAAACTTTACAGATATTAAAGATTAGAAAAGTATTCGGCTGGTTGGTCAACATTTTGCAGAGCTAAGAATATACAAACTTTCGAATCGGGAGATGGGGCTAGACCTTAGAGAAAGCTGTTCCAGATCCCAAAATGAACAATTGGAGTAATAGCAATGGAAATGAAACGAGTAATTGAACTGGCCTCTGCCCTTACATTTGCAGTGATCCTGTCGGCGTGCGGAAATTCAACTGATTCAACTACATCTTCTGGAACATCCGACCAAAGTGTAAATTCGTTTTGGACGGACAGAAAACCTCAGAATTTGACTCAGCTAAATGGTACCTGGGAATACGAAGGAATCGAATTTCATATTGATTTTAGTAAAAACAATGCCCAGGTCGGTTCAGCTAGCTTCCCCGTAGTTGATCCGGTATTCAGTTCTGCTGGTGGTCAAGCTAATACCGCAGAGCATTTAGCTCATGTACCTCACTCGGCCTTTGGGACCGTCTTAACTCTTATCCACCTTTACGAAATTGTTGAGGAGTTAATACTTGTAACAGATAGTGCTGAACGAGAGTCTTTTTTCGTTAACAAACACGGACTGATTGAAATTGTTCCTCCACCGCCTACCTTGGATTCCGATAACTGGCTGAAGAATGCTTGGGATTCTCTGTTTCCAGGGGTAAATGGTGACAGTTACAATACTCAGCTTAATGATGCTTGTTATGGTTCCGATAGGGCAAACCCGAATTCAGATTCAATTTTCGTTGCTCTTTCCCTTCGTAGCTCGATCGATGCCCTTGCGAGAGATACAAAGATTGTTGGCTGCTTCAAGATGATCAATGCAGATACGATTCAGGCAACGTTTGGTCAGCCTTTCAAGTTTGGTGACAAACCAAATGCCATTGGATCTACTGTTAATCTTCATAGAGCTGGGCATCATTAATAGTTAAGGATACTTTGGAAAATAGTTTCTAGTTTTTTGGTCACAGGAACCATACGATAAAAAAATCGTACGGTTCCTATTTGTCTATTGAAAACAAGAGTTAAATATCAAGAAAAAAATCATAAGTCTAATTTGTCTTGGATGGACTAACTTTGGAACTCTTGACCCTGCGAATTAATGATTTTACCGAAACTTAGGACTTTGTGTTATTAGTTTGCGGCGTTTACCTGAATACTAAAACTTGGCATAATAGAGAACGCATCTCCATGAACGGGGGCGCTTGCATTTGGTGGCCCTGGATCCCTTCTGTCTTTGTCAGTACCTAGTGGTGATCCCCACCAGTCACAGTAAATATAGCCTTCAGGGAAGAAATAAAGACCTTCCTTCTCGGCGGTGAATTTAATGCTGTTATAGTCGGCTAATTTCCATTGCTTATAATTAAACGTGGTTAGGAGTCCTAGGTCTTCGTTTTCGTAGTGTACGCCAGTTTTGGTTCCTCCGCCAAAGTCTGGTGATTTCGGATTGTATATGGAGGCAAGCTTGTATACCGGCATCGTAATCCCATGAAAGGCCACTACCACATCATCCCCAACTGAAATTGCTTGTCCAGGTCGTGATTTATTTTCGGTAATGATTTCGATTTTTCTTGCATCAATTACCTCGTAAATTTTCCTAGATTTATGGTCTTTTATGGCTTCGATAGCTAAAATATTGGACCTATTTTCCAGTGCAACGGTTACACGGTTGCTCGTCGTTTCAATCTTTTTTCCGTTGAGGTTGACAGTTACTTCATCTGCATTTGTAATTACGTTAAATGTAAAGTCGACGGTATCGCCTTTTTCGAAATATACTGTATCATAGCTTCTCAAAGTGATATCAGTTTTGATCGATATATCGTTTTCTAGATTTTCTAGAACGTCAACGATGACATAAGATTTATTAACTTCCGAAATAGATCCATACTCTTTACCAAAAGCGATTGTATCGTTGTAGCTTACTTCAATGATACTTGTGCCCAAGGAAGTTGCCGTGATTCGGATATTGCTACTACTCGTATCTTCAAGTTCTATGCTGTCTCCTGCAATAATCTTATACTGGTAGTCAGGGTGTGCCACGTTATTGGATATAACGCTATCTACTATTTCCGGTACACGTCTTGATGTCAGTGTAAAGTCTTCTCCCAACTGTAGGGTTTTGTATGTCTCGCTCAACCATAAATCATTCCTAAAGTCTTTTGGAACTTCAAGAGGGGGTAAGGATAGCTCGAAGTCATCTATTTCTGATCCAAACGCCTTGCTCTGTAGGTCAAGGAAAAAGCAGAAAAATAGTAAACTTGGGAGAATTGGTTTGAATAGAGAAAGCAGCTGAATTTTTTGCATATTAACTCCTTGTAATATGGTAGACTAGGTATCATTATTTAAGTGTCGCGAATAATGCAGCATAGTAACTTTTTGAGGAACTTTCTAAACTGAGAAATCTTCAGATTGAAAAATGATTCCTGATGCCCAACCAGTTATAAAACAACTTTGGCAGGTTTAACTGGAGTAGACTAACTAACAATTAGCTTGCCTACGTTCCATTGATTCCTTCGTTACATTGCAATAATATTATAGTTTAGTTCCGGCGTAGGCCCTGGCCATCCTGCTTGCATGTTTGCATATATCCATACGCAGCCACCTTTGGGTAAGATTTGCTCCAAAACAAGAACATCATATAGTTGCCAATTGCTGCAGTCCTCACTGTACCAGAAGGACATCCAATAGTTTCGACTTCCAAGATGCTGCTCGGTGCCGTCATTAAAGTCTAAAGAGTTAACAAAGCCGGATTGCAACTCCCAACCAAACTGTTCATCAGGATAGCTAGACTGGATTGCATTAAGTCCATCAGCAACTGTTTCGGTATTCTCATCAAAAAATATCAGCCATGCGTGATTCGGTGTTGCGCCTTGGGGCCAACCAATACCCAAAAGAGTCTGATTGTCACCTTCTCCAACAGCGAACTCCCACTGAACACGACTCATAGTATCGGAGTTGTTCACATTAGCCATTGCGACTTCAAAACCGGTTATAAATAAAAACAAAAGCAGAATATTTTTCATAAGAACTCCAAGAATTAAAATTTTGCTCTGTTTAGCATCCTTTAGCACTTATTGCTAGATTCGACTTGAGATCGAGTGTTATCGCAAAATATTGGTTTTACTTTGTCGATGCGGATTTCGTTATGTTATGACATGGTCTTTCTGATTGCAGCGGATAGTAGTCATCGCTTTCTGAATTCGATAAACTGTACCATAGATCAAACATTTTTCTAAAAGTATAGACGAGAGTGCTTAGAGTTTAGAAAAAGAATGACCATCTTGATATATTTCTTGAGGCTGGATAACTCTGATAAACATTCGATAGCATTTATATAGTTCATTACGAATTTTACGAAAGAACTGATAGACTTTCCTTTGTCTTTTCGCTATTTTTCGCCGTATATTTCTGGGGAAGTTCGGTGAAATTCCGACGCTGTGCCGCAACGGTAAACTTGCTTGAAAGAGCATATAAGCCCGATTACCAGCCTACTACAAACCCTTCGCGCAAAGGAGTTTTCCGTGATGAATTCTATCGTTAAGTTTACGTTGTGTAGTTGTCTAGCAGTTACTATGGGAGTTAAATCGAGTTTGGCTTCACAACTAGACTGGACACTCACCGCCCCTTGCCGTCAAGCTGAATACCGATTTTCTGCCCCTCGCGTTACCATCGCAGAGTTAAAGTCTTTACTGCAGGTTTTGAAGATTCGTGACATTAAACCATCGCAGGCCCATCTCATTCACTTTATCGGAGTGCAAGAATCGAATGAGCAAGTGAAGGTAATTATCCAAGATTTGTACGGATTTGATGAGTATCAAATTCCAAAAGCTGATCCTCTGGGAATCACTTGGTCACAAGTCTCAGAAAGTTCAGTGCGACCTGCACTTTTCTGGAAAATACTTGGTCAATCCCTGGTCATCAATTCTTCCGGGTTGGAAAGGTTGGTTAAACAATCCAGCCGAGTAGCAAATGTTGAATTTAGTACCATCACACCTATTTTTTCACCAAATTGTCCTGGACAAATCGGAATCGAAATTGGGACCCGATTATGTTCTGGTGAAAAGGCTGGTAAGACCTGTTCGGGTGGTGGTACTTGGCTAACTGTAGTGACTACCGAATCAGAAGGCCTTCAAGCCGGAAACTTAAAACAGATAAGTGCGACGGCAAGTCAACGTTTGGAATTGGCTGTAAAGTTATAGAGCAAGCCTAACACCCTGCTACAGCTAACTGGTCAAAATTCCACAATTTGAACGAGTTGAGCTTACCGAAACTAAATAAGGACTGATGTTAACCTAGAGTTTGTCACATTAAAATGAGCGAAGAGTGATTACTCTGGGTTTTCGTTTTTTCGATTCAGTATTGAAGTCTAGTCTTTAAAAACTTTCTTCTTTTCCAAGCGTTTGAAGGTACTACAAATGCCTTTGCTTTTATGCACGACTATTAGTTATTTTTGTTTGTTAGAATATTTTGTATTATTGGAATATATAGTCATCCGTTAAATCAAGGCTGAGCATGATCCAACAATACTATTTATCGATCCGTGTTATATTTTCTCTATTGATGTTGATATTCTCGACAAAAAGGCTCTCGGCTGCTGACAAAGAATACTATTTCTCATTGGGCCTAATGCGCGCCTCCTATCAGAATTCGGATATTAATTTCAGACAAAATCGTTATCAGAGAGACGTTAGGTATTACCAGGTTCATGCCAAAGATGACTTGAGATTACATAATTTCGGAGGCTATCATATTACCGAGCTTCAATACGATATGCGTTTCGGAATAGATCTTTTGGATAAACCTCATAGCTTCGAACTTAGCCTGACGCATTTTACCTACCAGGCAGATATCAGCCAATCTGTTCGTAAAAGGGGATTATGGGATGGGGAGGTAGTTGATCAAGTGAATTCATTCGGGTCAGATATAAGTCAATGGGAGCACAGCAATGGGCTCAATCTGCTTAATATTAGCTGGCAGTATGCTATGTTTGAATGGCAAATGAAAAGGATAGAAATTTCACTCAGATTACGAATGGGGGGCGGCATTGGTTTTGTAAATTCCAATAATGAGGTTTTCGACCCAAGCGGAGAAAAACTGAAATATGACTCAAAAAAATCTCTTCACGTTGGCGCATGGAATATAGAGCAAGGCATTGGTCTTTATAGTAAGTTTTGGGGCCATTATTTGGCTAGTCTATATTTAACGGCATACTATATTGATGTTTATCGTATTAAGCTTATCGATGGGGAAGCCGATCAGAAAATCATCGCGCAATCATACATCTGGGCATTAGGTTATCAATTATAGAGATCAAATTTGACTGGTCAAAGTCAAGAGTACTTATGCCTATAGAATGCTTCGAAGTGATAAAAGATTTAGATCCAGAGCCTTTATTAATGACGCTCGCTCGGATAATCATAGTCAAGATGTGTTGAAGGCCCTGCTATATAGATTAGTCTAATTAAGTATAATCTCATGAAATATCGTTCATATTGTCCTAGACAATTGATAGTTGTTAGCTATAGGAAAGACTGATGAAATTTGCTTTGTTTATTTGGATCCTAAGTTTTCAAGCATTCGGTACTAATATTCCAAGAGTTTTCCTAGAAAAAAACAAAAACCAAGAGTGGTTTGTATCCTTTGAAATGACCCAAGAGACGAAACAACTAGGGTTTATGCGAAATCCGGATGGATCCAGAGTGAAACGCTGGACATCTCTAGATCCAAATATTGAATTGATCTATCGGGACGGTAAGGAATATATCCTGAGTAAAGATCGTAAGCCCTTCACTTCCGTTAAGTTTCGCTTAACTCCTACATATATTGCATTACCAAAAGAGTATGCTCCCTTTTCCCGTTACTCTGATGGAGGCATTCTCTTTCATGACGCAAGATTTCAGGTTTGTCCACTTGAATGCAAAGTGGATCACAAGTATTTATGGAACTTCAGACTACAAATCCCTCCTAACGATCTTGCTGTTGTTCACGGCAAGCTGAGGAAAAAGGCTATCGCCTGGCAGGTGAAAGATGATGGTAGTTTGATTTACGTTGGAAAACGTAGTCCCAGACGGTCTAATGCCATGTTATCTATTATTGATCCCGAATTACCGAAACCCCTATTGGATGCCCTTAATAACGAGTTACCAAAGTATATGGCTTATTTTGCTGAGACCATGGGTGTGCTCGATACCCCACCTAGTTTGTTCGCATCCTTTGAAAAAATTAAGTCTAACTCTCGTAATCAGCAGGGCGGTGTGTTGCCCGGACAAATTTTTATGCATTGGACCGGACCCAACCTAGATAAGGTTGTCGCCGACGAAAATGCGATTTTAGGACTCAAATGGTTTTTTGCCCACGAGGCAGCCCACGTTTACCAAAGTCCTTCCGTGAGTCTCTACGATAATCAGCATGCTTGGATTCATGAGGGCGGAGCCGAACTCCTGGCTTATCTTGCTTTGCAAGAGGTGACTCCAAGCGCAAAAAATTACGCCAAAAAACGATACTCAGTATTTGTGTCCAAATGCAGAGCTAAAGCAGAACTTGTAGACCTAAAAGATGCCACGAAAAAAGGGCAGTTTAAAGCTCACTACGATTGTGGGTTCCTTATTCACTATGCATTGAAGGCATCTTTAGATCGCCGTGGAGGCAGTTATTACGATCTTTGGGCAAAATACCGAAAAGCCGTTGAACGTGGCAAGGAGCCTGGTCGAGAGACGTTTTTGGAGATTGTAGCAAGAGAAACATCTAAGGGGTTTAGGAAAAAAATTGATGACATGATCAATAACACAGCCGAAGCCTTACCTAGATTGTTGCAATAACTGAATTAATCGTCGGGTCAGGGGATACCTTTCGGTTCCCCTTCCCACAGAACCCATCGTGCCGATTTCCAGCAATAGGCTCTTCA
>JABSRP010000008.1 GCA_013215145.1 Pseudobacteriovorax sp.
GCTGAGCTTATCCGACAAGCCATTGAAAAAACTAGATCCATCACGCTGAAGCCAACTCTTATGTGCGACCAAGGCACTGAGAATCTCAACTCTGAAGTTGATTCACTTTTAGAGGAGCAAGATATCAAGCGAGTCGTTGCTCAGATTGATATCGATTTCTCCAACAGCATGGTTGAAGCCCTCTTTAAAAGGATGAAGTACAATTACTTGTTCAATCACCCCCTCACAAGCCTTCAAACACTAAGGGAGAAGCTAAACTACTATATTGAAGAATCCAACAATCAGATCCCTCTCGTATCCCTCAGAGGTGCAACACCTTCAGAAACCTTTTTCTCCAGCCTACCCGACAACCATACCGAGAAAATCAAAACACACCACAAACTTGCCATCAGAGCGAGAATTGAATCCAACCGGAATACAAACTGTGGAATATGCGTTAACGGATAGTACTTAGAACCAACCCAAGTCTGAAACCAAGCTAATCTATTCTTAAACAGAGCCTAGAGCCACTCCATATGGGTCAATACCCATATTCATTCGATCTGACAAACTCCGAAAAACTATAGACCTTTCGATGGTTCGGTTAGCGAAAGTTCGTGCTCTTTTTATAAAAAATCCACTGATTCGCTGCAGGGCTCTATCTCAAGGCGCGACGATTACTCGTCAAGCAGGCTAAGATCGAGAAGATTTCTCTACGACAGACCTACGAGAAAGAAGCCCAGAACTGCGCCCTGGAGTATTCGCGCAAACCGCATGCAAAACAGTATCGGCGTGCAAAGAAGCCACTTAGAAGAGTGAAAACCATCTTAGGAAGGCTCATTCGCGACATAGAGAGAAAGACTCAGAACCCAAGCCAGAGAATGAGGTGGCTACTCAAGATATCGACTGCTCTTTTTAATCAGAAGAGAAGCTCAAAAAACAAGATCTACAGTCTACACGCTTTGGAGGTCAAGTGCAATAGTAAGGGCAAAGGGCAAAGCCCACAAGCGCTATGAATTTGGCAACAAAGTCTCTGTTGCTACGACGAAAAAGCACAATATTGTGGTTGGTGTTCAGTCATTTTCTGAAAACCACTACGATGGCAAGACGCTGAGTGACAGTCTTTTCCCGGTTCGAGATGTTCTCGGGTCTTGGTCGAAATACGCTTATGTTGATCGCGGCTATAAAGGTTATGATGGGCAGGTATTTGGCACTCGAGTGCACTGCCAAGCTAAAAAAAGGCAATCAGCTGAAACAAAGCATTGGCTCAAGAAAAGGGCTCGCATAGAACCTGTCATCAGTCATTTGAAGGCTGATCATAGGATGGGACGCAATATGCTTGCCGGCATAGCTGGCGATGTCGTTAACTCTTTGATGGCGGGGTGCGCCTTCAATCTGAGAAAAGTAGCCAAATGGCTACAAAACCATGTTCTTAGTATGAGAACTAGTGTTTTCAACGAAATTTCAACCTTAGCCTAGTATTTACTAATATAGTTGTTGTGGCAGTATTTATTATAGTCCGAGTAGAACATGTCTAGATTCTAGGTGAATAGTAAATTATTCAATAATTACAGGAATTTAAATATTTCTACGATTTAACAAAATATAACACAATGTGAATTTGTGAATCGAAATATACCTAAGTATATAATAATATTGAATATATCAATTTTTTACGTGTTCTACTCGTGGCATTCTTAAAATTTTTTGTTGGTTTGATAAGAGTTAATTGGCTTTAGGGCCTATGATTTCCCAAACGAAGCTCACATTAAATGGCAATAGTGCTAAACTAACAAAGATGGGTGGGGTTAACTTCGGTCCTGTGAAGTTATATGGGGGAGCCGATATAGCGGAACATCCCGTATCTTGTTTAGCCTGTTAATCAGGAGTTTTTTGTGGCTAAAAACAAAAGACAACCTAACGCCGTTTAAGCAAGGTCCTCGATCCTTAAATGGAAGGATCATAGAAGTTTATATTGGCATAATCGAACTGGCATAAAAAGTTCTTCCTATTCTTTTGTCCCAGAAAAATCTATGAATAACGGTCAATCATTTAGCAAAGTGTTAACAGGGAAACTCTTTCCAAAATCAGACGAAAGGTTCTATTCAAAATGGGTGAATATTTTTTCGGACTTTATGGCAACTCAAAAAGTCTGCTGCTGCTTTTGATCTTGTTGACTTTTCATTCCCATGCCCATGGGACAGCAATGGGAATCAAACAAACCAAGGGAAGCTATGAAGATAAGTTCCGCCAGCTCGATGAAATCCTTCCGACTCCAAACGATTATCGCAACGCGGCAGGAGAACCTGGTAAGGAGTATTGGCAGCAACAAGTGGACTACAAAATAGATGTTAAGCTGGATGAGAACAAGCGACGACTAACCGCTGATCAGACCATTCTCTACAAGAACAATTCTCCCTATACACTGAAATATCTCTGGCTCCACCTGGAGCAAAACCGCTTTAAGCCGTCTTCGCTGGCGGAAAGAAGCTCAGTTTTTGGCGGGCTAGGCCAACGAGGACCAGCAACCCAAGGAGCTGATGGGAAAGAACCGGCAAAAATTTCCTTTGGACTTCTGCGTCGCCAGCAGTTTTATGATGATAATAAGATCGGCTATACCATTTCCGATGTAAAGGATGCTCAGGGTAAAAAATTGCGGTTTATGATCAACAGCGCCCAGATGAGAATTGATCTGGAAAAACCGTTGCTACCTGGTGCGAGCTTGGAATTTTCTTTAAAATTCGCCTTTAACATTCTCGAAGAAAATGCCGTCGCGGCCCGCGCAGGTTACGAGCATTTTCCAGACGATAAGCGGTCTGGCGGTAACGATATCTTTCTGTTGGCCCAATGGTTCCCAAGGGTTGCAGCCTATTCGGATTATGAAGCTTGGCATAACAAAGAGTTTCTAGGAAGGGGGGAGTTCACCCTCGAATTTGGTAACTATGATGTTCGTATGGAGGTGCCTAGCGATCATATTGTCGCCTCAACGGGGGTCCTGCAGAATCCCGAGCAGGTCCTGAGTAAGGAGCAAAGGAGTCGATTGGAAAAGGCAAAATCAGCTAAAAGGCCCGTATTTGTGGTGACAGCCGAGGAAGCCCTGGAAAACGAAAAGTCTGGCACCAGAAAGAAGAAGACCTGGCATTTTAAAGCCAAGAATGTCCGAGATTTTGCTTGGGCTTCATCCCGCAAATTCATGTGGGATGCACGGGGTTACAAACAAGAGGGAGCCGAACAAGACTTAGTGATGGCTATGTCTTTCTACCCGAAGGAGGGAGGCGATCTTTGGAAAAAGTATTCCACAGAAGCCGTTGTCCACACCATGGAGGTCTATTCGCGGTTCTCCTTTGACTACCCTTATCCGACCGCAATTAGCGTCAACGGTCCAGTTGGAGGCATGGAATACCCCATGATTACTTTCAATGGTCCGAGAACTAAGTGGCGCAAAGACGGCAGCCGGACCTATACGTTGGCAGAAAAACGCTTCCTAATCGGTGTGGTGATTCATGAGATTGGTCATATCTACTTTCCGATGATCGTCAATTCTGACGAGCGCCAATGGACCTGGATGGATGAGGGGCTGAACAGTTTCCTTGATGGTGTCGCCGGCAGAGAGTGGGATCCCAATATTCCATGGGGAGTTGAGCCTAGGGATATTACTGACTACATGAAATCAGATTTACAGGTTCCCATCATGACTCAATCGGACAGTGTCCTCAAGCTCGGCCCTAACGCGTATACCAAGCCGGCCGCTGCGCTCAATATCTTGAGAGAGGTTATCCTGGGCAGAGAGTTATTTGACTTTGCCTTTAGAGAGTATTCCCAGCGTTGGAAGTATAAGAGGCCAACTCCTGCGGACTTTTTCCGAACGATGGAAGAGGCTTCAGGTGTCGATCTTGATTGGTTTTGGCGTGGCTGGTTTTATACCACTGATCATGTGGATATTGCCTTAGACAAGATTTATAAGTTGCGACTTGACACAGAAAATCCTGATATTGACTTCAAACGACTTCATCAAGAGGAAAAGGATAAACCGACTTCGCTGTTTGTCAAAAGAAACAGAGAACAAGGTAAGAAAACCTGGGTCGAACTTAATAAAGATATCAGAGATTTTCACGATAAGGTTCATCGCTTTACGCCGATAAACAAGGAGCGCAATAAGTATAGGCAAAAGCTTGAGAATCTGGAACGATGGGAAAAGCAAGCGTTAGAAAGAGCCATCAAAGAGGATAAAAACTACTACGTGTTCGATTTCTCCAACCGCGGGGGCTTGGTGATGCCAATTCTTCTACAGCTAGAGTTTGCCGATGGTTCGAAAGAGGACCTCCACATTCCAGCAGAAATCTGGCGACGCAATTCCAAGCAGGTGAGTAAACTGATTGTCACCGAAAAGGGGCGTGAGTTAAAATCGGCCTTGGTCGATCCCCGTTGGGAAACCGCTGACGTAGATCAGGAAAATAACTATTATCCCCGAAGAATCATTCCATCTCGCATACAGTCCTACAAGAAGAAGAGAGAGGGATTCGAGCATCGTGACATCATGCACGATATTAAAACCGAACTGAAGGATCCAAAACCAAACGAGAGTCCTAAAAAATGAAAACAAGAAATTTTATAGCTTTGCTCCTTGCTGTCCTTTGTACGAATGTACTGCTTGGGCATAAACAGCAGATCTCCTATACACAGGTCGAATTTAGCAAGGCTGGCAATACCCTTGAGATCTCCCATCGCTTTAATCTTCACGATGCTGAGCATGCGGTAGCGGCGATCTTTCCAAAAAGTTCAGGTATCCATAGCGATAAGAAACTTCAAGCCGCATTCGCCGCCTACATTGAGAAGAATTTTAAAGTGGCTGTCCCTGGGCAGCCACCTCTGGGTCTCGAGTTGCTTGGCTTCGAAGTTGATGACGGGAATTTTTGGATCTATCAGGAATCCAAGTCAGCCCTGACAACAGGCGAGATCGTCTTATCTGCGACAGGACTCTATGAGTTTTGGCCGAGTCATGTTCATCAGGTCAACTACAAGTCGAGACAAGGCAAAATAAAGAGTCTTCAATTCAGGAAAGGGGATGATCTGAAAACTTTGCGTCTGCTTCCCGCGAAAACGACTTCGGCAAAGCTAAAGCAGCCTCAGTCGTAAAGAAGTGCCGAGAGGTGGGATGTTCTTTTTAACATATTAGCTCGATTTCTAACAGAGTACAGGCGACTTCAGACGATCTCTCTTCGTATTGCCTGAGGATTTTCAGGGCGAACTAGTTACCTTATTGGGTTTATGGTGAAATTGTTGGCTGCAAAGTAGCCTCAAGAAACTTTAGGAAACAGTCCGGCCTGGAAAATGCTGAATCAGCTATATTTCTCAAGCAAGCCCCTCCTATTGAACTCTACAATCGATCTACTGTCGGTGAGGCGATTTCGACTTCCCGTGCAGCTTACCAAGGTAATTTATCAATTTCACTAGCGAACTTTCGCCGATACTTGACTCAACAGCTTGTCTGACATAGACAATCTCCTCCAAAAGGAGACAAACACTGTGACAAACTACAGATGCTACGATCATAGAATCAAACAAATGATTGCCGACACAGGTAATCCAAACTTATTCCCACAATTGAACATCCCACCATCCACCTCAAGAGAGTGGATCAAAAAGAGAACATTCGATGTCGTGACCCTCTCTGAGCTAAACTACTCCAACGACGAGCTAGCCACACAGGTAAGTCAGCTCAAGGGTGAAATTGAAAAACTCAAGACCATGNAAAAGCTCGTCATTTTCACCTTCAGAATATTTGGCTTCCAACTGCAATACCAGCGTCTTCCCAAGGCAGAAAACAAAAAACTCCTAATGGAAGCTATCAATGCTGCAGCAAAACAGCTCTCACTTAAAGATTGCCTAGATGCCATCGGGCTCAGTCTAGCCAGATACAGGAATTGTCTCAAAAGTAACTCCTCCTGTGAATTAGAGAATGTTACTCAATGTCCAAGACATCATCCGACAAAGCTAAGTAATACTGAGATTGGTAAAATCGTCGAATATGTCACATCAAAGAGATTCGCGCACTTCAGCATTGCATCCCTAGCACTCAATGCAAAAAGACAGGGAGATGTTTTTGCCTCCCATATCACCTGGTCAAGAGTGATCAGAAAGTTGAAGCTACGNCGCCCTCTGAAACGAATATATCCAGNCAAGCCCAAGATAGGTATCAGAGCCAGCGCTCCGAATAAGCTATGGCACATCGATGCTAGCATCATAAAACTCCAAGACGGGACAAAGTGCTTTATCCAAGCCATCATTGACAACCATTCCAGGTACATATTGGCTTGCAGAGCGACTAAAAACTATGGTGGTATCAGGACTAAAGAGCTTCTCAAGCAAGCACTCAATAATGTACAGCATGGTAATAGCAAGCCAGCTATCATGCCCGACAAAGGATCAGAAAACCTCAATGATGAGGTGGATACACTTCTAAAAGAGCATCAGTTAGAAAGGATCGTCGCACAAATTGACGTCGACTTCTCCAACAGCATGGTCGAAGCTCTTTTCCGAAGAATGAAGCATAGCTACCTTTTCAAGCAGTCTCTATCTAGCTTTGAAGTCCTGCAAGAAAAGCTTCAGTACTACATGAACGAATCAAACTTTGTTATACCTCAAAGCGTCCTTGGCGGAGCAACACCCGCCGAGATATTCGAGGGACGATTTGGTAAACAAGATCTAGTGCAACTTGCTGATGCCCACAGGGAAGCTATGAAAAGACGGATTGCAGCAAACCAAAATGCAAGCTGCGGGATCTGCATAGCCTAGAGCAAGGATACCTACCAAAGCAACAATACTTCTTCGATCTACACCAACTCCAAAGTGTAAATTATTCAGACAAACATTGATAAATCATTGGCATTTCCTACATTCGATGAACGAAGGTTCGTCCTAGAAAAAGTTACTTTGTCCTGACATGAAGCA
>JABSRP010000079.1 GCA_013215145.1 Pseudobacteriovorax sp.
TACACCAAGGTTTGCATTGGGATGTACGTTAAGAAAGCGAAGTCTTACTGAACCTCTCAGGAAAGTTGAAACATGACTGAAGGATAGTTTATTTCCTTGACTGATCCCTGGCTTATTAATTCCAGAATAGCTACAGGTAGTGCGATAGTATCTACGACACTCATCAAGAAACCTGTTATTTGGAACTGCGCAAACTCCAGAACTTGGTGGGAAAAATTTCTCACTACAAGATTGGTTCAAATCTCTAGTATAAATTGTGAGCGATTTAATCGGATTTTCGTCAACAAGAAGCTCAGCGGTAAATACAGGAATATTTGGATCAATATTTCTACCAGAGAATCTGTAGGAAACACTAGGAATGGTATGAGCAATGATAGAAACTGATGATGGAAAATTAACTCTAGGCGTTTGAGCAAAGACTGCTGTTGGTCTGTCGCGACCGCTTCTTAAGCTTGCGCCTGAAATAGTTCCATAAAATGACTCAACCCTAAAATCAATATCTGGCGAATTAGCCGTGAAATTATGTGTGTCGGTATATTGATCAGAAACGATTCCTGGTTCAACTGCCATAACTTGAGTCGATGAAACTAGTAGTACGCTTGCAAATTTAAGTAAACTCTTTATCATTTTTTATCTCCTTAATTATCTGTTCACTTGCGTTGTTAAGATGAAGAAAGCCTAAATTTATTTCGAGAAACTGTAAGAAACTATGTGCTATTCATTTTGTTTAGCTGTTAAAGCATACATCTAAGAGTATCTTTTCTAAGACAGTTCCAGTTGAATCTAAAAAGCCTGTTTTGATCACTAAAGATAAGGGGTCTTATTGATTCAAAAATTCTGAGAGAAACTTCCTAAGTAAAATACGTATCTTTCGAGCTCATTCAATATAATGTGTGTAGATTTCCTATTAAGATTTCCTATCCTATTCTGAGAATAGAGATGATTAGGTTCGCAAATAGCAGACACCATTACAGCTTAATGAAACCCAGCGGCAAAAGACTCGAAACCAATAAATCAAAATCACCTTCCAAAAAGCTTAACAAGAGATCTAATTACAAAATTTAAAAGTTCCCTTCTCTTAGAGCAAATTCGATACCAGAAAAATTTCAATGATTTCAGAAGCTACATTTAGACGCTAATATTTTTGTAAGTGCCTTTTTCCTAAAAATGCGACTGATAACCTAGATTTGGGCACTAATTTTGGGCGACCCTCGACAATCACAAAAGTGTCTGCGAATGACATATTGTATTCCTTTCAAAAGTCACTACCTATAAATCACAAAAGGATTAATATGTTCAGGAAGGAGAAATTTATGAAAATCAAAAATATATCTGTGGCAAAAGAAATAATTGAAACGATCAGCAGAAACTTCGAAGATGATGACGAGAGGCTTGAGCTCTACCGGATGATTGAGGAGCTGGATATTGAGATGACTACTCCTAAAGCCGAAGAAATCGGTTTAAAGAGCCATTTGAGGTTGGTAAGGTAGATATGATCGCTAAAATGACGTTTTAGGCGAATAGTATTTTCTAAACGTGTTATTATTTTCGGCGCTTGTTAGACAAAGACCAGACCTAAATTTATACGGGGTTAATAGTGGATAAAACGATGCAAAGACAAGATGACAATCGAGATTTACTTAATCACCTAAGCGAACTAATTGAAAACAATCCAGATATGAGATTTTCCCAAATTCTTCTCGCATTTGGTTTTGTGATTATCGATGAAGAGGTGTCTTCTCAGGAAAAACTTGTTTGGAAAGATGAATTCAATACTGAGCCGAGCGTAGTTCTCAATCGCGTGGTAAAGTCTCGAAAAAAATTCGGTAAGTAGTCTGCTTGAGCTGAAATGTTCGGTTCGTTCTTTTACTTACGGCATTAGAGAATTTATTTTCCTAGATCTTCGAAAGCTCGATACATAGAGGCTCGACTCTCTTCAACTAACATATCAATTATGACTGTCTTCGATACTTTAAAAATCTTAGATAATTGAACAAGCTGTTCAAGGCTTGGTGCACATCTTCCGTTCTCCCAGTTGCTGACCATTTGGGGTGTAGACAGTCCCAGACTATACGCGAGGCTCCGCTGGGTAAAGCCACTTTCCTCACGCCATTGCTTCAAAACGAAACCAAAATTTTCAGAATATGGTAGAGAGACTTTTCTGTAACTCACAGTAACTCCCCTAGGTTAATTGATACGACTCTATATTTTCAGAATTTGGTCGCCGACTTGCAAGTTCATTTCTGCTATAAGGCCAAACAGTTGGTGAAACCATATCTCAGGATCAAAGAAGCGATCGGTATTCTGATTAGAAACACTTAGCGAAATATATTTAACTTTTTTGACAGATTAGAATCGGGGGACATTTCATTGACGCATATAAGGGCCTTAAAGTGATTTTTTCTTTCCGAGGCATAGTAGAACAGAAACCATATGGACATGTCGAAGCCTTGTTCCTAAATACCCATATGCCGCTGCTAGCTCTCTTGCAAAAGAACTTAAACGGTCACTATGGTGATATTGAAATCTCAGTCATTGCGAACAATCGAAGTGGCGCCAAAAGAGCTTCTGGACCGTTCAAAATACACTGGCAGATCGACTATAAAGTCGGAGGAACCATTGGAGTGGATTCTGAGTTTGTGGTTGCGGGTAAAGATGTTAAATTGCTTTTGGAGAGGCTGCAAAACCAGCAGATTCATTTGATGGTGAAACTCGTTGAAAAACCGGTGCAGAACTGACCTAAAAGGTAAACGCTAGTGAAACCTAATCTCGACTTGGAATTTATTAGAAAAATTGAGTTTATGGAATTTGTTGATGGAAAACAAAGAATCCAGGAGCTCATCAATACGGATCTAGTAAGGCAAGGTTTTTCTATAATAGACGATGGGAAGTCGTTCTCGTTTCATGTAGCTGCCCTTAAAAACCCAATGTTCAACAGGATCTTAGTATATCAAGATGTTTCCGAAGCCTATCTCACAGAAAAAATTGGATTTTATCAGAACCAAAATACGAAACCTCGTATTGAGATTCCAGACGAGCTTATATCGGATAAGTTACGGCAATTCCTTACTAGCAGTGGTTTCAGTGATTCGGGCCAAATAGATGTTTACTATTCTGAAAAACTTGACTCTTTCAAGGATCAAAAAAATGATCGGATCAGAATTCAAAAAATTGGTGACAAAGAGAGTGATCTGTTTCTAGATGTTTTTGTGAAAAGCAACGAGATACCCGAGTCAGCCTGGCCAAATATAAAAAGTCTGTTCGCTCACTGGATTGATCTTCCGAACCGCGCTAATTTTCTTCTATTTGAAGATTCCATTCCTGTAGCTAGCTGCTGTGCCGTATTCTGCGGAGAATATGGGGCTCTCTCGGGAGTTTCTACGATTCCAGAAAAACGTGGGCAGGGCTATCAAAAGTATATGATTCAGAAAAGAATTGAATATTTGAAGTCACAAGGCGTAACTTCCGTTGTCTCTATGCCAAACGCGAATACTATAAGTTCGAACAACTACGAGAAGATGGGGTTTGATAGGATCTATCAGAAAAGTGTTTGGGCATATTGATTATCCACCTTTTGACGATTACTTCAACCAAATCACCTAGCTTGCAACCATTGAATACTTACCATAGTAAGACGCAAGCTTATCTTTCAGTGCAATCAGCGCCTATATCGGTGACACCATCCTTCGATCGGTTGTAGCTTTTACATCCAAATGTTTTTTTTCTGCACTGAGCTATCCATGAGCCCGGTGCGAGACCACCTTTATACATCCCAAGCTTAATCTCTTTTCCAGAGTTATCATATATCTTCAATATCTTTATCTCATTTTCCATACAACCTGTATCTTTCATTGAAGTTTCTTTCATAAATTCAAAATCATTTTCACCAAGTGTAAGACAGCTAGACATGGAAAAAACCAATATAGAAACAACTACGATTCTTTTCATGAGAATTACCTCACTATGTTTCAGACATTCCGACGATACTAAAACGATACCGGCAATAGAACCACGAGTCAAAGTGATAGTTGTAGTTGAAAGAATGTTCGAGAAAAGCGAGGTTTGGATAAGAATTACTTTGTTAGGAAGACTGAACATTCTAGCTTCATATACTCCTCTCAATACCCTAAAATACAAGTGTCTTTGTTGTTTCTAAAACCCAATTCCTCCCTACGCCACATGAGATCTGAGCCCAAAAAACTACTTGTAAAGCGTAAATTAAATATTGTAAATTACAGTGGCTTACAGAGTTGTCTTCCTGTGGATAACTCGTCAAAAAACCTAGGTTCTTCCAATGATATCAATATATTACGGCGCAAGACCTCACCCTTTTTTTAGCTACTGATTTTCTCTAGGGCCTCCAACAAGGTCCGAATAATCTAGTAAATATAGTGACTTATAAAATCATCACCCTTCCCGTCGACGGCAACCTCCGTCAAGTCGCTCAATTCTATACGGTAATAATAATGGAACTTTCGATAGCAGAAATAGAAAAGATCTCTGGCGTTTCCTATAAAACAATCAAAAAGCGTCTTGAGAATCTAGCCCCAATTCGCCGTAAGGGTAACTCTATCTTCTACGAGTCCAGAGATGCGATACCTCTATTATTTAATGCCGAAAGTGAAGGCAGACTTAACCTTGACCAGGAACGCGCAAAGCTAGCAAAGGCCCAAACTGAAAAGGTAGAACTAGAATCAAGCAAACTCAAAGGCACTCTAGTGGATGCCAACGAATTGGCTGAAGCATTCAAAAAAGAGATCATTGCAGCTAAAGCTAAACTACTTCGTATTCCAAAAACCCTCGGCGCTCAATACCCCACTATAGAATCATCTTTACACTTAGAAGATTTCGCCACCGACTTAATACATGAATCACTTGCAGAAATTGCATCTGCCAAAGACTGAAAAGAAACCAAAACGTGATACAAGAAATTATAAACGATATATTTTCAAACTTTAAACCACCACCAAAGTTGACGCTAACTGAATGGGCAGATGAATACAGAATCCTTTCACCAGAGTCGTCCGCCCAACCTGGTAAGTGGCAAACTAGTCGCGCGCCCTACCAGAAGGGAATGATGGATGCCCTAAACGAACTAGGGATTCACACCATCGTCGACATGACTTCCTCCCAGGTCGGCAAGACTGAAAAGCACCTAAACACCCTTGGTTACTACATTGACTATGATCCTGCCCCTGTGATGGTCGTCCAACCCACGATCAAGATGGCAGAAGCCTTTTCAAAGGATCGCCTTTCCCCAATGATTAGGGACACCCCATCGATTACAGATAAAGTTGTCGGAAAGTCCCGCAATGGCGAAAACACAATCTTTCACAAAAAATTTGATGGTGGTCACGTAACCCTTGCCGGAGCCAATTCCCCCGCCTCTCTTGCATCGAGGCCGATCCGAATTCTCCTGTGCGACGAGATCGATCGCTGGCCAGCATCAGCGGGTAAAGAAGGTGATCCCCTCAATATTGCCAAAAAGAGAACAGCAACCTTTCACAACCGCAAAATTATCCTGAGCTCCACGCCTGGAAACAAATATATCGCCGGAGAGGGTGGCTCTAGAATCGAACTTGCTTTCCTACGTTCAGATCAGCGCTACTACTACGTTCCTTGTCCTCATTGCGGACATGAGCAAACGCTCGAGTGGGACCAGATCAAATGGGACCGATCTGAGGAAAAAGAAAAACCAGAAACAGCATATCTCGAGTGCAAAAAGTGCGAAGGTAAAATTCGGGACCATCACAAATCTAGAATTCTAAAAAAAGGATATTGGAAAGCGCACTCAACCTCTAAGGGTATAGCTGGATTCCACCTTTCCGAACTCTACAGCCCCTGGAAGACATTTGTGGAAGTCGTAGAAGACTACCTTGAAGCCAAGGACGACTTAGAGCTTTACAAAGTCTGGGTAAACACATCCCTTGGTCGATCATTTGAATCTCAAGCTGGCGACCAACCGGATTGGCAAAAACTCCATGATAGGAGAGAGCTTTGGTGCGAGGGTGAGCTTCAAGAGCGTGTGCTTTTACTTACTGCCGGAGTCGATGTGCAAAAAGACCGCCTGGAAATTTCTATCGTAGGATGGAACAGAAAAGAAGCTTGGCTTGTCGATCACTTACGCTTACCAGGAGACACATCTCAAGAAGATGTCTGGGACGATCTCAGTGAATTACTAGATCAGGAGATCGAGCATCCATCGGGTGAAACATTGAGAATCCGTGGGCTTTGTATAGACTCAGGCTATCGAACCACCAAAGTATACCAATGGGCCAGGTCCAAAAGCAAAAGGCGCGTATTTGCTGTCAAAGGCCGAGATAACCTAGATGTCCCTATCTCCGCGCCGAAAATTGTGGACGTTAATACGAGAGGAAAAAGATCAAAGCTTGGTGTGCAACTTTGGAATGTGGGTGTATCGGTCCTGAAATCCGAGCTATACGCAAGACTCAATCTTGATAGACCATCCGCAGAGAGAGTCAAAGAAAAAGGCTACCCCAAGGAATACATCCACTTTCCGCAAATTGACGAGGAGTATTTTCGTCAGCTCACGTCAGAGGTTTGCGTTACTACCAAGACGAGATCTGGCAGAATCAAATATGAGTGGGAGGTTCGTTACCGTGAGAATCATGCTCTTGATTGTTTTGTTTACGCAATGGGAGCCTATTTTATAGTCGGGGCTAATAAATGGAAGTCAAAAAATGGCATTCAATTCTACTTCACTAAATAGCTTCTATTAAAGAAAACAAGACCATTGAATAAATAGTATTAATTTAAAGATCTATTCTCACAAATATGTTTTTATCACTACCAACTTTGTCTATAAGGTTACTATCTGTCGAAATGATGATAGGTTTTTTTGGATAGAATTTACCAAAATGAATAGAAACTAAAAAAGGTTTATTCTGAGGGCTAAATGACAACCGACAAACTGTTGATAAAAAGAGTATTCGATACACAGACATGCACTTACAGAAACATAGATTTCTATCTATCAAAAACTGAAGAAGAGCTTTTTAGGCTAAGAAGAGAAATTGAACTTAACTTAGAAGAAACTCCAATAATCGAATGTGTCAACTGTCACAAAGCAGTGAAGCTAAGGGGTGGAGATTCTGCTGAAGCAAAAATTCAAACGGCAGTCAAAAGGCATCAACAGTTACACTTCAGACATGCAAGGGAGAAAGATGCCAAGAAATGCCCACTTTATCCAGGAAAGCCGTTAAGAAGTCAAAAAGAGATAGAAAGAGAGTATTCGAAAGAGTCTTATGCTCATAAGTTTGCGAAAAACCTATTGGCTACTAACTTACAAAAAAACCCTAATTGTTCTGAGGTTAGAGTTGAGAGAAGAATAACAGATGAGAGTACTGGAGATTTCCGTCAGCCTGATGTTTATGCAGTATGGCAAGGGCGAAAAATCGTATTCGAAGTTCAGCTATCGACTACTTTTCTACATGTAATCGTCAAAAGAGAGCAGTTCTATTCTCAGAGAAACATCTATGTGATTTGGGTCTTCTTAAGTTTTGAGCCAGAGAAATTTACGACGAAGGATATTCTCTACAATCATAAAAATCAAGTTTTAGTACTCAATCGAAAGAAAAGTAGAGATGAAACTGTCTTTAATGTTCACTATCTAAAACCAAATTTGAAGGGTACAGCAATTAGGGAAGGTTGGATCGAAAGTGAGATCAGAATCGAAGACTTAAAATTTGATGAGGTTGAGAAACAAGCCTACTACTTCGACTACCAATCAGATTTTAAATTTGCGCAAAAAGCTTTTCAAAAGCAGAGTGAGATAAAAAGAAAAGAACTCATTGAGATTCTAAAAAACCAAATAATCACCTTACTGCTCGAATTTGTTATTTTTCAGAGAAATTATTCATCGCTGGCTTTTTGGTTGGCCAGGCGATTTAAATCAATAAACCCCAGAATTAATCTCTATGAGCTTGTTAATGAAATAGAAAGTCTATGGGATATCTCTAGACTTGTGGGCACCGCAGTAACTAGAAAACCTTTCGGGTATGGTTTTAATAATATTAAACAAAATTACAGCTTATATTATGATCGGAACCATCCAACGTTGGTATGCTCATTTTCCGCACTACTATATGCTCAAGGAGAGTGGAAAAAATTTATTGCCACGAGTCAGAAAGCACGACGAGATCACAGTTCAATTGATAGGAAGAAAAAATTAAAATTCTCACATATCGTCAATCAAGTTGATTTTTATATACCAGGATTTAAAGCTTGGTTTTCAACTCCGTCTCAAAATACTCCTCCTGCCAAACAAATGAGAGCTTTTGAAGAAAAAATTAGAAAAATTCACCAGACCAAAAAAGAAAATGAAATAGCGTATGAATTTGAAGCAGAAAAAGTTGTAGATTTGCTAAATGTACTTTATAAAGCCGAGCCACCGGGCTACTTTGGTAGCAGTATTCCAGATACGATTGTCCATGAAAACTTTGAAGGGGCTTTTGATTTATGTATCATAGGATTTAAACAGTTAGAAAATCCATACGAATATGTCTTAGACATTGATCAACTATTGGAAAATGATGAGTTAAATTTGGAATATGGATACATGATACCGAATGAATTGAAAGATACAATTATATCAGCAAAATTTGGAAAATACTCGCCAATTCCATTAACTAGCTGGAGGAATATGCCATTTCACTACGATTCCGTTCGAATAGGTCTAACCAAGTTTTTTAGGAGCATCGATGTTGAAGTATATCCAAAAGCATTTTATGAAGAGTAATAAAATATAGTCTAAAAGATCGGTAGAATTTGATACCTAGTCTCTACCGGCGATTTTTATAATAGGCGCTTCCTGTTAGAGAAGGTGACTTTTAGAGTTTATTAAACAGGATTCAACGAATAAAATTAGTTTTCAATTTTATGCTATTCATTTAATGAAGATTCATAAACAATCAAACTTCGAACTATTCTGTATTCTTCTTCACAGTAGAAATATGCCTCAGAAACAAATTTTGCAACCGTGTCTTCTAGATTTTTTTCTATGAAAGAATCGTAAAGATTATGATGTAAAAAGTTGTCATGTAGGTAAGTACGAAGTTTTTTACTTTGGTCTCGATTTAAGCTATAAATGCCATTTTGTCGGTCGAATTCGAAAACAGCACCTCTGTTAAGTAATGTGTTTTCTTCAAGTGATTTTTTGTCTGTTTCAAACACGGGATCACCAACTACTTTTCCTAATTCCATTTGATTCAGTCCTCTTACATCAATAAATGACCTGCCCGTAAATGTACTTTTCAAAAATTTACAAAAGATTTCGAATGGTACACCTATCTCTTTGTAGGCCAAAAAAACCACAAGAACCTTTATTTTGTTGAGTAATAGTTCTTCGAATAATATGTTTCCTGGGTTCTTCAGTGGTGGGTTTTTTCCGTGAGCTACGTGATCCCGAAATTTCTTTAGAAATAAAAATTGAGTTTTTGTTAGATTAATTATTTTGGCGACCTGGCTAGGAAGACCTTCAACTAACACAGAAAATTTGTCAGCAAATGTAACTAAATCACATCCTTTCAAATGCGCAATCTGAGAATTTAGAGAATCACGTACAACGTTTGGTACTTTCTCTAACTCTGGAGAACCATCAAGAGCAGCGTATAGGATGTACCTGATCTTTTTAAGCTCTGAATCTCTAATTTTTTTTCGATATGAAACCGCATTTACATCACATACAGAATCAAGGTATGACACCCAATCTGTAAACTCTTTATAGAAAGGAGAATCGCTTTCGAGTCGAAAGGGTATGATATTTGCAGCATTCGAGGAGTTTTTGTTATTGGCAAGTTTGAAATATTTATTTATTGACTCTTCAAATCTTGAATGTTCTTTAAAATATTCAATTTTGCTAAAATACTTGATTCGACTTTCTCCTGAGTCTTCTCTATTAGATTTAGAATAGAAAAAAAGGGATGATAGTTTATCATCATCAGATATTTCTACAGATTTTATTGCAAGTGGTGTAAGGAGCAGTAGTGAAAAAAAGTTTACAAAATTCTCACAAAGGATTGCCACTTCACTTATTTCGATGTTTGTCTCTGGAGTCGACGATATTTTCAGTTCCAACCAATCGGTAAAATTGAGGTTGCCCTTATCATCCGATGACGCATTAGAACAGTATTTGCTCTCGACAAGGTATTTTTTATCTCCAAACGAAAACTCTGCCTTTAACCGTTCTTTTGGGAGTTTTTTTACAAACATGTCACAGTTTTCTTGAAAATCAAACCGATTGTTGACCCAGTTTGCAAGTCCTGAAATCACAAAGTAGCACTTTGATATAGAGTTATACCTTGTCTCTCCTATAATGACATACTCTGCAAATATTTGTTGATTCATCGTGTCACAGCTAATTAGTACGAATTCTCTGCTTTCACTGCGACATACAATTTTTTGGATGTGCTGCGAAGCATGCGAATACACAAAATTATCAAATGATTTTATTCTAAGTTCCGCACCTTTGTTGCGATACATCCTAAGGACGCCACATTCATCTTTCTGTATTCTTGGGTCAAAAAAAGCAACGTCAATTTCATAGTCATACCCGAAACACCACTTTTGATTCTTCATATACTGAACTCACCAAAATAATTGTTAAAAGTTTTTTTATGACTTACTTGATGTATTTCTATTCAGTTTTTCAGTAGCCTGTACTTATCGATATTTTATATGGCATAAAGATTGCTCTTTAAAGTTGAAATTTTGATCATCGACGTATGGATGAGGTCAAAGGATATTTATTTACCGACAGATTTAAAACAGAGGATTCAGTCTTGAAACGCCTATTATTGGTCGAAGATGACCCAATTTTGAGAAGAAACTACCGTAAACGGCTAAAAACCAGGTTCAATATACGTATAGCAGCAAGTTTTTCGGAAGCCATGTATCAACTTTGCACCTTCGAATTTGATATTGTCCTAACAGATATCCACCTGACTAAGGCCCAAAATGCGGAAGGTTTGTATATTATTGGGCAGGCTTCGTCTAAATTTAGAATACAAAAAATAATTGCAATGTCGACTGACACAGAAAAATCTGAAGAGTGTTTGAATGCGGGAGCAGATAGATTTATAGACAAGGCGTTTGGCTTAGAATTGATGAATTAATAACCAAACACTTTTTTTGCAAGGAAGAAGAAAATAGCTAACAAAAAAGCGATAGTTAAAGATAGGGAAAGTATCCAAGAAACTATTTTCAAAAAACGTTTGTCCTTAAACGAATCTAAATAAGGAAAATACATCCCCATATGGTACTCGAATGCCTTAGTCTTTAAACCAGTAATAATTAGAGCATAGCCCACTGCCCTGGCACAGGTCCCATAAAAAAATATAGGAAATGGTAGGCTATATCCATCATCTAAGATTTTTTTATCTGTCGGCCGTACAACTTTAAAATAGATAATTCCAATCATTACCCAGCCTAGAATGACAAGCATAAATGCTGCCAAACCAACCCCAAAAACAACTACTTCCATAAACTACCAACTATCTCTTTACCCAAATAATCTCCTAGCACCGCTCCGGCACCAGCTAAACCTAATCCGACGACTATTCCAAAAGGACCTGTTACTAAGAATAGACCCAAGTAAAGACCGCCTAAACCTACGCCGGTCGATACTCCGAAACCCGAAACTTCAATCATCGCTTCCCGAAACCTTCTATCAGACTGTTGAACGTTTCTAGCCCGAAGCATAATATCAAATGTTATAACTGCTGGCGACAATCGCGCGGCACCTTTTACTAGACTCATGGTGGATGCAACTGTCCTATTATTGGTTAGAGGAAGGATTTTTTTCCCGGCCTTAGACATTTGCACGGCTCTGGTCATTCCAGCTTTAGGACTTTCCAATACCGAAAGTCGCGAGGTACGATGCCTATTCGCAATGAGTTCTAAATTTTTTCCAAACTTCTCGTTCAATTGCTTATAAGCCTGTCTTATTCTTGGTTTTAAAGAAGCTTTAGTTACCCCGGGACCCGAGTTTTTTGCTCGAGCATATTCAGACAGTAGCCTTTCAACATTTTGAATTTCAGAAGCTAATAAGCCTCCTTGCCTAGCTACTGCTGCTAATCCCCCACCGCCAAAAGTATTCAAATCGCCAAAAGAAGTATAAGGGTCGCTATAGTGACCTTTCAGAGTTTCTGCCATTTCAGCCAAAGCTGTAAGTACAGCTATGTCATGAGACTTTGTAAAATCGATAACCTTTTGTCTATCTTGTAGACTAGCACTTCGCCATGAGGCCTGATTAATCTGACTTAGAGCGTTGGGTGTATTTCCAATTACTAAGGGATCGCAAGGATGAGGCTTATACATACTGTTATAAGCATCTAAATTTTTTAAGCAGGTTTCGAATTTTGAGGCATCATTGCCAGACAACTCCCTAGCGATTCTTTCGATAGAATCAGAAGGTTGTCGGATGTAAAGTGCCTGGCTACTCATATAGTCCTCAAAGTTAATGCAAATAAATAATAACGTTAATACGTAGCACGTTTATTCTGATCTTTAAAATAATATTTGAATTAATTATTCAGGATTGACGGATGCCAAAAATCTATCTTTGAAATAAAATCATATATCCTATTAAAATCATTAAAGTTATAAAAATTAGTTTTTCAGGATTGCGCCATGACAGTCCACCGCTCGATATTGCCCAAAGTTAAGTATTGCAGCATATGAAGGACCCTAGACTGGCTATAGCGGTGCCTCTAACAAGACATGAGGACGATATATGCGGATCCGAAAAGATCTTAAAAGCCATGTTTTCCGGCACTCTCAAAGTAAAGTTCTCAGAAACAGAAGTCATCTACCAGACCACAACGGAATGGCAGAAAAGGTAGATTTTCTGGAAAAGCTTTGGAAGATGCAAAACTCTAGCGGCAGAGTATTGACCTGGCAAGACATTGGAGGCTTTAAGAAAATATGAGACTTTTTGGAGGCGGTCCAATTATCCAATTGCTCTGCCAAATACAGACTTCAATCGTAGATTATGAATGTGCTAGCAATCCCTGGCACGAACCTTGCTTACAGACATCTATAGCAGTTTTTTTCAATCATTCAATATGATCGACTGAGGTAACTCAAATTCAACACTGATAAACCAACCTACTAAAGAGACAACAATGAAACGCCTACTACTAGTCGAAGACGACTCAATCCTAAGAAGAAACTACCATAAAAGGCTCAAAGACAGGTTTATAGTGAATCTTGCCGTCAGCCTTACAGACGCAATCGATCAACTTAGTAACATAGACTTCGATATTGTATTGACCGACATTCACCTAACCAAGGCCCAAAAAGCGGAAGGTTTGTAGATAATTGGGCAGGCTTCGTCCAAATTTGGAGTCCCAAGAGTCATCGCTATGTCTACTGATACTGAGAAATCTTCCGAATGTGTCATGGCGGGTGCGACATACTTTCTTGAGAAGCCTATCGACATAGAAATGGTGGTTTAACCTGCATTCCAGACCTGAAACAAACTATAAAGACATCCACGACTGAGATACTAAGAACAAGGCAAACAATTCTCCGCTATTTAGCCAAATCAAACCCTAACTCAGGTTCATCTCGCATCGTTACAACCTTTGACAAAACCTTTGTTGAATTTTTTGGACCAGACAATCGAGTATCTTTCTCCCCAGTGGCGACTGAAAAAAGCCAAAGCTAGGCATATTCTGAGTCTTAATTCTCGAAGTTTTGAGGCAGCTAGCAAGGGTAGACGAACAGAAAACTGGAAAACAAGCAACGCTTTGAGTGAATCCTCGAACGCACTACATACAATTTTTTTCTTCACTGACAGAACAGGTTGTAGATGCCCAAGCAGCGATCGCTTACTTTTCTAGACTCAGTCAAACCCCGGCTGATAAGGATCCTGATTAAGGCTCATTATCTGATCGCGAACCCTCCACAATCAACACAAACGACGAAGATTCCGAAAATCCACACTCTCTCCTACGGAAAAATTCAGATTAAGAGCCAATCGATTAGCCTAATCTTTACCCCGATGTAAAAAGTTGGTCCCCGTAATGCTGTCCGCACTGATATCAATCAAGACGGCCTCAATACTGTTATCATTGAGAATTCCCACGTTGCTGACCTTTCATTTATGATTCTTTCGTCATATTTTAAAATTATCCTATTTTGATTCAGGAAAAATCCGATCCGCGAGAAGTGAACTACTACTCTTGGAGGATTGAGCGTGCGTCTAATAACCTTTTTTCTTTTTCTGCTAGGATTGGCATGTGGATCCGATGACTCAGAAACCACCACGTCTGCTGATTTACCCTCAGCAACTAGTGGGACCTTGGTCATCTCACCAACATCTGTTAATGATGGATCCTCTCTCTATCTGCAATCAGACGAATATCCATTGGCAACTTATACTTTTGTCATCGACAAAATCGAACTAAAATCTGCGGATGGCGATTGGGAAACAGTTCTTGATGACTCTACTGGGGAGGAATTTGAATTTGTTGGTGGTACGGGACCAGACCTAACTGCTTCGATTCCAGCGGGAACCTATTCGTACCTTTTTATTCGTATCAAATCGATACGATATGCTCGTGGTTCTGATATAACCTCTCCTGAATGTGACGAGGAGACCATGGATCTTGGAGATGCTGGGATCGGTGGTATTCTCGTAACGGCTGATCTTTGCACGGAACTATCAGGTCAAACACCAAACGACCTCAATACTGATGCTAACGATGATTATTTTTGGGTCTTTAACGGGGTAACGATTGCGGCTGGTGAAGAAACCAATTTAGTATTCACCATTCCCGATGGCGAAATCAATGATCAGAGTAATCATCGCGCCTGTGGGACAGAAGGGGCACCTGGGAAACCAACATTTTTCGTCGGAACCCAAGCACAGTTAAGCGAAGTCTGGAGTGCTGATGATGCAACTCTATTTTGCGAATAGATTGTAATTGGCGCATTTAAAGTTTTCAAAGAGGGCAATATGAACCTAGCGACCTATCGCTAGGCCGAAACCTACTTGTTGCATTTGACGTATCTTTTACTCACTCTACTTCGCTGAGCGGTGCTGCCTATCAATTTCATCGATCCAACAACCTGTCTTAATGCCTCTATCATCACATATTGGTATGGTAGTGGCCACGCTTGCAACATATAACACGGAGACTCCCTTATTGATTAAGAGCTTAATATATATCGGCATGACTTGGGGTGTTATAATAGGACTCCCGGCTTTCTTTGGATTTTATCTTTTCGATTTGCATAACAACTATTGGGTGATAGCAGTATCTCTTGTTGTATTTGGCTTACTACCATTCTTTAGTGATTGGCTGTCAAAGTTTGCAAACTGGATTCTATTTAAAAGCGGTCGAGAAAATTAGATGGCGCAAAGGTAACCTCACCATGATTAGTTTTATAAATAAGTTGCGGATAGCTCGATTAATAGATGAAAACATACATCTATATAGTTATGTTTATGGTGGCAAAGTGAGAGTCGAGAAATTGATTCAGACCTACTCTGTTAGGAAAGATTACCCTCACCTATCACATGAGTTGAGAGAAAATCTCGGAAATTTCGTCGACAACTTAAATTCCCATCGAGGAGCCTTAGTGAGACTACATTTACTTGAGAGAAATGGTGAGACTGTATCGATCGTCACAGATAATTCGGTAAGGAAGATTATAGGTAAGTGGAAAGTTTCTAATGTTAACAATCAATAGATGGTGCGAAGAATACTTTGGAAATCAATCAAATAGTCATGCAGAAAAGATCCCAACTAGAAATAATTCCTTCTACAAGGACCATATCTTGATCTGTCTGGCTAACTGCAGGCCTACGATCCTCGTCAATGTATCTCATTGTAATCATCAAAAAAGTAAAGCAAACTAATCTCATACAACTTTCTTTGACTTAAATATATCTAACTTTTACCCCCGCGGTAAACGAGATACATAATATTATGCATTCTAACATATACTATGGGTTTTAATTTAACCGCTGCTCTACCCTCCTCTCGCTGGCAAACTTTACTTATCCAAATAAATTCTTAACGATTACTAGAACCAACGACCCTTTGGTGCTAACATCACTGCATTAAGAAAAATAAAAATGAAGTACGAAAATGAAGCCATAAAGCTAAGATTTTTAACGTAGCCGTCGTCGCTAAAACTAATTCAGGCACCCAGAAGATTAATGTCACCAATGGTAGCCGTGTGCTTAAAGCTATTAATGACTATCTAAGGGAGCTCAAAGTCACTCAGCAATTAGATTTACTTGTTGAAGGTTGGAAAAAGATTAAATCGAAGTTGAACAATCGAGAGTAATATACCCACATGAGTATCGATGGAAAGAACTTTTCTATTATATCAGGTTCTATCTTAATCGCCTTGAGTCTTTTTTTTGCGTACAATAATTTGAAAAAATACCCTCATTACCTCGAAGCCGAAGGAACTGTTGTCGATATTCATAGGGTAAGACAAAGCGGTCGCACCGATGTCAGTTACACAGTTTCTTTTCATACAAGCAAACAGACTAGAGGAGTCTTTAGAACAGAAGCGCCATTTTTCAGAACTTTTGATAGAGGCGAAAGAGTTGGAATCAAGTATGATTCTCGAAATCCTAGCAATGCTACACTCAATGATCCTATTAGCTTGTGGGGAGTTCCTGGTATTTTCCTGTTTTTCGGATCGTTTTTACTGGTCTCGTCTAGGCTTGAGGGACGTAGTTCGGTGTGACATGAAGACCTAAAAAGCTTTTGATAAAGTTGATTGTTAAGCTTACAACATGCAGAAAATCCTTATACTCCTCCTTACGAGAAAAACTCCCGATTTCTCTTCCCCATAACTCTGAGACTCAAAACTGTGATCACTTACAATCTCTTCTTGTAGGCGATTCTTGGGAGCCGAGGATCGCCAATTTTCATTGCTGCTTTCCTAACTCCTGGCTTCTATAACGTGCTCACCTAGACCAAACAAAATTAAAAGGTATCAAGGTAAAAGAGCAGGAGCAGTATGAACCAGTAATCGATACAAAAAATAGGCAACGAAAGTAATTCGGACAGAAAAGAAAAATTCGCCATTATTCCCAAAGATATAAACAAGTGAATTTGCGTCGAAGTTCCTAGGAAAGACTCTCGATACTCATTTTGCCGCTACCTGCTGCCCAAACCGACTTGATTTGACCCTAGCTTGCTGGTTTGTTTGATCCACTTCATCGGAGCGAAGCGACGTAGCTCAACTTAAG
>JABSRP010000080.1 GCA_013215145.1 Pseudobacteriovorax sp.
TGGATGATCTAACAAAATCAATAGTTTGCAAAGTACTTTCTTTTAGTCCGGAAAACTCAAACCGGATCGGTATAAGTGAGAAATATTTCACTTTTTGTGGGAAAGGTAAACTCAATCACTTTCGTATTGACCATACGAATTCCGCGACACTGCCTATCAGCACAAAGTATACGATGCAATAGACCTGGAGGGTTCTTTCCGTTTAGCAAAGCTCTCGTTAATGATCCAACAATCTCGTTGGCAGAGAATGGTCGTTTCTTAGATGTTTTTAAATTATCTTTTAGAGTGATCTGTAGCTTGCTTCCTCTCCATTCAAAAGACTCTGCAAGATCTGGAATCACTCTGCCACTTTTTTCGTCGATAGTCAGTAACCCGGAGTACATAGCAGTGGTTATCATGAGAGATTCATGATCAGAGGAATTGAGAGGATCAAAGGTGTCTAGCTTATAATTGGTCAATGGGACTCGAAAAACCCTTTCTTTCGCGCCTACACCTGAGGCTATTAAAAAAGTAACAACGATGAAAATACTAAGCATCCCAATCTTCCCCAATAGACGACTTATTGCAACAGCTATCCCAATATTGTAATCACATTGTCAAGAAAACACCATATCATATACTTACCCGAAAGAGGTTTTCACGATACAGATATTGAGGCAAAATCCACCAAGCACTTTCAGACAATCAAGTCGAGGCCTTATAAATGAAAATACTATTTAACTGCGGCGTCGTGGTTCTCACATGGATAGCCCTCACTGGTGCTTTTCTCATTTTTGTTAAATGGTCTTGGAAACTTTGGGACAAAGATTCTTGGCAAGGAAGTAAGGATGACTACTTAACAAATACTATTGAAGCTCAGGTCCTTTTTAGGATCGTCAACGATGAGAACGATCCGATTTACTGCGGCGCAGTGAAAGTTGGAGACAAAAAATGGGTTGTCAGTGCTGATTGTATTTTCGATTTTGACAAAAACTTGCCACATCTCACCGACACATCTAAGTTATTTTTTGCTAAGGGCGATATCATCGAACCGAATAGATCGCATTTTTCCTTGATAGATTTCGACTCTTTATACCTACCTAGATACTATCTTCAGGAAACAAATGATTTAGAATTGATGAGAGACACCCGTAGAATAGCCTTTATAACTATCAAGACACTGACTCCAGATATTCAAAGGGCGTATTGGGACGCCCACTGGCATAGCTCTCAAGGTGAGTCTATAGGATTTGCGGGATATTTATGCCTATCGGAAGAAAAGCGTATAGACTATCCTAGAGTCTTCAAGAAAACCTATATGAATAGTGCCATTCAACATAGACATACGGTTACCATTGAGCGTCCCTGGGGAGACGAAATCGATACTGCTGCGGCTGACCACCACGAGGATGCCTGGATAAGCCCAACATGGGGTGAGTATGAATACTGGTGTAAAACCCAGCCCGGGATGTTTGCCTATGCAAGATACCTGAAGGATTCGGATACTAGATTTGATTTGCTCGTTGGTGTCAACTCAGACTTAACTGAGTTTGGAGTGGATGATGATCCCATCAGAGACTACCACAGAATAAGTGTTGATTTTGCTTTTGGTAGACTTTCATCTACGACTGATAATCATTATGTGCGAAGTTTGATTAATTGGAACTACGCTAGTTCTGAGTACAAAGGCTACATTACCGATAACCTGGCTGTCTTAGACTACTGGAAAAAACCCAGCGAAGACTAGTTCCACTAGATCGCTGGTTTAACTCATTAGATTATTTTCTTAGGTAACCATATCAAAAATCTTTCCAGGATTGAGAATATTCTTTGGATCAAATTGGTTTTTAATCGCCATCATTTGATTCATCTCACTAGAGTCAGATCGGTCGGCTAACTGCTTTTTCTTTAAAAGACCAATGCCATGCTCGGCGCTTATGCTTCCATCATGCTTCCTGACAAGGTCAAGAACCTGATTCTCCAACTCATCAATGAGGGTTTTAAACATAACAGAATCGCTGTCACGTGGTGCAGTATAATTGATGTGCAAGTTACCATCTCCAATATGACCAAAACAAAGGACATCAATACCCGCCGGCTGAAACTCTGCACTTTGGGACTGAAGATGCGCCTCTAAACTCTCTAAGAACTCAACGAGGTTTCCTATGGGGAGGGAAACATCATTCTTCCGCACCAAACATTTCACGGATATAGACTCCGACACTAACTCTCGCAGTCGCCACAACTCTCGTTTATCATCGGACGAATTATCCAAAACGACATCCTTAATCATCTCCTTCTCATAACAGTCCATCAAGAATGTCTCAAGCTTTTCGCTGCGGTCATCTACTTCAATCAATAGATAGTGCTCTTTACCTTCGGCGTCGATACCTTCAAAGGGGACTCGGACGTCGGTATTGACTGAACGTACAAGATTCAAACAGGCACTATCGAAGTACTCAGCGGCATAAATATCCAGCCCTAATTGATTCATTCCTTGAACTACTGAGGGCACGGATGAAAGAGCAGACAAACGCAGGCAACCCACACGGAGAGGAGGTGGAGATGGCCAAAGCTTGATACAGGCTTTGGTAATAAATCCTAATGTACCTTCCGACCCAATAAAAAGCTGCTTTAGATCATAACCGGTATTATCTTTGAAAAGTTGACGATTTAAATTCAGTACAGTTCCATCTGCTAATACCACTTCCAAGCCAAGAATTTGTTCTCTCATTCCTCCGTAACGGATGAATTTCATGCCTCCTACATTGCTAGCAATATTCCCTCCGATTTGAGAGCTTCCCTTTGCACTCAAATCAATCGCAAAATAGAGACCAGAGTTTTTAGCTATCTCTTGTAAACTTTCAGTTATGACCCCAGGCTGTACTATGACAGTTCGCGCTATCGGATCAACAGGTTCATGGTTAGCCATCAGTTCGCAGGTCATGGCAATCTGATGGGACTGACAGGTCGCGCCTCCCGCCAAACCAGTTCGACCGGCTGAAGGGACGATTTCCTGCTCATATTGATCACAGATTTTTAATATTGCTGAGACATCAGCCGTAGTTTTCGGCTTGAGAACAAGTCCGGCCTGACCCTTTAGTGCCCAATCACTACCATAATGAGAGACGCTGTCTTGATCTTCAAGTATTTGCTCAGCAGATAAGACGTTAAGTAGTGCCTCTTTGACTCCAGGCTTTATTGTATGACTCATAATTTAGTGCTCAAATCGAATCTAAATGTTTAATAAAAATTGGATGACACAAGGCTGTCATGTTTCGCAATTACGCCAAAAAGCTTGCCTCATTTAGTTGCAAGTACTTGCATTTAACTCAGACTTTGGATATATCATAGACTTGTGGTATGCAACCACAAAATAAACATAGTGCGACTAGCAAAAAGATTATGAACATTCTAGAAGGACTGTTCCACGTCGCTACTAATTGGAGGTTGTCGTTTCAGGGTTCAAGGAACTAACTGGAGGTTATAACACCTTGAGTAATGGAAATGGTCGACATGCTTCCATTTGAGAAACACTGTTGTCAGTGACTGCCTGTCATTAGCTTCAGCCAATAGTAGTGCCATCTCATCTTCATTGTTTGAGCCCAAACCATATAACTCAACTTGATCAGCTACGAATTGGACCGTAATACCTGAGTGTGAATCGTCCTCGTGACCAAAATTCGTTTTGTAGTATAGTTCATTCCCATCTTCACTCTCACCAGTGAAATAAATTTCACAGGGAATACCTTCAAAACCAGACTCTACCCCTTCCGGATTCGTAACTCCGGTATAGACTTCGAGAGCATCAGCGCCAGGTTCAGGTAACTCGGTAGTAGTTTGTGAATCACTGGCGTCAGTGACATTATCATTGCTACTGGAATCGCTACAGGAAACAAGACAAGCTATCGAAAGAATCAGAGGTCGATAAATCATGGAGACGCCTTAATATTGATCAATCGTGGCCAGAGACCTGGCTTATCGGAATTTTTACAGGCCTTCTGTACGATTTGAAATCACCACAGTTAACCAGCTATAATAACTATATATTTTCTCAAAAACCTAGATCAAATAGGATTCGTTTTTCAGCCTTTCCAAGTTAATCCTAGATTTTACCACCGACGAACAGTATGAGCTCTATAGCATAAGACAGCTCCCATTGTTCAAATAAACTAGATTTAGCTTTCTCATGAAAAAAAATGGAAGTAGGATAGCGGCATTTCTAAAAAAAGGAGTTCCTATGAATGATATCAATTTAGAATTAGCCCAGAAAGCCGTAGAAGCAGCTATCATCAAAGCCCGTGAATTAGAAACCAAGATGGACATTGCTGTCGTTGATGCTGGTGGAAACTTAAAGAGCTTTGTGCGTATGGATGATGCTTGGTTAGGATCAATTGACATCGCCGTGAAAAAAGCCAAGACTGCCCGTTTCTTTGATATGGATTCCGCTGAGATAGGTAAATTATCTCAACCTGGAGGGCCTTTATATCAGATTGAGCACTCAAATTCAGGGCTTATCACATTTCCTGGTGGAGTTCCTATACGCGTGGAAAACAAGGTGATCGGAGCAATAGGTGTTTCTGGTAGTACCGTGGAGAATGATCAATTAGTTGCAGAAGCAGGCGTGAAAGCCATTAGCTAAATCACTTCAAACATCTACGCAAAAAGCCGATGGATAGCCATCGGCTATAGCCGGATGCCATAGTTCAACGAAAGGTGGGGCAGATGATAAATGACGTCGAAGAGGGCCTAGACTTAAAGCTCGATTTTCAAAAACTAAACTCTGTCCAGGCAGTCGGCGGACTTATTCCCGTAGCCGTTCAAGATATCGATTCTGGGGAAGTCCTTATGATTGCCTACACCAACCAACTTGCACTAGATAAAACTATTGAAACTGGTCGAGGGGTATTTTGGAGCTCGTCTCGCAATGAGCTTTGGTACAAGGGAAAAACCTCGGGAGATATCCTAGAGGTAGAAGAGATTCGGGTTAATTGTGAGCAAAACTCTCTCCTTTATCGTGTAAGACTGCCAACAGGATCTATGTGCCATACCAGCGATACAGATGGAAACCAAAGATATGCCTGCTACTACCGGAGAGTTCATGACGACAAAAAGCTCTCTTTCGTCAAAAGTTCTCCGTACTCGGGAAAATAGATAGTTCGAAGTGATTCTTGCCAATTGATTGAGTTTTCCATCTTTTCTCTTAAAATGATTCGTTTTCAATAACCCTACCTACTTTTCCCGTCGCTGATACCCCTGAAGGAGCGAGCAGAATAGATAGCATTTGGACAGTTGTTTGAAAAACAGCAATCCCACTAAGGACTAAGTACATTAATTACAGACACTTACGTCGGCACACAGATTGCACATACCTGCTCGGTGTCTATGTCTTATTCCTGTTGTTGATGTTGATCTGAATGAAGTGGTGGTTGCTCGTGAATATCCTTAAATCTACACTGATACTTAGTGTTCTTCTACTTTCTGCCTGTGGCGATAACAGTTTCTCTGGCTCGCCTCAAAAAAAGACGGTTGAACCTGAAAAGCCTCAAGAACCAGTGGCAAAACCAAAGACTACTCCTATCAAAAAGATTGATGCTACG
Source organism: Pseudobacteriovorax sp. (assembly GCA_013215145.1). GTDB lineage: Bacteria > Bdellovibrionota_B > Oligoflexia > Oligoflexales > Oligoflexaceae > DT-89. Next base: position 5,580 of record JABSRP010000080.1, read on the forward strand.
GAATCGGCTGTTGAAGTTTTCAGCCTGGAGACTCAGAAATCTCCACTAGATATGGTTTGGGTCATCGATAATTCAGGTAGTATGAGTGAAGAAGCGGAGCAAGTTCGAAACAATTTCAAAAAGTTTACAGCTTCTGTCGAAGATGCCACCAACCTAAACCTCGCGCTAATATCCCGTATAGGTAGCTCTGGCACGAATATGGAGTTAGAGCCTAGTGACCGCGACAAGGGTTATATTGAACTAGATCAAGAGATAGGAAGTTGGAATTCTCTTGCATTACTGGCAGCAGCCACCTGCCCGGTCTCTACGACAGATGTTTCCAATGGGTTCGGCAATAATATTAAGGTCTGTAATATCAATTCCTTCGGTGACAACACCAGCAGAGCTTTTGGCAAGGAAGATGAGCTAACAGAAATCCGAGGAAAACTACAAAGTTTCTATCGCCCTGAAGCTACTAAAGTCTTTGTCGTAGTCACAGACGACGATGCGACCGCAGTCAATCACGAGCATATTACACAAGCATTTGTTGACCAGGGAATCAAACCAATTTTTTATAGCTTCAGTGGCAGTGGCTCGTCTTCATGCTCTATAGCAAGTACTGGCACATCTTATATCGAGTTAGCAAAGAAAACGAATGGAGCCGTTTTCGATATCTGCGAAAATGATTGGACTCAGCATTTTGAACAGCTTAAAAAATCAGTGATAAGTAAAACGAATGCAAACTTCGAACTCGCTTCCCAACCCATGGGTAGCAGCGTCAAAGTACAGATATCTGGCAAAGAGATCCCAAAAGACAAATTTACCATTACTGGAAAGACGATCACGATCGATCAAATCCTTCTAGAAGCGCTAGAAACGGATACAAAAATTATCATCAGCTATGAGCGTCAAATATAAAATTTACGGAAAATAACCGGATAATCCAATAATTATCCGGTTTTCCCAAGTGCTGTTATCACCTCCCGCATGCCGAATAACTCCCATTCAATTTTCCCAATGTGCTCCGATATCCCGATAGACCACAACCCAAGAGAGACAATTACATTGAAATTATCGAGTAAATTACTTGCCGTAAGTATTATGAGTGTAGCAATATCTTGTGGTGAAGAAAATGGAGATTCCGGAGTAGTTGTCATGCAAATGACCAATCAGACGACTACTGCACTGCAAGGCGGCGCTAATAACCAAAACCCGAGTTACTTCGGCCTGAAGATCATGTCGGTTAGTTTACGCTACACGGCAGATCTTAACGATAGTAACGCCTCTCCTGTTTACGAATCCGGTATATATATTGCTCCCACTGGTTGCACAAATGGAGGCAAATCAGATATCGAAAGGGATGGTAAAAAGTATGAATACTACCAGCCACCTGGGCCAGATTTTTGCACCACAAGCGAAATGGAATATGTGGATTTAGCGAGAACCACCGAGGAAGTCAACGCCACGATCAACGCAGCGCAATACCCAGTACTCCCAGGTGAATACAATCAAGTGACGATCTGCTTCGCATCGACCTACTCCTTCGCCGTGGAGGAGTATTTGACGGCGTCATCCGAACTCAATATTTCAAGTGATACGATTTCAGAGTTTGGATGTGAAGATAAAGTCCTAGAGAATTTTCAAATTGCAGAAGGTGAGACCGCAACAGTATCGCTGGACTACGACTTAGCAAATGGAGCTATCATAGCTACGGAAGTCCCCACTGCTCAAGCCAGTGGTAGCACAAACTGCGTCGAAAGTGACAAGGTTACTGGAACTTATATTTGCCTAAACAGTTTGAACCCTACCCCATCAGCAAGCAAGTAGTTTCAAAATCATACATAATGAGAGCTTAGACGCTTAACTCTGCGATAAAGCTCTCGTACATTTTTTCAACTTCAGGTTGGAATTGTAGCAATTCTTTCTCCGGAGGTTTTGGAGTATTTAAAAGCTTCATCCCGGCCTGCTTCGGGGTGCGATCCCGCTTTTTCGCGTTGCAGCTACTGCAAGACGTCACTGTATTTTCATAAGTAGATGGTCCTCCCTGTGCTCTTGGCACCACGTGATCGATTGTGGCTTCACTACGCCCCATCTTTTTTGAACAGTACTGACAAACTAGTTGGTCTCTTGAAAAAACTGCCGACTTTCTATAAATCAATCGTACTTTTTTCTTGCACCTAAAGTATTGTTTCAGACGAATAACTTTTGGCAAGACAATTTCAGTTGACACTGATCGAATGATTTTTTCGTAGTAGTCTATCGCTTCGGCCTTACCCTGAATCACGAGATAAATAGCTTTCTCCCAGCCAATAATTCTCAGTGGCCTAAAATCGTAAGATAAAAGTAAAATAGATTCCATCTCGTCACTCCAAAAATTCCTTTTTCAGTCTTCGGTTACATGATGTTTTTATGGAGCTGAGGATGGGAGTCGAACCCACAACCTCTGGTTTACAAGACCAAAGCTCTACCTATTGAGCTACCTCAGCGTTGAAAGTATCAATATAATCTAAGTTATTGGCGGGAAAGGTGGGAGTCGAACCCACTCCTTCCGGATTAACAGTCCGGCGCTCAACCAAAAGAGCTTCTTTCCCCATTTTGGCGGTCCTGAGGGGAATCGAACCCCCAGCTCCCGAGAGACAGTCGAGAATGTTAGCCATTACACCACAGGACCAGAATATAAAGTTTGGAGCAGGTGGAGGGTAACGATCCCTCTACTTCTGGTTGGAAACCAGATGTGTATCCATGAACACCTCACCTGCAAGCTTTCTTGCTGAACCTATCAGTAGGAAATAAAAAATCAAGTCAAAGGGATACTATGATGGATGATCAAATGTTTTCCATTTATTACTTGGATCATTGACAAACATATTTCTCATTTCCTTTTTGCCATCATTGACCTTCATGAACATAGTCGTATAAGGAGAAATTTTTATTAAGCATATTTTTATGAACGATCAAAATAAATTGGTGACTGTGGCGAGATTCGAACTCGCAGCTCATAGGTTTTAAGCCTATTGCCTCTTCCAGTTGGGCCACACAGTCTTATAGAAAATAATGGTAGCTCGGGTGGGAGTCGAACCCACAACCTCTGGTGTCTAAAACCAGCGCCTCTTCCAGTTGGGCTACCGAGCCATAAGCATATAAAAAGGAAACTCTATGGTTCCCCCTCAAACACTATTTAACTTTTGAGCGTAGGTAGTTTAAGGCAAGAGGATCCTCAATTTGTTTCGCCAGAGATGGTTCAGTATTCTATTTTTCCATAAACTCAGCATTTTCCATCCCATTTCATATTAAGGGCTATCGTTTGCCACATTGGAATAGTCGTACCAATCTGGACACCATTTAAATGAGATTGACAAAAATCGACCACGATCATTTTTTTGGCCAAAATAGAGCCGGGTAGAAGATCAAAAACTGCTGAATCGTAAGGGGTTTAGGTTGGCAAGATTCTTGCTTCATTTTCAATAAAGGTCAGGCTGTGGATTAGCGACCTTGCTAAAACTAGGGATATAGCTCATCATTGAACAGTGAGTCATAGCTCAATCACCATTTTAGTACGGTAAGTGACATGCAAAAGAGAACTCAAACAATATCGATTCTATTTATGCCCAAGGGGAAGCTGCTCCCGATTGCATCTTTACGTCCACAGGGGGTTCAGCAAATAGATTTGTGGAAAAACCATGATGGGTATGCGTCAAAGGAAACATTCTAGGATGATGGTGTAGTTAGTAAGGCTTCACCAGGATGAAGGTGGAGCCGATAAAGGATAAAAAGGCCTCCTTCACTATAAATAGTAAAGGGGGATTTTTTATGACTAGTTCTGCTCTAAAAATTGAAAGACTCACCGAAACCCGCATCACTGAGGTTTATGAAATCGCTCAAGCCTATGCACGTAAGGCTAACTACAGTGATGAGGTGGTCAGCGACTTCCCTGGATATGCGGTAACGAAACTTATAGAAAATGGATCGATTCATATGAATACATGTTTCATTGACTTTCTTCGGTTTTTGTATGGCGCCAAACACTCATCACGTTATGAGCTTTCTAAGGCTCTGAAAACATCTTGTGAAATTACCGAGATGAATGAATCTGGGGCCCTATGCGAAAAAATGAATACTGTAGAGCTAATCACATTTCTTGAGTCGGTTCTTTCAGACAGTGAGTTTGATATCGTTAAGGAAAGAGTGATACTGGAAACTCCCATTAAAAAAGTAGCAGAAGATTTAAGTATTTCAGCAGCTAGGGTCTCGCAACTTGTTAAGGAAGCTCTTATGAAAGTTAAAAACGGGCTTTAGCTTATACCCAAAGCAAAAAATTGAGTTTATGGGTTAAGATTCTGCTCAACTCATACGACTTAAGTAAGGAAGGTAATTAGGTACCTCTAATCACTAGGAGTTAAACGTGAATAAAGCATCAAACATTTTTTATCAGGACAAACAGGAATGCTTTTATCATTTTGAAACTGGATAAGTGAGATCAATGATGAGCTTATTTATAAGCTTAAAGGGGTCTCAAATTTTGAGACCCCTTTTTTAATTGGTTACGGTTCGTTTTGGGGGCCCATGTACCGAGGTTGGCGAAACTCTATTGCAAGGAGTTTGAGGTGAGTTCGATTCTCACGGTCTCTACTTAAGTAAAGATGGCAAGATCGCTCAGATAGTAAGAGCGACTGGTTGAAGCCCGGTACGTCAGAGGCTTGAGCCCTCTCCTTGTCATCATGGGTAGGCATTCATTGGTGAGATAAGCTGACTGTAAATCAGTGGCCTTCGGGCTTTGAGAGTTCGAATCTCTCCCTACCCACCAATATATTAATGTCCCCGTCGAATATTGGTCAATTCACTTGATTTTCAATCAAGAAAAGAGGGTTCAATTCCCTCCGGGGGTACCAATACAAACTGATCTTTTTCGGAAGATTTTTTGGGAAGGTAGCACATGCTGGTAGTGCGGCGGTCTTTTAAACCGTAGAGCGGGGGTTCGATTCCCCTCCTTCTCACCAATCAACTATAAGACCAAAGGGTTTGATTATTAAGATTATAAAGGGGACGAAAAATGGGTTTCTATAGACAATGTAAGCTTAAGCGGTTTGGTCGTACCCGCATCGCTTGGATAAGAGAAGATGAGATCAAAGTTGGTTCTCTTGTCAAATTCAAGGGCGAAAACAGTGATTTCGGGCGAGCATACTGGAAGGTTATTTCGGTAGGTATAACAAGGAGAAAAGAAGCACCCGAATCCATTGAGATCTATTCTCGCTAGAGCACAAGTTATAGGTGATAGTAGCTCAATGGGAAGAGTAACCGCCTGTGAAGCGGAGGGTTGGGGGTTCGAGTCCCCTCTATCACCCCAGAGCTATAAAATACATAGATCAATGAATCAGTGGCGCTTAGTTTAATGGTAAAACGTCTGTCTTTGAAACAGTTGTTGCAGGTTCGAATCCTGCAGTGCCAGCCAATTTTTTCTTGGTATTCCAAAAGGAAATACGAATGAATTTATATGAAATACTTTATTTGAGTACACAAAAAAATTTATCGAAAGCCCAGGTAAAATCCACTAAGGCTAAAAACGATTATAAATATGAGATATGCGACGTATCGAAGTAAAGGAAGATGCTGCTAGGTTGGCTGGCAACTGGTTTCGAAAACCAGGGGAATGGAAACGTTCGGGGTTCAACTCCTCCATCTTCCGCCAGAAACAGGGGGTGGCTCAGTCTGGTAGAGTACTCGCTTTGGAAGCGAGGGGTCGTGGGTTCAAATCCCACCCCCCTGACCAAAAATGGTCTGTAGCCTAATAGAAGGGTATCTATTTTATAGATAGAAAACAAAGATTCGATACCCTCCAGACCAACTAAAACATCGCAGCGGGTGTGAAGCTGGGTTTCAGCGAGGCTCATATCCTCGACAAGGTCGGTTCGATTCCGACACCCGCTACAAAACTTGATGATGATCTTCCGAAAGGGATTTTTTCATATTTGTCCTGGTTGGAGTCCAGGCTTGTAGATCGTTGCTCTTAGAATACTGTCCAAGAGGACAGTTCTAGGGGAGGAAAGTCCGAGCTGCTTGGATAGAGTGAAGGTTAACAGCCTTGCGGGGAAACCCGACGACAAGTGCAACAGAGAGCAGACCAGCCGATGGCCTTAATGCATAGCATTCAGGAACAGGTGATGGGTGAAAGGATGAGGTAAGAGCTCATCAGCGGTCCGCGGACCGGCTAGGTAAACTCCACTTGCAGCAACACCAAATAGGTGGGGATCATGGAGAGGTAAAATCTCTGTGAATGTCAAATCCTGACATGATAACCCACGGGTAGGTGGCTTGAGGTATTTGGTAACAAGTATCCCAGATAGATGACGATCCAGAAAAAATGATGAGGCATTTTTTCGGACAAAACTCGGCTTATAGCAAGCTAAAGACTCCAACCACTGTGACCAAAGCAAAGATTTGTAGTTCAGAAAGCATCGATGCCTTCTCAAATCTTATGACTGCATTCCTGGCAGATACCCCTGACAATGACATCGCTGATTCTATTCGAAAACTCTGCGTCCAATCCAGGCCAGTCTGTGATATTCATTTCTCGTAAACAAGTCAGTGTATTGCAGTCATTACAAATAAAGAGCGGGTGTTCCGTTGTCTTTTCATGACACTCAGAGGCTATGAGTTCAAAGCGCCAACGATGATCACCAAGTTCCAATCGCCGCAGTATATTTCGTTTTACCAAATCCTTTAAATTTCTAAAGATGGTGACTTTATCAAATTCTCTAGACGGTAAACGGTCAAATACTTCAAGGTGAGACAATGGTTTTGATGCTGCACGAAGAACAGCTAACGTCGAGATACGAGATCGAGTAGCCCGCAAATCTGCTGCCCGCAGCACCTGCTTTTCCCAGTTGGTATCAAGATATTTACCCTGCATGCACACTCCTTTGCATTCGTGCTGGCGTATGCCAAGTACCGAAGATCGATCCTTTAGTATCGTTAATGCAATTTGATTGCAAATGCAATTTATATGCAATAAGTTTTACTCAATACGGAGTCCAGAGGTATTGAACTAGGTCGAAAGTAGGTCGAGGAGCCTGATACGAATCAGTTTATCCCATGCTCTCTATAAGTCAAAACGACCATTCAATAATCTATCCCCTGGACAAGTCCTTTTGAAACCAATCTTTCAACGAAAGAGCTCTTATGACAATTTTCGGAGATTCGCTAGAAGGGTTACCCACAGATTCACAGATAAACAGGAAAAAATTTGATATCACAGCCTTTGGTCCAGCAATTTTCGGCAAAAGTCATGAGATAACCCAAAAATTACTCGAAGAATCTGGACAATTAAAAGATCTAAGTCATCAGCCTCTTGCCGAACAGGTCAGAGGTTTTGTTTTCCAAAAAAATAACCGGCAACTTTATGTCAAAAGAGCGATAGACTATCTAAAAGAAAAAAAGCCAGCAATAGATACAAAATATGATTTAGTTTTGATTGGGGCAGGCATCCACTCCGCATTGTTTTCATACGTATTGAAAAGAATGCATTCTAAAGCAAAGATACTTATCGTTGAGAAAACTGAATCACCCACTTCGACCTTTGCCTCATTGGGAGATTCTTTGGTTCTAAATTCTCCCACTTACGAAAAGGTAGCACTTAACTCAAATATCTTGCCGGAGTATTTTATCCAGACAAGTGATTTCGATGAACTTTTAGAAAAGCCTTTTCCTACCGCTAAGCATTTATTTGAGTTAACGGCAATGATCTTGTTTCATGGTGATAGTAATATTGCGTTTAATTTTGAAGTCGAGCATATAGAAAAAAACAAAGGTGGATATCGCATCTATGCAAACGATCATTATGTAGAAGCAAACCATGTCGTCATCGCAAATGGAATGGGGGGCATCAGGACATCAGCCTACTCAAAGGACATGGACTCGAGTAAAATAGTCTCTGGAGATCAGTTTATCGCAAACAGCTTCAAAAATAGCGCTAACCTCAGTAGCCTATCTGGAAAAGTAGTGGGAATTATCGGAGCCGGGGATACAGCAAACTGTGTTCTTGAATACATTCTTCCCGTCGTTTATCCGAACAAACTCTATGGTTTCTATCAAGACAAACCTGTCATACCAAAAGAGATCTACTGGATTGGACAAAGCAGTTCCGACATAAAAAAATTCTTCCTCATGAACAAACGAAGGTATTGTCATTCCGGAGGAATCATCGAATATTTCTGGGAAGGAGACGAACCTTTTGATCTTCCAAAAGAAATCTGGCAATCAGCAAAGTATCTTGTTAAGAAGAACCCAGAAAGACTCGTCTCGCTTAGCCACACAGAAAATGCTCTTTTACTCAAAACCAAGTCGCATTCCAAACACGTAGATCTTGTTATTGATTGTACCGGACGACACAATAAACTTAGTACTAGATACCTGGCATCGTCTTATAGCTTTTTAGAGGGCGATATTAGTTTTTTAGGAGGCATGTGGGATGATGATCTTGATCAATTTTCGTCATCTCCCCGTAGCTTCAAAAATCGAAAAACTGCCTGTAAATTAGAAGACGAGAGTATTTATCTTATTGGTAGTGCCTGCCCACTTGACGAGTTGATCGATAATGATGAAGCGAAAAACGGGATTTTTCAATATCAAGAGGATCGCACAAGCTTGACTAATAGTAAATGGTCCCTAGAGCATACATTGCCGCGGACTGTTTCTTTTGCAAAGCAGCTTTGCTCGGAATTAACTCATCAAGTCGCAACTGATTGAATCCAGTCTTGAATCAAGGCCTTTAACCGAGGACAAACAATGCTAGATAATACATACGCGAGGCTACCAAGTCGGTTCTATCATAAATCCAACCCCTCTCAGTGCCCAGATCCGAAGTTAGTCCTGTTTAATCATAGGCTTGCTGAAGACGTTCAACTAGAATTTCCAAACAACGCTTCGATCGTTGACTGGCTGTCTGGCAACAAACTGATACCAGGCTCTGAGCCCATAGCTTTAGCTTACGCTGGCTCTCAATTTGGCTATTTCGTTCCTCAATTGGGAGATGGACGCGCCCATCTATTGGGAGAGATAAATGGACTAGACCTCCAGCTCAAGGGCTCCGGGGTAACAATGTGGTCCCGTGGAGCTGACGGAAAATGTCCACTAGGACCAGCCATTCGAGAGTTCATAGTCAGCGAGGCAATGAATGCTCTTGGAGTTCCTACGACACGTGCCCTTAGCATCATTGCCTCTGGAGAGATAGTCCACCGGGAAGATGGAGACGAGCCTGGAGCAGTACTCGCTCGGATTGCAGATAGTCATATACGTGTCGGTACATTCCAATACTTCCACCATAAAGAGGATGTAGAGGCATTGGAGATTCTCTGTGATTACTCGATAAAAAGGCATTACCCAGAGATAAACCCTAAGGGATCAAACCGTTACATAGAATTTCTCAGAGCCTTTGCGGAACGTCAGGGTAATCTCATTGCAAAATGGTTTGCCCAGGGGTTTATTCACGGAGTTATGAACACTGACAATTGTTCTATAGCTGGTATTACCATAGACTATGGTCCATGTGCCTTTATGGATAACTATCAATTCAACAAGGTATTTAGCTCAATCGATACCCAGGGTAGATACGCTTATGGGAATCAGATGACAATCGTGAAATGGAATATTAGCCAACTAGCGGAATGCCTAATCCCCTTGATTTCTGACCAACATGACAGATCAACGAAACTTATAACAGAGACGTTATTACCAGTATTTAACGGTTTTAAGGGCAAAATAACCCAAGCCTTTGCAAGTAAACTTGGATTCGATAGCTCTAATAGGGAGGTTGAAATACTGATTGGTGATTTTTTAAAATACCTTGAACTTCATTCACTAGACTTTACTAAAAGCTTTTGTTTACTGCCTAATTTATATCATGATAGAGAGCCGTTTTTTCCTCATGACGCAGGCCTTAAATCCTTTTTTACTCGGTGGAAAGCACTAACTCCTAATATAAACACGCTAGCAGCCTCTAATCCTCAACTAATCCCTCGTAACCATCAGGTCCAAAAAGCTATTGATTTTGCTTATCAAAATGACTTCCAATACCTACATACTCTTTGGGAGGCCATCAAGGACCCATTTAGCATTGCCCCAGAGCATCAACATCTCGCAGCCCCTCCAAAAGAAGGGGAGCGGGTTTATCAAACTTTTTGTGGTACCTAACTATATTTTTATTGTGGCTCCCCATTTAGTGCCTTGTCCATCTCATTGGAAATACTGCCAACAAGCTCAGAAAAGAATTTAAATATTGTAAAAACTATAGATCCTATCTGCCTTCATATTTTTATGATTAATAACAGCACCTTATCGAATGAAGTGGAGTAAGATTCACTTGATGCTGAGATTACATATTTAAGCGCAATTTTTTCGAATGATTCACGTCTTATAAGAGTAGGCACTCATACCAGTAGGAATAGCCCAAGATGAAAATCTATGAGACAACAGACTCACAGGTCAAACATATCGCCAGTATCGGCATCTCTGTATGGACCCATAATTATGGCTTTGATGGCGTTGACTCTTTGATGGCAGATTTCCTTTGGCAGACTTTCACACCAGCTGTGATTCTTGAAAAGCTCAATTCATCAGAAAAAAAACTGTTTTCTGTTTCATTTGAAGATAGAGTCATCGGGTTCATCGAAGTCAATTTGGATCGTCCCTGCCCCACAGCATCGTCACGAAAAGTCGAGATCGACAAATTTTATCTTCTTGAATCCTTTTGTAATCGGGGGTTCGGTGGACAAATGATGGCATTTATTAAAAATTGGTGTAAGGCTCAAGGAATCCCGGACTTGTGGCTGACAGCATGGGTTCATAATGAAAGAGCGAAGGCTTTTTATCTCAAACATGGTTTCGAGCATATTGGAGACACTTACTTCACAGGACTCAAAGGAGAGGAACACCTTAATTTGGTTTTTTCGCTAACTTTATAGTTTTGGTAGACAATCAAATAGTAAGGGTCAAGATTTCTCTCTTAACCCTTTAAACATGATTAACCCTCTAAGGAATCGATCGCCAAATCTTCTTCAACACTAAACATCTCTTTTGTGCTGTCTCTAAAGAAATCCCACTTCCCTCCGAAAAACTTATATAACTTTTGGAGGACATTCCACATGGCAAAG
>JABSRP010000081.1 GCA_013215145.1 Pseudobacteriovorax sp.
GCAAATTGAGCTTGCAAAGATGGCTTAATCTATGTCAAGAGATTGGCGGGAAGTTGGGTTTCCGGGTTGGCAATACAATACGCTCTACGCTGTCAGCAAAGCTGTTAGTCTTCATAGAGATACTGTGAAAAGGCTTCTTTACGGAGACTCTGAGCCGCCGAATTCGCAGAGCCGAGCTTCTATCATCGATCCCTACAAAGACCTTATAGCTGAGCATTTAGAGCGTTATCCTGCTATTCGCGGCACCAAACCTTTTCGCATCCTGAAAGATCGTGGCTACAAAGGTTCTGTTAACACTGTCATTCATTATGTAAGACCGCTCAGAAAGAAAATCACCAAGACTTATAAACCGATGAACTACGTCGCAGGTGAGAATGCTCAAGTTGATTGGGCTCACTTCGGCAAATTGAAAGTCGCTGGTGGTGAGAGAAAGCTATATCTGTTTGCGATGGTGCTTTCATATTCAAGAACAATATATGCAGAATTTACCTTTGATATCAGCACGGAAAGCTTTTTACGCCTCCACGAAAGAGCCTTCAGCTACTTCGGCGGCACGGCGCGTAAGCTTCTCTACGATAATCTAAAGAGCGCTGTTATTGATCGCGTTGGTAATGAAGTTATTTTTAATTCTCAGCTAGTCGATTTTTCCGGTTTCTACGGCTTTGAATTATCTGCTTGTCGTCCATATGCAGGAAATGAGAAGGGCCGTGTCGAACGCGCAATTCGGTACATCCGAGACAGCTTTGCCAGTGGCTACAACGAGGAAATACTAGATGCACGCAATCGCGATCTTAAGGTTTGGCTCGATACTGTAGCTAACGTAAGACCGTGGCCCCAAGGACGCGACAAAACGGTAAAATCGGTTTGGCTTGAAGAAAAAGAGTTTCTGCTAAAGCCCCACTATGACAGATACTTTCACGCCATGCAGACGAAGCCAGCTAGATCATCCAAAGAGGATTTATTCGCTTTGATCTCAACGATTACTCAATTCCCTCTGAATATCAAAGAGTCAGCGTAACTCTTGAGGCAGACGACGATATCGTCAGAATTCTCGACGGAACGAAGATAGTTTGTGAGCATCGTAGATCCTTTGAGCGCGGACAGAAGGTTATCAACCCTGATCACTGGCAGCAGAGATCGGACAACAAAAACCACAAACTACGCGAATATATCTTGAACTTGGTGCCAGATCTTGAGCTTTGCTTAAGGCAGCTTATAAAGCAGGGTGTACCAAAAGCCTTCGCACTGAAACAATTTGGAAGCTTATACAGCCTCTATGGTGATGAAGCGTTTCGAGCAGGCCTTAAAGTCGCCATCGAACAAGAAAAGCATCACCCGGAGCAGCTCAGTAACATTCTGATTCTTAGGACAAAAACCAATCAAAATCATCTCAAACCTGTCCATTTCAGCAAAGACAATCAATTTGAAAAACTTCATGTCGATTCTCATTCATTAGACAATTATGACCATATATAACAGGATAAAACTATGACAGACACACTAACAATAGACTTGAAAAAATTACGTTTAAACTATCTATCAGAAAATTTTGGTGAGTTCGCCGCTGGATGTGACAAAGAAAAACAGACAGCAAAAACCGTCATCGAAAAAATGGTGAGCCTCGAACTCGTCGAAAAAGATCGGCGCAGCACAGATCGCAGACTGAAAGCTGCAAAGCTAGGCAAACTAAAGCAGTTACACCACTTCGATTGGGCGTGGCCCAAAAGCATCGATCGAGCAAAGATAGAAAGTCTACTCGAAGCAAATTTCATTACCAGTAGCAGAAACGTCTTGATAGCTGGCGCTCAAGGACTCGGTAAGTCAATGATAGCGAAAAATATCGGCTATCATGCTGTAATGAAAGGATACAACGTCTTATTTACCACAGCTTCAGAATTAGTGATGACCCTACAAGCTAAAGAAAGTCCGGCTGAACTTAACAAAGCTCTGAAGCGCTACTGCGCGCCTGACCTTCTGATAATCGACGAGCTTGGCTATCTCTCTTACGATTGCGCCGCGGCTGACACGATCTTTGAAGTCGTCAATAGACGCTATGAAAACGGCTCGATAATCTTTACGACAAACCTAGCATTTAAAGACTGGAACAAAATCTTCCCTGGTGCAGCATGCCTTACGGCGATGATCGATCGCATTACTCACCATCTCGAACTCATAAAAATAGAAGGTGACTCATACAGATTGATGGAGTCAAAAAAGCGCTAGGCTAAACGGCAATAATGTACTGATTATTGCCGTTTTCAAATGGCTGCCGACACTAGCATGCGCCCCGCGTTCGCTATCGGCAAATAGCCAAGCCTTTCGCCCAAGAACGAAAGGTTTTATTTGTCGTTCAACATAATTATTGTGGATGATGAGATGTGGGTCTCCTAGAAATCTTGTTAAGTAATCCCATTGATTATCGAGATATCTAAATGCCTTACCAGTAAGGGAATTTGCTGGATATGAAACCAACCCTTCTACCAGTAAATCGTGGATTTTATCTATGACTGGTTTACAGTTTTTGGCTCTTTTTTCCAATTTTTCATCTACACCGCAGCATCCAACCTCTTTTTCTGATTTGAATAGGTCTTTGATTAATAGCAGCATCTGCTTAGCGGCAACGCCCCTATTTTTCTTCCCCTTGGCAGCGTCTGCGAGCTTTCTGCGCGCATGCGCCCAACACCCGCCGTGAGACACCTGTGGATTTTCGTTGGAATAGGTTTGGTAAACTCCTAAACCATCGGTAGGGAATGACCCGGAAAATCCATCTAAATACTTTTCAATTGTCTCTTTAGCACGGGATTTTTCGTAATGAAAAACCGTGATTTTTTGGCCCGGTGGACCTTCTCTTGCTTGGACCAAAACATAACTTGTTCGGTCAGCTGGACGGTCTTTTTCTTTTAAGACTTGAAAACTGGTCTCGACCATGGCAACCATTGGGCTTTCTAAGAGTTTTTGATGCAATAAGTTTTTTATCGGTAATAGTTTTCCGCGATTTGAATCATCCAGCGAGACATTTTATCGCGTCCAAGTTCGACATCGTCGGCCTTCAATGATTTCTCAATACGATAAAGAGGAAGACCTTCTGCGTACTTACTATAAGCAAGGTATGCAAGAGACTCTAGAGTAACTGAACAGCGAGAAAGGGGATGTGCCGGCATTTTTGCCTGTTTTACAGTCTCACATTTTTTACAGCCGTATACTGGCTTTATAAATCTATGAACTGATAATTTGCGTGGTTTAATGTGAAGCTTCTCACTAATTTTCTCACTGACTTGCTGCATTGGCTCGCTACGGCAGCTGCAGTTTTTTTCGGATTCTGGTAAGTCTAGATAGATGTTTTCCCGTGGCAAGTCTTCAGGGATAGGCTTTCTTGCCGTCGATCTTGAGTAGGATCTTACCTTCTTTTTTTCGGGGAAAGTAGGCTCTGCTGTTTCAGCCTCATCATGAAATAGTGATTTCATGCCAGGATGGTTCAAAGATTCACTTTTAGATGCGAATCTATTACGTTGCAAAGCGCGAACAAGTTCTTCCAACTCGTCAATCTTAGTTTTTAAGAAGAAGTTCTCGGTCTTGAGATAAGCATTTTCCTGGTCAGTAGTCATAGTCGCAAAACTAGCAAAATCACCAGGAAAATGCAGTTAGGAATAACTCGTAAAATTTAGCTTTCTGTGCCTTTTAAATACGTCAACTCCGTCGACCACCAGTTCAAAATCTCTTGCTGAGATAGTTAATTCGGCTTGATCTGCTTTACGAAACCATGGGAATCGATCACTATCTAGTTTCTTGATCCAAAGGCAAAATCCTGCCTTATCGAAGTAGATAGCTTTCACAAGGTCACGCTTTTTATTACAGAAAAGAAAAAGTGTATTCTCGAACAAATTTTCCTGAAGCTCACTTTCAACGATTTCAGCAAGTCCGTTAATCTGCTTGCGCATATCAACGGGCTCACGCCAAAGCAGGATTTTGGAAAAATCGCTAGCTTGCTTCATGAAGGCTCGCTGCTAGGAAATGAGATAAAACAGTAACGTCCAAATTCTTGGCTTGAAGGTAAATACCTTGATTCTCAAACTGCAAGGTGATAGTTGGTTTTTTGTTAGATGCATTTACCTTGATGGGCACGAACTTGGAATCAGTCTTTTGTAATCGCTTGCGGTGATAGTACCAACTCGAAAGTATGATTCCATGCTTTTTGGTGTACTCAGAGATTGTAAGTGCCCGATGGCATGAAAACTGAGCCACCCCTTGGCAAAAACTGAGCCACTCCCTGGCACCAAATTGAGCCACTCCGAAGACAGCACCCCGCAATTATTGCTTACATTAGACATAAAAATAGGCCAGCCTATTCCATAACACCTAAAAACAATAACAGTTATGGGGGCATGACCTTGAAGAGTAAGGCCATGATAGAACAAATTCGCAAGATGCATCAACTAGGATTCAGCAAACGCGGTATTGCCAAGTCTTTGGGTATTTCGCGCAACACCGTCGACCGCTATTTAGCTCCTCATCAGGCTGGACAAAATCAGTCAAACCCCTCTCAAGGGTCTTGGGCTGATTTGGTCGATTGGCCGTCACTGATAAAGAGCAGAAAGAAAGGTGTCAACGTAAAGGCCCTCTTCGAAGAGCTCGAATTGAATGTGGACTATTCTACTTTTGCTCGGCACCTTAAAGGGCGAATGAAAGAGCCTATCAAACCTGCAGTACCCTTAGATCACGTTGCCGGTGAACGGACCCAAGTTGATTACTGTGATGGGCTTTTTATTACTGACCGCCGTACTGGTAAGCGCACGAAGACTCAATTCTTCTGTGGAGTCCTGCCTTTTAGTAGTCTCACCTTCGGGGAGTTTACTATGAACCAGAAGCTTGAATCTTTTATCCGCAGCCATGAGAGAATGTTTTCCTATTTTGGAGGTGTCACCCCATACGCTGTACTCGATAACCTAAAGTCAGGAGTTAAGAACGCCCATTGCTGGGATCCTGATCTTAACCCCACGTATTGTGATTTCGGAAATCACATGGGCTTCGCGGGACTCCCGGCAAGGCCCTATACGCCGAGAGATAAGGCAAGCGTCGAAGCAGCAATTGGCGCTATTCAACGTTCGTTTTTTCAAACTTATAGAGATCATACTTTTTATAGCCTAGATGAACTAAATCGATGTTTCAGGACTATTTTAGATGATTTCAATCTGAAGGTTATGCCCGACCATGGTGTCAGTAGGCGGGAGCGTTTCGAAGTTGAAGCACCACTATTAAAAGCCCTACCAGCTGAACCCTATGAGATCCTGGAATGGAAGACTGTAAAAGTTCACCCCGATTGCTGCGTTCAAATCGATAAAGCCTATTACTCGGTTCCGTTTCAGTATTGCGGTCAATCGCTTCGCGCCAAGATTGGCCAAAAATTGATCGAGATATTCGATGGAGACGTAAATCGAGTTGCTTGCCATAAGAAAGTCGCAAATCATAAGAAATCGATCGATGAGGCACATATGCCGCCTGCATCTGTTCAGCAAGCTTCAATCCAGGTACAGAGGTTGATTAAGCAATCTAGCGCAATCGGTCCTAAGATGATGGAACTGGTCAAGCAACAGCTTTCAGGCGATTACCCATATCGGCATTTGCGAAGAATGCAGGGAATCGTAAGGCTTGGCAAACAGGGCTACACCAACGAGGCTCTTGAATACGCTGCTTCCCGAGCCCTCACATACTGCAAGTACAATCTAGCCTATGTTAGGTCGTGCGCCGACAATTACGAAGCTGCAAAACAAAAAACAAAGATATCAGGGGTGCCTAGACGGGACCCTGGAACTATTCATTTACATGGAGATTAAACAATGTACCAAGGAATCAAAGAACTAACACACAGTATGAGGCTATTCGGTATCCATCGCGCAGTGGAAAGAAGATGCGAAGAAGCCCTCGCTGCCAACCTGCATCCAACAGAATTAGTTAGATTGATTTTGGAAGACGAGAAACAAGCTAGGCAGGAAGCAGTTGCCAAACGGCTTGTTAGCAGAGCGAAGTTTCGTTCTAATCTTGTGCTCGAAGAGTGGAATCAAACCTATGATCGCGGAATTTCCAAAGCGAAATTTAAGGAGCTTGCTGCATTAAACTTCTTTCATAAAAAGCAGAATCTAATATTGCTTGGTAGTACCGGTGTTGGCAAAACTTATCTAGCCAGTTCTCTTGGTGAAAGATTGTGTCATCAGGGGCACACTACTTCTTTCTATTCAGTCAACCTTCTTTTTGAAGAGGTCGCTGCAGAAAAGGCGGCTGGTCGATATCTTAAGTTTATTAAGAAATTGAAGAAGGTTGCTGTTCTGATACTTGATGACTTTGCTTTGCGAAACTATAGTCACGACGAAGCGAATGTATTTTTGGAAGTTCTCGAAGAGCGATATCAGAAAGGTATCTGCATTATCACATCTCAGGTGTCCCCGGAAGGCTGGAAAAGTCTTTTTGAAGACCCCGTTATCGGGGAAGCCATCACCGATCGGATCATCAATCCAAGCGCGACGGTCCCGCTTAAGGGTGAGTCATACCGAAAGAAATTAAGTAACGATTGACATACCAAAACCAAGTAGATTATGACAGACCTCACGGGTCGTCGTCTTCGACTCCGGTGGCTCACCTTCCGCCAACCCCTGGCTCACTTTCATCACCATTGGGCATGTAAGCTCAGAGTTTTCTTTTGCGGCAAAATGAGACCGCCACTGATCGTCTGTCATATCTATTCTCCTTAAAGTTATTTAAGTAAAGAATAGACCAGGTAAATCTACGGTGGAAGATGGCTCAGGTGCAGCGCTCACGATGCAAATCAGACTTATTACTAATTACCGGTGAGATCATGTCAGTTGGAGATCCAGTATCAGTCTATAGTGTCCCCAATTTGAATTCTCTGACGAAACATATGAGAGGTACCGATGGATAAGGATTTCCTTGGGAATGCATTTTAGTCCGAAGGTCTCAAATATCTGGGCTCGGTTGCACTGTTCACATAGATTCCGAAATCTTTCAAATTTTGACCCCAAAGTTTCAATAATTTGAAGCAGTTTTTACGATGTGCTTGAGGAGTATGGCAACCTGATTAACACTCGTCATTAAATTTGTAAATTTTGGCTTTAATATCTATATTGATTCCAAGGATGCTGAATACCTCTCAGTAAAAATCCAGTGAATTTAAATCCTATTGTCTATCGGATTCATTTCTATTTACCCCCAGGAGTCTTCTTAAGTTTGATGTTAGACAGGTTTAGTCTCACATCTAAACCAAACATACCGGCCTCTGAAATCAGTTTCTTATCGTAGTAATAGACTTCAAAACCATGAGCTAAAGGTATTTGGATGTATTCACGACGATTCAGTTTTTCGAGATTCTTCAAATTTTTGATACGATCTTCATATTTTGAGCTCGAGATTCCTTCTGAATAATATTTTTTGAATTCATTATCGTACTTCGAATTAAAGAGGTTACCTTCACCAGGTAAATACTTTGCAAAGACATTGAACTGGTTTGATAGATCTAAGGAAGATGCTGAAAGCTTTAAAATAATCCCATTAGCTGCGTCCTTAGATTTAAATTTAGTACTGTCGGTACCTATGGGTTTGGTCGGTAGACCTTTTTTGTTCAAAATTTCCACTATTGTTTTGACTGGATTTGGAATATCCCTAGATTTTGGACCGGCGCTATAAAACATACGGATGGGATTTTTTAAATCGATAGCATGTTTCCTGAGCAGTTCCTTTACTTCGTTTGAAGCCTCCGATACCCCATCTAACAAGTTACTCGTTTTGATGGTAAGATTTGGATAAAGAGTATTAGTTTTCGAAAATCTATCATCTGTGAATACATTTTTTGACTTTAATACAGAGTAAACTACTTTTCGAAAATTCCTATTACTCCCAATCTCAGAGGAAAAATTGAAGTCTATTGTCACAACCATAGAAGGATTCTCTGATTTCACCCTAGAAAGGCGGTGATTTGACGATGCAGATTTCAAACCTATCGTGCCGGTGCCAATGGCAATATGAGGACTGTTGTTGGATGCGTTACCTTTATTTAGTAGCCGTATATATTTAATTTCGTTTTCCGAATTTGTATTTTTTAACAGTACATCTGTTCCTTCTTTATTGGCTTCAATGACTTTGTAGTCACCTAGACCAATAGGGGTCGATTTCCATGTTTGATGATCCTCTTTAAAGCTATCAATTGGCGCAATAGGGATATCAAGATTTGCTAATGAATAGAGGAATCTTTTATTCTTATTGGTTAGAAAAATATCTATCGTTCGGGTATCGATGACTTTAATGCCGCTACACATACCTGATCGATATTTAGTTCCTCTTTTTAGATCTTTTAATCCGACTATATCTTCACTAAAATCTTTCTTAAAATATGATTGTGAAGGTGCGATTCTCATTTTGATCAGTAAGTATTCAAAGTCCCCCGATTCCAGATTTTTTCCATTATGAAATTTGAGATCATTATCAATAGTTAGTCGGAATTTATTTTCTGTCTCGAAGTATTGCCAAGACTTTATGTAGCCCGGAAGAAGCCTGTAATCTGAGGTTAGGTAAATAGGCTCCAAGTTTACTGCTGAATAGAAAAGTAGCCTTGCCGTATGCTCGGTATTCGCCTCCCAAAAAGACTGCTCGGTAGTTCCTCCTTGTACGATTAGAGGATTTTCTCTCGATTTACCTACATCCGTACTGGCAATCAGCTCAGAGGATAAGACTATTGATGTTAGTGAACATAGGAACCTATAAAATACCACAGTGAATCTCCCCGGGACTAATTTCGCTCTAAATTTCCATACGGCAAACATATTTTTCCGTGCAACAAGTAATGTTAATTCGTGAAAGCGTATCGTGGCTTTCCTAGCTATTCTATGATTCTAATCGACATTGGATTATATTACATTCCTAATCACAAGGTGGCAGATGCCGGATCATCTCCTATCAGAACTTACAGGGGTAGTAGACTCAAAGCAAGATGGGTGAACTCAAAGGTAGAAGCCTCATTGTCAGGAGACTCGCTGACTAGCCTTCCTTAGCCATTGAATAGACTTAATCAGTATTAGCGTCTCAGCTAGTGTTTATGTAATATCAGAAATAACATATAAGGTCTAAAGGCCTAGTCGGCTTGTGATGCCGAGGAATCAAAAGTAAGGTAGAGTTCATCAATTCAAAGTACCTCTAAAGCTATAGTGGCTCAACGTCGTTAATTAAATACTTGTCTAATTTGAGGCTCAAAAATTCTATATTTTTAATGATTATAAGGGTATATGAGGCCCTTATTCATGTACAAACGACTGACACATATATATTAGTTGACAGTCAAGAAATTAAAAGGTAAGACCATAGCCTTATAATGTTACGGTAAAACGGCATGGTTTTTATATGATGGCGAATATGTTCAAAAAGAAGATCTCCAGTACATTTTTAAACGAATTGAGCCGGAAATCTAAACTTGTCTTTTTGAGTATGGCTTTTATTCAGGTAATCGTATTCAGTGGGCTAGTAGCTTTCCTATCGTGGACAGAGGCAAAGGGGCGTTTAACAAACCTAGCGCAGGGGAATTCTAATATAATTGGTCAAGTCCTCTCGGTGGGCGACTACTTTCAGATAAAATCGATTTTAGGTTCAATGCAAAGCGGCAAAATCACAGGTGTCTGGATCGAAACCGAAGCTGGAAAAAGAATTAGTCCAAGCGGCACTCCACGAAACTTACAATCTATCGATACCTTCACTATAGAGAGAGGTAGCCTATTCCTAAAAAACTCATACGAAATTGTTTATAACGATAGAAAATTGGGAGAACTGTATCTCGTTGTGCAGGTCGAGTTTAAAGTATGGGTGATCCTTGGTGCGATGATTATAGTAATCTTTATTTTGACCTACACTTTACAAAACTTAGTTACTAAATCGGTAGCAAATAGTATCGCATCCGACATAGTTACCCTAGAGAAATCATTCGATCCCAATAGTATTGTGCATAGTAGGTATTACGAAATTAACGAAGTGGCTAAAAGAATAAAGAGGAATATTAAATCTCTCGTGCATCTAGAAAAAGAGAAAGAACAGAATCAAAAGCTGATAACGATCGCACAAACTACCCAAATGCTCGCTCATGATGTGAGAAAACCTTTTTCTATGTTGTCTGCCTTAGTAAATTTGATCTCAGAAACTAAGAATGACAAAGAGGTGAGGGAAATCTTAGTAGAAAGCTTGCCCTCTATTTCAAAGGCAATGACTTCGGTTAATGGGATGATAGCGGATGTTATGGAGGTTGGAAATGATTCGGCACCAATTACGGAATCAATTGAACCTTCAGATTTGGTGAGCGAAGCCTTGTCATCGCTGTTCATGTATAATAGCGACGTAAACATATCTATCGAACACAACTGGCGACATAGCAAGTATGTCCTCGTAGATAAAAGCAAAACTAGTCGAATCCTAACTAATATTTTAGGCAATGCTATCGAGCATATGGGTGGGGTCGGCAAAATATGGGTAACCACACGGCAAAAAGATAATTTCGTCGAGTTCTGTATAGGAAACTCAGATACATATATTCCACCGGAGAATATCGATAAGTTGTTTGAGGCATTTTTCACAAAGAATAAGAAGGGTGGGACAGGTCTTGGATTGGCTATCGCAAAAAAGATAACGGAGGCCCATGGTGGGAGGATATGGTGTAAATCAGATCAATCGATTGGGACTGAGTTTTATTTTACACTCCCTGCGGGAGAAAAGTGTAGTGAAATGAAATCACTTCCTTCCAACTCCAAAGACTATTTGAAGAGAATCGAACTAACAACTGGAAACGACGAGTATTCGGAAATTACTAGTCGTACAGAAGAGATAATTGAGAAAATAAGATCCTATTCTTTAGGTCAAAATAGTAGGGTACAGATTGCGATTATTGATGATGAACCATTGTATTCGCGCTCCCTTGTTTCGTCTATTAAGAGCATCGAAGTCTTAAATCAAGTTGTAGAAGTGACTTGTTATTCAATGATCGAGGTATTTATCTCTGATATTGAGAACAATAAGTCTTTCGAACTTGCAATTATGGATGTCGACTACGGCCAAGGACATCTTTCAGGTTTCGAGGCGACAGAAAAGGTCCGACAACTAGGTTTCGAAGGAATAATTTGTATCCACTCAGATTCGGGCACGTTTGACTACCAACCCAAGGCTTTGACTTATGGGGCAAACTTATTCCTTCCTAAGCCAATGTCGAAAGATCACCTTTTGACAATGTTGACCGATATTTTGCATGTAAATCAAGCTTATCAAAAGCGATCCAAAATTATGATTGTCGAAGATGATAAGATCTACATGAGAAGATGGAAAAAATTATTGGGTGATGAGAAAATCGTTTCTATTTTTAGTTATGAAGAATTAGATAGTTTTATTAAAGAGAACAGCGATTGGTATTCAGATATAGATTTAATCATTACCGACTATTATCTAGGAAATAAATATACTGGGGCTGATGTTAGGAATTTAATCCGAAAAAGTAGTTTCGAAGGAGCTATTTATCTTTGTACCAACGATCTCAATCCCAGCCCACAAGTCGAAGAAATGTTCGATAAAATTATCCCTAAAGATCCCTCTGAATCTATCGAAAACGGCTCTCTAAAGATTTGATCTAATAAAAAAGTATATAATATTATGTGTCGATATACCTGTATCGAAAGCTCCAATGGTAGGCTTGGGGGATGTGTACCTAAACACACTATGGTTTACAAGCTTGAAGGGAGCGAGTTGATTAATCGAAGAATGAAGGATCAACTATAATAATAAGAGACCTCACAAACCCCCTATGGATTGACTTCGATAGAGCTCACAAGGTAATCGACATATGGGTAGAAAGCAGACACTCAAATTTCAGTTAGCACTAAAATCGGGTTACCCTCGCCTTTTCTAGCCTTCCTATCTCATTCTTCAGTATTTATATATTGAATTGATACCTTATCATTGTAATCAACATGCTAGGCTAGCCTTTTAAGTGAGTGTGCCTAACCCCCATTTGGATTTGACACTCTCCTAACGAACGGAGAGGACAATGACTACAAGAAGAAGATTCACTAAAGCAGAGAAGAAACAGATACTTAACGAGCATTTTGATAATGGATTGAGTACTTCTCTATTAAGTCGTAAACATGGGATTCATGCCGTAACCCTTTACGCCTGGAGACGTCAGTCCATGAGTGAAAATAAGAAGCCTAAGAACAATATCGAAGATAGATTAGAAGAACAGTTAGAGACTGAGAACGAGCGTCTAGAGGCCGAAAATAAAGCTCTCAAAGAATCAATTGCCGAAGCGCACCTAGAGAGAATCGTTCTTAAAAAAGCTCTAGACTTGCAGTTAAAAAAAGCACGGAGATCACGAAGGTCGCAACTGGCAAAGAAATTAAAGCAACACAACAGGAAGAAATCCCAACAAAAGTCATAGCTTCTGCTTTAGGTATATCAAGGCAATCACTCTATACCACAACGCGAAAGGTAGTAAGCGTGGGACGTTATCGAAAAGAAGAAGATGGTATGTATCTGCCAATGATCAAAAAGATAGTAAATCTCAGGCCAACTTATGGCTACAAGCGTGTTACCGCAATTATCAACAAGGATCTTGAAAAGCAAGGGCTGCGTCGAATAAATAGGAAACGGGTATATCGGATCATGAAGCTCAATGGATTGATCTTGCCAAAAAGTGGAGAAGTTCGTAATAACCATCAAGGCACAGGCAAGATTGAAGTTTTACACTCCAACACTAGGTGGTGTTCAGACGCATTCGAAATCAAATGCTGGAATGATGAGCGAGTTTACGTCGCTTTTGTGTTGGATAGTTGTGACCGGGAGGCTATAGGCTACGTTGCTCGCAAGCAGCCTCTTGTAGCTGCCGACATTGAAGAATTGATGATTAACAGTATTTGGGAAAGATTCAAGGATAAAAGAGCGCCACGCACAATCCAATTTTTGTCAGACAGAGGGTGCATTTATCGGGCAGATACTGTCAGAGCTACAGGAAGGAAACTTGGCCTTACGAGCTGCTATACTGCTCCCTACAGTCCCAGCTCAAATGGAATGGCGGAAGCATTCGTAGGAACGATAAAGAGAGACTATGTTTACACGAACGATTGCCACTCAGCCAAAGAAGTTCTGAAGCTATTGAAAAGCTGGTTTAACGATTACAATATTAACGCGCCACACTCAGGGCTAGGAATGGTCAGCCCTGCGGAATTTATTAGACAAAATGAGGGTGTCAACTGAATCGGGGGCCAAAGCATGAGATAAAGCCCTTTCTATGTATTCCATAGATAAGTGCAAAGCCAAAAATCATTAAGATTATTTCCATATTAGATAAAGAATAGATTATCCACTAACGGAAAGGACGTAGCCTGATGTTTCGGCTCGCTTCATCAACAAATGAACTGGCTAATACGATTCTTGAATGAGTTTTTTAATTGCTGGGTTCTTTTTTAGCTTTTCGAAAAACTCTATTAATAGATATTTTATGGGGGAAGAAGATTGCTGTTGAAATTTGAATTGCGCTGTGTAATTGAAGTCAGAATTCATTTACATGAAGGTATGTCTATAACAGTAGATTCCGTCTTGAAGCATCTTTTAAAGTCTAAAAATTCTCACTCATAAATAAAGCTACTATTAAAGGCTATAAACCATGTTCAATAGAATTATAGAGGCGATTTGTTCTGAGGTCATATATCAATTATTTAACTTCGAATTTGATGTGGGCCTAACCGATATTGATTTAAGTAGGTTCCAAAAAAAGAAATAATTGTACATTATTGGGCAGGCTTCGCCCAAATTTAGAATAAAAAAATAGTGAAATTTTACGAAAGGCATCGCGTCTAATAATTAGAGGTAGCCAATATGCAAAGAATACTCTCACCTCTTAACAAGTCGAGAATAATCTGAAGCATATTTCTATACTCGCTTCAGTATTTAAACTGAGGATATTATACCTGCCCTTATGAAAGGTAAATATCTTACTGACTCGGAGAGAGCGAAGAGAATTCAGCGGTCTACTAAACTGATACGAGATATAGAAAAAAATGGAACTAACTCACTCATAAAATAGGAGTATAACTGATGACACTGATCGAAAGATTTAACCAGATGATTTCAAAATCAGAAAATGGCAACGGAATATTTATTCTTGTTTTGATAAGTCTACTCGCCTTTGCCTTTTCTGCAGGAGTCGGTGTTGGCAAAATCTCAATTATTTTTACTGATTTCTTTGGTCGCTAGCAAAGGGATGGGCCCTCTGCACGACTTTATTTCATATAAGGAATGTAATTATGTTAGAAAACGAAGAAAAATTTGAACTTGATCTCGAAGAGATCGAACTTGTCAGTGGTGGCGTTGTCTGTGGAGGCGTTTGTGTGGGTGCCGCATTTACCGCCGGTGCAGCACTAGGTTATATCGTGGTTGACTGGGCATTGAACTAATTTAATTTTTAAAAGGAGTAAGAAAATGATAAAGCCGAACAAAAAAAATGAACTTGACGAACAACAGCTAAAAGAAGTCAATGGCGGATTTGTATGCGGAGGACTTTGCATTGCAGGTGCAGCCTTTGCTGCAGGTGCACTATTTGGTGGTGGTATTGCTGTTGGTCGTAACTCTCCACTTTAATTTGAAAGGAATCGAAAATGAAAAACAAAACATTTGAATTTGAGTTAGATCAAAAACAACTAGAAGCCGTCAATGGCGGAATAATTTGTGGTGGAGCCTGCGTTCTCGCTGCCGTCGTGGCTGGTGCGGGTCTCTTTGGAACGGGCGTTACCATTGGTACAGCATTTCCCAAATAAGGAGGCTTGAGGCTATGAAAGAAAACAAAACATACCAACTTGATGAACAAGACATTGAAAAGGTAAGTGGAGGTTTCGTTTGTGGGGGGCTTTGTGTCCTTGGAGCGATTTCTGCCGGCACTGTCCTTTTTGCATCTGGAATTAAAGTCGGTGGTGCGTTTCCTAAGTAGGCAAAGACCAAACTTATAGAATCATACTTCTTTCTTTATGGCGAGTTCGTAAAGCGCCTGATCTCTTGATTACCCTGCAGTTTACTCAGTGTTGGCATGGAGCCTATAATCCCTCGAGGTAATCAAGAGATCTATTTTCTAATGCCATGAGAGTGTGAATCTCTCTGTGTATGGGCCTTGACTATCATAGGCATAACAGGGTAAATCATTCTGGCTTAATAGGAGAGCTAGATGACTACCCGATCCTTCGACTATGATAAGGTCGACAATTTACTTAAGAATGCGAAATCAAAAGTAGATATCACTGGCTGCTTTGAACAATTTTTATTCTGATGGCGGCTCATTTTTATTAGTTATAGAGCTCTTAAAAAGCTTCTTGTACAGCAGTACTACCACTAGAATCATACCAATAACGTAAGTAATTATTAAGGTTTCAGCAACTGACATTATATATCCTTTCCCAGGTCTCTTGATGAAGAGCACCAGATTTCACAATATATCAAACAAAATGTTACAGAATACAATGCCCCCTACTTCAACTGGAAACGATCCAAACAGCTAGAAGACGTTAGAATGAAGCTCCGGCATATTTGACAGTAATTTTCCCATTCGTATAGAGCAAAGATTTATCAAATGATAAAACTGTAACTTGATGTGACAGGCTATAAATGAATTTATCGAGAAGAGATCTTTGTAAATTTGGGCCAATGTAATAGCTCTCAATCAACTAAACACCTCTTCCCCTATTCCTCCAATCCACTTACAGGCTCATACCCAACCCCATCAAAATACTTCACCAACGTCTTCCCAGCATAAGACAAGCCAGCAAACGCCACAATAAACACCACTCCACGCAAAACCTTCTTACCAAACTCCATATCTCAACTCCTATCGTTACCTAATCTCTTTAATCGGCAAAACCATAGGTCCGTTTCTAGCACGGACCTATGGCTCTAGTTATCTTGGTTTCACTCTTATAAGCTCTTCCACAGCCCTTACTGAGGAAGACAGAGGCAGTCCACAAACGTCTGGTTAATCCCTAGTGGGTCGGTGGCTTTGGCTACCTCTGGTTTGATGAAACTTAGTACGGCCTCTAGGGCTGATAGCTGGCTGAGTAGCTTGGATTGTGACTCCACTTCGCTCAGTTTGGAGATAAGGATCTCTTCGAAGGTTTTTTCGCGTTGGATCCTTTGCTCTTCGTAGCTGTCTAGATTGGCTAGCTTTGCTGCGGCATCGATGGCGTCTTGGTAGCCTCCTAGCTCATCCACAAGTCCTAGCTCTAAGGCTTTTTTGCCACTTAGGATTCTGCCTTGGGCCATGGCATCGACTTTATCTAGGGGGATGTCGCGGCCTTCGGATACGAGTCCCAGAAACTTGCCGTAGGTGTTCTTGACGGAAAGCGTTCGAATGGCATCAATCTGAGCGTTTCTAGGATTGAGAAACCCTAGGTCTTTGGTTAGGGCGTGGGTGCTAACGTTATCTTCGGTGATACCATGCTCGTTGGCTAGCGTCTTGAACCCGCGTGCCACGGCAAATACCCCTATGGATCCTGTGAGTGTGTTGGGGTAGGCTAGGATTTTCTCAGCGCCCGCGGCGATCCAGTAACCGCCTGCTGCGGCTAGGCTACCCATAGATACCACGACGGGGATGCCCTTGGCTGTTGTGGCC
>JABSRP010000082.1 GCA_013215145.1 Pseudobacteriovorax sp.
GGTGGGTCAAACAAAACCGGTAAGGGTGGTCCTCGGATTCCGGTTAGGGTGGGTCAATGATTGTCGTGACGGGCACTTGTAACGGCGCTTTCAATTTTAGAGGTAAATGGCTGGGAAATTGAAAAATCAGACGGCTATGGCAAAAATCCTGATAAGGGTCTTAAAAAGCTATGGAGGCAGCTTGGCGAGGAGGTGAAAAAAGATCGCGTAGAAAAAGTGGGGCTTCAGCCTGAACTAACAGAGAAGGGTGCCCAGCGCCTTCAAAGGCTGCCCGAGATATCATTTGAGGATGAATGCGCCCTCGTAGCTCACGAGATTAGAACAAAGATGGGCTATGAACCCAATGAGAGAACCATCACATTTAGAGATAAAGGAGGACTTGATTGGATCGCAAACCTTGAGTCGGCCAAGACTGATGATAAATCCATCGGTAAGTTTGAAAGAATCGAGGAGAGATCAGTTGACACCTATCACCGCTATTTCCCAAAGCACAGAAAAGAGATCTTTTGGAAAGTCGCAGAATCCCTTGACCTAGATCAAGAGCTCGGCGGCGAGTGGAATAGAATGGAGGGTCGGGCGGCCCGAGATTATCTTTTTGATAATGCCGACGTCGCAAACCTATTATTCCCAGCTACCATCAACCCAGAAAGACCGGGCACACAACCTCTCTCAGCCCTTCGAAGATTCTTCTCACACTTTGGCCTTAGGATTGATACGAGACGCTCCCATGGCAGAACCTACTGCAAGATTAACGAAGAGTCTCTAGCCGAGATGAACGGGTATCTGGCGGCTAGAAAAAAACTGGGCGTGGAAACAATCCCCACCGGCTGATCTAACTAAAAACTAGAGCTTTTCCTTGGCTGTAGTATGTACGGCCAGGGATTTTTGCGTTTAAAATCTTTGTAGGTACCAAAATATGATGAGAATTGTTGAATTTGGGTGCGAAATCGCCCGCGCCGCTTCTCTAGGCTTCGTTATGGGATGGTTTTGCTGGGTCTTGGTGGAAATTTGACGGGCGGCGGGTATATCAGCCTGGGATTTATATTATATAAGGGATTGGAAGCAATGATTGGTTTAGAGTGGTACCGAAAAACAATAAAGAATGATATTTTCCGTGAATATTGTAACTGTTGACGTTAAATTATAGATCGCTCCACTTTTTGATTATGCACTATAAATAGGATTTAACGTAAAGACATAGTTTCCAAATCGACAATTTGAAGTTTACTGACGTCTAATCCTATTCTTTTACTTGGCATTAGTGTTTTTTCAACTACGGGATCATCGTATCTGCATCAATTGCAAGACCCAAATAATATTTGGTAAAACCAAGTATCGTCTCAGTTTTTATGGCACTGTTATAGTCTGTGAATTCTATCCTATTGCGAGTAGCCCCAGCAAAGTATCTTAAACCCTTGACATCTTCTTCCGGAAAATACTCAAGAACTAGGGCCGCTGACAACAAATCGTAACTACTTTGTCCTCGCTCCTGAGCAGTAGATTCCACAAATAAACGAGGCTTTAGAGAATCGAATTTATATGAGCCCATGATATGAATTGACTTAAGTTTTTCATCATCAAAAGGATTCGAACCTACCGGCTTTTTTCCCTCTATACTGGCAGTCAACAAGCTAAGACTCGCAGCAATACTTTCAGTTTCATAAGCTGCTCCGATTCCCATATAAGTGTTTTCCGTTTTTTCAAAAATACTTTCACTTTCTATTCCCGACCCATCATCTGCGAATCTTATCCGACTGTACCGATCGTTGGGAGAGATATAATAGGAAAAAGCAGGTTTTATGGCGCCAAACTTACCATTGTAAACAAACCCAATTGAGTGGGACTTTGGATTCGATATTTCTTCATCTCCACGGTCAGCTCTGTCGAGAGACTGAGGGTTGCTAATGCGAAGACTGAGATAATGATCTTCGCTCGGTCTGTAGTCTAGGGAAATTCCTGTAGTCCTCACGAGGAGCTTACGCACCGAATTGTGAATGTAGTAAGAGTTATCTGAGGGCGTGAAAGAGCCAACTGGTCCACCGTGCTTAGAAAGCTGCTTGCCAACAAGCACACCGAATGTTTCACTAACTTGATGGGATACGTAGGCATAATCGATGGTACCAGTTTGATTGTAGCCTTTTACATCTGAGCTTTGATCAAAACGCAATCTGAGACGATACTTGGTGGTATTGGAAAAATTACCCATCAAATCCAAACGAGCTCTTTCGATACTAAACTTCGTAAAATGAGAGTTATATTCTGGCTCAGATTCTTTCTTTAAGATCCTATCTTCACTAACCATTTGCCCACGAAATGTAAATCCTACTATACCACCCGCTATTGATTCCTGTGAACTTAGACAAATTAAAGTTATTAGAGTGAAATACCTCGTATTTACCATTAGAGATCGTCCTAAATAAATCAAAAGTACCCTGATCAAATTTTAAGAGATCATAGGAGATATTCATATGGAATTTGGTGCGCACTTATTGCCGTCAATTCGCTAGAAGTATTTTTCATACGGTATATCGAACTCAAATGCGCACTCCAAAGGTCGGCTGATACTTTGAATAAACCGACATTTTTGAATAGAGCCGTGTTTTGTTTTAACTAATCAAACACTACGACGTGTAAACATGAAACTTCCGACAAAGACACCACCCCACCCACAATGCTAATCTACCCCGCGAAGTTCAAATATCCGAGTAGATTCCGAATCTCTTTTTAGTGAAACCTGTTCCGCTGTGGATGGTTTTTCTGGGTTTTGATGGTTATTTGAAGGGCAGGGGGTAAATCGGGCTGGGATTTATTGTATATAAGGGACGAAAGCATCAGGTAACAAAACTTACATAGAGAGTTTAAACTTCTAAAACAAGGAGTCTCACTTAGAGACCCTCTAGTTCTGACTAACTAGTCAATTATTAAATACTCCATGAAAGGGGTATTAAATACACAAATATTAGGATTGTAGCCGATTGTGATAGTTGATCCAGACATCTTTGCTGCCATTATCATAGAACTGCTATACTTGGCTCCGCCATTATTGACTGAAAAAGACGGAGAAGCTGCCTGAGTCCATCGGTCACTTTCAGAACTATATTCTGTCATAAAAAGGAATCTATCTTTTGATAGACAAGAAGAACCAGGAATCGTTGGCGACCCCACTAAGGCAACCATACAGAACGGATTATTTTGATAGCAAGTAATTGATTCTATTTTTCCTGACATTGTCCCTGAAAAAGCACTTCCAGAAACCATAAGCAATGCTGCCAATAATAATTTTTTCATTTTTCTATCCTAAACCTATTATTTTTTAATCATGAGAATTACTTGACCGCCAGAGTGCGTGCTATTCCCCCAGCTTCCGTCACTTTTTCCACAATAGTAATGTGAGTAGGCGTTAGCTTTGCCAACCTTTAGCTTTAAGCCAGAGGCTAGAGCAGACAAAGCCGTAGACATGTAGTTTTTAAAAAGCATATCGGAATAATCATTATCTGCCAAAGCTAGACTTTTTCCATTGTCAAAGTCGATTTGTATCATCGTTGCAGAGTTACTCGGATGTTTACATGTTCGGACTGACTTTACACTACTTTCCCAAAAATCGGCTGAAAAAGCACTTCCAGAAACCATAAGTAATGCTGCTAATAATAATTTTTTCATTTTTTTCTCCTAGTTGTTCCTAATATTCTTACTATGAGTAATAATTGTTGTTCTAAATTACCAATACCCTATCTTATTCAAACTACTGAGACATTGAGTGAAGTTTACCCTTTCAGGCCACAACGTGAATATACTATTTTGGAGGTGAACAATGTTTCACTGGCACCAAAATATCGCCAACAGAAATCGGGGTATTTGTACACACTTCAAACTCAGAGTCACCTGCTAACTGAAGACTTCCAAACATAAAAGATTCTATTTCTTCAGGCTTAGGATTATCACCAAATCTTTTTTCAATTTGTGACTTAAGTTCAAATCGACTCGCACTAAGTTTCCGAACAGTCTCCTTTTTACCATATTGATCAAGAATTCGAACGTATAGATACAAACAATCCCAGTACGCCACATCATTATTTGTTGTGCTAGCATCACGATCTATCTTTTCTCTTTCCCAACGATATTGATCAAAGTTCTCATGAGATTTCCAATCCAGTGAGGTTGGACAGACTGCATTAATCGAGTCAAGGATAGAATCGTTGACCGACCTTAAATAATAAAGAGGATTTCCGTCTGAATTACCTTCTAAAAGCTCGAGAATCTCCCTAGTAAAACGACTCTTAACGCCAACAGATTCGTAGAGAATTGCCTTTCCGTATTGCAAATGATTGAGGAAGCCGTGCTCACCCTCGTAAATCATTAACTTTGACAAATCAATCTCTTCTTGGTAAGTCCCCGCACCAGCTTTGTAAGTCTCAGGTACAGAGACACCCAGATTTGCACCAACTGAATGGAATAGATGCCCAATTTCACCAATTGAACAGAATCCTTGCCAAGAAATTCGACCATTGGCCGATGTTAGAATGTCATCTGGAGGATTATGTGGACAAATCCAAGTATCCAATGATTCCATTAAACTAGCAGTAGAAAATGTCGCAATTCCTGGTAGACTACATCCTTGTGGGTTATAGAGGAAAATTGAATTGAATACAGATTTAACGTATTCAGAAGCCTCACCGACAGAACCACCTATTCGAACACCTTGTATTTTATTGATGAATCTTTGACCTTCTTCTCCCAGACTATTTAGTGCATTTCGCGCATCATTAACTCCGGTTTGGGCCAAATCTTTAAGATCATTGATTTGAGAAGCCGTGTATCCAAATGCACTCTCCAAATACTGTTCGGACTGTGTTACAAAATGTTGGAAAGACTTTGCCACAAAGTATGCAGCCTTTTCGGGACTATTGATACGTAGAATATTATTCCAAAAAACCATCCAGTTCTGCTTCAGTAGTTCGGGACTCAAAGCTATACATTTTAGTATATTATACTGCTCTAGTTGTGCCGCTACCCAAAACTCTACGTAGTTTTCAATTTGATGATTAACCATTTGTTCGATGTATTCTGGCGTATCCCCATCTAAATCGATAATCTGAGTTTTATCACTAAGATAGTTTATACGATTAATCCAAGCTTGGAATTTCGATCGAGCAAATTGTTTATCAGGATGATTAGCCAGGGCGAGCAATACTCCAATAGCCATATCTCTAGAAAACGGTTTTTTAGTTCCCGCAGGTACATTGGTACCATCTGAGACATTTTCGGGATGATTATTCTGGTTAATAAGCGCAGATGACCTCCAAAAACCGCCGTTAGAATCTTGTGAGGCTAGAACTGAATCACAAGCATGAGTTAACCCAGCGGCACAGGCCACGCCAGCAAACTTATTCGTATCCCCAGATGCACAGTGATCTTTTCTACCCTTAACCGCATAGATATCCTTAACATCGTTAGGACACATAGCCGTTGGCCCTTTCATCGTATGGTAGAGAAAGATCGAAGCTCGTTGCAAAACTTCATTTAGTCTATTTTCGTCCAATTGCGCATATGCCTGAGGTGGGTATATGATCAAAAACGCTAGGAAAAGATGGAATCTAAGACTTTTCAAACAATACATTAATAGTCCAATCATAGTTGATGATACCTTTATCGATGACCCAGGCTTCGGTGTGCAGGTCTAAAAATAAAGCAACCAAGGTATTCGATGAAAAATAAGGGAGATTTCTTCGTTAGTTTTTTTGGAAAGTCAAACAGATCTAGCCTTCACTTTGACTTAATCTAGTTGCAAGTTATCGAGCAAAACTTGAAGCGTAGTAAGAATCACCGAAACTTCTGTAAAAGCATGACCCACCAATTCTAACGATTTTCTAAATCTTTGTTTAAATTTCAGCATATATCGGAATAAGGAAGACTTTACTTAAGAAAATGAATAATTAAGCATTTTTATCAATTTAATTAGAGTGATAAATTCATTCCAATCTCTGAATTAACGAAATTTTTAGATTCAAGTATCAATGATTTATAGTGTTCCCAATTTGAAGCAAACCACATTTACTTTTAAATAAGAAACTTTATGATCGAAGATTCATCTTAGCGTCAAAAACACCAAACGTTTAATCTATTGATTCGCTATTATTTATAACCAATAATTTAAGAATGAACTCAACAAAACCTGGACTATGCAAAACTCTTCATCTAAGACCGCCCGTAATCCTCGTCAATAGTACCTGAATAAATCTTTTGACATTTCAGAGGAATTTCCATTTCACCATCGACAATACTCAGATCATTTGGAATTGGATACTTCAGGGTAACTTCCCTTTTTCCTTCGTTAGAAAGAAGAAATATATCAAACTTCGAGACATACTCTCCTTGCTCAATATGAGATTCATCAAAAGTAAACTGTTGAATTGGCCCAGAAGACGCCATTTCCTGGTAATCGATGGATCGATTATTTTCCTCTGTCTCCAGGCCATATCTTTGAGCTTCCTCGGCACACGGAGTAGCTTCTAACTTTTCGTCTTTGAAACTTTTATATATTATAAAGTGCCCCTGATATCCGGTAGCCCCACCATTAGTATCGATGCCAGCTTCACATGTATGACGCACATATATCTCGCATCGATTTTTTAGATTTTCTACGCAGCCCTGATTAGTCATTAAGCATAGCGGACTATCACTGCAAGAGAATTGGAGTATGCTTAAAGTCAAAATATTATTTCGTATTTTGGAACCTTTCATAATTACTCCAAGCGAAGTGGTCAGTTTTGTTTGAGATTACTACTCCGAGATAGTTTACCATGTCAAATTCAAAAAGATCTTTATTCACATACAAGACCAAAAAACCCGGTTTAGACTTTTACGCTAGATCAACATCAACTCGGTTCAAATTTTACATTTATTTAGATCAAAAATAAAACTCAGCTCGAAAGTAAACATGAAACTTCCAATAAAGACACCACCCCACCCCAAATGCTAAACTACCCCGCTAAGTTCAAACATCCTAGTAGATCCCGAAACCATCTCTAATGAAACCTGGTCTGCTATGGAGTGTTTTCTGGGTTTTGGTGGTTATTTGAGGGGTAGGTGGTAAATCAAGCTGGGATTTATTGTATATAAGGGATTGGAGGATACAATGCAGTTTATGGATATGAGAAAGCCGCGCCACAGAAGTACTTTCCATGGCTGCGACTCACTGAATCAGATTATGACAAGTTTAGAACAGAGTAAGCCATTCTCAAAAATGAAGTGTAGCTGACAGAAATGATCACTTACTTTATCCCTATTCCGAGATCTTTACCCTTTTCACAACATCCCACGCTGAGCCGTGTGCGGCGGTGGGATTAAGAGAACATCTGACTTCTACTGACTTCTGAGCAACCATAGCTGCTAGGGCTGAAGAAGCAACAGTTTTGAAAGCTTCGCTATTCGGAATAACAGCATATGCAATCTGTCCACTCTGTACAGAGCACGCGCTACCATGATTTCCACTAACGGGCGTAAATCCAATCTCGACACCTTGCTCGTAGGCCTCGAAGCTTACTATCTTTGATTTAACACTCCAGCCATCTCCACCAAAAGCACTTCCAGAAACCATAAGTAATGCTGCTAATAATAATTTTTTCATATCTAAATCCTTTTCTAAAATATTTACTTTTTCTCGATTATCAGAGGTTTTGATACCTGGGTTTAAGCGCTGCTTAAATTCTAGAGAGGCTAAATTAGACCGCCCTGTGAAATGTCTTCAGCTATACTTATAAGAAGAATGAGAATCCAAATTATTGCGTCTGCTGGGAAAAAAAATGGATCAACACTGTTATTATGATGTAAAGACCTGAAAACGTGAGTACTTTTTGATCAATAAAAAGTGCACTCTCTTGTCCTACTATCTCTAGCCCGAAATCTGTTGATTACATTTGACGTATTTTCCCGTTCGCTCTAGGTCACTGGGCAGTGCTGCCTTCCAACTTCATCGATCCTACGAGCTACCTGCGGCACCAAATCATAATAAGGGTTTCTTATTCGTATCAGTTGATCGCATTTTTTCGAGCTTTCGATAAATGAGTTGGACGACTTCGTCCATGGGTTGACTCTGATTTAATGCGTTATAAAACTCTTTTTTGACTGAAATGTCGTGAATTTGACCATCTTGGATTTTAACCAAGTTAGGAAAACCTATATTTTTTAACCTATACAACACTTGGGAAACAAATAAGTCGTCGAGATCGGTAATCGGTTTCTTACCTTCTAAAAGTACAACTTTAAGTTCTTTGGGCAGGTAGGGAATAATGTCTCTTTCTATTGAGCTCTTTGAGCTTTTTTTTGATGTGTATGTGAAAAACTCTAGTCCGTCATTTTTAACCAGATCTGCCGAAAACTCTTTTCCAAATTTCTTTTCATTTAGGTAGAGAAAAGGCCAGATAACAATAAAAATGATCAAAAGTACTGGCGCCAAAAGAATTACTAAACCGATCCATAAGCCAGTTTCATAGGAAATAAGAAGGCGATTAATGAATTTTCTGACCATGAAGATTCCAATTGTCAGTTAAACTTAGGAAAAATCTTAGAAAGCTCATCCTGGGTAGATTATTATCTACCCATACCGTACAAAAATCAAACTTGATCATAGTTCCAAGAGCCCTTTTCGGGGAAATCTCTCCAAGAGTCTTAGGAGCTAAATGATCTAGCATAAAGAATGGAGCCGGGTCATTCATAGTTTTCAAAGATCAATAGGAATCTAGTGACCGAATCTTAGGCCTGAATTAAAAATGTCGTTTTACTGATTCGAACATGAAACTTCCGACAATGACACCACCACACCCACAATGCTAAACTACCCCGCTAAGTTCACCCTAAGGAGCCCCACCTTGGACCAAATCTGCATCGACGTCACCGAAAACTACCTCCCTCCAACCGAAAATCCTCCCATAAGAGAAGACAAAGCCGGCCTAGCCCAAGAACTGGACCGCCGCTGGAAAAATGGCAGCAAAATAAGGATCCGATTCATAAACGGAAGTGAAAGCCTGAAAGAAAGGATCAAAAACGCGGCAGAAACCTGGCTGGAGCATGTGAACCTTACCTTCGAGTGGATCAGCGAGGGAGAATCAGATATTCGCATCTACCTTACCACCGGCGATGGCTCATGGTCTTATATAGGAACCGGCGCCCTAAAAATCCCGCAAAACAAACCCACCATGCAGTTCGGCTGGCTCAGTGAAGATACTAGCGATGTTGAACTTAACCGGGTCGTCATTCACGAATTCGGTCATATGCTTGGTTTTATCCACGAGCATCAAAATCCCAAGGATAATCCGATCATCTGGGACAAAGCAGAAGTTTACCGAAGGTATCGCGGAGCACCCAATTTCTGAAGCGATGAGGAAATCAGAATCAACGTGCTTGATCGCTACAAAAACGATCAGATAAACGGCAGCTCCTATGATCCCGATTCCATTATGGTTTATTCGTTTCCCGCTTCTCTTACGAAAAACGGGATATCGTCTAAGTGGAATAGCGAGCTTTCCGAGATGGATAAGGAGATGGCTCGAAGGGTTTATCCTAAGATTTAGGATTTAAACCCATATTTCCAAGCACCGATAAAACATCGAATTTAGATTACTTCGAAATGAGCACCGATCAGCAGAGCCAAGGCTTCCCAACGAAAAGTCTCAGCCAGTCCGGAATTTCCACATCAAGCTCATAAAAATCATCAACAAACTCTAGATTATGACTAGAAAGTAACTTAAATATCTCATCAGGGTTCTTTTCCGGATTTGGCTTAAATACTGTGCTATCTAAATTACTATCTAAGGCTTTATTTCCAAAAATTTCGATTAGTCTTTCTTCCGAAAGAGAGTGCTTCAACAAAGCCTTCTTCCGAAAAACAAAAGAACCATATTCAAATCGGACAAGATGAGGTTCAATACTACAGCTATTACCTTGCAAGGCAACCTTAAAGGCAAGCCAATCCGGAAAATCACCTCGAAATACAAAAAAATCTTTTCCTGTTTTCAATCCAACCCTTTCCAGCTCTTCTGAAAAGTAGTCTGCCTGAGCGTCACCAATACTTGAATAGTACGATAATAACTCATCAGATTGATCCAAAAGTTCATTATCCATCATGTCATTGACTTCTGAGATATTCAGTCCAATTGATTTCAAGGAATCGACCTTGACTAACATGCCATAAAAGTTTGTCGTCCTAACTGTACCCATAACCAATCCTAAGGTAAAAATATCTTCACATTATAAATAGGAGTCGAAGCGATATCTTGAATTATTTGTCTGCCAACTCCTGCATCCATCAACGCCGATTCCGGTACATAAAACTCAATTTTATTTCGTCCAGTACCTCCTGTAGTCGGTCCCCCTGAAAGGGTTACCGCAATAGAGGGAGCACCATTGTCAGGTACGGTAGGAGGTATTCTTGTTCCACCTCCATCGAACCATAACTTGACTTCGGTATCACCCATAACTCTTTCAACCTTAACATATCCAGTCGGAACTGGTCCAGAAGAGGCTCCCGGCCCTCTAGGATACAACACATACTTAAAGCTATCATTACTGGAGGGTTTGAGCTTTGCGGCAAAATCTGCGAACTCCGAGTCACTACGAAAACCATATTTCTTCGCCGCCTCGAAGACTTCTTCAGCACTAATTAAAACTTTGCTAACCTTCTTTTCACTATCTATCTTAGACAGAATCCTGCTTTTCGGAGTGTATTTTTCGAACCTCTTTAGGGATTTAGCTGCCGCTTTTAGCGTACCACCACCCACTGTAAAAGCACCTACAAGCGACAAACCTCTTTCTAAATAGGATAATTCGTCGAAATCCGGTGGAATCACCGAATACCCAGATAAAGCTTCAACAATATCTTTTGCTCTCCCAACAGGTGAAAGACTCAAAGCAATATCAGCAGCCATTTTCAGGACTTCTTTTGACATTTCGAGTAATTCATTAGCGGCCTCAACATCACCCTCAGAGTGTGCAATACCTGCCATTTCAGCAAGTGCCATGCTGATTGTAAGTGCAGAAACCTGGTCTCGCGGGCAAGTAACCCGATCACCATTGCCACCAAGCGGCGAATCTCCAGGATTTACGATAGCCCCATCTTCATCAAGCTCAATATGCCCTTCAAATTTAAGGTTACA
Source organism: Pseudobacteriovorax sp. (assembly GCA_013215145.1). Lineage (GTDB taxonomy): Bacteria > Bdellovibrionota_B > Oligoflexia > Oligoflexales > Oligoflexaceae > DT-89. Next base: position 11,151 of record JABSRP010000082.1, read on the forward strand.
GGTGGCCATCATCGTTTTGATTTTGAAGAAATGCTCGTTCCACTCCCGCTCGAAATTACCCATTGGCATCCAGTGACCAAAGAATCCAATATCTCTATTTAATAGAGTGATGCTTCTTTCGATCATATCCATGACAACTAGAACATCATTGTGGTTTTTAATATTCTGTCTAAGCCTACGAACTATATCTTCGCTATCATCTTCGCCTTGGATAGTCGATATGTGCTCTCTGTTTCCTTTTATAGTTTGATTAATTGAGTGTCTTATTTTGTAGAGATCATTTTGATCACCCAAAGCTTGGCCCGCAGCATTGACATTATTCATCAACCACTTCGCATCAAAGTCTTGCGAACTTGTCGCTACTGTAATGGGAGAAAAACCAATTGAACCCATATCTACGAAGGGAGATTTAAACCCACTAACGTCATCTGCAGTACCAGCATTCCTCATTGTCGAGATAAGAACATCAATTCCTTCAATTTGGGCGAGTGGAACAGCCGATATTTGATTGCCTTCGTATTCTCTTCTTTCCGGTTCAATATATCGACCATAGTCATTATAGTAATAGTACGGGTCTTTCATGACTCCAGATTCAGTTACAACCTTTCCGCGAACATTTTGCAAAAGGTGATACTGGCAAGGCATAGCATCTTCGTCGTCACGTAAAAAAGCACGGCCTCTTTCAGTATTTGGAATCTGTGGAAATACTAGATCTCCATTTGGCGCTGTTAAGGGCTGTTGATTTCGAATCCCCATTACACTGGCAACACCCAAAGGATGAGTCATGTAGTAGTACATATCGTGAAAGCCAGGATTGTTTAAAACATCTGTAGCTACACCGTCTTCACCGTATGCAAAGGCTGAGTAGTAGCCAACGGCATGCTTTTCACCTTCGATCGTTTTAAATCTAAAATTTTCGGGTATATTGGAAAAGATGTCATGGGACTTACCAGGGCCTACTCTGATTGCTGGGTCATCTGGATTAAATGGGGCGAGTGGTGCTACATAAAGTCTATTTCGATCGTTCGCCTCTCTAAACAGCCTCTTACAACCGTAATCAGGAAAAGGAATAGCACTTGGATCATTGATTCGAGTAAATGGATCGTGATCGGAAAACTCCTCTTCATCATCTTCATCAAGAAGCTGGGAAGTTTCGTTTTCATCTGAGCCGCAGGCAAACAGCGCTAGTACTAGGAAAATGTTCAGGATTTGTTTAAAGATTCTCATAGTTTCTCATTTCAAGGGTTTCTAAGACTGATAATTTGTCGCAGTCGCGATAAAGAAACAAATGAACTACACTATGAAACTAGCTATTGCAAGCTATTTATAAGATAATGTGACGTGGTTTTTGATTACGTTGTAAGCTTGTTAGGGTAGGGTGTAACTATCGATATTAATAAGCAATTATTTGGTAACATCAACCTTCAAATTTGAGGCCAAATACGGAATAGAACACTTGAATTCTAAGGTGAATAAAAAGCCAGGAAAAAACTAGGATCCCACCCCCCTTACTTCGATCGATCAACTTTCCCATGATAAGAACAATCTACTTTTACGTTTTTGTCTGCCTTAAGAGGTGTCGAACACTTATATATGGTGTCTCTTGGAATTTCCATTTTAAATGTTAAGATCCCTTTTTCCCCATCAATGACCGGATCGATAACGTCGCAGCAACCCAATTTCCATTCGAAATGCTCATTATTGAATGCCTTGAGTAAATCAGGATTATCATCAAGAACATTCAACCTTCGACACCAATCACCTTTTTGAAAGTCATCTTCATAAACATATTTCTTGACGAGAAAGTCTTGGGATCCACCCTCGAAATGGACTTTAGAGTAAAACTTATATGCATATTTGGAATTTGGTATCCACCACGAAATCAGCGACGTGACATTACCAAGTTTGTTATCACATTTTGACCAAGCAGAATCACTTTTCTTGTTGGCAAAAACCAAATTTGACCCAATAAGCTGACAAATCAGCAATATCGATAATCGCATGCTCTTTTCCGTATTCGAATTAACTATCCAATAATTATACTTACAACATGCAACTAAATACACTCCCTTTTGCACAAAGATCTGCTACATTCCCTCCTGGTTACAGTAGCGAGAAAATTGCTTTCGTTGCAGAAGCGATACTGTTCTCCCCGCAAATCTCATGCAGCAAATCCACTTACTCTTCCTAAAAAGAAAAAACTCCCAGCTTCCTTCCCCCTAACGTTCAGGCTCAAAACTGTGATCATTTACAACCTCTGGTTTAGGCGATTCTTGGGAGCCGAGGATCGCCCATTTTCGTTGGAGCCGCTCTGCTAGAAATAGAAATTGAATCGAAAAACCTCCCACGCATCCTAGATGATAAAGGAAACAAAGAGTATTTTCGCAAGATCAGAATCTCCCAAAATAAATCCCTAAATGCCGCAAGAAAAGCTGCCGCCAGCGAATTGCGGGAATTTTACGAGATGAAAGCAAGGGGACCTAAATTCGGTCCGCAAAGTCCATACGCAAAACCAGCGATAAATCAGGTTATTGAGACTCGTCTAGTTAGAAGAATCGAAGGCGTTAGACGAGGCATAGCTGCAACGCTACTTTCCGATACCAAAAGACTTTCTACGGTTAGATTTACGGCATCATCACCCCGGCCAATAAAACTAAAAGGCGTCAAGGTAAAAGAGCGCAGGAAGTTAGAACTACGAATTAGCAAGCGAAAGAAAAGCTATCAGAAGCTTTTCGTTCAGAAAGGAAAAAACTCACCAAGAATGCATGTGTTCAGATCTAAAAAGAAAGGGTCAAAATGGATCATACAGAGGGAAACGATCACTCCGGTTTTCACAGTTCTGTCAAGAGCAAACGCGCAAGGTAAAATGACCAAGGCTGCCAGTTCGGTCTTCGAAAAAAATTTCTACGATAGTCTTAAATCCGAGTAAATTTTCCCCTTCGAAAAGGCTTTGCGCTACCTCCGAGCTGATTGTTAGGGTTCCACTATTCAAAGACAGAGTAATTCTGTTTTATACACTTACCTTAATAAGGAATTTTTATGACAGAAATGATCCCGACCGATTCAGTGCTAATTAAGAACGATGTTCCTATTACTACTTCACTTACGATCGCCGAAGTGTTTGATAAGGAGCACAAGAATATTCTTAGAGCGATCAGGAAAATACTACCTAACATCCAGGAATCATGGGCTGCGCTCAATTTTGAGCGCAGTGAGTATCGAGATGAAAACGAATCCAGAGTCCAAGCCACACTTTTACGTCAGGGTCTTGGGTCTATTAAAAAGTATATTTCTAATTTGCCCTTGGGTTTCTCTTGCCCTTTGAAAACTTTAAACGCACCGAGCGCTTTTTAAGAATAAAATGCCAATGAAGCCACGTTCCAGTTCCCCTCTTCGACAATGTTTTCAGTCTATGACTATTTTCCCATTTCTATCGAAACGGAGGTTGAGAAAGTCCTGGATTTGTCTGAAATTTCTAGTATCTGATTTATATTGCTTTTTGCGAAGCAATGCCAAAACGTCAGGATCTTCAGCATCGATCATTTCGTTAATCTCACGTATTGTCTTTCCTCCAAAAACTGATTTCACTGTCTGATGAATGCTGCGGCTCATTATGACTCCTATCTGATTGACAATCGGAAACCTGAAAAATAAAACACTGATCGCTACCAAACATAGTATCTGTACTATACTTTCATTTGTCATCTCATACAATGATTCAAAACCCTGGTGAGTCAAGTGCGATAATCAAGATAAAAAGTAGATTTATAAATTTGAATACCATAATCCCGTCTTGTTCCAAAGGTCACTTTTCAAAGATGAAGCATGAGGAGATAGATCTGCATGGTAAACGATCAAAAAAAAACGTAGAAATGGATTTAGGCCACGACAATTATTGGATGTCCTCAATTTTAAGGGTATCTCTTTAGGCTAAAAACTCAACTAATCACGGCAACGCCAACAAGAAACTAAACACACTGCACGGAATTAAAAGAATCTCAGCAAATTTTCACCTAACTACCTAGAAACAAAAGCTCAGAGTGGGTAGAAGTGCCAGTCGCCTGACACAACCCCCGTTAGAACCACATCGTGCAGTTTTCCTGCAATGGGCTCACGATGAAAACATTCACTAGGATTTAATTAAACTATGTACGACTTTTGGCTCGGGAAGAGGAAAAGTTTCCATATACTTGAGGTATTTAGCCCATGAATATGAGCGCCTTTGACTTCTTCTGTTCAACCATTTAAAGAGAATTCTATTCGCCCTATAAATAAAGCTTTTAACACATTCCAGATTGAAGGAAACACCGTAGTAGTTTATGTGACCCCTGAGCTTCGCAATGAAGGCAGGCCATATCTGTTTCAATTTAAAAACATTACAAACCCGTTTCGCCCAATCAGAGACACGCTTAAGCTTGCTGTTGAGTTTCTTTCCGCTTGTCTTAACCTTTGTAACATATCGACCTTTTCGGCTTTTGCCTATATAGAAGGTAAAGCCAAGGAAGTCGAAAGTCCCTTGTGGTTTGCCCTGTCTCTTTTGAAACCTAGAGAAGGGGACAAGCTTCGTTTTCTCCTTATTTATAGTGAGTTCAAACCTATCAAGCCTATTTTCAAGTGCTGTTTTGATCCTTTCGGCATCTCTCGGATTTTCGCAACAAATGACAAGGTCATCAGCGTATCGAAACATCTCGGTCTTACCGATACAGTGTTTCTTAACAGTAAATTCAAACCAAACGTCAATGACAAAATGTGCCATAATATTGGAAAGAATTGGACTGCAAATTGAACCCTGAGGAACACCCTCATCACTTGTCTTAAGCTCACCTTGCGATAGGATACCAGCCTTGAACATTCTAATGATATATCTAATAAACCGTTCATCCTTGATCTTTTCACGGAGGAAATTTTCAAGAATTTTGTGATTGATTGTTCCGAAGAAGTTCTCTAGATCAACATCAATCACAGTTGAATATAAATTATCATGAATAGAATTGTATAGATCTCTTACCGCATGGTGACATCCACGACCTGGACGAAAGCCATAGGAACATCCTAAGAACAGAGGCTCATAGATACTTTCTAATAGCCTCGTGTACATGGATTGCACTATTTTGTCTTCTAGATTACTAATGCCCAATGGACGCAACTTAGTTGTTCCGTCTTTAGGAATTAGAACTTCTCTTACTGGTCCTGGTCGATAAGACATTTGTCTCATGCGATTCACAAGATTCCTTAGGTTTGGTGACAGATTTCTTCCATACTCCTCTTTTGTCACGCCATCAATTCCGATGGCTTTACTGGAGGACAGATTTTCAAAGCACGATCTCAGCGATTCTTCGTTGTGTCTTGCCCCGCTTTGCAAGCGCACACTTAGCGGCTCTCAAATATTAGCTTCCAGTCATCAGTAATTGTTCATCTA
>JABSRP010000083.1 GCA_013215145.1 Pseudobacteriovorax sp.
GGCCCGTCCCCAAAGTCCGCCGCTCGAGAGGGGACGGGCCCACTGGCTCCAGTACCACGGGGGTTGAGCACAACAACCGCATACCCTACGTCGGCGAGCAGGCCAGCCACATGCCGATACGCGTGCTTAGCTGCACCCATCGCGGGTGTCATGAATATTGCGGCCTTCGCTGCTTCTTGAGGCTTGTAGTGATCGGCTTCGAGGTTGACACCATCGCGAGTTACCAGGGTTAGTGGCTCGACGGAGTGCTTGGGTTTGCGGGTTGTTTCGTTGGTGGAGTTGGTTTTCATATTGATCGTGTATCCCTTGGTCCGTCGGTAGTCGTTCTTCAGGAGATTCTAGTATTACTACTTTGGAAGGAACTAATTTGCCAAAAACGAAGACGTTGTAATCAATTCTTATGATGTAAAGGTTTAACCTAAAATTGGAGAGAATTCGTTTATATATTCCTAAATGGTTGAGCAACTGTCGATACTAACAGGAACAAACTTCACTATATTGTGTCACAACTACACACTAAAACTATCAAAAACGCTTCAGAGCAGAAAAATGTCGAAAATATATTCAATAAATTAGTGAGTTAAATACTGTTTCACCTCTTAGGTTTATGAATCATTAGATAACGAAGTCTTGAATTTAACTACAAATATACTATTCCATCCATTAGTCATTGAGTTATACAATTAGGTGAGCTAGACGTACTTATGACAGGTCCACGAGTAGCAATAAACCTTGGGCCATTGGAATCATTTTAAATTGAGCCGTGGCAATTGTTTGCCAAAACTCCACTTCGGGGCCCACAACATGCATTTCAAACTACCAGCTTTTTACCTGAGCCTATTAATCGCTGCGATAACTCCGACAGTACTTGGCTCAACGATAACGGTAGGTTTTTTCGATTCTGCTATGATGAAACCCAAATTTGACGAGCTTGATACCTATAAAAAAATCGTTTTAATAGAACAGGTGAGCGAGACTCTGGTCGACAATGATCCTTTCGGTAGGATCGTTCCCGGAATTGCAAAAGCTTGGCATATTAGTCCTGACGGCAAAACATACTCTTTTACCATCAATGAAAAAAAACGACTTTCAAACGGCGAAAAAATAACAGCATCCTCCATGATTACTTTTTATAACAGGATCATTGGATCTAATAGACATCCTATGTCCAGAGTATTAAGAAGCATTATTGGATGCGAAGAAACAGATTTATCGGGCGGCTGCCCAAAAATCGAAAAAATTGGTGAGTATGAATTCAAAGTATACTTGAAAAAGATATATCCGGGTATGTTACAAGTTTTATCAAGTCCTATGCTAAGCTATTTCGTTTCAGGAAAAGACGGTCTTCCCATTGGAAGCGGTCCACTAAAGTATGAAGTCAAGAATGATGACAGCTATTTAATACCAAATCCAAAGTACACAGGAGTAACAGTAGGAAGCACTAGAATCAAAATCAGAGCTTCTGTTGAAGATCAAAAAACCAATCCTGTTGATTATGCCATTTTAAGCAGATCAGAACTAACAAAATTCGATTCAAACGAATATCAGGTATACTTTCAGAAAGAAATCGCCAATAGCCTAATATACATAAATCCAAATAAAGGGTTTTCCATACAGGAGAGAAAAGATATTGCGACACTGTTTATGTGTTTAAATTTAAAAGAATTCATGGGAAACATAGGTGAACCTCTAAATAGTATATTTCCTCCTGGTTTACTGCCTGCAATCAAGGAAACATATTCTAAAAAACCCGATTGCAAAAGATATTCTGAAAAAAAGCAGCCTCCAGTTATTACAGTCGCGACTTATGGGAAGTTTCCTTATGCAGAAGAAATATCTAGTAGGGTTAAAAATCTATTTAATAGGAGTCTCAGTTTTACAGTCGCCGAATTGTCGACTGACTGGTTCAGATCATTAGTTAAGACCAATACAGATGTTTTTATCTTAAAATGGAAGAGCCCATTTCTAGACCCGGATAGTGTGCTAATACCATTTCGAGAACTTGGATACTTTAATTCTAGTAACACCCTAAAATCAATTTTGGCTGAATTGGATAACAGCAGTATCGCTTTTATCCCATTAAATCGTGCTCAGAAATTTCGTCTTATTGAAAAATACTTGCTAGAGAATTTCTACGCGATCCCTTTGGTACAGCCCCATCGGATTAAAGTCGCCAGAAAGGGCAAGCAAGCACCAAAAAGCAGATTCAGTTTTTCTGACCGCTTTACCGATCTATAGTCCCAGAGGAATCTGCTAATTTGACCAAAATACATAAAATTTAAAGTGAGATAGTCAAAATTGAAGAGTAAAAAAAATCTAATTGGGATCGGACCCACACTTATCATTTTCAGTTGTATTTCTATCGTTGCACTGTTCTTAATCTCTATCTACTCAACTCAAACTTTAGGAAATTATCTCTTCAAAACAGCAGCTGATAGCCGTATTGAAAAACTAAACCTCTTCGCAGATCTAGTACAACAAGATGTGATCAACGGCTTCTATCCGGGCGTAGCTGAAAAATGCAGTAAGTCGATTGATCGTGGACTATTTGTAGGAATTTCGATTTCCCTTGAGATTAATGGTCATTATATCTGTGCATTTGATACTGGACAACCCTCGGAAAATATTGACTATATAGAAAAGAAACTGCTTTTTGATCCAAACGATGAAACGAATTCTTCGGTACTTGCTACGATAAAAGCTTCATACGATAGATCCATCGTAGAAAGCTCCGTTTCTGATCAGAAAAAATTCTTGCTACTTGGGACACTATTGGTAGCCATTTGTCAGATTTTTCTCATATTCTTTTTATTCCATATTATTTCGAAACCATTGTCTTTATTAAAATCTATTTTTAATAAAGGAGACCTCCAAGAACTTGAAGACTCCGAGAATACTTCTATCCTGTCAGAGATCTACCTATTCCATGAGACAGCAAAAGACTTAGCAAAAGAGATCATTTTAAAATCAAATCAACTCAAAGAACAATCTACCTACAAAGCTATTGCCCAGACGACTCAAATGTTGGCTCATGATGTCAGGAAACCGTTCTCAATGATGGAAGCGCTGATCGATATAATTTCTGACACGTCTGATCCGACGGCAATCAATGCGACATTACAAGAGAGTATTCCTGCAGTGTCTCAAGCAATCGTAGCAGTGAATGGCATGATACAAGATGTCATGGAGGTCGGATCCGACCCAAAAATTATCACGAGTCTCATTGACGCCCACTCATTTATTGATAAAAGCCTTAGGCAGTTATTCCAATATCGGGACGATCTGGAAGTTGAACTAGACTACAGGATTCCAAGAGGCATGACCCTCGAGATAGATCAGATTAAATTCCAAAGAGTATTAAACAATATAATCAGTAATGCCGTCGAGCATATGAATAACAAGGGTAAAATATGGTTTAGCATTTCGATTCCTGATATTTCTACTGGCAGGAGTTCTTTTACTATAGGTAACTCAGACAGTTTTATATCTCACGAAGATATCCCAAAACTATTCGATGCCTTCTTTACAAAGGAAAAAGCTGGTGGAACTGGTTTAGGACTAGCCATAACGAAAAAAATCGTTGAAGCCCATGGGGGGACTATTTTTTGTAAGTCTGATCAAACTAAAGGAACAGAATTCATTTTCACTGTCCCCGCAAAGATTATCGACTCAGAAAATCGAGTCATCTTGCCTCGAACAGCCGCGGAGTTCTATAAAAGCCCTAACGATACATCAGTCAATACCAAAGTAAAACTGACAGAAGACCAAAAAGCGATGATTGAAGATTTAAGCCTAACGATTGCCATTGTAGATGATGAAACTATCTATATCGACAACTTCAAAAATCAAATAAATACGATTAGTAACGACATCGAAGTACTCTCCTACAAAAATGGTGAGGATCTTCTTCAAAACTTGAGTAAAACAGAACAACCAAACATTGTTGTCCTTGATATCGACTTCTCCCTCCAAAGCGTAAATGGCATTGATTTCTGTAAAGCGTTGAGGAGAGAAGGTTATGACGGCATCATTTGTATTCACTCCAATCACGGTGGATTAGAATACCAAAGGATTTCCATTGAAGCAGGGGCCAACTATTTCCTTCCTAAACCTATGTCAAAAATCGATATCCTCAATATTATCGAAAGCTCAATTCAAAAAAAGACAATAAGACCCATAAAGCAGCGTATACTTTTGTTTGAGGATGAACCGATTTTTCAAAGGAGATGGAAAACAAAGGCAAAACCAACCGAGGTGACTGCGGTAAAATCTTGGTCAGAATTCGAGGAGAATCATCCAGATTTGGATTTCGAAACGATTTCCTTTGTAGTCATGGATCTACATCTAGCCCATAACGAAAGTGGGATAGATGCTGCTTTGAATATTCGAAAAATCGCACCCGAAATTCCCATCTATCTAAGCACCAATGCAGATGAGATGGACACACCTCCCGGATTATTTAATGATGTCGTTGGAAAGGATCCGGGTCTTGCACTGAGAAGGATTAACAGCATGCCAAAATAACATTTTGGGTAAGCCACTTCTTTGCTAAGACATAGCCCTTATCGACAAAATCAAATTAGGGCCTCATTTTTTTCCGATAGTCGGATATATTTTCTAGTATTAGTCGAAGAAATTTATGAAAAAACATCGAATCAAATACTATATTTTGAATATGACCAGACATTGGAACAAAATATATCTCGATAATGACCCAAGCCAAGACTATTTTCCACTAATCTTGACTAAGGCCTCTTCGATCAACCTGGAACTTAGAAAGAAGCTTTCAAGAGCCATGGAATAACTTCGGATACTCTTAAAGTAACGATTAGATTTCGGTTGCTAAAGTAAATGTCCCACTATCTTCGACTTCACAATAGTACCGAACAATATCCCAATCGGTATCAATTTCTTCGTTATCGTAGTGATAGTGGGTTATTCCATCCTTGAACTCACAGATTGCATAAAGACCTTGAGTGGGGCAAGTATCTTTATCGTCATAGAATTCGTAAAATCGACGCCCAGAATCGTAAACACTCGTGAAGTATTCACATAAATCTTGAGTTAGATCATATCCTCTTGACTGGAGACATATTTGAGAATAGGTGGATCCTATATCGTCCCAGTCCGCAAAAAACGGCTTTTGACTCACATGAATATACTTACATGCAACTGGATCTACAGGCTCCTCGACAATAGTCTCGTCGTTATCTTTGTCTTTTTTACACGCAAGTACAGTTAAAAACAATAATGGAACAATCAGCTTTTTCAATTTTTCCTCCTTTTCCTACAGTAGGATTTCTCTACCATCTATTTCTAGTATCGTATTAGCACCTGGATTATAGAGTGCAACCCAATTTTTAACCACCTCCGCAGCATGTAAGCTAAGCTGTTCATTGGCTGCAATTTTTGCAACCTCGGCAGCGCGAGAGTTTGATTCTCGAGTAATCTGGTTGCTTACACGGACGACATAACCATCTCGCTCCTTCGTAATTACGGAAATTCTTATGTTTCCCCTTGGTTTTGAGTTTTTCCAAGCATAACCGCAACTGCTACTACCAAATACTCCATAACACTGCTTTTTACCTGTGGAGTCCGCAAAATAAGAAAAGGTTAGATTAATATCAAATTGCAAGATAAGCTCTATACGACTCTCATCAAATATATCTGATTTCTCTCGAAGATTTACACCTCTTCCTGTATTCGATTCCAGACTACCAATCGATATATCAGCATTCCCATGTACGACTTCACCGATGCCGTTATTCCGATAGTCATACCTTTTGTAAGCGGAGTATCCTCGACTTTTTAATTTCTCTTCCATAAATGCTACAAAATCATTTGTTTTTAAACCGGGACTTCGGTCTACTAAATTTGGAAAAGATGGAAGACGCCCACCACCTGGGTGTAGTCCGGGAATGTAAATCGCGCCAGCAAGAGCATTCGATGCTACAAAAAACCCAAAAATAAAGAGTTTGATTTTCATATTTTGACCCTTAGTAAAGCCAGGCTTGCGCCTGGCACTGAATTATTCTGCTACCACAAATCTAGCGTTTTGCTTGTAACGGCGAACAAAGTTCTGTATGACTTCGACCGCGTATGGCTTCAAATTTTGCATCGCGATTTTTGTCACTTCGGCAGCCCTGCTATCAGCATCTGATAAGACTTCGTATTTAACGTGTATGATGTAGCCATCGCCATCATTTGCGTTAACGTCTAGGATGATTCTACCTTCAGGGTTGACGCTACCCCATTTCATACCACAGAACGAATTGCCTCCCGGGACGTAGCATTGTGTACGCCCTTCCGAAGATCCTCTGTATCTGAAAATAAAAGACGAATCGATTCCGATTTCTACTCGTCTTTCTTCTCCTCCCCAGATATCATCATCATAACGATAGACAAAACCACGTCCGCTAGTACTAGCTAGATCAGTTATCCTACCTTTTGCTGTACCGTGGACGACTTCACCAAATCCATTCCGCCGATAGTCATACCTTTTATCGCCGGTACTATCCTTTCCAACCATTCTCTCTTCGACGAACTCATAAAACTCATCAGTAACATTGGTTGAGGCAGAATAACTCACTGTAGGTGCTAGAACTAGCGCTGCAAATGCAATCTGTTTGAACATAAAATCTCTCCTTTTTATATTTTCTAGGGAACTTTTCTAGAAAATAAATTAATAAAAAATATACAGCCCCACCCCGTAGACTTTAACCAAGATTCAGAACTAGATGCGCGCTCCCAGGTCCATTGAAACAGAGGAAAGTCAAGACTATCATTAGAATCAGGGCATACGTCTATGACCTGTTCCAAGATAGACTGTGATGGTCCATATAAAACAAATTGAAAATAAGGGTCGTCTGACTCTCTATTAACGAGAGCTGCCATGATTGAAGGATTCTCGCCACAGTAACTCACCACCTTGTCTAGCCAAATCTGATTCTGAGATCTTAATCCCAGTATAGACATGGCCATAGTTGGTAAGAATATACATCTCATTGTGCTGCCCCCTCGTAAGCATCACAAGAGGGGCATATTCCATTTCTATTATAGGTCTGAGCTTTCGAAGAGATCTCAACGAATGTTAGGCAAGCAAGTTTGCAGATTTGGCTATCAAAAGAAAGTTCGTTATATGTCTGACGACACGCTTGTTGCCATTCAGAACGAAGTCTATTGTCGCAGTAGTTTTTGTCAATCTGAACATCATAGCATCGATCGTGAATACGGCAGGCTCTTCCTAAAAAAGCAAAACCCTGGTCAGCACACCTATTATAATCTGCAGATGAAACTAGATTTTCCAGTAAAGGACTTTCTGGGGGAAAGCAGTCTGGTATAAGAGCGGTGGCAGCTAACTCGTTATAAAAGCCCTCTTTTGAACCGCAGTTTTCTGCCGAATAAGCCAATCCGGAAATAAGCCAAATAATCATCGTATATACAGCACGTTGAACTCGCATCATCTTCTCCATTCAGATATTTATCACCATTGAGACGACCTTTTTTCAGGCAAAGGGAGTCCCTGTGATTAAGAATAATCAATCACTATATTGAATTTTGAAGGAATGAATGCTAGAGATGACTTACCCGGTCTGAGTCTAGCACTCATTCCAAAGAGGTTGTTACAATGTCCAGTTGTAATGACCTCTTGCCATTTTATACCTCTATTTTTCTATCGATCCTCACCCAGTAAATTTCTGATAATTTTTAGACGACCATACCAACTGCAAATTTCATTTATTTTAATGGCGCAACAGTAAGTGTTTTTGTCGAACACAGATTACTTAGTATACTTTATCGATGATAGCAATCTGGTTTAGTACAAAAAATCACGAACTCATTCGGAACTAGCCAGTACTAGTTTTTCTAGGGTTAAGCCTCGCCTTAAAAATCCCAAGACTCATTACTGCTAGACAATACGTGAGTCATTTAACAGACAGTTCATTTTCGCCTATGTATTTCCTTTTTTATTTTCAACCAAGAATCATAATTCTGGGCCTAAAAACCAAACGTCAAAATGTAGGAATTAGAATTTGCAATCGTATTTTAATTAGATTAGCGCATCCTCGTATAAAACAACCCTTATTTCGATGGCACAGTTCATGCTTTAATCATTGATCGAAGTCGAAAGAATCAAGAATACAGAGAAGAGAGATTAAGTTGAGAATAATAATTGAAATGCTTAAATATCTATCTCTTATCGTTCCAATTTTTATCATCATCGTTCTGATTAGCGAAACCGATAAGGATCATAATGTAACTACATCTTTGAAAGAGAACACAAACAATAACCCAGAGACTAAACCTTTAGATTCTAATGAAACACTATCACTCCAGCCTTCTGATCCGGTGATTTTAGAGAGTAAGGCTATTGATAATGATCCAAGTGAAGTTAGGAAACAAGAAACAGCAGATAACTATCGCGAACACCTCGAACCGAAAACCATTCTGGGAAACACAATCGGTAGTTCTGAAAATATTAGTCCAGAAACAAAAATAGAAAGAGCTCAAGTCGATGAGGTCCATGATTCTAGCCCCGCCAACTATTTTCTCATGGAAGCGACAAGTGATTCGATCGAAATTCAGCTTGAGAATGCCCGATTAAAAGACGTTGTATCAGATTTTGAGTCTGGAAAAAAAATTAGTCCAGAGTTTTTACGAAGAAATTTCCTTGGAACTTTTTCTGGCCAATCATCCTTCAATAACGAACCCTTTCTCGTTACCATATCTATCAAGGATTTTGATCAAAGCAGTGATGATTTTTCGGGCGAATTTTCATTCCGCATGGACGATTGGAACGGTGTACCGAGCTTTGGTATATTCGACATCAAATTCGAAAGAGTTTCCAGACGTCATACCGGTGATTCGGGTGATTCGATACTCATAAATTTCGGAAAGCTAAGAGATATGGGCGAGCCACTATCATATCTAGCCCTTCAATTGTTTTTTGTGAAGCCGGAGAGTCGGTTGGTAGGTAACTTTTATTATCTGAGAAACGGAGTATACAAGTGGGAATCAACAGTTTCTTTGGAGAAAATTTCTGATGATTAGTCTATATTCGAAAGCATCTTGGTGAAATGGAGCAGAATACCACTTGACTGTCATTCGGCATATAATTTTTCGAAATGAGACTTCAATGATAGATCATACCAGATTATAGATCTGGAGAATTATTGGTAAATCCAACTAATTTCGACAAATACGCTTTGGATAAAGGTTTCCTGCAATATTCTGAATCAGTTGCCGTCATAAACTATAAGAGCACACCTCGCCTTATTCAACCAACTGTCTGAAAACAGCGAAAAAATCGACTCTTCGACTCATTGGTAAGACAAAAAATATTCGAATACGATGGAGATCATACCCTGTGAACAGTGATTTAAAAAAACTCTTAGCCAGACACCGATCCATTCGGGCTTTCAAACCAACTCCGGTCGATGACGCCCTAATCGTAGAAGCCCTAGAACAAGCATCTAACGGTGGTTCTTCATGGGGAAACTTAAATTGCTATAGTGCTGTCGTAACAAAGGATAAAGATAACCTAGAACAACTCTACAAGCTCCATAAAGAGCAAGAAATGATTCGGCAGGCTGCAGGCGTCATAACTTTCTGCGCCGACTTACATCACGTACGAGAATGGCTAAAAGCCCGTAAGGCGCGAGATAGTTTTGACAATTTCATGAGCTTTTTGGTAGGGTTTGGCGACAGTATGGTCTTTGCGCAAAATACTGCCTTAGGCTTAGAAGCAAGAGGGCTTGGAATCTGTTACATGGGGACCACCTTATATAGTGCCAAGGGGATTTCAAAGCTGTTGGGACTACCTAACAATGTCTTTCCCATCACCAGCCTCGTGTTTGGAGTTCCCGATGAACAGCCTCCCATCCGTCAGAGGCTTCCCGTCTCGTCACTTGTTCACTTCGAAACGTATCCCGAAATCACAACTGAGTGGATCGATGAGACTTATCGCAGTCGTGAAGTATTGGCCGAAGAACGCCGAAAAAACGACCCTAAGGTCGATGAGCAATATAAGAAACGCGGAGCACGCTCTTTGGCAGACCTCTACACAGACTCATCCAAATACCACAGGGAAACGTTTCAGGACATGTCACTCGAGCTGCTTGAGTTGTTAAAGGAAAAAGAGTTTTTTATGCACTCATAGTCATACTATAGTTTCGTTGATGATGAAGCAGTATACTCGATCGATAGATTTTTAATACCGATCAATTTTCTGGAGATTGTTTTTTATGCAGGGTAATGGATCATTAGATATAAGCCTTGGTTAATTTAAAAAATTCTTTTTCATGTATAATCATGTTGGACTGGGAGCAATGTCCTTTATGACTAGGACTTAAGGACCTTCAAATATTCAGTGATCTTTGCAAAGGCCTTTTTAGCGTCTTTAGCAACGATTAAATCAAAAAGTTTAGATTCATCATCAGGTAACGAATCCACATTTGAATATAAAAAAATCGGCTTTTCAAACCCAGTTTCTCTGATTATCCTAGCCAAATCGATACCAGTTTCTCCATTTTTGAGATAATAATCACAGATTATATAGTCATATTTTTGCGCTGAGCTAACATCGAACCCTGACATCGAATCGTAAATATCAAGCTTTCCAGCCTGATATAGTCGCTTCCATTGTCGTTGGTAGATTCCTTCGTCTTCAAATAGTAAAACTTCGACAGAAGGCGGCTCTATCGTCTCAAGATCATCGCACTGGCTTAGAAGGATTACTAAATCGTTCTTACTCATTGGTTTCGGGAGGAAGAAGTCTGCGCCGGCTTCGATGGCTTTAGGTTGAAACTCTAATCGCCCTCTATTCGAGTGGATGCAGATCTTTCCTTTGTACCCCATCTCTCTTAATTTCCTACTTACTTCGAAACCATCTTGATTTCCCAGGCCGAGATCGACGTCTAAGACGATCAAATCGAAGGGAATATTCTTTTTATTCGCTAACAAAGCCTCGCCACGGTGATATTGCTCAAGTCGAACATGGGCCTCAACTGACGAGATCTGGGAAATTAAGGAATCAATATAAATTTTTTCATCATCGATTATTCCAAGCAAATAAGAACTTTCTTGGACTTTCGCCAATAGACCAGGATCAATCACTGTCTCGGTTACTTCGGTTGAAGCAGAAGGTGTTTTGACTACATAGTCGCGACTATGAGAGCCTAACAATATATCTCCTGCCGGTCCTTCTTTGAGAATCGCCGGTACGGTAAATTTAAAACAAGTACCCTCATCTTTGGAAGATTCACACCAAATCTGTCCATCATGGGCTTCAACAATTTTTTTGGCAATAGCAAGACCAAGACCTGTCCCACCTTTTTTACCTTTCGTGAAAAAAGAATCAAAAAGATGTTGAAGATCTTCTGATGGTATATAAGTATCGGAGTTTCTCAAAGTTATGGTGCTAAAACCACCTTTTGGAGAGGTCGCTTCTATCCAGATCTTTCCTTTTCCTTTCATGTGTTCAATGGCATTACCTAAAATATTTGAAAATACTCTCGCATATTTAATATTGTTAATAATCCAAAATTGACGAGGATCGATCTCGAATTTAAGATGAATATCTAAATCTTCTTTGAACTGCAAAAGCTGCGTTAAAATATCTTTAACAAATGTCTGAGCGTTTATAGTATCTTTTTCAATAGAGCTATCAGATCCAATAGATAATACATCTTGAAGCATACCCTCTACTGATGTTATTGCATTCGACAAGGTTGGAAGATTTTCGTTTAGAATGACTTTACTTTCAGTTGGGGAGGAAGTTTCGTTGACCATCGACACTAGTGCTTTGATCATAGAGAATGGTTTACGCACGTCGTGGGCTAACATTTGCGTAGTTTGGGCAATGGCAGAATTTTTTGCAAAAACTACCTGCTGATTTGCATTTTCTTCGAGCCTTTGACCGAATTCTTTAAGTCTCTTCCCCAACTCGTTAAACTGATTGAAGGAACTAGAAAATCTGAAATTCGCTAACTGGCTTGGATTGCTGGATTTTGCAACATTGGTCAGCTTAGCAATTGGTTTAGTTATTGATCTGGAAAAATAGGTTAGCATGGCCAAGTTTAACATAAATACGAAGGAACAGTAAATCAGCGTCTTTTGAACGACTTCTTTTTCAGATGAGTAGAGTCGTTCTTTTGAAATTTTCAATCTCAAGTAACCAGCTACAGACTCTTTTTTATCATCAAAGTAGATTTCTGTTCCGATATTAGCAGAGTCACTATCACCATAGTCACCAACTTGGAATGTCACATCTCCAACTGAGTTGCTAAACATTGCCCCTTCGAGTTTACTAGTTGATGTTAACAGTTCAAGTTGCTGAACTATTGAAGCATAATTGCCAGAAATAACGTCTTCACGAATTGCATTAGCTATCGTATTCAAAGAAATATTGGTATTTTCGATCCATTCATTTTGTAAAGTCGCCCTGATAGTCTGAGAGCTCGTTTGATAAAAGGCTACGGAGGCAAAGAGTCCAATCATAATAAAGCCAAATAAAAGCCCTCTATTCAAATCGATTTTCATTTATTGCTCCAATGGTAATGTTAGTATACAAATCTATGTTTTATTCTAAAAACAATTGTATGTACTTGTTTGGCATCGAATAGTAATTCAACCCCTCTCTTCGAAATCACTCAAGCGTATGGAATATTGAAATTCCATTTTTGGATAAGTCAAAGATTTACTCCAGTAAAAAAATCTGCTTCTTTGCACGAATGGATAAAATAAGGAGTTAGAAAAAAAAGCCTTATTAATTTCAGCGTACTCTCTCGCTCTTAGCTTTTTGTTACTAAGTGCTCGACCATTAATTGAAAGTGTCATAATCCGGTCTTGGAATATTTCAAGTATACGAATACCCAATAGCGCAGCTTCGGGATCATTGAATGGAGCTGCCCACCCTAAGAAAATAACATCAGCGCTAGATCGCCCCATTTTTTTTATTGCTTTCGGCGGCGAGTATTCTTCGAATTCAGCTCTAATTCTATATTTTTCCCATAGATTTTTCTTGAAAGTTTCTTTAAAAGGATGTTCACCCCACGATGCAAATGTTAAAACTCTATTTTCTAAGAGCTTAGAATCAATATCTTTTACATAATATTTCTGGTAATTGTCTTGGTTAATGGCATGACCCAGCATTCCACGTGGAAAAAAGTTTCTCAGTCTTTCACTATGGCTCTTATACGATTCAGGGATCGAATTTTTTATCGCGTGCACTACACTAAGCCTCTTCGCTTTAAGATTAAGCGATTCTTTTTTGATGTTGATTATCCAATGATATGTATTTAGGTCGAACTTTTTCGTAATGATATATTTCGATTTAGATTCCGATGTAGGCTCGTCAAAAGAAAAGAATACACTTGGAAGAATACCTGCTGTTTTGTCATTCAGTGAGAGGATTCGAAATTTTAATTTTGGATAGTAGTATCCCTTGTATCTTGAGTGAGGTTGCAAAAATAATCTTTCTCCTTTTTCCACAACCTTATAAGGTCCGGTTCCGACGAAGTATGGCAAACCTGATTTTTTTGAAGGAATGATACCTTTAGAACCACTGGTCAATAGCTTCAAAAGCGGTCTATAAGGACTAGGCAAACTAAATTGAATCGTATTCTTTCCAGTAATTCGGATGCGAGTAGAGCACTCAGTTCCGCTTTTACACTGCAGGGCGTCTCTAAGCAAATGACTTGCCAGGTTTCTAGTATTTGCTAAATGGAAATTAAACGAATAAATGATGTCTATAGTGCTTAGCTTTGTTCCATCATGAAAAAACACATCATCTCTAATAGTAAAGGTATACTCTCTTCCGTTCTTTGAAATGTGCCAGGATTTGGCTATGGCCGGGACTAGTCTACCATAGCGATCGGTATCGACTAACCCTTGAGATATCTGCTGCAGAAGAGCTACACCTTCAAGACTGTCCTCTTCTAGGAGTTTTAGGCCGATAAGGCTACTATAAGGTATATAACCAACGGTAAAATCACTAGCCCTGGCATGAAACATGCCAAACGAGAAATAGATCACGGTAATCATGAAGATTTTATCAAGTTTTCGTAACTTCTCTTTGTAACTATCTATAACATTTCTCCTAAATTTAAATTGGATTTCTTTTCTGATAGGCGAAACTTTTTATAGCAACTTTCTTACTCTCCATTCGTTTGGAGAATGTTAAATTCAAATCGGGATTAGACACAACTCTAAGTCGTTACCAAATACACTATTCATACTCATTTTTCTCCGAGCTTCTTCATATATCTTTTGATAGTCACCATCGCGTCATCAGGAGACTTCGATACTAACAAATCTATCAGACCCTCAGAACAATCAGGGATTTCATCTAGGTTTGAACAAAGAAAAATAGGTTTATTAAACTTGTATTCCCTAAGTTTCTCCGCAATATCAATACCGTTTTCACTTTCAGATAAGTAAGAATCAGTTATGATAAACTCAATATTTTCCCAATCAAACGACTCTCTACCTTGCGCAAATTCTTCCCATGTCTTGGCACAGATAATCCTATCTTTTCCAATTTTTCTAGCCCACTGTCTCTGATAGATAGATTCATCTTCAAACAATAATATTTTTGTTTGAGGTTCTTCCTTTTTGTCTGAAAGGGAGTCAATGATGAGAGAAAGGAGATGCTCTCTTGCCATTGGTTTTGGAAGAAAAAAATCGGCTCCAAATTCAAGCGCTTTAGGTTGATAATCTAATACTCCTCTATTTGAGTGCACACATATTTTTCCGTTAAATCCTTCTCTCCTAAGTGCTTTGCAAATATCGAAACCATCTTCCGTATTTCTCCCTAAATCAACATCTAAGATAACTAGATCGTAAGATCCTCTATCCTCGCAACCACGTAGCTCTGAGCCATTCGAAAATTCTTTGAAGATGATTTTTTGATCAAGGACTTTATTATCGGTTAATGATTCTATCTGTGACTTTATAGATTTTTTATAGATCCTCTCATCATCTACTATCGCAATCTTGAACGGTCCTTTTCGCGCAGATAAAAGTGGTATCACCCCACGGATAAGCGACTTCTCCATATCTGTTTTCTGATGCTTCGATTCGACCTCAGTGTCTTCGGATAATGGGATTTTCTTAAGGTAAAATCTTGAACGAGGAGGCAATATATGGCTTTTATTCGTCGATTCTGTAGCTGAAGGTAGAGTAATAAAGAATTGAGTACCTCTTGAAATCGATGATTCACACCATATTTGTCCTCCATGAGCTTCAGTAATTTTTTTTGCGATTGCTAATCCTAGGCCTGTCCCACCTTTTTTCCCTTTGGTGTAAAACGCATCGAATAGGGATTCTATATCTCTGGAATGGATAAAACTATTAGAATTCCCTATACAAAACCTGATGAAGTCTTCATCTTGCCATGTATGAAACCATATATGTCCCTTACCCTTCATATGTTCGACGGCATTACCAATAATATTTGAGAGGACTCTCACTGTTTTTAAAACATCAATGGAGACGAGATTTTTGTGTTTGAACTCGAATGATATATCGATATCTAAACTCTCATCGTAAGAAAAAATATCCCTTAGTGCTGTGTTGATGATTTCAACTGGTTCTACCGACTCGAAAGTCAATTGTGATTCGGCCCCGATCTCCATGACGTCTGCAATCATCCCATTTACGGCAGACATAGCTGAGGAAATAACAGGAAGATTCTCAGCCAATACTTCAGACGTTTCTTTGGCACTGCCTGATTCTGAAATAATATTAATCAAAGCTTGTAGCATAGAGAATGGCTTCCGAACATCATGTGCAAGCATCTGTGTTGTTTGAGCTATTGCCTTGTATCGCTCACCTTTGACTTTCTCTGCCTGGCTTGAAATGAGTTCACGCTTGATATCATTAATCGATATTAAAATATTTTCGACGGCCTGTTGAAAAAGTCCTTTGCTATTATTTTTATGTGAATTAAGTTGAGTCAATTCACGGAGGATTTTATG
>JABSRP010000084.1 GCA_013215145.1 Pseudobacteriovorax sp.
TCAGGTCCAGATTTTTGCATTTATTGTTAACTTAATATTGAATTTGAGAACTCGCCTGTTTTTCAACAGGCCGTCGAGAATATTCGTACAGATGTAGGGTATATCTCCAGTAAACAATTCGAAGAGACAAATCCCAAGGGAATAAAAATCCGATCGATAGTCGGAGGTCTTTTTGATTCTTCCCGTTTGTTCGGGAGACATGTACGGGTAATGAGACTCTGGTATCCGGAAACCCCAAGCAAGAAGGCTTTCGTTTTCCTCCGACAGGGCAGCCGTCAAGTCACAGAATTTGACCTCACCATCAGCAGTGACCATCAGATTATTGGAATTTAGTATCCGCAGCATAATGTGCCGCGCATTAAGTTGCGCCATACCATGGAGAATCTTTAGACAAAGATCATATTTTTCTTCCAGAGTGATATTTCGTTTCTTCGCCAGTTGTTTGATGGTGGAGGCCTTCGGAAAAAAATAGACGGCAACAGTTCTTTGATTATTAGAATCTAGCTCCACCGGGGTCAACAAGCAGTCCAATGGGTATTTTTTGATAAAATCGTATTCATAGTGCACAAAATCACGGCCTTCGACGTCTTTTTCGTTCACCTTGATTAAGACAGAATGTCCCGTATCGGGCTGAACACCGAGATACTCGGTAAGGTGCTCGAGTTGTCGATGCACCCGCCTAATACGATAATTTTTGTACTTAAAATCCATAAGTCTCTAACATGCAAATCGATCCCGTGTACCTATCGGTCGGAATCCTTACAGCCAAAGACCACTGAGCTTAATTTACTGAAATGAAACAATTTTTTGTGATTTACCGGAGGTGAGACTGGCTTCAGCAAAGCGGACAAATGGATTGGCATCTGCATTTGGATGCCAAGAAAGAAGACGTCGATTGAAAAATGCCATGGGATTCTTTGGTTTTCCCCGTTTACGAATCTCAAAATGCAAATGGTACCCTCTGGCATTCCCAGAGTTACCCACGAGCCCAATCACGCGGCCTCGATCAATCATTTGCCGTTTTTTTACCAGATTTTTTGCCAGATGAGCGTAAAGTGTTTGCATCCCATCGTGATCGATAATAATCGTTCGTCCATAACCTCGCATCCAACCAACGAAACTTACCCTCCCACTCGCCGAAGCAATCACAGGTTCATTGGGCCCGGCTGCGATATCGATACCATGATGGGGACGCCCCCCTCTCATGCCGAAACCTGAAGACACTGGTCCCTGTGCTGGCCACAACAGGCTTCGGTTATCTCCGAAGATGCGTCCATATCCGCGATGACGGGAATCCAAATGACCGTTAGATTTGGAACCACGGCGCTTAGAAGGAACTTGTAGAATTTGACCAATTAGCAGACTATTACCATCCTTTAGGCGATTTAATTCCATAAGGCGAGACACAGAAACTCCAAATTGATCGGCGATTTTCGACAGCGAATCTCCTGCCACAACACGGTAGGCACGAAAGCCTTTATTTCCTCCAGTAAATGCATTGTCGCGATGAATACAGGCCGTCAAAAGCCATAAAAATGAACACATCAAAACCATAATTATCTTATGCTTCCCTATAGGATCAAACGATAAGATCGGAGTCATTCGGTTCATATTAAATACCCTTAACGAAAACAGTTTCATTTATCGATTTGGGGCCATAGTGGAAGTTTCCTCAAGGATTCCGTTGCTAATGGATTAAAGAGCGAAGCCTGAAGGACAGAAATAGTAGCATAACCGTTTCGTATTTCGGTCACATCAATATCGGTGCCACCGAAATTCACGGGGTCTGCGTGGTTGTAGCGAAAACTCCCCGAGTCAGTTCCGGGAAGAAACTCTTCACTCCAAACTCTTTGCCCAAGGGAACAAACCTTAATTCCTTTAAGCTCCGGTAAAGGTAAGTTGGGAACGTTGATGTTAAGCACGGACTTTTGATCCTCGCGAAAGATTTCATGTTTCTTCATTAGAAGTCTTTTTAGTACAGCAATGGCTGTATCAAAATGATAAGGACCGCTACGTCCCACGATGGATATGGCAATCGCTGGTATCCCCTCTTGTGCAGCAGCTAAAGCAGCTCCAACAGTACCAGAGCATAAGGTATCATTACCAAGATTCTCGCCCATATTGATCCCAGAGATGCAGAGTTCTGGCTTTTCTCTTAGGAGGTTTCGCAGAGCAAAGGCAACACAGTCCACTGGTGTCCCGTCGAAGGCAAAAAGATCATCGTCCTTTTCTACAAGATGAATGTCCCGTCCTAGGGTGATACTACTTGAGGCTCCAGATTTTTCTGTCAATGGAGCCACTACCACTGGTTCAACCAGCTGGTTCAATCCGGATAACAATGCGTCCATACCCTCAGCATGGACACCGTCATCATTTGTCAATAAGGTCAAGATACGCTTCACAAATACCCTCAAAAAAAAGCCCCGATGGCGGGGCATTTAAGTTATCAGTAATTTTGAGAGCATACCCTTTTTTTACAGTGGGTTAAACACAAAAGGATAATTTACTGTGACAGGCTTGCCACCCCTAGGGGCAGGGAATTTCCAACGCTTCACTTTTCCTGTGACACAGCCTCTCATCACCGAGTCGGAGATGCTAGAAGAAACGATCGACGCACTACCAACACGCCCGCCTGGATTGACGACAAACTTCACTTTTATTTTACCTTGCGCACTGGGAGATCGCTGCAACAAAGACTCGTAGCAGTGGCGAATCTGATTCAAGTTTGCTCGGATCACCCGCTGCACTTCTTGTTGGGAAAGACCACCAGAAATCACGGGATCGGATGCTGGGACCGATACGTTAGCCCGAGACGCCCCGCCCTTACGGGCAAAGCCTTTCGTGATACCAGCCCCGCCAATACCACCAGAACCGCCTGCGCCTGACCCATTGCCGCCAAATCCGCCGAAGTTGTTTGCCGCACCGTCGGTTCCTGACACTGCTAGGGTAGACCCTTTGCCTGGACCACCCATGCCATAGGTTTTGGAACCGGATCCGGACCCACCTCCAGCACCACCGGCTGAGCTGTTGAACTTTGTTTTAATCGCTCCGGCACCTTTTTTATTCAGGACTAAACCGGCACCTAAACCTAGTTTGCCAAGGTTGACTCCGGAAGCTTTTTTATTCTTCACACCTTCGACGCCTTTCACGTCCGATTTACTCGTGCCCTTTCGTTGCCCACCGCCCTTCGGATTAACGCGACCGCCACCCTTTGGTCCTCCTGAGAGGCCTAGCTTACGGTTTTTCACCACCTTACCCGGAAGTTTCCGATCAGGTTTTTTCGCACCCGTGGATACCATGGCCTGCTTTGGTTGCGGTTTTGGCTTCACAGCTTGCACTGGCTTTTTCTTATTCTCAATTTGTTTTGTCGGTTTTTCTACTGGCTTTGGTTGCTTTACCTTTTCCACAACCTTAGGTGGCTTCGGTGCTTCTTTCGGCGGAACCGGCTTGGGAGGCTTAGGCACCGGTTTCGGTGGTCGCGGTTTTGTCTCAGGTGGTTTAACTTTTGCTATCTCCTGCTTGGGTTTTGGTAGGTCAGGCTTTGGTGGCTCTTTCTTTTCAGGTACATTTACGATGGACCAAATATCGTCCTGCTGATCCTCTTCAGTCGCACCCGGAGAAAAATAAATTGCCGGCGCCAGAATAAAATAGAACAGAGCTGCCGCAAAAATTGCCGCCTTAGACATACCATCTTTATTTCTAGATTTTGGGAGTATGACCTCTGGCGGTTTAACAAACATAAGGAAGTATTTAACGGGACCATGAGCAATGTGAGCGATATCACGTCGCCCGAGAGAGATAGACTCCTTACCCTTGATCTCTAAAACCTCCCCACCTTTTCGGACTCGGGCCTGCATATCTTGCAGCATCCGAATCTTGTATCCTTTCGAGGATACATCGGCCAGTACGTGGGACTTGATATCAGACTTTCCGCCAGCTAAGAAATGTGCATGTGGGGGCGTGCCAATGGTTGCCTTTTGAAAATCTTTATCCTGAGGATGGAATAGATCGACATCAAGGACAGTATCGCCCCAATAGCTTACCACCTCAAGGACATCGCCGCTTGGTTTTGCTGCTCTTGGTGAAAATAAGATAGCGGATTTACGATCAGCTTTGGGAGGTCTTCTCACGGTTTCACCTACTGAACTAGGATTCGTCGGTTGTTGTTTGGAGGGTTTATCTTCCGAAGCTAGCGGAGATTCCGGACTCACCTCGGTTTTCGTGTTGATATTGGATTTGGGTGGAATCGTCGAGCCAACGTTCTCCTGCGGATCGTCTTGAATGGAGTTTGATCCTTCTGATTGTGTCGGCATGCGCGTCGTTGCGGTATGAAAATTTTCACTAGAGCTGGCACCAAAAGCCAAAACATCGATTTTTACGTCGCCGATCGTGATAACATCGCCAACCTTCAGCCTGCTTTCTACTTCGATCTGCTTCCCATTAACATTGACACCGGTCTGCGAGCCAAGGTCAGTAAGAATTTCAGTCCCATCGTCTAGCACTTCAATCATCGCATGGATGGGCTCGACGCCAGGAGCGCGAATCACAACTTCGTTCGACATCAGGGTGCCGATCAGGATCCGATTCTTAACCGGGATTGTTTGGGGGCCTTGATTTGGTAAGGTAAACCTGATTTCTAGGTTCATTCATAATCCTCGAAAGCAACTGTACGACAGCACCAAAATTTTCTTAGAGTACCTAATTATATTATCGCGTCATTCGCGCCAAATGGGAAGGCCTCGGAAACCGCTGTATCGTCAAAAACCCATGGGTTTAGCTTTTATTTCGCAGGCTTTGCAGGTTTAGCAGGCTCGGGCTTTTTTTGCTGTCTTGCAGCGGCAGCTTTTTTTGCTCGGGCTTTATCCAGCTTACCAATCGTTAAGAAAGATTTTTCATCAATCTCTACAGGTGGTCCCTCGACTTGTGCTACTTTTTCTAGTTCTTGCTTTGCTTTTTCAAACTGTCCAAGTCCCTGAAAACTATTAAGTGCACAGGAAAATAGAGCGGGTTTATACTTTGGCTCTTTGCTGATGATTTGCTTGCACATGCTATCGACTTTCTTGGCCCGATCAGCGAGACGCTCAGCCTGCATGAGTCCGGTTAAGGTAAAGTAGTTTGATCTGATAGTAGACAGCATTTTTTTGGCTGTTTGGTAGTCGCCGTACTTTAAAGCATAGAAGCCGATGTTAAGCTTCGCTGGCTCATAATTCGAGTAAAGTTTAAGGGCATCGTACCAAAAGACAATGGCTTCGGGCAGACGATCAGAACGGACTTCTATAATCCCGCGAGCAGTGCGTTCTGCAGCCCTCATTTTTTTATCTTTACTCTTAGCTATGACATTCAGCCAGTGATCGGCCATGGAATAATTTGCGGCTTGGATAGCAGAGAGAGCAAGCTCAAGAACCGCTGATTCGGGGATATCTCTCGCAATATCAACTTTCATTTCATTCATAACAATACGTTTGGCTGTGCTAAAAGCTGCCTGTAGATCGCCACCTGACATACGCTGCATACTCATGAGAGCGACAAGATCTTTCTGGTTTACCTTTTTACCGGAGGAAATATCTCGCCTGATGCGACTTGCCTGATCTCTAGCCTTTTTTGGAGAATAGCGTTTCGACGACAAGGGGGAATTGGAAAGACTGTAAGTATAAATTCTACTAGCACCGCTAACAGACGTTGATTTCAGTGCCTGATCGATACTGTCTTCTTGATCATCGTCTTCCTGGTCAAGTGAAGAAGACGAGATATTATTGCTACGCGATTTGGAGGATGTGCCAGCACAGCCCCAGCTAAAAATCACAATAAGCGATAAAATACTGATGAGACGCATTCTCACCCTCCGAAAGAATTGGCAATGCTTGCAGGAAGCTCCGAACCGAGGAAATCCGGCGTTACAACGTAGTCGTCAAACTGAAAGTCCTTTCCGTTAACCCGTGCTAGCGCATTTATGGTTTTCACTGAGTACTGGTTATAAACCTTAAATTTCGTAACTGTATCCTTAGCCGTTTTATACCAATTAGCCGCCGCCTGCCTTACGGCATCGATCTGAGGCTGGAGCTGTGCGAGTACGTCCTCTCGTTTGGCACCCTTAATGGGAGGAGGATTTGCAAGTAGTTCAGCGAATTGTTCATTGGCAAGACCGATACTATAGAGAGCAGCAACACCCCAAAACGAATCTTTTGTGTTTACCACCTGGCCGTAGGCTTGCTCAACATTTTGAAGAGCAGCAGCCTTAGCTTGTAGGGATGCCAGAAGTTTCTCAACCGTTCCCCCGACCAATCTGGTACGCATGTATCCAGGAAGGACGGCATTAGCCCTTAGGAAGGCAAGTTCCCCGACATAACGCAGCGCTTCTCCGCTTACGGCATTTGGATTCTTTGCAAATTCCGCTTGGATGGCTCGCGCTGCTTCACCGGCTTGGGATCCTTGCCTACCATAAGCACGATAGATGCGATACATAGCGACAATTTTCTCGTTGGCGTTCAGCTTAAATTTGGGCAGATACATGGAGTTGATGATTTTCACCATCTGCGAATTTCTCTTCCCCCGAAACGCTCCCACGATAAGCCGCTCCACAATGGGTTTCGCCCCATCTGGATATCGGTTGGCGAAGGCATTACAAATCGAGAGCGCTTTTGCTGTATTCAAGGCAAGTTGCAGTTCACAAGCTTTTACCAGTGCAGCTGGAGCCTCTTTCGACTTCGAATACCTTTTATGAAAGTCAAGGTAGTAGGTCGATGCCTTGTCAAATTCAAGAGATCTCTCGTATATCTGAGCTACCTGGAGCAGAGAGTCTTTAGCTTGAGGCTTCTTGGGAAATCGTTTGACGATAACTAAGTAAGCGTTGATCGCGTTGGGTATCGCCCCAGCTTTGATATAATCCACCGCAGCGTTGTACCATAGCTTATCAACGTCAGGATCCTTGGGGTACTTCTTGGCTTGAGCTTCGTAAGCCTGTGCTCGTTTCAGATTATTTTTTTCTTGTCCAATAGCTTCTTTCTCGGCGCCTCGCTGAAGGCCGCGCAGCTTTTTACCCATTTTGCCTTTTCGGTATTCTGGCACCTTTAAAAAACTGTAAGATAGATCGAGCAAGGCCTTGCGGTCGTTTGCCATCATAGGTATCAGCAGTTCGATGGAACCAGGGCCTTCTTTGCTTTTGGGATACTTCAGAGCTAACTTCTTGAGGTAGCCAACAGCTTCCTTTTTGCGTCCGGAATGGTAGTAGATGTTTGTGATACCTGTATCGCAGGATTTCACCCTGGTTTTATCTTTTGGATACCATTTAGTGTAGCGATTACAGGCGGCAATATAGTTCTGTGCTCTTTTAGAAAGGGGCTTAGGTTTCTTAAAATCAGGTTTACGCTTCTTCAACACCTTAAACTCTGGCTCGAAATCTTTGACAAAAGAGTTAACCATGTAGATGGAAACTTCTTTGTGAATGTTTACAGTCTTTTTAGACTTTTGATCGTATCGAACCGCCTTCGTTTTCCCTGCAGACGCGATATCTAGGTAGTAACGTCCGGCTTCTTGGTAGTTCTTCAAATAGTATTCTATATCACCGAGATAGTATTTGATACCAGGCGCTTCACGACTACTCTTGAAATACTTAAGGAAAAGCAAGTAGCCTTTTTTCGCTTCAATATTTAACTTTCTATTATCGTCCTTAATGGCTTTTTGATGAGTTAAACTAGCCCAGTAAATCATTTGATCTTTGATCGTGTTTTGAGTTTCAGCCACCAATCCCTTAGCATTTCGTCGGGCCCAGTTTGATTTTGGCCCGTACAGGGCGATGAATCGCTCAAGTTCACGCCAAAGCGTTTTATATCTCCCAAGAGCGCCACTTAGACTAATGATTTCTTTTTGAGCGTCAGGCCCACCTGGATCGTAGGGAACAACAGATTGAAATTTTTTCAAAACTTTGATGGAGCGGTTGAACTCCCCCTGGTCTGCCAGAATCTGCGCGAGCAACGTTAAAAACGGACCGATGTATGTAGATCCGCCGTTAGCCTTGTAGTAGGCAATGGCCTGCTCAATTTGCTTGAGCTCTGCGAAGGCGTACACCATATCGCGTAGAGCTTCTTCCTTCAGCTGCTGAGCCGTTTTATCGTTTCGATTGGTCCTAGCGGTCGTCACCAGACTTTTCCAATAGGAGAGAGCCTTCTTGTACGATCCAAGGTTATATGAGCACCAACCTAACTTAAAAATAGCCCAGAGGTAACGTTTTGACCGTTTATAACGTTTTGCTTTTCCAAAGTATTTCTGCGCGTTTCGAAAGTCGTTTCGATCAAAGTAGAAATCACCAAGAGATGCATAAGCATCACCAGCGATCTCTGAGTTAGGATACTTCTCGATTAATTGGTTGAAAATCCGGGCAGAGTCTTTTTCTTCCCCCAGATACTGGAGAGCGACTGCCTTGTTGAAGGTAATCTTATCTGCCGTTTTCGCTTTTGGGTATTCTTTAAGAATGATAGAAGCTTGTCTTGTGACAAGTTTCCAGTATCGCATGGATCGCTTATCATTCAGTTTTGGCTCTCGCCCTTTGCGACCAGATCTATCCCATTTGGACCAGGCTCTATCGTAGGAACGTTCTTCCTCCGACCTTACGTAGGTCGCCTGCTCCATGTACAGGTTTAGAATTTTCTCAAGAATTTGAAGCTTTTGCGGGGATTTCGCAGGAAGAGCTTTTGCGGTCTTATTTAAATATCGAACGGTTTTATCGACTTCCTTAATAAGTTTTCGTTCGACCTTAATGGAAAACATGGCTGACTTTTGACCACGAGGACCCGTGACTTTAGTATTTCGTTTTTGCCGTTTTCTCTCTGTGACTTCAAGTGTGGCACGTTTTTGCAATTGTGCAAAAGCCAGATCCGGTAGGACAAAACTGGTTGTTAGGAGAAACAGAATGGCTCTAAACAAATTCATAAAATGCTAATTCCTAGATTTTTTGCACAGACTTTCTAAGTTATATACATAGAATCCTAATTCATCTTCCCAATACTCCCCTTCAAAGGGCCAGTATTCTAATGTTTCATTGATATTTAGTTTCTGTAGGCCTCCGATAAACTGAGTTTTTTGAGTGCCTCTATCTACCTTGATGAGTGAGCGTAGCTTTGCTAGTTTTCCTAGCTGCATTTCCGCCACGATCAGTTTCGTCTGATTAGAAAGTTCTAGTAACTGAGTATAGTACGAGGTACCTTCTTTGTACATTAATCGGCCAGCTGAGGAGATGGCTGCGCGCTTCTTTGAATTTAAAAAGCTAGCTAAGCTGCTTAGTAGACCGGAGTTGCTCCAATTTCGAAATCGTTTTAGTAAATCAAGCTCTCTATCAGCAAACCGTATGGTGTCCCGAGCACCTTTGTAGGCATCGATGGAAGATAGCTTTTTAACGATTTGTTCTGCGTTTTTGAATCGCGTCATCTGCCCTCGTTTGTAGTCGTATACAAGTTTGAAGAACCCTTTTGGGTCTCCTTTGTAACGCGACAGCATTCCTTTGACATCGCCAAAGACACTAGCGTATCGGTCTCGAAATTGTTTCATCGATCCTTTGACTGAATCAAAACGGCAAAGCCGGAGAAACGTTATGGCTCTTAGGATATAAGATTCGGGGTAAAAGCGATTTTCAAAAAAAGGCGAGTGCAAAGTATGTATGTTGCCTAGAGTGTTGTTAAATTTCTCCATAAAGAAGAAGGCCCATGAGCTTTCCCACAAAGCCTCTAACCAGTTTTCCGAACTTCGAGCAATCTGCCCGTAATACGAAATCGCCTGAGTGTATCGCTTCTGCTCGTAGTGAACACGCGCGATGTTCATAAGAGACATTTCTCTAATTTCGCTTAACTCATCCTTACCACGAGATCCTGCAAGGACTTTCTCGAAATAGCTAATCGCACGCGAATGCCGACCTGAAAGATTCGAGATAACGCCCAGGTGAAATAATGCTCCTAGGTAATAATCACTACTAGAAGGAACTTTACTAAAAAAGTCTTTTGCCTTTTCTAGCCGTCTGTCGTCGAAGACTTCAATGCCTTTGTAATAAAAATAAAATCCACGAGATGGTCCAGGCACGTCAGACAATCTAAGTTTTGTTTTGAAGAGCTTTACAATGTGAGATCGCCCCAGGCTCAACTTCGAATTAATATTTCCGAGCTCTTCAAGTGCAGATCGAAAGAACGGGTTCGACGCTTTGCGACCGCGTCTGACGATCACGCTGTAGTATTTTGAGGATGAGTAGAGTAAGCCTATTTTCTGCAAACTTTGAGCTAAGCCCCATTCCGCGCGCCTCTTATCGACTTTCTTCTTTGCTTTTGAAAAGGCGATATAGTACTCGTTCGCAGCCGCTTCATACTGTTTTTTCGCGTAAAGAGCCTTCGCCCTTTTGTAATCCCCAAAAGCAGAAAAGGATGTCAAGAAGGTTAACCATAAAACTGTCAATCGGAACATTTGCATCGTGTATCTCTGCTAGAAAAAGTACGAAGTACCAAATTGTAGAGTCAAGGTATCGTGCGAAGCACCACTTTCGAAGTTTCCAGCCGCCTCAACAGCAGTGGGATTACATTCGGCGTCGAGAGTGTTGTAGAAAAACCTATGGAATTTAAAGTCGACTTTATAGGCCTGTTTTTTCGAAACGAAATATCGTTGACCCGCGCCAAGAGAAAAACCAGGATAGGATTTTACGGTATTACTGGGTAGGGGTTCGGCGTCTGGATTTTGCTCAAAATCTGGCGGATCACAAAAATCGTCGTACTGCCAATTGACCCCGGTATTACCGGCTCCCACTTGAAGGTAGGTATCAAAATAGATCAATCGGCCTGAGGAAAGCTGCCATTTACCATAGATCGGAGTCCATTGAAGCGCCAGCTCGGCGTTGTATTGAGTTCTAAAAATTTGAGTTTTAATCTCAAACTCGTCAAACAGAATCCGCTTGTCCTCTTTATTGATGCCCGTCCCGTAACTAAGAGAAGCCTCTAGGGCCAAAGACTCACTAAAATGGAAACTAGCTAGTCCGGTTGCTAAGAAGGTATAGATAAAGGTCTCATTCATCACTGTGGTAAGAGCTCCACCAAGTTCCAATCGTCCGCTTTTATTAAAATAGCGCGGCCGTATGACTCGAATCTCAACGTCTTCAAATTTCTCAGCTCGAACTTCGTAGTAAGGCAAGAAGCAAGTTAAGATGAAGGTGAAAACAATGTGTTGTTTAAATCGAAGCATCAATTCTCGCAATCAATCGATATTTTCTTTAGCCACAAGTAATTTAAATTTTATGAATTCAGCCTGTTGACCTGAAATCATGAGTCTTCGCAATAGTTCGAAGTTATGCTTACGGTCCATCTCTATAGTGATGGAACCAGGGTCGACTTTTTTCTCATCTGGACTACTAATCACTTCCCGCGCTACAGCTTTGTTTTGTTCGGAAAGCTTCTTCAACTCCTCATAGACGGGAAATACAGCTCCTTGCTGAAGATCCTCTTCTTTTACTTTACCGTTAACCAGGTCTATGATTTTGTTGTCGTTCACATACACCTCTTCCCGCGACACGATGATACTTGGGACTTCATCCATCGAGACAAGCGTCACGGAATCTGGCAACTCTAAGTTTTCATTAATATCGTGATTGACAGGATCAGTTGAGTAGCTCATCAGAAGAAACGTCAATAAGATACTAAAAATATCAAGCATAGGCATGATATTCAGGGATAAGGTTTCGCCGCTATCTCCACCAGCTGATGCCAATGTTCGCCTCCTTTAAAGAATCACACTTCCAATAACGACTTTATCGTAAAGTATCCTACCTGACTGAACCTCTGCGGGCTCACCCGGATCGACTGCTTTCGGAATTGCTGGATCGTTTTCTTTCAGTGTTTTGATGGCATCTAGAACGAGAACCATCTTATCGTATTTAACATCATCATCGACGAATACCGTTACTTTATCTGATTTAGGGTCCTTAGTTTTGATACTAATCATTTCCTGATGAAATCTTTCAATATCCGCAATATCAGTTTTATATTCTTTAACCTGTTTATCTTCAGGCGGCTCAGTATAAAGCGTAGTCAGGATGATTTTATCTTTCTCTGTATCCACGCGAATATTGAGGGTCCTCTCAGGCTTCTGCTCTTCTTCCGTTTGTGGAGCGTTAGATAGAAAGGGGATTTGTACTTCCAGAATACCGAGCCCGATAAAAGATGCTGAAACCAAAAGGAATGTATTCAGCATCGAGAAGATATCAACGAAGGGCATCACGTTGAGTTCTGGCGTTGCCGCCTGTTTGTTACCACCTTTTTTTCGCCTTGATCCCACGTCAAAACCCTTTCCGTTTATGCTCGGCTCTTAAGTTTCATTTTTCTTGTGTAAAGAAGATCAATAAGCTTCGCTGAGTTTTTCTCGATATCCTCATTGATAGCAGTTTGCTTTGCTGTCAACACACCGTAGGCAAACAGACAAAAGAGAGCCACACTCAAGCCAAAAGATGTCGCGTTCAATGCTTCCGCGATACCTTCCGCAAGCAAGATCTGCTTTTGAGCTCCCGTCGCCTTAGCAACAGCAGAGAACGATCTCATCAGACCAAATATGGTTCCTAGTAGACCGAGAAGTGTTGCCACGTTTGCTGTGGTAGCGAGGAAACTTACAAATTTGTTAACCTTTGGCTGCGCAGAAAGAATAGCGTGATCGACTGCGTTTTGGATCTCTTGACTAGAGTCGTTTGAACGCTTCAAGCCTTCAGCAAGAACGTAGGCAAGCAACCTAGGTCGGGTTTTTTTACATAACCGAATGGCGTTTTCGATGGAGTTATTCATGACCATCTTTTGGACCATAGCCATGAAACCTTCGCTATTTGGTAGATCGTAAACGACCCAGAGACGGTAAGCTCTCTCGATTACGAGGACACCCGATATCACGAGTACTCCAAGTATCGAAAACATTACAGGATAGCCACCATGTTCAAAATAGGTGTGTAGTGCTTCCATGAGGTTTGTTTCCTCCCAATATAAGGCCGAAGACCAGAATGATAAAACTGCTACGATATCTCTACTAAAATTGTACGTAGCGATGACTTATGCTGTCAACTACCGCTAGTCACTAGATTAGAATACTTGCATTGTGTAATATTAAGAGGGAAGAGATTGCCTGGCTTTCTTTATCGATTATGCACAGAGATGCGCTTTTTGCTTTAAGTTTAGGTGACTTCTAATCACCTCGACTCAGTATTTATTTTGGGGACAACTCTATGAGCCAAGGTATTTTATTTGTCGATTGCGATGGATTCAAACCATTGCCCTCAAACGAGTCGTTGAGATTGATTTCACAGGGTTTGCCGGCAGAATTCTCAAGTGAGATATGCCAGGCAAAAAGCGAACTCAAAAAGCCAAACAATGCTAAAATTTTAGTCTCAAATAACCCAGATCTTGAGCTTTTTCAGCAGTATCGTCAGACGACTCCTCAAGGTAAAACCATCTTAGTCACCTCGTTACCGATGCACGAATACTCAGCTAAGCTCAACAATCAAGAGGACAGTTTAGTCGACCACATTATTTCAAATCGGAATGTGTTAGGCTGGACGATTCACGATCTGCGGGTAACCCTTGCCAAACTTATCAGTGGAGATGTATTTGGAATAGAAAAGTATCTATCCCCAAATACAAAAATCTATAAAGAAGTTGTACGATCTTCAAAAGAAAGAGATTTTCTCAACAATAAAGTCATGCAGTTTGCTCAAGAATGCCATCTTGGTCAGCACACTTCACGGATGGCCTTTGGGATCACTGAAGAGCTTCTTATGAATACTATCTACGATGCTCCAGCTGCAGCGGGTATCGAACGCTTTCAAAATATCGATCAAACTACTGAAATAGAACTTGAAGAGCAAGAATACGGGACACTTAGCTACGGTTGCGACGGCCGCATGCTTGCCATTGCTAGCTCAGATCCTTTTGGAGCCCTCCGCAAAGAAAAAGTACTTTCTTACCTAAAAAAAGTCCTTAATCGAGAAAAAACAGAGGGCTTAATCGACACGAAGAAAGGTGGGGCTGGTCTAGGACTGTTCAAGATTCTGTATTCGTCTCACGCCATTATCTGTAACGTGGCCCCACAAAAGCACACAGAAATTATGGCACTCGTGGATATCAACGAGCAACTTCGCGACTTTTCCTCCATGGCGAGATCGGTTCACTACTTTTATGGATAACAATAATAGGGAAGCAGTTCAGATTTCTACCCGAACTGCCGCATAGTTGATTTAGGAAAACGAGTCGATAATCCCGTTGAGTGTTTGGCTAGGGCGCATAGCAGCAGCCGCCAGCTCTGGATCGGGACGATAATAGCCACCAATATCTAATGCGGTGCCTTCGGAGTCAGCCAACTCCCCGACGATGGTTGACTCGTTCTCGGTTAATGCGTCAGCAAATGGTTGGAATAAAGCCGAAAGCTCTTCATCGTCTGATTGATTGGCTAATTCTTGCGACCAGTAAAGAGCCAAATAAAAATGGCTACCTCGATTGTCAAGCTGCCCCACCTTTCGCGAGGGGGATTTTCCTTCATCCAAAACGCGACCGATAGCAGCATTTAAAGCAGCAGCCAACGTCGCAGCACGATGAATATCAAACTGTTCAGATAGGTGCTCTAATGAAACGCCAAGCGCCAAAAACTCACCTAAGGAGTCCCATCGCAGATGACCTTCTTCCACAAGTTGCTGCACATGTTTCGGAGCGGTTCCGCCCGCTCCTGTTTCGAACAGCCCTCCACCCGATAGAAGAGGAACAATGGATAGCATTTTCGCACTGGTACCCAGCTCAAGAATGGGAAATAAATCCGTCAAATAGTCTCTGAGCACGTTTCCTGTGGCAGAAATGGTATCAAGTCCCTGCCCAACACGGTCCAATGTGTATTCCGTAGCTTCCTTGGGAGCTTTGATCAGAATCTCGAGATCGCTCGTATCATGTTCG
Source organism: Pseudobacteriovorax sp. (assembly GCA_013215145.1). Lineage (GTDB taxonomy): Bacteria > Bdellovibrionota_B > Oligoflexia > Oligoflexales > Oligoflexaceae > DT-89. Next base: position 14,940 of record JABSRP010000084.1, read on the forward strand.
GGAAGATAGGCTTTTACCTTAGCGATTAGACTAGCATCGTGAGCACGGTTTTCATTTAACCAGAACACCACCGGAACTCCAGTAGCCTTGGCCCGATTAACAGCGAGTTTCACCCAGTCTTTAATAGGCGCATCTTTAGTCTGACACATACGCCAGATATCTCCCGCCTCGACGGAATGAGAAAAGACTTCCTCGCCACTCTGATTCATAACCCTGACAAGCCCTGCCGATGCGATTTCGAAGGTCTTATCGTGAGAGCCGTACTCTTCAGCCTTTTGAGCCATCAGACCCACATTAGGGACAGTTCCCATGGTGGTAGGATCAAAAGCACCGTGTTCTTTACAGAAGTCGATAGTCGCTTGGTAAACACCGGCGTAACAGCGATCAGGGATCACAGCTTTGGTATCTTGCTGCTTGCCTTCGGCATTCCACATTTGGCCAGAACCGC
>JABSRP010000085.1 GCA_013215145.1 Pseudobacteriovorax sp.
TTTTTTTTATTTCTCAAAACAAACTTTTGAGTTTACCAACATTTTTCAAGCAAAACTTAAATTGTCAACAGCCCCTAGAATTCAAAGAAGATTTTCCTTCATAGCAGCTAGTTACCATCTTTAATGTTGTCTTGACATACACACTCAATATAATTCTGTTAGATTTCCAGCTTTTTGTAAAATTTGCTACGGTATATCTTTGTTGTCTGTTGTAGTTTAGGTAGCCATCAGCATACCTTGGCGACAACCAAGAATGCTTGGTTGCTAACTAGTCTAATCATCCGCCTGTAAAATCGGGTCTATCAAATTTCTATCAGTGTGCATAGTGAGAGTCAGATTATGGATCAAAAAGTCAGTCGTAAATCAAGCGCTCCCTACATCGTAGGTATTGGCGCTTCCGCTGGAGGGCTAGAAGCCCTAGAGGCTTTTTTTAAATCGTTTCCAAACGGGACCGGGTTGTCTTTTGTTGTGATTCAGCACCTGTCACCGGACTTTAAAAGTATGATGGACGAACTTCTTGCCAGACACACAAAGATGCGCATATATCCTGTTGATCAGGAAACTAAAATTGAACAGAACTGTATATATTTGATACCACCAAAGAAGAATTTAACCATCAATGGCAATTCGTTGATCCCTTGGGATCAAGATCCGGAAGTTCAATTGCGCCTTCCTATCGATACCTTTTTTACCTCATTGGCCGAAGAGTACGGGTCCAATGCTATTGGTGTCATCTTATCTGGGACTGGTAGCGATGGCACGCGCGGCGCAGCAGCGATAAAGGAAAATGAGGGGTTTGTGATTGCTCAGGAGCCGTCAAGCTGTAGGTTCGATGGGATGCCTAAGAGCGTGATTCGTCGTGGAATTCCTGATAAAATCATGCGCCCTGAAAGCATGTCGGAAATGATTCTAAACTACACGCAAAACCCAGGTGTGGTTTTAGATACTCTGAGTCTGACTCATGAAACCGATAAACTTAGCGTGATAAATAGTCTTTTAAGCACGGTTGATGGACTGGATTTTACAAACTACCGGCCTTCGACAATCATTCGGCGCATCGAACGTCGGGTGAAAATCAATCACATGAAAGACTTGAATGAGTACATTCATCTGTTGCGTAGCGATCTAAGCGAGCTGACTGCCTTACATGGGGAAATACTCATCGGTGTCACTAAGTTTTTTCGAGACCGAGAGGCTTTCTCCTTCCTGAGTGACACAGTAATTCCTAAAATCATTGAACAGGCCTCACATGAGGATACCATCCGGATCTGGGTCGCAGGATGTTCCACGGGGGAAGAAGCGTACTCGATTGGAATGTGTTTTCAAGATTACTTGGATGATCAGGGACTTTTTAAAGAGCTGAAAATTTTTGCGACAGATGTTGATACCGAAGCGCTCGAAGTAGCCGTGGCTGGACGGTATCCTGAGTCTATTGCTGAAGATGTAGGTGCAGAGCGCATCGCCAAATATTTTTCTAAAACAGACTCGTACTACGAGGTAAAAGCTAAACTGAGGCGCTCGATTATTTTTTCTCAACACAATACCGTTAAAGACCCACCCTTTACGTGTATGAATTTGGTTTCCTGTAGAAATCTACTTATTTACTTCCAACCAAGCTTACAAGCAAAGGCCATCTCTTTATTTCACTTCGGATTAAAAAATAACGGTTGTCTGTTTTTAGGTAAGTCTGAAGCTTTAGGCGAGCTTGCCGCTGAGTTTGAGGTGATTAGCCCGACCTATAAATTCTTCCAAAAACTTCGGGATGTCAAACTCGCTCTAGCCTCAAATATCAGCATGAACTCACATATGGCTTCCAACCAGGCAAGAGAGCCCATTTACAGACAGAATTACTTGGTTGAGGATGTTTCCATGGGGCGAGAGCCTCGTATCGGTAACCTTTATGAAAAGTTACTCAATGAGTATGTCCCGGCTAGTTTAATGGTGGATCAAAACTGCCAATTACTTCATACATTTGGTGATGCAAGTCGGTTCCTTGAGATACCTCCTGGGAAATCTACATTTAATGTGTTGAAAATGCTAGGAAATGAAATGTCTGTTGCCTTAGGTACAGCCATTTCGAGAGCGATGAAGTCGGAAAAAGAGGTCGTCTTTAAAGACGTCAGACAGCCTTCTACGAATAAAGTTTATAATCTCAAAGTAAGGCCTGTGCAATTGCTCCAAAAGGATCAACATCGATCCTTCATGGTTATATTTGAGGAACTAACTGCCTCAGACGAATTGTCTGAGCACGCGCATGTAGAGATATTCAATCAGCAATCCCATGCGCTTGAGCAGATCAAAAATCTTGAAGAGCAATTGCAAGGTACCAGAGAGTCATTGCAGTCTACCATCGAAGAGCTCGAAACCACTAATGAAGAGCTTCAGAGTACCAATGAAGAATTGATGCCTTCAAATGAGGAGTTGCAGAGCTCTAATGAAGAACTACAGTCTGTTAAAGAAGAGCTTTATACTGTCAACACAGAGCATCAATCGAAGATTGAAGAGCTCACTCAGGCTAATTATGATATTGATTTTCTTTTGAAAAGCTCAAATATTGGGACGATCTTCTTAGACGAAAACCTTTTGATCCGACGATACAACAAAGATATCGAGGATATTGTTAACGTTATGCCGCAAGATATCGGACGACCGATCACCGATATTACCTTTAATTTCGATCATGATCATATTGTCAATCAGATTCGATCTGTGGCTAAGACTGCTACAGCTAGCAGCAGTGAGCTTGTTTGGCGAGGGAAAACCTATCTCGTAAAGTCGATCCCTTATCGATCTACGATGCACCCCTCCGAGCTCAAGAAATCTCCTGCATTTAATAATGGTGTCATGCTAACGTTCATAGACGTGTCGAATTTAAAGGAAGCTCGAGAAATAAAACGCTTATCCGAAGATGCGGAAGAATTCAACTATGTGGTGTCGCATGATTTGAGAAAACCATTGAGGCGGTTATCACAGCTAACATCGAAGATAAAAAAGGGATTAGAATTTGAAGAACATTCCAAAACTATTGATAGTGATCTGACAGAATGTGAGTCAAGTATCGACAAACTGACCTCTATGCTCGATGTATTACTTAAGTACTCTCGCCTTCGGACGAAAGGTGGGGAGTTTATCGAATTTGATCCCCATGGTGTTGTATCCGAAGCCATATCCTCGCTAAAAATAGACTCTGATTCTGTTGATATAGATATTGGTTATTTGCCTCATTCCATCGTCGGCGACTCAGAGCAATTCACTGAACTTGTCGTGAGCATCGTTAAGAATGCTATTGATCATCATGGCTCTACAAGACCAATTAAAATAGATATTGGTGCCGTTAAAAAGAATGATATCTGGCGTTTTGATGTCAAGGATAATGGGGTTGGGTTTAGTGATCAGGACTCGGAAAAGGCCTTCGAAATATTCTACAGAGGTTCTGAGTTAGAGGAAGGGGGTCGTTGCTTAGGTGTAGGCCTATCGTTTGCAAAGAGAATAGTTGACCGGCACGGAGGTCAGATTTGGATTGAAGCTAACAACGGGCCAGGTTCTACGGTTCATTTCACGATTCCAAAGTTGACGACGCCTAGGTTGTAGACGCGACACTGCAAGTGCGTCAACGACCTGATAGTAAAGACCTAACGTCGTCGAAGCTTACTGGTTTGCGGATAAAAGCAGTGGGTTGACAGCCTTTGTCTTCGAGAATCTCCTGGTGATCAGAGGAAGAGGTCATAACAAAAATAGGGATGTCTCCCAATTTCGGATGGTTATCGAGCTGTTCCATGACAGCAAAGCCATCCATGACCGGCATATTCATATCCAACAAAATACATGCAACATTCTCTAGTGTCGCAAGACCGTCCATTAATTGCTGACCGTTTTCGAAACAGACCAGCTGGCTAGGATGAGAGGCCTCTTCAAAGGACCTGCTGACCTCCCTACAATCAAAGCGGTTGTCCTCTGCCATTACAACTAGTGTATGGTCTTGATTAGTTTTCCTGGGGTTCATGTCGGATTCTTTCGTTTGTAGATGTCACGGCAGTGTTTAAGAGGTATCAGAAAAAAAAATCTTTGTATAGGCTGGTCTGTGAATTTATACTTTCCAAAGACTTCGCTGTTTCGTCATAGATGTCTTTGTGTTTTCTCTTAGGTAATACTAGGAATACTATGAACGGATCACATGATGTTTATTCACGCTGAAAACGTTGCTTGATTAGGATAAGGCTATGCACTATTTAGAAAAAGAATTGCGAGAATTAAATAGCCGCGATGAGGGTATATTTCGCTTTATCGAAGAAGGGTCTCTAGATGGCATTTGGTACTGGGATCTAGAAGATCCTGAGAATGAATGGATGAGTCCTAAGTTTTGGCGAACCTTTAGTATCGATCCTTTGACCAAAGAGCACTTGGTTAGCGAATGGCAAGATTTGATTCATAAGGAAGATCTTCAGATAGCTGTCGAGAATTTTCAAAAACACTCCGCTGATTCAAGTCATCCCTATGATCAGTACGTTAGATATTGGAACGAGGTGAAAGGCGACTGGACTTGGGTGCGGTGCCGCGGAAAAGTTATCAGGGACGAGCAAGGAAAGCCTATCAGAATGCTTGGTGCGCATGTTGATGTGACTGATATAAAATGCTTGGAAGCTAGTCTGAAGAAGGCTAATGATGAGCTAATGGAACGTAACGAAGAACTCATGGTTTTTGCCCATGCCGCGTCACACGATTTACAATCTCCCATTAAGTCTATGCTGGGGATCCTTTCTATAATGGAAGATAATCTGGAACCAGGTGAAGCATCTGAGTTGGCGGAAAATATCCAAGATCTGAAAAAGTGTGCTGAAAAAGCTAGGAACCTGACTCAGTCTGTATTGATGTTGGGAAAATCTCGTCAAGGGGCTGTCAAACTCGAGCCTACTAATCTTGTAGAGTTGACCAAGGAGGTTTGGAAGGACTTAGACTTAGTGAAAGAATCTGGTCATGTTGACTCATTGGTGTCAGATGAAGGCGTTGTCATGGATGTGGATCGAGGAATGTTCCGGCTTCTCTTGACAAATCTTTTTTCCAATAGCTTAAAGTACAAAGACCCTTTGCGACCTTTGGCAGTGCGTATTGGGGGTTATCATTCCGATACAGGGGAGCAGGCTTTCCTTTATGAAGATAACGGAATTGGTATGAGTGAAGAGCAATGTCTGATGGCGACTGACTTATTTTTGCGATTTGCAAATCCTGAAGTCTCTGAGGGTGCGGGCTTGGGTTTGGGTATTGTCAAGCAGATCGTCAAGGTTCATGGTCTTCATCTAACCCTGCAACCCAATAAGCCACACGGTTTGCGAATCATTATCAGTAAGGAAAGTGGGCAGGTATGATTTCTGTTGTATGTATCGACGACAATAGTATTGATCTAAAAATTCATTCGCGAGTGATCGAACGATCGGGAGTTGGTCAGCTTGTACGTGCGTTTACCCTCGCTACTGAAGCTTTGGAGTGGTTTCGGTCGGAAAATCAGCCGGCAGTGGATTTAATTCTTCTCGACATTAACATGCCTATGATGAATGGCTTTGAGTTTCTTGAGGAGTTCATGAAATTAGACCTTACTAAGACTTTGGTTGTCTGCCTCGTAAGTACTTCGGAGAACCCCAAAGACCTGGAAAGAGCTGAAACTCTAGGGGCAAAATTTAATAGCAAGCCACTTACGAAATCTGGTTTTATCGAATTAGTAGACTCTCTCTTTGGGTCAGGAAAAAAAATCTAATGGTTAGTTGGCTAGTTCCTTGGAGATAGTGCTTGCGACAAGAGCTCTTGCAGATCTTCAATACGCAGAGGTTTGGAAATATAATCGTCAAAACCTGATTTTATACAGGTTTCCCGATCTCCCTTCATAGCGTTTGCTGTAACTGCTATGATAGGGAGAGAGTGGTCTACAGTTTCTTTGATAACTTTTAGAGCCTCAAAGCCATCCATATTAGGCATGAGGCAATCCATTAGGATGACATCGTAATGTTGCGATTTTGCTTTTTGAACGGCTTCAAGTCCATCGTTTGCAATATCTACTTGTAATCCGATCATCCTTAACATCTCGGCGGCTACCATCTGATTGATTAAATTATCTTCCGCCATTAAAACACTTTTATTCTTAAGGAGCTTGTTTGAGGTTTCCGGTGAGGCTGGGCTTGGTAGCTCTTCCCGAAGTCCTTTCTCTTGGTTAACGCATTCCAACAACTGTGAGCTTGAAATATAACTGTCGAAGGGTATGAGGTGTGCATTGTCCTCAATCGTTTTACTTGGATTGCCTAAATAGTAGATGTCAATCTGATGTTTTTTGGCCAGCCTTACCACATCGCTTCTAGCTTCAGTTGATAGAATGATTCGACTCTGATTAGGAGAGAGTTTGGAGAAGTCTTCGAGAGAATCGATGACATTCATGCCGAAATCACCCATAGACTGATGAAGCAATTGTCTAGATTTTTCGCAAGATATGTCTAAAAATACGTCGAGAAAGTGCGGAGTAGATTTTTTACTAGATGGGGCTAAAGGCTTATGCAGTATCAGGTCACAGGGAAGTGAAATTTGAAATGAGGATCCATGATCGACCTTGCTTTGGCTAGATAATTTACCGCCCAGAAGTTTTGTAATGCGCTTTGATATGGATAGTCCCAATCCACTTCCGCCGAATTTTCTTGTAGTGGATGAGTCTGCTTGTGCAAATCTCTGAAATATTTTTTCATGCTGAAGCGGGGTCATTCCGATTCCAGTATCTGTAACACTTATGTCTATCGACTTACGAGAGTCACTGAGTTTGATTTCGACAACAACAATTCCTTTAGTAGTAAATTTTATTGCATTACTTAAGAGATTTTCAAGAACTTGTCTAAGCCTAATCCGGTCTGAGTGAATAGATTGAGGACAGTCTTGAGCATAAAGGAGGTAAAGCGAGATTTTTTTCTTCTCTGCTTGACTCGCATGTATCTCTATGACGTCATGGATGAGATCTTGTAAGTTGAACTGATCGTTAACAATTTCTATTTGGTCTGCTTCCAGTTTGCTGAAATCAAGGATGTCGTTGATGATCCTCATCAATGAGTCACCCGATTTTTTAATAATCGAGACGTATTCTTGAAGCTTTTTGTCTAGTGGCTCACGTCCCATAAGGGATGCAACACCCAAAATACCGTTAATGGGTGTTCTAACTTCATGACTCATATTGGCCAGGAAGATACTTTTTGCTCGGGTGGCTTCTTCTGCTGTTATTTTCGCTTTGCGCAGGTGTATCTCAGTTTCCTTACGTTTTTCGATCTCCTTGGCAAGATGTTTCGTGCGACTTTCGACTAATTCTTCTAAGGACTGTCGGTATTCTTTTTGGCGAAGATCGGCAATGTACCGATCGAGTTCCGCATTAGTCCGGACGCTGATGACCTTTAAGATGCTAGAGTATAGTTTGCGTTTGTCCATAAACTCTTTGGAGAGAATCATGATCTCGCCGCAGATGTTGCGGTCTTGGTCGAAGAGAAAGATGCCAATCCCATTCTTCGCATCCAACATCTGACTCACGATTTCGCCATGGACTGAATTTGGGCCAAAGTACCTAGAGGGGACTTTGTCAGTCAATAAGCTTTCGGAAATAGGGTACTGAACTTTTTGTCGATTAATTTCTTTCTGACTAGAAAGGCTAAGGGCCTCAAAAACCTTTTTGGAGTTTAGTCTAGAGACTAAAGCCATATCCACACCGGGATACGTGACTAAAAAGTCCGTCAAGTAGCGAAAAAAGTCGCCTCCCGTGGCGGCGGCTAATCCAACGGAAGTTTTTTTTATGGCGTCTTCAATGATGCGATCGGAGGTAACGTCAACTATGGAGCATAGTAATTGAGGTTTTGAAGCAACGCTGTCTTGACTCAAAATGATATCAAAGCGACCCCAGAATGTAGAACCTCCAGGCCTTACACACTGAATCTCGACAGCTTGCTTTTGAAAGCTGTTTTTCGCCACAACCATCGCCCTCGAGAGGACGCGGACATCGTCACCAATGATAAGGCCATAGATACCAATCCCGACGAGCTGAGTGTGTTCGATTTCCCAATAGTCTGAGGCAATCTCATTGGCGTTTTCGATCATTCCTTCCATTGATAGAACTAAATATCCGATCGGAGCCCTCTCGAAAAACAGACTATACAACTGCTCGTTTTTTCGGATCTGTTGCTTCTCTTCTTCCGTACGTTTTAGGGTCTCAAATACTTGCCGGTGATAAGTGTCGAGCTCGTGAAAGTAATAGGACGTATCTGTTTGCTCTTCTGTTGAAGATTGCATTGTATCCCGGGTGAGACTTGACCAGGTGCGACCAAGGAGTTTCTTCCAGTCGCTATCCATGCTTGGTAGATTCCTATCCATGCTAAACAACTCTATATGTGTCCGATTAATTACCAAATTTTAATCAGATAAATAAAAATTTACAAGGGTTTATCGATGGGTAAGAGTGGTTCTTTGCTCCTGCTAGGGATAGAGACCAAGGGACTAAACAAAAAACCAGATTGGTATTTAAGCTGTTGTCAAGCTGCTAATGTCGAGAAGGACGAGAACCACACCTTTAGTCTCGTTTTCCTGAGTTTTGTACGGCGCTACCCGTAATAAAAAGAGGCTATCATCCTTGGTCTTCACTGTCTTCTGGAAGAACTTTCCTGTATTGACGACGACCTGGACTTTCTCTTTAAAGTCTATTTCTAATGCCGTAGAAAAATGTTCCAAAGGGCGGCCGATGTCGTCAGGGATGAGCTTAAAAATCTTTTGGCAATACTTATTGAACTTCCGAATGCGGTAGTCTTTATCGATGAATATAGTGCCGATTTCGGAAACGTCATAGATATTTTGAATATCGGTGCTGATTTCGGAAAGCTCAGTAATCCTTTGCTGGCATTCGGCATTGACGGTATAGAGCTCCTCGTTTACGGCTTGTAGCTCTTCATTCGTGCTCTGCAGCTCTTCCGAATTGGTCTGTAGCTCTTCGTTGGCGGTGATGAGTTCCTCGTTTGAGGTTGCTAATTTGCCCACTGTTGTTGAAACTTCGGCCCGGGTGTCGGCAAGTGCCTTCCTTGTGGCCGCTAAATCATTTCGCAGCTTGGCATTTTCAATAGCTGTTTCGGCGGTGCTTTCGACTTTTGATTTGTCTATTCCTAAATCGCTAAAGTTTTTATTCGCTAGCTTTAATATGAATAGGCTTTCTCCGTCCATTTGCAAATTTAGGTGAGCAATTTCGATCAGTGTTAGCTGTTTCCTTGTATTGTCTTCATTGAAGGTGAAAGATGATTTGTGGAGGTCTTTACCTTTGAGCTCTTCGAAGGTTTTCATAGTCTGAAGATAAACATCTTCAGGTAGAATATCCTTTAGTTGATGAGATGCCTTTCCCATAAATGGTCGCAAATAGGATTGGATATCACCGTAGTAGTAAAGAGCTTTGAAGTTATTATCAAAGACTAAAACCCCTGTATCCAGGTGGTCCTTAACAATAAGGTTTTTGATTTCTTGGTCGCGGTGTTTGATCTCTTCATTTTTGTTGATTTTTCGAAGCTCTCCAAGGGATTGAAACGAGCGCTTGCGACTAGAGTTATCGATATCAGAAAATGAATGTCGTTTTCTTTGATTGATATAAATAGGCAGATCGGAGTCTACTTTTGTAAATCCAGAAATACTAGATGGAACCGACTCACTAGGCCCCAACAATAAATAGCCGTCGTTATTCAGAGAGAATTGGAAGAATTTGGCTATTTTTACTTTTGCCGCGGTTTTTAGGTAGATAAAGAGGTTTCGGCAAAGAATAAAGTCTAACTGGGGAAACGGCGCATCTTTAATCACATTGTGTTTTGCGAATACGATTCGCTCCCGCAACCCAGGTCTTACCGATAATAGTCCATTTTTATAGGTAAAGTAACTGTGGCGCCATTTAGCGGGCAGGTGGGCGATGTCGGGTGGCGAAAAGTAGGCACGGCTCGCTAATTTTATCGACTTTTCGTTGACGTCGGTGGCAAAGATTTTAAAGTCTTTGCTTGATCCCCTCTCCGTTAAGAAATCATTTAACATAAAGGCAATGGTAAATGCTTCTTCTCCTGTGGAGCAGCCAACAACCCAAATTCGAATGGTATCACTTGACTGCTCTAGCATTCCTGGCAGAAGTTCGTTTTTTAGATGCTCTAGAGTCTCAGGGTGTCTGTTGAATTCAGTCACACCGATGAGTAGATCACTATGCAATCGATCTAATTCAAGGTTGTCGTCGAGCAGCGAGATCCAGTACTCATCCATAGACTTTACATTGCAAATCTCGGCGCGTCGTTTCATGCGTCGCAATACCAATTCATCGCCATAAAACGTTAGATCAATATCATATTTTGATCGAATTGATTGAAGGACTTTATCAAAATGCGAACTGATGGGAGAATCACTTTTTTCAGCTTCGCCTACAAGGGGAGGGCGAGGTTTTTCGGACTGAGATGTATAGACTTGGATAAACTTATACATGTCAGCTGGTTTGGCAATACTATCGAAAGCGTGAACATCAATAGCTTGCTTTGGCATCCCAGAAAAAATCGCGGACTCGAGCTCTTGGACAATCACGCATCCTGACTTTGAGCGAATTTCTCTAGCTCCTTTAGTGCCATCAGATCCGGTTCCTGAAAGTAGGACACCAATTAATCGCGTCTCGAATTCGATGGCTGCAGAACAAAAGAAAGTGTCTATGGGATAGAAGCTCGTTGGATCTGAAGGGTCACGGTTCTTGAGTAGCAGCTTTCCATTAAACACCGTCATAATTTTTTTTGGTGGTATCAAGTATGCGCGGCCTGCTGCTATGGGTTCCCCGTCGTTAGCCAGAGTGATCTTATGACCTGTTTGTCTCTCTAAAATTTGAGGAAGCATCGTGTCGAAATCTGGCGACATGTGTTGAATGAGAACAAAGGCCATGCGGAAGTTCTTTGGCACGGCGCTGAAAAACTCGAGTAGAGCTTCTAAGCCACCAGCTGACGAACCAATGCAAACAAGATTTATTTGGTCTACGATCGAAATAACGGGGGCTTTCTCACGGGACGAACGTTGCTTCCTTTGCCTTCTCCGATTATTTTGCGTCAAATGTTCGCTACTCATGAATCGGTGTCCTTTTTATTTAGTTTCGTCCTTAGCTCATTTATAACCGATCCTCCGCGATATGCAAACGGAACTAAGCCCCTTGTCAGTTTTCGCAAAAAGATCTAAAAGAGTTAATACGATTGACGTTTGATTAAGGTATATTTATGTCGCAAACTTTAGGGAATGGAGACAGTACAGACTTTTTTGGGCACGTTGTTGGTATTGGCGCCTCGGCTGGTGGCGTTAAAGCGTTGGAAGTTTTTTTTGATCACTGCCCTGACGACATGGGTGTTTCGTATGTTGTCATCCAACATTTGTCGTCGACGCATAAGTCCTACATGCCTGAAGTGTTAGCCTCACATACTCAGATGCCGATTGTGACAGTGGAGGAACCCATTGCCCTTAAAGAAAACCATATATACCTGATTCCGCCAAACAATAAACTGATCCTTTTAGGTGGGAAGTTAGCGTCCAATGATTCCGAGTCATTTGAGTCAGGAGGCTTAACAATCGATCGTTTTTTCTACTCGATGGCTCAATCTATTGGAGACCAGGCGATTGCTGTCGTTCTATCAGGGACAGGGGTGGACGGAGCTAAAGGCTGCGAAGCCATCAAAGACATGGGAGGGCTCGTTATTGCCCAAGCTCCCGAAACTTGCAAGTTTCCGGGTATGCCAAATGCTTTAATTAAAGTTAATGCTGCTGATCAGATCCTAGCCCCAGACCTGATCCCTGAGGCAATCTCCAAGCATGTTAAAGGTTTTGCTAATCAAAGAGAAAAAATGAACCTAAACGATGATCGTGAACAGCTTGAGCGGCTTCTTAGTCTTCTAAAATCTGTTGCGAACCTTGATTTTACCGACTATAGGCTTTCGACAATCGAGCGTAGGCTTTATCGGCGTATGCGCAAGTATCGCTTGTCTAAAGTGTCATCGTACCTTGATTTGTTGGAGGCGAGCACCGATGAGTTGAGGGAGTTTCATGGCGAACTTCTCATTGGAGTGACACGGTTTTTTCGAGATCAAAAAGCCTTCGCTTTTTTTCGTGATCGCGTTGTCGCTTCCGTGGTAGCACTTGCTCAAAATGACGATGCTATTCGGATTTGGATTCCTGGTTGTTCAACGGGGCAAGAGGTTTATTCGATTGTTATTTGTTTTCTCGAATATCTTGAGCAGCATCGTATCCGAAAGGACATTAAGGTTTTTGCAACTGATGTAGACAAAGAGTCTTTAGATTTTGCCTCTCAAGGAGTCTATCCTAAATCTATCGAGCAGCAAATGAGTCAGGATCTTCTCGAGCGCTATTTTGTATATCACGATGGCTCTTACGAGATTAAAACGTCTCTTCGCCGAGCAGTGGTTTTTTCGCGACATAATATTTTTGAGGATCCTCCTTTTATTAACCTCCATCTGATCTCCTGTCGGAATCTATTAATTTACTTTCAGTCCAAGTTACAAAAAAAAGTACTCTCCTTATTCCACTTTGGTTTGGTCAAGCATGGGTATCTTTTTCTGGGAAAAAGTGAAGCCTTAGGTGAACTTGCTGGAGAGTTTTCCGTTGTTTCCGGATCCCATAAAATGTTCTCCAAGTTGCGTGCGGTTCGCCTGGCTGGTCTTAGTGAGCTCACCCTATCGCGAGGCAAAAATGCGGGTATGATGCATAACTTAGAAGCCATCGTTCCACCAAAATTCAAATCAGAATACGCTAAGGAGGGTCGTACCTTTAAGCTGTACGAGAGCCTCCTCAAAGAGTTTGTGCCACCGTCACTGATTATTGACGAGTATTTCAATGTTCTTCATGTATTTGGTGACGCCGGCAGCTACTTGAAATTTCCCATTGGTGAATCGACTTACAATGCTACGAAGCTGCTTGATCGCAGCCTGAGTCTAGCGTTGAATTCCGCTATTAGTTTGGTGGCTAAGAGCGGTCGTGAAGTGAGAATAGATGAAGTTGTACTTGAAGGCAGTCGGCAGACCTTATCTTTATTGGTGCGCCCATTGTTGCCGAGACTCGATGATCAGGTGGATACTTTTATTGTGGTTTTTGAAGGAGCCGAAGCCAACGAAGCCAGCGAGCAGAAAGCACAAAACCTTACCTTCAATAAATTTTCGTTTGAGTATATCGAAAGCTTAGAAGAGCAATTGATCGACAACCGAGCTGACCTTAAGCTTGCTGTAGAAAGGTTAGAGGCAACCAATGAAGAGTTACAAAGCACCAACGAAGAGTTAACCTCGTCAAATGAAGAGCTCCAGAGTTCCAATGAGGAACTGCAGTCAGTGAATGAAGAACTGCACAGTGTTAATTCCGAATATCAAATGAAAAACCGAGAACTGATTCAAGCGAATACCTGTATCGACTTCTTATTGAGTAGCTCGTCTATCGCCACAATTTTTCTTGATCAGGATCTCAATATCCAAAGATTCAATCAGGAGATGCAAAAAATATTGAATGTGATGCCGCAAGACTTAGGACGCCCCATCTCGGATATTTCCTTTGTGGTCGGACACAAAAAGATTATGGAAGAGATAACCATCGCTGTCGAAACTATGGAGACTCGAAAATTTAAAGTCAAAGGTGAGGAAGGGGTGATGCAAGTCACAGTGGCTCCCCATACCATCGACCAAGAGTATGGGTCAAATACCCATTCGTTGGAAAATTCCGGTATCGTACTATCTGTATTTGATCTTTCCAAAACTGACGAGGGAACTGTTGATATGAGCAGGCGAAAACCCATTCGATTTTCCGACTGGCCTAATAATATCAACTAAATTGCTGCTTCCTTACTTATCTTTGGGCTGAAATGGGCCAAGTGAAGGTAAATACAGCACCCTGACCTTCGTTACTTGTCACTGAGATTTCCCCTTCCTCATGCTCCACGGTCTTTTTGACAATAGCCAGTCCCAATCCACTTCCTGATTCGTCTTGGGGTTTTAGGGTTTGAAAAAGCTGGAAGATTTTTTTATGGTACTTGACCGGAATACCGGGGCCGTTATCTTTCACGGAAACTTCTATGTAGTGCTGATCACATGATCCCTTGACTTCCACGACGACCTCTTTTGTTGAGCTAGGGTTATGCTTTAGGCCATTTTCCACCAAGTTTTTTAATACGGAGAAAAAGGGCGCTTGGGCGATTTTTATGGCTTTCAAGAAATCATATTTTTGGTCGATGTGAAGGCTGATTTCTTTTTCGGCATTCAATAGGGGCTGTTGACAATTTAAGTTTTGCTTGAAAAATGTTGGTAAACTCAAAAGTTTGTTTTGAGAAATAAAAAAAC
>JABSRP010000086.1 GCA_013215145.1 Pseudobacteriovorax sp.
AATTGAGCTTGCAAAGATGGCTTAATCTATGTCAAGAGATTGGCGGGAAGTTGGGTTTCCGGGTTGGCAATACACTAGGGTGATTTGGATCAAAATTTCTGCTATGAAGGCTAATTCTATTTTTGCCTGCTGAACACAGTGTAATCGCGATAGATTTTATCCATAATGCGAAGACGTGTCAGTTTGCAAAGCTCATTTTTTAGTATCGGAGGTAGCAGATTATAAGCCTCTCCAATCTGCAAGATCCAAGGGTGATTGATCCCAAAGTAGCTACTTTCTTTTCTGTCTTCGTTTGGAAAATACTTTATATGGTAGGCAAAGGTCAAAACTTTTCTTTCGCAAGGGGGAGGTTGCCTAGGATCGTATTCAACTGGTTCCGGATCTGTCAGTGGAGGATCTGATTCACCTTCTTTTTCAAATTTTTCTTCTATTAGTGGTTCGACCTTAACGTCTTTGGGCTCTATTTTACAGGTACCCTCGGTAGGAGGCTTTACAGATGTGTTTCGACGATCTAGCATTTCAGGTTCGAAGCTATTATACCGCAAGAGAACAAAATAACTGATAGGAGAAGGGAAACTACAACACGAGCATAAATCAACACAACATACCTCAATAAGCTATCTTACCGATAGCGATTCACGAGCAAAAAATTCCATTTCAAATTTGGTATAATCACCGATAAAAATTATCGTAGTGCTTTCAACCAAATGGCTCTAGATTGCCATTCCAAAACTAATATGTAGATCCAGACGCGGATTAAATTTACGTTTCTTGTAGGTATCCAAGTATGCGGAAAACTCTGGGTCACTACTAGTATCGGAGTTTTTGAAGACTATTTTGCTAGAACTAATCGGGACATCGACTCCAACACCCGCACCAGCTGTAAGAACTTTTAGAAGATGGATTTTGTAATCCAGCCCAAAACTAATCTCGGTCATTGTGAAGTTTTTCAAATCTTGAGATTCTTCTGGGATACCTATAGAATCCTCGTCATTACGCAAAACGACTTTCTTTGTAATATCACTCCTAAACCATAAGTGTTTGAGACCGACATGTGGGTACCAATTACTCCACATTTCGCGATACCAACCGAGACCTGCAGATAAGGCGATGTGATCAACATCTACCTCATAGCTTAAATTATCATCGATGATATCTTCAGATTCGATCTCGGTACTGCCATAATGGAGTCCAGCCGTGACAGAAATAATATTCGAGTTTTTATAGAAGCCTAACTGTAGTTCATTATCATTCAAACCAGTTTTGCCTAAAGATATACCTTCCAAGAGACCGATCCCAAAGGTTTGATTTTCAGCGGGTTCTAATAGTAAGTAATCGACCCAACTCGATTTCTTTTTTTTCTTTTTGGCCGTTTGTTTTCTTCCTTCTTTTTTTGTGGCTTTACGTGGAGTCAATTTTTGCTTTTTATTCTTTTTGATTATTTCTGCTTCAGACTTTTGTTCGGTTTCTCTCTGGGTTTCCTCTTCTACCTCAGTCTCTTGGACGACTTCTTCTTCACCTTCCTCACCTTCCTCAGATTCCGTCACATCTGGTTTGGCTCGATTCGTATTGGTTGCGTCATCTATATAGTTTTTAACTCTATCAACAGATTCCTTGACGCTATCCAGTAAACTATTTGCTAGTAGAGGTGACGAGATTGTTATAAATAAACAAAGAAGAATGTATCGCATTATACTTTAACCTATGGATAAATTTAAATTTATGCCCTTAGAGATGAACTCCATCTCGCTGGAATTAAAATATATGCAATAGATGTACCGAATTTGATTAGTCAAACTAATGGAATAAATAAGAGCTGTTAGGGTTTGTCTGGAGCAGATTTCAGGTTCGGTGTTGATGTCTTCACTAGACGGATGCATAGTTTTCGTTTGATCAATAGGTTAAGTGAATGAGCAATGCGCACCTTAAGAATCGAGACATAATCGATATATGAAAGAGCTAGAAAGGGTAGTGATCTTATTGTACGTTACTATAACCATAAAATATTGTAAATTTTGGAAAAAATATAAATTTTTTTAATGTCTCTCCTGGGAAGTGATGGCAGTGGGATTCCTGAAGCAAAATGTGCCTGGGCAGGAAAACTAAACGCGACCGCTTCTGCCTAACACGATCTGTATTTTAGCCTTGTCCATTGGAATAGACTTCTCAGATGGTCTGGTGACCTTGATCTACTTTTTGGTCGCCTTATATGACCTTGTTGCTAGGTTGCTAGGTTGCTAGGTTGCTTGATAAGTGATAAACCAGAGAAATTAATATATTAGTTTAACTAAGGGTCATCTCGAAATCTTGCGTGTGATCGGCTATGGGCATTGAGACCAAATGGCAAATAAGTACTTGTGAAGCCTAAAAAATATGACCCATACACTGATCCGGCAGTGATTCCAATGAGCTCATTGCGCACGCTGATCCACTTTGGATACAAATTTACAATTATCTTTTGGCTGCCAGAAATGTCGTCATTGACAATTGATGCTCCGCTTCCCATTTGGATCGCGTCTGTACCATTTTGGAAAAATGCTGTGACAATGGGATTATCATTCTCTGAGTAAGCGAGCATAATGGAATAGGACATAGAATTTGATTGAGGCTGATCATCAGTCCAGCTTATAGCTTCTGGTTTGATTCCTAGGCCAAGAGAGAGTTGCCTGTCATATTGATCGTTTAAAGTAAACACTAGGGAGTTGTGAATATTTCCAGTAAGAAGACTAAGACTGAAGTGATCAGTGATGGGAACACGCATCCAATACTGTTGGCCATTATTTACTAAACGATGGTTAACTGGGTCATATGAAAGTTGATAAGTCCAGTCTTTTAGATGCAATCTTTCAGCAGTAAATCGAGCAAAATCGTCGTTTAAAAAGAGTAGTTTCCCGACCCAATCAAAAAACAGAAGATCCGCTAAAGCATCGACGCTTCCATTATCGGCTTTTTCAGCTTGGGCCGCCTCATTACCAAGGTGACCAACATAAAGTGTTAACCATGATAAGGTGCGAGAGTATTCGACCCCCTTAGAGTCGAAATATTCTTCGAGCAATCTAGCTCGGAACCCACCTCCCCAAAGATGCCATCCATAATTCGGAGCAAATGCTCCATTTTCTCTTGGAAGAAACTGGTCCTCGAAAAATTTTTGATAACCTCCATAGGTTCTGATAGTTTTATCGGTATGATTCAAGGACCAAAATACATTCTCAAATCCTGTTGCATAAGGGTATTTATCAATTCTTCGATAGTAAGTAGCCTCAAGACCACTCTCAAGTACCAAGGCTTGAGGGGTATAAAAAGCATGAGCTCCAATGCCGTCACATCTATAAAAAATATAGTCCTTGTTACGGCAGCCGTTTTCATCTGCCCATGCTCTCGGATTTAGGTTTAACGAAAGTAATATCAAAACAATAATTCGAATACGGTCAACAGTCATCATTACTAGCTCAACTTTCGAAGTGGTAATTGTAAGAAGGTTCATGTCAAAATTTTTTGTAAAAAATGCAAGCTTTGTTCCAGTCTGGTTTTGGATGATCGATGGGTAATTAGTTGAATATTCGAAGTTTTTTATTCTAGATAGTTACAATAGGTAAGAGTTTGAAAAGTGTGTCGTAAACTTATGCAATAACTTCAAAATAACTTGTCACTAATATAATCTTTGAAAGGATGGATCGTAACATTACAAGGAAATGTGAAGCTGACTCTTAGGGGCGACCTATAGTCAGCATACATTTTTAATTGATGAAACCCAGTGCGAAAACTAATGAAAAGAACTCTTCATCCTTTTTGTAGCTAGTGTCGCTGAAGCTGAAGCCGAAATCAAAGTAAATGGGTTGGAAATCAAAAGCTAAACCCACAGAGTGTTCATTCGCAAAAAAATCTGACGGCTCTTCGATTTCATTGCTGTTGTCGTCCAATGGAGATTGCTTTTTTTCCACGGTCGCAGTGGACTTACCGATGCCTATTTTATAGTACACGGTTGACTGAGAGCCTACGGGAGCAGTAACGGCACCAAAAAAGCTATCTATAACGGCGTCACTCTTGTTATAGTTTTCGTCTTCAAATGTAATATCTTTTCTCGAAAGCCCCAGGCTGAAGTATTGGGTAGGTTTGTAGCCAAACTCAAGCACATTTCCTTTTCCATGGGCTGCTAAGACGTATCCTGTGGCGACGTAGCCTTGGGCTCTTGCTGTTTCCTTCGAAAGATTTTTATTTGGTAGTGCCAGGGTTGTGGATTCGATCGCCAATAGAATCAGGAAAAAAGATATTTTGTTTAACATAATTCAATCCTTTATGTTTCTAACGTTTTCATAATTAGTGGCAAGCACTAATCTGATCAGCATTTGCAATTTCTCTGCCTCAGATATTTGAAGTAAGAAGTTTTATTTGATCAGTGATTTTAGTGGGATAGCTGTGACCTAGTGTTTGACAGACAAATCCAGGTTGCGACCGTTGTAACGGAAAATTGACAAACGATAGATTCCTATTCAGTAGAATGTCGTTTTATCTCATTGCTTATGGCCCTCTTCGATCAGTGGCAGGATTATGGTGTCCGGCTCTTGAAAATTGTCCTTTCTCTTTAGGTACCTACAAAAAAGTTTTCGAACATTTGATTAAATAGTTGCTATCTATATTCAAAATGTTTAAAAGACTACGTAATTTTGCTATACCCAAAGGAGAAATTATGCCTCTATTTAGTAAAACTAAGCTACCACAATTCGACGATGATTTAAGCACTCGTGATCGCAACCGAGCTCAGGACTCAGAGGGCTTTCGCTATAATTTTTCGGTGCTTGGCGAGCTTCCGATATCAGCCGAAGTACCCGAAGCAGCCAAAGCTGGTACAGAGTGGAGTCTCAAGATCGTTGCTAGTGCTTATAAGTTACGACGAAACTGGGAGCAGTTGATTGAAAAGCAAGGGTTCGTATTCGAAAAGCCGTTGCCGCAAAAGTCACTTCCCGAACTTGCGAAGATGTTGATCGACCGAGACCTGACAGGGATTTTAGGATACTGCAATCCAGATCTTGGTGTTGCTTTGGAAAAAAAACGTCCGGAAAGCTTCTCTGATTATGCAAAAATATTTAATGAAATTAAGATGCCTTTGGACGAGGACGCCCTAGAAAATGATACGCGGTTCTCAGACTATTTTGTAAGTGGGTTAAACCCTGTCATGATTGAAAATGTTAAAGGCTTAAAATCTAACTTTGGTTTGACAGACGAAATCGTTTCTCAGCGAAGTGGTTTTCAAGACGAAACCGTAGACTCCTTGATCTCTGATGGACGACTCTTTGTTGTAGACTACAAAGAACTCGAAGTTCTTGAGCCCGGCTCCCATCCTGATCAACCAAAGTTTGTATACGCGCCAATCGTTTATTTAGGCGTAACGGCAGATCAAGGTGAATTAAAGGTCCTTGGTATTCAGTTGGGGCAAGACAACGACATCTATCCTGTCATAAATGGTAGAACAGGAAAATGGGACTGGCGTGTAGCCAAATTGATCGCTAAGTGTGCCGATATTAATTATCACGAAAATCTATCTCACTTAGGTCTGACTCATCTTTTAATTGATCCCATTATCATCGCTTCGTTTAGGCACCTTTCGTCTAATCATCCACTTAATAAGCTATTAATCCCACACTTCGAAGGGACCATACCTATCAACGCCTTAGCTGTAAGAAAACTCCTACCAAAAGGCGGTGTGGTTGATCAGACATTATCAGCTACGACTGAGACGGCGTTTGCTTTGATTGAGACATCACGCCTTAACTATGATTTTAGAGATAATTTCTTACCTAAATCCATTGAACGTAGGGGAGTTGGAGCTTCTAGCAAACTAACGTCTTATCCTTACCGTGATGATGCCCTAAAAATTTGGAATGCTATTGGCAACTGGGTTAATGACTATGTAAATCTCTATTACAAAAACGATGATTATGTTGCCGAAGATTTTGAATTACAGAGTTGGGTCAGTGAAATTATAGCAGAAGATGGCGGTCGCATCAAAAACTTCGCTCCTAATGATCAAATCATCGATCGAACGACTCTTGCTGAGACTCTCACCATGATTATTTTTACATGCTCGGCTCAGCACGCAGCTGTGAATTTTCCACAGGCCGAAGCGGCGAATGCCTCCTATCAGCCCATGGCAGGATATCAGGCGGCTCCGACAAAAACTCATTTGACTGAGAAGGAAGCTCTTGAGTTCTTACCACCTCTCGATCGTGCCATTAAGCAGGCTCATACCTTAACCCTTCTTGGGACAACCTATTATACAAAACTCGGCGATTACAAGTTTGGTCATTTTGATGATAAACGTGTGGTTCCGATTTTATGGAAGTTTCAAAAGGAATTAGATGGTGTCGAACGTTCTATTAAAAAAGAAAATAGAACGAGGCGCACCGCCTACAAGCATTTGCAGCCTTCATTAATACCTCAGTCAATCAATATTTAGTAAGGAGTATATTATGACTTCAAGAGTATATAACCGAAGAGAGATTCTTAAAATGGGTAGCCTATCAGCAGGGGTGATCTGTTCCCTATCTGGTCAGGCCATCTTTGCGGCCGATGGAAACACCCCAAATAGGATAGAAAATATAATTTATGCGAATGTCCCAGGTGCTAAGGAAGATCCTGAATTTGTCGCATCCTTTGCACGTAAATTAGCATCAGATAGGGTGGCGATTCTTGAGGATAGGCGCTTTATCGACGAAGCTTCCCAAGAGTTTGATGATATGAAGTTCTCACGATTTGTAGTTATTGAGTTTCTAACAAGCTCTACCTTCTTGATTGGAAAGTAGTTGATTGACCTCACGGGTTTGAATTATGCCTGTGAGTTGTTTTCTTCGAAGCGATGCCCGCTATTTCGGGCATTATTGATCGCATCAACCTAAGACTATTTTACCAATAGTTTTTCCTGACTCTAGCAATTCATGAGCACGTCGCACATTTTCTACGGTGATTCCGCCGAGGTGGTTTCCTACAGTTGTCTTAAGATGGTTTTCATCAATAAGCTTTGAAATTTCGTTCAGTAATTCTCCTTGAGATGACATATCTTTAGAGAACATTGACTTGGCAAACATAAATTCCACATGGACTGATAGACTCTTTCGCTTGGCCTTCATCACGTTAATTTCCTTCGGGTCGTCGATGAGAACTATCTTGCCAAAAGGCTCTATAACGGAGATATAATCTTCATAATAGAGGTCTGTATGGGATAGGCTAACAACATGATCAATCGCCTTTATGTCTAATGCATCAATTTGATCCCTGAGAGATTTTGTATGATCGATAACATAATCTGCTCCAAGAGATCTCACCCAGGACTGACTCTCTTGACGTGAAGCTGTCGCAATTACTGTAGCGTTGCATAGTGTCTTTGCGAGTTGCAGTAGAATAGAACCGACTCCTCCAGCTGCTCCGACAACAAGTATGGTAGCCGAAGAGTCTTCTGATTTAGGTTTTGTAGGTAGGGAAAGGTGATCAAATAGTATTTCCCAAGCGGTGATCGATGTTAGGGGTAAGGCTGCACTTTCGATCGCTGATAAGGACTTGGGTTTTCTTCCGCATAGACGTTCGTCTACAAGTTGATATTCGGTATTACTACCCGATCGCGATAGATCACCTGAGTAGAATACCTTATCCCCCACTTGATACAACTGACAGTCTTTTCCAACCTCTATGACCTCTCCCACCGCATCCCAACCAAGGACCTTAAATTCTGAATCCTTTGCTGGGACATTTTGACGAATTTTGAAATCTATAGGGTTGACTGAAATGGCATCAACTCGAACGAGCAAATCACGGTTCTGTGGGCTCGGGCGTGGCAAATCCACTTCGACGAGGGACTGCGGTGCGTTGTTTGCTCGTGCACTATGATATCCGATGGCTTTCATAAACATCTCCTTGGTGAATCGTGGTCAACAGTCTCAGTATCGGGAACTTTTTATCAAAGATAAACACTGTTATTATTGAATAACTATCAAAAATAATTTGATAAAAGGAAGCTTGTGCAGACTGAAGACTTGAAAATCATTGCAGAAATCGCAAACTTTATGAGTATTACCGAGGCTGCGAAACATCTCGAAAAAACAACGGCTACAGCTAGTGCAGCCTTGAAACGTGTTGAAGAGACATTAGGTGTGAGTCTATTTATTAGGACCACCCGTCGTATGAAGCTTTCCGCAGCAGGCGAAAAATATTTGCCATACTGTCGGCAAGTCTTGAACACATTAAATGAAGCGCAGATGAGTTTAGCCGAAGAAAGAGGTGCAATTGAGGGCCCGATTAGACTATCTGTATCGTCCGACCTGGGGCGCAATATCGTTGTCCCCTGGATCGACGAACTCATGGAAGAGCATGAAAAGCTTTCCATTTATCTAAGCGTATCGGACCTTAATCTAGATTTTTATCGAGACCCAATAGATGCTGCCTTGAGATATGGTTCACCTACGGAATCAAATATTTACGGCTACAAGATTGCAGATGTCCCAAGAGTCCTGTGCGCATCACCAGAATATTTGGAGCGTAACGGTACTCCAACCAACATCGCAGATCTATCTCACCACTCTGGTCTTTTTTATGAGTTACATGGCGTGGCCTATCGGCAATGGGAGTTTCTTCATCATGGTAGCAGAAAGAAAATTAAGATGAACGGTGTTAGATCTTCTAATGACGCAGACATAGTAAGACGGTGGTGTGTTGCCGGCAAAGGCATTGCTCTCAAATCGATGCTAGATATGGCTCAGGATTTGATTCATCATCGAGTTGTCACTATCTTACCTGATCTCAAACCGACCTCCACTGAGCTTTGGCTTATTTGTCCGGAAAGGCAAAAGATCACTCCTGCCTTTCGTCTATTGAGAGATAAGCTCACGCATAAATGCTCAGTTTTGATGGAGAGTGTTACCCATGGTAGATGGTGAATGGCAGCAATTACCGTTCGAATTAATGTTTTCGAAAGACTTACAGGTCAACGTGTAGATTCTAAACCCCAATGAAAAGCCACGCTAACCGAAAAATTCAATACTCGAATTAAGAAATCAAATTTTAATCACAGAGACAAAATTAACTTTTCAGGAGTAGTCTCATCGATTAGAGTTTCGTCATTCAATTAGATAATCTTGGTTTGGAAAGTCACAGTTTTGATATTCGATGCTACTAGGAGTTTAGGATGGTAAGATTTACTTTTAGGTTTTTATCTAGCCTTCTTTTATTGTCTTTATCTACTAATGTATTTAGCTCGCAATCCAGAGCACGTATCCTCACAAACAGCGTTATAAATTTGCCAACGACAGAACCAATTGAGGTCTGCGCATACCTTAACCAGGTAGAGTTATGGTGCGAAGGAACTGATGTTGATATAAGAGTGAATGGATTTTCTGTTACCTTTTCCGACATCGATGTACCCAAGCCTCCCGTCGGCGAGAAACCAATAAAGCCCATAACAAAACGGGAAAAACCAGATAGGTTTGGTAGATTTCTAGAATTCCTTGGAACAAAGCTTCAAACAGGTGTGACCGTTGACGTTGAGTATACAGAGAAAAATAAAAATGGTGAAGAATTGACGATTAAAGTCAAAGTTGGTGCTGAAATTGGTAAATGATACAGCTGATAAAAACGAGGATGTCATATCCTCCGAGTGTCGATGGTCCTAGAATCTAAAGACTACATTCTCTGTGAACGCAATTATCGTCTTCTTACCCGTTCAAATTAAATGATATCTATTTTATCTCCTATTCGTAAATCCACATATCATAGAAACAATCAAAGAAAATAGTTTGGCCTCGGAATCTCCAATTACGTTGCTAGTACCGAAAAAAGACTTTTCCTCGGGCAGATCATAGACCTTTGATTAGTTTCAAAAGCCAACTTAAGAGGTATTTAACTATAGTATTAAAAAAACAATTCTTTATGAGCAAAACTTAATTTAGACAAATAAAAAACAACAACATATTCCCATATTTTTTTGGCAAAACTACATCTACATAAACTTAATTTATTGATCGATTTGGATAAAGAAAGGCAAATTTATGTGTTTTAGTTTTCACCTTAGATTGTTTCTAACAGTATTTTTTTCATTTCCGAGTATTTTATTTGCGGACCCTAGATCTATAGTACAGCATGTATGTGAGAAAGCTCAAATTGAAGTAGAGAGTCTCGATGCTATCGTCCCATTAAGGATTAAAGTCGAAGAGTTTGTCGATTTCGATTCATTTGTGTATTCAAAGGCTGCAGTTGGAGACGATACTCTTTTTGTACGTTCTTACCAATATCTCAACGATCTTCATTATCCCGATCAGATTTTTTGTAAATTCAAAACGCAAGAATCAATTGCCAGACTTTTGGGAGTAGCAATCAGCGGAGCGCCAAAGGATTGTAATAGTATTAATGAGATACTCTTTAACCAGTCTCTAGATCACATCGATAGTGATACCCTACAGCGATTCCATAATTCAAAGCTAAATGTAGTCTTCTCTAGAGATCAGGAAGTAGAAAAAGGACCAATCTGGATAGAAACACATATCAGTATTGACTTAGTAGATCAAAATATATTGCGGGTCCGATCGGCTTCTCTCAGGACACCTGACTTTATACCTAGGTTTGGTGGCGCCAGGTATTGCAAGGTTTTGCATCCCATTGCCATTAGTTCGATAATTTCTAGAGTTATTCAAGGCAATGAATAGCTCATAAGGTGTAAAATACCAGATTTAGACCGCTCTAATAGAATGGGGTTCCAGTTGCTTTATAAATCCAACCTCGATCGACAAAAAATGACAAAGAAAGAATTGGGTGTACCGTTGATTGAGGAACTTGATTTTGTTATGACTTCGCCAAAAACCAAAGAAATAGGATTATGGAGCCATGAGAGATTGGTTAGGTATGATTGCTAGGATGATGTTTAGGCGAATAGTATTTTCTAAATATATTATTATTTTTCGGCGCTTTTTGGACATAAACCAGACCTAATTTTATATGGCTATCCGGAACGGTGAACTCTAACTATTGGGCCAATTTAATCTGCGGCATAGCAACTTATTAAAAATTGGAGTTCCGTATTACTAAGGATGCTCATTGTTAGGTTTTATACAAAATTTCATTCTCCCCACTTAACTTGACTGCGTACATCAGAAGAAACTCGATTCAGATCTAATTTCCCATTTTTTGTCAAAACTACCAAAATTTAATAGAATCAACGCCGATCGCGAATAAGTAAGCAGAAACTCCGGAGAAGTATTTGGACGGCAAAAACAAAATCCTAAAGAAAATCAGCTTGCTAAACGACCGACTCAGTAGACTGTTTTTTACGTCCGTTCGTAAGCAGTTTCCACATTACCTCAACTCTTTGGGCCTCGAGACCAACAACTACATCTTACTAAATATTCCGACTCCATTTTGGGGGAAAAACCTCCAAATCTGCTGCATGAATCATGAAGTTACTATCAGCCTAGGCCAAGAATGGCACTTCCATCTATCAGAACACAATTATGATGAGTGTGTCACAATTGAAGATACAATCAACGAGACGATGGAATTCCTAGAGAATTTGCTTAGCGATAAGATTTGTTTCATATTCCGAGTTGACGGCAGAAAACACAAGGTAGTTGGGTACCGAGAAACGCCACTCAAACTAGATTTTGAGTTTAGAAGAGGATTGAATTTCGAATTCAGAAATCCTGGCAGTATCCTTTATAGGTCTTGGAACAAAAAAACAGATCGAGAGTTTCACAAAAGACTCCTGCCCTACCTTCAATTTAAGTTTCTTTACAGATCGCCAAAACCGCTAAGGTGGACGGCTTGGAAGGTTCGACAGCTTTTTAACCTACCTGATTGATACAGACTTTATCGGTCCAGTACCAAACCCAAAAAGTAATACTAGATTCATCTTTCTAAACATAAAAATCTCCAGAATAGGTATATTGACTGACTCAGTAGACTCTCTTTTCAAATTTTTGAGCTAATGGACCAACATACCACGATTTATTCTCTAAGATCAGATCGATAGGACAAGAGAAAATAAGTTAACAACAAATACTATAGGATTTACAATTTGGATTTTTAATCGATTTTTGACGATATGGGTGATTGCATTGACAACAAAACCGTTCTATTTCGAAAAGACAACTCTGAACATTAGGAAAATAGACGATATTCGCTCTCCAAGGCATAGTAGAATAGAAACCATATGGGCATGTCGAAGCCAAGCTCCTAGCTCTCTTGCGAAAGAACTTAAACGGTCACTACGTAGATATTGAAATCTCAGTCATTGCGGATAATCGAAGTGGCGGCAAAAGAGCTTTTGGACCGTTCAAAATACACTGGCAAATCGACTATAAACTCGGAGGAAGCATAGGGGTGGATTCTGAGTTTGTGGTTGGGGGTAGAAATGTTAAATTGCTCTTGGAGGGGATACAAAACCAGCAGATTCATTCGATAGTAAAGTTAATATCTGCCTGTCAAAACTCGTCTAAATCAATTCTTGTTATTGTAAGAGGATCATATTTTCAAAACCGCTACTCAAGTCAGTCGTGTTTGAAATTTTGCAGTAACTTATCAGGCCATCCGAACTGAGCCCAAAAGAGAGATTGATACCTTGATTCAATAGGTAATCTTCAATAAACCCTTCACACCAGTCATACATTTCATCGATAGTTTTGCTATATCTGCTTAAGTACTCCTCATTATCTAATAATTCGGTTCCATTAACGATCTTATTGCCAGTGATTGATCCATCTTCAATTTGTAAGTTGTGATCAAATCTGGTTCCCGAATAGTCACTTTCTGGATAACCTACAATTACAAAACTATACGATTCTTTATTTTGGAGAGAATTTTTCCTTACTTCCCATATTTGTCGGCTAGAAGTCAATTGAGTGTTTCCGATTATGCCCGTTTACCGAAGCTTAAAGCATGTGTTCAAGGTTGGGAGGTATAATTTGTGATTTGTATCAGGGGGTTAAGCCCTAACATCACTTTAATTTAAGTATTTTGCAATAAAATATATCCCTCAGGACTCTTACTATTGCTGTTGAATTAAAAATTTGAAAATACAAAAAGGTATAGAAAATTATGTTAAGAAAGTTAGCCGTCTGTTTGAGTTTGTCGTTTCCGGCAGTTTCAGCCACAGCCACTCAGGTTACCGATGTGAAAGTGACTTCATTACAAGCTAAGGACGGGTATGTATATACCGAGGGTCATGGAAGCGTACCGACTGAAAACAGAACGAATTGTTCGAGATCGGAATTTAAAGGTTTTGCCTTTCATGTTGATGACCCTAATTATAAGTCCTATATGGCTATTATAACGGCTGCGTGGGTTGGTGGTAAAAAAGTCTCGATCACTGGAAGCAACGATTGTGGTGCAACTCCAGGACGATTCAGTGAGCCGATTACTAATTTATATGGTAGCTAGAGTAGGCCTAGCAAAAAATTGCTAGTTAAAAGCAAGTTTCCTACGTTGAGAGCGCAAATAGAGTTTAACCACAGTACTGGTCTGGTAGTGGATGAACCGCCTCTAATAACCGAGGCGGTTCTAGGAATTGCCAAGCCCTCTCCGAAACTAAGGTTTTCGAAAGCTAAAGTAGGCAAAGTGATCTTTTAAGACTTCGCAGATATCAGGCTCATCAATAAGAAGTATACGCATTGTAAACCTCGCGTTGTTTATCTTTACCAAGCGCTAGCCGGTAATACCAGTTTTAGAAGTAAGTTTAATAGACTAAATTTGTTATATTAAACCTTCCGATACGACTGGGGTATGGGAAGTTTAAGAGAAAAAATAGAATTCGCTATTGATGAGGCGGCCCACAAGTCTGGTTTATTAGAATCTTGACGCTAGGAGCATGATTTTAATAAAGCTACATTTAGTACCTTTATTAATAATCGAACTGACAGACGTTAGGCACGGAACTTTAGAAAAGCTTTGTGATGCGCTGGGTCTTACAGTTGATGTGCATTAGGAATGCAAATAAGTGCCCTTCTAAAACGATCATTAAACCCTAAATTTTCTAAATTTGAAACCCTTGCAGTGCAGACCTTTCAACGGGGGCGTTTTTTAGCCGAAGGTTCGGCTAAAAAATTAGGTGCTCGGGGGCCCCAACCTCTAGCCTTCTTTGAGCGCCAGTCATCAAACCTGGCTCTGACTGTTTCGATGGTGATTTGCTACGACATTACCTTGCCTCCATCTGGAGATGGAGGGATTAAAGCAGATTAAACCAGGCTGGCTCTAGACACGACCGTCGTAAGCTCACGCGCGCCGTGAGGCGCGCAAATTCAGGTGTTATGAGAAGAACACTCTTGCAAAGTCTAACCAACAG
>JABSRP010000087.1 GCA_013215145.1 Pseudobacteriovorax sp.
TAAGGGCGAAAGCCCAAGAGAAGCCGCAGAAATAGCGGCTGATATCTATCGAGAGGTTAAGCGTGTTTTAGAGTAATACTGACGGAGGCGAACGCTTCCTTTTTAGTCTGAGAGTATAATGTTGACATTATGTTTACTTGTAAACATACTGAAATTATTACGTAAACATGTTTACACTTGGAGCATCTATGTCAGATTCAAAGCCCCTCTCTATACGAGCAAAGCAAGAAACCCGTGATATTTTCAAAGCTCTGGCATCTGAGGATGGCCGAACCGACGGTGATTTTCTAGATCACCTATTGTCTTGGTACCAAACTCAGCAATCCAGCGGCTCCTCCGAAATGCCAAGCGAGCTGGCCCAAGTTAAAGCTGCGATGAATCGGATCACCGATATTTTTGCCGGTGTACACTCAAATGCGAAACTGCTCGAAGAGAATCTTCGTACCGAGTTTTCGGCTAAGTTAGGTGAGATCGAATCTGAGCGCGCTGAGCTTACTTCTCAGCTACGAGATGCCCTTGAGTTAACAAAGAAACAAGAAAAGGAATTGCAATCACTAGAGGGCGTTTCTGAGGCTTTCAAAACGCTTAAGGGAGAACTTGAAAACAAAAACGACGAGATAGAAAGCCTAAAAACCCAGCTTGGTGATTCTACGGCAAAACTTAAGGAACTTCCTGAGATCCAGTCGAAGTCCACTGCATTGGAAATTCGGAATGCCAAAGTGGAAACGGAGAATGAGCAGCTTAGAGAAAGGTTGGCTGAATTCAGAACTATGCTAAAGATAGATGATGGGCCTGAGATCGAGGCATAAAAAAAGGAGGCTTTTTAGCCTCCCTTGTAAATCCTGGTCTAAATGAGATCTATTCTTCGTAAGTTTTCACTTCCGTTACGAACCTGTCGACGTCTTGGCTGATAATCGAGTTTCCGACTCTGATTGCTCTAGCGTGTGGATCGTTTGGCATGGGTGCTGTGCTTCTAAATTGTAGATCAAACTCAAGTTCTTTGTAACGATCGGGAGCTAGTTCGGTTATCGGTAATTCTTGGTCAGCAATGATCGATTCGAGATTTGAGGGCAACGCTATATGACCATTATTCATGGCATCGCTAATAATAAAAACTCCACCACCTACATCAGCGCCGAATCCAGCTGTTGGACCTATCATTAGCAGGGAAATTAATAGTTTCAATCTTTTCATGTCTTTTCTCCATTACCTTGGTCTAGTTTAATATGCGACAAACCCATCAAGGTCAGCGAGACAAGTTGCCCAGATTCCGAAGAATGATTTTCTTTTAGGTCTTTGAATTGATCAGCAAAGAAATTATACATTCCAATTACTTTTTTAACACCTTCTTGATCTAAGCACAAATGTCCAGTCATCGCAATGTCATTCCCGCTGGGAAAAGTGTCGGAATTTGACTGTTTTAAGTTAATAGTCGATTTAATGAGATCAAGCCAAAAGTTTAGATCGTTTGGGCCTTTGTGTTTTGAATAGTAGCGGCTATCTATTTCAACAATTACTTCTTTTTCTAATAGGTCTTCAATAACGGAAGTCCTGCCCTTCATGACGTTTTTAAGGGTATCGACTGCAATTCCGTTACTCTGACTGGTCATTCTCAGTATGTTGTAGTACTTGGGGTTCAAAATTTCTTCAGGTAACGGCATTCGGGAGCCGAGTTCACTAAGTTCTGGTACTTGCAATTCAGCTATTCTTGCCTCTGCTTCAAAAGTTGGAGATTTATCTCTATATCGAATAACAAAGTCCTTTTTATATTCTGAACCCTCAAGTTTCTCCGCGAACTTGATTAGTGTTGCATCACTTACCCCAGGGTGCGCCTCGATAACTCGATCAAGCGTCGTCCGCGAACTCTCCAGCTCCTCCGCAAGTTTTAGTTTTGTGGTAGACTTGAGCCTTTCCCGTACCTTTACAGATATTTCGTCGAGTGCCATAAACATCTCCGTCATTAATTTCCCATTGGCCACTAGTAGTTCACCATGAAAAAAAAATCAAATTTTTTTTGTCCATTTCAGACCTTGAATGGACAGTTTTGTGCTGAATTTAGGAGTATTTTGTCCATTACGGGCCTTGACTGGACAAAGCAATAAGATAATTTGTCGCATAAACTAGGTGAGTATATTGCACCGTGATCACTTTTGAAATATGTTCTCCCACGTCAAGAGAAAACTATAAAAATAGCGGTTTGCCTTAACAATTTAAATCGTAAGACTTTACAGAGGCTAGTCATGCAGAGCCGATTCACTGGACTAGTGCGTAAAATTTTAGGACTGAACCATAGTCCTGAATTCAATTGACGACGAAAACAATTTTTTCGTTAGGAAAAGCAAAAACCAAAAAGTTTAGGTGATTTTAGCTACGTCTGTAGCATTTGCAGGCGTGCGTCAAGATAAAAGGGAATGATCAAAAATCAATCGCTTCAATGGGTACTATTGTCAAAATAAAGGAGACACTATGTTAAAACGACTTTCACTTCTTTCAGCTCTAGTCTTACCAGGGAATCTACTCGCTGTTGAGCCGGGCGTCACTTCCGACGAATACACCGAAACCCATACATATACGGGCAATGCAGCAGATGTCGACTTTAGAATAGAGTCCTTTTACGGAAACATTGTTGGTCAAAGTATTAGAACTGGAGCGACAAGACCTACCTCTGTTTTCGCTCAAAGCCCAAGGTTTAATTTCTTTTCAAACAGTACGGTAGTTTCTCGTGCTGCGCCACAAGTATCTTACTCTTCGACTTCAACAAACTTGGCTGGTAACATCCCTTTGTTCACAGTCGAATTTCTAATCGATGGAGAGTCCTTCAAAAGCCAAGTTTTCTATACCGGAGACTTAAACAAGTCTTGCTCAGAATCATTCAATCCACCATCTCAAGGAGTTTGCTCTTTACCTCACAATAGGTTTTTGGACGAATGCCGAAGATACTATTCCACATCATGTAGATATTCTGGACTTAAATCAAATGTTGTTCGAGACGGAATAATATCTTTTTCTCACGTTTCCAATTTTCATTCAGGCTCGACTAGACTGAGATTCAAAGATGTGCATCCAAAGGCAAATCTGGGACTGAATTACATTAAAACTGCTCAAACAGACCTTGGTCTTCAAAGATCGCCAATACCAGTTACCCCTATAGCACCAACGAGACCTGATCTCCCTCCTATATTTAGCCCTAGTCCCCGCCCATTTTCCCAACAATTAGATTCAGAAACAGTTGAATCAAATTCAACCATCAATGATTTTTCAGGCTCTGAGGTGCATTAAATGAAAAATATACTTTTAATATTCTCAATTTTTACTGCCAGTTTTGCTACAGCGAATGTGAATCTTAGTGACAGTAGAAATATCGGTAAGAACCTACTCTATTGCGTTGGAGAAGGTGGAGGATCGTCATTTAAGCGAAATTGTGGAGCCGAAGGGAGCTTGTCATATGCAACTCCTTTGGAAGTACAGTTATCGGTTACCTATTCGTTTCCTGGGTGTGAATCCAGTAACGAGGGCTATTTAACCATCGGAATTAGCAACGAAGCTGGAGAAAAGCACTACCTTGCATTTCCCAGCGGAGGAACCTTAAGTATAAATACCAGTGGATCTCTTAACTTTTTCAACGAGACCAGAGGTCGCAGGATAAAAAAAGTCAAGACATCTTGCGAATTAAAGATAACTGAGGTCAAACAAGCACCGTCAGCGGCAACTCAAGCCAAGATTGATGAACTCAATAATCTCATTACAAAAATCGAAGCTGAGCTACCTGAGCGGAGGAAGAACTTAATTGCAACTTACAATCAATTCATTTCCTTAAGCTTTAACAACCAACGACTGTTTTGCTTAATATCAAGCTATGATGATCCAATTTTCGACGACAATGAAGTGCTTATCGACCTAAAGGAGCAGTTTGCAGCGATATCTGGGAAAAGCTACGAGGAGTCTTTGGAGTTAGGTTTATATAGCTGTGATCAGGCTGAAAACTTAGATTACAAATCACTTATTGAAGAAATTGAGACAGAATGTACCGCTGATATCAGATTTAACGCTGGATGCGCCACATTAATTGTATACAAGCAAAACGAAAGCTGGCTCTTTGAAATGATAAACCGCGTAAATGATGCGAAGTTTAATATTTTAGACGCCTTGGGATACAAAGAGGTTCGAGAAGAAACGGTTTCGACAATTAAAGATGTTCTTGCTGAAGAATTACCAGAAAATTAAAGAGGAATACCAATGAAAAAAGCAGCGATAATAGTTTTTATTGCTTTTGGCTTTTTATCAAAAATGGACATCGCAAGCGCAAATGCTTGTGGTGTTTATACACGACTAAAAGCTCAAGGTGTGGATGTAAAATTTAGAACCAAGGATACTAAAGAGGCCTGCCAAG
This sequence comes from Pseudobacteriovorax sp., assembly GCA_013215145.1. Classification (GTDB taxonomy): domain Bacteria; phylum Bdellovibrionota_B; class Oligoflexia; order Oligoflexales; family Oligoflexaceae; genus DT-89. The sequence goes on from JABSRP010000087.1 coordinate 4,391, forward strand.
CATTCAATAAGCTTGAGTGCGCCAGGGTTACAAACTTAATAGGAAAAGCTGCGGGTAAGTTATTCGATAGGTGGGAAAGCCAAGAAAATCTGACTTTAATCAGCCAGTGGAATGGGCGTGGTAGTTTTTCGATGAATATAGCCAGGAACACCAAGTACCTCTACGATAAAGATACTGAATCCTGGGAAAACTTGATAGACGACATAAATGGTATCGAGTCAGAAATACCCTCCATTACAGATATAAACAGTCTACTTGATAAATATGAGAAGCTTTCTTCGATAGTTTCCGATGGCAAGGCGCGATTTGAAACAAATTTCAAAGAAGAGAATAGATTTCTTTCACAACTTCGCGAGGATCTAGCAAATCTTGTCTGGATGATAAATGCAATCGGAAATACTCGAAGATACGAGGGTTGTGATACTCCCGAAGTCGAAGAACTATTAAACAAGCTGGTCGAATCCAACACGGAGGCGCTACTGACGCTAGAAACTATTCTAGCTGCCCAATATATTCGAGTACCTTTTTTAGACTTAGTAGAAGCAAACATACAAAATCTCGCTTCAGACAAATTCAGAGAAAATGTCACAGAAAACGCCGAACAAGCCATTCGAAGTCTTAGGCAGACTATCATCGCCAATGAATTGAATAAAGAAATTGCCGCTTGGTGGACAAAAGCGAGTGTAAACGGCCTGACAAATCGGCTCGATACTAGAAGCCTGCAGATTACCATTCCACTTCGTCTACTTGGGCAAAAACTTAACCAGGCACTGGCCTATAAAGGTCAGGTGGAAGCATTGCCCCCTAGTCTTGGTTCATTGAAGTCAGAGATGCTCTCTTCATTAAATTCAAGAATTCAGCAAATTGAAACAAAGTTTGAGTCTGTAAAACAACTTGATTGGTCCACACAACTTCGCAAACAAAAAGAGGCAAACGAACGAAGAATGGCAGCTATCGATAGATATATTCCAGCCTGCAAATACGCCGTAGAGGACCACCTTAGGATCGCTAACACTGTTGCTGCAGAAAGTCAGTTTGCTACCGCAGAGCAGGCTTATTTGGTTGTAGTTGAAAGTTGCAAAAGGGGATAAAAATGAATCTATATAAATACTTTTGGCTTATAATGGCCAATATTGTAATTCTATCCAATAGTTGCGGTAAAGCTGAAAACAACTCAACTTCAAAAGCTATTATCGGTGCAGACGAAAGAGAAATACAAGACACTGAAGTTAATTTTGTCGGCACCCTTTCACTAAAAGGTAAAAAGCCATTTTGTAATGCCTACGGGGTATCAAAAAATGTCGTCGCAACAGCTACACACTGCATTAAAGACTTTGATGCCGATGAGTTCGCAAAAATAACCTATAAAGGAAAATATCAGTTTGCCTACTCTATTAGCTCTTCAACCTCAGATCTTGCCTATCTTGTTACTACAACTGAACTCGAAAGTGATGAGTTCATACCAAACAGAGTGCAAGCCATTGATGAAGATGGATTCAAAACGGGAAAGATTGTTTCAATTGGAATTGATCTTAACTCAGGAAAAACTACGCTCCATCAAAAAGGCCAGCTATATCTAGCTCAATCTTTTGATCCTGAATTAGACGATACGGTTTTTCTTCATGACTTCGATACACTACCTGGCTACTCAGGATCTCCTATTGTCTACATAGATAGTGAGGGTAAAAAATTTGCGCTTGCGACTCATCTAGGCTCCGCCAATGCAACAGGCTTGAACATTGCGATGAGAGTCGGCTCCTTTCAGCCATCCAAAACAGGGGTGAAAAAATCAGAACGGCTCATAATTCTCTATAAATGTGAGTCAATAATTGTAAACGGTGAATCTTGTGATGGAGATAAAGATCAAGGATCTGTTGAAATACCAGGAGATGCCGAAGTCTTAGAAGTATTTAGACAAGGTAATGATTTAATTCTAAACTTGGGTACCTGGGAAGGTGATGACGGAGGATATTACAAAGTCAGTGTCCGCTCACTAACTAGAAGGCCATTCCTGTCTGATTTTATCGAAAGTGTAAAAGAATCTAAGCCATATCTCTCTAGAGGAATCTATGAAAGACGAACAGTAAATCCAGATAATATTGATACGTTAAACGTAAGAAGTAGTACAGGAGGCGGCGAAGTCGGAGTCGGCGGCGGTACAGCTGGCGGAATCAATACAAATATTCCAGGTCCCATTATTGTTAATCCAGATCCCGAAGCAGATAAAGTTCATGATGTTTTCACACGTGAGGTACTTGGAGATCTCGGTCAAGACCTAGAGAAAAAAAGCGCATACAATGGCAGCGACCTATTTGGTGACACGATTCAAGAATTCATAGATGAACTTGAAAATATCAACGTCGAAGTAGATGGACTTGATTGGACAAAGACCAAAGATAAGATTAACGGACGGCTAGTCGAGGAATTAAGGGATCTTCAAAACGTACTAGATCGAACGCGAGGTAATGATGACTATTCGTTCGAATCGAAAAGAATCGACCAAGCAACTGAGAGAAACAAGGATCTTCTAGAGTCCAGATATAATGACCGGCTAGATCGATACTCCGAGTTTAAGACCTCTCCTGCTTCGAAAATTGGTCAAGATATAAGACTCCTCAATCAGTATGCACAGAACACCAAATCTCATCTAGAAAAGAATCGCGGGACGGAGCAAGATGCCGAGCGCCGAATAGGGTATGCGGACGAGGCTCTTCGTGCGGCGTCTCAGGCAGATTCTGCGGCTGTTAAAGGTGATGAGTCGTCAGCAAGCGTACTGGTTGAACTAGGGATGGTTTTTGCAGATATGGCTGCTGGAATCGTTCTCGGACCAGCGAAATCCGCGATTGAAATATATCAAGGTAAGAACATCGTTACAGGGGAGGCATATACCGGAACTGACTATCTTTTTGCAGTAATTGATATAGCTAGTCTGGGATTCGGCGGGGCAGCGATTAAAACTGGAAAAGGGCTAGCGAAGGCGGTTGGCGTAGTAGGTGACTTCTTAAAATCTAGCGATAAAGTTGCAGATATTGGAGCTGTGGGAAAGGGTGTCTCAAGAGCAAAGGAGGCCGTAACCGACTTAGCTGGAAGAACCATTAATTCAACTGCAGATGATCTAAGAGACACCTTAGAAAGAGCAAAAAAAATAATGCCTTGCGCTATGCTACTTTCCAGACATGAACAGGGTTTTCGTTCATTCTTGGATTATATTTTTCCAGTGGCATATGCGGCCCCTCCATGCGATAACAGAGGCTTCAGGGAGCTAAAAAGACTCTATCGGGGTATTGCAAAATCTAAGGATTTACTGCGCAGTAAAGACTACCTGAAGCGGACTTTTGATGGTCGAGTCGTATACAAGTTAAAAGAAGGGATAGATCCTGGTAAACCATCTATAATAGATAGATCTGTTCACCCTGAAATCAGGGAAAGGTTGCTTGGTGGAGCTACAAATCTGGACCTCATGAAAAAGGGCAATGCACCAATAGGTCTTGATGGCAAACAAGTAAATCTTCATCATTTGTTTGGACAAGAACCTGGACCAATGGCTGAATTGAGTGCAACCGATCATCAGGTAAACCATAAAGTACTTCATGACTTTATAGAAAAAAGTTTCAGAAAAGATACAAGCTTAGAAAATCAATACGACAGATTTAGAAAGCTATATTGGAAAGAAAGGGTAAAAGACTTTGAATAGTAAGTTGATTAGAGAGTTATTGGCGAAGTTTGAGGAAATAAGTGGGGATAGTATTGAGGTGACCGGCCCAATTGATGAGGCTGAAATAGCAGAAGTTGAGAAAAAAATGGGGATCATTTTCCATCCAGAGCTGAGAGAATATTATTCAACGTTTGGAAGTCTTCTAATCAACAACGTCGATCAATATGGCCCAAGACTAGTCAACAGATTTAATAGTCAAATAAAACTACCTGCCGATGAAGCTGGAATCATAATTCAGACTGAAGAAGCAAGAAGGCTCTGCAAGTCATTATCAAAATCTTCTATATGTATTTGGAGAGAGGATGTCAGTTGGATGGTTTTGTTTAATAATGATTCAGGCCTGATCTCATTTTATGACGGAGTTAAAAAAGAATTTACAATGTATGATGATATTGAGCCAGAATCATTCACGTTAGAAAGCTATATAATTCTTAAAATTCAGGGTGCAATCGATGCAGAACTTGAATGGCAAGAGAAACAAGGCAAATAGAAAGGACAATGGAATTGAATAAAATTTTAATTTCTTTACTGACTAGTTTGATGATTATCGGATGCGGAATAGACGACTCAAAGGACGATACTCCTCCAGAGCCTGATTTAGATTTATATGAGTGCAATCCTCCGCAGTTGTTTCAAGCCTACGAGAATTCAACGATTTCTACCGATAGCGGAAAATTCATTCCTATTGCAACAGTTTGGTTGTGTGACGGGGATGAGGTTGTTTCATATCCAAAACTCAGACCACTCCAAGCAGGACCAGGCTGTGAAGGAGTGGAATTTGATTCTTGGGAAGAAATTGATCTGTATATCGCAGCAAAAACAGAGAATGCAAAGCCAGGTATTTGCAAGTTCACAGTACAGAGCAAAGGCAAACCAATTGATGTCGAGTTCGAGCTAGAAATTGTAGAAGGTAACTAAACCTAAGAAACATATGATAGAGGTCAATTCTTCATCGATTGATCTACCACAAAGCTCCTGGACCGGTTCAAAAGAATTTACATCCAGGAGGTCGCGTTGGTATGAAAAACTGGGGAGGAGGAAGATGAAGGTAAAGCTTTCTGATGTTGTTAAAAACGCCGAAACATTGGAATGGGATAAATCTCTTTATATCCCGTTTAAACCTGATTGGTCTGTTGACATGCAAATAATGATTTTGGACCAAGATGACACCGAAGATATAGATCTTGACCCAAAGGAAGCCATTGAGAATAACCTAAGATATGGTTTATCTATATCTACTGTTCAAGATGTGGTTGAGAATGCTCTCAGTCAAGACCCTAAGGCATCTATCGAGACTCTAATTGATGCCCTCAAGTATTACTTCGATAATGACGCTTTCATTGAGCTAGAAATTGTAGAAAGTAACTGAACTTAAGAAACATATGATAGAGGTCAATTCTTAATCGATTGATCTCTATCCGCCTTTATAAAGGAATTCACCAATTTTCAAACTAGGATAATCGATGAACTCAGCAACAAGACTCTTTGTACTATTGGCCTTTTTTATGTCATCATCCAGCTATTCTGCAGCGACAAAATGGTTTCCGGTGGAGATTATTGATGGCGCGATAACCATCCCTGTGAAGGTTTTTGACAAGCCGACAACGGCAATTATCGATACTGGGGCATCTAAAACTCTAATCAACCGTACCTTTTTAACGAAGAATAACTTTGAAATTTCAACATCTGGCAAAATGAAATTTGGCGGAGCTATAAAGAATGAAAGACTCGATCTGCTTTCTGAGCTGAACTTGGAGCTGTTTGGCGCAAATTTAAACATGAGAGACATTGGGATTTACGAAAATAGTGAACTTCCGAGCGTGATTCTGGGCTTAGAACTTTTTAGCCATTTTGTTGTGCAAATTGACTATCCAAATTCAAGAATGCGACTAGCCGATAGAAAATCAATCGATTTGAAAGGGCATGAGAACGTAGAGTTCAATGTTGTTAAGGAATTTGGCGCATTGCCAGTAGTTCAGGTAAATCTGAATAAAGAACGGAATGTGGATCTAATATTAGACACTGGATTCAACGGAGCTATATCTGTTGAGCGAATAATAGCAAGCGAGCAGAAATGGCTAGAGAAATTTAAAAACGTAAAAGTCAGGGTCAAGGGACTCCATGCTACAACGCAAAATGATTCTTTTTTGATTCCGACAGTCAAAATTGGACCATATGAAATTGCAGATACTCAGGTGATGGTCCAAACTGAAGGAGATAAATATAATATCAAATTTAAACCCAGATCTTACACCGGATCTAGAATCAGAACCGGACGGAAGATACAAGGGGTTTTAGGGTATGATATTCTGAGAAACTTCGTATTGACGATCGACTACGGTCGTTCGCTTCTGCATTTGGGACTACCTGAGCAAAAAAGTAAATCCTGAGATGTCCCTTATGAGCGTCGATGGATTGCTCTGGATCAGATTTAGGTATCTGCCTGGGTATTTTACAGCTTCCCAGGCTTTTTTCGGCTACAAGTCAGAATTCCGGCTCGTCTAGCTTGTCGGTAAACTCTATTAAATCGAAAAACACTTCACCCGTTTTCATATCCGGTTCCTCGCTTGTTCTGCCTGACAGCCTTATCCGGCAAGGTGATTCTGGGGACCTATAGTGATCCCTATTTGATGTAGACCACAATTACTGCTAACTATAGGAGGTTATTATGGCAGTGAATGAGGTTCTGAATATGTCAGATGTAAAGAGATGGACGGGTAAGAAGAAAGCTGAAGCTGTTCTCGAGATTATCAAAGGTCGTTGTACTTTAGTTGATTTTTGCAGGGCTAACGATCTTTCGCAATCTGATGTCGAAAAGTGGATGGATGACTTTGTTAAATTCGGTACTGATGGCCTGAAATCTAACCCTAAAGCATCCAACATTGAGCACCGCAAACAGGTGTCTGAGTTACAGCAGGTTATTGGTGAGCAGGCTCTGCATATTCGTGTTCTAAAAAAAAGCATAGAGTTACAGGAACAAGAAGAGAGCGACTACTGAAAGTTAAGTTGGAGCTAGAGGCAGAAGATACCAAAGTGTCTATGCGCAAACTCTGTGAGCTGATGGATCTACCTCGTTCTAGCGTATATCGAGAGCCTACCGAACGTAGACGCTATAAGCTAGATGAGAGCTTAGTCCGCAGGATTTGGTTGATTATACAGTCAAATCCGTACTTCGGCCTTCGGCGTATTCATTGGAAGCTAAATCAAGGAAGCGAGCACAGAGTTAATATTAAGGCAGTACACCGTATCTTGAAAATTAAAGGCTGGACTAAATACAAGAGACCCAAGGGTATGAGACCGCGGGTCCAAGGTTGGAAAAGTGCCTGTGAAGAGCCGAACATGAGGTGGGCTATCGATACGAGTCACTTTATGACAAAGAAAGACGGTTGGTGTCACATTACGGCTGTAATCGACTGTTGCGATCGAATGATAGTCGGTTGGCGAGTTTCACGTTCGGCAAAAGCGAGAGTAGCAGCTGCCGCTCTTGAAGATGCAATAGTGCGCAGAAATCCACCAGTTGGTCTTGTCGTACGCTCAGACAACGGCTCCGTCTTTGGTAGCGAAGCTTTCACCAAAGTCGCAAGCTCAGCTGGTATTCTGCAAGAATACATCACTCCGTATACCCCTGAACAAAACGGGATGATTGAAAGGTGGTTCAGGACATTGAAGGAAGAAAGGATATGGCTACAACAGTTTTATGATCTTGAAGACGCGAGATCTTCAATAGATGGCTTTATTGAAGAATATAACCAGGATCGACCACATAGATCACTTGAGATGATGTCACCGGCGAACTGGAATCTACAAATAAGCGCTTAAATGGTTTGCAGAATGGGGAACCTTACAGGGACCTCGTAAGTTCCGGCAGTTTTGAGGACGGAAAAATTACTCTCAATTCCATGTCATCGATAAAAACTGGATCTTTTAGAATAACTGTACCCTGCGGGTGGTATTTCTTAACAAAATTACCAGGAACCCAAATACCTGCCCATTCCGACTTGATTTGACCCTAGCTTGCTGGTTTGTTTGATCCACTTCATCGGAGCGAAGCGACGTAGCTCA
>JABSRP010000088.1 GCA_013215145.1 Pseudobacteriovorax sp.
CATGGCTTTTTCATATCCAGACAACTCCCCAGAAATATTGACCCATATAGATTACAGCCTTAAGTTAACGGCATTGAGACTATCGTCTAATTCGCATGGGGTAGATAATCCACCGGCACAAACTCATGAGTTATTGGATAGTCATAGGATCTGTGCCTCGACAGATCGGGCCGCCCCGCCCTTCTGTGAATCGTGGCCCAAAATCGACTTAACACGTCGGCAGCTGTTCCAACCCGAGCCTTGGCGAAGGCATAATACTCTTGATAAACCAATTCGGGTCTGCGGCGTTCAGCCGGTAAAAATCCACTCTTTTTCTTTAGAGAGACCTTGCGATCAAGGGCGAACAATTCGTCCAATAATAGGTGACTTTCCAGAATATGAGCGTATACCATTTGTATCAGTGACTTCGGCTGGTGTGTGCGGCTAATCTGTTGGTAGGGCTTTGTTTTTACCGCCCAATGGTAAACATCTCCCGCAAACGATAACGGGAACTCGTTGACAATTCTCGTCTCGAAGTAAGCATGAAGCCCTCCCTGACCAACAAGTTTACCGTCATAATCAACGCTGGTATGAAGGGGATTACCGAGATCCGCAATAAAGTGAGATATGAGACCTAATAACGCGATATATTTGTCGGAAAGTGACTTTATTTGGGAGTTCAGTTGCTTGGTTAGGTTCTTTCGTGTTTGCAGGGCCACGATCTTTTTACCAAGATCCTCTGCTAACTTCGCTAACTGGACCACTCTAAACTGAGCATGTCCTGTGCGCGATTGCCTCTCTTCGAAATCGCTACCTTGCGGGCAAGACTTTTCCCGAGGTAAACATGGTCTCATGATAGCTCGGTGGTAGTCTTCCATGGTCTGTGGCAGGTTTGTTACCGTCCAGCCAGATTTTGGCTCTCCTAGGTATTCGAGATCGATATAATGGGTCGGTCGATTCGCGGCAATAACGGCACTATCCCGGCTTCGCCAGTCGATATCTGGCAAATTCGAAAGATGTGCAAGCTTATGCTCGGTCCCAATCAGCGCACGTTCCATGTCAGGTTCGCCATGCTCACTAAGTAGATGGACGGCGACTCTTGTGACAGCATCATGCCCTCTCTCACCCCAGGCAAAAAGATTTGTTGACGCCAACGAGACTATTAATAGTCCGACGTAACAAGTATTCAATTGGGACTCTCCTCAAACAATTGACGCGACAAACTAATACACATCCAGACGAGGGTCCACAGACTTTCTTTGGAAACAAAGAACCTTGCCTCGGTCATAAGGCTGCGTTATGCTGCAGGGGTAGAAACAGACAATATGGCACACTAATTAGGAGAGGTGCATGTATCGGACTCATACCGCAGGCGCATTAAATCTATCCCACGTGGATCAACAGGTTACTTTAGCAGGATGGGTGGATCGATCCCGGGATATTGGCCAACTCTGCTTCTTAACTTTGAGAGACCGTTATGGCGTTACCCAATGTGTTTATGAAACGAGCGACAGCGAAGATAGCACCTTGAGCCTTCTGAAAACATTGACAAACGAAACTTGTATCAAAGTCACAGGAAAGGTGAGAGCTCGCACAGAAAAAGATATCAATCCTGAGATGGCCACAGGCACCATCGAGCTCGTCATCTCTGAAGTAGAGATTCTCAATAAAGCTAACGTGCTTCCATTCCAGGTTCGAGATGACATTAGCGTATCAGATGATCTAAGACTCAAACACCGTTATTTAGATCTGCGACGCAGTAAAATGCAAAGAAATATGCTTACCAGACATCGCACGATTCAAGCGGCACGAGACGCTCTTTGCGATATGGGCTTCCTTGAACTCGAAACGCCATTATTAGTCCGATCGACTCCAGAAGGAGCCCGTGATTTTATTGTTCCCTCAAGGACCAATCCCGGAAATTTCTATGCCTTACCTCAGAGCCCTCAGCTTTATAAACAAATGCTTATGATTTCTGGCATGGATCGCTACTTCCAGTTTGCTCCGGCTTTTCGAGACGAAGACTTGCGCGCTGACCGTGTTCCTGTCCACACCCAAATCGATATGGAAATGACGTTTGTCGAGGAAAAAGATGTTTTCTTAGCGGTAGAAACCATGGTTCGAAAAATCTTTCAGGATGTGAAAGAGGTCAGCCTTCCAGAGTCATTCCTAATTATGCCTTATCACGAGGCTATGGAGCGATTTGGAAACGACAAACCAGATATGCGCTTTGGCATGGAACTCAAGACCGTCACAAGTTTGGTCAACGACCTCGATTTTAAAGTTTTTTCAGAGGCCGAGTGTGTTCGCTGCATCGTTGTAGAGGATGGCTCTAAAGTCTCGAGAAAAGATATCGACTCCACTTTGCTGGACAAAGCCAAGATATACGGCGCTAAAGGCTTAGCTTGGAGTCGGATCAAAAATCAGGAATTCTCGGGTGGTGTAGCGAAGTTCTTAAATCAGAAAACCAAAGAGCTTATGGAAGCTTTGGAGTTGAAAGAGGGGAATCTCATTCTTTTTGTGGCAGACTCCTATCAGGTTTGCTGCGCCGGACTTTCAGCGGTACGTCTTGCCCTAGGATCGCAACTAGAACTCATCGACCAGTCTCAATACGCGTTTCTATGGGTTAACGACTTTCCTCTATTCGAAAAGGGAGATGATGATACATGGATTGCCATGCACCACTTGTTTACCCATCCTAAAGCAGAGGATATGCAATACTTAGACTCGGATCCGGGAAAAGTTCGAGGCCAACTGTATGATCTCGTCCTAAACGGTGTGGAACTTCTCTCGGGCAGTATCAGGATTCATAGGGCGGATCTGCAAAAGCAGATACTTGATATTGTAGGGATGCCTAAGGAGGAGGCCGAAAACAAGTTTGGCTTTCTCATGGATTCCTTTCAATATGGTGCACCCCCTCACGGTGGTAGCGCTATTGGTCTAGATCGTCTTGTGGCTATCCTATGCGGCGAAGACAGTATTCGCGAGGTCATGACCTACCCTTGTAACAATCAAGGGATATTTCCTCTCGATGGCTCCCCTGCCCCTGCCGACCAACATCAGTTAGACGAACTAGGTCTAATAGTCAAAGCCCCTGCAAAAGACATCTAGCCATTTGTCATTATCATAGTCTTGTCGATCAAATATGGCCCTCAATCGAGGGCCTTAAGTTTTTGATTTGGGACTAAAAAGATCAATTTGTTGTGCTGTCAAACCCAAAAATAACTTGGGAAACCAAATTTAGATCCGTACCAGTAAAATCAGCCCCATCACAGTGGTTATGGTATTTAGTTTTTAAGAAAAAGGTCTGCAAACCAGCATCCTTAGCACCCATGATGTCTGACTTCGGATTATCACCAACAAATAAGGTCTGAGATGGCGAGACCCCAAGGCCTTGGCAGGCTAGTAAAAAAATCTCAGTCGATGGCTTTCTAAGCCCAACGTTTTCCGAAACTAGTATGACTTTGAAGTCGTTGTTCCAACCAAGAGACTCAATATTTTTTTCCTGAAAAGGAGACTTGCCATTAGTCACTATTCCCATGGGAAGAGCAGCATGTCTTAGCTTATTTATTAGCTTCGATGCTCCATTGACTTCGACACAATGATCCCGAAACCTCTCTATATATTGTCTCAAAAGAAAATCTTGCGAATACCCTTCGATGTTAAACACTGAGATTAGCTTAGAGTAGACTTTATCTTTCCATACCGAACCATTTTTGTCCTCATTTATAAATTCCTTCTGATAAGCATGTTCTGAGATTCCTTCTGCAGAAAGACTAAGGGCTGAATACTGCCAGGAGAGGAATCTAATCAATGACTCGTCTCGATTCAACAGTGTTTGATCTAAATCGAAGAGGACCCCCTTTATACAATCACTCATGGTTTTCGTTCCCTGAAGCTAATCATCAATTATCTTAAAGCTATTTGTATACCACAGTAGGTCTGGACTTTCGGTCTGTTGAACAAACTTAGGAGCCTCTTTTTTTAATACTCCCAAAAGTCGATGTCTGGTAATATAAAGAAAACGTTAAAGAGAGTAGACATTTTTATGAGAAAAATACCGGCGGGGCAGTTTCGGACAGTCCTGTTGATCGAAATGATATTAATCGGGACGATAGGGCTAATCGCCTACTCCTACTGGAATATTACCTGCGATGGATCGATTAAAGGATGTATAACTGACGAGGCTTATTCACCAATAAGCTTTTTTTTGCTGGCTTTACTAAGACCACTGTTCTTTTCCCCTATCATGGTTACGGCTCTTGTTGCTGGAGGAAATTTTGGACCGTTGTGGGGTCCACTTATTGCTGCTTTGGGCACCGCTTGCTCTGCCATGTTGCTATATATACCAGGAAGCTATCTTGGCAAACGATTAGTTGCACCTTGGCTCCAAACCAACCTGCCCAACACTTGGGCTCTTATCTCTTCTCAGGACTACAAGTTGATCTTCATCACAAGATGGCTACCTATTTTTCCATTTGATCTCCTTTCTTTTTTGTTTGGTGTGGCAAACTTTAATAAATGGCGGGTATTCGTTTTCACATTTTTGGGAATTCTTCCTGAAATATTCCTTTTCGCTCATTTTGCAAGCTCTCCGGAATCCATTACCATTGGACGAGCATTCCTCTACCTTCTTACCTTCGGCGTTATTAGCTCGGTTCCGTTACTGATTTACGAGAGTCTCTGTCGAAGGCAAGGAAGTAGCCTTTGGGTTAGGTGCAAACGAGTCTACTATGAGATATTTTATGAAGTTCAAGTAAACAATGAGATTAAAAAGAAACAAGAGTTCGATCCCGACAAAATACCAGTCATTCTTATCTATGGGTTTTTCTCATCGAGAAAGACCTTAAGCGTTATGGAAAGACTCCTTTCCCTTCGTGGTTACCAGGTTATGACATTTAATTTAGGCGGTGTATTAGGGGTATTTTTTACACGGGGTATTAGAGAAACCGCTGAATTCCTTGACAGGAAAATTCGACGCCAACTACGTCGTCACGATTTCAAAAGGATCTATCTCATTGGCCATTCAAAAGGTGGATTAGTCGCTCTCTGGTGGATACTCAGAATGGGGGGGAGCAAGTACTGCCAGCACGTCATCACAATGGGTACACCTTTCAAGGGGACGAGACTAACCTATCTAGCCCTCTTTACCCCTCTCGGATTTTTCTGGAAAGATGTGTGGCAGATGCGACCAGGTTCAAAGTTTTTGAGAGAGCTTCATGAAAGCCCTCCAGTGGAAAATCTAACCATCTACAACCTTTACTCACGCAAGGACTCAGTTGCTCATGGTCCCAAAGGGATGTTTGAACATTCCTCCGAAGTCATTGGTATTCCCATGAATGCCATAGCCCACTTTGAATTTCTATATAAGAGGTCTGTTGCCGACACCTTAGTTAAAATTTTGAATTCTGCTGAAGAGAAATATGCTCAAATTGAAGCTGCACAGAGCCAAAACCCAGATCGTCGACGAAGACGAAAAAAAGGAACTGACCTGAATGATAACATCACTCAACAGGGCAATATTAGCGACTCAGATGCCTCTTGAAATTAATCATTTCCCCGTCTTCAGGATTTTAGATGATGCGATAATCACGTCTTCAATTATGGCATAAGCACATGGCACCCAAATAAGAGTGAGAAGGGTACCTGTGACTAATCCCCATGCCATCGCCAGGGTCATTGGCATCAGAATCAAGTCAGATCCCCCCCATCCATAAGCAGTGGGTAGCAGACCAGAGATCGTAGTCAATGATGTCACCATCACAGCTTTCAGCCGCAGTCCCGAAGCCTTTACCAGAATGTCATGCAGCTCCATGTCAGAGTCTTTACGAAGCTCATCGATGAACGAAATGAGTACGATACCGGAATTTACGATAATACCAGCTAATCCTATGATCCCTACCAGTGCGAGAAAACTCAGAGGTTTTTGATGAAGAAAAAAGGCGACAGAAACTCCTGTTATCCCGAGAGGGATGGTAGACATGATAATCAGCGGCCTTAGGTAGGATTTAAACAGGAAGACCAATATCCCAAAAATTCCAAGCAACGCTAAGCCAAGAGCATTTGTCAAACTTTCCATCGTCTCTCGGTTAGCTTCCTCTTCGCCACCAATGGCCACAGATGTCTCTGGGTACCGTTGCCGAATTTCTTCAAACAGATACAAAACCATTTTATTCGCTGCCGCACTAGAAATCACACCTGCCTCAAGGTCGGCAGACAGAGTTTTGGCCCTTTGGTAATCAAAGCGTTTTATCACTAAGGATCCTTGCTTTTTACGAAACTCAACGAGTTGAGATAAAGGCACAAGATTGCCGCGCCTATCGAGTATTTTCATTGTCTCAAGGTCGGAGGTATCTTTTTTATCCTCATCTCTTAACCTAACTCGTATTCCAACCTTTTTTTTCTCAAGATTTAAACTTGCGACAGTTTCTCCGTCTAGAAGATGCTTAATCGTGGTACCTAGTTGGGCGACACTCAAACCAAGACGTTGGATTTTCTCATGATTGAGAATGATTTCCACCTCGTCATCGCCAAAGGAATCATTCAGTTCTGGCGCAAGAATTCCCTCGATATTTTTAACCTTGTCCAAGAGCTCGTAACTAGCCTTGTGCAGTTGCTCGCTGTTGTTGGAGCGAATGGTAAGGTTTACAGGCGCTCCTACAGGCGGCCCATTGATCACGGCTGAATAAGTTACCGATGACATGTAGGAAGTATCTAGAGCACGCATTGTTCTCAACGCGTCAAAGGACTTCAAAGAGAGCGATGCCTCTTTGGTAACAAAAATCTTGACCGCCCCAACATTATCGCCTTCTTTAGATTTCGGATCTGAAATATCCTGCTCGGACAGGCCTGAGATGGCAACGGCATAAGCGACGTTATTACCCAATGCATCACTGATGTCTTTTGCCAATTGTCTTGCTAGGCGTTGATTTTCCTGTATGGTCGAACCTTTTTTTAACTCGTACCGAGCCAGATATATCTCTGTTTGATCTGGTGGAAAGAGTTTGAATTCATTGACTCCAAAAAGAAGGTAACCCGATGAGCCAAGGATAAGGGTAAAAGCGACAGACATTAAATAGCGGTGATGGATAAATCGATCCATCATAAATTCAAATTTTCGGGTTAACACCTTAAACCAGTCGGAGTTCTTTTTCCCTGCTTTTTTCGCCTTTTTATTGACAGCACTTACTGTTTTTAAACGCATAGGTAAAAGAAAGAAACTTTCGAAAAGACTTGCGATAAGTGAGATCGTCACAATCATAGGAATGTATCTTATAAACTGACCGAGTACCCCTTTTGTTACAAGCATAGGCAGAAAACCAGCTATGGTTGTCAGGGCTGTGCAGGTGATTGGGAGCCAAAATTGATGTGCAGCTTTAAAAGCAGCATCCTTAGGCGCCATACCCTCTTCAAGTAAACGCACGTAGTTTTCCGAAATCACGACGGCGTTATCCACCAGCATACCAAGCGCTATCACCAAGGCACATATGGTGACCACGTTCAGATTCATATCAAGCCTTGGCATCATGGCAAAGGTCGCTAGCAATGCAACTGGCAAAGAAAGAGAGGCCACTAGGCCAATCCTCAAAGGTAAAAAGATCATCATAAAGAAGACCACTAATACGAGACCAATGTAAGCATTAGTCATGAGCACTTCGGTTCTATTTTTTACTCGCTTCGCTTCGTTGTTGTATATGACAGTTTTTAAGCCCTCAGGGACCGCGATTTCATTGATAGTCTCTTCGATCTCTTTCACCAGAGTTATCGTATCAGCTCCCCCTCGTTTAGTAATAATAAGTAGGGTTGCATCCTCGCCGTTAACGGAGGTCAGCCTCTTTGGATCTCTGGAATGATCCCTTACCTGGGCCACATCTTGAACAAGAACTTTTTGGCCTGAATAATTGGTGCGGATTGGTGTTGACTTAAGCTCTTCGATACTAGCTGTTTTTCCATCGAAGCGCACTAGAAATTGATCACTTTCGTTTTTAATGTTTCCTGCAGGAATACTAAAATTTCGGGCGCGTAAGGTGGCAATCACCTCGTCTGCGCCTACGTGGAATTTATCTAGATTCTCTTGCTGCAAGCGTACCGAGAATTCCCGGTCTTTATAGCCATTCGGCTCTACCTTAAGGACTCCCTTATTGTCCTCGATGACTTCTTCTAAGTAGTCTACGAAGCGGTCCCGTCTGCGATTCTCGTTACTTCCAATCACTCCTATTTCCAATGCAGGAAACTCTTCAGAGTTCACCTCTTGGTATGATGGTGATGGAATACCAGGAGGAAGACCCGATACAGCCCCTATAGCTTTTTCTAAGTCGTCCATCACTTCGGCAACAGGATAGTTGTCGATATCCGCTCTTACTACAATCCGACTCAAACCGATCTGACTTACAGATTTGACATCTTTGATGCCACGAACTGTTCTGACTTTTTCTTCGATTACCTTAGTGACATCGGCCTCGACATCTTCGGGCCCCGCTCCAGGGTAAGGAGTTACGATAATCCCAACCCCAAGTTCTACCGTTGGATAAGACTCGCTATTGAGACCAACTGCACCTCTAATCCCGATAACAACCGTCAAAATAAATAGAATCGTCGTAAACTTATTGTTATCAATAAAAAACTGTATCAACGCACGCATGTCTATTTCCTATTGAAACTGCAGGAGGATTGATTAAAAACAGAAAAGTATCCAAGGATTCCCGAGAGAATCTGCTCTTCAATTTGAAGCATATTTAAGCGACTGCTTAGTACGTTTGTTTGTTGGGTAATGTAATCTAAAACCGAAATACGACCTTGTCTTAGCTTTCTCTGACTCGAGGTAAATGCCTTCTCCTGCTCCGCAATTCCCCTGCGATAGCTTTTAACCGCTGTGTCTAAGAGCTGGAAGTTGCTGGATATCTGCTGTTGCACCGCACTGAGTTGACTGTAGATATTGGATTGCTCAATATTCGCCTTCATCCTTGCATCACGGATAAGTAGACTTTCGGTACGAGATAGTCCTCCCAGTGGGATATTGACACTCAAAAGCGCTGTGTATGCCGTTTGTTCTTGAGCAAAGGGCTGAGATGCTGCCTCGACACTAAGATTAACGTCCATCCGATCGTAAGCACTAAGCTTATCTCTATTTGCTGCGAAAGCTTCCTCAATTTTTTGCGCTAAATCATCAAACTCGGTCATATCTAACGGAACATTTGGTAAACGTCCCATGGATTTTGCGCAACTCACAGAGTCATTTACGGCTCGTTTGATTTGCGAATAATTTGCGGTTATTTCGATTCGCTTTCCTCTTAACTCCGGTAGAAGGACTTTAAATTCCTTCTCCAAAGCGTTAGCTTGAATTTTTGCCGAATGATAATTGCCCTCAGTGGTAGCCAGGTTTGCCGCCATGTTTGCTACCGCACCACGGTCAGCGACGTTATCGCGCCTTCTGGCTCGCATTTCCTCATAGGCCCGCCTAGAATTAGCCACAAGTTCGCGAAAAACGCTGACTCGCTGTTTTTGCACCGCCATCATCCAGTAAAGCTGTCGAAGATTCATATGAAATCTGTGGCTTTCCAGTCGTTTGAAGAGTTCGGACCGCTCCAGCTCACGCTTAAGGATCTCTCTATCGTAGTCGTCGTATCGTCCTAAAAAATTCTTCCAAAGGTCAATGCCGATGCCAATGCCCACAGTAGGAACATAAACCTTTTGACCTGCAAAACCAGGAGGTAAGAAATCACTCAATCTCTCGTAACGATAGGCGTAAGACACAGTACTTGATAATCCGAAGGAAAAGTTTTTGCGCCAGCCAATAGCCTGTTGTTTGACCCAGGATGATTCTTCTGGGTTATCACTCTCGGAAAGATGGGTCTCGGCAAAAACTGCCGAAGAAAACTTGTTTTCGAATTGTGAGAGACCAGTGCCGATGGAAGAGGAACCTAAGGACAAGCTCTGAATGGAAGGAGCTTTATCAGTAACGTAGGATTTTAGAGTGGTATCGGATATTCTCTCTGCTGCAAATAAATCTGAGACTTGAAACAAGTACAAAAGAGCAGCCATGCCCTTTCTCGAAACTGCCATAAAATGCTATCCATAAAACGTCCTAGACTGTGCTTATGGTAGCACGAGAGCATTAGGCAAGGTTTACCCCCAACCCCTGCACCATCGTAAGGGACTCAATTTCTATTTTACTTTAGAAATTGAACTGTTAAGCATGACCGCACTCCCGACTCGAACGCCATCTAAGGCTGCACTAACAATACCACCGGCAAATCCAGCGCCTTCCCCGGTAGGGTAGAATCCCGGATGACTCTCCGATTGAAAGTCTTTGCCTCGCGGCATGGATACCGGTGCTGATGTTTTGGTTTCGACCCCGGCCACTATACCGTCAGAACTCAGAAACCCCTGCATACGCTTATTGTAGTCGTACAAAGCTTTCTGTAATGACTCTACAACAAATTTAGGAAGCAAGCGATCGATTCGCGCTGAGTTGACCCCAGGTTTATAGGTGGACTTCAACTCTCCTTTAGATTTTTTCCCATGAAGGAAGTCTGTGAGACGTTGGGCAGGGGAAACATAGCCTCCTCCGCCGAAGGCGTAAGCCTTCTTCTCCAGGGCCTCCTGAAAGCGAATGCCATCTAAGGGATGCCCCTGAAAGAAGTCTTCTCGATTTACATTGACCACCACAGCGGCATTAGCGAATCCACTAATACGGGCATGATAACTCATACCATTAATTGCAAGTTGGCCAGCCTGTGCACTCGTAGGTAGAAGTTGCCCACCAGGACACATACAGAATGTCCATATCCCCCGACCCTCACTTCTTGCCGCAAGCTTGTACTCTGCAGGAGGAAGTAGCTGACAGGAACCGAACTGAATCTTGTCAATGGCTTCTTGAGGGTGTTCAAATCGAGCCCCAATAGCAAATGGTTTCGGTGTCATCGCAACTCCTTTTTCAAAAAGCATCCGATAGGTGTCGCGAGCGCTGTGACCAATGGCACAGACGAGATGGTCCGTTTCTAGCACTTGACCTTCACTTAGGTGGACGGTGTATCGATTCCGTGAGTCCACATGAAAGGATTCAAACTTTGTACTGAATAGGAACTCACAGCCCTTGGCCTTAAGGTAGGACCGCATTCTTTTTGAGATGACCAGTAGATTATCCGTACCTATATGTGGATGGGCATCATACAAAATTTCCTTAGGAGCACCAAACCGAACCCATTGTTCAAATAGATATTTGATGTAGGGATGGTTTCTTCCGCAGGTTAGCTTTCCGTCTGAAAAGGTGCCAGCACCCCCTTCACCGAAGCAATAGTTGCTTTCGTCAGAGAACTCGCCAAGTCTTCGCAGGCGATTTACTGTTCTTAGCCTGTCTTCAACAGGCTCGCCTCTTTCGACAATGATGGAGGGGTGCCCTGCTTCTGCGAGTACAAGTGCTGCAAAAATACCTGCCGGACCTGAACCAATGATCACGGGTGGTGTTTCAAAGCTTGACCCTTTAAAATCAGGATCTCTAACGGGATCAAAATCTGGCTTGCGATCTGGGATCACATCAACTTGAGAGTGTCCTTCTTTCAATAATCGCTCTTCGTTGGCCAGCTTTGCCTCTAGACGATAATGATACTGAATCTGACTTTTTTTCCGGGCATCCAAGGATTTCTTTAAAATCTCTATATGCTGAATCTCTTCCAGAGGAATACCAAACTTGCGCGAAAGCACTTTGGGAATTTTTTCATCAGTTTGTTGGTCTTCAACGGGGATGGTTAATTGTTTGACAAGGATAGTCATATCTTGGGGTACCTTTTTATGGAACAACGACAAGAAAAGCAGGGCACTATAAGCGATTTATTGACGTATTCATAGGAAAAAATGTGGGATTTAGACCAACCTTTATTGCTAATTGAAATATACTAAGGCACTCTCTGAATATGAGTCCAAGAAGTCCCCGATTGCGCTATAGATTCATGGAAGCTAATATAAATACTAGGCTTTCTGGATATGGCGAGGTGTCTATGACTGGCAAAGATTTAGAGTCAGCATTCCCACTGGTGATCCGTACTGCTGTGTTTACGACGGCCATACTATCACCAAGGTTTCGCGCCAAAGACGTCCTCTTCAATATTGAACTAGGGGCTGTTGACAATTTAAGTTTTGCTTGAAAAATGTTGGTAAACTCAAAAGTTTGTTTTGAGAAATAAAAAAA
>JABSRP010000009.1 GCA_013215145.1 Pseudobacteriovorax sp.
AGTAAGTCGGCGTAAAAAAATCAAGGTATGTCATTGCGAGTGGAACGAAGTGAAACGAAGCAATCCCAAGGGTTTTGTGCTAGTTTACATTCTGTTACATAGTGATGTTTATTTGTGCCGACTTACTTAATTCAATGTTAAATCCAAAATCTACTAAGTCAGTGACTATTTTAGATGCTATGCTTATCTTTGTTTTATATTTATCTTTAGACTTTAAAGTCCCTTTTGGTTTAAACACTTTTACCGCAAGGGGAAAAGTTATATTCTGATACACTCCGTAAGCATTTACTGATACTATCCCATTATCTACTTTCCCTACACTTCCCAGGTATTGACGAGCTACATAATCAGTTTTATTACCTTTCTTTCTATCCCCAGTCTCATCTATAATTATAGTTATTTTCTCTCCTCTCAAAGCTTTTTTGATTATCTGAAGTCTTCGTTCTTTTAATTCACATACTGACCAAGGAGAATTCGCTATAAAATGATGAAGCGACTGTGGCGATTTTAAACCTACTACCTTCCCTGTCTCTGGTAATTATTTTCTTGGTATTTGAGAAACTATTCCTAAATGTAAATACTTAAAATATTCATAGTTTCTTACTTCCTTAAATAAGTTTTTATACTCTGAGCAATATTCATCTATGATTGAGACTGTCGCCTGAGGGTCTCTGGGTAAATGTTTTAAAATCTGTAGTTCTACATCCATTAGTGCAAGCCACTTACAGAGTTTTTATTTTTATTTCTTCAACTATTATAACCGGAAAGTGACAGAAGCTGTTTACGGACGCGCTCGCTTCCGTTATGGATGGAAGAAACAAAATGCCCCGAAAAAAATTACACTTTTATTGTGTTCTGACAGTTAAGACCGATCCCCCAATGGTGCTTTGCCGCCCGTACAGAAGCTTGGTTCTGGGTTGAGACGGTTATGACATTGGTGAAATGGCTACTGCCATTATCCCGTTTAGGAGACTGTATTCATCCGTCAGCCCAGGTTAGGGCACGCTTCCAATTGCTACTATTACTCTGCATTAAAGAGGGAGCCTTTAATGATGAAAACACCAAAGTTCAAATCCCGTTTCCATCAACCAAGAACAAATGACACTTCTGACTTAAGACCAATCAACCCAAATGCAGCAGGTATTGATATCGGTTCAGAATCCCACTGGGTGAGTGTTCCAAAAGATAGAACATCCGAGAGTGTAAGACGTTTTGGCTGTTACACCGCTGACTTGTATGCCCTTGCAGATTGGCTGGCTGAATGTAGAGTGGAAACTGTAGCAATGGAATCAACAGGGGTGTATTGGATTGCGTTGTTTCAAATCTTGGAGACAAGAGGTTTTGAGGTCAAACTTGTCAACGCCCATCATGTCAAAACTTTACCTGGACGTAAAACTGATATTTTAGACTGTCAATGGCTTCAACAGTTACATAGTTATGGATTGTTGTCTGGTTCTTTTCGCCCGGAAGACCAAATTTGTGTTTTGCGGAGTTATATTCGCCACCGGGATAGTCTGATCAAAAGTGCTTGTGTTCACATTCAGCGGATGCAAAAGGCTTTAACCCAGATGAACGTACAACTGCATAAAGTTGTTAGCGATATTACTGGTACTACTGGGATGGCAATTATTCGAGGGATTATTGCCGGAGAAAGAGACCCACAAATTTTGGCAGCTAAAAAGCATTACCGTGCTAAACGCTCTGAAGCAGAAATTGCCGCAGCCTTGAATGGAGATTATCGCAGTGAGCATGTCTTTGCACTCCAACAAGAACTACAACTTTACGATGTTTATCAAACTCAGATAGCTGCTTGCGACCGGCAAATACAGGAGTGCTTGGCTCAATTTAGCGACAAAGTTAATTTGGATGAATCTCCCCTTCCCCAACCAAAGCACCCCCGCCATAAACCTCAAGGCAATGAACCTGCTTTTGATTTACGTACCCATCTTTACCGAATTAGTGGCGTGGACTTCACTGCTATTGATGGTCTTGGTGTCCTAACAGTACAAACTATTATTTCTGAGGTTGGTTTAGATCCTAGCCGATTCCCAACTGTTAAACACTTTACTTCTTGGCTGGGTCTTTGTCCTAGCAATCGCATCACTGGTGGCAAAGTTAAAAGTTCTAAAACTCGTCTTGTAGTTAATCCTGCTACTAATGCTTTCCGAATGGCAGCACAAACAGCTGGCAAGAGCAATTCTGCCTTGGGTGCTTTTTATCGTCGCTTACGTTCTCGCCTAGGTACACCCAAAGCTATCACCGCTACTGCTCATAAGTTGGCACGAATCTTCTACCGACTTTGGACATCTGGAGGCAACTATCAAGATCCTGGCATGGATTATTATGAGCAACGTTACCAACAACGAGTCATCAATAACCTCCAGAAAAAGGCTCTGGCTTTCGGTTTTGAGCTTGTTCCACAGCCCGAAGCAAATACGGTTTCTTAGGAGAGGGCTATAGTCATTCCAATTAATCCCCATATGCTGCAAGTCAAATAAATGCTCCTTAAAACAAGCGTTTAGCCAATTATGCAAACCATGGTTCCTGTTTAGAATGACTATATTAACCACCAGCAACCACAATTACTTAAGATGATTAATCTTGATTACTGAATCAACGCTCTAGAACTTGCGCGGATATCGCTGCATCAATTCCCTTACCTGTTGAGCATGATA
>JABSRP010000089.1 GCA_013215145.1 Pseudobacteriovorax sp.
GTCGTTCAGCTAAGGGGAGTTTGGATAACCCAGGAAAAAACGTTGCAGCTAAATCAGGACTAAATCGAGCAATTTTGCGAGAAGGTTGGTATATGTTCTCGCAAATTCTTGAATGGGAGTGCAAAAAGCATGGATCACGGGTGATCTATGTGAATCCGCGCAATACTTCCCTTACCTGTTCGAGCTGCGGAAAAGTCGAAAAATCTTCGCGCAAAAATCAAGCAAGATTTGAATGTAGCTGCGGATTTTCGGCAAATGCGGACACAAATGCCGCAATAAACATTAAGAATCTCGCCGCTGCTTGTAGCGGTTAAATGCCATGAGGTAATCACCGCAAGGTGATTGCCGACTGGAAGCCTCCTCCTTTAGGTGGAGGTACTTGACATGGGGAGATTCCTGATAGTCTTTCTTAAAAACTAAGATTAATGAGGACGCAGAAATGAAAAACATCTTGATCAGTGGTTGCAATCGCGGACTGGGACTTGGTCTCGTAAAAAAGCTTTTGCGACAGGGACACCACGTTTGGGGTGGGTGCCGACGGCCGCAAAGTTCGCGAGAGCTTTGGGAAATCGAATCTGATTATCACGATAGTTTTAAAATACTTGAATTTGATGTTACCAATGAGAAACAGATAAAGCAGGCTTTGGAACTGTTGCCTCTAGATTTGACTCTAGACTGTGTGATTAATAATGCTGGCATTAATGAAGAGTATGGTCATTCGTTACAAGCCTTGAGTCAATCTTCTTTGGAAAAATCCTACCTGGTCAATGCCATTGGACCCATTCTGTTGACTCGGCAGTGCCTCCCCTTTTTGGAGCGAAGTCAGGAACCAAAGATCTTTCATATTAGTAGCCGACTAGGGTCTATTGCAGAAAACTCATCCGGTCACGCTTACTCGTATCGGATGTCAAAGTCTGCCTTAAACATGCTTGTAAAAAACATGAGTCTCGAATTCTCAACTTGGACAGTTATGGGGATTCATCCCGGGTGGGTTCAAACGGATATGGGTGGGGCTCAAGCTCCCACTCCTGTCGAAGATTCCGTGGAAGGTGTTTATGATCTAATGATTCACGGAACCAGTGAGCAAAGCGGAAAGCTATATGATTTTCAAGGGCAGGTTATTCCCTGGTGACAAGAGGGAATCCCAGATTTTCCCAGCCTAGGATTCCGGTGTTTAGATTAGCTGAACTCAACTCTGGTCTTTCATTAAGAATCTTTACAGCATGAGCTGATCGCCTCCCACTTCGGCACACTGCTACTATGGGTTTTGAAGGATCAAAGTCTGACAAGCTGGACTTGAGCTCCCCCAACGGAACATTGATGGAGGAGTCAAAGTAGCCAGGTTCGTTTAAATACTCATCTCGTTGCCGTACATCTAAAATAGTGACCTTATCAGAGTTTTCCATTAACCACTGACAATCGACTTGTGCGGTACCGTCAAATCCATAGGTTATAGGAGCCCATTCAGGGCCAGATTCAACATTTTGTGCCTTGATAGGTTTACCACCTTTTAGATTTGTGGGTAATGCTTCCGCGATTTTTTTAGGATGGGGTAAGTTTAAATTGTCGAGAAAAATTGTGAAGTCATTCTCGTTTGCTTGGCCCCCAATACGTGGATTGAACGACTTCTCCTCGCCTATTGAGGAGCGGCAACGACCCTTATAGTCGTGTCCTGGAAAGACATCATAATCGTCTGGCAAAGCAAAAATTTTATCTTTGATGGAGCGGTATAAGATACTCGCTGAGCCGGATTGAAAATCAGTACGTCCCGTCCCGCGAATCATGAGGCTGTCGCCGGTAAATATGGCTTTGATATCATGAGAGACAAAACTCACGCAACCATCTGTATGGCCAGGGGTTGCTAGGACCTGAAGTTCAGCTGAGCCGAGAGGAATACTGAGTCCATCTGTTAGGTTTAAATCCACGCCGTCTGCTTTATAGATACCTGACAACCCATAGATACATTCAGTGGCTTGCTTGAAAAGCCATGCAGACGTCACATGATCGGCATGGCAATGAGTATCCAACACATGGGTAAGTTCAAGTTCGAGTTCGGACAGCAAAGCAAAATCCCGTTTAAACTGCTCGAAAACTGGGTCAATGATAATCGCTTTTTTTGAATGAACGTCTCCAAGAATATAAGTAAATGTGTTGGAGCTATAGTCAAAAAGCTGTCGGAAAATCATGGGTAACCTCCTAGCTGAGGATTTATTTTCCGCTACGATATCGTGATCTTTGTTGGAGGGTCAATGGGACTTTGGAATGTCGACTCGATTTGTTTTGGCTAATTTTAGGATTTGAAAGACATGAGCCAGTAATTTGTGTCGGGGCCGGTTTGGGAAACCGGTCCCCGGTGCCAATTTAGATTTCAGGATAGGATTCTGGATCACGCTCATTCATGATGGCATATACGGTCGCAAAAACATCTTCTGCGCTTGGTTTGGTGAAGTAGTCGCCATCGGAGCCATAAGGGCTTCTGTGATCCTTAGCTGTGAGGGTACGAGGTTTGGCATCCAAATCATCATAAGCATTTTGTTCCTCTAGTATTTGCTGTAGGATAAACGAACTAGCGCCACCCGATACATCCTCATCAACAACCAGAAGGGCATTAGTTTTGGCCACAGATTGACCGATGACATGATCTATATCGAAAGGCAGCAACGTTTGAGGGTCAATCAGTTCCACACTAATACCCACAGATTCAATCAAAGGAAGTGCTTCTTTTACCACGTTGACACAAGCTCCGTAGGTTACCAGGGTGATGTCACTGCCTTCGCTTAGAACTTCCGGCACACCTAAGGGAATCTGAAATGTCTCCAAGTTGTCTGGAACCTTCTCCTTTAAACGATAGCCATTAAGCACTTCGATGACTAAGGCTGGATCATCACCTTTAAGCAACGTGTTGTACAAACCCGCTGCCTGAAGCATATTTCGTGGGACACAAACATGGATGCCGCGAATGCCGTGAAGGATCATGCCTATAGGTGAACCAGTATGCCAAATTCCTTCTAATCGATGACCTTTGGTTCTGACGATGACGGGAGCACTCTGGCCACCGGCTGTGCGGTAGTGTAGGCTAGCCAAATCGTCAGACATCACCTGGAAGGCATACAAAAGGTAGTCTAGATATTGGATATCTACTATAGGTTTTAAACCTCTAAGAGCGGCACCAATACCTTGACCCAAAATGGTGGCCTCGCGAATACCAGTATCAGTCACCCGATGCTCGCCATGCTTGTCACTTAGGCCATCAAATTCTAGGTTGACTCCGCCCAGCTTACCAACATCCTCTCCGATAATGAACAATCGTGGGTCGTTAGCAAGGTGGAAATCAAACGCCCTTTGGATGATCTGTCTACCGTCGACGACTTCGCTTTTTTCGCTGAACTCTGCTTCCACTCCAGCTTGCTCGAGTGGGCTTCGAGACCCATCCACAAAGAGTTTGGAATTGTATCGTTCTTTATTTTCTGACTCTTGATTAGCGATAAAATGTCTAAGACTGCTTTTCTGATCTTCGGATTCGTCCCTAAGCGCAACCAAAGCTCTTCTTGCGGCTACAAGATTGTTTTTTCGGTTGGCTGTTGGATTACGTTTTAATCCATTGAAGGTCTTTTTAAAGTCTTCATTTTCTGTTTGTCCTTCAAGATCCGAAAGAATCCCAAGGAGTTCTTCCTTTTCGTTTTGAATCGGTGCTAAGTATTCCTGCCAGGCAGCGATACGCTGTTCGGCGACAAATACTCGAGCCTGCTCTTCGATGTCGTTTAAGCGAGCCTCATCCGCAACACCCGAGCTGATGATCCACTCTTTCATTTTTACGAGACAATCTAGAGAGGCTTCGTACTCTAGCCTTTCTTTTGGCTTGTAACGCTCGTGACTGCCTGAAGTAGAATGGCCTTGAGGCTGAGTCATTTCGATGACATGGACTAGGGCAGGTGTATGAGTTTTGCGTGCCGCTGCCGTGGCATCCCTATAGGCAGCGATAAGCTCGCCATAATCCCAGCCTTTAGCCACAAAAATGTTATAGCCATTGGTTCCCTTAGTTTTACGGAAGCCCTCCGTAATCGCCGAAATGGACTCTTTTGTAGTCTGATATTTGGCGGGAACAGATATTCCATATTCATCATCCCAGACAGAGATCACCATAGGGATCTCCAATACGCCAGCAGCATTGAGGCACTCCCAAAATATGCCCTCTGAGGTACTCGCATTGCCTATGGTGCCAAAAGCGATTTCATTTCCATCTCTGGAAAAACCAGTGCTATCGATATGGGAATCGTTTCGATAAATTTTCGATGCGTATCCAAGGCCAACAAGTCGGGCCATCTGACTCGCGGTAGGTGAGGCATCCGAACTAGTATTGTACTGACTTGTCTGATCCAGCCATTGTCCGCTTTCATCTATAAATCGCGAAGCAAAATGACTATTCATTTGCCTACCACCGGAGTGAGGCTCTCTGGAAATATCACTGTCGGCGTAGAGTTGGGCAAAAAACTGCTTTATGGTTGCCCCACCTGTGGCAAACATAAACGTTTGATCTCTATAGTAGCCTGAACGCCAGTCTCCTTTTTCGAAGAACCTGGCCATTGCCACTTGAGCAAGCTCCTTGCCATCGCCAAAAATTCCGAATTTTGCTTTACCAGATAGTACCTCTTTGCGACCGATAAGACTAGCTTCGCGACTTTGGACCGCTATAGTATAGTCTTCTAGAATCTGTTCCGAGGGCAAACTTGCTATTTGCAAGTCTTTCTTCTTAGCGGATTTAGCCATTTTTACTCCTAAGGTATTAGATACGCAGTTGAACTACCGTGACGCCATCACCGCCCTCTTCTTTTTCTCCAGGTCGGAAATCGAGTTCGTAGGGCGATTCTTTTGCTAAGGCAGTTCTTATGGATTTTTTAAGGGTGTCAGTGCCGTGACCATGAATGACAATAAGGGAGGTTTCACCGCGAAGGACTGCTTTGTCGATGAAATCCCAAGTTTTCTCCACAGCTCGAGTCATATCGCTACCGCGGAGATCAAGGGAGTTGGTCGGGCTCGGCACCACGAAGCCCACTTTCTTACTCTCCTTTGGTTTGTTCTGAATTTTTTTCTTTTCCTGCTTTTTTCCAGCTTTAATGGTTCGCAAGTCCTGCAATGACGGCTTGACTTTGATTAAACCCATAGCTACTTCAATTTGTAGTGGATTCTTTTGAATTTTGGTAATGCTGGCTTCTTTTTGAAGGGAAATAACATAGACTTTCGAACCAACCTTGAGGTCCTCGACTTTAGCCTCTTCGCCGGGAAGACTGACTTCCACCTTAAACTGATCTCCAAGCTTTTGTAGGCCGCTATCCAAGTTTTGAAGATTTTCAAGAGCAGCTTTTTTCGCTTCGTTGGCTGCAGACCTGATCTCGTCGTTTGTTGGTAAGTTCGCTCTTTTGATAATGGCCTTCAATTCGCCGAGGCTGTTATTAAACTCTATTTTTAGCTTTTCGATCTGATCTTCATATTTATTTTTTACCTTTTCAGAGATTCTTGCTTTTGATGCCTGAAGCTCATTACGGTCCTGCTGCCAACGCGCTTTCTGTGCTTCCATTTCCAAGCGCAGTTGTTGATACTGTTTCGCTTCTTCTTCAGCTTTCTGCTTAGCTAGGAACATGTCATCAATAATTTGATCCATCTCTCCTGTGGTTTTGCCTCGTAGTTCCTTGGCGCGATCCACGACAGACTTAGAAAGTCCCATTTGTTCGGCAACCTCGATACCGCGGCTTTGTCCAGGAATATCGAGGATGAGTTTGTAAGTTGGAAGGAGTTTTTCCATGGAGAACTCCATGGAACCATTTCTGAAAGCTGGATTTTTCAATGCCAAACTTTTGAGGTTGTCAAAGTGAGTGGTAACTATTCCGATAGACTTTCGTTTGCCTATTTCCTCTAGAACAGCCTGACCAATTGCGGAACCTGTTTGTGGTTCGGTCCCTACTGCTAGTTCGTCGAGAAGCACCAAATCATTTGGTCCAGATTCTTCTAAGATGGGTTTTAGACCAAGTACGTGTCCAGAAAAAGTGGAAAGATTTCCTTCCAAGCTTTGTGAGTCACCCAATTCTAAAAAGACATTATCTGGAAGGAACAGTGCGGAAGATTGATTGGCCGGAATCAACAGCCCAGCTTTTGCCATAATGAGCAGTAAGCCCGCAGTTTTGAGGACGATGGTTTTACCACCGGCGTTGGGGCCAGAAACAATCAAAACGCTTTGCTTATCCACCAGTCCTATATTATTGGCCACCGCCGTTTCGCCTGAGGGTTTCTTCACGAGTGGATGACGCGCTTCCATCAAATTCAGTTTAGGCTCGCTGCTTATACTAACTTTCGTACCGTTGATATCGGCGGCTAATCGTGCCTGCGCCGTGAGTGTATCAAGCTCTACTATAGCATCATAGTCACCTCTAAGAATATCGAGTTCTGCAGCGGTTTGTTCACTTAAACTTCGGAAAATTCTCAGAATCTCTAGTTTCTCGTTAACTTCGAGTTCCAATAAATGATCGTTGTGGGGTTTTATGCTTTCGGGCTCGATAAATAGAGTTTGACCACTATCAGATGTGTCTTGAATGGATCCTTGAACCCGGCCGCGACCATCTAGTTTCATTGGCACGACATAGCGCTCGGACCTTAATGTAAAAAACTTATCCTGCAAGTACTGCTCAACCTGATGGTCCGACAGTAGCTGCTTGATACTTTTTTCTATGGTCTTGCGAATCGATTGTTTCTGTCGGCGAATTTTAATGAGTTCCGGCGAGGCCGTATCCAATATCTCGCCATCGTGATCGATAGATTTTCCTATGGCTTCCATGAGTTTCGGTAAAGGGTAAAGCAGGCTGTTGAAACGAACCAGTGTCGGACACCGATCGACCATATTACGGGTAAACGTCTGTAGCGATTTCACGGTGTCGAGAAGGGTGTAGACGGCGCGGAGCGAGGGGCCGTCCAAAAGTTGACCGATGCTGCAAAATCGGAATACATCATCAAGTACAGGAGTCTCTCCAATAGGCGGTGTATAGCCGGCAACGATAAGATCGCGAAGAGGGATAACCTGTGACCAATTTGATTCTATGTCCTCTTTGGATTTTTCTGGTTTTAAATCCAGACAGAATTGGCTTCCTGCCGGGGTTTGAGCGTAGTTTGATAATTTATTTAGTAGCACAGACCATTGGAGTTTTTCGAGCACAACGGGCTTCATGGCAATCCTTCGCATTATTCGGTGACCTGACACCCATCGCTAATTTGAGGGCTTGGGCGGAAGTTGCGATCATTAATTTCACGCATTCTGATCTCATGATATTATTAGCTGTCTATGAGTATGTTTATCGTTTCAAGCCGATGGATTCGATGCTAAAGCTGTGATCCACCCGCAGACAGTAAATTTGAACAGTAAGGTTCTATCATGCACAGTCTTTTTACTGCGATCTTGCCCTACATAACAAGCCCAATTAGCTGGATTGCACTTATTGGCGGTGCTTGCCTGGGAAGTTTTTTAAATGTTTGTATTTACCGCATACCTAAAGGGATATTTTGGCGTGATTCTCGCTCACGTTGTCCGCATTGTGGTGCGCCTATGCCACTATGGCATAATATTCCGGTTTTTTCTTGGATTTTGCTCCGAGGGAAGGCTGCCTGTTGTGGCAACAAGATCTCTCCCCAATATCCATTAGTTGAATTGTTTAGTGCCGTATCCATGGTATTCATTTACTGGACCTTTCCATTTGTCATCGATCTACCTAGTTTTCAGTTCGATTCTGCCGAGACCTTGAGATTCTTTCATGCCTCTATATTTTTTAGTCTTTTGCTAGTTTGCAGCGTAATAGATATTCATTTGCAGATCATTCCCGATGTTTTGTCGCTACCAATGGTTGCCGCGACTCCCTTGATCATCTTTTTCCATCCGGAATTGGATTGGAAGTCCGGTTTGTATGGTGTTATTTTTGGTGGTGGAGTTCTATATGCTGTGGCAATTACCTACTATTTTGTAAGGAAAGAGGTTGGGCTAGGAATGGGTGATGTCAAGCTCCTAGCAGGAATTGGTGGTTGGCTTGGATACCAATCACTTTTGCCAACTTTGTTTATCGCGTCGGTGACTGGAGCTGTTTTCGGTATTGCACTGATGTTGATAACTCGTTCCGTTAACTTAAAACTCAAAGTCCCTTTTGGTCCTTTTCTAGCTGCAGGAGCCATGCTGTTTCTACTCTACGGCCAGCAAATCAATGAATTTCTATTTTACACCGAATAAAAGGAGTTGTTTGTGTCGCATCCATCGAGTTTCATCGGACAAGACCTAGAACAGTACGTGGAAAATTTCTCAGAATTAACGCGAGAGATCGGTGATGTGAAATCAGTAGAAGGTCTCATGGAGCTGCTTTGCAACCTTTGGCAAGAATCTTTCGGAATTTCTACCGCTTTTTTCTTCGAGCTTGAGAATCGAGGAGATCGCATCACTGCAGAGGCTGCGACGCTCATTGCTGAGAATCAAATTGCAACCGAGCTAACGGAAGGTTTGCTCAAAGATTTGAGCTTGTACTCAATCGAAGCGATGCTCGAGGATGGCATCCATTCGTTTAAAATCGGAAGTAGTTTTGTAAATTTATTTTTCTTTTCCTACGAAGAGATTCCCACTGGAGTATTTTGCTGGTTGAATCCACGCGCCGGAACGCCCTCGCGTTCCTTAGACTTAGCGATGACTATGGTTTTGGAATTGGGGCAACAGGTTTCTCGCTGGTGTTTGCGATTGCAAGAATCTCAGGCAATGATCTATCGTGATGACTTGACCAACGTATATAATTATCGATATTTGGATGTTTGCTTAGATAATGAAATCCGTCGTGTTCATCGTTTCCCCTCGGCTTTCAGCTTACTTTTCATCGATCTTGATAGCTTCAAACCCATTAACGATACCCATGGGCACCTAGCAGGTAGTAGCGTTTTGTGTCAGCTGGCTGATCTTCTTCGCGGCGAACTTCGCGATGTCGATAGTATTTTTCGCTATGGTGGTGATGAGTTTGTCATCATGCTACTAGAAGCGGGGAGTAAAAAGGCTCATACTGTGGGCGAACGGATACGTGATCGTGTGGCCAACTATCAGTTTTCTGTGTCCCCCGACACGAAGGTAAGATTAACGGTTTCTATCGGAATCTCTTGTTGCCCGGAACACAGCCTGAAAAAAGAAGAACTTCTTCAACTTGCCGACGAATCCATGTACAAAGGCAAGCGAAGTGGTAAAAATCGCGTGGCGATGACCAGTCATATCAATGGGACTAACCCTAATTTTATGTCCCCACCGAGAAAGGATAAAACTTGAATCAATTAGCACCGAAGACTGTTAGTCACAGCGAAGTGATCATGACCGAACTTGTTCTACCGCAGCATACCAACGAACTTGGAACAGTTTTTGGCGGGATGGTCATGTCTTGGGTAGATATTGCAGCTGCCATCTGTGCGCAAAGGCATGCAGGGAAGCAAGTCGTTACTGCATCAGTAGACGCTATGGAGTTCCGTGCTCCCGTTCGGTTAGGCTGGATTTTGCAGTTGAAAGCAAGCGTTAATAATGTTTGGAAGTCTAGCTGCGAGGTCGGGGTAAAAGTGTCCGCAGAAAACCCTAAATCTGGCGAGAGGTTTCATACTGCGTCGGCATATGTCACGATGGTAGCTTTAGATGGTATGGGTCGCACGACAGCTATGCCTCCTTTACTGACTGAAACGGAAGATCAAAAGCGGCGATTTGATGCTGCTGAGGCACGGAAAAAAGCAAGGCTTGCCTTTAAAAAAGAGCAAGGTAAAAAAGAAGACTAGCTTCGCTGTTTTTTTCCACAAAGGGAGTCGTGCAGTGGTACAGGCCATTCTTGTGTTGATGACTTTGCTTTTGGTTTCCACGTCTAGTGCCGCCCAAGCAAAAAAAGATGATTCCCTAGATCATATTGATCTTTACCTACATACTTTCGATGTGGGCAATATGATCTATACCAACTTCGGTCATTCGGCAATTCGGGTGAAGAACCGAAAAGACGGTACCGATGTGATTTACAACTGGGGCATGTTTGACTTTGGTAGTCCTCTTTCGTTTTCCCTAAAGTTCTATATGGGTGATCTGCGGTATAGGTTAGGCGTGTACAGCTACCGAAGAGCGATGGCTCAGTATAAATACGATCGGCGCACCATATGGGAAGACAAGCTCAACTTTACACCCGAGGAAAAGAAGGTTTTTTACGAGCGTATTGTGCGCAACAATACCCCAGAAGAAGCTTACTTTCAGTACCAATACTTTTTTGCTAACTGCTCCACTAAGATCCGTGACCATATCGATGCGACTCTCGGCAAGACTTGGGAAGCGTCTTTGGAGGGGCAGACATCGGCCAAGAGCTTTCGGGATATGGTTCGGGAGGGCTACCAATTGAATCCCTCAATGGATTTTCTCTTGGAAATTGGTATGAATAGTCGACTCGATAGACCTATGACACGTTGGGAGGCCATGTTTCACCCCTTTGCGTTAAGGGAAGAATTGTTGACGTTCCGCAATGGGGTCGGTGACCCACTGATGATCGAAGGAAAAAAGATTGTCACATTTCCCCGGCCAGAGGCTTATCCTTATGTTTTTCGGTTGCTGGCAGCGATCCTTGCAGTCCCTTTGGTGTTTGCGATATTTTTGTTGCAAAAAAGAGCGTGGAAAAGTGAGCCAGAAGAGCTTTTAGAGCCTTTTATCGGCCTTCGCATATTGGGGATTTTAGCGCTTCCATTGATTTTATTTTTTGGTTTTTGTGGACTTGTTCTTCCTTTGAATTGGCTGTTGTCGGGTCACCAAGATCTCCATCACAACGTTAATATGATGTTTTTTCTTCCCTTCGACTGGGTCTTTTTACCTGTCGCATGGCATCTGTTGAGAAAGAAGTCTCCCAAGCTTCTAACGCAAAAGTATATAAAAATCTTGAGAAAATATCTGATTTTACATCTATTGTTAGGCTTTGCAGTCATCTACACTTGGGCAACAGGCGATGGCTCTCAGGACGTAGGTCGTGTTATGCTGGTAGCAATTCCTTATAAACTAACCCTCGCGTTGATGGTAAATTTTGGACTGACTAGTGGAAAAACCGAAGGAAAAAAAAGGGGACTATCAGCCCGACGATCTAAACCAGTGGCTGGAGCGTGAAAAAGCGCTACTCTACGATTATTTGGCAAGGATGACGGGTGACTTGGATGGGGCTTCCTCTACTCTTTTAGAGGTGATTCAGGTTGTCGGCAGAGAGGTGCGTCAGCGTCCTGGAGGGGTCGATAACGTAAGGCAACTGCTCTACCAAACGGCGCGAAATTTTAGTGGTAATACCTGGCAGAAAATCCCTGTCGAGCTTATCGAAACTGAATACTCAGGGGTGAATAAGCAGAGCCAACTTTACGAGCTAGAGATGCTAGTCAATGAGTTCGCTAATAAGCAAAGAGAAGCGTTGTTACTCAAGTTTCGCTATGGTTTTACAGCCAGTGAAATAGCAAGTATCTCAAAAGTTCCCTTACCAGTGATTCAAGATTTGATTAATACTGGTGTTTTAAAAATCCGGCAAGCTAATGGAAGTTTCGAGATGACTGCTATGAAACAGCTCCCCTTGTTTCAAGTTAAAGATATCGATGCTATGTCGACCATGGCTTTAAGTGAGATCATTCCCCTGGACCGAGCTAGTAGGTTTCGCTGGCTCAAAACCTTAGTTTGGCTTGGTCTCATTGTCTCGTTGGTTCTTTACTACGTGTCTTACGGCTAGCGTTTCTGGAAAATCCAATTGCTCGATCAAGTCACTTGACAGCCTCCCGCCACTAAACCGCTGACGCGGCTATAGTGGGGGATTCCTGGGCCACTTTAGGCACCAGCGATT
>JABSRP010000090.1 GCA_013215145.1 Pseudobacteriovorax sp.
CTTTGCCATGTGGAATGTCCTCCAAAAGTTATATAAGTTTTTCGGAGGGAAGTGGGATTTCTTTAGAGACAGCACAGGCCACAGTCTGTCTTTAAGAAATTCTTCAAAGTCATTTGATGATTCTAATTTGAGAGTGTCCGGAAGGTGTTTAATATCTGAGCTTAACTTTGAATTTGTAGGTTCCACTGTCGACATGTTATAGACAAGCCTGACTGGCCTTCCGTCAAGACTAATGGATAGTTTCGCAGCAGAATCAAGGGCATCATGATAGCTATTCATAACTCCATTAACAAAATATACTGGATCCACATCTAAATCTGTAGGAATTGTGTCTGGACTAGTGAATTTCTGACAATCTGTATCTGAATGACAAATTGCCATTGGAAACATATATTTTCCGTTTTTCGTAACTGATGGATTCATAAAGTAAATGGTGAAAATCTGATCTTTCACATATTCAATTAATGCCTCAAGTTCTGCCTTCAGTGAGTTTACAAGTTTGTCATAGTTGCTAGCCGTATACTCTATGAAATTTGCTGTCTCGTTTAGCCGAGCTTCGTCTAAACCCGCCAGCCGTTCGGCAAAATATTGCCCAGGATCTTTTACTATCCCTTCTACGTCGGTATCGGCAAAGTTTTCTAGTTCAGAAACAACAGCGCCTTCAAGTACCTTTGCTCTATCACCTAGGTATTCGCCTAAATTTTCTAATTCAGATTGAGCCGCCGACCCGACTTTTTGCGTAACTTTTTCATCAAATTCTCTGCCTATCTCTCTTGCCTGCTCCGCGTAATGCTCTGCGGCATCTTCCGCTGCTTCAGCAGCAGGCTTAGTAATCTTTTGCAGCTCTCTTCCCCAATGCGGAAGCGGGTTCTTGAATATGTTTAGCTTATCGTTTTCCTCAGCCTCAGGGAATAAGTAATAGAAGTAAGTAGAGTCTTCTTCACCCATTGCCGACGATGGCTGGAAACAAATGATAAAGGCTAATATATTGAAAATACTTCTTTTCATTATAGGCACCCTTCCATAGTAGGTTAGGAGGATTAACGATTTATATCATTGTTCAAATTCCGCAATGTATCGGTATTTTATATATTTATTCTTAGCAAAGCCTATACATGGCTAGATTCGTTCAAAAAATTGATATTAAATGTTTGACTCCATTCAAACCTGAAACTTCCGACAAAGACATCACCCCACTTGCAATGCAAACTACCCCGCTAAGTTCACCCTAAGGAGCCTCCCTCCCATATCATTCGAGGTGCAGCTAACCCCACCAGCTCCAGCCCTATCCCCATGCTATAATGCATCCCTTATAACCGGTATGGGGCCTAAGCTTTTATGGAACATATGTGCATCGATGTTACTGAGAATTACGAAGAGGAGATGAAAATCGCGGCAAAAGAGAATCCAGCCAACCTTCCAATGCAGCGCGGAAAAGCAAGACTTGCCCTTGAGGTTGCGCGTAGGTGGAAGAACGGCCGCACAATTCGAATCAAGTTCATGAACGGCAGCAATGTCCTAAAAAAGAGAATCAAAGAGGCCGCTGAGACCTGGCTAGAATACATCAATTTGAAGTTTGAATGGATAGAGTCCGGCCCATCTGATGTAAGGATTTATCTTACAAATGGCGATGGCTCATGGTCTTATATTGGAACCAGCACTCTTAGAATCGCCCAAAACAAGCCCACTATGCAGTTTGGCTGGCTTACTGAAGGATCAAGCGAGCGAGAGCTCAGTAGGGTCGTGATTCATGAGTTTGGCCATATGCTTGGATTCATTCACGAACACCAGAACCCTGTCGATAATCCTATCATCTGGGATGAGGAAGAGGTCTACCGAAGATATCGCGGAGCGCCAAATTACTGGAGCGATGAGGAAATCAGGATCAACGTGCTGGATCGCTACAAAAACGATCAGATAAATGGCAGCCACTATGACCCCGATTCCATCATGGTGTATTCATTTCCCGCTTCTCTTACGAAAAACGGGATTTCGTCTAAGTGGAATAGTGAGCTTTCCGAGATGGATAAGGAGATGGCTCGGAGGGTTTATCCTAAGACTTAGGATTTAATAGAAACTTCTATGATTGGTAGGGGTCGAATAACTTAAAAACTACGAACCTTGACGTTTAAAGCACAGGTATCCCATATATTGTCCTTCAGAGGAATGAGAAACTAACTGCCAGCCTTGAGCGCCGAGTCTATTCGCTTTATCAGTAGCATCTTTAGCAAGAAAACCATCTGCCACACATTTATGTTCCCACCGGTCGCTATCATTTGCGAAAGCCAACGGAACAATCTTATCAACAACAGTAGAAGTAACACTTCCAACTATTATACAAGCAAAAAACAGCATATAGGTAATTTTATTCAAAGACATAATCTCCACTAGCGAAAGCTTGGGTATCCCTTTAAATATGACATAAGTTAAATATAATTTGTTGATTCAAAATAGGAATTATTGACCTAGAGTTAAGACTGCTGCTACTTTATCGGATCAGTCTATTTTTTTGAGGACTCAAAATGGAAGAAATAAAGCTAAGAGATTTTTATGCTGCTGTCGCAGCCAAAGCCGATACCGATACACAGAAGATTAATGCGGCTGACGTTAGCCGTGTGCTTAGGGTTGCTGGCGATTATCTACGGGAACTTAATGCTGCTCAGCTGGTGGATCTGCTTGATGATTGGTTTGAAAAGGATTGAGTCAGAGTAAAAGAGCTATGTTTAGGAATAAAGGTTTCTAAATTTTCTTACTCAAATACGAGGAGCCCATATTGAAAGAAGAAGAGTTAACGAATGAGGCAAGAGTTACACTTGCCTTTGAGGGCAAAAATTTTAATCCAAATGAATTTACAAAAATAATTGGCATTGAACCAGATCTAATTCGAATAAAAGACTCCAGGCGGCTTGGCGTTCCACGGTTCAATACATGGCAAATTTCAACCGATAAAATTATCGCTGACTATATCGATATATTTGAAATGGCCAACGAAGTTATCGATCGGATAAAAGACAAAAAAGCCATAATCATAGAGTCTAGGAAACAAATAGATTTCGATTTGACAATGAGCGTATACATCAGGTTTTCATTAAATGATAAACACTCTACTCCTGCTATAGGATTTGATTCGGATGCTGTGAAATTTCTGGCCGAAGTTGGAGCGTCAATTGACATTGACACTTACTTACAACCACACGATTAGTTAACCTTGTTTTTGCGCGAATTTCTGCTAAATTCATATTTAAAAACTCGAATCTGATAGATAGGTAAACGTAATGAAAAGTTTTTACAGAAATATCTTAATTTACCAGGCTTTTATTATCTCTTTTGTTTTTCAAATTGGAATATGCCATGCCAAAAACTTAGTGATTGGAGCCAATCAAGTAGCATTCGATTTCGAGAATATTCCCAGTGGATCAGGTAAAGACTATATGCTCAACGAAGTTTCACTTGGGTTAAATATTAAAATGACAAAAAAGACCCATTTAACCCCTAAATTTATTTATAGTAAAAACCTCGGTAGTATAAGAGGTCTTAACTACGTCAACGGATATGGCGTCGGTTTAGGCGCTAGTTTCTTTCAGTCTGAACTTAACTCGGGATTTTTAATAAACACGAATATAACAGTTACTAGACTACTTGGTGAAGGGTCAGCTATTTGGTCCAGAGATGATATATTTAGTGGCAGCAACGGTTCCTCGATTTCTGAATTAGAAGAAAATCGAGGCACTGAAAGAAACTTTACAATTTTGAGGCTGGGTACCGGATTTGGTTACTCTTGGACTCTCATGAATGATACATTGAGTCTAGGGTTGAGATACTCCCTTCTATTTCTGAATATCGAAAGTGACGATCCTATCGTCTATTACGGAGAAGAGAAAAAAGATCTCAAAAATCGCTCAAGCGTCGGAACAACATTTGGTTTGTTTATGATGCTTGATGTCTAATCGAATTTTTATTGTAATTTGAAACTATTCTAGTTTAGAAAAAAGATGCCCCCAATGGTCAGAAAGTTAGAGACATCCCGTCTTACTGAAAATGAAACTCTGGGTTGTTGCATCGGAGGTATCTAAATAT
Source organism: Pseudobacteriovorax sp. (assembly GCA_013215145.1). GTDB lineage: Bacteria > Bdellovibrionota_B > Oligoflexia > Oligoflexales > Oligoflexaceae > DT-89. Next base: position 4,078 of record JABSRP010000090.1, read on the forward strand.
AATTTAGCTCTCTTTATAGGATCCGGGGTTGTCCTATGCAATTAGTGTTCGCTCGATAGCGACTTGGACCGAACCTACATCCCAAACACAATCCACATGGAGCGCCCCAGCCGCAGTTATTCCGCTAGATCGAACTCCGATTTTGTGGAGGTAATCTTCTAAAATATTACGATTTTTTCTTGTGATTCCTGATAGATCAGTAGTAGAAGCAAAGCCGCCGTCTATCTCCAGAATTCTTTTTTGCCATACCTGCATTTTTCCCACCTGTTTCTAATTGGTCACCGATTCAAACTCACAGAAATCAAACGTGTCGGCCAGTGACATATTTCAAAACTTTGGACTTTCCTGAAAAAGGTGAAGTTTACTACCCTCCCTTCTGAACATAGCTTTGATATATTCACTATGATTGCAGTGGCGAGTAAACTGCTTTGGTCATAGAGGCAGTGCTGTTCTCCTCGCTAAAGTACATGTGACAATTTCTAAATCTCTATCCTTAAAGAAGAAGTTTTTTGTTTTCCTCATTACCCACCCACTAGGCTCAGGCTCAAAGCTGCAATCACTGAACAGTTTTAAGAAGACAAGACTATTGGGCGATTCTCACCAGCTGGGTATCGCCAATTTTCATGGTGTTAGATTGCTAGAAATCAAAATAAAATCTAAAAACCTCCCCAGCATCCTTGACGATACTGGCAACAAAAAGTTTTTCAGGCGCGTTCGAGTAGCCCAGAATAAAGCAATACGTGCTGCTCGCAAAATTGCAGCCAGCGAATTACGTGATTTTTACGGAATGAAGGCCAGAGGCCCAAAATACGGCCCACCAAGTCCGTATGCAAAACCCACGATTAATCAAGTTATCGAGACACGCCTTGTCAGAGGAATCGAGGGTGTGAAACAGGGAGTACCAGCCAAGTTACTAGCCGAAACTAAAAGACTTTCAGCGGTTAGGTTTACGGCAACGAGTCCGCAGCCAGCAAAGTTAAAAGGCGTTAAGGTAAAAGATCGAAAAAAGCTTGAGCTTAGGATAGGTAAGCGGAAGAAGAAATACAAAAAGCTGTTTGTGCAAAAAGGCAATAATTCACCAAGGCTTCATGTCTTTAGATCGAAAGATAAGAGGACCAAATGGGTGATGCATAGAGAAACCATAACTCCGGTTTTTACGGTACTGTCAAGAGCAAACGCGCAAGGAAAAATGACCAAGGCTGCTAGCTCAGTATTCGAAAAAACTTTCTACGATAATCTTAAATCCGAGTAAATTTTCCCCTTCGAAAAGGCTTTGCGCTACCTCCGAGCTGATTGTTAGGGTTCCACTATTCAAAGACAGAGTAATTCTGTTTTATACACTTACCTTAATAAGGAATTTTTATGACAGAAATGATCCCGACCGATTCAGTGCTAATTAAGAACGATGTTCCTATTACTACTTCACTTACTATCGCCGAAGTGTTTGATAAGGAACACAGGAATATTCTAAGAGCGATTAGAAAAATGTTGTCTAACCTACCGGAATCATGGGCTGCGCTCAATTTTGAGCGCAGTGAATATCGGGACGAGAACGGGAAAGCCCATGATCTTTATTCTTTAACGAGGGATGCATTTTCTCTCCTTGCTATGGGATTTACAGGAACAAAAGCTTTAGGTTTCAAAGTTGCCTACATTGAAGAATTTAATAGGCGCGGTGAGCTAATTGCCAACATGAATACTAAGCTTCCTAAATCTAAGCGAAAGAACAAGCATCGATATGGGTATTACGAGACGATGACTTTGCCAGATGGAACGACGAAAATAAAATGGGTAACTGGTTCTAAAACAATCGAAGAAATGAACGAGATAGAAAACGAATCCAGGCTTCAGGCGACACTTTTGCGCCAAGGACTTGGTGCAATCAAAAAGTATATTTCTAACTTACCCGATGATCGAAAGTTCAGCCAAGAGTTCGTGGAGATTCTAGATAGGCTAGAAGATGAAAAGCAGGTTTACAAATTCGATTACCGAAATCCCGTTCTGGTCCAGCGGCCTTTATTCGAGGATGAAGCATAGGCTCATTAACGCCTAATAAATAACTGAAATCACAGGCTGAGCTGAAAATTCAGCTGAATAAAATCAACCCAATCCGAAGCAGTGCCGCTATTTCCACCTACCCACCCATACGCAATTCTGCGTTAATTTTTAAGGAGATATACCTATGAGAACAATCAAAGAAACCAAAGATCTAATCGAACTGATCACAACCCTAGGGGTCTTAATCGGAAGGGAGGTATCTGGCGATGGCCTTCAATTAACTGATGTTTTAAAACTACTGGAGAGCTCGGAATTCAGGGGTAATCTAGAGAAGGCGCTTGATGGAGTCCTGTTAGTTCCCATTGAGCTCGGCGATCTTTCTCTTAGCGAAGGGTTTGATCTTTCCATGTTGGTACTTGAGGCGTTCAGGAAAATCTTGGCTGCATTTGATGGTGAAGAGGAGGCTTCTTAATGGAAGATAATGAAGAGCGAAATGATTCAGAACTTATAGAAGTCTACCGTGGCGCAATCTCTGTCCTTGAGATAAAGGGCGAAAGCCCACGAGAGGCTGCAGAAATAGCGATCGATACCTATAGGGAAGTTAAAAGGCTTTTAAGGTAATTATGAAGGAGGTTTAGACCTCCTTTTTCTTTTAAACCCTAGATGTTGACAAGTTGACGACATGTAAACATACTGTTTTTACTACGAAAACATGTTTACACTTGGGCATCAATGTCAGAATCAAAGCCCCTGTCTATACGAGCAAAACAAGAAACCCGCGACTTTTTAAAAGCCCTAGCATCTGAAGATGGCCGAACCGACGGTGATTTTCTCGATCACCTATTGTCCTGGTACCAAACTCAGCACTCTAACGGTTTATCCGAAATGCCAAGCGAGTTGGCCCAAGTTAAAGCAGCGATGAATCGGATCACTGATATATTCGCCGGAGTCCATTCAAGCGCGAAACTATTGGAAGATAATCTTCGTACCGAGTTTTCGGCTAAGCTAAGCGAGATTGAAACGGAAAGAACAGAACTCGCAACGAAGCTAAAGGAAAGCCTGGAGCTAAATAAAAAGCAGGAAAAAGAGCTCCTATCACTGGAGGAGATTTCTGAGGCCCTAAAGACTTTGAAAGGCGAGCTTGAAAATAAGAATGAAGAAATAGAGAGCCTCAAAACTCAGCTTGGGGATTCTACTGCTAAACTAAAAGAGCTTCCAGAGATTCGGTCGAAGAGCACAGCCTTGGAAATTCGGAATGCCAAAGTGGAAACGGAGAATGAGCAGCTTAGGGAAAGGCTTGGGGAGTTTCGGGCTATGTTTAAGATTGAAGATGGGGGTGGAAATGAGACTTAGTACTTCCTTCGATCACAGTCTTCACACTTTGAAGCATTAAACAAAAAGATCAAATAAGACTAAACTATACTTCTACCAATTCCAACTATACAATAATTAAGCTCAAGATAACGGTCATAATCTGCAGTGGCTCAACGACACATGTCGCACAAAACCCCCGCATGGCAGGGGTTTGCGAGCACAACAATTTCTCTATCAAATCAGTTTGTTATAGTCTGTATTGTTAAACTAAGAAACATATCTTTTTCAAATTAGTCAAAACGCGCTTGTTTCAGCTTGCAAAACTAACGGTTTTTGCCTATTAAAAATTTGTTTTCGATTCTAATGATCTCAAAAAATCCCTTTCCCATTGGTAATCCATTGGGGAACGAGTGAGATTTAGAATGAAATCCCAAGAAGCTTTTTTGTTTTAATCCGATATTGGAATGATGCTATGAAAAAGAATACCATTTTACTAAGTACCATTTTATTCGCAGCTGTTACGTCGACTGTTTCTAAGGCTGAGTCTAATCCACAAGTTTTGGGCGTTAGTGATCAAGAACAAGTACTTGACAGAGTCTATTGCGAGGAACTCTTAACATCACTTTTAGAGGAAAATCCAAATTTCCAAACAGGTCAATTAGGGTCAGGGGAAGCTGCTTCTAGTGACCTGAACCTTGACGATGAGACCGTCGAAGATACTTTGGCAGCCTGCGAAGAGCTTGGGCTTTTTGATGACATTATTGACGTTTTAGATTTCCCAATAATGACTGCCTCTGACCAGGACGATGGTGGTACGGAGCTACTATAGTTCCTTCGGTGAATTCTCCACATTTGCTTTTTTAACAGGGTGTTGAAACAGAAATGAAATTAGTCTTAAAGATAGTGCTAGGTGCAGTGTGCCTGGCTTCACTGATTTATTTTACTTTTTCGGGCAATTCTCAGAAAAGGCTTAATGTGGAGAACGAACATACAGAATATCGGTATGTAACTACCCGATCAGGTCCCCCAACATCATTTGATCCTAAGAAGGCCGACTCAACCAATAACTTGGCTGCGGCAAGAATGCGATACTTGACCCCGATAGAGATTGGATATGACGATGGACTTTATAGCTCAGTTCTTGAGTCTTTTTCATATGACATTAATGAAGACAAAATAGTGTTTGTCGTTAAAGAAGGACTACGATTCTCAAATGGTAAAAGCATTACAGTTGACGATGTAATACTTGCAATCACAAGAACTGCTTATTTTTATCCTGACCTTCCTACAATTACCTCTATTAAAGGTCTAAATGAATGGAAGAATCTAGAATTCCCATTAAAAAGCCTTCCCTCAGGGATTAGTTCGAATGGTCAAAAGATTACTATCTTGGTTGAAAAGAAGTTACGCAATCCACTATTTCGTTTCTCTTTAGAATTATTTTCAATAATCCCAGGTGAGTGCGTAAATCTTGAAAACGCTGAGCTGACTTGTGAAATTCCAGCTGCAAGTGGATATTACGATTTTGAACCAACGAACAAGAATCCGCTGGAAACCAATAGATGGCGTTTCATAAAACGTGCTGACTATCTTGAAGACAGCAAAAAGCCAAAAATAATAAATATTGTCTATCGAAACAGAGACCCTCTAAATGAAGTCCTCCATGAACTAGACACCAAGAATACCGTAATAGCCTCAACTGACTCGAGGATATCAAATAGCGATTTTTTGAAGATTGAAGAAAAATATGACACGCTAAGGTTACCACGATCTAGATTCGCATACCTGATAATAAACCCTGAGCGTGAACCATTTAAAAAGAAAGAGTGCCGGCGCTACTATGCTGACATATTTAGAAAGAAAATTGCGGAATTTAGGGATAAAACAGCTTCCAGGAGTATGTTTTCCTTGGTCCTACCGGGTTATATTTCGGAATCCGAGTTCGACAAGCTACTAGAGCCAATTGATGAGAAGTATTGCAAAGCTCAATTTGAGAAATTTCCTATAGAAGTTTATGAGACCGAAGGTTCAACATTTTCAAAGATCATGAAGATTATTGACCAAGAATATGGTTTCAACAACTTAAAATTGAATATAGTAGAAACATTCCAAGAAACCAGGGCAAAATTTGTAGAGGGTAAAGCACAGTTAGGTGGCGGCTCCATGGGTTATTGGCCTTTAGACCCTGCAAACGACGTGAAGATGATGTTCACTCCTGGATTGCATTTACACTATAAGTACCAAACGTCAGACAAAATACTGCAGGACACGATTGATCTGTTAGTTGAAGAAACTAACCCAGAAAAGGCTAAATCCCTGTACAGAAAAATAAATATGCACATCAATGAAAAAGCTGTCTACTTACCACTCATCAATTACGGCAAGGTTTTTATCGGTTCCAAAGAAAATCGAAAAAGAATTAGTGCTATACCGGTAGCTACCACAGCCGTAGCTCCTTGGCACATGTTTTAATGGAAACTAAGAAGTTTTCAAATATTGATTTTTTAAAACTATTAAAAAGTCAAAATTTACTTCCGCAGCATATTGAGCACTATCGTGGCGAAAACTTCTCTATCATAAACATGTACGACGGAAGACCATCAGGTGCAATAAATAGGGGGGTGTATACTGGAATCTCAGAACACAAAGAGACCGCTCTATCAAAAGCATTAAGTGAATATGTCGAAAGAAAGGCATATCAAGATGGCTATGCTAGCAAAGATACTTCCTGCTTTACTCGAGATTCTTGTGGCTTTGCTGCGTTCCCTCGCTATAAAAATATAGATAACCCGATTGGCATCGTCAGGTCGAATGCCTATCATGAATCACTAGAAAGATTTGTTTGGGCTAAGTGGTGGGACGAGAAATCAATAGGAGCTACGATAAAGCAAGTCAATATTGACTATTTCTCAACATCAAGTCAAATGCTTCTAAATGAACTATCTGGAATCTTAGAAATTGAAAGCATTTTTTCAATTCAACCTAATTTTGACCAGAAAGAATCTTCGGTTGTAAAAATTGTATTCGCCAAAATTAAAAATGCTGGTTACATATCAGGCGGTGCATCAGCTACAGTATCAGAATCAGATACGGCGTACTATCGAGCTATTTCGGAGCTAATAAGGCACGGATTAGCAGTTAAGCGGATGCTAGATGGCTATAAACCAAATAGATTCTATGAGGAAAAACTCGAGTATTTTGGTACTGGCCAAGGTAACGATCTTGTTGAATCGCGTCTTCAAAAAACATCGGATCGATCAATACTCCTTCCTCAACTAGTCATCGATCAAGAAATTGATCATCGATTTAAGAGTCACTATATCGTATACAGGTGCCTTTTTAAAGACCAGCCTCACTTCGCCCGATCTGGGGGTTTACAACGGCTGGTGATTTGATATGAAGTATAAAGAAGTCACTATTTTTTTACTTGTCTCTGTTTTTGCTGTATTTTTGAACTACTGCTTGTTCATCGGCTACCTAGGTTTTCATACACGAACATTGATAATGTCATGGGAAACTTCTGAGACTATTGCTATCCAGCAGGGTAATTTATATTCTTCATTCATGAAAAATCAAAAAATGATAGCAGCCTCATCATTCTCAATAGAATCAATGTCACTTTTTTCGCTTAATGAAGAAAAGTTCACCAAAGAAGCTTCTATCGGTAAAAAGGTGTCCATACCAGAACAACGAGATATTTCTCCAGGGGAAGCCGAATATTCACTGGCGAGTATTTTTAAAGTACGCCTAGTATACAGACTTTCCAAGAATTCAAACTTTTTTATCGTCACAGAGGCAAGTTCGATTTTCTTGCAATCAATGTTTCTTTTGAACACCCTTGCTATATTGCTTCTGCTTACAATATTTATTTTTATACTATCAAAAATCAACAAATCAGATTTGTGCCCATTCCGACTTGATTTGACCCTAGCTTGCTGGTTTGTTTGATCCACTTCATCGGAGCGAAGCGACGTAGCTC
>JABSRP010000091.1 GCA_013215145.1 Pseudobacteriovorax sp.
GATCTACACTCATTGGACTGAGCGAATTTATGCCTTATTAGTCAAATTTGATATCGAGAACGAGCTGACAAGAACCCTGCTTATGGTTGTGGAGGGTGCGCTGCTCATGGCCAAAATAGAACGATCTAAAAAACCGATAGAACTAGCTGAGGCCTGTGTCTTAAAGATGCTGCCGGATAAAAAACGCGCCACCTAGTAGAATATCTGGGTGGCGAAGTAGACGTTACCAGAGCGAAACACTCCAATGCCTGTTGCATTGGATTGACTGAGTATATTGCGGCGATGCCCTGGGCTTCCTAGCCAGCCATTGACGATTTCGTCTGACACGCGATCGGGTTCGCCGCTAAAGGCTGAAATAAGGGCTACATTTTCAGCAAATAGGAACTGGGGTTGGCTACCGAATTCTTCTTTGATTTGGGCTAATCTGTCCCTTGGGAAGCCGTCGTGGGAAAGCTGCCCCTGCTTCGATTGCTCTTCAGACCATTTTCTTGCGGCAAACGATACACGATGGTTGAGAATAAGGGGGCTGAGCCCTTCCACTTGTCTGGCAGTGTTTATTTTTTCGGCTATCGTAGCCTCCAATAGGCAAATATCCTCGTCTGCCTGATAGCAGCTAGTCTCATCACCAAAGCTTTGTTCTGGAATTGATAGATCGTCGGTTTGAGGGGGGGGCGGTAGGATTTGATTTACTGCTACTACAGCCAACGAGGCATAAGATGGTTACAGATACCTTTGCCATCAATGAAAGCATAATACATTCCATTACTATGATAGATTCAAGATCACTATAGCAGCTTTTTAAGATCATTTCGGCAATATTTTATCAGACTATGATCTATGGGCTTTAGCGGCATGTTTTGGTTCCAATAAAGTCCGCATTGCTTCATGATTGTCGAAAAAGGTAGGTCATCAATGGTGCGGATCTTCCGTCTTGAAATATTGCTCAGCAGCTTTTCTGGTAGAAAGGTCATGCCGATCCCACGACTCAGTAGTTTTATCTGTAGTTCGATGCTATCAATCTCCCAAATGTCACCAAAATAGTTGCGAATTTTTTTCTCGGAAGGTCTTTGGAGGCTGTCGTCAAGAAATGATGTGATCAAAGTAAAAGATGTTAAATCTCCAGGCGAGAATTTTGCTTTGTACATTGGATGTGCTGTTCCAATGGCTAAATGAGACGTCTCCTTGAAAATAGGAGTTTTTTTCAGCCCAATCATATCTTTCTGAAAAGGGCCTAGACCGAAATCAAATTCCCTTGACCTAACCAAGGCAATGATTTTTCTTGCCGCATATCGTTTGATACGAAAATTGAGGGCCGGAAATTTGTTAGCGATAAAAGCGATAATATGCTCGCAGAAGAATTCATCAGCAAAATAATCGACTGCAATAGAAATCACCTCACCCTCTCCCTTTTGCCTTTGCTCAACTGCCTTCGTAAACAATCGTTCCCGCGTCAAGATAATTTCGGCGTGTTCATAGAGTTCCTTTCCTATATTAGTAAGAGTTATCGGTTGGTTACGATTAAGGAGAGGTTCACCTAATTTTCTCTCTAAGTTTGCAATGGATTGACTCACTGCTGATTGACTGATGCGAAGGAGTTTGCCGGCTTTTTGGAAGCCAGACTCATCGATGACTGCCTTAAGTACACGTAACTCCTGCATTTCAAACATAATAAGTATTCCTTATTTTTCTATTACTATTATTAATTTTACTAATTATAGCATAGTGACGATAATTCTCGCAGTTGTTAATGAAGGAGAGACGAATGAACGAACCAAATATACATTATGGCTTAAAAGATGTTTACGTTACAAGGACAGCAATTTCGAAGATTGATGGCACTACGGGAACGCTCAGTTACCGCGGTATCAATATCGAAAACGTAGCTCAAGGGAGTTTCGAATCCGCTTTGTACTTAATCCTTACAGGACGACAGGCCACTGGTGAGCAGCAACGAGACGTGACTCGGTTTTTGAAACTAGCTATGGCGGCGATGAGACCCCACATCGAACATAAGTTAGTGGGTCATGCTCACATGCACCCTATGCAGCAGATTCAATTTGTCCTTGCATTAGATTTTCCAAATACGATTCCTCCAGATGTTGGCTTAGGACTTGGCGATCTCCAAGTGAAAGGTTTGGTAGAGATTGCTAAAGTCGCTCAGGCCTTGATTTTCATGAGGCAAAAGGACCTTGGGCAAGATATCCTTGCGACCCCAAACCACGATTCGTTTTTAGGACAGTTTTTGCAGTGCTTTCTCAATCGAACTATCACAGAAAAAGAGCTCCTGGCATTTCAAATCGCTCAAATTCTTCAAATGGAACATGGGTTAAATGCTAGCACGTTTGCTGCTCGAGTTACCACCAGTACACAAGCACCTCTTACTAGTGCCTTATCAGCGGCGGTGGGTACCTTGTTTGGTCGGCTCCATGGAGGAGCTGATGAGGCATCGCTTGCATTAATCAAGGAAATTCCCTGTCTTTTGCGAGCGGAGGAATTTATTAGGGATAAAATTACTCGCGGCGAAAAAATCATGGGAATGGGGCATCGTGTCTATCGCGTCGTGGACCCTCGTGCGGTCATTCTGAAAAAAGTTGCGATTGAATTAGCTCGTGAATCTCCGTCGGACACCACTCTTGATATGTTTCTTGTCGTGGAGAATGCCGTAACAAAGATCATGAAAGAAAAGTCAAAAGATATTCGTGCCAATGTCGAATTTTATAAAGCTCCCGTTTTCTACTATCTAGGTATCGGGCCTGATTACTTTACCAGTCTTTTTGCCTTTGCCCGTATAGCGGGATATGTCGCTCATATTGAAGAAGAGCGAAAGGTCGGTGTGATTATTCGACCCAAGTCATGGTATATCGGGGCCTAAAGGTCTACTGCAAATAGATTTTTGTCATTTGACTGTTAGGTTTGCTTATAAGGTTGAGGAGTTCATCCCAAGAACTCCTTTTTACTGTGAAATGATAGGAACTGCCGATCAAATCGAGATTCTTGCTTTTTAGGTACCATCGATATCTGCCTGGGTTTAGGTTTAAGGACAGTGCCTTTGATGGCTTTACCGCAAAGCGTTTTCTTTTATTGTTATCTAGATTTATAACCACAAGACCTAGATCATCGACGGTATAGTTTTCAGATAGCAAGAAAGAAAAGGGAATTTTAGCCCTTTTTTCATCTGAAGTGATTAGCCACTTGGATTGGTCTATGGGTTGTTTCAGTTTTTCGATGACTCTAATTGTGGTATTGCGAATATCGATTGGTGTTAATGTCTTGTCGGCCACAGAAAAAGATCGCAATTTTGTAAAATTCTGATCTCTACCCAATAGTGTCATATAGTATTCGCCTTGCTCGAAAGTTGGTAACGAGAAGTAGCGACTATCTGTCAGTACCAGAGGTGTCTTAGGGGGTGTTGAACCATCAATTTTTCGCCAGACGTAGACTTCGTAGGGGAATTGATCGAGGTTTTCCGACAAGGTTACGGATACCTCGGAAGGGAATCCATCCGCCTGAATAATTTCATTTTCTAAAGGTCTGATCACTGGATCTGGAGAATTATTGTCTTCTTGTCTGAGCAACTCATCAAATTGCATTTTAAACCATTTATCTTCCTCAGCGGCAGCTTTTTCGACCTTAATGTTCTCTTTAAAAAGTCCCCATTCCCATGCTGATGATATGTCATAAAAATTGGTTTTTTCCTTTTTTTTATTTGGATTCTTTGTCTTATTTAACAGGTCTTTGTAGTCTTTGATCTCTCGAATAACGATTTCAATATCGCGATACATCTCCTCTGAGATTCGAAACATAAAGGGAAAGTCAATTTCTATTTGCTGAGGAGTATTTCTATCGTTTTTATTCCATCGGAGTAGCAGACTTTCATTTTCTCGTACCTGAACAAGAGTTCCTTGATATAGGCGCATTCCAATATCCAATGGAATCCAATGGCCATGAAAAGGAGGGAGCATAAGGGGTGATCCCGTTGCCTCTACCACTCGAATATTTATATTCCCATAGGCAGAAAATGAGAGTGCTAGCCAGAATAGTATCATACTCGTAAAGGTCAATCTGAGTGGAATCATGGCTTTCTCTTGACCACGAGATGCACGCGGTTATTTTTTACAAGATTCGCCCAGATAAGTTTGCCGTCATCGTTTCTATTGGGAAACAATGGTTCGGCATCGCCCTTGGCGCGAACTGTTATTAGTTCTTTTGGCATGCCTGATTCGATCATAATTTGAGATACTTTGGCAGCTCTTTGAGCTGAAAGGGTTAATTCCTTGAATTCATCTTTTTTATGTGAACTGCTGCTGTGACCGATCACTTCGATTTGGATAATGTCGGAAAAGGTGTTTAGGGTAGCCACTAAATCATTTAAAACTTGAGTTCCTCGTTGGGTTAATTGAAAGGAATCTGCTTTAAATAAAATATCACCAGGTAGCGCCAGATCAAATCCGATATCTTGAAGCTGGCCGACTTCGATATAATTATTCCCCTGCAATTCTTCTTGAATCTTTTCCTTTGTTTCATCCATAACTGCCTTGTCCTTGGCTCGATTTTTAATCGCGCGAACGACCTCTTTCTGTGAGATGCCAAACTTAGACTGAGATACCAGCATTTTAAAGGTTTCTACTAATTCGTCTTCACTGATGCGCTCTTTCTGTTCATCAAAGTCTTTTTTCGACTGTTGCTGAGTTTCTCCCTTAAATGCTTCTGATAATTGCTTAGTAATGTCTTCCATGCGATTGTCATCAACATGATTAAAACTGTGCAAAATGACAAAGAAGCAGAATAGCAAACTCATCATATCAGCGTAAGAGTATATCCACTGAGATTCTCCCTGTTGGATATCGGCGCCTTTTTGGAAACGAGATTTTTTCGACATTATTTCTTAGGCCTATCTTTGGGAAGAACGTAAGAAACAATATACTCTTCGACGAAACGAGGAGGCTTGCCTTGATGAATGAGCATAAGGCCTTCAACGATCATACGCCTTACGAAGAATTCTTCTTGAGACTGCTTCGACAAATTCTCGGCTATAGGCGCTAACAGGAAGTTACTGAGTACTAGGCCGTAGAGTGTTGTTATAAGAGCAATTGCCATGGCTTGCCCAAGTCCCTCGCCTCCGCCGTCGTTTAGGTTTTGTAGTAGGGCAATCATACCCATTGTGGTACCCATGAGGCCAAATGCTGGCGGAAACTGACTCACCGATTTAAGTTGATTTGCTTCTGCCATATATCGTTCATGTTGCATGTAGACGCGTGTTTCCAATAAATCACGAAGTTCATCATCAGAAATATCTTCCTCGGCCCAAAAGAGAATTTCGGCTCCATCTCGTAAAAAAGCGTGTCTAATATCTGCTACAGCTCGTTCGAAATTGGCCTTTCCCTTTTTTGCTGCTCTAGCCAAATTGGTAATTTCAATGATGGTCAATGCCGGATCAACAACATTACCAAAAATCACGCGTTTAAAAAAGACTTTGACTAAAGCACTGACTTCACGAAACGAAAAGCAAATCAATGTTGTGGTAACCGTTCCACCTACGACAATAAGAGCAGATTTTGCGTCGACAAGGACGCCAGTATTCGAAAAAGAGAGAATCGCTGAAGCAATAAAGACAGCTGCTGCTAGAATCAAACCGGTTAATGCACTAAACTTCATCGAAGCCTCCTATGACGCCGCGGGTAGCGAAGAAGAGGTTTCTGAGTTATCTTTTGACCATGTACCGGCTTCTCTCATGTCCTTGAGTAGAGCAATGATTTTTGTTTCTATTTTCGAGCTATCTTCTGGGTTAAGCTCTGATTCAAACATATCCATTTCATCTCTAATGAGTTCTTGACGTCGTTTAGGGATATTATCCCAAAGAACCTGATCCCCTCTCTCGGGATCGATTTTCATAAGTATCGCGATATCACTGGTGCTTAGCTTCGCAATGACTGAAGCGAGGGTTTTAGATTCCATGTGCCAAAAGTCTTCCAGTGTAATCAAATGCTGGCCTATGATGCGCCCTAAATTCTCATTGTTTGCTTCAGCGTGTTGAACTAACTGCTTAGCTGTTTCCTGGGGGAGGGAATCAACAACTTCCAGCAGGAAGCTTCTCACTGGAAGGCTATTAGAGTCACTAACCTCATCCTCTTGTTTTTGTAGCTCCTTAACGATATCGCTGTCGAATTGAGTTGATGATCGGTGATCGCTGATGGTTACCGAAGCAGTGATAATGTCTTCTCCTATGGCTTCTCGAGACGCTCCCTTGGCTATGATTTCAGCAACGATATTGGGTTGTAGATGAAGCAGTATTCTTGGCCACCAAGATTTCGAAGATTGCTCGATAAACGATAGAATCTCTTCTGTTTTAAGGCTTCCAAGTTTAAGACTGATGGTATCGTTCAATTCCGCCAAGATATTACGAAATTTCCTGTTTTCTAATCGGGTCTTAATCTCTTCGAAGGTATCTAGTGTCATCTGAGACTTGGCTCTAGGCGGCTTATATTTTCGTAGGTATGCGCTAAACTGATTTTGGTCAGACGATGACAGTTGATCAAAAAGTGCCTCAGAAAACTCTTCACCAAGTTGTTCAAAGAGTAGAACCACCTTAGTGGCCTGGTTTTTTTCTCTGATTTGCTCGGACATGTAGGAAACGATTCCACTATGATCGTTATGCCGAAGATATTCGGATAGTTCTGAAGAGAACTGATCGAGCCTTTTCTCTAACACGTCGGGAGGAAGGGCCGGAAGGTCGGCAAATTTTGCAGGTGCTTGAGCTGATTCATCTTTTGGCTGACCACTGACAGTATTGTTTGGAGTTTCAGATTTTGCCGCCTCGGCTAGACTACGACCCATGTCTTTGACCGCATCCGAGACATTTGTCAGACCTTTTAGGAATAGTTTTGATGGAATCATGAGTAAGATAATACTGATCACCCCAATAAGAAAAGCCGATATAATCCATAGAAAATGACTTTCATTTCTGTCGAAAAATGGTCTAGGTTGTTCTTTTTTTGCTCGGGCGATGGTTTCCAAAATTTCTTGCCGCGCATCCTCAAGCTGAGCTTTCGTTTGGGTTAAGGTGCGATTAGCTGCAGCTTTTTCTCTTTTTTCGCGATTGATTTGCCCTTGTAACTCGTCATTTTCCGATTCAAGTAGCTTGAGCTGTTCCCTTATAGTGTCCAGCTCCTTGCTCAAGGGGCTTTCTTCGCTTTGTTTTTTTGGAATTTTTATGAATTGTAAAGCTGAAATGATGTCGTCGCTAACACCTAGTCGTAGCTTAATGACCTCCTTTATGATTCCTATTGTCTGCTCGTCAACACCCTCATCTAAGGCTATAACCCCCTGAACCGTTTCGATTAAAGGCACAAAAGGTGTCAGGCTTTTTATGGTATCTGTTTTTTGCTCTTTGTTTAGGTCTGGTAGATAGGTCTGAACGCTAGATGCCTGAGGTTTGGCTCGCAGTGTGATGCTCAAGGCTACCGTAACACGACCTTCACCGACGATTCCCTTGATAACATTTTCAATTTGGTTAGTGGCGAAGTTTTCGATTTGGTGTCGTTGAATAGCGGTAGCCGGCAATGTAAACACCATCGCAACAATTATCAAGCAGAGTCTCTTGATGCCTTCCTGGCATTGAATCCAGACCATTTTAGTCTGACTCCCACTATGGTAAAATAGACTGGAGTTGCTATCGGTGGTGGTTTAAAGAGCTTAAGTATGAAAACATCCATGAATATTCTGACACTATCTTTTCTTATGTACGGTTGCGCGACTCCGACGGTTGTGGTAACGCGGCAAGGAGATGCAAAAATGGCAGTTCATTCGCTTGATAACCTGACAGCCGTTGAAAGCGAAGTCGAGCAAAATCAATTGGAATTACCCTTAGCCGATTTGCGTGGAAAAGCTGTTCGCATTTATCGCGAACCTGATAAAGCTGTATATATTGCCTTCGTGGACCCAAAAAACAGTACTACCAATTTGATCTTCGATGCTAACAATAAGCAGCTTTTTGGTGAAAGTAAAACACCAGAGAAAAAAATAAATGAAAACAGAGGTTATGATATGTTGTTGCGTGCCTATCAGCTTGTCTTAGAGAAAAAATATGACGAGGCAAGAAAGCTCGCTACAACACTATCGAGTTTAAAACCGAAGATTGCAGCGCCTCATATTATCGAAGGTATGAGTTGGTATTACGAGGGAGATAGAACAAAAGCACTAGCATCTTACCGCCAAGCCTTAGCTTTGGACCCCGCTAACGCTGATCTCAGTCAAACAATTAGTAAGCTAGCCAATGAAAACTAGACTTTTTTTGCTTTTTTTTGCATCCTTTTTTATTCAACGGCTGGCGCTGTCTGAAATCTATTTTGTCGACCCAGCAAAACGTTTTTTCATTATTGCTAAAAACTTAAAAACTGAATACGAAGCCTATCGTAGCATCCTAGTTTGTCCTACAGAAAATAAAGTCGAAATTTTCTGCGGTAAGGTTCTCCGCATTACAGGTAATCGCAGCTATATAGAGATTCCAGAAGAGTTCCGCGAAGAAATCTGGGATACAGCTAATTATATAGTGAGGCTCCCTGAAGAAGAGCTAGAGATCTCTGAAAAATCAATTGACGATGCTACCGCAACAGAAAACTTAAACCCAAAGGCCGCAGCCCCCGTGCCAGTCATTGCTAAGCCGATTAAAATAAAATCTCCAAAAGCTATGACAAATGCATTACCACCAGAAAATAGCTCAACTGAATCAAAGTTAGTCGAAAAAAAAATAAAAACCATAAATACTGCAATCCCTCTTTTTAATTTAACTAAAACACAAATATCGTTCACTGATGAATTCTTGGCTGATGTTAAAACTATTAAGTCTCTCGAGGAGACCCTGGATGAAGGGTCTGACAGTTCTGTGGATATGGATGTTTTTCAGAAATTAAGTAGTAAGTCGTTATTGAAACGTACCTTTTCCACATCGGTGGTCATCGAATAGTGAAAAACTTTTGGCTGATATTCTCTATCATATCTTTTTCCATGAATCATATTGCTTTTAGCAACTCTTTAAAAAATTTTGAATCAAAGCTGAAACTAGAAGCATCGTCTTCTAATCTCGCGAAAGGAGTTTTCTACTGGAAAGAATCGAAACTCTCTCATGCTTCCGAATCTTTGAAATTTGATCATTCCTTTTCTATGTTTAGTCAATTGGGTGGTTGGGCACTCATTAATGGCAAGCACCAAGTGTATTTGTTTCCAAATTCAGGATTTCGTTTTAGTCTTGGAAAAACTGAAGAAGCATCCACTTTCGACATCTTTGGCAGGATTTTAGTTGTACAATTAGAATCAGCCGAAAGATTTTTGTGGAATGTTCATGGATCGGTAATCGTTCCACCTAAAACCCATAGTATTTTTACTTTAGAAAGTGAAAATCAAAAAGGTGTTACTATTTCGGTGTTTTCAGGAGTTTTAGAAACTAAGGGTTCAAAGTCACAATCCAAGTCCACTTTAGTCGATGCGGGATGGAAACTGAAAGAAGGTAAATCTATACGATTTAAAGGTGGAAATCGAATCTATGAGATTTTTCAATTGGTACAAGGTCGCACTGAGAAACTTTTTGAAAAAAGAACGATTGATGATTCTCAAGATCTTTTAAAACATAAGCGTTACCTTGAAACTATAATCCTCTATCATCAGTCTTTAATCCCCCTAGAGTTGTTTCTATATGCAGAAAGTCTGTGGAATTTAGGGTTGTATGATGAAGCTATTCCACTCTATAAAAAAATTCCCAACAATAAAAATAATTATCTTTTTAGAAAGATGGAAAGAGATTTTATTAAGAAAAAATGGAAGCGAGTGACAAGAATATACAGGAAATTTGATAGAAAATACTTAGAAACTCAAAAGTTAGATTGTCGTTTCTATTTAATGCAGGGAATCTCTCAATTCAAGAGAAAACGACCAAAGTCTGCTACCCAAAGGTTTAATAAATCTAGTCAACTATGCTCGGCAAAAAATAAGGCAATCGCTGAAAATTATCTCAAGTTATTGAATAAAAAAAGATCCTACGAATTTGATGCCAATATTAGTCATTTTTATAGCAGTCATTTGACTGGGTTTGACCAAGAGGATACTTTACTAAATAGTAGTGAAATAAATTCATGGCTAATTGTAGGTGGATTGCGAAAGTGGGATAAGGCTTTATTACAATCTACACGAACGAAAAGCTATTGGCACATGTCTGCAGGTTCGTGGGTTCTTCCTGATCCGCTAGAAAGCCAAAGTATACGATTCGTTCGAGGTGGTTGGACAAGTGTTCGTACTAGGGTTCCTAAGCGGTTTTTTGATAGAAAACGTATAAGCTTTGGTATGGAGTCCTTTAAAATAGCGAAAGGAGAAAGCTTTTCAAATATAGTATCCAACATTCTATTTAAGTCGTTGGAATTAGGAGCAGAGTTACTCTGGGATCACGAAAAGCGTAAACAGACAAATCACTCTTCTTTTAATTTGATGCAGTTTTATGATATCTGGAATCGCAGATTTGATCGGCATATCTTAAGATTTCGTGTTGGTCTGCAAGAAAACTTTGGTTTCTTGCAGAGCGATATTTCGGGTAGTGTGTATTCAGGAGTTTTAGATAGCCGTTATCTGTATCAGTCGTTTTTAGGAGATGTCGAAGCCTTCCTTGCAATATCAACAGGACAGTTCGAATATGATGAAAGTTTTGCTTATCAGATGCTCACTTTCCGATTGGCTTATCGTTTGCAATTCGCAGATGCTATTAATGTGTCTGTACAAGGTGAGATGAAGCAAACGGAATATGAAGGTAATTTTAATAGTCTTGTCGAAAATCAGATTTCAGCGAGTTTAGGAATGACTCTATAAAACTGACCTCCTTAAATGGACCTAAAACTCGGATAATCGCTTTAAGAATATTTTATTTCTATGAGAACTAGCGTTTTCGAGTAGATTCAAATCTTCAAGAGATATTCAAT
>JABSRP010000092.1 GCA_013215145.1 Pseudobacteriovorax sp.
GAACTCGAATCTCTATTAACTGATAACTTTTCTATTATGCAAGCTTGAGATCGGAAAATTCAAACCGGATCGGTATAAAACTCATTTCCAACTCCATACTCAATCTTAAGCAAAGCCTGAAACTCCCCGAGCCTTTCCCTTAGTTGCTCATTCTCTGTTTCCACTTTAGCATGCCTTATTTCCAATGCGATAATCTTCGATTGAA
Organism: Pseudobacteriovorax sp.; assembly: GCA_013215145.1. Taxonomy (GTDB): domain Bacteria; phylum Bdellovibrionota_B; class Oligoflexia; order Oligoflexales; family Oligoflexaceae; genus DT-89. The sequence continues at coordinate 206 of JABSRP010000092.1, forward strand.
TGTCAGGTAATTCCTCAAGTTTAGCCGTAGAATCACCCTGAGTTTTGAGGCTTTCTATTTTTTCATCCTTATTTTCGAGCTCGCTTTTCAAAGTCATAAGAGCCTCAGAAATCCCCTCGAGGGATAAAAGTTCTTTTTCCTGCTTTTTATTCAGCTCCTGGCTTTCTTTTAGCAAAAATCCGCAATTACAATGATTGGGGAGACGTGCTTAGCGCCTACTTTTTAGCTGGGAGACAGATGGAAGCAATAGCTTGAAGATACCTACCTTGACGGCTAAAAAATCTGTTCTTTTGCTTGCGCACATATTTTAAAATATAGGCAGAAAGAACGGAATATCTCATTTCTGCGATGCAAGCGAGCTCGTCTCCCAGGTACCAGTTAGGGTTTTTCCAAAAAGAAATCTACCTTTTCCTTGCTGGGTCCAACCAAATCAGATAGTGGTGCTACGGCCACTTTTAATTTATAGTCAGATGTATTCCGAATAATACCGGTGACAGCGTTGTACCTGTTAGGGTACAATTTAGAGTAAATACCATCCATGGCTGTTTGAAGTTCATAAGGCGTAGTTTTCCTACTATTTGGATAATTCTCGGAAAAGTTGTTAGCGAGGAGCAGGTAAGTTTTATACCCCTTGGTAATTAATAGCCACTGTACTTTTTTTCTCGGATTTCTGATTTTAATGGAACAAAGTAGAACGCCAAAGGCCACTTGCAACCCGGCATGTCCCCAAAATTGTTTTTCAACCACTGTATCACCCGAAAAGATGTAGAAACTATCAACAAGCTGTGATTGTGATTTTGATTGTGATTTGAGGTCTCCGTTGTCTGGAGTTGCTACAGTAGAAAAGCCTACGATACGATTGTTTGATTGCAATAAAATGATCCATCGCTTTTTATTCAAATCCTCCAAAAATTTTTTTCATCTACACCCTCGTAGTACTTTTTCATCAAAGAGTACAAGGTTTCTACATCTTTTTTGGTTAGATCATTTACTTCTAAAATAGATGGTTTAAGCTGACTCATCAGGAAACACGATCTTAAGATTTTATTGCATACTCTCAACATGAGTTATTTTTCCTCAATGGTGGTGTATTGATTTTGGATTAGATTGTAATACTGCTTTTTTTGACCACACCAACTGACAGCTATTTTAACTTTTGCCTGCTCTTCGTAGCTTTTCAGACCAAAGTATAGTCTACGGTCAGACTGGGCGAGTAACCCGTTCGACCCCTTGACTTCTTGCATCTGTTTTACTTGGTCATCTTTATCCAATAGGTAAACCCGTGTACCTATAGCATCGCGGTTACAGGTTGTTCCGTTACCTTTTAATTCAATACCGACCCAGCGCAAATTTTTGCTGTTATTTTTATATATAGCAAGTGGTGCAAAAGGCTGCGTAACTACAACATCCAAATCACCATCGTTATCAAAATCAGCAGTAGCAACACCTCGTGCGACTTCATGATCAGTCCACCCTATTTTATCAGCGATATCAACGAAATAGCTTCCTTTGTTTAGATACATTCGTTTCTTATCATGGGGATAAATGCAACGACCTCGCAAGTCTGCATATGCCGCTGCGTAACCATGAATTTCAGGTCCTGTTAGCGCTATTTTCTCATTCCAATACCAATAGTCAGGACAACCTTTATGTATGGGATCGTAGTTGTTGTTTACCATTCCATTTACTTGTAACACATCAAGGTAGCCATCAGCATTGATGTCTGCGGCGGCAGCTCCCCAACCAAACCTATTCTCATTTAAGATATTTTGGCCAACAGCACCATCGTGAAAAGCTCGGTAGCCATTCTCATCTACTTTGCCATTATTCAGCCACAACATGGAACCTTCGGCCTGCAAAGCAACGTGTACGTTCGAAACATAAATATCTTCAAAACCATTGTTGTCAAGATCAGCAAGAGTCGCATTCATACCCTTATAGGTATCGCGCCCTAGCTCGCCCACGAAGTTGCCCTTGATTTCTTTAAAACTTAGATCTTGATTATTAATAAACATTGATCGAGGCCAAAATCGTTGGCTAGGTAGATATCGGCAAAACCATCGTTATTTAGATCGCCGATTCCGACATCTAGTGTCCAACGGGTTCCGACGAATCCGGATGTCTCATTGTCAAGCAAGGCGAAAGAGTCTTTATTTCCTATATATATTGAATTGTATCCACCATTGGCAGCATTGTGCCATGTGCGATGCATAAAGTTTGTAGGTCGCATGTCACCACTATACTCATCTGCCGGTAGGCTAAATATTGAGAATTCTGGTTTTGGGTCATAGTCAGGCATATGAGTCTGTAGTGCATTGCCGATAACAATATCTAGTATGCCATCGCGATTGAAGTCGGCAACATTTAGTGACATAGATGTAGTGTGACGTTCGAGTCCCACTTGTTTTGTGACATCTGTGAATCCTAGCTTCCCTGTTTCACTTAATTCATTTTTTAGGAGTCTAGAGCTACCAAAACCCACCCCTATTAAAAGGTCTTGGTCGTTGTCATTGTCGTAGTCGAAAAAAAGCGCCGCCGCCGCTAACCCTTCGGTATGATAGTTTTCAATAAAGCTATCGAGTGCTGGGAGTGGGAATCGAGAAAACTTGAAATCTCCTTGATTTATATAGAGTGCAGCACGATCTTCTTTTTGCTTTAAAGAGTAAGACAAAAACATGTCTTGTAGACCATCCTGGTTGACATCAGCTATAGCAACGCCATCACCTTGAGCCATCACCCATTTTGAAATATGGAGAATACGAGAATCAACTTCTTCCATGACGTTTGAAGGGCGAGATGAGATACCAGCATTGTTTGTATTAACTTTAGAAAGTTCAAAATTTGGAACTTCATTGTTGGAAAAACCAATCTTGGATTGATTGAGGAAAAGACCACTGAAAACTAAAGTCGCTATAACTGCAAATCGCAGACTCCAGTGGTTGATAGATTTTAGAGAAAACGCGTTCTTCCAGTTTCGGCTTTTTATGAAATCGTAGAAAAATCTGATGGTGTAAAATGCGAAACCGGCTTTAAATAAAGTAGATAGCGATTCAAACTTATGTAAGGCGAGATCAAAAAAGGATATGAAAAACGCCATTCCGATTTGGCCCCAGGTGGAGCGTGGTGATGTCGCTGGATCTGTTATCATAAAAAATGTGAAAAGGTAGAAGGCGGGAGCTGTGATTGTACCAAGTATGATCGTCTCTGGTGGAATATGATGCCTTGTAAAATATCCTCGAATCAGTAGCGTGATCAAGTAGAACCCAAGAAAGGAAATAATGAGGGGATTTCTTTTTATTTTGAAAACAAAAAGTGACAAGGCAGCAGTGACAACAAAAAATGACATGGCGCTGTATCCGCCCCATTGGTACGCAGGGGAAGGACTAATCATTCCAGAGCCAAAAGTTACAGCAACGAGAAGTCCGAAAAGATTGGGGTTGAAATAATGCCGTCCTTTAGTGGTTATTAGGTATTTCGAAGCAATGGCAAAAAAAGCAGAATAGCAAGCCAATGACCGTGAGCCGTGTTAACAAGGATCGACAAGCCCATACCTGTAATTGCTGCACTCAGTGGAAACAGAAGTTTCCTTTAAACGCTAAGGAAAATAGCATATCGAAGAGACAGGTCGTTCCAACGATGAGAAGTACTTGTAAAGGGGGCCTATTGAAGCCTAGTACTGTAATCCCCGTTGCGACATATAGGCAGAGAATAAGAAAAAAAGGAACCCTAGGGTCTTTAGTTGTAGGGAGTCTATCCCATTTCAGTCCACTCAAATAATTTTTAACTAGTGTCATGTTATTTCCTCGATACTATCGTTTAGTGTAAAGCTATTTAAAAACCAGTCTCTGCAAGTTCTGGTATTTCTGAAAACTTACAGTCAGGGTGCTTGTACTTCACAAGATCCATGCGAAGATTCCTAGTACGAAACCCTGAGAGAGTTGATTTGATCTCCTTGTTAAAACCTTCGTGAGGAGTTTTAACATAGATAAAATGGTAATTTTTCGGTTTATAGTCGCGATAGATTTGTAGCAAAAGACTTCGGATCAATTCCGAATCTTGATAAGAAAAGGAAAGATGATTGACGAATAGTTGCTTAAAATATCCGCCAGGCTTGGGTAGCTTTGCAAAATGGCGTAAACTTGCCTCAAGGTTATATAAGCTCCGGATTTTTTGAAGCTTAGAGCTGTATCCGTCCACTCTAGTTTTTCGTGAGCTGTCTTGATCCCAAACAGAACATAATGCCTCGATTTTACCTTCAGTGCCGCGAATAAAATAGAAATTTTCAATCGAGAAATTTTCCCAGGAATCCAACTGATGCTGTAGGAAATTAGTACCATATTCGAATGAAAGTGGTGTGCCATTGCTTTGCTCTATTAAAAAAGACTCAATTTCTTCGTAGTTTTTAGCCGTGGCTTTCTCGACGATATGCTTCGGCTTTGGTTTTCCTCCGGTGAACTGAATAGCTGTCGTATTGTAGCTATGAAAAATTTCTCCTTTAGTAAGTAGTCGCAATCCGTTTATTCGACGATTACTTGTCATCATTGAAGCATAGACAAAATTAATAGAATATTTCTCTTTGGCGTAATCGAGTAGAGCCTTGTGGAATCGAATCATCCATCGTAGGTCTCGAAGGCTAGGCAATACTTTTAAGTCTCTTAAATAGGCTGCTTTTATCACCTCGTCTTGCTGCACAAGATTATGAATACTTAGAGTTACGCAACCTTTAGGTGTGAATAATCCGTTATGCTCTTGTTCAAAAATATAGGTTTCGTGCTCACCCAGTTGACAAGCAAGAATTTTGAAGAAGTCTTCACGTTCTTCAGCAATGTAAAGATCTCCTTCCGCTGCCAGTTCCCTAGAGATACGATCGAGAAAGTCTAAATCACTCTTTTTTGCAGGGCGCGCTCGCATATTTTTATACGAAAAATCTAAATCTAAAAGTCAATCTCCCTTATTTGGGGGCGAGGCGGTTGTTTGCCAGCAACGGCTGCATCACGTAATGCTTCGATATAAATATGAGGAAGATCGGCGCCTGTACTCTTAAAGGTAACATCATCTCCGTTGATACCATCACGCTGAATCTTCATAATTTCTACGTCTTGTTCAATAACTTTTCGAGTATACCAGGGTAGCCATAAGGCTGCTGTTGACTGCAGAATACCGAGACGATAGCTGATGCATGTATAGACCTTTGTTCGCCAAGGGCTAATTGGAGTGCATGTGCTAGTGATAACGAATCCTCTTTCATTCTCACCATAGATATAATCGACTCTCGTGTTGTTGGGCATATAAAACTTGTCGGTATGAACCATGGGTAGTTTTTTGGGATTGATGACTCTGTCAGAGAATCCGATGGAATCGTCTTTTTTTCCGTAAGTGACGATAACAGAATTTGTAGTGCGCTCAACCTTTGTTGGAACAGGAGTGACTTCTTGATCGCGAAACCAGCCTTTGTGAACGAATACGGTATGGGGGAACATCCATAAAGTTTTCAACTAGGTTTGTAACGTTATTTTCAAATTCTGTTTCCATAAAATAGTGTTTCCAACCTTTTTCCCCGTAAAACGGCATCGGAAATGGGTCGGTGGTTGGTTGCTTTTCGCTGCCCATCCAAACCCAAACCAAACCGTGACTGATTTTGACTGGGAATGACTCTACTTTACTATTCTTATAAGGCTTTCCATTTGGACCTTCAGAAGGAACTTTGATGCACCGACCATCAGCAGAAAAATGACAACCATGGTAGGGGCATGTGATGACTTTGCCGCAGGACGATAGGGATCTTTTAGATAGTTGCGCTGCTCGATGGAGACAGCGATCTCTAGGGCGGATAAGTTCCCGGAATCATCTTGCCAGACAACAATTTTGACTCCCATTATTTCGGTGGAAACTGGCTTTTTCCCGAGGTCTTTGGCAAGACATGCTACGTACCATGATTCCGCGAGCAGTCCTGAGTTCGCTTTCATATCTGAATTAGATGCCATTTGTTAACTCCTGTTCCCAGTAAAATCTGTCACTAAGAACGTTCGGTTTGATATTTCCAAGTTCCATTCCCTGGGTATTTAGGATTTCGCTGTACCGCTCGGCTAGACGATCGATAGGAATCACTCGGACTTTGTCGAGCTGCATTAGTTCTCTAGCCAAATTGTAATGATAGTTTTTTGCTAACGAGTCTTCGATTTTGTCTGCTACCAAGGCGGTCGATTCAGGTGGCAAGCCGTCGATGAACAATAGGTAACCCAACGGGTTTTTCTTAGGTGCCATAAAGAAATACTTTGGCTCTAATGCGAGATCTTTGAATACTTGGTTTAATATATTGGATATCAAGGCTGAGTTGAGTTTTTCACCTACCAAATCTGAAGTGCTATCATATTTTCCGACAAACTCAATACTGGGGCCTAATCTTGTTGTGTCGACGCATTTGATAATATCTGAAGGTGATACCGATAAAGGCCAGATTCTGTGGTAATGATGGGAGTGTAAGATTTACCTTTTTCCAGTTCGTGAGCTAAAGATGTTTTTTTAATATCGTTTAAATCACCGAACTCTAAAAAGTGACTGGTAAATGCTAATGGTGATCCAAGACTGCCGTGATTAGATATGGGAAGTGAAATACTTCCTTCAGTCGCTAATAAGCCCTTGCCTTGAAGGTAAACATGAGGGAATGCCTGCCGAATAGCTGGGATAAATTGCTTTGATGAACCATCCATCCATAACGATATCACAGATAATTGAGGCCAAATTTTCTCCCAAGGTTGCTCCTCATCTATAGCTGTTGAAATAAACCGTCCTCTTTTGCCGGGGGAGTCTCTCCAACAACGATACAGTGTTTTCTCTAATATAATTTAGTAACGATTGGAGATAAGTCGGTAGAAACTGGAGTCTGGGGTGGTTTGAACGGATAATCGTAAGCCCATCCTAACATCGTTTTCATCATAGTCGCAATAAAATGTGCAACTATGGTTCTACGTTGACGATTTGGGATGTTGTATTTCGCACAGCTATTTGGCCGAATAAAAAAGACATTGAGACCGATATTTGTATTAAAGATACTCACCTGCCGTTTGGATTTTATCGAGAAATGGTCATATTTTTTCGCAAAAAACCCGATTAAATCCATTTGCTTGATTGATGCTTTTCTTTGGGAAAATAGGACGTAAGACTCAACTGCCTACCAAAATTAGCCTTTATTCGCCAGAAACTGCAACCTGCATCTTTGTTTTCCGTCAACAAAAAGATAAGTAGCCTCTCCCGGGGCTTTGTGTGTCAAAAAATCATGGAGTCGACATGAGTCCTTATAAATACCTATTTTTATTCATAGCCATACTGGGCCTTACTCTTTCTTGTTCAAAAGACAGCGATAAAAACAACGATCAAGACCTGCCATTGGTAGATGACGTAGAGCATGCCATTGAATTTCGCGCACCCGACCGTAAATGGGGCGAAACGGTCTCAGATACGGTGATGGTCAAAGTTTTTCTTAAGTCGTCGTTAGACGAAAAAGAGGGCGAGTGGCCTTTACCCCAGTTGATCGCGCAGCCAAGAATTATCAAGATAAATGCCGTTGAAGGAGAAAACGTATCGGTTCGGGCAGAGATAAGAGAGCCAGGTATTGGTGATAACCCCTTTCTTGTGGTTGGTACTATTGGCGGGAAAAATGATGATTGTACTATCGAAGATCTGAATCTCGTGGAATCAAAGGTTGTCATTCTTCCCGCCTGTGGATTCGATCGTTACCAATTTAAAGAACCAGAGCCTCTCCCCATCGAGCAAACTGTATTCGATCGACTGGTTGCCGAATGCGAGTTCGTTGAGGATAAATTGGACGATGCTCGATACTTTCTTTACCGTTCCATTAGATCTTATCAGACCCTAGCGACAAGTAATGAGCTTCCTTTGAATGAGGATCTCGTCTCTTGCCAAAAAGCGTTGGATTTTGTGATTCGTGATACGTCTCTAACGATTCACTACTCTGGACCCATTGATCTAATGCCTCTTAGCTTTTTTAAAAAACTTAGTCATCTTACTTTGCGAAACCTTGGTACCAGTCAACCGGAAGTCAACGTTTCCCCACTTAAAGATATTCCCGAGCTTGGGACTCTGATTCTTGTTGGGTCTAAGTATAGCTCACAAGATCTTCTTTCTCTTCCCTATCTGACTCGCCTAACGGCCTATAGCATCGGAGCAGACTTCAATGAGTTGCCAGAGGTATCTTCGGTACAGACCATATACTTGGGGCATGCTTTCTTGAACGGCTTGAAGCTGAAAAACTTGGAAAAGATAGTGGAACTCCCTCGATTACGTCAACTGATCTTAAATCTGACGGGAGTTACCTCTTTGAGTTTCGGAGGGGTTAATCCCAACTTAGAGCTTATCGATTTGTACGGGATGGGACAACTTGAGACACTTAACCTCGAGGATCAAACGTCTCGCTATGTCGTTGCATTGAACGAAAATTCGCGTGTCGAAGGCTCTAGTACCTGCGCTGCTGGCCAGCGGCTATGCAAGCATCCCGTCCTAGCGAAGATTCAGGGTCTTTACGGATGGTCGATCCCCTACGGTCAAATCAAGGGCAACCTTTGGTACGAGTATCAATACCCCAATGGAACCGAGCCTACCGGCCCAGAACAACCTTATAAGGTCAATGTCTTCGAATTAGAATTCGGGAGTTCGGTGAGTCAGGTGACCTTTAAACCGAGATCTGATTTGTCTTGTCCGGAGTTTAAAGATGAAAAAGCCTTTACAGCTACCATAAATGCCGATCATGTTGATTATTTTTCTCTCAACCGCGGTGTTATCAATAATCTGAATGTGGATTACTTTGGAATCAGCGAACCTGAGTTTAGTAGGTGGAATAATTCTGTCGAGAGCTACCAATTAGACTGTAGTTTTTAGGTGCCTGAGGGAGAGATGATCTCGCCTGGTGATAAAGAATGATTGATTAAGATCCACCTGATAAAACATAGTTGCAGAATTTGCAATGTTTAATGGGAGGATTTTTACTCTTCTTCTGTCTCGTAAGTAATTGTCTTCTTCACTACTGGCTTTCCATCTATTAACTCTCTCAAGTCGATATCTTTACTGATAGGATCCACTAGAAGCTCGTCAACGACACCATTGCTGCGTATCTTATCAAACTGAATGGCTATGGGGCCACCTCCGCCAGAGTCACTGAGATTCATAAGCTCTTCTAGTAGACTTTCCTTATCAATGAGTGGATCAACTAGGACCTTGCATGTGGTTCCCGAACATATTTTAGTTTGGGGTAGTTCATCCGTAAAAAAGCTAGCTGCACGAAAGGCATACTGAAACGTTGAGGTATATAGTTCGGCTAGATATTCTTCGCCGGATATGTCTCCCGACTCAAAACTTTCGTAGTCTTCAATATAGTTGCCCATGGCCAGTTTTAAAAGATAGGGCATATCCTCGGACTCCATCATCTTTGAATATTCTGGTGATTTAGAGATCAAGGCATCTTCGTGTGAAGGCTCGGTGTCTTGAATTTGATGAGACGTGAGATTTGTATTCTGCGGCTTTTTACTCTTGGTAGGGTTGGTGGGAAGCTCGCGAGTTGAGGACAAGGCGTCGGCATACTTCTCTTCGAACTCGTCTCTTATCTCAGATCTGATGTCGGCTATTGAAGGCGATACTATCCATTTGGTCGAGAACCCTAAAAGGAAGGCCACACCACCAAAGGCTATGGGCTTTAATTTGGACATGGTCACTCCATCCATGTTTTAGGTGAATCATTTTTCGTTAAATTAGGAGATAGGTAAGTTTCGCGAGACTGTAAATTACTGACCTTATAACTTCATCGGATATCCAACTTCGGTGAGTTGGAAGCCACATGCGCTGTAAAGACCTCTAGCTGCTTCATTTTCCGAATAGACAGTCAATGCCGCTTTTGCAAGCTTTCTTTCGTCAAACGTCCAATTAAGACAGGCTTTGATTAAGGCTTTGGCGATTCCTTTGCCTCGGGCTTCTGGTGCCACAGCTATAAACTCTATGTATGAGTCATTATCGCCGGTATTCTCTGTACAAAACGCGTATCCCTGAAACTTGTTATCTTCCCTACTTAAGACGAAGAGGTGGGGCGTATATTTCGAAAACATTTCCTCAACACTTAAATATGTATTTGGAAAACAGGTTTCATGAAGCTCTCGGATTTTTTCTCGCGTTTCCGAATCTGCCATTGGGCATTCATCAATATTTGAGATGTCAGAATCGATCCTCGGCCTGTTGAAAAACAGGCGAGTTCTCAAATTCAATATTAAGTTAACAATAAATGCAAAAATCTGGACCTGATTA
>JABSRP010000093.1 GCA_013215145.1 Pseudobacteriovorax sp.
GCGCAATCACAGGCCAGAACTGTACTAAAATTAACCATCAATGGGTAGGACATTTATTTGGAGTTACCTTATTATTTCGCGGTTTCTAAGCAAATAAGGATATATTTCATGCTCAGGATTACTTTGGCTTGTTGAAGGGCCTGGAGCTAAGGCAGCAATCCCCATTTCTCTCATAAGCCTTTGTATGAGCTTTCGATTGACACTCTTACCTATACGCTCACCAACCTCTAGAGCTAGCTTCCTTGAGCCATAAAATGGCCACTCTGTGTATACTTCATCTATGAGGTCTCTGACCCTTCTCTCATGGGCGCTCATTGGTCTCGGCTGATAATAGATCCCTGACCTGTTTAGGTTCAAAAGTTCAGCTTGCCGTCGCACTGAGATATGAGGGTGACTATGATCTATGAGCTTACGCCTTTCTGCTATATCCATATCTAAACTCTTTTTTTTAGCCAATCCAGTTCAACTTTTAACTGCCCTATTTGTGCTAAAAGCTGCTCCTTTTCAAATCCATCTTTCTCTTTGGGAGCCTTGCGTTTGTCAGCAAATCCTTGCTCTAATATTTCTACTGCTGCCTTTTTCCACTGGGATACCATTGCAGGATGGACTCCTTGTTCTGATGATATTTGAGCGGCAGTTTTTTGCTCTTTCAGAGCCTCAATAGCTACTTTGGACTTGAATTTAGGTGTATGTTTTTTTCTTAGAACCATGCCTTTTTCTCCTTATGTAAATTCAGCATGTTACATTTAGGAGTTTTACTTATCAAATGGTCCTAAAAACGGGGTCCACTATACAGTCAGGGGGACGAATTCGACAAGAAAATACGTGGAATAAAGGAGAAGCTCGATAGCAAGTACGGTTCAGATGAGGTAGTAACGACAATTATGTACATTCTAAAGCTCTACCACAAGGGGGAATTGCCAGAGATTGGTTAACGAGGACTATTTGACTAGGAACTTTAAACGCTCTGAATTAGCCTGTCCTTGCTGCAACAAATGTGAAATGAACCTTGTTTTTATGGACCGCTTGCAAGTGATGCGTGATCTTTACGGGAAGCCTATTACAATTGTTTCAGGGTATCGTTGTCCACTGCATAACAAAGCTGTGAGAGGCTCTCCAAGGTCAGATCACCTGCGAGGGGAAGCTGTTGATATAAGGGTAAACGACAAAACATCGAGTGAGCTTTACAGGCTTCGTGAGCTAGCATTCAAATTAGAGTTTAACGGGCTTGGGTTTGGGAAGAATCAGTTTCATTTGGGAATCCGGCCGGGGGAGGGTAAATCATGGTCCTATTGAGCTATCACTTGGAATGCGATTATGAAATCACGCCGATTATGTAACAAGCTATTATCATGAAGGTATTAAACCGCCAAGGAACTCACTTAGTAGACACTTTTTTGACCGTTTTGTCACTTTTAATGTACTTTTCGGCGGGAATGCTATTGAAAGTGCAGGGCGAGGTTTTGATGGAAGGCGTAAGTGACAGAATGTAAAAGGAAAATAACCCGCCATAGAATTTGCGAATTAGGAATATTTCCACTGTCGCCGTAACATGTTAGCTTGCCCGGGTGTGGGATTAACGATGGAGATTTCATGAAGAAAGAACGAGGAAAAAGAAAGTTTAAGGATTCTTACCCTAATATTGATTACTTTGTTCACTCAGTCGGTAGAGTTGATATCGGTGGTGATAGTATGGACCCTGCATTCATACGTGCCACTGATGAAGGTGGCAATGTTTGGGATAGTGGAAAAAAGGTATACAAAGACCTCGATTCAGCCTTAGAAGATTTAGAAAAGGGCCTAGAAAAAAGGGTAAGAGAGGTCGGACGTTGATTGATATAAACATTTATAGCCTGTAGAAGCCTAACCAATCTGTGCAAGGATTTTTTTATATTTTCTTGCTCTCTTTTTTCTCCAACTGCCAAGTTCTGCTGTTTTGTTGAGAACTAGTTGGTGTGGTGATCCAGTTCTAACTGTTTTATGGGAAACGGGCAACTCTAGTGAGGTAACTAGGCTTTGAATATATTGCCTTTTATCTTTATTTATCTTCCAAATCATCTCTTTATCAGTTGGAGAGAGGAGGAATTTTTTAAGTGATTCACATAGCTCGTCTTTCCCTTTTGGTACTAGATCGATACATAAGTTGTCGGTATCATCAGTCTTTGCGAGAATTCTTTGTGCTTCTAGCTTAGTCTCTTCACACAGTTTCTTGAACAAATGAAGGTCAAATACATGCTTTTTAACGATATCATCTTCAAGAACCTCATAGGTTAAAACGGCTCCTATTTGACTCCTGCTTTCTATGAAATCTTTAAATAAAGACTTAAGAATATGAGTCATATCGATTTCTTCTAGCACTGGTATTATATTCTCTAATAGAGCTTTAGACTGCTTTTTGAAATCTTTTTGGGATCTGATACTATTTAGGGGCCCATCTTCTGGGATTATTTTCTTTTTGATGTGAGTAATCCATTTATTGATAAGTATCTTACTACTAAGTGGGTAAGATTCATGAATAGATAAGATTATATTTCCAAATAAGTCTCTAAGGTTTTCTCCGTGGTAGTGGTCATTAGATTTTGGTTTAAGGAAGGATGATATTTGCAAGTCACTAAAGGCAACTAAAAGTGTAGTGATATTTTTTGATCCGAGATTTAGGATGTATGACAGCGAGCAGTGATCGATTAACTCAGAAAGCTTATCTTTCTTTCCGATGGCTATACAAAGTTCAACAAAAGTGTCTGGATCAATACTATCAAGTCTGAAGTTTTTATTAATGAACTCGTTGTATATAGTTTCATACGCTTTAGCTCCTTGTTTTCTATCGGTTTCAAATAGTCGGATCAGTTCTTCGATAGCTAGGTTTGGATCGATACTAAATTTGGAAGATAAAGATACGTCCCTTTCCCACATAACAATAGCGCTTCTTTTGTACCACCTATCCTCTGTATTACCGTAGTTACCCATGTAGCCTTCGTATTCAGTATCTTCAGGGTCAAACTCATCGTTATCCACTGAATAGAAGATCATTGACGAGGAAACAAAGTGACTTTTGAATTTTACGGGATCTCCGTTTTTGTCCAGCCAGTTGGATAGAGTTGTTTCTGAGTTGATTAGATCGCCTAATTCATAATCCTCATCATTTGATCGCCCTCGGAAACGGCTTCGTGAGTAATAGCTATTATTATCTATGGCATCCCAAGTTTCTTGAACTTCAGCTAATGACAAGAAAATCTCCAAGTCTAACCTATCTGCAACGTCTTTGAGATCCCTGGCAGTTTTTTTATCCACACCTTTAAGCATTTTCCAATTCAAGCTTTTTAGTGTGTATTGATGATTAAGAAGGTAAACAAACCATCGAGGTTGCTTGTAATAATGAGCTGATTCGCTATCATTGGTAGTAAAATAATCTTTTAACGCCTTAGATAATTCTGTTTCATTTTTGCTAGGTTTAAGCTCCTCAGGGTTCGATACCATCAAGTTGAATGTTAATGCAACCCTATAACCTGAAGTTACTTGCTCTAGCTTATGTTTGCAGTCAGCGTAAAAAGCAATATAGGCAAGCTGTCCGAATTTAGTGGCTGAGTTTCTACCCATGACCTCAGTTTGTCCAAGGTACTCAATAGTTAATCCCCCGCCATTGTATCTTGTAGGTAGAACTATGACTAAGGTTGCAACCATTCCATCTTCTTTTTCAGAGTCTTGGTGGTAATCAAAGAAGCACCCTTTTTCATATATGAGCATGTTATGAAGTTCAGCTCTCAACTGAGAGTTCTTTGCAAGCAGCAGGTCTTTTTTGATTCTAGGAAGTTCTGAATTGACCTGATCCAAAAAAGCATCACCTAGATCAATTTTCTCTGATTTTATTTCATGAGAATTTCTGACCCCGGGATCGTAAAGAGTCTTATCCTTAAAACCAAACTTTGAAGGTTCTGATTGTTCTATTAATTTTTTGATGAATCTTGGCTGTAGAGGCAACTTCAAGGGACCGAACCCTTCAACACTTAAATCCAGGTTGTCCATGTATGGAGGGTCATTTTCGAATGATGTACAAAAGTTACCCGCTTGGAATCTATCTTTGATTATTTTTTCTATGGATAAGTTCATAATATAAAACCATTTTATTAATTAATTGGGCTCGAATATTCGTGGATTTATATCAAAACTGGAGAGAATAGTACAGAGGAGCATGGCAGGTTAATTCAGGTACTCAGTCTGCTTTTCCTTTCCTTCATAGTGCTCAAGTCTGCTGATTAAGCCTCGATAGTACTCTTCTGTCATGATAACCTTGTTTGGTGAGCCTCGATGAACTACTTGGATTACTTCTTGAGAATCTGATTTCTGTATTTCCCGAAGTGATTTAATAGGTTCTTTTTTAACAGCTCCGCCGGAATTCTCCCCCTAAGCCTCGCTCGTCTGACGACTTGCTACGGTATAGAGGGAGAATTCCGGCGGAGCTGTTAAAAAGGTTAAGTTTCTGAGGGATAGATATTAACATGAGTTTTGGTAGCGATTTAGCCCTTTTTTTGGATGCAAAATCACATGTCGCGGAAGGGAGCTTTATACGAGGGGTTTTCAGACTGTTAGTCAATCGATGACTGGATGATCCATATCGTAGAAAGAGTCATCGTCAAAGTGAGGTCCGTACTTCTCCATCAAGGTTGATAGTCTAGCAGGCTGACCAATTCCCCACCAGTTGTCTACTGCAGGTCGATGTATATGCAGTTGGAGCTGAAACATACGATTAGAACTATCAACTAAAAGAAAACGAAGATCACACCCATACGTCACAAAGTTAGAAATGTCCTTCACACCACGTTCTACCAGCTCATCCAGGTAAGAAACATCTTGGTGTGGCGTGTACAAAGTGATGCTGTCTTTTTTAGTATCGAGTAGGAAGTAACGAAGCTTCGATATCCTAGGCACAGATTTTTGTAGGTAGAACTTTTCTAAATCAGTAATCCGCCGCGACTTGATCTTGGTTAGGAAAACCTGTGCGTAGGGAGTTTCATAGATCTCATAGCCCGAGGGAACCTCTTGACGTCCTCCCGCCACTAAATCAAAGATTATAGTGGCGGGAGGACGTCAAGAGCTGACACGGGATATTCTCTCTCCGTCAAACTTCAATTGATACTGAGACAAGGTTTTTTGCAGGCTAAACATAGCATCTTTTGGTCCTGGAAACGGAGACTTTGAGACTTTTTGCAAGCACAGGTTAATTTGTTTCCATGCGGGTCCAGCTTTTTCTCGACTGGTCCAATCAGTGCCTAATATTGAGTCGAATTCCTTTTCTTCCATGAAATCATTTGCGACCTCAAGTAGTGCATCAAGAAGAGGCTCAGGGATATTAAGTCCACTCATTATGAGGCTTCTCTGGTTATTTGGTTTCCGTTAAGAGTCAGTTTGTGAGCGTTAAGGATGGGCATAATAGCTTTTACCGCCTGCTTTGGCCTAGGAAGATGATGGTTGGACGCTACTCTTTCGAAACATGCTTTAACTTCTTGCCACGCGGGACCTGCTTCACCAGGATTAAACCAATTTGTTCCGCCGATTTTTTCTCGATAGTCATCCGCACTCATGAATTCCCAGGCAATTTGCATCATAGCCTCAAGAACTGGAGCAGGAATATTAAGACAGTTTCGCACTTTTCCCTCCTCTACTCATGGTGTACACCGTATACTATTCTTTGTCCATCCAATTAGTTTGGAGACGGTTCACGATCATTTGGAGATGGTTCACGATCAAGTGTACGGCTATTTTTTTGTTCAGGTTGGTCTTATTTTAGGTCGAAATTGAGTGGAATGTGAGCAGTTATGCCGGGCAGGGTTACACGTTTTGTACAGACTGCGGTGAGCTTTTTGCTCAAAAATAATCTTCAATACTGCCCTTGCCACCTGCCCTTGGGACTGACCGCGATTTTTCCGCTGCTTTGATGAGCTTCTCAGCAAGGTCTTGAGCTTGATCGGCAGTTAGCTTCAGAGCAATGCTGCTGGCCCTAAAAAACCTCGGTCCAGAGACAATGACCTTGATGTCGTCTTCTTCTTTTGGGCCAGGATCTAGAGGATCAAAATGGACCTCGATCGATATGCCCTTGGTGGTTGTGCTCACTTAATGACCTCTTCAGGAGGTGACTCTATGCAGTCGATTGCCTTTTCTCGCTCTGACAGTTCCAAAGTGCTGCTTCCTACTCAGTTAGCTATAAGCTTCGCTACCTTCTTGACCAGCAGCGGGAATAGGTGGCATTTGAGTTTTCATTTCTTCTACCTTCTCTTTGTACCGGCGCAGCTCTTCAACATAGGAAGTGACCGTGGACTCTAATTGTGCTTTTGCTCCCTCGGCTTTTGCCACAGTATCGACCAAGTTGCTAACCTCAGTTTTGGACTTCTCAAGGGACAGGGAAAGCTCTTCCTTATCTTTTTCCAGATCGATTGTTTTGTTCTCAAGGTCAACAGACTTTTTTCTTTCCACTGATAGGGAGTCTCTTAGCTCCGACACAGTTTTTGAGTAATCCTCGATCTCGACTTTTAGGCTGTTTATTTTCTCATCATACTCGCTGAAGTTGACGATCTTGAGTAGCCTTTCATTTTCCCGCGCATAGCTTTCGTTGAGCGACTTCATAGCGGCGATAGTTTCGTTAAGCATAGAGATAGTGTCAGGGTTTTGCATTTTTGGTGTCTCCTTTGGTTGCTCTTTTAGCTGCTTAGTTAACTCGGCGATCTTTTCTTTGCTATATTCCAACTTGTCAGCAAGCTTTTCTTTCTCTTTTTCAGCCTTGCTAAAGTCTTTGTATTGACCAAGCAGGTTCTCAAAAACTAGGTCATCGCCATATTCCTTTTTTAGCTTGTTGTATAAACGCTTTGATGGATCACTTATATCTTGGGTTATTGAGGGCATGATGAGTTCCTTAAATGACTATTGTATCTGTGAAGGTAGGCTAGCTATTTGAGCTGTTATTTGTGCTTTTGCTGCCTCAAGGTGCTTGTTTAACTCTAATTTAACAGAGTCGATAATAAAATCTTGTTCTGTCTTCCCCAAAAATTTTGCTACCACTTTTACTGACTGTATAACATCTTCATCGAGGCGGATGGTCTTTTGCTGTGTGGATTTTCTTTTTGGCGCTTTATATTCGGTTGTTGGTGTGTTCTCACTATTATTATGCTCTAGGTTCAAGTTGGACTCTGGTGGTTTTTTCAATGTTCGTCGAAGCTTCTTTTGCTCTGGCATTACTAGATACCCCTTTCCTAGATTCTCTACGGATGAGAGATCTTTTAGCAAATTCTTCATATGTAAAGTTCTTTATTTTTATTTCTGCCGCGTTAATAAGTTCTTTTGAGAATTTAAATATACTTTTTGATGCTGCTGTATTACGCCTATACTCGGCAATCCCCATACCTAACCCTGAAGATTTTCGTATCAGCTTAGATCTTATGATTGAGTTGGAAAATACAGGTAAGGGATATTCCGTTAACATATCGATTGTTTCTGTAGATGATGCATCTGATTCGTCTTGGTTTAAAAAAACACCGCCTTCGAGGTCTTTATATTCAAGTGTTGGTTCGACAACGGCGTTGACGTACTTGTCATAGGAATTTAGATCAAATTGGCTTGGTAGTATGGGGACGATAAAATAGTCACAGGTTTCCAAAGCTACTTTCGAGTGTTCATGTATATGACCTTCCCCATCAATGATAACAATGTCAAAGTTACCAGTAAGAGGGTCTTTGCTTAGCTCTCTGCGAAGGTTTTTAGTGGGTATTGTAACACATACTATATTCGCGTCTTCTCGGTCTCTAAGGGCATCTCCGATTGAGTTCTGGTGTGTGTCGGAGTTGACCATCAGAACTTTCTTTCCAAAAGTAGAGAACAGCACTGCTAGTTGGCAAGAAACCGTAGATTTACCGACCCCACCTTTCTGCGCGATTATTGCAATAATTTTTGGCCGGCCTTTGCTTCTTTGATTGGCTTTATCTTTAGACACGCCGATTTTTCCTATGATGGAGACAACCTTTTTATATTTATAACTATAACATCGTCTTAACAATTCATTCAAGATGATTAGAAAGTAAAACAGAATCTAACTTTGCGTCTTGGCTATGTTTGATCTTAAATTACTGGTCATACTTTAAACATTTATTCAAGATACCTAGATACCTTGATACCTAGATATAAATGTTTACATTGTGATATCTTGATACCTAGATATCTTTATGTCTGGCATCATACATAAGAATAATTACCTACTAAGATAAGTGTTGTTACATGATAATCTTTTTAAGTATCTATAATGACCGTAAGTTATAGTGTGATCATTTATGTTTTGTTTCATTGTAGGATCTATTATTCATTAAAAAAAATACAAAGTTCTTTTGAGTTATAGATGATGTATGTATTAATATTAGTTAACCTTCATAGTTGTTTATGTTTACAAGGGTAGGCTACGCTCCATCATAATGGGAGGAAGAACATATATGAAAGAAAACAGCCCAAACCTGATTGAGGTGGGTAATACGAAGCTCGAGCACGAGTTAAAACGGGGTCTACTGAGTTCAAAAGATTGGAGTGTTGGTGAAGATTCCTTTCCCCTTAGAAAGTTAGATGTGAAAATGAAAAAAGCTCACAGTAAAGATATAGCCTCCATGTCAATCGAGTATGATAGTAAAACGTTATCTTCCCAGGAGCATGACATTGAGAGGTATATAAAAGATTGTGTTAAGAAAATGGGTGACTTGGGCGATCGAGCATCCGACTTATTTGATGTACTTAAGTACCTATGGACTATAAAGGCTGCCTGTAATGATGAATTTGCAGTTATACACGCAAATGAAGTAGCAGAACTTTTAGGTTTTAAGCGGCATAAAAACGGTACTTACAAAGTCCGCGATAAGAAGATGATTGCAAATCTAATTGACCTATTGAAGTTTATTCAAATCGAAGTTTCCATTATTATTTATGAGTATGATGATAGCAGTAAAAAGAGGAGTCGAAGGTTTAATGTAAAAAGCCCCGCTCTGGTGGTTAATTGGTGTATTGAAGAATCTGAAGAAGAAGATGAAAAGACCAAATCTATAGATTATAAGTGGGAAATCAAGCCAGGTAAGGTTCTTGCACCATTTCTGGATGCGCCTAACAAAAGATGGGCTTACTTGGATTTAAAGCTCTTACAACTTAACCCGGTAAAAGACAAGTTCACAAAGCGAATAGGTAAGTCCGCTACCTGGTTTTTTAAGGTTAATTTTAAGAACTATCACGGGAGAGCTAGGTTAAAAGTAAAGACTTTATTGGCCGATGCGCTTATCGATCTCAATAGAAGAAACCCAGGTAAAACAGCGGAAAGTTTCGAGGTTGCGAGATTAAAATTGGTGAAGGAGGGAATCTTCAAGACGTTCTGCTACGAAGACGAAGCCGTTATAGAAATTTTGGCTGATAGACCTAAAGGCTGGGCAGAAAGCTGGGCGGAATCGTTTTTAATAATGGAGCCGCCGAAAGAGATTGTAGCTCTCTACGAAAAGCCGAACAAACAGTTAGGTCATAAGACTAATTCCAATGCCTTAGGGAAGTCTGATGACGTCATTGAACTTATTGAAAATTTTATGAGTAGAAATAGTTTAACCCAGCCAGAGGTTGCTAGCCTGCTCGGTTGTTCACAGTCTTATATATCGATGATTCTTAAAGGACAAAGAAACATTTCAAAGAAGCTGCGAAAAGATATTATCGAGAAGTGTTCAAGTCCATCTAAACACTAAAAATCGAATAATTTAAATTATAATCCAATAATTGCAAGGCATTACCTCGTACATTAATGCAGATGATTGTGTTTAATGGCAAGTATCACAAAATATCACAAAATATCACAAAATATATCTGTGTAATAACAGCATGTTAAAAATAGGACCCTTATCTACCAAGGGTTCCAGATGGATGATAAACCCACCCCAACTGGATGATAAACCCACCCCAACTGGATGATACGATTTCTAATTAAGTAAATTAATACAGTTGGTTATACTAATTTTTCTCGGTTAATATAATTAATATATTAAACAGTACATTTTAGCTCTCGAAGAAATTGGGCATTGGTATGATCGCATTACGGGTCGTGAACCTTGAAGGTATTACCAGTGCATCAAATGATCTTACATTCAGGAAGTTCATATCGAGGAGGGTTTCATGCCTTCAAGAAGATCCTATGCCTAGAGGAAGATGGCGGGAAAGTTATAAGCCCCGATCGTGTAGGCTGGAAATTCTTCAAGTCAGAGTACATCTCTTCCGCCTGGGTCAATCCCGATGGTACTAGAATCCCGTATTGTATACCCCTAGATATTGATGCCAAGGGTACTGAGAAGAAGTGGTTTGATGAGAGTGGAAAGATTGATTGGCAAAAGGTTATCTCTC
>JABSRP010000094.1 GCA_013215145.1 Pseudobacteriovorax sp.
TCGACGTTTTCCTTGTTTCCAGGCTTTTTTCTATCGCGTACTTGGTAATTCACGCCATATGGTGGGTCCGTGATCATGAGCCTTGGCTCAATGTCTTTTAGAAATTTTGAAACCATTGCACCCTGCGAGCTGTCGCCACAAAGTAAATAGTGTTCTCCTAGTTTGATGATGTCTCCGAATTTAACTTTCATAGGTATCCTTTTGGTAGGTGGGAAATGAGTAAAGCCGATTGGCTTTGTGGGTGTGAGTTTACTTAGCTTAATTTTAAGCCGAGCTTTTGTTTTCGGTAGGTTAAGTAAGATTTACCGACGTATTTTTTAACTCCGTTCGAGGATTCTAAGGTTTTTTTACCGGCTCTAAGATCGGCTGACTTTTAAGCCGATCTCTAAAGAGGTGCCCTCAAAATTGAGGGCAGCCAATGATTATCGAGGGTTAAAAGCTTGTCTTACTTGTCCTTCAACCGTGTTGACCATTCTCCTTATGCTTCCTCTTCGAATAGCGGTCTTTGGACTAAAACGGGATTTCGGTAATCGAATTTATAAACCTGCTTTTCATCTTCAAGTCTATCTAGTACCTCCACAAATTCCTGACTAAACTTTCGATCGTCGGGCAAGTTAGAAATATACTTTTTGATTGCACCAAGCCCTTGTCGCAAAAGTGTCGCCTGAAGCCTTGATTCGTTTTCTATTTCGTTCATCTCTTCAATGGTTTTGGAGCCGGTCACCCACTTTATTTTTGTCGTTCCATCTGGCAAAGTCATCGTCTCGTAATACCCGTACCGATGTTTATTCTTTCGTTTAGGGTTTGGAAGCTTAGAATTCATGTTGGCAATTAGCTCTCCGCGCCTATTAAATTCTTCAATGTAGGCGACTTTGAAACCTAAAGCTTTTGTACCTGTAAATCCCATAGCAAGAAGGGAAAATGCATCCCTCGTTAAAGAATAAAGATCGTGCGCTTTCCCGTTCTCGTCCCGATATTCACTGCGCTCAAAATTGAGCGCAGCCCATGATTCCGGTAGGTTAGGTAACATTTTTCTAACCGCTCTCAGAATATTCCTGTGCTCTTTGTCAAAAACTTCCGCGATCGTAAGTGAAGTAGTAATGGGAACATCGTTTTTAATTAGCACTGAATCGGTTGGTATAATTTGAGTCATTAGACACTCCTTTAAGATTTAGGCGAATGGATTTTACAATCCTATTTTTGAACTTGCGACAACCCTAACAACAAAAAATATTCATAAGCAACAATTTCTTTGATGTTGACTTTTCCCTATTTTCCTAGGTCCGATGTGAAGTTTTCTTCGAATGCGGAGGACGCTTTGCTGAACATTTCGCTCTGTGGATTTGTCCTTGACAGAACCGTAAAAACCGGAGTTATGGTCTCTCTATGCATCACCCATTTGGCCCCCTTATCTTTCGATCTATAGACATGAAGCCTTGGAGAGTTATTGCCTTTTTGCACAAACAGCTTTTTGTATTTCTTCTTCCTTTTACCTATCCTAAGCTCAAGCTTTTTTCGGTCTTTGACTTTAACGCCTTTTAACTTTGCTGGCTGCGGACTGGATGCCGTAAATCTAACCGCTGAAAGCCGTTTGGTTTCAGCTAGTAACTTGGCTGGCACTCCCTGTTTCACACCTTCGATTCCTCTAACAAGTCGAGTCTCGATAACTTGATTAATCGCGGGTTTTGCATACGGGCTTGGTGGGCCGTATTTTGGCCCTCTAGCCTTCATGCCGTAAAATGCACGTAATTCGTTAGCCGCAACTTTACGGGCAGCACCTATCGCCTTATTTTCGGCGACTCGAACGCGCCTGAAAAACTTTTTGTTGCCAATATCATCAAGGATGCTGGGGAGGTTTTTAGATTTTATTTTGATTTCTAGCAATCTAACACCATGAAAATTGGCGATACCCAACTGGTGAGAATCGCCTGAGAAATTGGTTGGACTAGAAAGGAACAGTGATTGCAGCTTTGAGCCTGAGCCTAGTGGGTGGGTAATGAGGAAAACAAAAAACTTCTTCTTTAAGGATAGAGATTTAGAAATTGTCACATGTACTTTAGCGGGGAGAACAGCACTGCCTCTATGACCAAAGCAGTTTACTCGCCACTGCAATCATTGTGAATATATCAAAGCCGTGTTCAGAAGGGAGTGATGTAAACTTCATGTTTTTGAAGAAAAGTCCAAATTTTTGAAATATGTCACTGGCCGATCCGTCTGATTTCTGTGAGTTTGAATTGCTGACCAATTAGAAACAGGTGGGATAAATGCAGGTATGGCAAAAAAGAATTTTGGAGATAGATGGCGGCTTTGCCTCTACTACTGATCTATCAAGAATAACAAGAAAAAATCGTAATGTTTTAGAAGACTACTTTCACAAAATCGGAGTTCGGTCTAGTGGAATAACTGCCGCTGGGGCGCTCCATGTGGACTGTATTTGGGATGTGAATTCGATTCAGGTGGCTATAGAAAGGGATAGATAATAGCTTTTACTTTTTCTGACTACTTATTTAAAACATTTTCCTGTATGGCGTCTATTTTCAAGGATCTATTTTTCTGTATAGTTGTTGAGCAGCTTCGTCATAGATTTCTCTTTTC
The DNA here is from genome assembly GCA_013215145.1 of Pseudobacteriovorax sp. GTDB lineage: Bacteria > Bdellovibrionota_B > Oligoflexia > Oligoflexales > Oligoflexaceae > DT-89. The sequence goes on from JABSRP010000094.1 coordinate 2,596, forward strand.
AATTCATCTCGAGCAACTTCGTCATATTCCTCAATTTCTTCATCGTCGCCGCCAAATTCTTCGCGGTTGCCAACAAAATATCTAATTTGCGAGATCAATTGTTTTTCCGTATCAATCAGGCTTGTTGCTTCATTCGGGTTAGATAGAATGAAGTCTAGATGGACAATCAAATATCTTAACTCGTTTCTTTGCCTGACAAGGTCTTTAATGCGAAAATTCGAATTTCTATTTTGATCTTGCAGTTCTGATCTTTCTTTTCTTAGGCTTGCTACTTGATAGTAGTTTGATGTTTCTTTGTAGTATTTAGAAATTTTTTTGTGATATTTAGTTATGGCAACTACCGATAGATAGTTTAAGGCAAGCCATGGGATTGGTGATAATATGGCATATGTAAGTTTATACTTCATCGAAAGATTGTAGATTTCATTTAGGTGGAATTCTTTACTCCTTAAGAATTCGTACAGTGTGTAGTTTGAAAAAAGTGCACTTAAGGTATCTGCATTTAGAATCATAAGTGTGAAAATCATCAATCTTATATAAGGGTTTTTCCAATGAGGATGACTAAAATGATCTAAGATCTGCTGCTTGAATTTTGTTTTTTCCGAATCCAAATTCTTAGACATCTGATTTCGCTTCTGATTTAATTGATATTGTGATCTTTTGCCCTCCAGAGGTAGTCTGTTCGGTTTTTCGAAAGAAAACTTAATAAATTTGATTTATATTTTTTTACGTTATTAGAATAACCTCTATATAAATACCTGATATTTACAATTTTTCATTGGGAACACATCTAAGTTACGATTCATATTCAATGGATTATGTAGATGTCTTTTGGAGACACAGAATTGAAGATATGTGTCGAAAATAGATTACCAAAGTTTTATGGTTTTAATTTATATCAATTTAAAACAACCTCAAAACTATCAAGCTCTGACAAATCAATCCCGTAGTTCTCAAGTAGGAGATCTGCAGAAAATTTTAGATCCAAATTGCGAGATTCTTTTCGATCTATGAGCGCTGGGATTGAATAATAGCAAAGAGATTCACCCTTTCTTAAAGCTGCCAATTTGAATTGAAGCCTTGCAGAATCGACTTCTTCATAGTGCCAGATTGCGTTGAAGGTGATAAGGCTTCCCTCGGTTTTTATCCCAACTGTGGCCACTTCCTCAATGCTCGCAGACTTTTCCCTGGGATCCATATAAGGAACAAAAACAGAAGAGCGGTCAAGCTTTAGGCCATATTTACCTGTCCCCTCGTCCCGATGCTGGATAATAAGTGTGTATTCGCCGGGAGTTAGAAGGGTCGTGATCTCAGCATTCGAATTCACTCCGTTGTCAAAGTCGGAGACAATTAAAGTGTCATCTTTATAGAGTGCGATTTTAGTGTCGGTGCTTCCCGTTGTTCTAAGGGTGTAGAAATCCATTTGGTCGATCTCGAACTTTGCGATGTCTTTTTCGCCTGCCGATGTAATCTCTCCCTTTGCCTCGGTTCCAATTGTAAGAGTCAGAGTTTGCACAGTTTTCTTGGGATAGAACTGTTTTGCCATTGCGATGTCTTGCTGTGATAGTTTGCTATTCCACTGCGAGGAGACTCCGTTTTTGGTTAGGGAGGATGGAAAAGAATAGATCATGATTGAGTCGGGGTCATAAGAGCTTGCGTTTATTTGGTCGCGGCGATATCGGTTCAAAATATTGGTTCGGATCTCGGAGTCAGTCCAGTAATTTGGCGCTCCGCGATATCTTCGGTAGACCTCTTCCTCATCCCAGATGATAGGGTTATCGACAGGATTCTGGTGTTCGTGAATGAATCCAAGCATGTGGCCGAACTCATGAATGACGACTCGGCTTAGCTCTAGATCGCTTGATCTCTCAGTAAGCCAGCCAAACTGCATGGTGGGTTTGTTCTGTGCAATTCTAAGAGCGCTGGTTCCAATATAAGACCATGAGCCGTCACCGGTCGTTGTGTAGATCCTGACATCGGATGGGCCGGACTCTACCCACTCAAACTTCAAATTGATGTATTCCAGCCAGGTCTCTGCGGCCTCTTTGATTCTCTTTTTTAAGACATTGCTACCGTTCATAAACTTGATTCGAATTGTGCGGCCATTCTTCCACCTACGCGCAACTTCGAGGGCTAGGCCAGCTTTATCTCGCTGCATGGGAAGATTGGCTGGATTCTCTTTTGCCGCAACCTTCATTTCTTCTTCGTAATTCTCAGTAACATCGATGCACATGTGTTCCATATAAGCTTAGGCTCCATATCAATAGTAAGAGTTGCACATTACCACGCTGATACGGCTGGAGCCGATGATGTTAGCATCACATCCTACGATTTTAGGGCAGACTTTCGCGGATATAAAAACAAATTAATCGAAGTTTGCCCTAAAAATTTGATCGCCAAAAGAGCTGGCATGACACCTTGATTTTATAGCAATCCCTCCCATGCGGAAGCAATTTCGGGGGTGGCGGGGCCTGATTGGGAGAAGATTGACGCAAGAAAGTGTGCTTAAGGAAGTTCTGGACGCAAAAATCCAGGCCACCTTAAAAAAGTAGCCTGGTATATGGCTTAAATTTTAGATTCGACTAAGCCGCTAGCGGCACTATCTTTGGATCTAGAAAGCTGATCCTTGCCTCACAGCGTCTGTCTAGGTAGCCGGAGACCTGATAGCCTTGAATGGAACTAACAGAGTAGAGGGCCTCACCATTGTACTTCCAGCTTTCGAGCTTGGTAAAACCAATCTCACCCAGTATCTTTTTAATAAGAGGCGTCCCATATTTGTAATTCTTGGGGTTAATTCCTTCCAGTGCCGGAAATAGTAGGCATACCGTAGTCCAATTATCCTCACAAAATTTTTTCGCCCGCTTAGCCTTAAAGCTGTCAAAGCTTCCCATAAAATTCTTATTGATGCCTAGAAGTCTAAGAAACTCTTTTAGAAAAACCTTCCTTTTCTCAGCGTGGTAGCGATCTACAACGTCATAGCGTCTTCTTTCCCTTTCATCAAAGGCTTGCAGTTTTTCGTTTGGTGCGAAAAGACACTCTAAGTTTTTCATTTTTTCAAGTCCGTCACGCTTAACGAACTCTACGTCCCTTTTTTCAGGGGCTTTCTGCAATTCCTCCCTGATAGTATGAGACAAAAGGATCTCGTGATCGGTTGAGGATTTAAACTCAGTCTTTTCGATTTCCCTTATAAATTTAGGATCATACTTTGGATGTGCAACAATTCTCTCGATCTCTTCTTTGGAGATTTCTTCTTCGAGTTGCTTTAAACGTTTCTTAGTAGCCTTGGGTACTTTAAAAACAGCGTCATCGGCTACGCTGGTTTTGTGACCTGCTTGTCTAAGGGCATATAAAATTGCAGAGGCGTAGTCTTTTCGGGACTCTACCTCGTTTTCATAATTTCTAAGGACGCAGTTAGCATACTGAGAAATGCTAAGCTCCAAAGCTCGCATTGTCTTTACACTTGGCCCTTTCTTTCGGCATGTGTTTCTATTGGGTACAGCGATAAGCATTTTCTTAGCCGTCCGATCACGCTCTAGCATCTGCGCTACGGAAGTAGGTTGAATCACTCCAGTAAAAATACCATAGTGCCTTGTAAAATAGGCAGCGATTATGGAAAGACCGGAAATGACTTTCGGCGACATGATGATATAGTCGTAGTTTCTTATCGCCTCATTGGGATCAGCAAAGAACTCTAGGATTGCTTTTTTCATTTCAGGAGTTGGATTGTCGGTTACAACCAGACCCTTCTTGCCAGGGTTTTTCTCTTGCATAAACCTGTGCGTTTTCAGAGCCATAGCTTTGCTATCGGTTAACATGCAAGGTCTTTCACCTTTTCCAAGTTCCCTAGCCATCTCTTCAATAACTGCCTCCGGCTTATCCGTAAAGGTTGTTTCCCTTCGCTCTGGCATTTCTTTTGGAAATTCGACATTTAAATGCACGAACTTTTTTTCAGGTGCGATCTCTCTTAGCTGAGCCACAGTGTTCTCGTTCATGAAAGCATCGGCAAGAATTGTGTCCATCTCATTTAGACATTTTCTCAAAGCAACAAAGTTGGCGGCTCTCTCATCCTTGTTTCCAAGTGATAATATCTGGCTAATTGATTGGTCGACTTCGTCCATAAACTGATTTTTAGCCGAAAGGAGGATATTCTTCTCACCATCATCGTAACGCCAAGATCCATAAGACTGACTGCAAAGGCTCTCGCGCAGGATGCGGTTACGATTACCTTTTTTATCATCAGAATAGTAGTCAGCATTGAAACTGACTGCGTTGGCTTTGGCCAGTCCTTTTCTAGGCGCACTTATGATAAATGTGTTCAGATCTTCCGAGATCGGCTTCAAAACGGTTTGTGTCTTTCCTGTTCCCGTAGGAGACTGGAGAAGAACTAGCCTTCCCATTTTCATATGAGCTTCGGCACTTTTCCTTACTTCTGGTGGAATACCTGGATTACCGTTTTCGTCGTATATTACGGTGTAACTTTCTTGAATGTCTACAGACTCGGCAGATATGGTGCTATGCCTTGCAAGCCTTTTAAGTTTGGCCGCTAGAACACTAGCTAGAAGTTTTGTCACTTCTTCCAAGCTAGTTCGATCTTCGGCAATCCTGCACACTTTTTCCGCAAGATCGCGGACACTAATACGGTCCCCAAGCATCGAAGCTCCGGCAATGTCTCTAATAATTTGATCTACTTGATTTTTTGGAGCGTACTCCAATAGTTTCAATAGAAAAGAGAGGCGATCCTGAGGAACCGGAACCCTATTGGCTTTCTGTGTGAGGCGTTTCCTTGCCTCATTTGGACCGTATTTCACATAAACATCGTTATAGTCTACCTTTTGTCCCTTCGCGGTACTTGGAATATATAGAGGAATCCGGAATTTTCTGGCTACCTTCATGGCTCCAAAAAGGCCAGGGTTACCAAGTCCATTATCGTCCCAGTCTGCCGCTAGCGTAAATTTGCATTTTGGATAAGCCTTAACAATTGACTCTGTTGCCTTTTCTAGGTTGCTCACAGAAAATGTGATCGCAACCGGTCCATTCTTAGACTGGTAAATTGCTGCAGCGGTGGAAAAACTTTCTGCGATTCTTATGGTATCGCCTGGTTTCGGATCTCCAATCATGGCAAAGCCGCCAGATATGCTTGTCCCCTCGTAGGTCGGTGTAAACCTTCGTTTGCCATCAGCAAATATTCGCTCAAACCCAAGGTATTCTCCCTTCGCATTCTTAATTTCAATGCAAAGATACGGCTCAGGATTACAATGAGGACCAAACACTTCGGCATTAGATAGCGTCTTAACTTCAACTGGCAATTTTTGCAGAGCGATTTTCTTCTTGATTAAAAACGGAAAGTCTGGGCGAGCCATTGGAGCTTTTTCAAAAGCCTTCCTGTAGGCTTCAAACGATTTTCTTTTTTCTTCCTCGCTTCTCTCACCAGACCTTTTATTAACTTTTTTATGATCAGCTTTGTAAACTTGGTGACTTGCGGGTTTATCTATTGGAAAATCAGGGTGGCCCGTGAGCGAATTCCAGGTTTCTGTTTTCCCGCCGCCTCTTTTGGTATGAAACTTAAAGGAAAGCTCCCTTGTACCTTTTTTACTAATAAACTCTTGGACAAAATAGGCAGATCTACCTTTATAGGACTTGTGGATAACCTCAGGTTTTTTGTTAAATCCTAGTGTAATTTCGCTAGTGTTATATGAAATTCCAACTCGCTCGGCGAGAGCCTTTAATGCGTATAGATGCTCAGATTCTAAAGCGATTAAATTCAAGAAAGCTCCTTTTGATAAGGGTTTTTTGATCTATATTCGATTGACGTTTGCGTTGAAAGTTAAACCAAGGAGAAAAGATAGGCTCCTATTTAGAAGCCTATATATAGCGTATGCTGATTCTCTTAGCTAACTATTTTTAGAAACTCATTTGCCTCAAGACAAACATACAACTTTGACCTGTTGCGCCTAAAAACTAGCAGCGGAATATCGCTTCCAGCCTTATTTGCTTCGGCCTGAGCGATAGCATCCCAGAGTTTTAGGCGTTCCTGATTTTTTACCTCAACAGAAAACGGAAACTGCCTTCTGGCCTCGGCGCTAAGTAAAATATCTGGACCATTAAGGCCTGAAGGCGTAAGGCGCACGTCATCCTCTGTAAGGCTAGGATAATAGTATAGAATCAAAGCCTTAAGCTCTGCCGCTGCTAGTCTTCCCTTGGCTTTTGCACTGCTAGTTCTCAATCGACACCTCATCAAAATCGATTCCTGAATCTGCTAACAATTCTCTGACAACATACCTATGATAAGCGTTGACTTTTCCCCACCTTGGATCATCGATTTTCTTGACTTTGTAACCAAGTGTTTTCGCCTTAGCTGACAGCATTCTCCCCAGCGCCGAATCGCTAAGGGCAAAAGCTACAAAAACAGGAACGCACTTTTTCCAACCAATAACCGTTTTCCATTCTGTTGACTCACCCACTGCAACCTTCAAATCCTCGATTTCCTTTTCTTTTGCTTTGAGCTTTCTTGACATTGCACTGGCCTTGGCCATAGCAGTTGCTACCTTGCTGTCTCCAATCTTTCCGCGATCTCTTATTGCCTGTTCTTTTAGTCCGCGTTCTTTTTCGATCTCTGCGGTTGCCATGCTTAAGAGCTCAGTAACGTCGAACTGATCTAATACTTTTTTTGGCTTTTGCATTGACATACGAAGGCACTCGGTTAGAAAACGGCGCATCTTAAAGCCTTCGCTTCCATGTCCATCGACAATGATCTCCATTGCGTATTGAATTGATGTCGTATGTTCGGTCACATGAGTTGCTCCCCTAGAGTTTTTACGGCTAACAATTTTGTTAGCTGTTAAATAGTCTTTGTTTTCGGTATATTGCGCTAGCTTTCGAGATGCCCAGGTTGAATAAAAGGTGCTGGCTCCTACAGCGCCTTTCTCCTTAAGGGTATTGAAAATAGGTAGCAAACTAACATGATCGTCCAAATTTACTGGGACTGGATTTTTAAAATCTATTTCAACTAAAGCATTCATAATTACATTTTCCGTTTTTATTTTGTGCCGGTGGCGTAGGTGTTGCCTGTCAATTCTTCACTACCAGATAGGTAGAGAGTGACGTATCGGGTTAGAAACCTGTAATAGCGATCGGCAGTAAAACTATTGATCTTGGACAATAGAAAAAATGCCGTCTCAAGCGGGAACACCAAATAGTCTGGATGCCCCTTGTAAAATCCGACCATCTGTAGGCGCAATTTTCTTGCCTTGAAAAATGTTGAGTTTAGTTCGAGCCTATCCATCAGTAGTGATGGTTTAAGCCTCAGGCTTTCCGCTAGATCCTTCATAGATAGGCTTGGAACGCCTGGTAATTCTTTCCTAATCTGTGGTTTGACAAAGTGTTTATCCACAGTGATTGAATTATCGTTGAAAAAATTATGACGGCCTGTTGAAAAAGTCCTTTGCTATTATTTTTATGTGAATTAAGTTGAGTCAATTCACGGAGGATTTTATGCA
>JABSRP010000095.1 GCA_013215145.1 Pseudobacteriovorax sp.
ATGGCTCTACGGCCTATTTTAACGATCTCACCCCTGTTCTTTACGGCCATATCAAATCCAGAAAACAGCCAATTCATGCTCTTGGCCCTGGAAAATAGGTATGGATCGCTTTCGATCTGTTTGAGTTTTTCTGCAAGGAGTAATGGATTGCAGCGGGTCCTCACGTATTCGCTGTAAAAGCGTTTCCTTTCAAAAGAGTTAACAGTCTTTTTTATAAGTTCTTCCCAGCAGAGTATGATCTCGTCTATTTCCGATTTTCGCTTTTTTGCATTGTGCTGGCTGCAAGAATTGGGCGGTAGATTGGGATCTTCGTCTGGGGAGATTGAAGGGGAATTAGTAGCTACTACTTGAAACGGGTCTATCTCGCTAGTAAATGTCCCGCTAACCTGGGTGCAAGAAGGGGGGCTGTCTGGGTGAGAGGGGGCAGTAGTGTCGTAGAAAGATTCTCCGACGACTCTTCTTCTTGTGTTGGCAATCTCTCTTTTTGTCTGCATTACCGATTCGTATACCTGAAAAGCTTTTTCCGTTAAGTAGTAGTCATTGGTCAGTTGCTGCCAATGTCCGCGTTCATTCATGATCCGCCTTTCTTGCTTGATCACATAGCCCTTGCTAACAAGTGACTTGATTTTCTTTCGAACCGTTGACTCTGGGATTTTTGTCGAGTTCGATATTGTCGCAATAGAAGGGAATGCCACTTCGCCAACGAATCCTCTGTCGAAGGGCATTTTTGAGGCGAGATATTGGAGGATCGACAATTCGTAATAGTCAATATCATCTAGTGAGGCAAATGCGGATAGATATCTGCCACCTTGGAATACTGGATGATCTGGAGGATAGGATGAGTAAAGTGAGTGTACGTTTGACATGATTTCCCTCTTTTTTTAGAGGGAGCCACTAGCATTCTTGTAAAGCAGACAATAAGGCATTATGATCGTTCATTGAACGACGGGGTCTACTTTTGTCGAAATTTGCTAGGCTCCTAGTTCGCGGAGGCGGGTCTGAATCACCCGCTTCCAACAATAAGCCAACCTAAATCTATCAGTTCCAATAAGTTGAAACTTCAAGGATAAATCAGGTACCAACGACGGTAGCTCTATTTTAACTTAGAGTCCATAAATTTGAAGGAATGCTAGGGAAAGGAAAGGATAATGAGGGAATAGTAGGTAATTTGCGGGAAGATTCACTCTTGACAAGAATGTAAGTTGTAGAGATCACTAACGAATAGGCAGTCATAACGACATTTTCATAATCCTGAGGTCACGAGTTCAATTCTCGTCCTCGCTACCATTTTTTCTACTCTGATAGCTCACAACGAAACGCTCATTTGAAAAACATCTCTCTCGCAATTTACTCGGTTCGAGATTCCTAAGCAAGGATCCTAGATGTTTCACATAGATAGAGGGCAAATTCGATAGCTTTCAAGGACTCATTGACTTTTAGTAATGATTGCGAAGCCAGTTTTTCTGATCGACTGCTATTCATACTTTCCTCCTTAAGACGCATTACGCCTACGATCTATATTTTAACGGAAAGCGCTCACAATAGCTGAGTACGAAATTGTTGCTTCGGGGCTTAAAGACCCACTAACTATCGCAATTATGAAGACCTACTAAACAGCTGAGGTTTCGGCAATATGCCACAGGACTCCGGACGGATCCCTCATATACGCAACCCTCATCCCCCAGGGCTGCATCTCCGGAGGTTCAATCGATGCTCCGGGATACTGACTAAAATCCACCTTATCGGCAAAGTCATCGTAAAATTCCTGCGCCGAATCAACCAACAGATGCAGCATCATATTTTTTGCAAGGGCCTCATCATAGAAATCTTGAAGCAAAAACCGAAAGTCACCAATGGCAAACTCGCTTAGGTTGCCGGCACTCCAATTTTCTTTGAAACCAAGGGACTTATAGAATTTTTTGCTATGGGAGTGATTTTTTGCCGGGACAAAGCATTTTAGGTCGAGACATTTCATTGGGACTCTTTCTATTGTTGTTGCTTTTTTATATCTTATGTTCCCACAGCTAAAACCTGCTGGCGACATAAACAGGACATCTAGACTAAAATACTGTTACAGTTTTTTCGTTTTAGATAAAACAAAATCAGCCCTTTCTTCTACAGAATTTTTGGGCACAGAGATCAACTCATAGTTCACTAATTTATAGGAACTTACAATCTGATCGTGAAAAGCCAATGCCATATCAAAACTAAGCCGTCTCTCATCGTCATTGACAAAGATTGCCTCCCAGGGATCGAGAATAAATACTTTGTTTTGGTACCGATAGCTTGTTGCTGCCCTCACAAAGACTTCGGTATCCACTCCAAACCTTTGTGCGTAGGCGATTAAATCAGGAATCCCTCGATCAAAAAAGATCATATCTAGACTATCAGCATAACGCTGGTATTCTTGTAGCGAAAAATCCAGCATGGTTTTGACAAACAAGTAAGGATCCTTAGATGGCAAAGCTGGACCGTTCTTTTCTAATTGCTCTTTTAGGACTTTTCTTGTTGGCTCGGCAACCGTGGAGAACCCTCGTTTGCTTAGCTCGGTGATTAGGGATGTTTTTCCCGTACCGGGGGTTCCCGTTATGATGATTCGAGTTTCCATGGGAAGATGCCTTAAATAGTACTGCTAGTCTCTCTCATTAGGTCGGTTCTTTCATAATCCATTGACCTAGTCATCTACTTTCTTCAGGGAATCTGAAGAACCCTCCTGTCTGATTTTTTTGATTTGAGAGAGAGCCTCAGTGGGGTCCTTTGACAATACCCCATCAAAAATCTCCACTAATTCTTCGCCTGGATTCGGAAGGTTAGACGACAAGAAAATAGGCAGATCCTCCCGCTTCTGGCGGATCCTGCCGGCGATATCCACTCCCGTCTCGACAGCCAAATCAAAGTCAGTCACTACGAATTCCACTTGATCCCAGGAAAAACTTTGTGCCGCCTCGTTAAGAAACTCCTTCCAATTGGCAAACACGCTATGGTTTTGTCCCTTGAGAGCCTTCTTCCACTGCCGCTGAAAAATCGATTCGTCCTCGAACACGAGAATCATACCAGACAGGGCCGCCTTTTTCTTATGGTTCATAAAAACCACATCCGTGCCTTCGTTTTGAGTGTCGGTGGATTTATCAGAATGAGATTGATGATGAATCCTCTCCACCAAACCCGCCTCGGCGATTTGTGATGGCATCAAGGTAAAAACAAACTCAGTCCCGGCATCCTTAGACGATGAGCACCATATGGTCCCACCATGACCTTCGATAATTTTTTTGGCTACGGTCAAACCAAATCCAGTTCCCCCTATTTTTCCCTTAGTATAAAATGGATCAAACACCTGGGAGATATCAGAATCCTCAATATAGCTACCACTATTCCTAATCCGGACATAAATCAAACCTTCACGAAGCTGGCTCGTGACGCTTATGTCTCCTTGATCTGGCATATGTTCCACGGCGTTTCTTAAGATATTTGAGAACACTGTACCAAGCCTCCGTTTATCCATGAGCGGCTGATACTTATGATTGAGGTTAACAGAGCAAACCATTTTATGTGTCATACGGCTTGAGGAGAGGCGTTCGATCGCCTCGAGGACGACCTGACTTAACGCCCCTACCTGCAGGCTCAGCTTTCGGTTTAGACCTACGAGCATGAGATCTTGCAGCTTGTTGTGAGCAAGAAACATCGTCTGATCCAAATCCGATAGGCATTCTTTCACTGTATGCTCGGAATCAATCCAATCATCCTTTTCAACAGAAGACAAGACTGTCTGAAACATGGCAGCGGATTTACTGACGTCGTGTGCAAGCATCTGCGTTGTGAGCACAATAGCTCTGCTTTGGGCAGCTTCTACATCTTTTTTTCGCCTCCCAGCTTGCCTTCGCAGCATCCACCAAAGGGGAAAAGATATAAATAACGTGGACAAACTCAAAAAGACGATTAGGGAGAAAATACTAATAGAGGCTGCTGAGTAAAATAGAACAAGACCCGATACAAAAATAGCAACAGATACCCCAAGGCTGATCCCTAAGACTGCTTTTATCAAACCTCGATCCATCCCACTCATGCTAGGAATCCAAAGGTTGAATCGTTATTGCTAGGAATATCCACGTTGAAACTTACCCCTTCGACTGGCTTAACTAGATGTGGTTTCGGTATTTTATAGGGAAATTACATAAAAATCTGATCTTGTGGAACTTAACCAGGAACGAAACAAAAATTCTTTCTCCAAAGCAGAATGAGGGTGACCTAGGAGACTCTAAATCATTGAATAAATGACGAAAACAGATGGTCACCAAGGGGTCTTGGCGGTCGGGGTTTTGGCCTTTGGTTGTCCTTGGGCAATGTTTACTGAAAAGTAAATAATGAGACTTGATAGTTTACCCTTCGGATATAGGAAAAATGAACTTGAAACTATTTTGTGGGACACGACATGGTACGCGATCATAAGTAAGCCGTGATAACTATTTTAGGCCAATTTTATGCAGTATAACAGTTATTATCCAGAAATCCCTAAAAACGCGGAAAAACCCAGAATCCACATACTCACATTACAGAAGACTATCATCGAGCTTAATCAGCCCTCTTTCATAGAGCTTTTGAAGCGTATATTGCTCCCAAGACTTAATTCCAAGTGCCAAAAATGCTAGTGAGGGGATGATGGCTTTTATGGTAAATTCTTCTTCATAGAAGATTGCATCAAATCCATAGACACCCCCTAAAAACAAGCATAATAGGACAGAAAACAGGATGCCCCCTTTGTCTTTAAAAAATTTCTTTGCCGTCTTCTTTGGATCCATTTTATCCTCTATTGCGATTTTGCATTTCAGAAAACTGCCGTTTTCCTTAGGTATTGCATAGTATTCCATTTATTCGCCCGATGGACTCTAGAGTAAAACGCTTTAGAAAATATTTTATTGCAAAAATTTTTGATCTGATTTTCTAAATAGAGCTATTATATATGTTAGATTTTGATGTGCCCGATGCTAATTTCATAGAATTTTATTTGAAATAAACTCTAGGTTCTTCAGTCTTATAGATAACTAAGCAAGGATATGTGATCACACTTGCAAACTTAATAACATCATATGTAAGGAAATTTAAAATGACAGAGCTAAGTTTAGAGCAAATCGAAGAAGTTCAAGGTGGATGGGTTGGATTGGCTGTTAGAGGTGCAATCGTTGTTGGTGGCCTACTCTACGCAACAGTCGCTGAATAGTACCCACGTGGCACTCGAGGAAGGCTCTTAAGCCTTCCTCCTTTTGAAAAAGCGGAGATGTCTCAAATGTGGTCAATTGTGAACCACTATCTAGTCTGCTCAAGAGCAAGAATCACGCAGCTACCGAGCTGGATGATGATTGGTTTCGCTCTATTCTTTTTCTATCAAGTCTCTCAAATGTTTCACGGAATGTCAGATTCGATAGGAGCCTATTCTAGTGCTTGGCTGACAGTCTCCACAGTAGCTTTAATATACCGATCTGTTTTACCTTGGTTACACTCAGACGACAGGTTTTTGCAGCGAGTACTTACCCACAGGGTTTATCGCAAGATAAAAAAAATTAAGGTTTTACTAGGATTAATATTCTATATCGGCTTGCTATTGATTTCAATACCTGTTGAACATCTCCTTATCCAACACAGTCCAACAGTTTTAATTCCTATAAGTTTCTACTTCCCTTGGTCACTAGACAAAAGACTATCTCGGCTATATAGCGTTCCTCTCATACCATCTTCAAATAAAGACGAAATCTTCACTTTTATTGGTTTGGGAATAAAGTATTGGATTAGAACTCCAATTCACACATTTTTTTTCCTAATAAGCTATGTATCAGTGACCGCATACTCAGCATTATCACTTTATAACGGCAACAATATTTTAGCTTTGATTATCACTATGATGTTTTGTTTGGGTTATACAGGGAATAGCTTAGGAAGAATATGGGGCGAAAATTATGATCTATTCAATTCCCAACTGAGGCTCAAATATGGCTTTTCTCAGGGAATGCAAACCTTATTACTTTACCTTTCGGTCTATATTCCACTAATAGTGTTGAGCCTATTGGATCTCCTTTCTTTCGACTACGCGGCTTTTGGTATCGCCATGATCTTGGGATCTTTAATCATTTCCTATCTCAGCCTAATGACTTGTCATTGGCGTAACGTTTTGGAGTTTCGGATTATCATGATTGTATCTTTACTTTTTTTTCCAATCATACCAGTACTGTGTTTTAGGGCTGCGAAACCTAGATGGGGGAAGCATGATTAAAATACGTCAACTGTCATTTGGGTATCAAAAAGACCGACCAATTTTACAAGATATCAGTCTAGATTTTGATGAAGGTAAAGTGCATGGTATACTTGGCATGAATGGAGCAGGGAAGACAAGTTTCTTCAAAGCCCTCACTGGATCATTGCCATACGATGGTAACATCCTATTCAATGAAAAAGGGCAGTCCGATTTCCTTGCTACTCAAAGGAATCAAATTTCAAGTTACCTAGGTCAAGAGCCTACCTATGACTTCCTAACTGGCCGCGAATACCTAAAGTCTCAAATAAACTTAAGAGGCCTTGATGATGAAGCTTTCCGCTTTGCGATGGATTTAGCAAAAAGATTACGCTTTGATAAATGGCTTGATACTAGGATAAGTAATTATTCTTTAGGTAGCCTTTGTAAGATAGAGTTGACAAGTCAAATTTTGTGTGGAGGGAACTATCTGATTCTAGATGAACCGACAAATTCACTCGATGCGCATAGTATCATTAGTCTAAGGCATATATTGGAGCAACTTCGCCTGGAGGGGAAAACAGTTCTCGTATCCAGTCACAATCTAGATTTTCTGAATAAAACTTGCGATACTTTCGCTTTCTTAGGTGATAATTCTGTCAAGTTAATAATTAACACGGAAGATTTTGATCTTGAGCAGGAATATCTAAAGCGAACTCCGGGAGTTTAAACCTTACTAGGGATTTTCTTAGCGTGTTAGTAAAAAGATCAATTCATCTATTCCATAATGAGCAACGATCGAATTTATAGAAAACTATCTCCATTTCTAAGCTATTCGAATCATATATATCTTGCCTCATCCAGTGCATATTTTAGGGCAATAACAGCATCTGTCAGTATCGGAAGCAATAAATTCTTGTTCACGAGCCATTATTTTAAATACTTTAATTAGTTTAATGAAATATAGTTAGCATAACTGTGTCTCAATAATAGGTAAAGGACTTCAGTGCGCACGAGGACCCTTTACCAAAAAAGGTATTTACGTTTGCACGGAATGTTTCAAAGACCCAAAAGACGAGTCCATTGATCTAAAAGTTCCCTGCCAAACAAGAATATCAGACTTTATTTCCCATTAACGACCATAAAAAGAAAGGAAACTATCATGAAGACATTGAAAAGCAACGAAATAGCACAGATACAAGGTGGAGTAAGGGTTGGCCCATCACTTAAAGAGCAGCTCGTCGAAGTAGCTAAACAAGTTATTCGTCAAATACTTTAGTTATCTATTTGCAGATTGGATCAGGGTGATTTCGAAAGCACTCTGTTTATCGGGGCAAACATTTCAAAATTTTATGAAAGGGTGGTAAAGACTACCCTTTCTTTTTCATTTCAGCGAAAATTCTTTGCGAATCGACTTCTGATTTATCCTAAAAATTTTTGATTTTCCCTCTGGTTATAGCTAACCATTTATAAACACTATCTTAAACGAAACTCTTAGTAATAGAACATATTTGACTGAAATAAAACAGCTAAACAAACGTCTAAAGAACATCTAAGACTGATTTTCAGTGAGATACTCGAAAATGAAAAAAATCGTATTAACAATGGCTCTTCTAAATCATGGATCTATCCAGGCTAAAAGCCTGTACGAGATAGCCAACGAAGCCAGTCATTCATCTCACGCCATCAAAAAAGAAAAGGCCAATAGCCAAGTCATGGAATCTCGGGTCACTGACGCAAAGTCATCGCTTTTCCCGAGACTATCTGTACAGACAGAGGGTACAAAACCCGTGCAAAAGGATCTAAGTACAGAGTACCGGCAGCGGACTGTCTCGTCACGCATTAGACTCGAACAACCTCTATACGATGCCGCTTCCTTTAATCTAATCAACAAGCAATCCATTGATCTTGACCGTAGTCAAAATCGTGAGATCATAACTCATCAACGGATCCTATCCGATGTATCACTGCAATACCTAGACTGTGCTCGCATGGTATCCGAATTGGAAGTACCTCGTGATATTCGCGCCGATCTAGAAGTGGAAAAGTCCTCGGTAGAAAAACGCATAGAGCTTGGCATCGCCACAGCGATAGATCTTATGAACATCGACTTGCAGATTGAACAATGGAGTATGGAAGAGAGCCGATTGGACTCTGAGATCCAGTCAAGCCTTATCCAAATTGCTAGCCTTAGCAATACGGACATCGGTAGCTGTGATTTGGGGGTAAAAACGGGATATAGCAAACAGATCTCTCTTTTACCGTTTCCTAGCAACAAAGATCTTAGGGATAGACCTAGTCTGAAAGATCAGATTTTCGAAAAAGAACTAGCGCAGGAAGAAAAAAGGCTGAACTACCGCAGCCTTCTACCGCGGTTTTATGTATTTGCTGATAAGCAGCATAGCATCTTTGGTGATGAGCAGTCCGAGCAAAATGATATCGGTATGGGACTCACCTGGACGCTTAGTGGCAATAGCATCACAGGACCAGCCTCTGCCAGCAGACAGATCGCTGCCACAGAGATTCAAATTCAAGAAAATATAAGTATGTCCAAACTAGCGATAGAACAAAAAGAGAAAGAGTTACGAGCCGCTGCCGCCATGAGCTTATCATTTCAATCAGCCATCGAAAAAAATCGAGAGCTCCTGGCGGCACAAACCAAACTCCATAAACTCGGTCAGCAGGATTTTCTCGAGGTCCTACGAACCAGGCGCAATCTCTCAGACCTCAGACGCCGCCATGTTCAGTTGGAGTTTGGCGTCCTCGCGCTATACATCCAATATTTACAAACTAGGGAAGTCACCAGCCTAGAGCATATTAGAAACCTATCTCTCGAAGGAGTGCTCTCGATATGAGTAGAAAAGATTTATTCCGCCAGGAGGTTCAGGAAGAGCTAAATTTTGGCAAGATGGGCGAGGTTATTCTCCTGCCCAATCCAAAATCTAGCGTTCTGGTATATCTGCTATTTTCGATTTTTGCAGTCATCTTCTTATTCCTAGCTTTCGCTAACTATAACGAAAAGCAAAAGGTCGCCGGTATCGTTGTCCCCGACAAAGGGATCATTAAAGTCTTTCCCAAACGAGAGGGTGTGGTCCAAGATATTCGCGTTAAAGAAGGTCAGAGGATCCAAGAGGGCGATCAGATTGCTAGTCTGGTGAACCATGTATCGCTTGAGGGTGGCGACAGCGTCCAGTTATTGCAAAAAAAGAACTTGGAAGCCATCCACCAAAATATCGAGACAACACTAGCCAACCTTCCAAAACGCAAGCAAATTGAGTTTGACGAACTGTCCACAAGACACAAGCAGTCGCTCAAGGAGATCAAACTACTAGAATCCCAACTAGGTATCCTACGAGAGCGGGTCAAGCTTCTTAAGACACGCACCACGCAACTAAAAACCTTGCAGGCCTCAGCGCTGATCTCTACCCACGAGTTTGAGCAGAGTAAGGACCGGCTCCTAAGCCTACAGCAGCTACAAAAGCAAAAAGAAGAGGACATCCTGGCCAAGAAAACTGTGGTGCACTCCTTAGCCAGTACCATCGAAAACCTCGATTATAAATACGACGAACTTAAGGTCACCCAGGAGAAAGAGCTCTCAGGCGTAGCCAGCCAAATCGCAGAGATTTCCGCTGGATATTCCCGCATCGTCAAGGCTCCCATCTCGGGCCGCGTAGCTACCGTACAAGGATCTCTTGGTCATCGCATTACCAATCAAAAGCCTCTGGTGACACTATTACCAGATGACAGCCTATGGGAGGCTCATCTTTATGTACCTTCCCGGGCGATTGGTAAGGTAGAGGTGGGTAAGG
>JABSRP010000096.1 GCA_013215145.1 Pseudobacteriovorax sp.
GAATCGCTGGTGCCTAAAGTGGCCCAGGAATCCCCCACTATAGCCGCGTCAGCGGTTTAGTGGCGGGAGGCTGTCAATAGCCCATGGGCTGTCCGTCACTTCTCGTATCGGAGACACCGACCCAAACTCCATTGTCATAAAAAATGGCTTGAACATCACCTATATTCCAACGGCTTGAGGATAAGGTATAGCCCATAGATTCCAGGCTAGCCTTGGTTTGCGGTGCCATGCCTGATTCTTCAAAGTAAATTTTATCCGGTTTCCATTGATGATGAGTCCGGAAGCTATGGACAGCGTCTTCAGGTGTCATACCAAATTCGATACGATTCAAGATGACCTGGAGAGTTGCCGTAATGATGCGAGATCCTCCAGGTGAACCAACTATGGCTTGGACTTGGTTAGATTTAGTGATGATTGATGGTGACATCGATGACAACATACGTTTACCAGGTTTGATTGAATTTGCTTCGTAACCAATGAGGCCAAAAGCATTAGGGGTATCCGCCTTGATGGAAAAGTCATCCATCTCATCATTCATTAGAATCCCTGTTCCCGGTATGACAACACCAGAACCGAAGGTGTAGTTTATTGTTTGAGTACTTGAGACAGCATTGCCGTTTTTATCGACAATGCTGAAATGAGTGGTCGAGGGTTGTTCGTAAGGAATCGGGTTGCCAGGCCCTATCTTTGATGAATCTCCTGCCTTACCTACGCTGAGTTTTTTGCGTATTTCGTTTGCATAGCCGTCACTTGTTAGCCCTTTAATTGGGACCTTGTAGAAGTCTGGATCACCGAGATGTGTTGCTCTGTCGGCGTAGGCATGCCGCATCGCTTCCGTCAGAAGGTTAATGTATTCAGGGGAAAAACGTCCTTTTTTCTTTCCGTCAAAGCCTTCCAGAATGTTGAGCATTTGGACGATATGGATCCCCCCAGATGATGGAGGAGGCATGGAATAAATCTTATGCCCACGAAAATCACCCTCTATGGGTTCTCTCTTTTTCACCTCATAATTAAGTAAATCCTTTTCAGTGATTAGCCCATTGTGACGTTTCATCTCTTCAGCAATGAGTTTTGCAACAGCGCCTTTGTAAAAGCCGTCGGCTCCTTTTTCAGCGATCGCTTCCAAGGTTTTGGCCAAATCCTTTTGGAAGAGTGTGTCACCGGCTTTCAGGGCGACTCCTTTGGGATAAAAAATTGCACGACTTCCATCAAAGACGCTTAGGACTGATTTTCGCCTATCGATTGCTCTAGCGAGATTAGGGTATACAGGAATGCCATCCCTTGCGGCTATGATGGCTGGTTGTAATAGATTTTTCCAGGGTAGTGACCCGTGCGCTTTGTGAATCTCCCAAAGGCCAGCTACTAATCCAGGTGTGCCGGCCGATTGATGACCGTTCACCGAGGCCCTGGGGATTTCTTTTCCTTTGTACTTGAAAGGTTTTGGCTGACCTTTTTCGTCAAGATACATATCTCGATGGGCTTTTAATGGAGCTTCTTCTCGGAAGTCCCAGGCTTCGACCTTTTGGTTATTGGTATTACGATACATGAGGAAACCTCCCCCACCTATCCCTGTAGACTGGGGCCTGACCACAGATATTACGAAAGATACTGCTATGGCAGCATCTATGGCATTGCCACCTTGTTTTAATACTTCGACTCCTGCTTTGGAAGCGATGGGGTGAGCAGCTGTGACCATGCCGCTTTTGCCCGAGTCGATGTATTGGGCCCTAAGCTTGTTGATCCCCCTAGGTTTGAATGTCTCTGGTGTTTCGTGAGGCGTGGTTGTTGTGCAATGGCTCAGTAGGATACCTAAAAGGATGATAAGAAATTTTGACATGCGTTCTCCCAATCGCTTAAACCATAGTTGTAACGGTAGCATACCGAAGTTTTTTAAAATTTGCATGGCGATTTAAGCGAAATTGGGTTGACAATTTTATCGATTCTATTTAGCGTCAGGTCGCTTTTGTATTAAGGCAAAGTAAGGGGAGAGGTGGCCGAGTGGTCGAAGGCGCACGCCTGGAACGCGTGTAAGTGGGCAACTGCTTCGAGGGTTCGAATCCCTCTCTCTCCGCCAGTAGATTTGTGCTAGACTTGCGAGCTGAAATGAGCGCAAAGTGATAGCTAGATCCTAGATGGTGCTTCTCTGCGAACCCGCCAGGACCGGAAGGTAGCAACGGTAGTGGATGTGAGTAGGTGTTTAGGTAATCTAGCTATCACTTTGCGTTTTTTTGTTGATGGAGAGTCATTTTGTCTTACCAGTCATTAGCCAGGAAGTACCGACCAACTAAATTCGCTGACATGGTTGGCCAAGAGTCTGTAACAGAAGCGTTAGAGAATGCCATTCGGCTCGGCAGAGAGCCGCAAAGCGTGGTCTTTTCTGGTGTCCGAGGCGTAGGTAAGACGACAACGGCCAGGCTGTATGCAAAAGCATTAAACTGCGAAGTAGAAGGAATAACCGATCCTTGTAATGCTTGTGCAAGTTGTCTTGCCATCAATGAAGGGGTTCACGAGGACGTCTTGGAGATTGACGGCGCTTCCCATACAGGTGTCGAAGACATTCGATCTCTGCAAGAGACCCTGAGCTATGTACCCCAACGTTCGAGATATAAAGTCTATATCATCGATGAAGTGCACATGCTTTCTAACAGCGCCTTCAATGCCCTTCTAAAATCTATCGAAGAGCCTCCAGCTCATGTCGTATTTATTTTTGCAACTACAGAGCTTCAAAAGGTGCCTGACACAATCATTAGCCGCTGTCAGACGTTTCATCTTAGACATATTTCGCTCGAGAGTATAGTTTCCCGTATCGAAACCATACTTGATCATGAGAATGTGACCTATGAGTCCCACGCTCTAGCAATTGTGGCACAACAAGGACGCGGCTCGTTGCGGGACTCATTGACTTTTTTGGATCAGGTCATCGCCTTAGGTCAAGGTAGCGTGACTTCTGAGACTGTAGGTTCCATTGTTAATGCGGCTTCTACGGAGACCTACATTGCATTTATTGAGAAGTTAATAGAGAAGGATGCTGCAGTACTTGTCGACATTATTGCATCATGGGTCGCCCAAGGCGTGTCTTTGAAATCCACGGTAACAAATTTAGCCAAGTATACCAGGCACGGTTTCGTCATAAAGTCTCTCGGGGCTAAGGCTTTAGATGCAAAACTGTTAGGCTTATCTCCTAATGAGCTGGACATGCTGACGAAACTCTCTGAAAAAGCTGCGACTCTAAATTTGAATCAGATATTTAGGTTATTACTACAAACCGTCGATGATTTGGATGACTCAGAACTCGATCAGTTTATTCTAGAAAACATGGCATTTGAATGGTGTTTGGATCCTGGATTCCCTGATATTCAGCAGTTAAAGTCAGCTTTGCTGGATAAATCGAAAATTCCACAGCCTGACCTGACAGGAGTCTCTCGAGCTGTCAGTCTAGAATCTTCGAAGCCTGCGACTGCCCAAACGTCCGACAAACCTAAATTGAGTCTAAAGGAAAGGTGGTCTAAGAGCTCAGCTGTAGCTAGTAAAGCGGTGACAGAGAGCGAAAGCACTACGAAGATTGAGACAACTCAAAAGGTTGACGCTCCGCAAAATGCTGAAACAACTCCGCAGCCACATAAGTCTCTTTTTCCTCAAGAGCCAACTCATGCGGAAGCAAAACAGGGAAATCCTGAACAAATTAACGCTGCAATTGCTCCCATGAGCCCGGCACCGGTTAACGAAGCTCCGCCTATGGCAACTGGTGACACTTCGAAACCTGAAGTTGAAATTTCTAAAAAGATCCTACCCGAGGAAGGCGATAGTCTCCAAGAGATAGCGGTTTCTGCTAAACCTCTTGAAGGAACTAATCAAGGAGCGGAGGAAGCGATAGACTCTGACTTAAAGTTTCCAGATAGTTGGAAGCAATTGGTCACAATTTGGATGAAGCTAGAGCCACTTCAGGGACGGATTTTGGAGGAAACTGTGCCACTAGAATTTGGACAAGATCTCATAAAGGTGGCTGTTCGCCCCGAGAGTTTAGGTGGTAGTAAGTTATTGTCCTTAGAGTACCGAAGTAAAGTGATTAGCTCGCTGAGAGAGAGGTTCTCCTTCGCTGGAGAGTTTGTGGTGGAAGAACGAGCGGATCCAGCGACAGTGCAGGCACTATCTAACGACGATGAGCAGCAAAAGTCACTTCTAGAGATTAGACAAAAAGAAAAAGAAGAGAAGCGCAAGCAGGAAGAGAATGAAATTCGGTCCCATCCCTTGACCATGGAGCTTCTGAACGAGTTTAATGGTAAGATAACAACGGTTGAGTTTGAAGATCATCCTATATAATCAGGTTGTTTATGGCTTTTACGAACCTGGAAAACAAAGAAATCAATTGTAAGGTATTGTACCTGGGTGCCAAAGGTGCAGGTAAAACCACAAATTTTGAATCGATATATAAATATAGCGACCAAAAACTATTTGGAGATGGAGACCGCTCTGAGCCGCCTCCAACTAAATTCTTTGAGTTTATACCAATCAGTTTGGGTTATGTACAAGACTTCCATGTAAAGCTTCACTTGTATACCCTTCCGGCATCAAACATCTACGAGACCGTTTTCACGGTTTTGCTCAAAGGAATCGATGGTTTTGTATTTGTCTTTGATAGTCGTTTGAGCGCTATGCATGAGAATATAAGTCATTGGAATAATATGAAAGAACTGATGTCAAAAGAGGGGGTAAATATGGTCACACTTCCTCGAGTTCTGCAGTACAACAAACGCGACCATCCTGAGGCTGTTTCCCTAGAGGTTCTACGACAAGAGCTTAATCGCGGTCGGCAGGAAGACATCGAAGCTTCTGCTATCGATTCGATCGGCACCATGGAGACTGTACAAATGGTTGCTAAGCAAGTATTAGATAAACTTAGTCAGGTATAGGAGTTCCTATTGAATCAGATCGTCCATCACTTGACTCTGTTTGTTGGGAGCTACGATCATAGAGGTCTACTGCGATTTCCTGGCGATGACTCGGTGCGGTATGGATTTACTGTACCAATCGATGAAAACTCAGTCTCTATCGAGGAGTTTATTAAAGATCAGGTAGAGAAGTTTGCGTCGGTTGATCGGCAGCATATCGATCTACTATCCATTCTGGATTCTGTCCTGACAGACGGAAGCGGTCATCCTCCTTCCTATCTTGTTGTTGTCCGCTTGAGGCAGGGAGCTTTGCAAGCGCCCGAAGAATGGCCAACCCTACCTGTCATACTTCGCAGTATGCCGAAGGGCTCAACTCGGCTTGTTTACAATAAGGCCTTTCAACTGTTAGCAGGTGCTGCAGATTCAGATATTGCAGCCCTCGAGGTTGACGAAGAGGTTCGATTACGTCTCCAACAACTTCTAAAAGATGGTAAACTATGAGTTCAGGGAAGATAGTCTTGGAGATTTTCATTGAAGTTTCTGATTTTAGTGTCGATTCTCACTTTGTCGACTCAGATGTATGCCGATTCATCCTCTATTCGCTGTAATAAAAAACAAACAGTATGTGAAATCAAGAATAAGCGCACTACGATCGGCGACAGGATCGGTATTTTCAGTAAGGACGGGTTCTTTATTGGATGGGGGGTAGTGACCAAAATCCGCGATTCCATTAGGACTTTCGAGATAAAGGAGCTCTATTCAAAAATCCTAAGAAGCCACCGCGCAGAGGTCATTAGAGATAGAGAAGCCAGAAACCCCAAAGAGTATTTTAAGATAAGAGAAAACTACGGCGACTACTACTATGGAGGTAAACTCGGACTTTTTTCTATGGGGATTGGTAATGGGTTTGTCGCCTCAAATTTCGAAGCAGTCGGGCTTTTAAAGTGGCAGCAATTGACGTTTTTGACTTTAAAACTTAATTATCTCTCCGGCTCCGGTGAGGCTTCTGCTAAGCTGCAAGGAGTGACCAATACAAATTTTTCCATATCATCCATAGGAATCGCAGCAGGAGCTGCTCAAATCCTCTTTCCCTATGAGTATGTGAACTTGCGGTTAGGTGGTGATCTTGGGTTTGCAAGTACCACAGTTGACATTGACGGTGGTTATAACATTGGAACCATATTAAACGACCGTATTGTGGAAGGAACAGTTTTTCTTCTCAGAGGTGAGGTCGCCGCTGTCATGCGATTTGGGGATTTTATAGGGTCTCTTGGAGTCGATCTAATGTATCTGCATCAGTCCTTCAACACTGGTCTTTCGATAGGTGTGTTGACCAGTTTGTAGCGTTTAGCAAAACTCTATTCAGCGAAATTCGTATTCATTTTTGTAAAAATCTCACGTAGTCTTGGTTGGGTATTGACCGCTAGTTAAGTGTTGGACTGGATTACACGATGAGAGCGATAGTTTTAGGATCAGGAACCTCCGCCGGCGTACCCGTCATTGGTTGCGACTGCTCAATTTGCCAAAGTGATGACCCTAAGAACAAACGGACTCGCAGCTCCATAGTTGTTGAAAAAGGCAAGACCCGCATTCTCATTGATACTGCGCCAGAAATGCGTATTCAGATCGTTAACGCTGGAATCCGCTCTATCGATGCTGTGATGTACACCCATCTTCATGCCGATCACTCGGCCGGGTTTGATGATTTGCGGGCCTTTTGGTTCCATTCTAAAGAAAATATGCCAGTCTATTTAAGAGACTATTACATGGCTGAGTTAAAGAAACGCTTTTATTATGCCTTCGAAAACACGGGATACCTAGGTGCGGTTCCTCAGACAGACTTGCGGGATATCCCTGACAACAGCTTTCGCATTGGAGACATAGAAGTCGAGCCGATTGACTTACCCCACGGAAATGTTTCGTCGACAGCTTTTCTAATGGGCAGTTTCGCCTATGCTACTGACTTCAAAAGGTTTTCTCCCGAACAAATTGCCAATTGGAGGGGGCGGATTCATACTATGGTTAGTGGCATCCATTTCGGGTCTCATAACACACATAGCGTAATTCCTGAAACTGTCGCTTTATTTGAAGAGCTCGAAGTTAAGCGGGGTATTATCACGCACTTATCACACGACGTAGATTACGAGAAACACCAAAACGACATACCTCATCACTGTGAATTTGCCTATGACGGAATGATCATTGACCTACCTTAGGGACTAGCGTAATAACTGTTGGTTTGCTGCCTAATGGAAAACAACGTTTTAACGAAAGGTCCAACTATGATCATTGGAATACCAACCGAAATTAAAAACCGAGAAAACCGGGTTGCAGTGGTACCTGGCGGAGTCAAGATGTTATCCGATGCGGGTCACAAGGTATTGATCCAATCCAATGCAGGGCTTGGTGCCGGAATCACGGATGAACAATTTGAGAGTGCGGGAGCTTCAATTGTTGCAGACGCCAAGTCTGTTTGGTCCGAATCTGACATGATCATAAAAGTTAAAGAGCCGATTGCGGAAGAATTTCCTCTGATGCGAGAAGGTCAAATTTTATACACCTATCTTCATTTGGCAGCAGCCCAAGAGCTAGGTCACGAACTCGTGAAGCGTAAGGTGTCTTCGATTGCCTACGAAACGATTCAACTCTCTAATGGAGCGCTACCTCTATTGACACCTATGAGTGAAGTGGCAGGTAGAATGTCAGTTCAGGTTGGTGCTCAATGCTTGCAAAAGCATCGTGGAGGTAAAGGGCTTCTTTTAGGTGGGGTTCCGGGAGTCCGACGCGGCCGAGTCGCTATTATTGGCGGTGGTGTAGTTGGAATCAACGCAGCGAAAATGGCTATCGGACTAGGTGCAAGAGTTACCATGCTTGATGTTAGTGCGGCTAGATTAGCTTATCTAGATGATATTTTTGGAACTGATATTGATACCCTCATGTCGAATCCAGAGAATATCACCCAGGCGGTTGCCGAATCTGATTTGGTTGTCGGTGCAGTCCTTATCGCCGGTGCGAAGGCACCACGTTTGGTTACGCGCGACATGATTAAGACTATGGAAACGCACTCTGCAGTTGTCGATGTCGCGATAGATCAAGGTGGATGTATTGAGACCATCAAGCCGACGACACACGATGAGCCAGTATTCATTGATGAAAACATTATTCACTACGGAGTCACCAATATCCCAGGTGATGTTCCCAAAACGTCCACTTACGCTCTGACGAATGTGACGTTAAAATACGCAATGGATCTGGCAAATAAAGGTCTTGAAAAAGCACTGTCCGAGGATCAGGCGCTGTACTACGGTCTAAACACCCATGCGGGGCTTGTGACTCACAAAGCCGTTGCCGAAGCTCTTGAGCTCGGGTACGAAAATATCAAATTTTAGGTCCAAGTATGTCCGACTCCTCTAAGCAATATCGACTCATAGACTCAGGGCATTTTCAGAAACTGGAAAGCGTCGGTCCGTTTCGTTTTGTGAGGCCATCACCACAAGCGGTATGGCGGCCAAAACTAGACGAAAAGCACTGGAAAAATGTTGATGCGATCTACAAGCGATTTCCTGGAGGGGACGGCAAGTGGACCGTTTATAACAAAAAGTTACCTTCCGCGTGGGTGATTGATTTTGAAGGACAAAAGTTTCAGTTAAAGCGAACCGATTTTGGACATCTTGGCGTTTTTGTTGAACAAGACAGCAACTGGAAGAAAATGCGGCAGTTGTGTGAGCCTGGAATGTCCGTCCTCAATCTCTTTGGGTATACGGGTGGTTCTACCTTAGCTGCCGCCATGGGTGGCGCCAAGGTTTGTCATGTGGATGCATCCAAGACCAGCGTAGCTTGGGCCAGAGAAAATGCAGATTTGAACAGACTGTCTGATCATCCTATTCGGTGGATTATCGACGATGTTCGCAAGTTTGTATCCCGGGAGATAAAAAGAGGTAGTACCTATCACGGGATTATCTTAGACCCTCCTACCTTCGGTCGTGGCTCAAAGAACGAGGTTTGGAAAATCGAAGATCACCTCCCAAGCTTGTTAGATGATCTTTCAAGAATTCTCTATTCCGATTTTCGGTTCGTTTTACTGACCTCCCACTCTCCTGGCTATACACCACTGGCAATGAAGAATAATCTGCTAGAGATGCTTGGAGACTGCGAAGGTTCGTTTGAGCTCGAAGAAATGTCAGTGCCAGAGTACAATTCCAACAGAGTACTGCCTAGTGGCGCCAGTACATTATTTATTCCTACAAGGTCTTAAGTGAAAATCTCGTCTGCTTCAAATCCTCGGATTAAGGAGCTGAAAAAGCTTCGTGACGGTAAGTACCGCCGGAGGTATGGTAAATTTCTCATTGAGGGTAAACGAGAATGCCTCCGAGCTAAGGACTGCGGTATCCAAATCCATGAGGCCTTTATAAAAGAAAGCGCTTCCGTTGAGCTTGAAGCTGAACTTGGATCGTTTGGTTTAAATCGAAGTTTTATCGTCGCCGATGCTATCTTTGAAAAAGTTGCCATGAGATCGGTTGAACCTTTGATTGTGATTGCCCAAACTCCTGAGCAGGCCATGGATGACTGGTCACCCAAAAAGGGGAAGGCCGAGCTGTTGATATGCTGCGAAGGTCTGGAAAAACCTGGAAATTTGGGAGCAATCTTACGCACCGCCGATGGCATCGGCGCAACGGGAATTGTCCTACTCGACTCCAAGACCGACGTTTACAATCCAAACTGTATTCGGGCTAGCTTAGGTGCTGTATTCTCTTTGCCAATTTATGAAACCACTAGTGAGCTGTTTTTAAAGTTTTGCCAAAAAAACGAAATAATCCCTTTTGCTGCTTCACCTTTCGCCAGTACTCCCTACTTCGCAGAGGATTTTAGCAGGTCCTCTGCGCTGATTTTTGGTTCTGAGGCTTTTGGTCTTTCGGACTTTTGGAATGACTCTCAAGACACAAAGAAAGTTCAAATTCCCATGCGCGGTATATGCGATTCGCTTAATGTGTCAGTTTCTGCTGCAATTATTGGATACGAGTGCCTGCGCCAGAGGTCGCTCACTCGTATTTAACATGACTCGCCGAAATTCTCTCTCTAGAACGTAGACAACCGAAGGTGGTCGAGGCTTAGGGGGAGATGGGTT
>JABSRP010000097.1 GCA_013215145.1 Pseudobacteriovorax sp.
TTGCCATGTGGAATGTCCTCCAAAAGTTATATAAGTTTTTCGGAGGGAAGTGGGATTTCTTTAGAGACAGCACAGTATAATGCTCGTAGTGGTGCAACCGCCTCATCTCGGCGATAAGTTTAGAACTATAAGGCAAATCAAAAACCTTTCTCTTAGAAAAAATTGTAAACACGATCGACCTCACATTTGCAGATAAGGCAGCAAGCACGGCTGCGATTTCTATCAAACCTTACCGGAAAGTAAAGCTTGCGAGGTCTGCGAGTAATTACGGTCTTTTTTTCAGACGAGCTAGACTGGTGAGTCACGCTTTCTTCTAACTGACGATTTTTTCTGTAGGTTATTTGACGCTTTTGATGGTTGGCTCGACCACGAGCAGTAGCCTGATAGGTGGCTGATGACTTACGCCTGTTTTTTCGTCGAGCCTCGTCCCTACAGACAATACTGCAGTACCGATCCCCTCGATCGCAAGATCTGCATATATAAAATTTAGCATTACATGTCGGACAGATACGCTGATAAGCGATGACCTCTACTGGCATCATTTACGCCCTGACTAAAGTTTATGAACTCAGTGGGCGATCTACTCTTTAGCTAAAGTTTGGGTCGGCTACATAATCATGCCTCGGCAAAGGCCTG
Source organism: Pseudobacteriovorax sp. (assembly GCA_013215145.1). GTDB lineage: Bacteria > Bdellovibrionota_B > Oligoflexia > Oligoflexales > Oligoflexaceae > DT-89. Next base: position 637 of record JABSRP010000097.1, read on the forward strand.
TGGCCGACTCGCCCAACCGATAAACTCTCGTCAAAATGGATATGAAACTGAAGAAGCTATGTCAGGCATGGTAAATGGCTGGATATTGACGTTATGTAATGGTTAGCTACAGCTAGTGCCACTTTATATTCTCTAGTGAATACAGCTATCGAAAACGGCTTGCAGCCATACGAATATCTTTGTTTCGCTCTAAGAGGCGTTGCCGAAGGTGTATCAGTAGAAAAACTCCTACCTTTTAATTCTTAAAAAAAGAACTTCAGCGCTTACCTTTTATGTCTAGAGCGATACCTTAGCGCTTAAGATAAACTGACGAAAGTTGATTGATGATTACACATTTTTACTTTAACGATTCACAGTGAGGTAAATCGAAACTAGACGATTACGAAGTAATCCGAGAGTATCATTACCTGGTCAGAAATTCTGAGATCTGCGTGAATGCCTCATTAGCATCCTTATCAATGATCAAATCGAATAGCTTTGCCTCATCTTCCGGTAGAGAATCGACATTAGAGTTAAGGAATATTGGCTTCTCAAAACCAGCCTCCCTTAAAATTCTGGCAACCTCTATTCCAGTCTCTCCTCGTTTGAGATAATAGTCGCAGATCACATAATCGTAGCTCTGGATCAACTTAACATTGAAATCAGTTAAGGATTCATGAATTACCAGTTCGCCAGGACTGAAAATACGCCTCCATTGACGTTGATAAATACTTTCGTCCTCAAATAGCAGAACCTTTCTAGAGGGGCTATTCTCAGTTGAATGGTCTAAGCATTGGCTTAGCAGGACGAGTAAGTCACTCTTACTCATAGGTTTAGGCAGAAAAAAGTCGGCCCCTGCCTCGATTGCTTTCGGCTGGTATTCCAACCTTCCTCGATTGGAATGGATACAGATCTTTCCCCTGTAGCCCGAGCTTCTTAGTTTTCGACTGACATCGAAGCCATTTTGATTGGAGTCACCAAGGTCCACGTCTAATATCACAAGGTCTGACTCTGGATCAAACTGATTCAACATATCGTCCACATCATGAAAGCTTGTAACTTTATTGTCGATATTCATGCGGTTGACAATAGACTGGATCGAATTAACATAAATAGTCTCATCATCTAACACGATAGTGGAGAATTTACGTCTTTTAATTTTGTCATTTATCGAATTATTTAGTTCGTCTGGAATACTTTCATCAGAATTCTGCAAGGAGGATTTACTCCTAAAATGATCAGAATGATTTGGTATCGAGATTTTTTTAAGTTTGGCACTAGAAAGCAAAGCTGGGACTGAAAAAATAAACTCAGTTCCATTTTCTTTTGAAGACTTGCACAAAACAGTGCCACCATGACTTTCAATTATTTTTTTTGTAATGGCAAGACCTAACCCTGTTCCACCTTTTTTACCTTTGGTAAAAAAGGCATCAAATAGATTCTCGAGATCATCTGGGTGGATGTAGGTATCAGAGTTTCCGATAGTAAAAGACGAAAAATTACTTTCTGGGGCCGATATCTCAATCCAAATCTTACCCTTATTATCCATATGCTCGATAGCATTAGAAACTATATTTTGAATCACTCGTGAGAATTTTAAGCTATCAATTTTAAATAGCAAGTCATCTTCAATCTTACTCTCTATAGAGATATCTAAACTTTCGCGAAATTGAAAAATAGCTTTCAAATTATCAAGGATAAATTGTTGACTCTGTACGGGTTCAACACACAATACCCCTTCACTACCGACTTCCATCACATCTTGAATCATACCTTCAACAGACTTTATCGCGGAGACAATACTTGGTATACCTTCATTAGCTATCTTTTTGGACTCTGCTGGTTCAGCATCATTTATCATCGAAATAAGAGCCTTTATCATTGAAAATGGCTTCCTTACATCATGAGCGAGCATTTGAGTTGTACGGGCTACTGCTGAAACTCGAGCTATCTCCGTCTGCTTCTTTTTCTCAATCCTATAATTTTTTTCACTTCGAAAATGAAACAATACAAAAATAAATACTATAGTTAGCCAGAATGAAAATGCGATCCAAGAATACTCAAACCTATTAAATATAAAAACTACTTCTGCAAGCTTTACATTTTCTTCTAAATCATAAAACACCCCGGCACGGTAATCAGAATATAGAACAAAATTTTTTTCTTCTACATCATTATACCTATCATCGACGGGGATAATACTCTCCAAATTATTGACTAGTATCTTTACGAAAGAATTTGACTGCGATCTATATAAAGATAGGCTCCTAACTGCCTCAGACATATTTCCGAGGACAATATTATTCCGTACTGTCCTGGTAATCAGATCGGCTTCGACTCTTCTAATACTGTTCAGAATAAACTGATGAAGCAATACCGTTATCAAAAATGTCGATAGGACGGCATAACTAACTTTCATGGCTTCCTATTTACTCTTTTCGCTTGGATAACTCGCCTAGATACGAAACCCATAAGGATTTTTAAGATAATTTCATCATTTAATCTCAAGACGTTTTTTGCATCATTAAACGAAAATTCTTCCTTGGTAAAGATCAAGTCAATCAATGGCTTAATATCCTTAGGAATTTCTTCCGAAACACCATGCAAAGTCATTTTAAATCCATCTACGATTACCTTAGCACGATGCTTATCGGCACAAAAAACAACACTATCTGCATCAAATCTTAAGTCGATCTCAGTATCAGAATCATTATTTCTGCCGATTTTTTTCTTACTAATACATCGAATCGAATTCAAGACTTCCTCGACCAAGGGTAGGTTAAAATCGTTTGCAACAAAGGAAACCTTGGGATCTTCTACTTCTAGTTTCGCTATCAAATTCCTAACATAATTGCCGATCGTCAGAGGTTTGATAGCTATCCCGAGGTGAAGGGAGTCTGAACTTCCTGTACAGGCCTTATGTCTCAGTCCACGAGGAATATATAACAGATCGCCTTGTTTTGTAGTAATCTGTCGAGTCAAATGAGGTTTTTGCGGTCTATAATCTGTTCCATTTGCTAAAGGAATCACCCGATCGTAAAACTCCCACTTTTTTTGTCCGAGCAATTGGAGCGCAAAAATTTCGGTATCATCATAGTGCAACGCGAGGGCTTTAGAATTTTTTGGTGACTGCAAAAAATTAATCGTCAAATCACCAGGGATAAGCCTTTCGAACTTTGCTTTTAGGAGCCTATATCCATCGATTTCATTTTTTAGCCCTGACACCACTATGGAATGTCCTGAATAATACTGACTATTCATCGATGTTTTAGTAATTAGACCGGAATCATTCCTCTCCAGGAACCTAGATTAATTAATACCGTTCTTAAAAATTCTTATATTTTTTTCATCTAAATCGATTTGATTCACAATACTAGAAAAAATATTGTTATTGATATCTATATTATTAAAAAAACCTGAAACATGAGAAACTTGGTTCACATGTATACATGTTCTAATTGTATCTTCATCGATTTTTTCAAAAATTTCTTTCAGCATGTTAACCTAACGGATAGGGAATTGAATTAACCAAAGCCATACCTAACTCATCTTTTCTCTTTTTAATATTTACGACCTCCATAGATGTTGAGAAGTTCAAACAATCTTCAGAAAAGGCTCGAGCCATGATTAGTCTTAGGTACTTAAATTCTTCGCAAAGACCTAGTTTTCCTATCCTGATTCCCTGATAGTCATTCAATAAAACTCTTTTAACGTATTCATAGGATTCATCTTTTTCGCGAAAAAGATTATCAAAGGTTCTCGAATATATACTTTTTTTTCTGAGAAATTTATTCTTAATTACTACATCCCTAGTCTGAGGATTATCGTTAGAATTAACATTTTCTTCACATGCATACTGTGTAAATAGCTCAACCATCACATTTTTAATCGCATCGTTTTTAATAGATTTCGTTGAAGACGCGCATATCACACCACCCCCCAGGTACGAATAGGACTCCGACAACTACAAAATATTCATCTGTACACAAGGGACAAGCTAAACGTAAAGTTAAATGTTTTTCCCTAAAGTATTGTATAATACTAAAATCTTCGAAATCACCATTAGTCTCTATTTCTCCCCAACATAGGCCAAAATGAAAGAAAGTTAGGATTACATCTCTTTCGATGAGTTCAAATTTCGCAGCTTTTTTTGCTTCATTAACATCCGAATGAACAGCTATTCCATTTGTTGTTTGAAAGTGACTATAGCATTTGATAAAGCTTCTTCTTTCGGCTAGTTCACTAACACTTTTTAGGATTGCAGTGTTTTGATCTGAATCAAGACCATATCCACTGATTCCATTCAATTTAGATTTGAAATAATAGATATCCGATTGGAGTGGAAACTGTAATTTTACCAATCGATAATCTGGGTTTCTTCTGGCAAATTCGATAAAACCGCTCGCCATCTCACTTTCCATATTTCAATTCGGTGAGTGAACCAATAACCGATCTTTTTGGAAAATTCATTCGCCAGCCATTCCTCGAAAAGCCATATTTGGGTATACTAAACATAGGAACAACTGAAACTTCGCTAGTCAAACTTTTGAAGTGTAACGATCGAAGCATCTCTTGCCGTTTATGTGATTCGTCAGTCTGATAATAAGCTTCAATCCAATTATCAATCTCTAAATCATCCCTAATAGAAAAAATTTTATTCCTTAGGAGATTGTCAATTGATTCTAGATTTTCAAACTCTTCAAGACCCTTTGCACTCATTACTAGATGGGGGGTAATTCCATCATCATCTTTAGATTTATATGAAAATGGTTCATAATCTTTGTCTGATATGGAGACAACTTCGACCCGATCACCCAAGCGACTAAACATTTCTTGATAATAAGAAACAGCATGTGAAAGAGTGGAAATTCTTATTTTTGGAATCGATTTACTATCAATGTCTAGGCTATCCTGTTTCTTAATTTCGGCTAATTGAGACTTATTTAATGAGCCGAACGCAAAAGGCATCGTAAGCTGAAGAGCAGGTTCTCTATCGACCTTCAACATCTTTAGTTTCCTTTTAATCTCCTTTCGGAGTAAATTTGAAATTCTCAATCGAGTTTTCAAATCTAGTTTCATCCCTAACTCTGAAAAAAACATAAACATCATTGAACTGTGACTGGCGATATGGATCTGTGAGTCCGCAATACCATCGTTTAGATTACGATTTGGGCTACCAATACTTGACATGGGGATGTGGTCAATAGCTCCTACCTTAAACAATCTCTTTGAAATAGACTCTTTACCGTCTTCTTCGTATATATCAGAAACGACATTTACTTCTGCCGGACTGTAGCTTTTAATTTTCCAGTGTCCTTTGTTCTGTTTTAAGGTCCACGTCTTATCCGACTTTTTCTCTATATAATAGGGGCCAGTTGTATTCCTGTAGTCTATTATAGTCTTGGAATCTTTCGAGAAAGCAACCTTAGGTACGATGAATAATTTCGGGTGCTCAAACAGTGAGACTAAACTAGGAATCTTTTCCTTGAAACCTATCCTCACTTTATATTTACCAGTCTTTGATATCTGATACTCACCTTTTACGTCTTTTTTTATACGCAAATGCAAACTGCCGGGTACCGGATCGGATGCTGTAAGGGAACGACTTACTGAAAACGCTACATCATGAGAAGTAATCTCATGTCCGGAACGAGTGAAAAATTTTTCTCTAAGCTCGAATACTAATTCGTTACCTTCCCAATAAAACTTTTTAGCTAATCCGCTCACAACCTCACCAGTGATTGGGTCGCTGTCCACTAGACCGCTATAAATAGTACGAATTTTCAGGTTATCCGAATCCCTAAAACTCGAAACAGGGTCCACCTTGCGTTCCAAAAAAGGAATCGCTACCGAAACTTTTCTATTCTCATTATTTTTTGAAGCCATCGAAAAACCTAACTTTGAGGAGAAACACGGAAGTATGACTACCATGCAAAAATAACGTTTGACCAAAGAGATGATAGATTCCATGTTGCCCCTCAAATCTTGTATAATTTATTTAGATGCTCCTCGAAAACACTTTTATTGCAGGGCAGGACCCGCTAAGAACTGCTCGTTCGACGCAGACACCTGCTCGTCACAAATCTGCTCGTTTCGAGTAAGAAAATCTAGGAATGCGGAAAGACTATCGGAGACTGAGGCTTCTATGCCTGAATCTGTGTCCGAACTTATTTCGTTCTCGCATCCGTCTCGAGTATTACGCTCGAGGCTATTTGGGTCGTGTCTTTCTGTATTAGCTTGCGATACACTTGCGCTTAGACTCAATACAGCGGCTACAGACCCAACTGATTTCTTAGAAATTTTCATGGTCACCCCTTTTTTCCGAAAGTAATGAAAACACCCTGAAGGCTACGCAATAACGACACTATAACTAATAGTCTTTTAGAAAAAGCGATCCAAAAACCATTAGGAATACTGTCAAATAATCAATCATAAAAACACTTATGTCTAAATTGCAGGCAACTAGGTGCAAGCCGATTGATAGGAAATTCTCACTACAAATGCAATAAAAAACAACAAAAACGGTTAGTCCTGAAGGACTGTGAGGCAATTTACCTCATGATTATGAACTATAAATAATTAATATTCCCCAATTTTTTTTGATAGAAGTCACGAAAACACACCCTAAAACTTTTATATAAACCTAAGTTTGAAAGGTATAGATTATTAACCAATATCGACTATTCTTTGCGCTGTGTGTTTAAAGTGAGAAGTCTTCAATAAGAGATAAGAAATGTCTTGAAGCAAATTTAACGCGAGTACTCTCTTCTATGTCATCGCCTTACACATCAATAGTATTTATGTACTATTTTGGTAATATAGAGAATCCAGGGGTAGGACAAAACTATCGAGTCATTGAACATGATGATTTTACGCCAATCATTACGTTTTTCACATCATCCTAAAATCAGAGCAAAATTGGAATATGTATAGTATCCGCAATTTAAAGAAAAACATTCCAAATTTTTACATCTTCTATTAAGTCCCATTACTAACCCAGTTTTTAGTAGGATCAGAATATCCGCAAACAGAAGAAACTGATGAAAGAAACAGAAAAACGTTTCCTATTCTTGTCCAATCCCCTTAAAATCGGAACCTTCTCTTAGCCTGACATTCGTAAGGTTGATCGTATATATAGAATCACTATACCTAATGTCACTTATCCTGTCTTTCCTATAGAATAGAGAAGGAAACTCTTCAAAGTAAGCAATCTGTCTGACTTCCTTAAGAAAATGCCTATTCAATATTCTCAAGTATTCAATTATTTTCGTCGGATCTGAGGTACCGACTAATTTTGGATAAACTTCTTCGAACAAAGGATCCCCAGTAGGCGGTCCAAAACTTGGGTTCTCTGATCGTGGTCGATAAGTCGAAACAAATGTAGTTGGATTTCCTCCTATTGATCGAGTGTAAGAGAAAAGAGTTGCCATTTTTTCAAGACCATTTTTTTTGGCGAAGTCTTCTGAAACGAGTTTTGCTTTAAATCCTATACTCTCCAGCGAATCCTTTATTCTTCGACAACTGATGGGGACCCTGTTATCACTACCAGTATGCACGATATAGTGTGTTTCTGACTTAATGTCTCTCGGTAGTCCCTGAAAGATGGCTCGAGCTTTTCCTAAATCGAATCTTTTCTTGGTTTCTACTCTCCCAATATGAATAGAGGGAATCAATTGATGGACTATGTTTCCCTTGATTATCTAAAAATCTCCCGTTATAAATTCTTCCTCTTTGTAGCACTAGAATCTTAATGAGTAGAAATTCTAAATCGTATGCACTAACAAAGGTCCCATCATGAAACCTCTTCCTACCATCGACTTTCAATAAAAAAGCACGTTTTTCCTCGGACCATTCCCAACTTTTGATATACCCAGGCATGATCCCAAAGTTAGAGTCGACATTTAGTCCAACCCCGAAGACATTATCATTCATAAACGATCTAATGTCCGATGGTACATCCCCTTCCCACAAAGGCTTGCCATTTATATGTAACTGGACCGTTAAGACGCTAGGGCTGTCTTTCGGGGCGGCAGAAACCGAATCACACAGAAGAATCATCAACAACAGCAGACAGTATCTTAGAAAAAAATTTCCTGATTTAAATCTTATCGGATAAGTTAGCATATAGCCCCATTTCAAAAAGTTTAATTTTCTAACTTACTCTCGACCACAACGAAGTCGAAAAATAATTGGCACCTCTCGCATTGACCTAATTCTCTTGTCCAAACATAGTATCAAGATTCTGTATTTACCATTCTTAACCGGCTTAGACTATCCAAGTAATTTCCGAATAGAAGAAATAATCAGACAAGGCGACAGTAGTTAAGATCCTATTTGAAGAAAAATATTCCACATTTTTCTCGGCTCCTACTAAATTCTAATTTTCTTGTCAGTCCGAATGGATCTTCCCAAATTAATCGTTCATTGCGACTGTGCTGTCTCTAAAGAAATCCCACTTCCCTCCGAAAAACTTATATAACTTTTGGAGGACATTCCACATGGCAAA
>JABSRP010000098.1 GCA_013215145.1 Pseudobacteriovorax sp.
TGAGAATGAGCTTGCTTTAGGTAGCTAAATTATGCCAAATCTGTGACGGATGGTTCCATTCTCGGGTGGTCAGCACATGGCAAATTCGAGAAATTCACGTCAATGGACACCTTCTCTTCTTTATTCAATGATCTCTCCGATTCAAATGCCTTTGAAGTATCAGCTTTCTGAATGTTGGACCTTACAAGTGGAATAATATTGTTAGGAAGCTTTGAATTAATCTCGCCAAACTGTCCCCTCTGGTAAAGTGATAGTGGTTGGACAACACGACTTTTTTCTTCGATTCTCTTTAATGAGGGTGGCGTATCTATTGATAATTCTGACAGCTTAATACTTTTCCCTAACTTCTCCTCGTCTACCAGCTTCTTTTCATCAATCTTGAATATGGGATTTGCGAATGCGTCATTGACTGTAGAGCCGAGGCTTTCCATCCAGTCAGGAATCCAGTTTATTGAGTTATCAATTAGGGATTCATCTGCCTGAAAGCTAGGCTTACTATCAAAATTTGGTAGATCTTTGATCGGACCAACGTCTAGTGAAAGCTTCCGGTTTAGCTCAGCATTTTGAATCGAGGGAAAACCCTCTTCAGTGACCGAGATCGATCTTTGAAGACCATATTTTTTATCACCTCTTAAATCAACAAACCAGTCGCCAAGATCTCTTAGTTTATCTAGGACATAGTCAATCCAGCCGCCAATGGTATCAATGATTTTATTCCAGTTGTCATAGAGCCACCAACCGGCATAGACTAGACCGCCTATGACGGTGCCAATTATCAATGCTTTCAGTGCAATAGCTGCAAACGCTGCGCCAACCGTAGTACCCATCATCGCCAGTACTACTGTAAGAAGTTTGAAATTAATGATGGCTCCAGCGATAGTTGCCACAAGACCGGCAAGCCCTAAAGTGAAGGGACCAATAATGGCTGTTATTCCCAAAATTATCGTGGCAAGCCTAATCATGGCAGGGTTAGCTTCTGACAGTCTTTGAATATAGCTTGTGACTCCGTTAGTCAGGTCTGTGAAATCACTAAGAAGGCCACTTTCTCCGATTGAGATTTGCACAGCCTCTACTGCAGATCTAAAGGCATACATTGCGCCAGTCGCGCCAGATTGAAATGCGTCGGCAAACTCTTTTGTTTTCCCTGTTGAGGATTCGATTGTTCGCTGTAGCTCTCTTACTGATCTGCTCATCCCTCTGAGGTTTAGTAGATACCTTCCTGCCTCTTGACCAAAGATCGCAAGGAAATCATCTGCTCCAGCTCCCGCTTTTTCTAGTCTTTCAATAAGACCAACAAAAGATCCAAGCTTTCCATTTGAATCCACTAGCTCGCTAGCATCCATTTTAAGTAGTTTTTTGATTCTGTCGCTTACTTCTTTGACGGGTTTGATTAGTCTCGCGACTCCACCAGCGATCGCAGTACCAACAGATGAAGCATCTATGCCAGCATCCCGAAGTTTACCAATTATTGCCAATGTTTCGGAAAACTCTACACCAATTTGAGCCATTAAGGGTCCAGCCTTGGTAAGAGATTCTCCTAGAGTTGCAAGATCCATTTTTGCTGAGGCGAATGCACCTGTCATCATATCAGTCATGTCCTGAATATCGGAGACGGGAAGGTTGTATCCTCTAAGCACTGAAGTAACGACATCTGCCGCTGTGGCAAGATCAGTGGTGGCGGCGGTAGCAAGGTTTAGAGTACTTGGCATAGCCTTGTAAGTTTCCAAAGCTCGAAAACCAGCCATACTAAAAAAAACCATTGCATCGGCTGCGCTGGATGCAGAGTGCATCGTGGTGGCACCAAACTCTCTAGCCTGAGATTTTAGCTCATCGAACATCTCTCCACCCGTAAGGGTTTCAACTTTTTTCATCGATTGCTCAAAATCTGCCGCGGTCTTTATCGAGGTGGCTCCCACTGCTGCAATAGGAAGAGTAAGTCCAATGGTTGCGGATTTGCCAATGTCACTAAGCTTATCTTTCAGTCGATCTAGGGTTTTAGTGTATCTTTTGGTAGACTTATCCGCCCTGTCGTACAGCTTTTCCATTTTGCGAAGCGGAGCCGTTGATTTCTCAAGACTTCGAGTCACTTTATTTATGACTGCGGTTGCCCTATCAACCGCCCTGACACTAAAGCTTACTTCACGTTTTGCCATCAAATATCTTCTTTGTCTTTTTGGCGATTTCTAGCCAGAACATTAGATCTGACTCAGTCATGGAGAGTAACTCGGAGGGTTGAATGTGATTTTGGTGGGTTAGAATAGCAAATGCATACTCATAGTCTAAGCGCCACCTGCCAGCGCGTTTCCCACGTACTCAACTACGGCGTTTGCATCCTCTGCTTTAAGTTTATTGATCACGGACTTTGGTTGTCCAGATAATTTTCCCGCAATATCAAGCAATTCTCCCATACTCATTCCAGGTTTGATTGATCTCATCTCTAGTGCTGTGACCTCCTTGAAAGTTAGTTCTTCAATGATCGAATTTCCGAACTCGATGGGCTGTTTAAGGGTTAAAGTATAGTTTTCCATATTTTCTCCTATGCTGTGAACTCTTCTGAATCGGTTCCTTCAAATCTGACCGAGTAATTACCTTCTTCTGTCTGGATATTGCCATCACCAGCCCAATGAGCATTGATGAGAACAAATACTTTACCGTTGGCAAGCTCCAATATGATCTCGCCTCCTTGAGTAGCCTGGAGGGCTTTGGCGTCAAGATCTGGGGTGTAGATAAGCTCACCTTCGATAAAGGGAACCGTGCCCATTGATTTAAATCCTGCTACCCTGCCATCTCCAGCAATTTTGGCTTCGTTTCTAATACCACCATGGTTGAAAGTGAAACTCCCATTGGCAGTAACAAGAGCTCCGTTTATTCTTAAATTAAATATTCCTGATAAGATCATCGCATACCTTTAAAGAATGTAAGAGATCTGTGCGCCGATAACGCGAAGTTGATTGATAAGGTTAGGAGTCATTAAAAACTCTAGGCGGTTAGGATCTGTTGGCGAAATTTGAACTATTAATTCTGTTTTAAACTGATCGATATCTTCTGCAAGTCCAGCTAGCTCCCATTTTCTAAAAAGAGCGACGGCTTCAGCTTTGGCTGATTTTGGAGTCAAGACTGCCTGGCCAGGGCCGATTCTTTCATCTGACATCGCAAGCTTGTGTCTTGGATAACGGCTTGCAAAAAGCCTTCTAAAATCCCATCTAAGAAATGAAAGGGTTTGCTTAACCGCAATATCTCTGTAGGAAGGATCAAGTGATCCTATGGGGTTTCTTGTGTATGTAGTAACAAGCCTTTCAACATAGACTTTGCCACTTTGCGCTGTTGTCGTGGATACGCCAGCTTTTAATAGTTGATCTCTAATCTCTCTTTTCTTTGGAATTTTAGGAGGAAGGATCCCTCTAACTTCAAGTGTTTGCTGCGGACGCGCTGGATCTATGGATGCGTACCGAGAATTAAGACCTGCAACGGCTGCAGCAAACAAGTGGGCTGGGACGGGAAAACCTCCCGCATCCAACATAGTAATCTGCCTAGAATTTAATAACTCCGCGATCTCAATTTGTCTTTCCGGGTTTTCTCCGCTTCCAATAAATGCATGTCCGTCTAGAGGAGTCTCAGGGCCCCACCTTTCATTTAAAAATCTATCAATTGCCCTTAGGTTTTCCCTGTCTGTATAAGGCATGACAATGACATTAAATTGAATTTCGTCTAGCTTTTCTATAACTGAAGAAATATCAGGATTAGGGCCACTAGAGCCCATAGGAGTAATTTCAGCTCTTTCAAGGCCTGGAGGGAGAAAATCGAACTCATTGTAATTAAATAAGATTGGGATATCTAGGCCGATTGCGCCAGCTTGTTTTGATGTGAGTTTTATATCGTTGTTGCCGCTTAACTCGGCTTCTACAAATGAGAGCGGATTAGAGTTGATTTCTTTGACTAGTTTTGGCGCAACATCGCTTGCTTTATCTTCTTTTCTTACTGGAATCTGGTAGGATAGGCCGCCAATATAGATGGAAAATATTCCGTCAGCAGTAGCCACACCTTTCATATCGATCTGACCAGTAGCTTTGCCAGCCTCATCTTCTGATATTGTAATTGGACCGTTTACACCGATTTGCGAGTCATCGACTAGACTTATAAAAATGCGATCTTCTCTTAATTCTGCTTGCGCGATTGCATCTGAATCTTGTAACTGAGTAATTAGTCCATCCAGAATTTCTTCTATGGTGGGATCTGTATCAGTAGAATAGCTTATAGTTTCGGTCTGTGAACCTTTAGTAAGAATTAGACTATATTCGGTTTCAGCGGTAAGCTCATCAATATTTAGTACTCTCTCGGAGCCAGGTTCCGGCAAAGCTATGGCCCAAGTCTCATTTACTCTGTTGTTTCTTTTTAGGTTTACAAAGATGTGATGAAGCATCGAGGAAGGGCCAAATAGTCTTTCAGCCGATCCTTCGTCTAATACTCGATAAAGTTTTCCAGTTTCTGCGATGCCAGAATCTAATTTTTGACCTAATACCAAGATTTTATATGGCTGGGAGCCCTGAAGGTTTCTAGTTGCGTTACTATTATCGAATTCAACAAAGGTAAAAGGAGTTAGGCCGTTTTGGGGGATCTCATTAAATGATATGGACAATCTATCTCCTAAATTGAATGACTGGCGTGGAAGTAGGCGAGGCTGATAATTCCGGCGATTCGTCTGTGTAGTAAATGATTTCGTAGATGAGTTGCTGAGTTGACACAGGTCTTGCGCCATCTACTTTAATTTCAAAATCTGAATGGGCGAGCACGGTATCTGTGACTAGTTTTGAAAGTGTTAAATCCTTATTGATTTGGTCTTCAACAAGCTTTGATATCTCCTCGACTCTTTCTGCATGCTGAATATCCTGTATAGCTATTTCTATTGCTACCATGGCTTTTCGCTTAAGAATTCTTGGAGCCTCTCCAAACTTTTCGGAAAACTCCTCACGAACTGAGATATGAATGATTGGGCTTTTCTTTTCCCAGATTTCACCTTCTCTATCCGTAAATAAAGCAATTTTAGATAAAACTGGATTAGCCTTTATTGCCGAAGCGATTGCTCTTTTAATTTCTATTCTTTTATGTGCCAACTTTGAAAAGCTCCAATATTAAATTTCCATATCCATCTTGGTCAGTATCTCTGATTTTGTAGGGTTCACCCCTAATCATAAGGCGATCAGATGTTTTCAACTCATCTGGAAGATCAGATTCTCTAATTAGAAGTTGAGGCTGCGAGGAAGAGATCACCGTATACTCATTAACGATTTCAACTCCCTTATCGCAGAAGATTCCTGGCACATAATCGTGATATATGCCTCCTCTTCTAATCTCGATGTCCTCTTCTTCTCCCAGTGTTTCGAATATTCTATCCATCGCTGGATCAATAAGTTTTTTCATTTGCATGTCCTAACTTGGTTGTGGATCAGTATCGGGCTCTGGCTCTGGCTCTGGCTCTGGCTCTGGCTCTGGCGCCACTTCGGCAGGAAGGACTGTGCTTAGTATTTTTACTGGAACGGAACCGCTTCCCTCTGGCGCAATATCTGTGGCCACGGCGACGATGGATCCAGAAGTTAAGTTCGTAGAAAGCTGGCCATCAGCAAACGATAGGCGTTGTCCAAATGAGATGGTCTCATCTTCAATCTTCGGAAGCCAAAAGACACCTTCAACTTGCATCACTAGCTCGTCTCCTTGGACGGCATTGGTGACGGCAACTCCGAAAACTGACTCAAGAAGAACTGGATCCCCAGAGTTTGCGTCGATGGGGCTATTTTTGACGGTTAATACCTGGCCCGGTTGTAGAAAGTTTCTCATTAGTTATTTCCTCCGGCCCGTTGAGGCTGGGCGCCAGGGTTCTTGTAGACTCCTCGGTAATCTATGGCTTTAGCACCGACATCTATACTTGCTCTAATTTCTGTTCCAAACCTGTCAAATGACTCTCTTGACTCAACCATTGGCGATCTAACGCCATCTAGGTAGGCCATTTCTATGATATCTACCCCTTGATCTGGGTCGGCTGCCATATACCAGGAAACCCTCGAATCGTTATTTAGAAGCGGCTCTGATATGATCTGAAACTCTCCCATAAATGGATTGACCTCATCTGTATTGGTAGGAACCGTAGGCATCATCACCTGTTTTCTCGCGTGGGTTTTAAGAGTGGTTGGAACGATTAGGTATCTTGGCACGATGTTTAGCCTGTCTCTTTTATCAAGACCCATTTGTTCTGACATGGCTAGTTCAGCTTCTGATATAGAGTCTTCTCCAATAACAGATCCCTGTGAGGCTAGGTTTCCATGCTGGGAAGAGAAAAGTCGTTTGCCATCGGACATTTGCTGGTTTTCGGTAAAGATCGACCAAAATAAAAGATTCTCAAGTCTTGCGGCAGCAATTCCCCATTTGGCCGGCATTTCGGTAAAAGCGTTTAGATCATCATTGATAATGGTCTCGCGGGTTAGGGCAAATTTTCTAGCGTAGGTTGCAATTCTGTATTCTTCAAAGCTTTCAGATACCGTGCCGCTTTGGATTTCGGCTCCTTCGGGGACAAGTTTTAATGAGGGGATATCGCCGAGTCTAACCTTTCGCATGGGCTTAAAATCTGTGGCTTCTGTAATGCGGACAAGTGGCTGCCATGTTTGGTTTTGAATCAGCCTATCATAGGAATCTAATAGGGATGTTCTGGCTACGTTTGCAAGAATCTCTGGAAAATCTGATGTTGAGTGAAAGGCCCTACTGGCAAGCTCTCTTTTTCCAAGCCCTTCGGCATCTCTTCCCAGGGAGTAGCGGACCATTTCGGAAAGTGACATACCTCGATACTTACGCCCTTGATCATCGATTTGAAATTTAGTTGGTGCGTAACGATGAAGAAGGGCCTGTATCATTGCCTTTCGGCGAACCGAAATCTCATCATATTCTCCAGCCTCAACTCTTATATGGCCATTGGTTTGAGGCTCTAACTCGATCATCTTATCGAATATTCGTTTCCTAGCTTCATCTACCGAGACTCCAGCTTCGACAAGGGCGCGTGACATATCTGGCAGTTTTGCCTTATGGCAGAGGGATTCGATTGCAAGAGTTCTTTCTCTTTCGACTTTAATAGCTTTTTCTTTTATTTCCCCTTCATAGTTTTGAATATTTCTTTCTTTGGTATTTAGCTCTTTTTCTGGCTCTGGTGGTGATTTTGGTTTTTCCTGATTTTCTATTTTGGTCACTTGGGGAAGGCTCCTTAATTGGGTGGGAGTGGAAAGATTGGATGTTCTTGTTTGAGCTCCTGCATCTGCTGGGATGGAAACCATGGAGATTTCAAAGGGCTCCCAGTCAGTGCGCGGTAGGTTTGGTATTCACCAGCGGATTCTTTGGATTCAGTAAGCTCATGGATATAGTAGCCAACAGAGATATTTCGAATAATCCCGTCTTTCACGTCTTCCCAGATTTCAAGAGATTCTGGATTTGATCGAACCTGAACAGTGGCAAAGCCTTTTCCATCTTTTATCCAGGCCCTTTTAACCGATCCAATCTGATCTTTTAGGCGGCCTGCGATATGACTATCCAGTAGTGGACCGGTATCGCTAAGTCTTTGAAGCCTTACTGATTCATTATCGACGGCCAGTTCTTCAAAGTAGGGATCATCAAACCATGGAGTGCGAAGTACTCTTGCCCCTGTTGTCCAGGTGACATCGATTGTCCTTTTTTCTAGGTTTACACTTGAAGGTAGGAAGGTTGCAGCCCTGTATATGGGAGCCGTATTAATCTGATTGTTCTTTCGTATCATTAGTTTCCTTTACTCGTGGATCAGAGTCTAAAGTAATTCCCTTGGAATCAAGGTTTTGTAGAATGTTGGCATATTCTTCGAGAAGCTCATCTGGATCTTCTCCAGATTTTCTAATTTCAGAGGCAAGGGTTGTAAGACCTGCTCGTATCGACATAACCTGCGCTTTGATTTCTTTTATTGGGTCAACATATTCCCTTTTGGGGAGGCCCCAATTGACAGAGGCGTTGCCTGAACTAATTCCGCCGAAATCCGCTAACTCTGTAGCCCAACTAAAGATGGAGTTACATATCTGGGAGATCATGATGTGCTCTTGCCAGTGCTCAACGGTTTTGTAGAATTCGAGGAAGGCCATTCTAGAACTGGAGAAATTTACTTTTTCGTAATCGCTTGTTAAGACTTCATACGGGACTTGCAACCCAGAGGCGATACCATGAAGCATAGCGGAGAGATATTCCCCGTAGCCCTGCAATACTGGAGGATTGTTAAAGGTTACTGTTTTTCCTGGCGGTAGAATCTCCCACGAACCGGGCGTAAAAGTCGACCAATCCTCGTCTTTCATCTTCCCGGCTGGCTCGTCCATTTCCATGTCATGAATGACACCGACTAGGCAGGAGGCAATTTTTTGGCGAACAAGCTGGGCATCTTCGTAGTCGTCGAGGTCTTTAAGCCTAATAGTCACGGGAGTTAGCCAAGGAAGGCCGCGCTGCTGGCCTGGGCGAAGAATCTCAAATGCGTGGATGATTTCATCTGCGGGGATGCGAACACTTTTGGTTCTGCGTGTGGTCCTTGGATCTTCTTTATAAATCCAATAGGCGAGTCTTGTACCGTCTTCAGAGTATTCGATCCCTTTTTTGGTGCCAGGCTTATTTGAATCTAGAAAATCTGGTTCTAGAAGTTGCAGTTTGAGAGGGATTTCCCCGTTTTTCTGATCGCCTAGTCTTTTGCGAATTAGGACTTCACCGCTTTCAGCGATTGATTTTATTGCCAGCCACTGAAGCCCGTATAGATTGGATTTTCCGTTAAAATCGCAGCCTGTAGAGCTGGCCCAGTTTCTAAAAGCTTTCTCGAACCTTCTATTACCAGATATGTTGGGAGTGATCTGTATTGCCAACCCGGAAACCCAACTTCCCGCCAATCTCTTGACATAGATTAAGCCATCTTTGCAAGCTCAATTTG